>NZ_JMQI01000024.1 GCF_000695625.1 Amycolatopsis rifamycinica
CGACGCGGACGTGGCCCGGGGTGGCCGGGTCCACGCCCGCGTCGGCGAGTTCCGCGTCGGTCAGCTCGCGCAGGCCGGGGATCCCGGCCGCGAGGTTGCGGCGCAGCTGCTCGACGTCGGCGGCGCCGGGGAACCGCCCCGCCATCCCGACGAGCGCCACGGCCGATTCGGGTGCCGGTTCCGTCACGGCAGGATCCTTTCTCCGGGAGAAGATCAGAGCAGGTGGCTGCGGCCCCAGCCGTGGGCGAGCCGGTATGTGGCGAACGCGCCGGTGGCGAGGGCGATCCCGAGCACGATGAGCGCCGGGCGCAGCATCGCTTCGGCGTTGCCCGCCATGGCCGCGCGGATGAGCGACAGCCCCCAGTAGCCCGGGGAGAACGGCGCCAGCGCCTGCGCCCACGGCGGCATCAGCGACACCGGCAGCAGCGAGCCGCCGAGCGAGCTGATCGTGATCGCGCCGAGGTCGACCGCGACGATCAGGTCGCCGCGGCTGCGCACCACAGTGGACAGTGCGGCGCCCATGGCCAGCAGCATGAAGCCCCACAGGCACATCGCGCCGAACACCAGGCCGGGCGACACCGGGAACGGCATGCCGACGACGAGCCAGCCGTACACGATGAGCACGGCCTGCTGGATCAGCAGCACCACGAACACCGGGACGGCCTTGCCGATCAGCAATTCCGCGCGGGCGGCGCGGCTGGCGCGCAGCCGGTCCCACGTGCGCCACTCGCGTTCGACGAAGATCGCGTTGCCGACGATCGCCATGGCGAACACCGAGAACATCACCAGCTGCCCGGTGACGGCTTCGACCGCGCCGGTGCCCAGTGCCTTCACGTACAGCGGCTGGAACAGCACCATGAAGATCATCGGCGTGATCAGGTAGCTGATCAGCTGCGAGGGGTCGCGCAGGCGCAGGGTCGCGTTGTAGCGGACGAGGGCGCCGGCCCGGTAGAGGGAGTCAGTGCGCGTCGACATCGGTCACCGCCAGGGAGTGGTAGAGGTCGTCCAGGCTGGGGTTGCGCAGCTCGACGGACTCGACCGGCCGCGCCACGGTGGGCAGCAGCTCCAGCAGCGTGCCCGTCGGGTCGGTGGTCGAGACGGTCAGCTGCTCGTCGGCGGTGCGCACGCGGACCTCGCCGGGCAGGCCCGACAGCAGCTCGTCCGCGGCGCCGCGCGCGATCACCCGGCCTTCGGCGGCCACCGCGATCGTGGCCTGCAGGTCGGTCAGTTCGGTCAGGTAGTGAGTGGTGTAGACCACTGCGGCTCCTTCGCCTGCTCGTTGCTTGACCACGTCGAGCAGCGCCTGACGGGTCTCGGGGTCGGCACCGGCGGTCGGCTCGTCGAGCAGCAGCAGCGCGGGCCGGTGCACCAGCGCCGTCGCGGCCTGCGCCCGCCGCTGCTGGCCGCCCGAGAGCAGGCCGCAGGTGCGGTTCAGGAAGCTCTCCAGCCGCAGCGCGGCCGTGAGGTCGTCGATCGCCGAGCGCAGCGCCGCCCGGCGCAGGCCGGCGAGGCGCCCGTAGAGCTCCAGGTGCTCGCGCACGGTCAGCGGGCGGTAGAGCGCGATGTGCTGCGGCGAGATGCCGATGCGGTCCCGGGCGCGCGTCGGCGACACGCCGTCGACGAGCACCGTTCCGCTGTCCGGGCGCAGCAGCCCGGACACCATCTCGACGAAGGTGGTCTTGCCGGCGCCGTTGTGGCCGACCAGCCCGACGATCTCGCCGGCCGCGACTTCGAGGCTGAAGCCGTCGAGGGCCTGCACTTCGTCGTAACGTTTCCGGAGGTCGATTGCTTGCAACATGGGGATCGCTCCTTGCGGTTCGCGGCAAACGGACTGTCGCACGGGGACGACGGGAGCGGCGGGCTCCCGCGGTGGCAGGAAACTGCCGTCATTCGGTGCCGGCGGGCACCGCGCTCAGCGCCTTTCGCAGCGCGACGCGGTCGAACTTGCCGTTGACCGACCGGGGCAGCTTCGGCAGCACCTCGATCCGCCGCGGCAGCATGTACGCGGGCAGTTCCTTGGCCAGCGCCCGGGAAATCGCCTCGGCTTCACCCTCGGGCGCGACCGCCAGCACGATCCGGTGGCCCAGCACCGGATCCGGTACGCCGAACGCGGCCGCCTCCCCCACCAGCCCGGTCGCGTAGGCGGCCTCCTCGACCTCGGCGGGACTGACGCGGTAGCCCGACGTCTTGATCATCTCGTCGGTGCGGCCGACGAAGTAGAGGAACCCGTCCTCGTCGCGGTAGACGGTGTCGCCCGACCACACGGCGATCTCGGGCCGTACCAGGCCTTCCGGGCCGGGCACCGGGCGGAAGCGCTCGGCCGTGCGCCCGGGGTCGTTCCAGTAGCCGAGCGCGACGAGCGCGCCGCGGTGCACCAGCTCGCCGTGTTCGCCGGGCAGGCAGGCGGAGCCATCGGGACGCAGCACGAGCACTTCGGCGTTGGGGATCGCCTTGCCGATCGAGCCGGGACGGCGGTCCGCCTCGGCCGGGTCGAGGTAGGTGGAGCGGAACGCCTCCGTGAGGCCGTACATCAGAAACGGCCGCGCCGCCGGGAAGAGCTCGCGCAGCCGCGTCAGCGTCGCGCGGGGCATCCGGCCGCCGGTGTTGGCGAAGTACCGCAGCCGGGCGGTCGCCTCGGCGGGCCACTCCTGCGTCACCAGCTGCAGCCACAACGGCGGCACGCAGGTGAGCGCGGTGACGCCGTGGCGGGCGCAGAGCCGCACGATTTCCCTGGGCAGCAGGTAGTTCACGAGCACGACGTGCGCACCGGCGGCGAACGCGGTGGTGAGCTGGCTGAACCCCGCGTCGAAACTCAGCGGCAGCGCGGCGAGCACGACGTCGTCGCGCGTGTGGCCGAGGTACTGCGCGACGCTCGCGGCGCCGGCGAGCAGGTTGCGGTGGGACAGCATGACACCCTTGGGGCCGCCGGTGCTGCCGGAGGTGTACATGATGGCGGCCGGGTCCTGGTCGATCACCGCGCCGGCGCCGGGCACCGCGACCGGCTCGACCGCGGTCAGCGCGTCCCACGCGGGCTCGCCGAACACCACGACCGGGGTGCTTGCGGGCACGGCCTCGCGGACCGTCGTCCGCCGCTCGGCGGTCGTGAACACCACCTTCGGCGTGCAGTCGGTGGCGACGTGCGCGATGTGCCGGGCCTTGAACAGCGGGTTCAGCGGCACCAGGACCGCACCGGCGGCCGCGGCGGCGAACAGCGCGACGACGGTCTCGAGCCGCTTCTCCGCGTACACCGCCACGCGGTCGCCGCGGCGGACGCCGAGCCGGTGCAGGCCGTGGGCCACGCGCGCGACGGCGTCGGCGAGCTCGGCGTAGGTCAGCGTGCGGTCCTTGTGGGTGAGGGCCGGATCGCCGGCCGCGCCGCGGGCGAGCAGCCCGTCGAGCCGCACCGGGGCGGCCGCCTCAGACATCGGCGGGCTCCGGGACGACGAACTCCGCGACGGCGGCCCACAGGCTGCCCGCGGTGGCGAAGGTGTCCTCGGTGAGCAGCTCGTCGGGCAGCTCGAAACCGAAGGTTTCCTCCAGGTCGGTGACGAGCTGCACGACACCCATCGAGTCGAGCCCGAGCGCGGCCAGGTCGTCGTCTTCGGCGATCCGGTCGCCGAGGGCGTAGGGCAGGTGTGCGATCAGGATCTCGAGGAACCCGGGCGGAATGGGGAGTGTGTCAGGCATGGCGTCACCCTGTTTCGCGTTCGGCGGTCAACCGTGTCCTCCCGAGGACACCACCGGCCGGCCTCACCGGGCCATCACGCCGCTCTCATCCCGCCACCGCCGGGCGAGAGCGGCGTGATGGCGGCCCGAGAAGCCCGGCTGCGACGGTGGACGCAGCAAACCGACCCCGCCTTGGAGGCACGATGTCGACGGCCACTCTCCCGCCGCCCGGGGCGTTCTCCATGCCCGAGCCCGACCCCGAAGCCGAGTTGTACCGCTATGCGGCGCGCTGCGGCCGGATCTCGTCCGTGGCCACCGCCGCGGCGCACCTCGGCCTGCCCGCCGACACGGTGCAGGCGGCCGCCGCGCGGCTGGTCGAGCTGCACCTGCTGCGCGCGGCCGCGGACGGCGGCCTGGTCCCCCGCGAGCCGTCGGCCGCCGCGGAACTGGTCGTGACGCCGCTGGAACGCGCGATGTACGAGCGCCGCGAGCAGGCCGACCGCCTGCGCGAGCGCATCGACGGCATCACCCGGGCCCCCGCGGGCGAGGCGGGCGCGGTCGACCGCCTGGAGGGGATCGCCGAGATCCGCGGCCTGATCAAGCTGGCGGCCGAGGTCTGCCGCGACGAGCTGGTGGTCCTGCACCCGGGTGAGGCGGCCGACGACCTGGTCGACGAGCTGCTCGACGCGTGCTATTCGGTGCTGGGCGACGGCGTCGGGGTCCGGGTGGTGTGCCCGCACCGCAGCCGGGCGGGGTACGCGGCCCGGGCGCGGTTGACGCAGCTGGCCGGCCGCGGAGCCTGCATCCGCACGCTGAGCCGGGTCCCCGAGGCGGCGGTGGTCTTCGACCGTTCCCTGGCGGTGACGCTGGACGTCGCCGAGCTGTCGGCCCGCCGCGTACGCGACCAGGGCATGGTGCGGTTCCTGCTGGGCCTGTTCGACCAGCTGTGGGACGGCGCGACCCCGTTCGCGGCCGAGGACCAGGGGTACAGCGGCGAGATCGCGCACGACCTGCAGCAGACGATCGCGCGGCTGATGGCCCAGGGGCTGACGGACGAGGTCGTGGCGCGCCGGCTGGGCATGTCGGTGCGGACCTGCCGCCGGCACATCGCCGCGATGCTGCAGAACCTCGACGCGGTGTCGCGCTTCCAGGCCGGAGTCCAAGCAGCTGCACGCTTCACCCTCGCCTGACGCGCCGGCGCCGATGCGCCCCGATGTGGCGTTCGATGCGTCAGACGCCATCGACGCCACATCGGGGCGCTTGTAGCTCGGCTGGGCAGAGCCGGTGGCGCACCCGGACACGAGAAGGGGCCTTCCGCTTGCGGAAGGCCCCTTCTCTCTGCCCGCCCTACCAGCCGGCCGCCTCGGCGACCACACCGTAGGTGTGCCGCAGATCGGTCATCCGGTAGATCCCGGCCTCCGGGATGCGGATGCCGTACCGGTGCTCGATCCGGGCGAGCAGCTCGATCACCACCACCGACGTGACCCCCAGATCGCCCGCGAACGACGCCGCGGTGGCCACCTCGCCGGCGGGGACCGAGAACAGGTCGGCGGCCAGGGCCGCCAGTTCGTCGAACCGGGCCGGGACCGGCGCGGCGAGAGAAGGCGTGGCCGCGCGGCGGAACGGGCGCGGCGGGCGGGCGCACCCCGCCGCCGCGACCGCGACCACCAGGTCGGCCTGGTGGCTCAGCGTCACCACGATCTCCTCCAGGCCCGCCTCGTCCGCGATCTCCGCCGCGCCGCCGCCGAGGGTCACCAACGGCGCTCCCCAGTCGTCGTTGGTCACCTCGATGTCACGCCAGCGCAGGCCCTGGCCGAAGCCACGACCCAGCATCTTGCAGGTGGCCTCCTTGACGGAAAACCGCCCGGCCAGCCGTTCCAGGGACCGTTCGGCACCCATCCGGGCGGCCTGCTCCAGCTCCACCGGGGTGAAGACCAGCGTCCGGTACCGGGGGTGCGCCGCGACCTCCGCGAACCGCGGGATCGACATCAGGTCCACGCCGATTCTCATCCACTCCGCCCCCCGAGCAAACTCGCCGTCGCGGCGGGCACCAGCCGCAGCGCGGCGACGTCCAGGGCGAGCAGGGACAGCCAGCCCTCACGCAGCGGCCCGCGCGTGTGCAGCAGCACCCGGTCGCCGTCGGCGACCACGCCTTCGGCCAGCGCCGCGCAGAACGCCAGCCACGCGTCGCACGGGCCGCGGCCGGTGAACCGGTGGCCGGCCGTCAGCGCGGGCTTTCCTTCCCCGCAACCGGAAACCGCCAAGGGGGACCGACCGCGCCGCAGCCGGACGCCGACCGCGGCGAACCGCGGGTCGCCGCAGGCCGCGTCGGCGAACAGCGGCTCGTCGCAGACGACCGCCGTCGCTTCCGTCTCGACCGCCCACTCCAGCAGCCCGAAGACGGCCGTGCCGCCGAGCTCGTCGAGGTGCGAGAGGCCGACGTCCTCACCCGCCCAGCCGCTGCGCTGCACCAGCCCGGCCAGCGCGGCCACGTTCGGGTCGCGCAGCGGGCCCGAGCGCACGAAGAACAGCGGCTGCGGCACCGCGGGCGGCCCGAGGGCGGCCAGCACCTGCGCCGCGACGTCGACGTCGTCGTCCTCGGGAATCCGCACCATCAGGCGGGACAACGGAATCCCGGCGGCGGCCAGCCGCTCCGGCGGCACCAGGTCGGCGGCGCCGGGCAGCGCCGACAACGGCACGTACTCCTCGCGCCGCGCGGCGGCGAACGCGATCGTGTCGATCCCGAGGTCAGGCATCGGCGTCTCCCGCCTGGTACCCGCGCGCCACGTGCAGGCGGTGGATGTTGCTCGTGCCCTCCATGAACTCGAAGGCGTGGACGTCCCGCGTCCACTTCTCCAGCAGCGGGTGCTCGATGAGGCCGGCCGGGCCGAGCGCGGCCGACGCCCAGTGCGCCGTCCCCACCGCCAGGCCGACCGCGCCGAGCTTCGCGGCACTGGAGAGGTAGCCGCGCTCGGGGTCGCGGTCGATCCGCGCCGCCGCCTCGTACACCAGCTCCCGGCCCGCTTCGGCGCGCGCCAGCGCGAGCTGGCCGCCCGGGGCGTTCTTGCGGTGCTCCAGCACGTACTCGACCATCGCCAGCGCGGTGCCGACGGCGGACGCGGCGATCCGCACCCGCATGTGGTTGAACGTCGTGATGGCGGCGAAGATCCCGCGCCGCGTCACCGGCAGGTGGTCGCCCAGCATCCGCCCGGCGGGGATGGCGACGTCCGCGAAGGACAGCCGGCTGATGTAGGCGCCGCGCAGGCCGATCATGTCGAGCTTCTCGCCGTGCCAGCCGGGTGCCGGGACCTCGACCAGTGCCGCGCGGATCGACAGCGCGCCGCGGCCGGTGCGGCCGAACACCACGCCGACGCTGCCGCGGGCGGCGTTGCCGACGTAGCACTTGCCGCCGGTGAGCCGCCAGCCCTCGCCGTCGCGGTCGAAGCGGGTCTCCATCGCGGTCGCGTCGTTGCCGCGGCTCTCCTCGGTCATCGCGAAGAACGACCAGCGGCGGCCGCCGTGCATCCGGGTGAAGAACCACTCCTGCTGCTCGGGGGTGCCGAGCAGCTCCACGAACACCCCGGCCAGGCCGGGTGACGGGCAGGCCAGGATCGCCCCGACGTCCCCGCGGGCCAGCTCGATCAGCCCGGCCACGTTCTCCAGGCACGAGCCGCGTTCCATCGCCCGCAGCAGCGGCGTCGACGGCAGCGACTCGCGGTACTGCGGCGGGGTGTCGGCCTGCCGGACCATTTCGAAAACGGGCGAGCCGTAGTGCTCGTCCATCGCGTCCGGGTCGGTGTCGATGGCCAGGGCCCGCGACCGCAGGTCCACGGCCGCCTCCCGGCTCAGGTCGCGGACCGCGCGGACGCGTTCGCTCAGCTCGATCATGCCGGTTCTCCTTCGGGTTCCCGGTCCACCCAGGTGCCGGCCACCAGAGCCGAGACGTAGAGCGACCGCGCGGGTGAGGTGGCCAGGAAGCCCGAGGCGCCGAGGTGCTGGGCGACCCGCCAGCCCAGCTCGTCCAGCTCGCGGTGGACGTCGGCCACGGCGGCCGGGTGCCGCTGCGAGCGCACCTGGGCGCGCAGCCGTTCCACCGCGGCCATCACGTCGCCGATCGCGCCGACGATCAGCTGCTTGCGAATCAGCGGTTCGTCGCCGGAGGTGCGCTGCGACAGGTGCTCGACGACGTGGTCGAGCACCGAGCGCAGCACCCCCAGCCGGACCGCGGCGAGGTGCCGGCCGAAGTCGGCCAGCTCGAGGGCGTCACGCTCTTCGCGTGGACGGCCCGAGCAGGCGAGGAAGACGATGTCCTCGCGATCGGCCAGGCTGTGCGTGCGCACTTCGGCGCCTTCGGGCACGGTGGCGGCGGGCACGGCCGCGTACCGGCCGGGGGCCAGCCGGTCGGCCGGGGTGGCGGGCAGGGCCCGCGCGAGACCGGCGGCGAGGCCGTCGCTGCGCGCGGTTCGCTCGCATTCGAGCAGGCTGGTGGTCACTTCTCCTCCACGACCTCGACGATCACCGACTGGAAGTAGGCGCCCTGGCCCACGGAGACCAGGGCGCAGCGCTGCCCGGGACGCAACCGGCCGGCCGCGTCGGCGTGCTGCAGGGCGAGCAGGGAGTCGATCCCGAAGTTGTGCCCGCGCTCGGCGACCAGCTCCAGCGGGATCCGGTCCATCGGGACCCCGGACAGCCCGCTGAAGGTGCGCCAGAACATGCGGTTGGACAGGTCCGGCAGCACCCAGTCCACCTCGGGCAGCGTCAGGCCGGCGTCCCGGGCCGCGGCGCCCACGACCGCCACCGCCTGCTCGCAGCAGACCTTGCCGAAGAGCGCGAACTCCTCCTTGGTCATCCGCAGGCTGCGGTGGAACCGCGTGTCGCGGGCGCTCGCGCCACCGAGGTAGCGGTAGCGCGAGCGCCCGCGGGACACCACGAGCGCCGCCGCGGTGTCGCCCGCGACGGTCGTGCCCGGGATGTAGCGGCCGCGGTCGCTCGCGCTGCCCTGGTCGCCGCCGAGGACGAGCACGCGGTCGTCCGGCGCCGCGCCGGGCCGGGCCAGGTAGCGCCGGGCGAGCTCGACCGAGCGCAGCACCGACGTGCAGTTGACGTGCGACACCCCGAAGAACGGGACGCCCGGCAGGCCGAGCGCGTCGCGCAGCCGGTCCGGGAACTCCCCGCACAGGTCGAGCTCGGCGATGAGCAGCGTGTGGCCGTAGAGCACGAGGCTCGCGGGCCCGCCGCCGAGCGCGGACCGCCCGGCCTCGGCCAGGTGGTCCGCCATCCGCTCGCCCGGCGCGAGCACCGGGCTGTCGCGCAGGCCGTAGATGCGGCCGAACATCCGCCGCTCCAGCGGTTTGGCGCCCGACCGCACGAGCACGTCGTCGACGGCCTCGACCCGGCCGGGCAGCCGCACGGCGACCCGGGACAGCCCCGTGTCCATCAGCGCTCCCTCCCCAGCTCGCGCGTGTCGACCCGCTGATCACGCGTGTCGGCTTCCCGATCACGCGTGTCGACCCTCGGATCACGGGCGGAGGCCGGCCGGAAGGCGGTGGGGCAGCTGCGGAAGGTGCCACCCACCGGCGCGAAGGCCACCGGCGCGAAGGCCACCGGCCGCACCGGCTCGAAACCGAACAGGCCCATCAGTGCTCCCTCCCCGGCACGAGCAGGCAGCTGCAGAACGTGCCGCCCGCGGGCTCGAAGTCGGCCAGCAGCACCGGCTCCTCCAGCGGCCACAGGCGGGCGAGCCCCGCCCACACGCCGGTGCACCACAGATCCGGCACCGCCTCGACCCGCCCGGCGTAGGGCGTGCCCGCGAGCCGCTGGGTGAGGCCCGCGCCGGCCAGTACCCGGACGCCCGGGTGCCGGTAGAGCACGTCGGCCAGGGCGAGGGTGGCGGTGTGCGGCCCGGTCCCGCCGAGCCGCACCTCCTCCAGCTCGGTGACGGCGACGTCGCCGGTGGCGCCGGCCTGCAGCAGGACCGCGGCGTCGGGCCGGTGCGTGGCCGGGTGGCCGCTGTCCCACAGCACGGCGTTCTGGTCGTACACCAGCAGCGCCGCCGAGGCCGCCTCGCCGATCCGGCACAGGCCGTCCAGCAGGCGCAGCGCGGTGAACGCCGCACCCGGCCCCGGCCCGGCGACCGAGCACGGTTCCGGGTTCCCGGGCAGCCGTCCGGCGAGGTAGCAGCCGGCGACTTCCGAGTGGTACAGGTCGGGTGCGTGGTAGGCGAGCACCACCGCGTCCAGCGGCGGCAGCGGGGTGCCCGCGTCCGCCAGGAGGGCCTCGGTCATCTCGATGAACCCGTTGCCGGTGCGGGCCAGGAAGTCCTCCTGATCGGCCGCGGCACCGAAGGTTTCGACCATGAGCCGGGCCAGCTCGGGACGCATCCCGAACACCGGCTTGACGCGCTCGGGGAACACCCGGTGCGTGACGCCGGTCAGGTGCACCCCGGCCGGGCGCGGGGGTCCCGCGGCCCGCCCCGGGGGCGCGAGGGTTTGGAGGGACATGGCTCAGACCGCCGCGGCGGCCCTGGCGAAGGCCGACTCGATGTAGTCGGTCAGGCTGCCGACCGTGCGGAAGACCTCCGGGCCCAGCTCGTCCGGGTCGATCTCGAGGCCGATGGTGTCCTCGAGGCTCATCAGCAGCTCGATGACGCTGGTGGAGTCGAGCGCCAGGTCTTCGAACAGGCGCAGCTCCGGGGTGACGCCGCCGATCTCCTTGTTGAGCACGGCGGACAGGGCGATCTCCAGGTGGGCGACGATCTCGGTGCGGTTCATCTCGGCTCACTTCCCATGCTGTCGGTGTCGGGCTGGAACAGGTGCTGCTTGCGCAGCAGGTCTGCGGGCTCGTCGCGGTCGCGGACCAGGAAGGCCTCGCCCCCGCGCACGAGCACCTCGGCGGGGAACCCGTGGCTGAGGAACAGCCCGGGCGAGGCCGACGGCCCGTAGGCGCCGGAGTTCAGGACGCCGACCAGGTCACCGGGACGCAGGTCGGGCAGTTTCACCTGCTTGAGCAGGGTGTCGTTGGGCGTGCACAGCGGGCCGGTGACGGTCCACGGGCCGGGCTCGACGGTGTCGTCGGTGTCCTCGCCGGCGGCGCGCGGGGTGAGCAGCACGGCCGGGAAGTTGCGCTTGACGAACGAGCCGATGCCGACGGCGGCCATGTGGTGGTGGGTGCCGCCGTCCGCGATGGCGAACCGCTCCCCCATGGATTCCTTGACGTACCGGACGCCGAGCACGTAGACCCCGGCGCGCCCGGCCAGGAACCGGCCGGACTCCATGATCAGCCGGGTGCCCGGGTGCGCCCGGTGGAACGCCGCCAGCATCGGGTTGATCTCGGCGGCGACGTCGGCGGCTTCGAGGTCGTCCTCGCCCTCGAAGTAGGCGACGCCGAGGCCGCCGCCGATGTCGACGGCTTCCAGGCGGATGCCGGTCTCCGCGGCGACCCGCTCGGCCAGGTCGAGGGCGTAGCGCGTGTTCTTGCCGACGACTTCGGCGTCGAGGATGCGCGTGCCCATGTAGACCTGGATGCCGGCGACGTCGGCGTGGCGGTACTCCGCCAGCCGCGGTCCGGCGGCCAGGACCTGGGCCTCGTCGATGCCGAACTGGCGGGGCTTGCCGCCCATGGTCAGCCGGGAGCCGCTGATCGCGCAGGTCGGGTTGATCCGCAACAGCACCCGCTGCTGCTTCCCGAGCTCGGCGCCGAGCCGTTCGATGTCGTCCAGCTCGTCGAAGGACTCGCAGACGATCGCGTAGACGCCGGTCTCCAGGCACGCCCGCAGCTCTTCCTGGCTCTTGCCCGGACCGAGGAAGATGATGTCGCCGGGCCGAGCGCCCGCCTTGAGCACGGTCTGCAGCTCCACGATGGACGAAACCTCGGCCCGCGCGCCGCCGTGGTGCAGGGCGGCGAACACGCTGATGTTCGGGTTCGCCTTGAGGGAGTAGAACACCTCGATCGCCGGGTGCAGCACCGCGCGCAGGCCGGTGATGGTGGCGTGCAGGACGTCGCCGTCGTAGACGTAGAGCGGCGTGCCGAAGCGCGCGGCCAGGTCCGGGTAGTCGATGCCGGTCATGCGGTTTCCCCTGCCATTTCGGCGAGACGGCGCTCGGCCTCGGTCCGGACGGCGAGGGCTTCCTCGGGCGAGTCCCCGACGCAGATCGCGTAGAGGCGGCCGTGGAAGGAGCCCTCGCCGGTGTTCGCGGCGTTGAGCGTCGCGAAGTTGTTGACCAGCACGCCGGTGTCGCCGGCGCCGGTGAAGAACAGGTCGCCGAGCGCGCTTTCGACCTCGGCGAAGGTGTGTTCGCGCCGCAGCTTCAGCGAGAAGGTCGCCGCGATGGCGTGGCGGCCCTCGGGGATGAACTTTTCGGCGATCCGGCTCTGGTAGGTCGACATGTTGAACCGGGCGTTGATCTCCAGGCACGGGTAGAGCGTGCCGTCGGCGGCGAGCATCGCGTCGACGCCGACCATCCCGAAGAACCCTTCGTCGTGCAGCGCGCGCCCGATCTTCTCGACGGCCTCGGCGAGCTCGCGCGCCGCGACCGGCGGCAGTTCCACCGGGAACCGGTGGCCCTGGTGCACGCCGTTCTTCAGCACGGCCGCCTTGACCGTCTCGAACCGGACGCCGCCGGTGCGGGAGACGACGAACTGGTAGTTCAGGTCCTGGGCGTGCTCGATCCAGGACTCGACGACCAGGTTCGCCGGCGCCTCGGCACCGCGGCGCTCGATCAGGCGCAGCAGCCGGTTCGCGCCCCGCTCGTCCTCGACGACGACCATGCCGCGGCCGGAAACGCCGAGGGACTCCTTGACCACGACCCGGCCGCCCAGCGCCAGCTGCGCGGTGAGCGCCTCGCGCAGCTGGCCGACCGTGTGCACCACCCGGCCGGGCACCTGGCGCAGGCCGAGGGCGTCGACCAGGCCGCGGCTGAACACCTTGCCGTTGACCGCCTTGCAGATCTGCGCGGTCGAACCGGCGAGCGGCAGCCCGGATTCCTTCGCCAGGGCCTCTTCCGACGCCGAGATGCCCAGCGGCATCAGGTAGGTGTTGCCGTCGGCCAGCTCCCGCAGCCGGCCCAGCAGCTCCGGCGAGTTCAGCGCGTCCTCGGTCACCATCGCGTCCGGGTCGTTGTGCTCGGCGATCAGCGTCGAGCCGTCGGCCGCGCCGATCCGCGCGAGGTAGGCGGCGAACGCGGGGTCCATGGGTGCCTTGAGCACCACCAGGTCGCCCTCGCCGGCGAGCAGCGCGCCCATCTCCTCCATGCGGTTGACCGTGGCCCCCGCGAACGAGATGCCGGCGCCGGGCAGTTTCGGCTCGCCCACCGCCCAGCTGCGTTCCACCTCGAAGTTGTTGACGAAGACGAACCGCGCCCCGGCGTCGCCGGTGAGGTCCTTCTTCAGCCGTGCCACGAAATTCATCCCTGGTTCCCTTCTCCGATCTCGACGACGGCCGCCGCGAAGGTCGCCCCGAGACCGGCCGAAGCCAGCAGCACGAGGTCCCCCGGATCGACCCGCCCGTCCGCGCGCGCCGCCGCCAGGTTGATGAACGGGTCGGAGCTGTAGCAGTGGGCGTACTTCCCGACGTTGTCGAGGAACACGCGGTCGCGGGGCACGCCGAGCGCGCCCGTGATGCGTTTCCACGACAGCTTGTTGACGTTGTGCGGCAGGATGGCGGCGAGGTCCGCGGCGCCGACCCTGGCGTCGTCCAGTGCGTCCTGCATGACCTGGGCGAGCGCGTCCGGGTAGACGTGCTTGTACCGCAGCTGCAGGGCTTCGTCGCAGTCGATGCCGCGGTAGAACTCGCCCAGCACGGTCAGCGCGCGCCCGAGGACGCGGTCGCCGCGGGGGTCCGGGCCGAGCAGCACCGCGGCGGCGCCGTCGCCCTGGATCGTGGTGTCGCGGATCAGCCGGGCCTCGTGCATGAGCACCTTGTCGCCGGTCAGCACGAGCACGCGGTCGCCGGGGGCCGCGGTGGCCAGCAGCGAGCGGGCCACGTGCAGGGCGTGGATCCCGACCACGCAGTTGAGGTGTGACAGGCTGAACGCGGTCGCCCGGTGCAGCCGCAGCCGCGTGCGCACGTCCTCGAGGAGGCCGGGCGTGGCGACGGCGACGTGCTGCATGGTGTGCGCGTGGACCAGGAACCGGACCGAGTCGCGGTCGGTTCCGGCCAGCACGCGTTCCCCCGCGCCCGCCAGCAGGTCGGCCAGGTCGAGGCCGTCCGCGACGGCGACGCGGTCGAGGCCCAGGAAGCGGGTGAAGAAGCGCAGCTGCGTCGCGTCGAGGCCGAGCGGGCCGGCCAGGTCCGCGACCGGCAGGCTCGTCTCCGGCACGAACGACGCCACCCGTTCCAGGCGGGGTGCTTCGAGCAGGGACATGGTTTCCTCCATCTCCGGCTCAGCCTCGGGCCGGCACGAGTTCGTGCGCGAGCGCGGCCAGGGGGCGGACGGTGGTGAACGGGACGAGCCCGGCCGACCAGCCGCGCTCGTGCAGGGCTTCGACCACGCGGGGCAGGCGCAGCACGCGCCCGCCCGCGCCGAGGTAGCTGCGGGCCGGATCGACGTGCTCGAGGCCGTTGACCTCGGCCACGACCTCGGTGAGCACGCGTTCGGCGGGCGCGGCGCCGGTTCGCCCGGGTTCTCGGGCTCCGATCCGCGGTGGTTCCGCCGGGGTGAAGCCGATGAGCGCGGCGGCCTCGCTCACCCGCAGGTCGGTGCCGGGTTCGCGGTGGGCCTCGACGAGCCGCGCGTAGCCGCGCAGGAACTGTTCGACGGCCTCGGCGTCCATGACCGCGTCGAGGGCCTGCAGGGCCAGGGTGATGCCGTCGGCCCATTCGTAGACGCGCAGGTAGCTGTCCGAACCGGCGTGCGCCCAGTCGGCGGGGGCCGCGTTGACCGCGTACCGGTCGCGCTTGGTGCGGCAGGACCGCGGTGCGTTGTCGAGGAAGTTCAGCTCGGCGACCACGCGCACGCCTTTCTCGGCGACCAGCTCGTAGACGCGGTCGTAGGGCACGTGTGCGTGCGTCATCGCTTCGCTCACGCGGGCGGCGGATTCCTTGACCACGGTGGAAAACCGCGGATCGCCGCCGAGGTCGGCGAGCACCGGGGTCGGGTAGGACAGGCACGTGACGGCACCGCCGAAGCCGCTGGCGTCCCGCTGGCTGGTGTACATCCGGTGCGCGACCAGCGTTTCCCCGGTGTACGCGGCGAGCGTGACGGCATAGGCGGCCAGGTGCACGGCCGAGGGCCACACGTGCTCGCGTGCCGCGATCGCCCGGGCGGCCGAAAGCAGCGTCGGGACGGTGAGCGAGGCGCTGTGTGCGGCATCGGATGCCTTGCGGCGCTTCGAGAAGACGTCCGCGGGGAGCTTCTTCACCATGTCGCGCCAGTGTCCCAGCGAGGGTTCGAGGTCGGCCTCGGTGCGGCTCTCCTCGAAGCGGGCGAGGTCCACCGGCTGGTGTTCGACCGGGTCCAGCACCGCCGGCCGGCCCTCGGTGCGCGCGGCGAGGAGCTCGTCGAGCTCGGCGGCGAGGCGGTCGAGGGCGACGTCGTCGAAGGCCAGGTGGTTGAAGACCAGGTGCAGCCGGACCAGGCGGCCGCCGGTGGTGACCACGCAGGCTCGCAGCGGCCACTCGCGGGCCAGGTCGAACGGGGTACGGGTGAGGCGCGCGATGACGTCCACGGCGTCCTCCGTGGTCGCCTCGGTGACCGGCTGCGGCGCGGGCGGCTGCACGAGCTGGCGCGGCCAGGCGTGGCCGTCGGCCGCGGTGCCGGTCAGGTCGTAGACCGTGCGCAGGACCTCGTGCCGGCGCACCAGGTGCGTCAGCGCGGCGCGGACGGCCGCGACCGTGCAGCCCGCGGGCAGCGGGTAGCTGGTGCCGATGTGCGCCTCGTGCCGGGACGGCGCCGGCACCCGCAGGTACCGCAGCAGGTGGTGGTGCTGTCCCCAGCAGAGGTTCGCGCTTTTCACCACGGGGGCCTCCAAATCGTCGTAGGCCGATGGTGGGCGGTGCGCGGCGGAAATGGTTAGCCCTTGGCGGTGGCACGTTCTCCGTGGCACGAAGATGACACCGGGGGGTGCGGAGTTTTCCTTGACCCACAAGGGTTCGTCGGTGAATCTGGGTTGGCCCCACCGGGACCGGGTCCCGGATCCGCGGGGCGAATCCCACCGAAAAGAACCCAAGGAGCACTCATGTCGAAGGAAGCCTCGAAGGTCGCCAGCAAGGTCGCGTCGAAGGTCGCCAGCAAGGAGGCCGCCAAGGAGGCGTCCAAGGAGGCCTCGAAGGTCGCTTCCAAGGAGGCCTGACCTCCCGGCGGAGACGGCGGCCCCACCCGCGCCGCCGTCCCCGCCTGGGGCACTTTCCCGGGAAAGTGCCCGTCGTGTGGCCACCGCGGGCGCGGCACTTTCTCGTGAAAGTGCCGTTCCCGCGGCTGCCCCGCCGCCGGTTCCACCACCGCCAGCCAACTGCCCGGGAGGGGCCATGACCTCGATCGCGCCCGTCGCGCCGCCGGCCGAGCGTGCGCTGCCGCGCTGGTCGGCCCGCGCCTGCGGGGCCACCGACCGGGCGGCCGTGCTCGCCCTGTTCGCCGACCCCGGTTTCTTCTTCCGCACCGACCGCCCCGACACGCGGGCCGAGGGGGAGATCGACCGGCTCCTCGGCGACGACACCCGCGTGCTCTGCGCCGACGGCGACCCCATCGGCCTCTACGCGCTCGAGCACGAGGGCAGCGAGCACGGCTGCCACTACGTCCTGCACCTGCGCCTGCGCTCCGACGCCCCCACGCACTGGTGGCGCGAGGCCTACCGCGAGATCGTGCGGGCACTGCGGTGGCGGCACGAGCTGGTGCGGCTGTCGGTCCGGTTCCCCGAGTTCGACCCGGCGGGCCTCGCCTTCGCGCGGTCGGCCGGGCTCACCGAAGAAGGCACGCTCGCCGGCGTGACCACCCACGAAGGCCGCCGCCGCGGCACGGTCTTCTTCTCGCAGGTCTGGGCGGAGTCATGAAACTGCGCGGATACCGGGGCACCGACCACCCCTTGCTGAGCGGGCCGTGGCTCGCCGGCGAGCTGCTCGGGCTGCCCCTCGAAGACTGGCCCGCCCTGGCCGGCCCGGTCGAGGTGCCCCCGCCCACCGGGGACGACGAGGAGCTGTGCGTCACCGACGGCGCCTTCGTCCGCTACACGGCCATCGACTGGGTGCACCGGCGGGCCCGCGTCGAGATCGGCGTCCACCCCGGACTGTCCGATGTAGACGAACTGCTGGCCGCCGCCGTGACGCACGGGTTCGCCGGGCTCAACCTGCGCCGGCTGCACGGCTGGGTCACCCCGGCCGCCCGGCCCGGCTCGGCCGCGCTGGCCGCGGCCGGGTTCCGGTGCGAAGCGGTCGTCCCGGCCGCCACCTGGTTCGACGGCGCACCCGCCGCCCGCGAGATCTGGGGGACGATCCGCCATGACTGACCTGAGGCCGCTCTCGCCCGCCGAGGCCGTCCGGGGACTGCGCCGCGCCGGCGACGCCGCGCGCGGGTTCCTCGGCACCGACCCGGTCACCCAGAACGACGCGCTGCTCGTGCGTGAGCTCACCCGCCGCGAAGCCAAGGTGTACGCCGCGGGCGGCGCGCTGGTCGGCTGCGTGCCGAACCGGGCGCAGCCGCGCCAGGTCTACGTCTCCAGCACGTCCGCCGGGCCCGAGCCGGTGCGCGCGCTGCTCGGCCACCTGACCACCTACCAGCGGCGGACGTCGTTCGTCGCGCTGGTCGGGGCGGACGGCGCCGCCGCCTTCCTCGGAGCCGGGTTCGCCCGCGGCGGTGTCCTGCCCGGCCACCACTACGCCGGCCACGCGTTCCACGACGTGCTGGTCCTGGTGAAGGAGGAGCCATGCCGATCGTGACCGTCCGGCACTTCACCGAAGAGGACGTCCCGCTGCGCACGGAACTGCTGCGCGAGGCCCGGTTCACGGCCAACCTCACCGACTTCGCCGTCGGCTCGGACGACGACGGCCTGGCCGCCCGGCAGCTGCGCACCATCACCGAGGAGCAGCGCACCAAGCGGATCTTCACCGTGTGCGGCCCGCACGGCCGTGTCATGGGGTTCGCGTGGATCACCTCGATCGACTGGCGCGCGCAGCGCTGCGAGCTGTCCTTCGGCGTGCTGCCCCGCGATCGCGGGCTCGGCGCCTTCGCCGTCTACGCGGTGCACAAGCACCTGCGCGACGAGCTCAACATGCGCGTCATCGTCAACCAGGTGCTCACGCACAACACCATGTTCCTGTCCGCCGAAGCCCTCGAAGCCCAGCACCAGGTCCGGTGCGAACGGGATTCCTACACCGTCGGCGAATGGCGGACGGCCTGCTACTGGACCCTGTCCGACGAGGACGTCCAGCGGCACCAGGCGTCCGAAGAGCGCCGCCGCCGGGAGCTGGCCGAGCGGATCCGCGCGCGCATCGAGGCCCGGACGTGACCGGGCGGGCCGGATATCTGCGGACGCCCGCGATCTCCGGTGACACCCTCTACTTCGCGTGCGAGGACGACCTGTGGTCGGTCCCCGCCGCCGGCGGCCGGGCGCACCGCCTGACCGCGGGCCCCGGCGAAGCCCGGCGGCCCCGGATTTCCCCGGACGGCACGGAAATCGCGTTCGTCGGCACCTACGACGGCCCGGCCGAGGTGTACGTCATGCCCGCCGAGGGCGGCGCGCCCCGGCGGCTGACCCACCAGGCCGGCCGCTGCGTCACCGTCGGCTGGCACCCGCGGACCGGCGAGGTGCTCTACGCGACCGACGCCGAGCAGCCGTCCGGCTTCGGCGCGCGCCTGTTCTCGGTGGCCTCGTCCGGCGGCCCCGCGCGGCCGCTGCGGCTCGGCCCGGCCGACACGATCGCCTTCGGCGGCGGCGGTGGCGTGGTCGTCGGCCGCAACACCGCGGATCCCGCGCGGTGGAAGCGCTACCGCGGCGGCGGCACCGGCGAACTGTGGTACGCGGCGGACGAGGCCGGCCCGTTCACGCCGCTCGTGGCGCTGCCCGGGAACGTCGCCGACCCGTGCTGGGCGGGCGGCCGCGTCCACTTCATCAGCGACCACGAGGGCATCGGCAACGTCTACTCGTGCCGGCCCGACGGCACCGACCTGCGCTGCCACACCGACCACCACGACCACTACGCGCGCGGCCTCACCACCGACGGCACCCGGCTGGTCTACACCGCGGGCGCCCGGCTGCACCTGCTCGACGCCCGCGGCGCGCGGCCGGTGGCGGTGGACCTGGGCGGCGCGGCGCCGCAGCGCGGCCGCCGGTTCGCCCCGGCGGGCGAGTACCTCGACGGCGCGCGGCTGAGCCCCGACGGCACCCGGCTCGCGGTGACCGCCCGCGGCAAGGCGTTCACCTTCGCGCACTGGTCCGGGCCGGTCCGCGGCCACGGCAGTGCCGACGGCGTGCGCTACCGGCTGCTGCGCTGGCTGGCCGGCGGGCGGCAGCTGGTCGCCGTGGCCGCCGACGAAAGCCCGGACGAGCGGATCGTGCTGATGGACGCCGAGGGCGGCGAGGACGCCCCGGTGCTCGTGGCCGGCGGGGTCGGGCACATCACCGAGCTGACCGCCTCCCCCACGTCCGGGCTCGTCGCCTTCGCGACCAGCCGCCAGCGCGTGTGGATCGTGGACACCACCGACGTGCTCCCCCGGCCCCGGCTGCTGGACGCGAGCCGGCACGAGCGCATCGAGGACCTCGCGTGGTCGCCCGACGGGCGGTGGCTGGCCTACACGTTCCCGGAGTCGCCGCGCACGTCGTCGATCAAGCTGGCCGACACCGCGTCCGGGCGCACCCACCGGGTCACCGAGCCGGTCGTGCGGGACGCGCGCCCGGCGTTCGACCCGTCCGGGCGGTACCTGTACTTCCTCGGCCAGCGCGACCTCACGCCGGAACTCGACCAGGTGCAGTTCGACGTCGGGTTCCCGTTCGGCTCGCGGCCATACCTGGTCACGCTGCGGGACGGCGATCCCTCGCCGTTCGAGACGCGGGCCGCGGTGCCCGGACAGTCGCCGGCCGCCGCGCGCGGCGACGGCCGGGTGGAGGTCGACCTCGACGGGATTTCCCGGCGGGTGGCGGCGTTCCCCGTGCCCGAAGGCCGCTACAGCGACATCGCGGCGCTGCCCGGGAAGGTGCTGCTGCTGTCGGTGCCGCTCGCCGCGCCCGACCCGGCGCACCCGGACGCCGGCGGCGAGGGCACGGTGTCGCTGGTGGACCTGGGCACGGGCCGGGTCACCGCGGACTGCCTCGGCCCGGTCGACGAGCTGGAGGTGCGGGGCGACGTCGTGCTGCACCGCACCGACAGTCGGCTGCGGGTGCTGCGCGCCGGCGCCGCCGGCGACCCGCCCGACGGCGAAGAGGCGGGCCCGGCCACCGGCTGGGTCGACCTCGGGCGGGTCAAGGTCCCGTTCGACCCGTCCGCGGAGTGGCGGCAGATGTTCCGCGAGGCGTGGCGGCTGCAGCGCGAAGGCTATTGGGACGCGCGGATGTCCGGCCTCGACTGGGACGCGGTGTATGACCGGTACGCGCCGCTCGCGGAGCTGGTGTCGTGCCGAGCGGAGCTGTCGGACCTGATCTGGGAACTGCACGGCGAGCTCGGCACCTCGCACGCGTTCGAGCGCGGCGGCGAGTACCGCGCCGGGCCGGACGAGGCGCAGGGCTTCCTCGGCGTCGACTGGGACACCCCGCCCGACGGCTCGCAGTGGCGGATCGCGCGGATCCTGCGCGGCGACGCCTGGAACCCCAAGGCGGGGTCACCGTGCGCCCGGCTCGGCGCGGACATCCGCGCGGGGGACGCCGTGGTCGCGGTCAACGGCCGCCGGGTCGGCCCGCCGGGTCCGGGCGAGCTCCTGGTCGGGCAGGCCGACCGGGAGGTGGAGCTGACCGTGCGGCGCGCCGGCCGCGAGCACCGCGTGGTCGTGCGGGCGTGCGCGAGCGAGGCGCGGGCGCGGTACCTGGACTGGACCGAAGGCAACCGCGCGTACGTGCGGACGGTGTCGGGCGAGCGGCTGGGCTACCTGCACGTGCCCGACATGACCCGCGCCGGGTACGCCGACTTCGTCCGCGGGTACCTCACCGAGCTCGACCGCGACGGCCTGATCGTGGACGTCCGGTTCAACACCGGCGGCCACGTGTCGCCGCTGCTGCTCGACCGGCTCGCCCGCCGCCGCACCGGCACCGAGCACGGCCGCTGGAGCGGGACGGCGCCGTATCCCACGGAGTCGCCGCGCGGGCCGATGGCGACGCTGCTCAACGAGCACACCGGGTCCGACGGCGAGATCTTCGCCCACGTGTTCCGCGCGCTCGGGCTGGGCCCGCTGATCGGCAGGCGCAGCTGGGGCGGGGTGATCGCGACCTGGCCGCGCCACCGGCTGGTGGACGGGACGGTCACCACGCAGCCGGAGTTCCGCTACCGCTTCGGCGACGCGGGCGGTTCGCTGGAGAACCACGGCGTGGAGCCCGACCTGGCGGTGGTGCCGGCCCCGGACCGCCTCCTGCCGGGCGAGGACGACCAGCTGGCGGCGGCCGTCGCGCATCTGCTGGCGGAGCTGGGCTCGCCGTCGGACGAGCTGCCCGCGCCGCGCGCGGCCCTGCTGCTGCCGCAGGCGCCATGACGGGCCGGGTCGACGTCTGGCTGCTGCCGATCCACCCGAGACCGGAGTGGCTCGGGCTGCTCGACGACGCGGAGCGCACCCGCGCGGCCAGGCTGGCCGCGACCCCGGCGGGTGAGGTGTTCACGGCCTCCCGCGCGCTGCAGCGCCTGTGGGGCGGGGCCGTGCTCGGCGTGCCGCCCGCGGAGGTGGTGATCGACCGGTCCTGCGAGCACTGCGCCGACCCCGCCCACGGCCGGCCCCGCCTGCCCGGAGCACCGGAGTTTTCGGTATCCCACACGGGCCGGTGGCTGCTGCTGGCGACGGCGGAGACGGGCGTGATCGGAGCCGACATCGAGGACCCGGCCGCGGCCGCGGACCCGGCGGGACTGGCGGGAGTGGTTCTGTCGGCACCGGAACACCGGGAGTTCTCGGCGGCGGCCTCGGCGGAGCGGGCCGGTTTGCTGCTGACGGCGTGGACCCGCAAGGAGGCGGCGATGAAACTGGCGGGGCTCGGGCTCGCCGCGGCCCCGGCGCGGGTCGATGTGCGGAGCGCGGTCGCGCGGTCGGACGTGCCGGGCTGGCCGCGCGAGCGGGTGCACCTGCGGTCACTGGCAGCACCGGGCGGTCACGTGGCGGCGCTGGCGACGACGGTGGCCGTGCGGTCGGTGCGCCGGCGGGCGGTGGCGGAGCTCGGGAGACCGGCGATCGCGGGGTCGAGGTGACCGCGAGCGGCGGGCTTCCGGTAGCCACGAGACCCGGCGGCCGCGGAACTCGGGAAGCCCGCGATCACGGGGGTGAGGTGACCGCAGGCGGCGGGCTTCCGGCAACCGCAAGGCCCGGCAGCCGCGGCCGCGGAACTCGGGAAACCCGCGACCGCGGGGCCGAGGTGACCGCCGCCGGCAGGCTTCCAACAGCCGCGAGGCCCGGCAGCCGCGGCGGCGGAACCGCAGCCGAACAGGCTGCGGGCCTCCCCCACTCGGGCGTACCCGGCCGGGCGCCGCTCCGTGGTGGTCGCCACGATCGCCCCTGCCGGGGTTCACAGCCCTGACCTGGCCGTACTCCGCCCGTCCGGGACCGCGGGCGTTCGGGGGCGGGGGCTTTCCCGCCGCCGGCCGGAGCAGGGGGCGCCAATCTGGGTAGCGAGTACCCATGTACGCGCATCTCCCTGAATGCGAATCTCTTCGGCGTGAGCCAGACAGTAGAGCGTCCCGAGCAGGCCTCCCCCGAGGCACCGGCCTGGTGGACCGCCGCTCGCCTTCCCGGCGAGAGCGGGGGTGACCGGCCTGGCTGGGCGGTGCTCGCGGACGGGGTGCTGGCTTCCCTGCCCGCCGAAGGTGACTGGCCCGCTCCTGTCGATGCCGATGACCACCGCGTCTTCCGCCACGCCGTGCTTCCCTTCCTCGCCGCCGCCCGGGCGCTGCTGCTCCGGCGTGAGCCCGCCGCGGAGCGCGTCTGGGCCGGGGTCGAAACCTGGCTCTGCGGGCAGCTCACCGCCCTCGCGGCCCGCACCTTCGTGCTGGAACTTCACTCCGCCAAGAAGGCCGGCCTGCTGCGCGGCGCCACCGGGCGGGACCGCTTCGTCGACTTCCTGCGCCTGCTCGGCAGCCGCGGCTGCCTCACCGACGTCCTGGGCCGCCACCCGGTGCTGGCCCGGCTGCTCGCCCAGACCTGCCTGCGCACCACCGACGCCGTCGCCGAGCTGCTCGGGCGGTTCGCCGCGGACCGGGCCGCCCTGCGCTCCGGGCTGCTGGCGGGCAGCGCCGCCGACCTGAGCGAGCTGACCCTCGGGGCGGGTGACGTGCACTCCGGCGGCCGGGCGGTCGCCGTGCTCGGGTTCGCCGACGGGCGGCAGCTGGTCTACAAGCCGCGGCCGCTGGGGCTGCTCGCGCGGTGGGGCGATCTGCTGCGGTGGTTCGCGCAGGCGCGGCCCGGGCTCGCGCCGCGGCCGGTGGGCGTGCTGGCCCGCGACGGCTACGGCTGGACCGAGTTCGTCCCCGCGCGGCCGTGCGCCGACCAGGCCGGCGTCGAGCTGTTCTACCGCCGCCAAGGCGCGCTGCTGGCCCTGCTCTACGCGCTCGACGCCACCGACATGCACTGCGAGAACCTCATCGCGTGCGGCGACCAGCCGATGCTGGTGGACGTCGAGACGCTGTTCCACCCCGCCTTCACCGCACTGACCCGCAACGGGCCCGACCCCGCCGCCGCCGCGCTGCACCGCTCGGTGGCGCGCACCGCGCTGCTGCCCACGTTGCTGCTCGGCGAGCACGGCGCGCTCGACGTCTCGGCGTTCGGCGGCGGCAACGGCGAGCAGAGCCCCGGCGAGGTGCCGCACTGGACCGGCGCCGGGACCGACGACATGCGCCTGGCCCGCGGCCCGCGCCCCTACGCCGGCGGCGCGAACCGCCCGGTGCTCGCCGGGGCCGAGATCGACGCCGGGATGTACCGCCAGAGCCTGCTGAGCGGGTTCCGCGCCGCCTACGAATCCTTGGTCGACCGCCGGAACGAGCTGCTCGGTGGTGCACTGGCCGGGTTCGCGGGCGAGGAGATCCGCCTGGTGATGCGCCCGACACAGGTCTACGCGACGCTGCTGACCGACGCCACGCACCCGGCCCACCTCGCCGCGGGCCCCACCCGGCCCGAGGCGTTCGCCTCGCTCGCCGAAGACCACGGGAAGGCCCACCTGCCCGCGCTCGTGCCCCACGAGATCGCCGAGCTCTGCGACGGCGACGTGCCGGTGTTCACCGCCGCCGCGGGCTCGGTCGACGTCACCACCGGGACCGGCGCGGTGCTGCCCGGCCTGCTCGCCGCGAGCGGCCTCGCCCAGGCCCGCGCGAAGATCGCGCAGCTGTGCGCCGAAGACCTGCGCGAGCAGGAGTGGTTCGTGGAGGCCACGCTCGCCACCCGCCGCCCGGAGGTCCGCCACGGCGCGGGCACGCCGCTGCCCGGCGCGGTCGCCGCCGTCGTGCCCGACAGCCAGCACCTGCTCGCGCTGGCCTCCGCGATCGGCGACGACCTCGTCGCCCGCGCCGCCCACGACGACGTGCGGGCCAACTGGGTCGGCCTGGAACTGCTCGACGGACGGCACTGGCTGGTGCTGCCGATGGGCGCCGGGCTCGCCGAGGGCTACTGCGGCACCGCGCTGTTCCTGGCCCAGCTGGGCGCGCTGACCGGCACTTCCCGCTACTCCGAACTGGCCGCGAAGGCCGTGCGCACGCTGCCGGTGCTCGTCGAGGTGCTCGCCGAGCACCCCGAACTGGCGCGCGAAGTCGGCTCCGGCGGGTTCTTCGGCCTCGGCGGGATCTGTTACGCCCTCGCCCGGCTGGCCTCCCTTCTCGGGGACGGCTCCCTCGCCGCCTGCCTGCCCGCCGCGATCGCCGCGACGGCCGCCGCCGACGCGGCCGCGCCCGCCGGCGTCGGCGAAGGCACCGCGGGCGCCCTCGCGGCGATGCACGCCGTGCACGCGGAAAGCGGGCGGCCCGAAGCGGCCGCGCTGGCCGCCACGCTCGCCCGGCGGCTCGCCGCGGCCCCGCGCCCCACCGCCCCCGGCTTCCTCTGGGGCGCGGCCGGCGTCGACTGGGCGCTCGGCCGCGGCGGCCGGACCGCGGGGGAACCCCTGGACGGCGATCCGGACGGCGACCTGGGCTGGTGCTCGGGCCTGGCCGGGCGGGTCCTCGCCGCGGCCGCCGCTCCGGCGCAGGCCGGGCCACCGTCCGGCACCGCCGCCCGCGCGGCGGACGCGTTCTCGGCCGCGGTGGCCGCCCGGCCGCCGTCGACCGACCAATCGCTCTGCCACGGCGAACTCGGCACCTTGGAAACGCTCGTGGTGCTGGCCGGGCAGGGCCACGAACCGTCGGTCTCCGCGTTGCGGAGGGCGGCTTCGCGCCTCGTGGGCGCAGTGGAAGGGCACGGGCTCCAATGCGGTACTCCGCACGGAGTAGCGAGTCCCGGTCTGCTGACCGGAACCGGGGGTATCGGTTTCGGGTTGTTGCGGGTCGGTTTCGCCGAACAGGTTCCGTCGGTTCTGCTCCTCGAACCGTCGGAACGTCCCCGGAAATAACCGCGAAACACCTCATCACGGGAGTGAACATGCGCAACGACACCAACGCCGGCGAATTCGACGCGACCCCCGCCGGCGCGGAGGCGGACAGCCCGCTCGGCGACGCCACGCCCGGTGCCAAGACGAAGATCGGTGTCCGGGCGGGGATTCTCGCCGGGCTGACCCTCGGCGTCGCCAGTGCCGCGGTGGTCACGATGGACATCAGCACCGTGGTGAGCAACCACACGCACGCGTGACGTGCTCGCGACGGCACAAAGCGTGACAACAACCCGGAGTTTGCCGTCCGAACAGTGGAATCTCCACGCGAAGAACACCGAATTCGTGAGTCCGGTCTCTAAGGTTGGCGCATGCGCACCCGTGCCCCCGCTCTCGTCGGCCGAGGAACGGAGATCGAAGAGATCGGCCGGGTGTTGCAGGACGCTCGCCGCTCTTCGGGATCGGCCGTGTTCGTCACCGGGGAACCCGGGATCGGCAAGACCCGGCTGGCCGCCGAGGCGGTCGGCCACGCACTGGAGGCGGGACTGGTGGTGCTGCGCGGCCGCGGCAGCACGACCGGGCCCGCCGTGCCGTTCCGGGCGCTCACCGAAGCCCTGCTCTCCCTGGCCCGCACCGGCGGCCGCGAGCTCGTCGAACAGCTCGGGCCGTACCGGTCGGTGCTGGGCAGGCTGATCCCGGACTGGGCCGCCGGCGCCGACACCGCGGGCGACTCCTCGCTGGTGGTACTCGCCGAGGCGACCCTGCGGCTCACCGGCCTGGCCGGGGCGGGCCGCGGCTGCCTCTTCGTCGTCGACGACCTCCAGGACGCCGACGTGGAAACCCTCGCCGTGGTGGAGTACCTGGCCGCCAACGTCCGCACGCAGCCGGTGGTCGTGCTGGCCACGCTGCGCGCCGAACCCTCGCCCGCGCTCGAGGCGGCCCACGCCGTCACCCGGCGCGGCGAGGGTCTCCTCATGCCGCTGGACAGCCTCGGGCCCGCCGAGGTGCGGGACGTCGTGGCGTCTTCGCTCGGCGCCGAGCCGGGCCAGGTGTCCGCCGACGTGGCCGAGCGCCTGTTCGCCGACAGTGCGGGCAACCCCCTGGTCGTCGAGGAACTGCTGCACAGCATGGTGGCGGCGGGCGAGCTGGTGAACGGCGCGGCGGGCTGGCGGTTCACCGGCCACGGCCGCAGCGCCGTGCCCTCCACGCTCGTCACGATCATCACCCGCCGCGCCGACCGCCTCGGCGAACGCGGCAAGCAGCTGCTCGCCATCGCCGCGGTGCTGGGCCGCCGGTTCCCGCTTTCGGTGGTGCAGCGGGTGAGCGAGCTGGACGACCACAGCCTGTTCGGCCACCTGCAGTCCGCCGTCGCCGCCCAGCTGCTCACCGCGGACGAGCGCGGCGAAGACTGGTACGCCTTCCGCCACCCGCTCACCGCCGAAGCGCTGCTGACCCTGCTCAACCCGGCCGAACGGGTGGCGCTGTCGGCGAAGGCGGCCGACGCCGTGGCCGAGCTGCACCCCGACCTGCCGGGCGAGCTGTGCAGCCTGGCCGCGTCGCTGCGGCTGGGCGCCGGGGACCGCTGGGCCGCCGCCGACCTCTACCGCGAGGCCGCCCAGCGCGCACTGGGCGAAGGCGCGCCCGGATCGGCGATCGCCGTGCTGGAGCACGCCGTGAACCTGCTCGGCGACGACGCCGGCCGCGGTGGCGAACAGTCCGGCCGCTACCGGGACCTGCTGGAGCTGCTGCTGTTCGCGCTGGCGGAGGCGGGGCAGTTCGACCGGGCGGTGAAGGTCGCCCGCTCGCTGCGGCCCGCCGACGGCCGTGACCCCGCGCGCCAGATCCGCGTGCACGTCCGCCTGGCGTGGGCGGCCCAGGTCGCCGGCCGCTGGGCGGAGGGCTTCGAGCAGGTCGCCGCGGCCCGGGCGCTGCTGCCCGGGACGGGGCTGGACGAGGAGGCGGTGGCGGTGGACGCCGTCGACGCGTACCTGTCGATGTCCGGCCCGGCCCCCGACCGCGTGCGCCGCAGCGAAGAGCTGGGCCGCCGCGCGGTCGCCGGCGCCGAGCGCATCGGCTCACCCTCGACGGCATGCCAGGCGCTCTACGCGGTCGGGTTCGTCGTGCGGGAACGGGACATGGCCGAGTCCGACGAGTGCTTCCGCCGGATGCTCGACAGCGCCGCCGAGCACGGGCTGACGAACTGGCGCAACTACGCGCTGGTCGGCCTCGGCGGCAACGCCTGGCTGGCGGAAGCGGACCCCTCCGGGCTGGAGACCGCGCGCGCCGAGGCGCTGCGCACCGGCGGGATCAGCCTGGCCTACAACGCCGATGCCGTGCTGGGCCTGCACGCCGTGCTGTGCGGCCGGTTCGCCGAGGCCGAACAACGGCTCGACGCCTGCTACGCGGAGGCCTCGCGGATCCAGCTGTACGCCGTCAGCCGGTACGTGCAGATGGCGCAGGCAGTGCTGGCGGGCCACCGCGGCGACCGCCGGGCGATGGAGACCGCCCTCGGCGACTTCCGGCGCGGCGGCGGTGACGCGGGCCCCGAGGCCCCACTGGCGCGCGGCCTGGCGCAGGTCTTCTGCTCGCTGCTGGAGGAGGACCGCGAGACCGCGCGCGCCGAGCTGGAGACGCTGGCCGCCGACCAGGCGCGACAGCAGAGCACCTTCCACCTCGCCGGCACCCACGGCCTGAAGCTGCTGCTCGACGTCATCGCCGGCGACGCGACCTGGGACGACCACCGGCGCGTCGCCGCCGGGGCCACCGGCGGGATGCGCTGGAACCGCCAGTTCGTGCTGCTGGCCGAGGCGGTGCTGCACGGCCGCGACCACGCGCCCGACGCGGCCGCCGCGGCGATGCGGCGCGCGGCGCAGGCGGCCGCGCCGTTCGGCGTCGCCCGCCCGCTGGGCCTGCGCCTGACCGCGGAGGCCGCCGTCGACGACGGCTGGGGCGAGCCCGCGGACTGGCTGCGCGAAGCCGAAAGCCGGTTCCACGGCGCGGACGTGATCCCGGTGGCCAGCGCGTGCCGCGCCCTGCTGCGCCGGGCCGGCGCGTCGGTGCAGCAGCGCCGCACGGGCACCGAGCGGGTGCCCGAAAGCCTGCGCGCGATCGGCGTCACCCTGCGGGAGTACGAGGTCTTCGAGCTGCTGGCGTTCCGGCTCAGCAACAAGGCGCTGGCGGCGCGCCTGCACATTTCCCCGCGCACGGTGGAAAAGCACGTGGCGGCCCTGCTGATGAAGACCTCGGTCCGCGACCGCGCCGAGCTGGCCCGGTTCGCGGCCGGGCATGCGTCGGCCTCGGAGGTCTGACGGCGGACCGGTCGACGCGAAGCGGGCGCCGGCAGGGCGTCCTCCGTGGACGGATCAACGGGTGGCGCCGGCCCTCCCCTTCCGGCGCCCCGGACCCGCGTGGTGTGCGCCCCCGGTGCGGACACCACTACGGGTGCCGCGTACCGGGTGCACGCCGCCGTGGCCGCTTTGTCCTCGACGGAGGTCGCACTCTCACTTCTGGTTGCTGAACGCGGCGTCGAAAGCCGCCGCCGGCTGGTCGAACAGGTGCTCGCGCAGGTACTTCACCGCCTCCGCCGCGCCGCGGAGCCGGTCCATCCCGGCGTCCTCCCACTCCACCGAGATCGGACCGGAGTAGCCGATCGAGTTCAGCGCCCGGAAGCAGTCCTCCCACGGGACGTCGCCGTGGCCGACGGACACGAAGTCCCAGCCCCGGCGCGGGTCCGCCCAGGCCAGGTGCGAACCGAGCCGTCCGTTGCGGCCGTCGAAGCGCTTGCGGGTGTCCTTGCAGTCGACGTGGTAGATCCGGTCGGCGAAGTCGAGGATGAACCCCACCGGGTCGAGGTCCTGCCACACGAAGTGCGACGGGTCCCAGTTCAGCCCGAACGCCGGCCGGTGGTCGACGGCCTCCAGCGCGCGCTTGGTCGTCCAGTAGTCGTAGGCGATCTCCGAGGGGTGGACTTCGTGCGCGAACCGGACGCCGACCTCGTCGAAGACGTCCAGGATCGGGTGCCAGCGGCGGGCGAAGTCCGCGTAACCGTCATCGATGTCGTCGCGGGAGACCGGCGGGAACATCGCCACGTACTTCCAGATCTTCGACCCGGTGAAGCCGATGACGGTGTCCACGCCGAGTTTCGCCGCCGCCCGCGCGGTGTCGGCCATTTCGGCCGCCGCGCGCTGCCGGACGCCTTCGGGTTCACCGTCGCCCCAGACGCGGGACGGCAGGATGGCCTGGTGCCGGTGGTCGATCGGGTCGTCGCAGACGGCCTGGCCGACGAGGTGGTTCGAGATCGCCCACACCTTGAGGCCGTGCTCGGCGAGCAGCCGCAGCCGCCCGGGCACATAGTCCTCTTCGGACAGTGCGCGGTCCACCTCGAAGTGGTCGCCCGAGCAGGCGATCTCGAGCCCGTCGTAGCCCCATTCCGAAGCGAGCTTGCAGACCTCGGTGAACGGCAGGTCGGCCCACTGGCCGGTGAACAACGTGACGGGACGACTCATGCGCTCACCTCGCTGACGCTCGGTGCGGCCTGAGCCGAAAGCGCAGTGTTGAATGATTCGTTCGCAAGCTCTCTCATGTCTCCTCCACCGATGTCCATCGCGCTTGCGCGGCAGCGCTTTTCTCGACGGCGTCCAGCACCCGCTGGACGCGCAGGCCGTCGTCGAAGCTCGGCGCGGGGTCGGTGCCCGCGCCGATGGCGTCCAGGAGGTCGGCGACCTCGTGGGTGAACGTGTGCTCGTAGCCGAGCAGGTGGCCCGGCGGCCACCACGCGCCGACGTACGGGTGCTGCGGCTCGGTGACGAGGATGCGGCGGAACCCGGCCTCGGTGCCGGTGCCCTCGTACCACTGCAGTTCGTTCATCGCCTCGAAGTCGAACGCCAGGCTCGCCTTCGACCCGTTGACCTCCAGCCGCATGGCGTTCTTGCGGCCCAGCGCGAACCGCGTCGCTTCGAAGGTCGCCACGGCGCCGCCGGACAGCCGGGCGAGGAACAACGCGGTGTCGTCGACGGTCACCTCGTCCGTGCCGCCGTTCTCGGCCGGCCGCTGCTTGACGAAGGTGTTCGTCAGCGCCGAGACGCCGGTGATCACGTCCCCGGTGACGAACTGGGCGGCGTCGACGATGTGCGCGCCGAGGTCGCCGAGCGCTCCCGACCCGGCGGACTCGCGCCGGAGCCGCCAGGTCATCGGCGCCTGCGCGTCGGACAGCCAGTCCTGCAGGTACACCGACCGCACGTGCCGGATCTCGCCGAGCGCCCCGCTCGCCACGAGGTTCCTGGCGTGGGCGAGCGCGGGCACCCGGCGGTAGTTGAACGCGACCATGGCCCGGACCCCGCGTTCCCGGGCCCGGCGCGCCGCCTCGGCCATCGCTTCGGCCTCCGCGACCGAGTTGGCCAGGGGTTTCTCGCACAGCACGTGCTTCCCGGCTTCCAGGGCGGCGATCGCGATCTCCGCGTGGCTGTCCCCCGGCGTGCAGACGTCGACCAGGCCGACGTCGTCCCGGGTGACGAGCTTCCGCCAGTCCGTTTCGACGTCCTCCCAGCCGAACTTGGCGGCTGCGACACGGGCCCGGGTCTCGTCGCGGCCGCCGAGCACGGCGAGTCTGGGCACCAGCGGCGGGTCGAAGAACCGGTGCACGCTGCGCCAGGCGTGCGAATGCACCGCCCCCATGAACGCGTGGCCGACCATGCCGATCCCGATGGTTTCCCGTCCCGGGCTCATACCCCTCCTTGAGTTCAGCTGAAGACTGGTCAGGAATCGAAGCCGACGTCAAGGTACTGGTCCACGTTCTCCTTGGTCACGACCGCCGAGTACGTGGTGATCTCGGCCGGGATGTCGTGCTCGGCCAGGTCGCCGATCCCCTTCTGCTGGCCGAGCAGCCGGGCGAGCGCGACCGCCGTCGAGGCCATCGACGGGCTGTAGAGCACGGTCGCCTTGATCGGCGACGAGTCGGCCTTGATCAGATTCATCATGTTCTTCGACCCCGCGCCGCCGACCATGACGAACTCCTTGCGGCCCGCGGTGTCGATGGCCGCGTTGACGCCGATGCCCTGGTCGTCGTCGTGGTTCCACAGGGCGTCCAGCTTGGGCGCGCCCTGGAGCAGGTTCGCGGTCTGCTGCTCCCCCGACTCCGAGGTGAACTGCGCCGACACGCGCGGCCCGACCTTGAACCCGGCGCGCCCCAGCGCGTCCTTGAAGCCCTTGCTGCGTTCCTGCGTCAGCGGCAGCGAGTCGATCCCGGCGACCTCGCCGATGATCGGGTTCGAGACGTTCTTCTTCTTGAGTTCCGCGGCGATGTAGTTGCCGGCGTTGACGCCCATCCGGTAGTTGTCGCCGCCGATCCACGTTCTATAGGCCAGCGGCGTGTCGAAGACGCGGTCGAGGTTGATCACCGGGATGCCGGCGTCCATCGCCTGCTGGCCGACCGCGGTGAGCGCCTTGCCGTCGAAGGGCAGGATCACCAGCACGTCGACCTTCGCGTTGATCAGCGTCTCCACCTGGGAGATCTGCTGGTTGACGTCGTTGGTGCCCTCGGTGGCGGTGAACTTCACCTCGCTGAACTTCTGCGCCTGGGCCTTGGCGTTCTTCGTGATCGCCGCGATCCAGCCGTGGTCGGCGGCCGGCGCGGAGAAGCCGATGGTGATCGGCTTGCCCGGCTGGGCGTTGTTGCCCGCGTTGGCGACCGGCGCGTTCGACTCCGGGTTCGCGGGCGTGTTCGACGTGCAGCCGGCCAGCAGCGCGCCGGCGCCGACCGCGGCGCCGCCCAGCAGGAATCCCCGGCGGCCGAGGAAGGGTTGTTCGGTCATGACGGCCTCCTGGTGACTACGTCTTGGATTTGCGGGCCCGGAACTGCAGGAGCACGGCGAGCACGATGATCACGCCCTTGGCGATGTTCTGGATGTCGGTGTCCAGGTTGTTCAGCGTGAAGATGTTCGACAGCACCGTGAAGATCAGCACGCCGACGAGGGTGCCGATGAGCGAGCCGCGGCCGCCGGTCAGCAGCGTGCCGCCGATGACCACGGCCGCGATCGCGTCGAGCTCGTAGAACATGCCGTTGGTCGACGCGCCCGCGGTCGTCCGCGCGACGACCATGAGCGCGGCGATCCCGCAGCACAGCCCGGCCACGCCGTAGACGAGCGCGAGGTGGCGCTTGACGTTGATGCCGGCCAGCCGCGACGCCTCGGCGTTGCCGCCGACGGCGTACGTGCGGCGGCCGAAGGTGGTGCGGTTGAGCACGACCCAGCCGACCGCGAACACGAGCGCGAACAGCCAGATCAGCGTCGGGATCCCGAGGAAGCCGCCCCGGAAGAAGGCGAGGAAGTCCTGGTCGGCGACCACCTGCGTGCGGCGGCCGCTGATCCGCTCGGCGAGCCCGCGTGCCGAGACGTACATCGCCAGCGTCGCGATGAAGGGCACGACCTTGCCGTAGGCCACGAGGACGCCGTTGATCAGCCCGCACCCGAGCCCGACCGCGAGTCCGCAGACGACCATCACCCACGGCCCGTAGGACTGCGTCGCCAGCGTCGTCAGCCAGACGCCGGCCAGGCCGACCATCGAGCCGACCGACAGGTCGATGCCGCCGCTGATGATCACGAACGTCATCCCGACGCTGACCACGCCGATCGCGGCGGCCAGCCGCAGGATCGTCGAGATGTTGCTCTCGGTGAAGAACAGCTCGGGCCGGGTGAACTGGCCGACCAGGCACAGCACGACGAGCACGCCGGCCAGGCCGAGCAGCCGCGGGTCGGCGGAGAAGGCGAACCGCTTCCGTTCGGCGGGCAGCGCTTCCTGGGGCGGTGCCGGTGTCATCAAGTGCGGCGGAGTTTCGGTCATGCCGCGCTCCCCTCGAGAATCACGTCGAGCACTTCGGTCTCGGTCAGCCCGGCCGAGCGCCGGTCGGCGAGGACGCGGCCCTCGCGCAGCACCAGCACCCGGTCGGACAGCCCGAGCACCTCGGGGATTTCGCTGGACACCAGCACGATCGCCACACCGGTCGCGGCCAGCTCGTCGATCAGCCGGTACAGCTCGGCACGGGCGCCGACGTCGACGCCGCGCGTCGGCTCGTCGAGCAGCAGCACCCGGCACCCGCGGACCAGCCACCGCGCGAGCACGGCCTTCTGCTGGTTGCCGCCGGACAGCGTGCGGACGATCCGCCGCGGGTCGGCGGGCCGCAGGTCGAGCCGTCGCAGGCTCGCGCCGGCGTCGTCCAGTTCGCGGGCGCGCTCGGTGAAGCCGAGCTTCGCGTAGCGGCCGAGGCTGGCCAGCGTCACGTTGTGCACCACCGGCAGGTCCAGCAGCAGGCCCTGGCTCTTGCGTTCCTCCGGCGCGAGGCCGATGCCCGCCCTGACGGCCGCCCGCACGCCCGGGCCGAGCGGTTTTCCCCGCACCGTCACGGTTCCGCGGTCGGCCTTGCGCGCGCCGAAGATCGTCTCCACCAGCTCGCTGCGTCCGGAGCCGACCAGGCCGGCGATGCCGACGACCTCACCGGCGTGGACGGTGAAGCTCACGTCCTCGAACTCGCCGGCGCGGGTGAGGTTCGCGACTTCGAGGGCCGTCTCCGGCCGGGCGTGGCCGTCGTGACGCGGCCCGAAGACCGTCTCCACCTTGCGCCCGGCCATCAGCGCGACCAGGTCCGCGGTCGGCGTGGTGCGGGCGTCCAGGCCGGTGCCGACGGTCCGGCCGTCCTTGAGCACGGTCACCCGGTGCCCGATCCGGCGCAGCTCTTCGAGCCGGTGGGAGATGTAGACGACCGCGACGCCGTCGGCGGTCAGCTCGCCGACGATGCGGAAGAGGTTGTCGACCTCCTCGCCGGCCAGCGCGGCGGTGGGTTCGTCCATCACGAGCAGCCGGGCGTCGTGGGCCAGCGCGCGGGCCATCGAGACCAGCTGCTGGCCGGCGGCGGAGAGCTTCCCCACCTCCGTCGACGGCCGGATGCCGGGGTGCCCGAGCCGGGCCATCAGCCGGGCGGCCTCCTCGCGGGCCTGCGCGATGCGCGTGAACCCGAAGCGGGCGCGTTCGTGGCCGAGGAAGATGTTGTCCGCCACCGAAAGCCCGGGCACGAGGTCGAGTTCCTGGTACATGGTGGCGATGCCGAGGCGCAGCGCGTCGACCGGCGACCCGAGCTCGACGCGCTCGCCGTTCCAGCTCAGCTCGCCCGCGTCCGGGGAGTGCGCGCCGGAGAGGACCTTGATCAGCGTCGACTTCCCGGCGCCGTTCTGGCCCAGCAGGCAGTGCACCTCGCCGGGTTCGACGTCGAGGTCGACGCCGTCGAGGGCGCGCACCCCCGGGAACTCCTTCACGATGCCGCGAACGGACAGCAGGCTCATACCGTGACCTCCTCGGCGAGCGTCGGGTTCGCGAACAGCCGTTCCGCGGCCACGTGCGCGGCGCCCCGCAGCGGGGCCCGCGGGCCGAGCCCGGACGCCACGACCCGGGCCTGGCCGAGCGGCCGGGCGGCGAGCTCGACGCGGACCGGTTCGACCAGCCACTCGCCCAGTCCGGCGAAGTAGCCGCCGAGCACGACGACGTCCGGGTCGAGCACGTCGACCACGGTGGACAGGGCGATGCCGAGCGCGACGCCGAGTTCGTGGACCGCCGTCGCCGCGCGCTGGTCGCCGCGCCGGATGCGGTCCTCGAGCAGGGCGACCCGGCCTTCGACGCCGGGAGCGGGGTCGTGCAGCGGGTCGCCCGGGGCCGCGGCCGCGCGCAGGACGGCGGCCAGGTTCGCCTTCGTCGCCAGGCAGCCCGTCCGGCCGCAGGAACACCGCTCGCCGGACGGGTCGACGGCGATGTGCCCGACCTCGCCCGCGAAGCCGCGGGCGCCGCGCAGGATCGTGCCGCCGGAGACGAAGCCACCGCCGACGGCCGTGCCGCCGCCGAGGTAGAAGACTTCGCTGCCGGTGCCCGCGACCGCTTCGGCGAGTGCCCCGAGGTTGGCGTCGTTGTCCACGGCGACGGCGGCGGCCGGGACACCCAGCCGGGCCGCCAGGAGGCCGGCGATCTCCGCGTCCCGCCAGCGCAGCGCCGGGGCGAACCGCAGCACGGCGGCGGCCGAGTCGACCAGCCCGGGCACGGAGACCGCCACGCCGACCGGCGGACCGGGCAGGACCAGCCGCGCCAGCCGGGCGAGCTCGTCCATGCCTGCCGGGAGACCGAGCGCGGCGACGTCGACGGCCTCGGTGCGCTCGGCCAGGACGCGGCCGGACAGATCGGTGACCAGGGCCGAGAGCCGGTCGGCTTCGACGCCCAACGCCAGCGCGTACGCGTCCTCGCCGTGCAGTTCGACCAGCCGGCTCGGCCGCCCGTGGCCGGGGCGGACCCCGGCGGGCCGGACCAGGCCGCGCTCGGCGAGTTCGGTGAGCAGGCCGGGGACCGCGGACTTCGCGATCCCGCAGCGGGCCGCCAGCTGCGTGCGCGAGAGGGGGCCGGTGCGCAGCGCCCGCAGGACCGCGGCCAGGTTCGCCGTACGCGGGCTCGCGGAGCCGGCGTGCCTCGATCCGGTGACGGCCACGATGCCCCCTCTTGCGCTGGCTACTGAACGCACTTTGTCGCTCAGGCAGCGAAAGTAGGGTGACAGGCATCACTCGTCAAGGTGATACCGAGGCGTTAAGTCGGGTTTTCACCCGGATAGCCGCGCGAAACCGGACATACTTTCGATCTCTTGGTGCAAAAGTCTGTACCGTTTCAGCGTTACACTGGGGGAGCGTTCAGTAACTATCCGTAGTGGACATGGCTCAGCTGCTGAGCGTGAATGCCCGATCGGTGGCCGACCACGCGGCGCCGATCACGCCCGCCGTCTCGCCCAGTTCGGACAGCACGATCGGGAGGTTCCCGGTGGCCAGCGGCAGCGAGCGGCGGTACACCGCGCTGCGCACCTCGGCGAGCAGCTGGTGCCCGAGCTGGGCGACCCCGCCGCCGATCACCACCATGCCCGGGTTGATGAAGCAGACCAGCGAGGCGATGACCTGGCCGAGCCGCCGCCCGCCGTCGCGGATGAGGTTGACCGCGCCGGCGTCGCCCGCGGCGGCGGCCCGGCCGACGTCGCGGGCGGTGACCGCCCCGCGTTCGGCGGCCGCTTCGGCCAGGTGCGCCGACCGGCCGCTGCGGGCCAGGGCCAGCCCGTCGCGGGCCAGCGCGGCCCCGCCGAAGTAGGCCTCCAGGCAGCCGACCTCGCCGCACGCGCAGGTCGGGCCGAACTCGTCGAGCCGGATGTGCCCGATGTCGCCCGCCGTGCCGGCGACCCCGCGGTAGACCTTGCCGCCGAGCACGATCCCGCAGCCGATCCCGGTGCCGATCTTGACGAACATCAGGTCGTCGGTCGAGCGCGCGACCCCGGCGTGCCGCTCGCCGAGCGCCATCGCGTTGACGTCGTTGTCCACCGCGACCGGGCAGCCCCAGAGCCCGCCGAGGTGGTCGCGCACGTTGAACCGGTCCCAGCCGGGCATGATCGGCGGCGCGACGGCCATCCCCTCGGCGAAGCTGACCGGCCCCGGCAGCCCGACGCCCGCGGCGATCAGCCGGCCGGGTGCCTCGTCCCGGACCTTCGCCGCGAGCTCGGCGACCCGCCGCAGGACCGGGTGCGGCCCCTGCCGCACGTCGCCGTCCTCGACGGCGTGCGCGAGCACCTCGCACGAAGCGTCGGTGACCGCCACGCCGACCGACGTCGCGCCGACGTCCACGGCGAGCACCCGCAGGTCCCCGGCGAGCCGGACGAGCGTCGACCGCCGCCCGCCACGGCTGGCCGACGGCCCGGCGGCCTCGACGAGCCCGACCTCGGCGAGCCGGGCCACCTCGGCTCCCACCCGGGCGCGCGGCAGTTCCAGCCGCTCCCCCAGCTCGACCCGCGACATCGGGCCGTCGTCGCGGAGCAGGGTCAGCAACCGGGTCTGGTGCCGGGTTTCGACCATCGACTGCTCCGGGGTGGATACCGTGCTCATTCGCCTCAGCGTACTGGTGCTCCGCCGGCCGGCGGTCCGCCCGGCCGGGGCCGGTGGGGTTCCCGTGGGGGTCACCCGGAACGGTGCCATCGGCCGCGATCCCGTTCGTCCGGACGGGTTCCGGGGCAGCCTCCCGCCATCGGAAACCGGCTCTACGACAGGAGGATCGCCATGCGACGGATCACGGCCGCCCTGGCAGCGTTGGCGGTGACGACGGGAGTCCTGCTCGCGACGACGGCCACCCCCTCGGCCCAGGCGGAGGGCTGGCCGGCGGGGCACTGCATCGGCAGCTCGCTCGCGATGTTCGCCACGACCGGGTTGTGCGTTCTGCCCCGGAACTTCCCGGTGCTGACGAGCCCGGCCACCTGACGGCCCCCGCCGCCGAGCGGGCCGGGGCGCCGGCCGGGAGTGGGCCGGCACCCCGGCCCGTACCGTTCAGCCGGCCGGCGAGCGGGGGCGGCATCCCGCGCGCGTTCCCGGATGCCGCGCGCCGGGTTGATTCCGCGCCGGCCGCCGATGGGCGGCCGTGCTGACGGCGGGCGGATAGTGCCGGCGACGGGCAGGTCGTGTCGACGGGCGGCTCGGCCGGCGATCCGGATCGCGCCGACGGCGGGCGGTCGTGCCGACGGCGGGCAGTCCGCGCCGCCGGCGAGCAGGTCGCGCCCGCGGCGATCCCGAATCGCGCCGACGGCGGGCGGTCGTGCCCACGGCAGTCAGCCCGCGCCCACGGCAGGCGGGTCGTGCCCACAGCAGGCAGCCCGCGCCCACGGCGGCTCGGCCAGCAGCCCGGATCGTGCCGGCGGCGAGCCGGGGCCGACCTCACCGCACCGGCACCGGGAATTCCGGCAACGTCAGGGCCGAGTGCTCGGGCCGGGCCGGAGTCGGCGGCGCCGTCGTGAGCCGGCGGAGCTTGGCGTTGCGGCGTTCGAGTGCTTCGGCCGTCGACGGGAAGAGCGTCGCCTGGCCCTTGCTCACCAACGCCTGGTTGGCTTCCACGAAACCGCGCAACCGGTTCTCGTAAGCGGCGAAGGCCGCCGTGTGGTCCGGGATCGTGGTCAGGGCGTGGCCGAGCACGTACGCGCCCACCAGAGCCAGGCTCGTGCCCTGGCCGGTCAGGAACGACGGCGCGTGGGCCGCGTCGCCGATCAGGGCGACGCGGCCGGATGACCAGCGTGGCATGCGGATCTGGCTGATCACGTCGAAGAACAGGTCGTCGGCCTCGCGCATGGCCGCGACCATGCGGGGGATTTCCCAGCCGTCGCCCTCGAAGGTGCGGGCGATGAGGTCGCGCTGGGCCTCGGGGTTGCGGAACGCCTCCATCGGGGGCTCCGGCCGGGCGGAGACCAGGAAGCCGTGCAGCTCTTCGCTGTCGAGGACCGCGTACAGCGCCGCGCCCTTGCCGGGCGTGCTCCACGCGAGTCCCTCGCGGAAGAGCCCCAAGTCGTTCGGCATGGTGAACCCGGCGAAGCAGTAGCCCAGGTAGTGGTGGAACGGTGCCTCGTCGCCGAAGACGAGCTCCCGGGTACGGGAATGCAGGCCGTCGGCGCCGATCACCAGGTCGTAGCGGTCCGGGCGGCCGCTGCGGAAGGTGACGTCGACCCCGTCCTCGCCGTCGGTGAGGGTCGCGACGGTGTCGCCGAACCGGACCTCGACGTCGTCGCGCACCAGGTCGTACAGCGTCCGGATCAGGTCGCCGCGGCGGATCTCGAGGTCTCCGCCTTCGGTGCCCCCGATGATCGCGTCCGGGGCCAGCGACACGACTTCGCCGCCGTCGGCGTCGAGGAAGGTCAGCCGCCGCGTGGAAATGTGCAGGTCGCGCAGGCGGGGCAGGATCCCCATCCGCTCGACGGCGTCCAGTGCCGTGCCGCGGACGTCGATGGGATAGCCGCCGACCCGCAGTTCGGCCGCCTTCTCCACGACGGTGACCGCGAACCCGGCCCGCCGCAGCCAGAAGGCCAAGGCCGGGCCGGCGATGCTGGCTCCCGAAATCAGCACCCTCTTCATGAGATCACTCCTATAGCTAAGTTAGGTATCTATATCCGGGGTGCGACAATGCCCGTGATCAACCCCCGACCTGGTCAACTATATACCTAAGTTAGCTATCTAAGAGGTGTGATGGGCGACACAGACGCCGGCGACCTGCGGTCCGTGCTGCCGCGGATCATGCAGCTGGGCACCCTGCTGAACCGCAGCCGCTTCGGCGAGCGGGCGATGAAGCGGATCGGCGCGGACCTCGACCGGCCCGGGCTGTCGATCATCCTCGCCCTGCACATGACCGGGAAGGCGATGCGCGTCGGCGAGATCGCGGACCGGATGCAGGTCGCCGGGCCGCACGTCACCCGGCACCTGCACGTCCTCGAACGACGGCAGCTCGTGCGCGGCCTGGCCGACCCCGACGACCGGCGCGCCCGGCTGGTCGAGCTGACCCCCGAGGGCGCCGGGATCGCCGACCGGTACGTCTCCACCCTGCTCGGCTGGTTCGGCGACGCGTTGTCCGGCTGGACCCCGGAGGACCGCCGGACCTTCTACGACCTGCTCCTGCGGTTCACCGACGACCTCGCGGCCTTCCTGTCGGCGACCACCGAAGAGGAGTGACGGCCGGCGATCCCCCGCGCCGCCTCAGCCGGTCACGAAGTCCACAACGGACTCGGCGAACAGCCCGGGTTCCTCGAGGTGGCCGAAGTGCCCGCTGTGCTCCAGCACGACCAGGCGCGAGCCGGGGATCAGCTCGTGCAGCTCGTGCGCCCAGCGGGGACCGCAGATCACGTCGTACCGGCCGCCGATGACCAGCGCCGGCACGGTCAGCGCCCCGAGCGTGGCCCGGTCGTCGACGGTGTCCGGCACGAGGTCGGTGTCCAGCCCGGAGATGTGGGTGCCGCGCACGGTTTCCCGCAGCGACCCGAACTCCGCCTCGCGGCCCCAGTAGTCGGCGAAGTACGCCGGCAGCAGCCCGCGCAGGGCGGCGGTCATCCCGTCGTCGTCCGACAGGGACGCGGTCGCCGCCAGCGCGGCCAGCACCTCGGGCAGCTCGGGCCGGCCGGCGTTGCGGCGGGCGAACTCCGCGACGTTGCGCTGGGCTTCGGCGCCGTGTTCCGGTCCGGTGACCGGGGCACTGCCGTACAGCACCACCCCGGCGACGCGATCGGCTTGGTGCTGCGCGAAGTACTGCGCGACGAAGCCGCCGTGGGAGTGGCCGAGGACGTACGGGGTGGCGACGCCGAGGTGGTCCAGCAGCGCGAGCAGCGCGCGGGCGTAGCGCTCGCGGGTGTAGCCGTGCGGGTGGGACGGCAGGCGCCCGGAGCCGCCGGTGCCGATGGGCTCGACATAGACCATGGTCAGGTGCGGTTCGAGGGCCGGCAGCCGGAGGTACGCCCAGTCCACGCCGGGACCGCCGGGGTGAACGACGCACACGGGCCCGCGGCCGTGCACGTGGTAGCGCTGGAGGACGCCGTCGAGCTCGACGGTGTGGGTGCCGATGTCCATGTTCCTTCTTCCTTCGCGTCGTACTGGGACACCGGCACGATGGCGCCGCCGACGGGAAGTTCGATCGGCCGGGCATGACGTGCGTCACAGCCCGCCCGGCTGGCAAGATCGATCTCGTGGATCCCCAGGAGGTCGAGCTGGTGCGCAGCGCCCAGGCGGGCGACGTGAGCGCGCTGGGCACGCTGCTCGCCCGGCACCAGGCCGGCATGCGCGCGGTCGCGCTGAGCGTTCTCGGCTTCGGACCGGACGCCGAGGACGCGGTGCAGGACGCCGCCCTGACCGCGGTGCGGCGGATCGGCACCCTGCGCGACCCGGCCGCGGCAGGCCCCTGGCTGCGGGCCGTCGTCCGCAACGCCTGCCGCCTGCGGTTGCGTGCCGCACGCCGGGTGGTGCCGGTCGCGGACCCGCGGCCCCCGGCCGATCCGGCGACCCCCGAGCGCATCCTCGAAGACCACGTCTCCCGCGACTGGATCGGGCACGCGATCGACCGGCTGTCCCCCGCGCTGCGGCAGGTGGTGCTGTTGCGGCACTTCAGCGACGTCACGTCCTACGACCAGATCGCCGCGGCTTGCGAGCTCCCGGTGGGCACGGTGCGCAGCCGCCTCAACCAGGCGCGCGCGAAGCTGTCCGAAGCCCTGCTGGCCACGGCGGACGAGGCGTACGACGACACGGCGGCCCGCAACGCGGCCAGCGCCCGGGAGGCCACCGACACGCTGACGGCCGCCCGCCGCGGCGCGTTCGCCACCGTCGTCGCCGACCGCTGGTCCCCCGCGATGCGCATGACCAGCGGCCAGGGCTACCGCGGCGGCGTGGACCTGGCGGTGCGGGGGATGGACCTGGACCTGGCCCACGGCGTGCGCCAGAAGCTCGTCCACGCGGTCACCAGCCGCGACTGCACGGTGTGGGAGATGGAGATGATCAGCCCGCCCGACGACCCGCACCACTGCCCGCCGGCGCTGGTCTGGCTGATGTCCCACCGCGAAGGCCGGGTGGACCGCCTGCGGCTGTTCTTCCCGGCGGTCAGTGCCGGGCGGACGGCCGGGGCGTCGGCTGGGTGACGCCGCCCGCTGCCGATGTTCTGCCGGACGTACCGGCTGCCGGTGCGTCGGCGGGACGACCGGCCACTCCGGCCACGATTCGTCCACTTCGGACAGTCGACCGGCCGCGTGCCGCCATTTTGCCGCCGTTCCCGATTCGTTGGGAATTGACTTTCCGGAAACGACGGCGACCGGCGAAATTCGTGCCACCGCAGATTGACTCTTACGGACGGGAAAGATCGGCGCTAGGGTCGTCCTCGCCCTGGCGACGCTCCGGCTCGCCCATTCCGTGAAACCCGCTGAAACCCCGGCGCGGCCCCGATATCGGGCGCCGCGCGCCGTTGTCCTGTCTCCGACCGCCCGCGAGGACCTGATCGATGTCAGTGCACTTACCCGTCCGCTACGTCCTGCCGATCGCCGTGGTCGTCACCGGTGCGGCGTGGTGGTGGACGACGGCCGGGGTGTCCGGGGCGGACCGGGTGCTCGTGGCCTGGTCCGGCGGGGTGGCCGCCGCCGTCGTGTGCGCGGCGGTCACGGTCGCCGCGTACTGCGCGCAGGTCACCCGCGACCAGCGGAGCCGGGTCGCGGCGCTGGACGCGGAGGTCACCCGGCTCGCCGAGGACACGCTGCCCGCGGTGGTCCGGCGGGTGCGCGACGGAGCGTCGGTGGACACCGCGCTCGCCGAAGTGCCGTCCTCGGTCGACGGGGCCCGCCGCCGGCTGCTGGAGACGATCGCGCGGGAGATCGGCCGGAGCGAGCGGATGCGCGCGGCCACGATGGCGGCCTGCGCCAACGCCGCGGGCCGCGTGCAGGCGCTGGCCACCAGCATGCTGGCCGACCTGCGGGAGATGGAAGGCCGCTACGACGAGAACGTCCTCGGCGACCTGCTCGAACTGGACCACAGCACCGCGCAGGCGGGCCGGCTCGCGGACAGCATCGCGGTCCTGACCGGAGCGCGGTCCGGCCGGCGCTGGACCAAACCGATCGTGATGGAGAGCATCCTGCGCGGGGCGATGGGGCGCATCAGCGCCTACCAGCGGGTGCGGACGCATTCGACCAGCACCGTCGCGGTCGCCGGGTACGCCGCCGAAGGGGTCATGCACGCACTGGCCGAACTGATGGACAACGCCACCAGCTTCTCCCCTCCCTCGGAAGACGTGCACGTCTACGTGGAGGAGGTGCACGCGGGGGTCGTCGTCACGATCGAGGACAGCGGCCTCGTCATGGGCCCCGCGGCACTGGAACGGGCCGTGCGGGCGGTTTCCGCCGAGCCGCTGGACCTGACCACGCTGTCCGGCACCCGGCTGGGCCTGGCGGTGGTGGGCTGCCTGGCCCGCAAACACGGCCTGACCGTGCACTTCCGGCCGTCCGCGCGGGGCGGCACCGGAGTGGTGGTCATGATCCCCCGGCAGCTGATCACCCAGCCCGAACCGGACACCCCACCGGTCACGCCGAGCGCGCCGGAGGCGAGCGCTCCGCCCGCCGAAGTGCGCCCGGCCGCCCCGCCCGTGTCCGAAGTGGAGAGTGGAACGTCGGGGCTGCCGCAGCGACGCCGCGGGCAGACGCTGGCGGCCGCGCCCAGACCGGTGCCGCCGCCGGTGGCGAAGCCCGCACCGGCCCGTGCCGACGCCGGGGCGCGGTTCAGCGCCTTCCACGCGGCCGGCCGGGGAACCCGCCCGTCCGCTCCTTCGGAGGACAGCCGATGAACACCGCCGAACACGATCTCGACTGGCTGCTCGAGAACCTCCTCGGCAAGACGCCGGGCACCCGCCACGCCCTCGTGCTGTCCAAGGACGGCCTCAAGCTCTGCCACACCCGCGGGCTCACCGTCGACCAGGCCGACCAGCTGGCCGCCATCGCCTCGGGCATCCAGAGCCTGGCGTACGGCACGTCCATCGAATTCGGTGACGGCACCGGCGGCGTGCGCCAGTCCATGACGGAGTTCCACGGCGGGATGCTGTTCATCGTGGAAGCCGGCGAAGGCGCCCACCTCGCCGTGATCGCCGCCGACGAGGCGGACGTGGGCCTCATCGGCCACAACATGAACGAGCTCGTCGAGCAGCTCGGCGAGTACCTGACGGCGCCGCCCCGCCCGCAGCCCACCGCGGCCGGGTGACATGGCCGGGGAAGACCTCCGCCGCGAAGACCCGGACCGGCTGTACACCGTCACCGGTGGGCGCAGCCGCGCGGACGAGAGCGCGCTGGACCTGGTGACGCTGATCGTCAGCGAAAGCGATCCGGTGCCGGGCATGCAGTCCGAGCACGCCAAGATCCTGCGCCTGTGCCGGCACCCGACGGCGATGGTGGAGATCTCCTCGGAGCTGGGCCTCCCGGTGGGCGTCGTGAAGATCCTGCTGTGCGACCTGCTCGACACCGGCCGGATCACCGCCCGCCATCCCTCCTCGGCTCCGGCCGCCGCCGAACTGCCCGATCTCGAAACCCTGAAGCAGGTACTCGTTGGACTGCAGAAGCTCTGACCAGGACGTCCGCACGCCGCTGCCGAGCACCGCCAGGGACGGGCTGAAGATCGTGATCGTCGGCGGGTTCGGGGTGGGCAAGACGACCATGGTCCGTTCGGTCAGCGAAATCCGCCCGCTGAGCACCGAGGAGACCATGACGCAGGCGGGCGTCGGGATCGACGACGGCGCCTCGCCCGGCAAGACCACCACCACGGTCGCGTTCGACTTCGGGCGGATCAGCCTGAACGAGCACATGGTGCTGTACCTGTTCGGCGCACCGGGCCAGGAACGGTTCTGGTTCCTCTGGGACCGGCTGTTCGCCGGCACCCTGGGCGCCGTCGTGCTGGTGGACACCCACCGGCTGGCCGACTCCTGGTACTCCATCGACCGCCTCGAGCACCACGGGACGCCGTTCATCGTCGCCCGCAACAACTTCGGGGAGCCGCAGCACTCCCTGGACCAGGTGCGCCAAGCCCTCGACCTGTCCCCCGGCGTGCCGCTCATCGACTGCGACGCCCGGCGGCGCGACTCCAGCAAGACCGTGCTGCTTTCCCTCGTCCAGCACCTGTTCGCCCTGTCCTCCGCACGGGAGACCACGCCATGAGCACGCCCCCGCCCGCCCTCGCCACGCCGTTGTCCGGGCCGCGGTTCCAGCAGACGTCCGCGGACCTGTACGCCCAGATGCGGCGCACGCACGGGCCGGTGGCCCCGGTCCTGCTCGACGCGGACGTGCCGGCGTGGCTGGTGCTCGGCTACCGCGAAGTGCAGTACGTCGTGAGCAACCCGGAGATCTTCGGGCGCGACTCGCGGCGCTGGAACGCCTGGGACCGCGTCCCGCCCGACTGGCCGCTGCTCCCGCTGCTGGCCTACCAGCCCACGATGATGTTCGCCGAGGGCGCCGAACACCGGCGGCGGGCCGCGGCGCTCGACGAGGCACTCGGCGCCGTCGACCAGTTCGAGCTGGGCGCGCGGGCGCAGCAGGTGGCCGACCGGCTCGTCGACGCCTTCGCCGGGCGCGGCGAGGCCGACCTGATCACCGAGTACGCCGACGGGATACCGCTGCCCGTCGTCGCCCGGATGATCGGCGTGCCGGACGCGGAGACCGCCGACCTGGTCAGCGACGTCTACCGGACGCACGCCGCCGGCGAGGGCGCGAACGAGGCCTACGCGCGCGTCCGGGACAAAGTGCGGCGGATGGTGGAAAGCAAGCGCCGCGCCCCCGGACCGGACGTGACGTCGCGGCTGCTGGCCCACCCGGCCGCGCTCGCCGACGAGGAGATCACCGAGGATCTGCTGCACCTGATGAACGCGGGCCAGCTGCCCACCGCCTACTGGATCGGCAACACCCTGCGGCTGATGCTCACCGACGACCGCTTCGCGATGACGCTGGCCGGCGGCCGCCGGAGCGTCGGCCAGGCCCTGAACGAGGTGCTCTGGGAGGACACGCCGACCCAGAACTTCCCGGGCCGGTTCGCCGTCCACGACCTGCGGCTGGGCGGCAGGCAGATCCGCCAGGGCGACCTGCTCATCCTCGGGCTCGCCGCGGCCAACCAGGACCCGCTCGTCCGGCCGGTCCCCCAGGCCTCGACCGGCAACCAGGCGTACCTGTCCTTCAGCCACGGCGAACACCGCTGCCCGTACGCCGCCCAGGAGATCGCCAAGGTCATCGCCGAGGCGGCGATCGAGGTCCTGCTCGACCGGCTCCCGGACGTCGGGCTCGCGGTGCCGGCCGGCACCCTGGCCTGGCGGCCCTCGCCGTTGTTCCGCGGGCTGGCGGCGCTGCCGGTGCGGTTCACGCCGGCCTGGTGATTCGTCCGGGTCGCGGATAGCCCGTCCACCGGGGACCGTGGGATCCTGGTGGTCCAGCAGCCGGGGGGACCGGAAATGGGCGGATTGCGGCGATATCGCACGGTGGTGTCCGACAGCGCGTTGTGGGCCCGGTTCCGGTTCCGCGCCGGGGACATCGTGATCAGCACGCCGCCGAAGTGCGGGACGACGTGGATGCAGATGCTGTGCGCGTTGCTGGTCTTCGGCACCGCCGAGCTGCCCCGGCCGCTCACCGAGCTCTCGCCGTGGCTGGACGCGACCACGTACGACACCGCGGCGATCCTGGCCGACCTCGAGAGCCGGACGCACCGGCGGTTCGTCAAGACGCACACCCCGCTCGACGGCCTGCCGTTCGAGCCGGGCGTGACGTACGTCTGCGTCGGCCGCGACCCCCGGGACGCGATGCTGTCGTTCGACCACGCCGTGGCCAACATCCACCCCGCGGCCATCACCGCGGGCGGGCTCGACCCGCGGGCCGTCGCGCCGCCCCCGGCCGACCCGCTCGAGCGGTTCCGGCTGTGGGCGGACGCGGACCCCGCGCCCGAGTCGGACACGTTCGGCGTGAGCCTGGCCAACCTGGTCCACCACGTGCGGACGTTCTGGGAACACCGCGAGTCACCCCAGGTGGCGCTGTTCCACTACGCCGACCTGAAAGCCGATCTACCCGGCCAGCTGCGGAGCCTGGCCACCGCGCTGGCGATCGACACCACCGGCAGGCGGCTCGAAGACCTCGCCACCGCGGCGACGTTCGGCCGCATGCGCGACCGGGCCGACGACTTGGCCCCCGGCGTCGACGCGAAGCTGTGGCGCAGCAACACGGCCTTCTTCCGCTCCGGCACCAGCGGCCAGTGGCGCGACCTGCTCGACCCGGCCACCATCGAGGGCTACCACCGGCGCGTGGCCGAGCTGGCGCCGCCCGAGCTGGCCGAGTGGCTCCACCAGGGCTGACGCGCCGCTTTACCCCCTCCCGAAGGAACTTCCGGGCAGACTTTTGTCATCGTCCGATGGTGTGGTGTTAACTGGCGCGACAGACAGGAAGCGTTTCCCCCACTCGGCCGCGACGGCACAAAGCAGTACCGGTTCGCCCGCCCCGCCTGGAAAGGCCGTCCTCGATGCGAGTGTCCGCCCCGCTGTCGTCCGGTCAGCAGCGCCTTTGGACCGTTTCCCAGCTGGACGGCGCGGGACCGGCCTACAACGAGACGATGGCTTTCTCGCTGAGCGGGCCGCTGGACGTGCAGGCGCTGCAGCGGGCTTTCGATGCCCTGGCCGATCGGCATGAGGCGCTGCGGACGCGGATCGTGGTCGAGGACGGCCGGCCGGTGCAGGTGGTCGAGGCCGCCGGGCACGGGTTTCCGTGCGTGGTCACCGACGTCGGCGGGCGGCCGGGTGCGGTGGGCGAACTGCGGCGGAGTGAGGCGTTCGCGCCGTTCGATCTGGCGCGGGCGCCGCTGGCTCGGGCGCGGCTGATCGCCGGGGCGCCGCCCCCCGGTCTCCACGCTACCGGCGAGCACCGACAGTTCCCGGCCGACGAGGAACACATCCTCCTGATCACCGTCCACCACGTCGTCTTCGACGGCTGGTCCCGCACCCTCCTGCTGCGCGAACTCGGCCTCCTCTACGCCGCCCGGCTGAGCGGCACCGATCCCGGGCTCCCGCCCGCGCGGCCCTACCGCGACCACTCCCTCGCGCAGCAAGCCTGGCTGGCCGGCGACGGCCCGGCTCCCCACGAGGACTACTGGCGGGACCGGCTCGACGGCGTGCCTCCCGTGCTGGCGCTGCCCGCCGACCGGCCGCGGCCGCCGCGGCAGGACTTCCGCGGGGCGCGGGTGCCCGTCTCGCTGGGGCCCGAACTCACCGCGCGGCTCAAGGCGGTGGCGCGCGAGCACGGTGTCACCCTCTACTCCACCATCCTGACCTGCTGGTACATCCTCCTGTCCCGGCTTTCCGGGCACGTTGACATCGTTGTCGGCGTCCCCACCGCCAACCGCGGCGCCACCGGCGAGTACCCCGGCACGCTCGGGTTCTTCGTCAACACCCTGGCCGTGCGGGCCGACCTCTCCGGTTCCCGGACCGGGGCCGTGCTGCTCAAGGACGTCCGCGCGGCTCTGCGGGGCGCGATCGACCACGCCGAGCTGCCGTTCGAACGGGTCGTCGAGCTGGTGAACCCGCCGCGCAGCCCGGCGCACACCCCGCTGTTCCAGACCATGTTCGCCTGGGTGCCGACCCAGCACGACCTGCTGGAGCTGCCGGGCGTGACCGTCTCGCCCCTCGACGTCGAGCACGCTCCCGCGAAGTTCGACCTCGCGCTCGGCCTCGCCGACGAGGACGGCGGGGTCCGCGGGCACCTCGACTACGCCGTCGCCCTCTTCGACCACACCACCGCCGAGCGGTACGCGCGGTACCTCGTCCGGCTGCTCGGTCAGCTGGCCGAGCGGCCGGACGCCGCCATCGCGGACTACGAACTCCTCGACGAACCCGAACGCCGCGAGATCCTCACCCGCTGGAGCACCGGTCCGCGGCCGCGGCGGCGGACCGGCGGGCTCGTCGAGCGGTTCACCGCCCAGGCCGACGCCACCCCGGACGCGCCCGCGCTCGTCTGCGACGGCCGGACGCGCACCTACGGCGAACTCGACCGCCGCAGCACGAAGCTCGCCAACGCCCTGCGGGCGCGCGGGGCGGGCCGCGGCCGGGTCGTCGGTGTCCTCAGTGGACGGTCGGCGGAGCTCGTCACCGCCGTGCTGGGCGTGCTGAAGACCGGGGCCGCCTACCTCCCGCTCGACCCGGCGCAGCCGGCCGCCCGGCGGGCGGCCATGGTCGGGGACGCCCGCCCGGTGCTGGTCCTCGGGGACGACGTCACCGAACTCGAGGCCGAAGGCGACGAGACGCGGAGGCCGGTGCGGACCGAGCCCGGCGACACCGCCTACGTGATCTACACGTCGGGGTCCACCGGGCGCCCGAAGGGGGTCGCCGTCACCCACCACAGCGTCCTCGCCCTCTTCGACCAGTGGCTCGACCGCTTCGGGGCCACCCCGGGAGAAGCGACGTCGGCCTGGTCGAGCATCGGCTTCGACGCCTCGGTGCACGAACTACTGCTCCCGCTGACCACCGGGGCCGTGCTGCACGTCGTGCCCGAAGACGTCCGGCCCGACCCGGCCGCGCTGATGGCGTGGCTGCGGGACCACCGCGTGGTCCAGGCCTTCCTGCCACCCGCCTACGTCCGGTGGATCGACGAAGATCCGGCGCGCGTCCACGGGCTGGCGCTGCGGCAGCTGCTGACCGGCGTCGAACCGCTGACCGACGCCGCCCTCGCCCGGCTCGCCGCCGCCCTGCCCGGCCTGCGGATCTGCTTCGGCTACGGGCCCACCGAAGCCACGCTCTACGCCACGGCGCACTTCGACCCCCGGCCCGTCGACCGCCCGGCCCCGATCGGGCGGCCGCTGCCCGGCTCGCGGCTGTACCTGCTCGACGAGCGGCTGCGGCCGGTGCCCCCGGGTGTCGTGGGTGAGGTCTTCCTGGCCGGCGACTGCCTGGCCCGCGGCTACCTGCACCGGCCGGGGCTGACCGCCGAGCGGTTCGTGGCCGACCCGTTCGTCCCCGGCGAGCGCATGTACCGCACCGGGGATCTCGCCCGCTGGCTCCCCGGCGGCGAAGCCGAGTACGCCGGGCGCCGCGACGACCAGATCAAGCTGCGCGGCTTCCGCATCGAACCCGGCGAAGTGACGGCCGCGCTGCTGGCCGTGCCCGGTGTCCGGGAGGCCGCCGTGCTGGTCGACCGCGAAGGCGAACCCCGGCTCGTCGCCGGCGTCGCGGGCGGTGGTGGCCGGACCCCGCACGAGTGGCGGGCCGCGCTGGCCGGCCGGCTGCCGGACTACATGATCCCGTCGGTGTTCGCCGAGTTCGACCGGCTGCCCCTGAGCCGCAGCGGCAAGCTCGACCGCGACGCCGTCCTGGCGCACGCCCGCACGAGCGCGTCGCACCACCCGGTCAACACCACCGCCCCGCGCGACCACGTCGAGCTCGCCCTGCTCCGGATCTGGCGCGATTTGCTGCTGCACCCGGCGATCGGCGTCTCGGACGGCTTCTTCGACGTCGGCGGCACCTCGATCTCGGCGATCAAGCTGGCCCACGCCATCGGCGCGGAGTTCGGGCGCGAGCTGCCGATCCGGGACGTCATCCTGCACCCGACCATCGAGGCGCAGGCCGCGCTGCTGCGCACGGACCACCCCCCGGAAACCGGCAGCCTCATCGAATTCCGCCGCGGTGCCGGCGCGACCCGGGTCGTCTGCGTGCACCCGGCGGGTGGCACGGCGTTCTGCTATCTGCCGCTCAGTGCCCTGCTGCCCGCCGACACCGGTGTTCTCGGCATCCAGTCCCCCGGGCTCAACCCCGGCGAAGAACCGCTGCCGAGCGTCGAGGCGATGGCCGAGGAGTACCTGCGGCTCGTCGATCCGCGACCGGACGAGACGCTGGTCCTCTGTGGACTGTCCTACGGCGGCCTGGTCGCCTACGAGATGGGACGGCGGCTCGCGGAACACCACCCGCGTGTCAGCGTCGTCCTGCTCGACACCACCGCCACCGACGACCCGGCCGCGAAGGCGGCCATCGAGCCGGTGCCCGCGGCCGAGTTCCGCGAGAAACTGGTCCGCTTCAACGGGATGTATCCCGGGATCGAGGACGCGCAGATCGAGCGCTACCACCGCACCTACAACCACAACCGGCTGACCGCGCGCGAGCATGACCCCGGCGAGACGACGGCGAGGGTGGTGTTCGTCCAGGCCGTCGGCGAGGACACGATCCCGGGCACGGCCGAGTTCTGGCGCCGCCGCGCCCGCGGCGAGTTCGAAATAGTGCCCGCGGACTGCGGGCACTGGGACATGCTGGAAAGCGACGCCCTGGGGCTGGTCGCCAAGCTCGTCACCGCCGAGCTGACGGCCCGATGACCTCGATCGCCCGCCGCGTCCACGACCGGGCCCTGCGGCACCCGGACGCCCTCGCCGTGTCCGACGGCGCCCGCCGCCTCACCTACGCCGAGCTGAACGCAGGCGCCGCCGCCGTCGCCGAAGCCCTGTCCCGCCGGGGAATCCGCCCGGGCGACGCGGTCGCCGTCGCCTTGGCGCGCTCGGCGGAGCTGGTCCAGGTCATGCTGGGCGTGCTGCGCCTCGGCGGCCAGGTCGTACCGCTGGACCGGCAGAGCCCGCCCGCCCGCCGCGACGGCATCCTCGCCGACGCGGGCGCGGCCGTCGTCGTCCACGACGGACTGCCGGGCCTGCCGCCGCTGTCCCCCGCCGAACTCCTGGCCGAACCCGCCGCGGTGGGCGTGCCCGCCGAACCCGCGCCGGCGTCGTTCCTCTTCTCGACTTCCGGCACCACCGGGCGGCCCAAGGGCGTCGAGGTCCGCGACGCCGGGGTCCTGCGCCTGGCCGAACCCGGCTGGCTCGACATCGGCACGCGGTTCGCCTGCCTGGCCAACCCGGCGTTCGACGCGATCAGCTTCGAGGTGTGGGTGCCCCTGCTGACCGGCGGCACGTGTGTGATCCTCGACGACGACACCGCCGGCGACCCGCGGGCGTTCGCCGACGCCCTCGTCCGCGAGCGCATCGACACGATGTTCGTCACCGCGACGCTGTTCAACGCCGTCGCCGAGACCGTGCCGGGCAGCTTCGCCACCGTCCGCCGGGTCGTCATCGGCGGCGAGCAGCTCAACGCGCCGCTGATCCGCCGCTGGTACCGCGCCAACCCGGACGCGCCGACGCGGCTGCAGAACGGCTACGGCCCGACCGAGACGACGACGTTCGCGCTCAGCTACGCCATCCCGCGCGGCTTCGACGGCGACGTCGTGCCGATCGGCCGCCCGCTGCCGGGCACCGGCGCGGTCGCCGTCGTCAAAACGGATGAGCCGCCGGACGAGCGCGTGGCCCTCGAAGGCGAAGTCGCCGAGCTGTACCTCTCCGGCGCGGGCGTCGCCCTCGGCTACCGCGGCCTGCCCGCGGAGACCGGGCAGCGGTTCGTCCGGCTGCCGTGGTTCGACGAGGGCCGCGCGCGGTTCTACCGCACCGGCGACCTGGTGCGCGTGCTGCCGGGCGGGCGGTACGCCTACGTCGGGCGCACCGACCGGCAGGTCAAGGTCCGCGGGTTCCGGATCGAGCCGGGCGAGCTGGAGCAGCGGCTGCTGGCCCACCCCGGGATCCGGCAGGTCCACGTGGCCGTGCGCCGCGCCGCCACCGCCGAGCTCCTCGCCTTCGTCGTGGCGGACGAGCTGTCCTTCGACAGTTTCGAAGCGCATCTCGCCGGCACCGTGCCGGCCTACATGCGGCCGCACCACGTCTTCCGCGTCGGCGAGCTGCCGCGCAACCCGAACGGGAAGGTCGACGAAACCGCGTTGCTGGCGGGCGGGTTCCCGCCGTGGCGGCCGGACACCGGCGGCGAGGCGACACCGTGGGAGCGCGAAGTCCTGGCCGTGGTCACCCAGACCCTCGGCGTCCCGGATCTCCGCCCGGGCGACACGTGGCTGCGGTCCGGGGGCGACTCGCTGAAGGCCTTGCGGCTGCGGTTCGCGATCCGGGAACGCTGGGGGGCGGATCTGGCGCCGTCGGTCGTGCAACGCGGGACGTTCGCCGAGCTCGCCGCGGCCGTCTCGGCGGCCGAGCGGGCGGCCTACCCGGAACCGGGCCCGCCGACGACCGCGACGACGGCCCCGGCCACCAGCGAACAGCAACGGCTTTGGCTGCTGCAGCAACGCAATCCGGCGTCCACGGCGTACCACGTGCCGCTCGCGTTCCGGGTCACCGGTTCCCCCGACGTCGAGGCACTGCGCCGGGACGTCCGCGGCCTGGTCGAGCGGCACCCGGCGCTGCGCACGGCGTTCGAGGCCACCCCCGACGGTCTGCGGCAGGTGGCGAAGGCGCCGTACGACCCGTGGACCGAGCCCGGTGACGACTTCTTCACGGCGCCGTTCGACCTGGCCTCGGGCCGGCTGCTGCGCGCGGCCTGGCGTCCCGACGGCACGTTCTGGCTGTGCCTGCACCACATCGCGGTCGACGGCTGGTCGCTCAACATCCTGTTCCGGGAACTGTCCGGCGCGAAGCCGCGGCCGGACGCGCACACGCCGTTCGACTTCGCCGCGTGGCAGGCCCGCTGGTTCACCTCCCCCGGCTACCGCGCCCAGCTCACCGAGCGATCCGACGACGCCGAACCGCTCGGCGAAGCGGCACTGACCGGGCGGCTGCACACCACCCGCATCAGCCGCGAGCGCGTCGACGAGTGGGCCGCCGAACTGGGCCTGACCCGCTTCCAGCTGCTGTTCGGCGTGTTCGCCTGGAGCCTGTACGCGGTGACCGGGCGGACCCGGCCCCGGATCGCCGCCCCGGTGGCGAACCGGCCGGTGCGGGCGTTCGAGGACGGCGTCGGGATGTTCGCCAACACCGTCCGGCTGCCGCTGACCGTGGCCCCGGACGAAGACCTGGACCGCCAGCTGCGGCGGCTCGGCGAGGCGGCGGGGGCGGCGCTGGACCACCAGGACGTCGCGTTCGCCGACCTCGACCCCGGCTATGCGGCCTTCGACTACCTGTTCGTCCTGGAGAACACCGACTTCGCGGCGCTGCGGCGGCCCGGCTGCTCGATCAGTCCACAGTGGATCGAGGCGGCCGAGGCGAAGTGCGCGCTCACGCTGTCGGTGGTGGAAGGGCCGGACGGCTTCGACTGCCTGTGGGAGTACGGGGAAGGCCACTTCACCGAGGCCGAGGCGACGACCCTCGGCGAAGTCTTCGACCGCGCCCTGCACGGCGACGCCCGGACTCCGGACCACCGTGACCACGGCCGGGGCGCCGACGCGGAACTGACGTGGGAAACCGTGGCGGACGGCTTCGCCCGGCAGGTCGCGCGCACCCCCGACGCCCCGGCGCTGACCGGCGACACGACGCTGACCTACGCCGAGCTGGACGCGCACGCGGCCCGGCTCGCGGCCACCCTGCCCGCGGACGCCACCGACATCGCCCTGTACTTCCGGCCGTCGGCCGAGCACGTCGTCGCGCTGCTCGCGCTCGCGCGGCTGAACATCACCGCCGTGCCGCTGGATCCGGCGTACCCGCCGGAGCTGCTGCGGGCCATGCTCGACCGCGTCCGGCCGCGCTGCGTCCTGCTCGCGCCGGGCGAAACCTTCGACACCGACGTCGAGCGGCGGTTCGTCACCCTCACCGGCGGCCCGGTGCCGGACGTGCCGGCCCGGCACGCCGGACGGCCGCTCTACACGCTGTTCACCTCGGGCTCGACCGGGGTGCCGAAGGGCGTGCGCGTGCCGGACCGCACGCTGGCCAACCTGCTGCAGTGGCAGGCCGCGCCGCCCGCGGCGACACAGCAGTTCTCGATGCTGTCGTTCGACGTGTCGTTCCAGGAGATCTTCACGACCCTGTGCGGCGGCGGCCGGCTGCACCTGATCCGCCCGGAATGGCGCCACGACGTCCCCGCGCTGCTGGCGCAGCTGGACACCGCCGGCATCGAACGGATCTTCCTGCCCTACGTCGCCCTGCAGCTGCTCGCCGAACACGGCGTCCGGCTCGGCCGGTACCCGGCGCGGCTGCGGGACGTGATCACCGCCGGCGAGCAGCTGGTGTGCACGCCGGCCATCCGCCGGTGGTTCGCCGGGCTGCCCGGCGCGCGGCTGCACAACCACTACGGGCCGACCGAGACCCACGTCGTCAGCGCGCTGACCCTCGACGGCGATCCCGCGGACTGGCCCGACCGGCCCGCCATCGGCACTCCGGTGGCGAACGCGGTCCTGCGGGTCGCCGACGCCACGGGCGCGCCGCTGCCGCCGGGGCAGGTCGGTGAGCTGCTCATCGGCGGTCTCGCGGCGAACCGGTGCTACCTCGGCGAAGCGGCGCCGGAGAAGTTCGCCGAACTGCCGGAGCTGTACTACCGCAGCGGCGACCTCGCCCACTTCGACCGCGCCGGGCTGCTGCACTTCGACGGCCGCGCCGACCGCCAGGTCAAGCTCAGCGGCCACCGCCTCGAGCTCGGCCAGGTCGAGGCCGCGCTGCTGCGGCACGCGGACGTCGTCAACGCCGTCGTCGCGGTCGAGGACGGCAGGCTGACCGCGGTGCTGGAGTGCCGCCGGACGCCGTCCGCCGCGGAACTGGCGGACTTCCTGCGGCCGCTGCTGCCACCGCACGCGCGGGTGGACCGCTTCCGCGTCGTCGGCGCGCTACCGCGCACGCCGAGCGGGAAGCTCGACCGGGACGCCGCCGCGCGCGTGCCGGGGACGGATCTGCACCGGACGGCGGCCCGGCCGTCGAGCGAGCTGGCGGCGCTGTTCGAAGAGGTCACCGGCACGCCGATCGGTCCCGACGAGACGTTCTTCGCGGCCGGTGCCGGCTCGCTCGCGCTGATGCGGTTCCACCTGCGCTGCGCCGAAGCCGGGTACCGGTTCACCGTGGCGGATCTCTTCGAGCACGTCACCCTGCGGGACCTGACGCGGCACCTCGAGCACGGCCCGGCCGCGGCCGGCTCGTCGCCGCGGCTCGCCGCCGACGAGCCGGTCGCCGTCGTCGGCATGGCGGTGCGGCTGCCCGGCGCGCGGGACCTGGCCGCGTTCTGGGACCTGGTCGTCTCGGGCCGGAGGGGGATCGAGGAGTTCCCGGCAGCGGACGGCCTGGTCGGCGCGCGCAGCCTGCTGGCCGATCCGCTGGCGTTCGACCCGGAGCACTTCGGGATCAGCCACCGCGACGCGGCGCTGATGGACCCGCAGCAGCGTCAGCTGCTGATGGCGTGCGTGGAGGCGCTGGCGCACGCCGGCGTCACTTCGGGTGCCGGTGTCGGGCTGATCGCCGGCTGCGGCGAGAACACCTACCTGCGGCAGATGCTGCGCGAAGCCGACCCGGCGGCGCTGCCGGACGACTTCCAGCTGGCCCTGCACCACGAGAAGGACTTCCTGGCCACGAAGGTGGCCTACCACCTCGACCTGACCGGTCCCGCGCTGACGACCCAGACGGCGTGCTCGAGTTCGCTGGTCGCGGTCCACCAGGCGGCGGCGATGCTGCGCGGCGGCGAGGCGGAGACGATGCTGGCGGGCGGCGTGCTCGTCGACGTCACCCTGGCCGGGGGCTACCGCTACCGGCCGCAGCACATCTTCTCGCCGGACGGGCACTGCCGCCCGTTCAGCGACGACGCCGACGGCACGGTGGGCGGCAGCGGCGTCGGCGTGGTGGTGCTGAAGCCGCTCTCGGCGGCTCGCCGCGACGGCGACACGGTGTATGCGGTGATCACGGGCTCGGCCCTGACGAACGACGGCGCGGTGAAGCAGGGCTACAGCGCGCCGTCCCCGGCGGGGCAGCGCGCGGCCGTCCGGGCCGCGCTGCGGCGGGCCGGGCGCTCGGGCGCCGACGTCGGGTACGTGGAGACGCACGGAACCGGCACCCGCCTCGGCGACCCGATCGAGGTGGCGGCCCTGCGCGAGGCGATGCCCGACGCGACGGACTGCGCGTTGTCGTCGGTGAAGAGCCAGCTGGGCCACCTGGGCGCGGCGGCCGGGGTGGTGGGGCTGATCCGCGCGGCACTGGCGGTGCACCACGGGGTGCTGCCGCCGACGGTGGATTTCCGGGCGCCCAACCCGGCGCTGGACCTGGGCCCGTTCCGGGTGCCGTCGGCCGCCGAACCGTGGCCCGCGGGCCCCCGGGTGGCGGGGGTGAGCAGCTTCGGCATCGGCGGCACGAACGCCCACGTGGTGCTGGAGTCGGTCCGGCCGGTGCGGCCTTCGCGCCCGGAGCCGGCGCGCTGCCTGGTGTTGTCCGCCCGGAGCGCTCCGGCCCTGCGGCTGGAAGCGGCTCGCGTCGCGGACTACCTGACGGCGCACCCGGAGTCCTATGTGGACGTGCTCCGCCACCTCCAGTCGGGCCGGCCGGCGGGCCCGTGGCGCCTGGCGGCCCCCGGCGAAGACGCGGCCGCGGCGGTCGCCTGTCTCCGCACAGCCGAACCCCACCACGCGACCACCACCCCCACCCCGCCACTTTCACGTGAAAGTGCCGCCCCCAGCCCGCCACTTTCACGTGAAAGTCCCGCCCCCCACCACGCGACCACCACCCCCAGCTCGTCACTTTCACGGGAAAGTGACGCCTCCGACCGGGCGCTTTCACGTGAAAGTGACGCCTCCGACCGGGCGCTTTCACGGGAAAGTGCCGCCTCCGACCTGGCCGGTGCGTGGGTGGCGGGTGACGTTGTCGAGTGGGGGCCGTTCTCCGCCCCGGCGCCGTGGGACTTCCCGCCGCCCGCCTTCGCCGCGCGGGACTTCGACTTCCCGCGGAAGGCCGCCGCGCGGCTGCCCGAAGCGCAGTGGCTGCACCAGCCCACCTGGGTCCGGCTCCGGCGGGCGGGAGACGCCGTTTCCAGCGGCCGCACCCTCGTCCTCTCCGGCGAGGGTCCGCTCACCGCCCCCGCCCTGGACGCCGCCTACGCCCGTGTCGTGCGGGTGCACGCCTCCGATCACTTCGCCCGCCGGGACACCGACACCTTCGAAGCCGATCCCGCCGATACCGCGCACCTGCGTCGGGTCCTGGACGCCCTGCCGGACACCGGGATCGACTGGCTGCACACCCTTCCCCTCGGCATCACCGGTCCCCTGGGCGAAGCGTCCTTGCGGCAGGCGCAGTGGGCCTGCCTCGACACCCCGGCCGCCCTCCTGCGCGCCGCCCACGACCGTCCACTGCGGACGTGGTGGGTCTCCGCCGGTGCCGCGCCCGCGAACACCCCCGTCACGCGGCCGGAAGCCGGGCTGCTCGCCGGGATCACCGCCGTCGGCCCGCAGGAAAGCGGGATCCCCGGGCACTGGGTCGACCTCCCCACCCCCGGCCTGGACGGGCTCGCCGACCTCCTGACCGGGCCGACCCCGCCGGAGCGCGTCGCCCTGCGGGCCGGGTTCTGGTGGACGCAAGAAAGCGCGCCCGTCACCGCCGCCGAACCCTCCACGATGGACGGCACCGTCCTGGTCCTCGGCGGCACCGGCGGCATCGGCACGGCGGTCGCCGAAGAGCTGCTGACCCGCACGACCAGCCGCGTCATCCTGCTCGCGCGCGACCCCCGCCTGCCCGAACCGCTCGAGCCGTGGGCGGACCGCGTCGACCTGCTCGCCGCCGACCTCACGAAGACGACCGCCGACGAGATTCCCGGTCCCCTCACCGGGATCGTCCACGCGGCCGGGTCCCCCGGCGGCGGCCTCATCGCCACCCGCGGCGAAGGCACCCAAGACGTCAAACTCGCCGGCGCGCTGCTCACCGAAGAGCTCATCGAACGCGACCGGCCGGCCTTCGCCGTCTACTGCTCGTCGCTGTCCGCGCAGTTCGGCGGCACCGGCCAGCTCGACTACGCCGCCGCCAACGGGTTCCTCGACGCCCTCGCCCACCGCGAAGGCGCCACCGCCCTCCTGTCGATCGCCTGGGACGTCTGGCGCGACAGCGGCATGGCCGTCACGGCACTGGAGACCGACGCCCGGCACCAGGCCCACCTCGCCGTCGGCCTGAGCGACGACGAGGGCCGGCGCACGTTCGCCCGCGCGCTGGGGACCGGGCTCCCCCAGCTCCTGGTGGCCACGACCGGCCTCGACACCGCCCGCACCTTCCACGAACGCGAGACCACGCCCACCGCGAAACCGGCCGAAGCGGACCTGACCGAGGAGGTCCGCGCCCTCCTGGGGGTGGCCGAACTCGACCCGGACGTCCCGCTCTACGACCTCGGCGCCGACTCCCTGACCCTGCTCGACGTCGTCGACTCGGTGAAACGCCTCTACGGCGTCGACCTCGACCTCGCGTGGCTCGGCCCGGAGGTGACGATGGCGGCGTTGCTGGCGAAGCTCGACGCCGCCGCCGGCACCGGCGAAGTCGCCGTCCAGGTCTGGCGCGAAGGGACGACCCGGGAGGCCGTCTGCCTCGTGCACCCGGTCGGCGGAGACGTCCACGCCTACCGCCCCCTCGTCGAGGCCCTCCCGCCCGAACTCGGCGTCTGCGTCATCGCGGATCCGGCGCTGAACCGGCCGGAACCACCCGGGTGGTCGCTCGAAGACCGGGCCCGCCGCTACGCCACGGCGTTGCGCACGCAGGTCCCCGGCCGCACCTGGCGGCTGGCCGGGTGGTCGTTCGGCGCCTGGGTCGCGGCCGGCATGGCCGCCGAAGCGGAACGGGCCGGGCAGCCGGTGCGGGCGCTGCACCTGATCGACCCGCCGCCGCCCGGCGCGAGCGCCGAGGACTACAGCGACGCCCAGCTGGAGACGGTGTTCGAGCGCGAGCTCGGCGCCTCCGCCGGCACCGCGGGCGAACACGCCCGGCGGCTCGCCCGCGCGTGCCGGGCCAACCTGCGCAGCATGGCCGGGCACGCACTGCCCCGCCTGGCCGTGACGCCCGGCCACGTCTGGCTCGCCACCGAACCCGAGCCCGGCCTGCCCACCGCCGGCCGCGACGGCTGGCGCGAACTGCTGGCCGGGCCGAGCCACTGGCACGCACTGCCGACCACCCACTACGGCATCGTGCGCGCCCCGCACGTCACCGCCGTGGCGACCGCCATCGGCCGGTGAGACCCGCAGGAGGAAAGGAAACCATGGAGCAGTACGAACTCGACGCCGTCAAGCGGATCACGACGCGGCCGGCGCGCGGCTACCGGACGCTGCGGGTGCGGGGCCTCACCCCGGTGATCGGCGCCGAGGTCACCGGCCTCGACCTGACGCGGGAACTCACCGAGGAGCAGCTCACCGAGCTGAAGACGGCCTTCCTGGACCACCACGTGCTGGTGTTCCGCGACCAGGACATCACCGTGGAGGACCACAAGCGCCTCGCCGCGGCCTTCGGCGAGCTGCGCCCGGTGAACCCGCCGCCCGAGCACGGCGACCCGTACATCCTCGAGGTCGCGACCGCGCCGGAGTCGGCCACCGTGTTCGGCAACGGCTGGCACGCCGACGGCACCGCCGACACCGAGCCGTCGCTGGGCTCGATGCTGCACATCACGCGGGTGCCCGAGCCGGGCAGCGGCGGCGACACGCTCTTCGCGAACATGCACCTCGCCTACGACATGCTGTCGCCGAAGCTGAAGGAGCTGCTGGCCGGGCTGACCGCGATCCACGACGGCGCGCACGCCTTCCGCGGCCACAAGATCCCCGCGGGCTACGAGCCGCCGGTCAGCGAGCACCCGGTCGTCGTGCGGCACCCGGAAACCGACCGGCCGCTGCTGTACGTCAACCCGGCCTACACCTCGCGCATCCCGCAGCTGTCGGCCGACGAGAGCCAGGCGGTGCTCGACCTGCTGTTCTCGGTCGTGCCGAACCGGCCGATGCTCGCCTGCCGGGTGCGGTGGGAGCCGGACACGCTGGTGTTCTGGGACAACCGCTGCGTCCAGCACCACGCGACCTACGACTACTACCCGCACACCCGCTTCGGTCACCGCGTCGCGATCAACGGCGGCCCGCTCAAAGGCTGACCCGTCCTCCGAGGAGCTGGGAGTCCCATGTCCGAACCCGTGGTGGACGTCCGCGATCCGGCCGTCCTCGACGACCCGATGCGCGGCTACGACCGCGTCCTCGCCGCGGCACCGGTCTGCCGGGCCCGGCTGGCGAACGGCGAGGAGGGCTGGCTGGTGACCGGCAGCGCCGAGGTCCGCGCCGTGCTGGCGGACCCGGCCGTGCGCAACGACCCGGCGGGCCTGCCGGGCCAGGGCGCGCAGACGCAGGAAGAGGCGTTCCTCGCACTGGGCACGCCGCGGGAGCACCTGCCCTACCTGCGCGCGAGCCTGCTGAGCCTCGACGGCGCCGAGCACACGCGGCTGCGTCGCAGCATCAGCCACGCGTTCGGCGCGTCGCGGGTCGCGACGCTGCGCCCGCGGGTGCAGCAGATCGTCGACGAGCTCCTCGACGGGCTGAGCGGGACGGTGAACCTGCTCGACGAGTACGCGTACCCGCTGGCCATGGCGGTGGTGTGCGAGCTGGTCGGGGTGCCCGAAGAAGACTGGGCGGCCTGGTGGCGCTGGGGCAAGGTGCTGGTCGACGGCGACCCGGCGCGGATCACGCCGACGCTGGGCGAGATGTTCGCCTACTGCCACGCGCTGGTGGACCGCCGCCGCGCCGACCCGCGGGAAGACCTGCTCAGCGAGGTCGTCGCCCAGGACGACCTGACCGACGTCGACGCGGTCGCGCTCGTGGTGTTCCTGGTGCTCGCCGGGCACGAGACGATGGCGAACATGCTGGCCAACGCGGCGTACGCGCTGATGCGCGACCCCGCTCAGCGAGAACTGCTGCGCGGCGAGCCGCAGCTGTGGCCGGCGGCGGTGCGCGAGCTGGTGCGCACGGACGGCCCGGTCCAGCTGGCCCGCCTGCGGTACGCAGCCACGGACCTGGAGGTCGGTGGCGTGCGGATCAAGGCCGGGGACGCGGTGCAGGCGGTCCTCGGCGCGGCCAACCGCGACCCGGCGCAGTTCGCCCACCCGCACGCCGCGGACGTGCGGTGGCAGGCCGAGCACGGCGGCCGCGAAGGCAACGTCGGATTCGGCTGGGGGCCGCACTTCTGCCTGGGCGTCGCGCTGGCGAAGCTGGAGGCGGAGGTCGCGCTGCGGAGCTTGTTCGACCGGTTTCCCGGGGTGACGCCGGTGGCCGAGCCGGCGTGGGTGCCGCTGCCGCGCGCCCGGCACCGGGTCGCGCTGAAGGTGCGGCTGCGGTGAACGACCCCGACGTCTCGGTCATCCTGCCGTGCGCCGGGCTGGGAACGCGGTTCGGAGCGCCGTACGCGAAGGAACTGCACTGCCTGGCGCCCGGCGTCACCGTGCTGGACCGCAGCCTCGAAGCCGTGGTGGAGCTGGTGAAGAGCGGGCTCGGCGTGCGCGTGGTCGTCGTGTTCGGCCCGCACAAGCTGGACACCGTGAAGTACCTGGCGCGCTACGCCGGGACCTTCCAGCTGGTCTTCGTCTACCAGGACGACGTGGCCGAGCCGGGGCTCGACGGAGCGATCCGGTGCGCCCTGCCGCTGACCCGGGGACCGGTGGCGCTCGTCCTGCCCGACATCGTCGTCAGCGGCGCCGACAGCCTGCTCGCGGCGCTGCGGCAGACCGGCGTGACGGGCTGGAGCGTGGTGGCCGCCGAAGAGCGGGATCCCGGCGTGCTGCGGCAGATGGGCGCGCTGAGCGTGGCCGGCGGGGACGGCGTCGTGACCGTCGAGGCCGCCGCCGAGAAGCCGGTCGATCCCGCGGGCTTCAACGCGCTCTGGGGCATGGTGGCGGTCACCGAGGACCAGGCCCACCGGCTGCCGGACGTGGCGCGCCGCGACGCGGACAGCCCGCTGGCCGGGGCGCGGGCCCGGATGGTGGCGCGGATCGTCAACTACAACACCACCGAGGGATGAGCATGCTCGACGACGTGATGGCGGCGCTGGACACCGTCCTGCCCCGGCTGGCCGCGGTCACCGGCACACCCGGCGTCGCCGTCGCCGTGGCGACGAGCGACGACCTGCGGACGGCCGCCACCGGGTTCGCGGACCTGGCCGCGCGCACGCCGATGACCGCCGGCACCGTCGCGCCCGCGGGCTCGCTCACCAAACCCGTCACCGGCCTGGCCTTCATGCAGCTCGCCGAGGCGGGGATGGCCGGGCTGGACACGCCGGTCGACCAGGTGCTGCCCGCGGGACTGCGCGGTCGGAGTGCGGCCCCGGCCACCACCGCCATGCTGGCCGCCCACCAGGGCGGCTACTCCGGCGACATCATCACCGCGGTCGCGCCCACGGCGCCGGCCGAGCCGATCCTCGGCTACGTCCGGCGACGGCACGAGACCGGCCGCGCCGTCGAGTACGGCGGGACGCGGCCGCTGGTGACGGCTCCCGGGGACTACTCGTACTCCAGCTTCGGGGTCGGGGTGCTCGGCGGTGTGGTCGAGCACCTGGCCGGCGAACCGTACGCGGCCCGCGTCGGCCGGGAAGTGTTCGCGGCGGCCGGGATGGCGGACACGGGCATCGACGACGGCACCGGGAACACCGGTGGCGCCACCGGTTACGCCGCGTTCGGCGACTGGTGCCTGCCGAGCCCGCCCCTGCGTACCGCGGCCTTTCCGGGCGTCGGGATGCACACCAGCGCCGCGGACTTCGCGCGGCTGCTGCAATCCTTGCTGCGCACTACCCGCGGCGAGCCCGGCCTGGTCGCCCCGGATTCGCTCGCGGCGATGGTGCGCCCGCGCGTGGCGCGCCCGAGCCCGCACGGCGTCCGGTCCTTTTCCGGGCTGACCCTCGAACTCGCCGATCCGGAGCTGGGCGAGGACTGGTGGTGGGGGCACACCGCGGCGTTCCCGTGGGGCTTCTGGTGGGAAGCGCGGGTCTGGCCGCACCGCGACCTGGCCGCGGTCGCGGTGGGCAACCGGTGGGACATGGCCCGGTTCCACAACCCGGCGACCCGCAGTGCGCCCGGGCTGGCCGTGGAGTGGGCGGGCCGCTGGGCGGTGTCCGGCCCGCCGTCGAAGCTGCCGGACATGGACGGGCGGCCCCGGTGGACCGGTCCCCGGCCGACGCCGGAAAGCTCGCACTGGATGGGGGTCCTGGTCGGCGAGCGGACCCACGGCCTGCTCGGCGTACCCGGCCGGCTGCCGGTCACGGCGATGGCCGCCGGCGCGCGTTCCCTCGGCGGCGGCGACGCGGACGGCTGGGACCCGGACGCGTTCGGGCGCGGCGTGGACCAGGCGCGCGCGGTGGCGCCGGACCCGGCCGCGCTCGGCGTGCTGGGGCGGGAACTGGGCCCGGCCGCGGCGCTGTGGATGCTGGAGTGCGGGGCGGCCGCCGCCGACGTCACGATGCCGGTCGGCTTCTACGCCGGGGCACCGCGGTGACGCGGGTGCTGCTGTCCACCTACGGGACGCGGGGCGACGTCGAACCGCTGGTGGCCCTCGCCGCCGAACTCCAGGCCCTCGGCGCGGACGTGCGGATGTGCACGCCGCCGGACGAGGAGTTCACCGACCGGCTGGCGGGTCTCGGGATCGAGGCGGTACCGGCCGGCCCGCCGGTGCGGGCGTTGATGCGACCGGCGGCTCCCCCGACGGCGGCGGAGCTGGCCCGGTACCGGGCCGAACTGCTCGAGACGCAGTTCGCCGTCCTGCCCGCCGCGGCCCGCGGCTGCGCCGCGCTGGTGGCCGCCGGCCTGGCGCAGGTCGCCGCGCGGTCGGTGGCCGAAGCCGCGGGCATCCCTTACGTCTACGCGACCTATGCGGCGGTCAACCTGCCCTCGCCGCACCACGCGCCGCCGCCGCGGCCGGGCTGGCCGGAGCCGTCGGGGCCGGACCACGCGGCACGGTGGGAGCGGGACGCCCAGCGGGTGAACGCCCAGTTCCGCGAGCCGCTCAACGCCCACCGGGCCGCGCTCGGCCTGCCGCCGGTGGGCAACGTGCGCGACCACGTCTGCTCGGACCGGCCGTGGCTGGCGGCGGACCCGGTGCTGGGGCCGTGGCCGGGCGGCCCGGGTCCCGAAGTGGTCCAGACCGGTGCGTGGACGCGGGCGGACGAGCGGCCGCTGCCCGCCGAGCTGGCGGAGTTCCTGGCCGCGGGCCCGCCGCCGGTGTACGTGGGCTTCGGCAGCATCGGCCCGGCACCGGACATCGCCCGCTGGTCGGTCGAGGTGAGCCGGGTCCGCGGGTACCGGGTGCTCGTCTCGCGCGGCTGGGCCGAGCTGGCCGTGGACGGCTGCTTCGCCATCGGCGACGTCAACCACCAGCGCCTGTTCCCCCGGCTGGCCGCGGTCGTCCACCACGGCGGCGCGGGCACGACGCAGACGGCGGCCCGGGCGGGGGTGCCGCAGGTGGTGGTGCCCGTCCGGGTGGCGGACAACCCGTACTGGGCCGGCCGGGTGGCCGCCCACCGGACCGGCGCGGCCCTCGACGGCCCGACGGCGACGCGAGAGTCCCTCGCCGCCGCGTTCGACACGGCCCTGGCCCCCGAAATCCGCGAGCGGGCGAAGGTCCTGGGCGCGAAGATCCGCACCGACGGCGCCGCGACGGCCGCCCGCCGGCTGCTCGACGAGCTCCGGTGAGCCGGGCGCCCCGCCGTTCGGTCATTCCCGGAGCCGGGCCTCAACCGCCCTCGGAAGTCCCGGGTGGACGGTGCGTACCGCGGATCCCGGAAGGACCACCGGTTGCCCACCCTCGCCGGAGCGGCGCTGCCGGCCGCCGTGGCCCCGGCCGCGGCGACGCACGACGCCTGCGCGGTGGTCGTGTTCGGCTCGACCCGGCGGACCGCCCGACTCCGGACGGTCACCGCGCCAGGCGGCCGGGGTCCCCGGACTCGGGACGGCGCGCGAGCCACGCCTCGGTGATGTGGTCGTACATCGCCTTCGCGGCGCCGCCGGAGTCCCCGGCCGCGATCCGTTCGTAGACCCGGCGGTGTCCCCGGTTGGACGCCACGCACAGGGCGCGCTCGGCGCGGCCCACGTACCGGGCCGTGTTGACGACCTGGCTCTCCAGGGCGCGCACCACACCGCGGGCGAGGCGGTTGCCCGAGACCTGCATGATCGTGTCGTGGAAGGCGATGTCCAGCTCGCGGTAGGCGACGGGATCGCCGACGAGCTCGTCCATGCTGTCCACCAGCGCGCCGAGCCGGTCGACCACCTCCGGGTCGGCGGTCCGGGCGGCGACCAGCGCCATGTCGGATTCGAGCAGCCGCCGGGTCACCACCAGGTCGTCGAGGACGGCCGAGGTCTCGTCCTCGGCGATCACCGCGGCCAGCACGAGTTCGTCGAGCATGTTCCACGTCGAGGCCGGGTTCACCACCGTGCCCGCGCCCTGCCGGACCTGCACCAGGCCTTTGGCCTGCAGCAGCTTCACCGCCTCGCGGACCACCGTCCGGCTCACCGAGAAGCTCTCGCACAGCACCGGTTCGGGGGGCAGCGACGTCCCGGGCGCGTGGACCCCGCGCACGATCCGTTCCACCAGCTCGGCAGTGACCGCGCTCGCCAGGTTCGCGGGGCGGCGCACCCACCCGGGGGCCGCGGGCTGCGGGTCTGATGCCGTCATCGTTCCTCCGAAGCGCACGCGCCGACGTCCGTCGAGCGCACGCGTGAAGCTTACACAGCGCCATCGTTGACGTCATACGTCATACGAGTTACGTTTTCCCGCACTGCGCCGGGCCACTCCCCGTCCGGCCACCGTCTGGAGAAGTGAGCAGCGATGAAGCAGCGCACACTATTCTCGGCCGTCCTGACCGTGGCGTTGGCGTTGACCGCGGGCTGCGGAAGCGCCGCCGGCCCGGCCGCCCCGTCCGGGGACGCGAGCGGCAAGCTCGTGGTCTGGGACTGGAAGTCCGGCGACGCCAAGGCCGCGGGGTACGTCGCGAAGGCCAAGGCCGAGTTCGCCAAGCAGCACCCCGGCGTCACCGTGGAGTTCGTGGCCCAGCCCTACGACCAGTACTACACACTGCTGGGCGCGGCGGTCCAGGCCGGGAGAGGGCCGGACGTCATGCTCTTCAACGGCGGCGGCCAGATCCGCGACCGGGTCGGCGACCTCCTGCCCCTGGACCCCTACGTGGCCGACGACCGGTCACGCCTCAGCGGCTGGGACGCGTTCAGCAAGGACGGGAAGGTCTACGCGGAGCCGGTCACCCTGCAGGGACACCCCATCTACTTCGACAAGGGGCTCTACCAGAAGGCCGGGCTGAACCCGGAAGCCCCGCCCCGGACCTGGGACGAGTTCGTCGGCGACTGCGGCACCATCGCCGCCAAGACGGGCGCGAAGTGCCTCGCACTGGGCAACAAGGAGGGCGCGGGGATCCAGTTCTTCCTGTCGGCCCTGGGTTCGGCGAGCCTGACGCCCCAGGAGTACACCGACTGGATCGCCGGCAAGCGCACCTGGACCGCACCGGACGTCAAGCGGATCTTCGAGCTCTGGAAGCAGGCGGGAGACACCGGGCTGAACACCGACGGGCCGAACTCCACCGCGATGTTCAACGACGCGTTCGCGCTCTTCCAGTCCGGCAAGGCCGCGAACGTCATCGGCCTGATGTCCGACGTCGGGCACTGGAAGGACTTCGCCGAGTTCCTGGGCGCGGACAAGGTCGGCGTGATGACCGCGCCGCAGGTCAACCCGGCCGCCACCCCGAGCCTCCCGTACGACGGCGGCATCGGCTACGCGGTCGCGAAGGGGACGAAGGACCCCAAGCTGGCCGCGGACCTGGTCCGGTCGCTGAGCTCGACCGACGCGCTGAAGTCCTTCTTCACCGACAGCGGCGCGATCGCCGCGGACACGTCGATCGACGTCTCGGCGGCCGGCCCGGCCGTGGCGAAGATCGTCTCGGACGTCAAGAGCGGCAAGCCCGCCCTGCACGTCGCCCTCTCCTCGAAGACGCTCGACCTCATGGGACGGCTCTCGCAGCAGCTGCTCAGCGGGTCGATCGGCGTCGACGAGGTGCTGCAGCAGCTGGCCGCGTCGGACAAGGGCTGACGGCGTGACCGGGTACTCCCCCGCTCCGGTGGACCGGGCCCCGGCCCGGCCCACCGGAGGGCCCGCGCCGGCCCGGCGCGCGCCCCGCGGCACGCGGCTGGAACGCCTCGCGCCGCTCGTCCTGGTCGCCCCGGCCGTGCTGGTCGTCCTCCTGCTGCGGCTGTGGCCGCTGCTGCTCGGCGTCAACTTCTCCTTCACCGGGGACGGCGACCGCAACGGCACGGCCGTCGGCCTCGACAACTACGTGACGCTCTTCGGCGATCCGCTGTTCCGCACCGCGCTGCGCAACGTCGGGCTGCTCGTGCTCCTGCTCCCGGTCGCCGTCGCCATCCCCGGCCTGCTCGCCACCTTCATCCACCTGAAGGTGCCGGGACACCGGATCCACCGCGGCGTCTACTTCTTCCCGGCGGTGCTGTCCCCGGTGATCGTCGGGGCGATCTTCAACCTGCTGCTGGCCTTCGACGGGCCGGTCAACGCGGCCCTCGGCGCGGTCGGCCTCGGCCCGGTGGACTGGCTCGGGGATCCCGGCGTGGCGATCTTCACCGTCGTCGGGGTGCACGTCTGGGCGACGTTCGGCATGGCGCTGGTCGTCTTCCTCGCCGGCTTCTCCACTTTGGACTCCTCGTTGCTGGACGCGGCCAAAGTGGACGGTGCGTCGCTGGCGCAGACCATCCGGCACGTGATCGTCCCCGGCCTGTCCCGCACCATCCAGTTCGTCTTCGTCACCACCATGATCGGCATGTTGACCTCGATGTTCGGCCTGCTGTACGTGATGACCAGCGGCGGGCCGGCCGGCTCCACCTACCTGCCCGAGTACTACGTCTGGATCCAGCAGGGCCAGCTGAACTCCCCCGCGCTCGCCTCCGCGGCGTCCACGGTGCTGTTCCTGATCATGCTCGTGGTCGGGCTGGCCCAGATCGGCATCCTGCGCCGCACCGGAAAGGAGGACTGATGTCCGGCTCCCGGCTCACGAAGTGGCTCGCCGCGATCCCCATGGCCGCGCTGGCCCTGGCGACGATCTACCCCCTGCTGTTCACCGCGAACGTCGCCATGAAGGACCGCCGCGAATACACCCTCGACCGGTTCTCTCCGGCCGGTTCACTCCGCTGGGACAACATCACCCGGGCGTGGACGAGCGTCGGGATGTCCCGGTACTTCTTCAACTCGGTCGTCGTCGTGGTGTGCTCGGTCGCGGTCCTGCTGCTGCTCGGCTCGATGGCAGGCTTCGCGCTCGGGCGCCTGCGCTTCCGCGGGTCTTCCGCGGTCTTCCTGGGCATCCTCGCCGCGCTGTTCGTGCCGTTCCAGGTGATCATGGTCCCGCTGGCGCGGATCATGGCGGACACCGGGCTGATCGACACCTACCCGGGGCTGGTGCTCGCCTACGTGGCGCAGTTCCTGCCGTTCACCGTGTTCCTGATGACCAGCTTCTACTCGGCCGTGCCGGCGGAGATCGTCGACGCCGCGCGGGTCGACGGCACCACCGTCTACGGCGTCTACTGGCGGATCATGCTGCCACTGGGCGCCCCGGCGCTGCTGTCGGTCGGGGTGCTCGACGCGCTCTTCTGCTGGAACGACGTCCTGATCTCGCTGCTGGTGATGCCGTCGGCGGAGCACCGCACGCTCATGGTCGGGGTGACCGCGCTGCGCGGGCAGTACTCGGCCGACATCCCGACGTTCGCCGCCGGGGTGCTGATCGCCGCGGTGCCGGTGCTGCTCGTCTACCTGTTCCTGCAACGCCAGATCGCCGACGGGGTCACCGCCGGGTCCACGAAGGGATGACATGCGCATCACTGGTTTCCGGGCCCTCACGACCGTCCAGGACTGGGGCCGCCCGGTCGGCGACGCCAACGGCGTCCACGCCGGCGGTGTCCTCCGGATGCCGATCGTCGTGGTCGAGACCGACGAAGGCGTCACCGGCGTCGGGCTGGGTTCCCACGTCGAGGCCGAGACCGTGTTCGCCGCGATCGAGGGCGAAGACCCGCGCGGCGTGACCGCCCTCTACGACCGCATGCTGCGGCGGACGTTCAAGGCGGGGCACGCCGGCGCGGTGTTCGGCACGATCGGCGGCTTCGACACGGCGTTGTGGGACATCAAGGCGCAGCTGGCGGGCGAACCGCTCTGGCGGCTGCTCGGCGGACGGGACCGCCGGGTGCCCGCCTACGCCTCCGGTCTCGACATCGCACTGGCCGACGACGAGCTCGCCGAGCTGTACCGGACCTACGCCGGCCACGGGCTGCGCGCGGCGAAGCTCAAGGGCGGCCTCGACATCGACCGCGACCGCCGCCGCCTCGGCCTGGTCCGCGACGTCCTCGCCGAAGCCGGCGCCACCCGGCCGGGCCTGATGCTGGACGTCAACGAGAACTGGACGCGCAAGCAGGCGGTCCGGCACGTGGCCGAGCTCGAGCAGACCTTCGACCTGACCTGGATCGAGGAACCCGTGCGGCGCTGGGACGTGGACGGCCACGCGGCCGTCGGCCGCGGGGTCCGCGCCTCGATCGCCACCGGCGAGAACCTCACGGGCCTGGAGCAGCACCGGCCCCTGATCGCGGCCGGCGCGGTCGACGTCGTCCAGACGGCCGCGGGCTGGGGCATCACCCACTTCCTGCGGGTCGCCGCCCTCGCCCACGCCCACGACCTCCCGATCAGCCCGATCGGCACCACCCCGATCGGCCTGATCCACGCGGCGACCGCGGTACCCAACCACCTGGTCGCCGAGCTGCAGGACCTCCGGCCACCGGTCGGGATGACGCTGAGCCACGAAATCGGCGACGGCGCGTTCATCCTCGGCGAGGAGCCGGGCCTGGGCATCCACCTGGACGAAGCGGCCATCGCGGCCGTCGGCCACCGCCTGCCGGACCCGTCGTCCGGCGGTTCGCACATCCGCCCGGACCGCGCGGGCTTCCACCTCCTCCCGGCCTCCGGCAACGGCCACCGCACGGCGGTGGAGGCCTGACGCCCGGTATCCCCGGGCGTGGGGCCGGTCGGGAGCCGCCGTGCCAAGCCCGCCGGACGGGTGGGTGCAACGCCGGCTCCCCGCGCGCGGGGCCGGTCGGGAGCCCCCGTGCGAGTGGGAGCAAAGCCAGCTCCCCCGCGCGCGGGCCAGTCGGGAGTCGCCCTACCGAGCCCGCCGGACAGGAGGCATGGCCCGCCCCACCTCAGGCGCGGGCCTGCACCGCGACGTCAGAAACCGGGGAACACCCGGCGCAGGTCGTCGAGGGTGACTTCGCCGTCGACGGTGACGTTCTTGTCGTACGGTGCCTTGAGCCGGCCGCTCAGCAGGCGGATGAACGCCTCCGCGGGCCCGGTGAACGTCGCCGACGGTGCCTCGAGGTGGTCGACCACCGTGACCGCGTCGTCGATCACCAGGCCGGCGCCCGGCACCGCGAGGGACACCGGGTTCGTCAGCTCGGCCGGCTTCGCGAGGAAGCTCAGCATGAATCCCACCGGTCCGGCCAGGAGGTCGACCAGGACCTCGGCCGAGCCGGCGTCCACCCCGGCGTCGGGGTCGAAGGCGACGCGCACGTCCCACGAGTGGTTGGCCACCTCGCTGAGCCGCATGCCCACCGCCGTCACCAGCGGGACCGGCTCCGGCAGGAAGCCGAGGTCGACGGTCAGCGACGCACGCTGCTCGGGCGTGAGCGCTTCCACCGTGTCGAGCCAGCGGCTGTTGTGCTCGAGGAAGCCCTCGGCCTGCGCGCGCGGCGCGGAGGCGTCCCAGCGGGCCCAGATCGTCGGGTTGTCTTCGGCGGCGACGGTCTCGCCGGCGGCCCGCGCGAGGGGCGCGCGGCCGATCTCGGCACCGCTGCCGAGGTGCGAAAGGGCTTGGGCGACGGTCCACTCGTCGGCCCCGCTGGGGGCGGCGAGCTGGTCGTCGGTGAGGGTGCGGACAAGGCCGGCGAGCGTGTCGTGCTCGGCGCGCAGGGCGGTGATCGTGCGGTCCACGAGGGGGCTCATGCCCACGTCAACTCCGGAAGGGGCGCCGGTGTTCCGGCGCGGTGGACCCGGTGGCCGTCACCGTGCTAAAAGTAGAACCTGTTGCAGTTTCTGGCCGACGGCGCCCGGAGGTGCGGATGAGCGTCCCGACGGTGACCGAGCTGCTGCTGGCCCGCGCCGGCGACGAGCGTCCCGGCCTGCGGTTCGAGGACCGGACGTGGTCGTGGGCCGAGCACGTCCGGACGTCCGCGCGCTGGGCGGGCGGCCTGCGCGAGACGCTGGATCCGGGCGAACCGCCCCACGTCGGCGTCCTGGCCGACAACGTCCCGGCGTTCTCCTTCCTGCTCGGCGCCTGCGCGTTCGCCGGAGCGGTCCTGGTCGGGCTCAACCCCACCCGGCGCGGAGCCGCCCTCGCGCGGGACGTCCGGCTCGCCGACTGCCGGCTCGTGCTCACCGAACGGAAGTACCGGCCCCTGCTCGCCGGGCTGGACCTCGGCGGGACCGCCGTGCGGGACCTCGAGTCCTGGGCACCGGCGGACGACCCGGCCGAACCGGTCCCCGCCGCCCCGGACGACCTGCTGATGCTCATCTTCACCTCCGGCACCAGCGGCGACCCGAAGGCGGTCCGCTGCACCCACGGCAAGATCGCGTTCCCCGGCGCGATGCTCGCCGAGCGGTTCCGGCTGTCCTCTTCGGACACCGCGTACGTGACGATGCCGATGTTCCACTCCAACGCCGTCATGGCCGGCTGGGCCGTCGGGCTGGCGGCCGGCGCGACCATCGCCCTGCGCCGCCGGTTCTCCGCCTCCGGTTTCCTGCCCGACGTGCGGAAGTTCGGGGCGACCTACGCCTGCTACGTCGGCAAGCCACTGTCCTACGTGGTCGCCACGCCGCCGCGCCCGGACGACGCGGACAACCCCCTGCGCCTGGTCTACGGGAACGAAGGGGCGGCCGCCGACCTGGTCGCGTTCGGGAACCGCTTCGGCTGCGAGGTGGTCGACGCGTTCGGCTCCACCGAGGGCGGCGTGGGGTTCGCCCGGACCGGCGACACCCCGCCCGGCTCGCTGGGGCGTCCGGCCGGTGACGTGGCCATCCTGCACCCGGACACCGGGCGCCCGTGTCCTCCCGCCGAGTTCGACGCCGCCGGCCGGCTGGTCAACGCCGCGGAAGCCGTCGGCGAACTGGTCAACACCACGGGCGCCGGCTGGTTCGCCGGCTACTACCGCGACGCGCGAGCCGACGCCGAGCGGCTGCGCGACGGCCGCTACCACACCGGCGACCTGGCCTACGCCGACGCCGACGGCTTCTGCTACTTCGCCGGACGGCTCGGTGACTGGCTCCGCGTCGACGGGGAGAACCTCGGCACGGCCCCGATCGAGCGCATCCTGCTGCGCCACCCGGCGATCACCGACGCCGCCGTGTACGCGGTGCCCGACCCGGTGACCGGCGACCAGGTGATGGCCGCCATCGTCACCGACGGCACGCCCCTGGACCCCGCCGGGTTCGGCCGGTTCCTCGCCGGCCAGCCCGATCTCGGGCCCAAGCAGGTGCCCCGGTACGTGCGCACGGTCCGGGAACTCCCGCGGACGTCGACGTTCAAGGTCCTCAAGCGGCAGCTGTCCGCCGAGGGCGTGGCGTGCGCCGGCGTGCTCTGGGAACGCGAAGGGCGGGAAATCGCCTACACCCCGGCGGCGGCTCAGCAGGGGCCGATGGAGGAAGCCTGGTCGTTCGGGTCCTGGCCGACGTAGCTCAGGGCGGTGCCGGCGTTCATGAGGGTGGCGTCGCGGCCGACGTGGCCCTCGTGCCAGTACCGGCAGTACACCTGGCCCGTGTTGTTGACCAAGTTCTCGTGCTCGTAGAGGCACACCGAACCGGCGGGGCAGGACGCGAGCGCGGTGGCGGGCAGCGCGGGCGCGGCCGTGGCGCTCCCCGTGAGCGTCCTTTCGTTGTCACACCGCGCAAATCCACACCCGCCGTCGGCGGCCGCGTTGGCACGACGCGCAATCAGTCCCACGCACCGGCCAGCAGCCGGGCGACGGCCGCGGTCAGGACGCGGATGCCCTTCGTCGAGGCGGGGTCGAGGCCGGTCACCTCCCGCACCCGCCGGAGGCGGTAGTCCAGGGTCCGGGGGTGGATGTGCAGCGCGACGGCGGCGGCGAGCCGGTTCATGTCGCCGCGGTAGTAGACGTCGAGGGTCGCCACCAGGTCCGGGCCGTTCGCGAGCCGCCGGGCGACGTCGCGGAGCCACCGGTCCACCTCCGGCACCCGCCGGACGCCGAGCTCGACGAAAACGTCCCCGATCCCCGGCAGCACCTGCGGGATCCGCTGCACCGGGGCGGCCTCGGCCACCTGGCCCGCCACGGACACCGTCTCGGCCAGCCGGTCGGCCGGGCCGATCGCGACGCCGGCGCGGCAGGCCGCGCCACCGCCTCCGCGATGTCGCGCACCACCGGCAGCGCGTCGTCCACCGCCGTCTCCCGCTCGGGACAAGCGGGCAGCAGCGCGAGGAGCTCGTCCGGCCGCCGCCAGGCGACCGGCGCCGCGTGCAGCTTGAACACCGACTCGACGAGGTCGTCGGCGGCGTCCGCGCGGCCGGGTGGGCGGCCGGGAAAGCCCATCACCACCGCGAGGTAGTGCCCGGGCAGGCGCACACCGAGGTCGCGCGCGAGACCGGGAGCCGACAGGTCGCCGGCCAGCAGCAGGTCGACGAGGTCGTGCAGCCGCTTCCGCAGCGAAAGCCGCAGCCGCTGCGCAGCCAGGTACCCGTCGAGGTAGCGGCCGCTCCCCCGGGCCCCCTGCTCGCCGAACCAGGCCGTGAGCCGCAGCAGCTCCGCGAGGTCGCCGCCCTCGGCCACCTCGTTGATCTCGCGCAGCATCAACGTGGCGTGCAGGGCGAGAACGCGTTGCGCCGCCCCGGCGGAAAACCCGTCCTCGGCCCGTTTCCGGCCGATGTCCGGTGTTTCGGCCCAGGACCGTGGATCGCCGGCACGAGCGCGGTATTCCGGCAGCTCGCGTTCGTAGGCCTCCAGCTCGGCGCGGGCGTGGACACCGGCTCGATGCGCACGATCCCCGGTCCCCCGCCCGTCCATCGACCGCCGCGCCGGTTCCGTTACCTGCCCTGCTGTTCAACGGGTTTCGCGCGCACGGGCGGCCGGGAACCGAGGCGCCGGTACGCGGCGGCGACGGCTTCGAGGAACGCGATGTCGCTGTCGAGGTCCCGGCCACCGGGTACCGCCGACGCCACCGGCTCGGCCGGTGGCTCCGCGCCGTCCGCCGCCGCACGGATCGCCGCCGCCAAGGTGACCGCTTCGACGTGCGCGTCGAGCTTCTGCCCGGACAACCCGGCGCCGAGCCCCGATTCCCTTGCGGCCGCGGCGATTTCGGGATCGAGGTGGGCGCGCAGGGCCAGCCTGCCGTCGCGGATTTCCACCACCCGGCGGTACAGCCGCAGGCCGATGTCCCGGACGTCGAGCACCTCCCGCGGCAGGGATCTCGGCGGGACGAACGCGATCCCCGGGACGACCGTGCAGAACGCGAGCCACAGCGGACGCAGCCGCAGGTACGTCACGTATTCGCTGACGGCGACCGGGGTGCGCCACGCCGGCAGGACGATGCCGACGATCACGAGCAACGCCGAGAGGGCCGGCAGGTACCGGTCGAGCGGACCGCCGATCGCCCGGGGGTAGTTCAGGTCGAAGCGCCGCGCCGCGAAGTACACCGCCTTCTGCACGTGGTACCCGACCGATATGACGAGACCGGTCGCGATCAGGCGCAACCCCAGCCGGATCACGGCTTCGGTCGACCTCCTCGCGTACCACACCGAGAGCCGGGCCGAATCGACGAGGCCGGGCAGCAGGCCGGCGACGTACACCAGCCAGTACTCCAGCACGCCCGGCGTCCGCCCGTAGCGGGCCGCGAACCTGATGTCGTTCACGCCCGTGCGGCTCAGCACGAACAGCAGGCACATCGCGGCGAACGCGGTCGCCGCCCAGATCGTGTGCGGGACCAGCCACCGCCGCGCCCGGTCGGGCCGGTTGATCTGCCGCAGGAAGTCCTGGCCGGCCACCACGGCCACGAGGATGCAGCCGTGGTTGACCAGCCGGGCGATGTTGGGGACGCCGGTGAGGTGGCCCACCGCGCCGTACACCGCGGGTCCCTGCAGCACCAGGGACGACGCGAGGCACACCGAGACGACCCAGATCGTCACCTCGTTGCGGGCCCGGCGGCGGTGGCGGTGGCGGACGATCCGGATGACGACGGCCAGGCAAGCCAGGAACGCCGGCCCGTACGCGGGGAGCCACTCGGTGGGGGAGGCCATCGGCTCAGTCGAACGCGGCTCTGATCCGGCTGTTGATGGTGTCGGGGATGACGAGTTCCGCCTGTTGCCGCACGACCGAAGCCAGCAGCTCGGCTTCGAGTTCTTCCGGGGCCTGGTAGGACGTGCGCGCCAGCATGCTGCGGACGACCTTGGCGTCCAGGTGCGGGATCAGCGCGCGGATCTCGCCGGCGGCGGTCAGGTCCTCGCAGTAGTGGCCGCACAGCAGGTGGCTCAGCTCGTGCAGGACGATGTGTTCCTGGTGGGGCCACGAGGTGGCGACCTCGTGGAAGATCAGATCGGCCGAGTCGGTGGACATCAGCAGGCCGTGGGCCTCCCCCATGCCGGTGATCGGCACGAGGTGGATCGGGCGGCCCCGGCGCAGCGCCACCCGCTGGCACAGGTCGTGCACGTCGAAGGGGTTCGTCAGCGGCAGATCCGCCGCGATGGCCTCGCACCGGCGACGCAGCCGCCGGAGGGTCCACACCATCAAACCTCCCCAGGACGAAATGGTCCTGGCCCCCATAGTGCCCGAATGACAGTGCTCCGTGTGCCGTAATGGCACTGGTCTTTCGTCACCGATCGTCGGGCAGTCCCTCGATTTCCCGCGCGCGCTCGACCATCTGGGTTATAGCGTTCAACGTCTTGGGTGACAGGCCCGAAGCCCGCAACGCGATCTGCCGCACCGACGCGTCGCGCAACGCGGCGAGCAGCGCCAGTTCGGCGTCGACCTGCGTGGCCGTCGACTCGTCGAAGAAATAGGCGGGCGGCACACCGAAAAACCGGGCCAGCGCTTCGAGGTGCCGTCGGGTCGGGTTGTCGCGCACGCCCTTGCGCAGCTGCCAGAGGTAGGTGGCGGAGATGGTCGCGCCGTCACCGCCGCGGATGGCTTCCGCGACTTCCTCGAAGCTGTACTCCTTGCCGCTGCGGGGCCGCACCGTGCGGAAGAGGTGGTCGATCTTCGCGGCAAGGGTTCGTTCGTCACCCGCGGGTGACTGCGGCTCCGGCTCCTCTTGCACGCGCTCAGTTTAACTGATCCACCAACTGACGTGGTAACAAGCACGCGCGGCTCCTCCACCTCAGTTGACGTTGCTTCCGGGCCCAGTTTATGCTGCGGGCAGCGAACATGAACTCACGTGAACCACGGGCGATTCGCTACTGGGGAGTCCATCATGGGGACAGCAAGTGGACAGCAACTCACCGAAGGCAGAGCCGAGCGCCGGGAACCCGGCGCCCCGAAGCCGCCATTGCCGCCGACGGCGATGACGAGACGGACCAGTTTCAGCCTGCCACCGGACACACCGATCCAGGAGTGGAGCCGGATCGGCCACCAGATCAACGCCCTGTCGGAGTCGTCTTCCTGGTGGCTGGGCGATTGGTTGATCTACGGCCAGGACAAGTACCCGAACCTCTACAAGAAAGCCATCGAAGAAACGTCGCTCGACTACCAGACCCTGCGCAACTACGCCTGGGTCGCCCGCCAGTACGCGGTCCACCGGCGGCGGCCGGGGCTGAGTTTCCAGCACCACGCCGAACTCGCCGCCCTCGCCCCCGCGGAGCAGGACCAGTGGCTCGAACGGGCGGAACGGTTCGGCTGGTCGCGCAACGAACTGCGCAACCGCGTCCGGGCCAGCCGCCGGATCGGCTCCCGGGACGGCGACACCACGGACCCGACGCTGCGGATCCAGATGGTCGTGCCGCTCAGCCAGAAACAACGCTGGATGCGCGCGGCGGAATCGACGTCCGAAACGGATTTCATGGCCTGGGTCGTCGCGGTGCTGGACGGCGCGGCGGCGTCCGCGGTCGCGGCCGGGAACGGCTGACCGGAACTCCCGTGAGCGAAGCCGGAACTCGGGAGTTCCGGCTTCGCTCACGGGGATACGGCCCTGATCACGCCGGTCGCGGACCGGTTCGTCAGCCCGCCCACGCGGCTTCGTCGACCGGGGACCGGTCCAGCAGCGGCGCCCACCACGACTCGTGCTCGCGGTACCAGGAAATCGTTTCGCGGAGCCCGGTGCCGAAGTCCACGGCCGGTGCCCAGCCGAGCTCGGTCCGGAGCTTCGCCGAGTCCAGCAGGTACCGCCGGTCGTGGGCCGGCCGGTCCGGCACGATCGTCTTGATCGACTCGTCCAGTCCCAGCTCGGCGATGATCAGATCGGCGATCGCCTCGATGTCGGCCTCGAACCCGCTGCCCACGTGATAGGTCTCCCCCACCCGCCCGCGGTCGAGCACCGCCTCGATGGCCCGGCAGTGGTCGGCCACGTGGAGCCACTCGCGCCGGTTCTTCGTCGACGCGTAGAGCGGCATCTCCTGGCCGCGCAGCGCCCGGGTGACGAACAGCGGGATGACCTTCTCCGGGAACTGGTACGGGCCGTAGTTGTTGGCGCAGTTGGTGATCGTCACCGGCAGCCCGTAGGCCAGGTGGTAGGCGCGCACCGCGTGGTCCGCGCCGGCTTTCGAGGCGTTGTACGGGGTCCGCGGCCGGTACGGCGATTCCTCGGTGAACGCCGCCGTCTCGTCGAGCTCCATGTCCCCGTACACCTCGCAGGTGGACACGTGGTGGAACCGGGTGATCCCGGTCCTGCGGCACGCCTCCAGCAGCTGCTGGGTGCCGATCACGTTGGCGGAGAAGAACTCGCTCGGGCGCAGGATCGCCAGGCTGTTGTGGGATTCGGCGGCGAAGTTGACCACGACGTCGACCCGGTACGCGCGCAGCACGTGCTCGACCAGCTGCTCGTTGCGGATGTCGCCGTGCACGAACGGGACGTCCGCCACGTCGGCGAGGGTCTCCCGGTTGCCGGCGTAGGTGAGGGCGTCGAGCGCGACGACGGTGTCGCCGGGGTGACCGGCCCGCCAGTGGCGCACGAAGTTCGATCCGATGAATCCGGCGGCGCCGGTGACCAGAATGGTGGACATTTCTCCTCGGCGGGGTTGTCGCCGCGAAAACCGCGGCGAAGCGGTCAGGAATCCAGGACGCCGGCCGGCTGCTTTTCCAGAGCCAGGCACGTCGGGTAATCGGGCAGGATCCCGGCCTTCGTCGCCTCGGCCAGGGTGGGCGCGGTCCGGTCCCGTTCGGACAGGACCAGGGGCCCGGCCGGGATCGGCAGGCCCAGGTCCGCGTCGAGGACGGCCAGGCCCAGTTCCTGCTCCGGGACGTAGCTTTCCGAGAGCAGGTAGGTCATCACGCTTCCGTCCTCCAGCGCGAAGAACGCGTGCCCCACCCCCACCGGCAGGTAGACCGACCGGCAGTCGACCGGGTCGAGCACGACCGAGTCCCAGCGGCGGAAGGTCGGCGAACCCACCCGCAGGTCGACCACGAAGTCGAGGACGGCTCCCTGCGGGCAGTACACGTACTTCGCGCAGCCGGGCGGGGTTCTGGTGAAGTGGACGCCCCGGAGCACCCCGCGGCGTGAGCAGCTGTAACTGGCCTGGGCCACCGTCGCGAGCGGCTTGCCGGCCGCCTCGACGAAGGCCGGCTGCTGGTAGGGCGAGACGAAGAAGCCCCGGTCGTCGGGGAACCTCCGTGCCGTGAACTCGATCGCGCCTTCGACGGCCAGCTCTCGCGACCACATGGCGTTCCTCCCGGGATGAACCCGCGTTCGGTCAGGACGGCAGGCTGCGCAGGCAAGCGAGCAGGCTGCGCGCCTCGATGTTGACGTAGTGGCCGTGCCGCAGCAGTTCGGTGAGCTGCCAGCCGGCCACCCAGCAGTAGTCCCGCGACGGCTCGGTGACGAAGTCCTCGTCGACCTCGACGACGCGGTACCGCGTGAGGGCGTGGAAGAACCGGCCGCCCTCCTCGGACAGGACGGCGGAAAAGCGCGTCCGGCCCAGCTTCCCCCGCGCGACTTCCCGGATCAGCGGGTCCTCGATCCCGGAGACGTCCTCGCCGGGCGAGAGCTGGACGGTCGGCCCGAGCTCCACCAGGTCGAGCAGGCCGATCTCCGGCCGCGCCTGCACGAGCAGGTGCCGCACGCCGCCGATCAGCTTCGTGACGAACACGGCCAGCCCCTGGCCGCGTGGCTCCAGCAGCGGTTGCGTCCACCGGGACACCTCCCGGTTCCCCGCCGTGACCCGCGCCCCGATGATCCGGAACCGGCGCCGCTCGTCGTCCACGACCTCGCCGCCGGCGACGGTCCGGCCGCCGACGTCCGCCAGCGGGATCAGCCGGGCGTGCCAGTCGCACCGCGTCTTCGCCTCGGTGAACCAGCTGAGGATGTCCGCGGTGGCGTGCCGGGCGCCGCCCGCCGCGTCGCCGGCGCCGGCCGGGGGCAGGCAGGCCAGCACCGTGCGCGCGTCCATGTTGACCAGGTTGTCGATCCGCAGCAGCCGGTGCACCAGCGGCAGCGGCAGCCACCGGAAGTCCGGCGCGGCCGGCACTTCGCCGTCGACCTTGACGACCAGGTTGCGGTTGCGCTTGTGCCAGAACCAGGCCCCCTGCTCGGACTGCAGGACGTCGACCAGGACCTCCCCGCGCGCGAGCCCGGTGAAGTACTCCAGGTACCGGGTCTGCGCGCCGCGGTGGACCTGCGTGTAGTTGCTCCGGGTCGCCTGCACGGTGGGCGAGAGCTGGAGGACGTTGACGTTCCCCGGCTCCATCTTCGCCTGCATCAGGGCGTGCGGGACGCCGTCGATCTCCTTGACGAGGATGCCGAGCACCCCGATCTCGGGCTGGTGGATGACCGGCTGCGACCGTTCGACCACCCCGCCGAACCGGACCTGCAGCCCTTCGACGGTGAAGAACCGGCCGCTCTCGTGCCCGAGGTTCCCGGTCGCCGGGTCGAAGTGCCAGCTGTCCAGCTCCGTGAGCGGGATCCGGTCCACTTCGAACCGGCCGGCCCGGTGCCGCTCCGCCCACCACCGCTCGAACTCCTCGAGGGTGGACACGACGGTGGCCGGATCGGTGGCCGCGAGCCGCCGGGACACCGGTGGCGGCGCGGTGATGGCTCGCTCGCTCACCGGGTCCCTCCTTCGTTCCGGGAGGCGCCCGGGTGCCGGGCGCCTCGATCGTCAGAGCCGCGCCAGCACATCGAGCAGCACCGCGATGAACTTCTCCTGGTCCTCGGGCGTGAAGGACGCGTACATCGGCAGCGAGAAGATCTCGCCCGCCAGCTTCTCCGTGATCGGCAGGGCGCCCTCCCGGTACCCGAGGTGGGCGAAGCCGCGCTGGGTGTGCACCGGCCAGGGGTAGCTGATGTTGAGGGCCACGTCGTGGTCCCTCAGCGCGGCCAGCACGTCGTCGCGGCGCGGGTGCCGGACCACGTAGACGTAGTACACGTGCTCGTTGCCCTCGGCCACGGCCGGCAGCACCAGATCGGTGCCCTCGAGCGCTTCGGCGTACCGGGCCGCGATCTCCCGCCGCCGGGCGAGGTAGCCGTCCAGCCGCCCCAGCTTCCGGCGCAGGATCTCGGCCTGCACCTCGTCGAGCCTGCTGTTGTACCCGGGCGTCTGCTCGACGTGGTAGACGTCTTCCATGCCGTAGTAGCGCAGCCGGCGCAGGGCGGCGTCGACGTCGGCGGCGCCGGTGACGACGGCCCCGCCGTCGCCGTAGGCGCCGAGCACCTTCGTCGGGTAGAACGAGAACGCGGCCGCCTTGCCCATCGACCCGGCGATCCGGCCGTGGTGGCGGGCGCCGTGGGCCTGCGCGCAGTCCTCCAGGATCGGCAGGCCGTACCGGGCCGCGAGCGCCTCCAGCGGGGCCATGTCGGCGCACTGGCCGTACAGGTGCACCGGCAGCAGGCATTTCGTGCGCTCGGTGATGGCCGGCTCCACCTGGCCGACGTCCATGAGGTAGTCCTCCTCGCGGACGTCCACGAACACCGGGGTCGCGCCCACCGCGTCGATCGCGACCACGGTCGGCGCGGCGGTGTTCGACACGGTGATCACCTCGTCGCCCGCGCCCACCCCGAGCGCGCGCAGGCCGAGGACGAGCGCGTTGGTCCCGTTGTCGACCCCCACGCTGTGCGCCACGCCGTGGTAGCGGGCGAACTCGCGCTCGAACGCCTCGACGCTCGGGCCGAGGACGAGCCGTCCGGACCGGAAGACGGAGTCGACCGCGGCGAGGATGTCGTCGCGTTCGTCCTCGTACTCCCGGAGATATCCCCACACGTATTGCGTCATGGTCGCGCCCCACCTCCACGGTGTGTCGTCTTCGGGTTTTCGGCTGTCCGGAACGGATTTCGGTCAGGCAACGCGCACCTCGGGGACGTAGTGGATCCACTTCCCGCCCGCGTCGCGGAACTGCTGCTCCTTCGCCATGATTTCCTCGGCGTGGTTCCAGGCGAGCAGGAGCGCGTAGTCCGGGTACGGGTCGGCGAACTCGGCGGGCGGGCGGACCGGGATGTGCGAGCCCGGCGTCAGCCTGCCCTGCTTGGTGGGGCTGGTGTCGCTGACGAAGGCGAGCAGGTCGGGTCCGATCCCGCAGTGGTTCAGCACCGTGGCGCTCTTCGCCGTGGCGCCGTAGCCGACGACGCGCTTGCCCTCGTCGCGCAGTTTCTCCAGCAGGCCCACCAGATCGTCGCAGTTCTGCCGGACGCGGTCGCCGAACCGCCGGAGGGTTTCGAAGTCCGCCAGCTTCCGCGCCTCTTCCTCGTCGCGCAGCCGCGCGACGGCGGGCGTGGGCGTCCGGGCGCCGGGGAGCGCGAGGGTGTAGCGCACCTCGCCGCCGTGCACCGGCAGCCGCTCGGCGTCCACCAGCTCGAGCCCGTGGTGCTCGGCCATCGCCCGCACGGACCGCACGGTGAAGAAGAAGAAATGCTCGTCGTAGATCTGGTCGAACGAGGTGCGCTCGACGATGTCGGCGAAGTAGGGGTCTTCGAACACGAACACCCCGTCCGGCGCCAGCAACGTGGTGACCCCGCGCAGGATCGACGCCATGTACGGGATGTGGCAGAGGGTGTTCGCCGCGTAGATGACGTCGGCTTTCCCTTCGCCGGCGGCGATCTCCTCGGCCGTCGCTTCCTCGAAGAAGGCGTTGCGGACGTTGATGCCCTTGGCCGCGGCCAGCTTGGCGACGCCGCCCGAGGGCTCGACGCCCAGGTGCCGGATCCCGGCGTCGGCCAGCGCCTTCAGCATGACGCCGTCGTTGCAGCCGAGCTCGACCACGAACGGGTCTTCGCCGGTGAGCTCGGTGGTGCGGAACCGCTCGGCCAGCTTCCCGAAGTGCTCGCGCATGAACGTCGAACCGGAGGACAGGTACGGGTAGTCTTCGTGGAACATCCTGTCCCGCGGCACTTCCGCCATGAGCTGCACCATCGAGCACGTCTCGCAGATCCCGGTCGCGAGCCGGAAGAAGAACTCCTCGCCGGGCGCGGCGGGATCGACGAACGCGTCGGACAGCGGCTGGCGCCCGAAGTCGAAAAACTCGTGGACGGTGCCGTCGCAGATGCGGCACCGGGACGTGGCCGGCATTTCGTTCTCCTTGCCCTCGGACCGGGACGGTGCGGAATGCGGAGGTGGCACGGCTTCTCTCGCGGGTGCCGTGACACCGGTGGAAGACCACCGATTCTTCGGCAATCTTCCCCGAAGTGCGCCCTGGATTCAACAAGCGGCAATTGCCGTCCGCGGCACCGTCCGCGAATGATTGTCGACGGCTTCGCCGCGGTGCTACCTTCGCACCGAATCCTCCTCGCGGCGGGCTGCCCCTGTCCCGCCGGCGGGACGATCCTCCGACCGGAAAGGGCCGCAAGCCGTGTTGTTGCAGAAGGACGAGGTGACCAGGACGCTCATCGAGACGGCCAGGATGATTCACGAGGAGCAGGCCGACGACGGAAAAGCACCGGCGTCGATCCGGGATCTCGACTCGTTCAACCTGGTCCAGATCGTGCTGGAACTGGAGAACATCTACAACGTCAAGCTGTTCGAAGACCTGCAGCCGTACCGGTCGGGCGAAGGCTACCGGAACGGCGATTTCGAGGAATTCGCCGAAATCATCGTCACCATCGCGGCGAAACAGAATACCGGCGCGGAGAACTGAAGGGCGGGACAGCCGTGACGAAGCCGCTGGTCGTCGTGCTCGGTGCCTCCGGGCTGCTGGGGACGGCGGTGACCCGGGAACTGGCCGCGCGCCCGGTGCGGGTGCGGGCCGTGGCGCGGCGACCGGCCACCGTGCCCCCTGACGCGGTGGCCGAGATCGAGGTGCGGACCGCCGACCTCACCGCGCCGGGCGAGCTCGCCCGGGCCGTGGCGGGCGCGGACGCGGTGGTGCACCTGGTCGCCTACATCACCGGGGCCCGCACCTGGCGCTCGGCCGACGACGGCGACGCCGCGGAGCGGGTGAACACCGGCCTGGTCCGCGACCTGGTCGACGTGTTCCGGCGGCAGCGCCCGGCCCGGCCGCCGGTGGTGGTGTTCGCCGGCTCGACGTCGCAGGTGGGCACCGGCGGCTCCGGCCTGCTGGACGGCACCGAGCGGGACGCGCCGCAAACCGCGTACGACCGCCACAAGCTCGCGGCCGAGCTCGCGCTCGAGGCCGCGACCGCGGCGGGCGTCGTGCGCGCCACCACCCTCCGGCTGCCCACCCTGGTGAGCCGGGGAACGGACGACCCGTCCCTCGACCGCGGGGTGGCGGCCGCCATGCTGCGCCGGGCCCTCGCCGGCGAGCCGCTGACGCTGTGGTTCGGCGGCACGGCCCGCCGCGACCTCGTCTGCGTCGACGACGCCGCCCGCGCTTTCGTCGCGGCGCTGGAGCACGCGGACCGGCTCGCCGGGCGGCACTGGCTCCTCGGCAGCGGGACCGGGACCAGCATCGCGGAGCTGTTCGGCCTCATCGCCGGCGTGGCCGCCGAACACACCGGAAAACCCCCGGTGGAGATCGCGTCGGTCGGGACCCCGGGTGGTGCGGTCCCGACCGACGCGGTCGACTTCGTCGGCGACCCGGCCCCGTTCCACGACGTCACCGGCTGGTTCCCCCGCGTCCCGCTGCGCGCGGTGCTCACCGACCTGGCCGCCGCCCTGACCCGCGAACCCGCCACACCACCGGCCTGACCGGCGGCACCCGCCGGTTCCGCGCCCGGCCCGCCCGGGCCGTCCCGAGAGGAAAGCCATGCGCGTTCTGTTCACCTGCTACGCCGAGAAAACCCATTTCCTCGGCATGGTGCCGCTGGCGTGGGCGCTGCGGGCAGCGGGCCACGAAGTCCGGGTCGCCAGCCAGCCCAAGCTGACCGACGTGATCACCCAGGCCGGCCTCACCGCGGTGCCGGTCGGCACCGACCACACCCTCTGGTCGTCGGCGAGCAGGTTCCTGACGAAGCGGTTCGCCGAACTGAACCCGGAGGTCCACGAACGCATCCGCCGCGGCGTCTTCCCGCCGTTCGACATGCCGGACGATCCGGGCGAGGTCACCTGGGAGTACCTGGCGACGGCCGACCGCGACATCGTCAAGGCGGCCAGGAACACCAACTCCTCGATGATCGACGAACTGGTGGACTTCGCGAAGTACTGGCAGCCGGACCTGATCCTCTGGGAACAGGCCACCTTCGCCGGCCCGATCGCGGCGAAGGCGTGCGAGGCGGCGCACGGCCGGTTCCTCTGGGGCCTGGACTTCTACGGCCGCTGGCGGACCCGGTACCTGCGGGAACGCGCCGCCCGCCCGGACGGGGGAGGCCGCGACGCGCTCGGCGCCTGGCTCGGCGCGGAAGCGGAGAAAGCCGGGGCCGGGTTCTCCGAGGACATGACCACCGGCCAGTTCACCGTCGAACAGCTCCCGGTGTCGCAGCGCGTGCCGACCGGCCTGCACTCGGTGTCCGTCCGCTACCTGCCCTACGGCGGTCCCGCGGTCGTGCCGTCCTGGCTGTGGGAGCCGCCCGCCCGGCGGCGGGTCGCCATCACGCTCGGGCTGACCTCGTCCGAGAGCTTCGGCGGGTACATGGTCGACGTCCAGTCCATCCTGGACTCGCTGGCCGATCTCGACGTCGAGGTGGTGGCCACCGTCGCCGAGAAGGAGCAGGAGAAACTGGCCCGCGTCCCGGACAACGCGCGGGTGGTCCCCTATGCGCCGCTGCACGCGCTCGCCCCGACCTGCTCGGTGATCGTGCACCACGCCGGTGCGGGCACCATGGCCACCGCCACCGCGTCCGGGGTGCCGCAGCTGATCCTGCCCGACCAGCAGGACGGGTGGTACACCGCGCGCCGGATCGCCGAGCTGGGCGGCGGCCTGGTGATCCAGCCCGCCGAAGCCACCGGTCCGGCGGTCCGCGAGGCGGTCGCCGCCCTGCTGAGCGAACCGTCCTACCGGGACGGCATCGAACGGCTGCGCGCGGAGATGCTCGCGACGCCCACCCCGGCCGAGATCGTCGGCGAGCTCGCCGAGCTCACCGAGAAGTACCACGGCTGACCACGGTCCCGACCACAAAGGACACACCAGTGCGCGTGCTCTTCGTGACCTATCCCGAGAAGATCATGTTCCTGGGCATGGTCCCGCTGGCCTGGGCCCTGCGCGCCGCGGGCCACGAGGTGCGGGTGGCCAGCCAGCCCGGGCTGAACGACGTCGTCACCACGGCCGGGCTGACGGCGGTCCCGGTCGGCCGGGACCACGGCCTGTACCGCGTCCTCGGCATCCAGCCCGAGAAGCTCGCCGCCGCCCGCGCCGGGTTCCCGCGGCCCTACGACGTGGTCGACGTGCCCAGGAAACGCATCTGGACCTACCTGAACAAGGGGTACGACTTCGCCGTCACCTGGTGGCACAAGATGGAGAACGTGCCGATGGTCAACCCGCTGGTCCGGTTCGCCCGGCAGTGGCAGCCGGACCTGGTGCTGTGGGAGCCCACCAGTTTCGCGGGCGCGATCGCGGCCAAGGCCACCGGCGCCGCGCACGGCCGGATCAGCTGGGGCCTCGACGTCTTCGGCGTGGCCCGGCACCACTACCTCGAGGTGATGCACCGGCAGCCGGCGGAGCACCGCGACGACCCGCTGGCCGCCTGGCTCGGCGGCCAGGCCCGGCGGTTCGGCGCGGACTTCTCCGAGGACATGGTCACCGGCCAGTTCACCGTCGAGCAGATCCCGCCCTCGCTGCGGATGCCCGCCCCCGGGCTCCGCTACGTCGACCTGCGGTACGTCCCGTACGGCGGGCCGGCCACCGTGCCGGACTGGCTCCGGCGGCCGCCCGAGCGGCCGCGCGTGCTGCTCACCCTCGGGTTGAGCGCCGTCGAACGCTTCAGCGGCTACACCGTCGACCTGAAGGACATCTTCAACTCCCTGTCCACATTGGACATCGAGATCGTCGCCACCATCGCCGACCGGGTGCGGGACGAGCTGGGCACCCTGCCGGGCAACGTCCGGGCGGTCTCGTTCGTGCCGCTGCCCGCGCTGCTCCCGACCTGCTCGGCGGTGATCAACCACGCCGGGTTCGGCACGCTGTGCACCACCGCGCTCAACGCGGTCCCGCAGCTGGCCCTGCCGGTCCACTTCGACGAACCGCGGCTGGCCGCCTCGCTCGCCCGGCAGGGCGCCGGGCTGACGATCCATTCGGACGAGGCCACCGGGGCGCGGGTCCGCGACCACCTCGTCCGGCTGCTCGAAGACCCGGCCTTCCGCGAGGGCAGCGTCCGGCTGCGCGACGAAATGCTGGCCATGCCCGCCCCGGGCGACTTCGTCGGCGAGCTGGAGGAACTCGTGTCCGAGCACCGGAGATGAACGGCGGAGGAAGCGACGATGACCGGAGAACTGCCGGACGTCCGGCTCGGGGTGTCCCGCGGGCTCACCTACGGGATCCACACCGAGCCGGAGGTGTTCATGCCGGTCGTGCGGGAGCTGGGTGCCCGCACCATCCGCGTGTACCTGTACTGGTCGCAGATCGAGCCCGAGCCGGACCGGTTCACCTGGGCCGCCGTCGACGCCATGCTGGCGCAGATGACCGACGCGGACGAGGTCTGGGTCACCGTGTACACCACGTCCACCTGGGCGACGCGGCACCCGAACCCGACGCTGCCCGCCTCCCCCGCCCGGGACCCGGCCCGGTACCGGCGGTTCCTGCGGGCGCTGGTCGCGCGGTGCCGCGGCCGGGTCCGGTTCTGGCAGTGCGACAACGAGCCGTGCGTGGAGTTCCTCTGGAACGGCTCCGCCGAGGACTACCTCGCGCACCTCGAGGTCTTCGCCGAGGTCGTGCGCGAGACCGACCCCCGGGCGCTGGTCGTCGTCGGCGGTGTCCCGCCGGACGCGCTGCCGGTCGAGGGCGAGGAGGTCGACGACGAGGCCGTGGCCTGCTTCGAGACGATCGTCTCCGGCGGCGGCGCCTGCTTCGACGTGTTCGACGTCCACCCCTACGGCGACCCCTACCTCATCCCGGCGGTCGTGGCCGCCGCGCACCGGCTGCTGGCCGAGCACGGCTCGGCCAAGCCGGTCGTGCTCGGCGAGTACAACGGCCCTTTCCCGTTCGCGCTCCCCCAGCTCCGGCCCCGCCTGGTGGGTCTCTGGTCGGGTGTCGGGGCCGCCGAGGCGGCCGAGGCGGCGGCCGGGCCGGCCGACGACCGCGAGCAGGAGTGGCAGGCGACGGGCGAGCCCGCGATGGTCGCGCTCTACCGGCGGATGGCGGTGATGCCGCCGTTGCTGCAGATGTTCATGGCCGGCTGTGCCCCGGAGCTGGCGGACAAGCGCCACCGCTGGAACTGCCGCGACCTGGTGGTGCGCAACCTGCTGGCCCTGGCGGCCGGCGTGCGCCGCACGGTGTGCTGGCAGCTCGGCCCGGACCACCCCGGTCCGCGCAACCCGTACCAGGTGATGGAGCTGCTGTTCGGCAAGTTCGACCTGGTGGGCTACGAGAACGGCCGCCTCGGCCGCCGCCACCCGGCCGGTGAGACCTTGGCGCTGCTGACCGGCCGCCTCGGCGACGTCCGGCACGTCGCCGAGGTCGACGTGCCCGGCGACGCGAACCTGTACGTGTTCGAAGTGGACCGCACCGGCCGCGGCCCGCTGCTGGTCGCCTGGCGCCGAGGCGACGACTTCGACGGCGAGGACGAACCGCCGACCCCGTTCGAGTGCGCCTGGACCGCGTCCGACGCGCGGGCGACGGACGCTCTGGGCCGGCCGGTCCCCGTCGAAGTGCGGGCCGGCCGTCTCCGCGTTCCGGTGTCGCTGACTCCGGTCTTCGTCGAGTAAGCGGTCGGTGAGAACGAGTCGGCGTGTCGTCGTTGCCCGGCCGGCGGCGTTTCCGCTACCCGGGCCGCAGGCGCGCCGACGACCGCGCTGCGCTGGAAGGCAACCTGTCCGTGATCCGCACCGGCATCGGCTGGAACCGCCTGCCGCCGCAAGCTTGGTTCGAAGCACCACCTGATCACCGACGCCCACGGCACCCGCCCGCGGCATCACCCCGGTCATCGCCCGCCGGCGTCGAGCACGGCTCCGGGTTCGGCACTGTCCGCTGGCCGGTCGAACGCACCTTCGCGTGGTTCACGAACTTCCGCCGCCCGCGCATCCGCACCGAACGACGAGCCGCGTGCACCAAGCCATCCTCAGCCTGGCCTGCTTCGTCATCCGCCTCCGCGAACTCACTCTGAACTGACCCCTGAGCCCGCCGGACACACCGGAAACCCACCGAGGCGCACCCCGGTGGGTTTTCGGCGTTGCCCGCTCACCCCACGGCGGTCTGCTCGGCATCGTCGGAGACCAGCAGCTGCGTGGTGGCCAGCTCGTTGTACAGCGGGTCGGTCTTGACCAGCTCGTGGTGCGTCCCTACCGCGCGCACCTTTCCCGCGTCCAGCACGACGATCCGGTCCGCCTGGACCACCGTGGACAGCCGGTGCGCGACGACGACCACCGTGAGCTCGCGCGCCGCCTCGGCGACCGTCTCCCGCAGGGCCAGCTCGTTGACCGCGTCCAGCTGTGAGGTCACCTCGTCGAGCAGCAGCAGCCGCGGGCGGCGCAGCAACGCCCGTGCCACCGCGACCCGCTGCCGCTCGCCGCCGGACAGGGTGTTGCCGCGGTGGCCGACCGCCGTGTCGACGCCGTCCGGGAGCTTGTCGACCAGGCTGTCGAGGCGGGTCTGCCGCAGCACGCGCTCGATGTCCGCCTCGTCGGCGTGCGGGACGCCGATCAGCAGGTTCTCGCGCAGCGTGCCGGCCAGCACCGGGGCGTCCTGCTCGACGTAGCCGATGGACGCGCGCAGCAGGTACAGCGGCCAGTCGCGGACGTCGTGGCCGTCCAGCAGGATCCGCCCGCCGTCCGGCTCGTAGAACCGTTCCAGCAGCGCGAAGACCGTGGACTTGCCCGCGCCCGAGGGGCCCACCAGCGCGGTGATGCCGCCGGCGGGAACGTCGAACGTCACCTCGTGGTGCACCAGCGGCTCGGTGCCCGGGTACCGGAAGGCCACCTCGCGGAAGCTGACCGACGCCGGCGTCTTGTCCGCCGGGTCGCCGCCCGCGAAGCCGTTGCCGCCCGCGATCCGGGCCAGCTCCGCCTCCGGTTTCGGCTCGACCTCCAGCTGCTGCACCTCGTGGATGCGCCGCGCGGACGCCAGCCCCGCGCTGAGGTTGGACGCCGCCTCGAGCAGCGACCCGACCGGTTCCAGGAGGTAGAACAGGTACAGCAGGAAGGCCACCAGGGTGCCGATCTCGATCTCGCCGGTCGCGACCCGGGCGCCCCCGATGCCCAGCACGGCCAGGAACGACACGTGGATCGCCAGCGTGGCGCACGCCCCGACCAGCCCGTGCAGCCACGCGAGCCGCACGCCGTACTTCCACGCCGTGGTCGTCGCGTCGACGGCCCGGGCCTCCTCCCGCGGCTCCAGCCCGGCCGCCTTGATCATCCGGAAGGCGCCGAGCGACCGCTCCAGGGTGCTGCTGATCTCGCCGACGGCCTTCTGGACCCGCTCGTTGTACCGCGAGAAGAACGGCACCACCAGTCCGATGAGGATGCCGGCGAAGACCAGCACCCCCAGCGTCACCAGCACCAGGACCGGGTCCATCAGGAACATCATGGTGAGGATGGCGATGAACATCAGCAGGCCGCGGCCCGAGTCGACCAGCGCCTGGCTCGCCACCTCCCGCAGCAGCGTCGTGTCCGCGGTGACGCGGGACATCAGGTCACCGGGCGCGAACTTGGCCGTCTGCGGGAGGCGCAGCCACAGGATCCGGCTGACCAGACGGCGCCGGGAGTCCCGGACCACCGATTCGGCACTGCGCCCGAGCAGGTACGAGCCGACGGTGGTGATCAGGGCGCCGAGCAGCACGGCGCCGGTCAGCAGGATGATCGGGCCGGTCACGGCGCGGCCGTCGGACAGCGAGTCGATGAGCTGCTTGGTCACCACCGGCTGGACCAGCCCGATCAGGCTGCCGATCGTGCTGAGCACCCCGCCCGCCACCACCAGCCCGCGGTAGGGCCGGATGTAGGACAGCAGCTCCCGCCACGCCGACAGCTTGAGCACCGCACCGCCCTCGGTTCCGGTCCCCGCCGCCGTCTTGCTCGTTGTCACCTGGCACCTCCTGGCGTTGCCGACGTGGTCGTCCGATCCGGCGGAGCCGCCGCGGCCCGGGACAGCAGCCGCGCCGCGGCGCGCACCTCACCGGCCATCGGCCGGTCGGCCCCCAGGGGCGGGGAAAGCTCCGCCAGCGCCGCCCACGGCGGCGCGGTTCCCGCGTCCCGGCCCAGCGCCGCGGTCAGCTGGGCGACGCCGACCGCGAGCGAACCGACGGCCAGCCAGGCCAGCTCGGCGGCTTCGGCGACCGCGTTGGCGCCGTTGAGCGCCATCGGCACGTGGTCCTGGTTCCAGCCGTTGGTGGGCAGGCTCGTCAGCGAGGCCGGGTAGACGTGCTGCCGGATCCTGGCGACGAACGACGTCGCGCTCAGCTGCACGCCGGCGAGGCCGCAGCCCCGGCCGGGACGCGGGGTGAGCATCGGCGGCAGCCCGCCGTTGGTCGCCGGGTCGCAGAGCATGGCGAGCTGGCGCTCGGCGAGGTAGGCCACCTGGTGCAGCACCAGCCCGGTCTGGTCGGAGCAGAAGCCGACCGGCATCGCGTGGAAGTTGCCGCCGTGCAGGACGGCTCCTTCGTAGGTGAGCGGGTTGTCGGTGCAGCCCTCGGCTTCGCGCAGCAGCACCTCGCCGGCGAACCGGAGCTGGTCCAGCGCCGCCCCGAGCACCTGCGGGGCGCAGCGCAGGCTGTAGGGCTCCTGCAGCGGCCGGTGCGGGGACCGTCCGGCGCCTTCGGACAGCTCGCGGCGCACCCAGCCGGCCACCTCGGCCTGCCCCCGCTGGCCGCGGGCCACCGCGACACCGGGGTGGTACGGCTCGGGGTTCACCCCGAGCAGCTCCGCCACCCGGCCGGTCAGCAGCGCCACGGCCCGCACGAGCCGCACCGTCGAGTCCTGGTTGAGGAGGGCGACGGCGAGGCTCGCCCCGGTACCGTTGACGAACGCGAGCGCCTCGCGGACCGGCCACTGGACGGGCTCGGCGCCCAGGTCCGCGAGCACCAGCTCGGCCGGCTTCACCGACCAGTCGCCTTCGCCGTCCCGCACCCAGGCCTCACCCGCCCCCGCGAAGGTCTGCGCGGCGTACGCGAGCGGCTGCAGGTCACCGCTCGCGCTCACGGTGCCTTCCCGGGGGATCGCCGGGACGAAGCCCCGGTTCCACAGGTTCGCGAGCCGCCGCCAGAACTCCGGCGAAACGGCGGAGTAGCCCTTGCGCATGCTCTCCAGCCGCAGCCGGACGATCAGCCGGCAGGCCTCGGGCGCCAGCGGGCGCCCCTGGCCGGTGCCGAGGTGGGCGAGCAGGCTGCTGCCCTGCTCCGCTTCGGACTCCGCGGAAAACCACACCAGTGGCCCGAATCCCTGGGTGAGGCCGTAGATCGACTGCCCCGCCGCGAGCGCTTTGCCGACGGTGTCCGCACTCGCCCGCATCCGCTCGAGGTCGGCCTCGTCGCACTCGTCGAGCCGGGCTCCCGGGTGCGTCCCACGGACCAGCTCGGCCAGCCGCCGCTGCGCGCTCATCCCCCGGACCGCTCTCACCTGGCCGGTCCGTCGGTGCCGGCCGGGCGCACCCGCCGCGTCTTGCCGGTGTCCGTGCGGTCGATCCGGTCGCGCACGAGCACCTTCCGCGGCTGCACCCCCAGGTGCCGGCGCACCGCCTGGACGTCGACGTCGTGCCCGGCTTCCGGCACGACGTGCACGTCGACGTGCTCCCCGGTCAGGTCGTCCGCCACCGGGACGAGCGCCAGATCCGCGCACCGCACCACGGCCCGCAGGGACCGCTCGAGCTCGTCGAGGTCCAGCCGGCGGCCGTTGACCTTGACCAGGCTGCTCCGCCTGCCCACGAAGGCGAACGCCCGGTCGCCGACCGGCCGCACGAAGTCGTCCATCGTCAGCACGGCCGGCGGTGGTTGGCCCGGGACGGCGGCCAGCCGCGGTCCGGCGATCCGGAGCGGCACCTCGGCCGCGGTGTCCTTTTCGGACAGCAGACGGACGTCGCCGAACAGTTCCCACGGCGGGTTCCCGCCCGTCCACCCGCGTTGGGCGACCCCTCCGGTCTCCGTCGAGCCGAAGACCTCGGTGACGCTGACGCGGTCCGGGCCCGCCGCGGCGAGGAAACCGGCGGCGGAGGCGGGCAGCGTCGCCGTGCTGTGCAGGACGGCGACGTGGTCCATCGAACGGACCCAGGAAACGTTGCGGCGCAGCAGGGCGAACACCCACGGGATCGCCGGCACCGCCCACCGCGTGTGCCCCTCGTCCGGCATCGGCCCGAACAGGTCCGGCCGGTACCACACCGGAATCCCGAGCCGGGCCGGCACGAGCACGGTCGCCAGCAGGCCGAAGATGTGCTGTGGCGGGACGAAGGACAGCACCGCCTCCGGACGGCGCGGCCGCAGCAGGTCCGCCAGCAGGCCCGCTTCGGCCCACACCTGGGCGAAGGACCGGCGCCAGACCCGGCCGGGGCCGGTGGTGCCGGAGGTGCGCAGGTCCACCGGGTCCGGGAACACCCGCCGCGCGAGGGCTTCGGCGTCGAGTCCGGGCGAGTCCCAGCGGACGAGCCAGGGCCGGTCCGCGATCCGCGGCGCGGCCAGGTCCGCCGAGAGCAGCTCGGCCGGCGTCAGTTCGGTCCACATGGGGCACTCCTCGGCGGGGGGGAAGGTTCGGCGGGCGCGGATTCCGGCGTCCCGCCGGCGGGACGACGTCCTACGCGCGGCCGGCGGACGATCTCGCGACGTCCATCACGTAGCGACCATACTGGGTCTTTTCCATTCTGCGGCCCAGCTCGTGGCATTCGTCGGCGGTGATGAACCCCATGCGCAGCGCGATTTCCTCGAGGCAGGCCACGCGGACGCCCTGGCGGTTTTCCAGCACCTGGACGTACTGCCCCGCTTCGAGCAGCGACTGGGGCGTGCCCGCGTCGAGCCAGGTGAACCCGCGGCCGAGCGTGGCCAGGCGCGCCCGCCCCGCTTCCAGGTAGACCCGGTTGACGTCGGTGATCTCCAGTTCGCCGCGCGCCGAAGGCCGGATACCCCGCGCGATTTCGACGACGTCCGCGTCGTGGAAATACAGGCCGGTGACCGCGTTGTCCGACCGCGGCCGCGCCGGTTTCTCTTCGATCGAAACGAGCCGGCCGCGTTCGTCGACCTCGGCGATCCCGTAGCGTTCGGGGTCGGAAACGGGATAGCCGAACAGCGTGCAGCCGTCCAGGTTCTTGCGCGTGTCGCGCAGCAGGCTGCCGAACCCGGCGCCGTGGAAGATGTTGTCGCCGAGCACGAGCGCGCAATCGTCGCCGGCGAGGTGGCCGGCGCCGACGAGGAACGCGTCGGCGATGCCCCGCGGCTCCGGCTGCTCGGCGTAGCTCAGGTTGAGCCCGAGCTGCGCGCCGTCGCCGAACAGGGCGTGCAACGACGGCAGGCTGCCCGGCGTCGAGATGATCAGGATGTCCTGGATCCCGGCCAGCATCAGCACCGACAGCGGGTAGTACACCATCGGCTTGTCGTAGACCGGGAGCAGCTGTTTCGAGGTGGCGAGGGTGAGCGGGTGCAGGCGGGTGCCACTGCCGCCCGCCAGGACGATGCCTTTCATCGGAAAGCTCCCTTCGGCCGGCGTCGCCGGCTCGGTGAATCCGTCAGCGGTAGCCGGCCACGACCTTTTCCAGGTCCGGCACCAGTTCGGCGGGTGACGGCAGCGCGGTCATCTCGTCCCGCACCCGGTGTGCGCCCCGCCGGAAGGACGGCTCGTCCAGCAGCCGCGTCACCAGCTCGCGCACCCGGTCCCCGGTGGCCTCGGCCATCGGCACCGCGAGCCCGGCACCGCGGTCGGCGATCCGGGCGGCGAACGGCGGTTCGTCGAACCGCTCCGGCACCGACAGCGGCGGGACGCCGTAGTAGAGCGTCGTGCACAGCGTGCCGAACCCGGCGTGGTGCACGGCCGCCGCGCAGCTCGGCAGCAGCGCGTGCAGCGGCACGGACGGCACCACGGTGGTGTTGGCGGGGACCCGGAGGTCCCGGTGGCCCGGTTCCCCCGCCGTCGCCACCACTTCGACGTCGAGACCGGCGAGCGAGTCGACGAGTTCCTGCATGCCGAGGCCGTGTCCCCCGAAGTGCTCGCCGGCGGTCACGCCGAGGGTGACCGCCACCCGCGGCCGGTCCGGCGCGCGCCGCAGCCAGGAGGGCACGACCGAAGGACCGTTGTACGGCAGGAAACGCAGGCGCAGGTAGTGCAGGTCGGCGGTCATCCGCAGGGTGTCGGGCAGCTGGTCGACGGTGAACTGCCCGACGGCCAGGTCCTCGCTGAACCGGCCGCCGTGCTTGCCGATCCGCGCGTCGAGCCACTCGGCGAGCGGGTCGGAACCCTCCCCCGGCGGCCGCGTTTCCCGGTACCGGTCACGGGTGACGCCGAAGATGTCCATTCCGGACAGAAGGCGGCCGTGCGCCGCGCCGCACAGCTTGGCCGCGACGGCGCCCGCGTAACTGTTGGGCTCCCAGAGGACCAGGTCCGGCTGCCACCACCCGGCGAACCCGGCCAGGTCGTCGACCATGGTGTTGTTGACGAGTTTGTACCAGGTGCGCACGAGGCGGTCGTACATCGTGTCGAGATCGTCCCAGCCGAGCCGCTCCGGCGCGTGCTCGACCAGGTCGAACGGCAGGATCCGGGTCCCGCGGACGGCGGCGTGGGTATCCGGGTCGACCTCGGCGAACCGCCCGCTGAGAAAACGGCCGACGCTGCGCCACAACCGGTGGTCCCGCCCGACGGGGACGGCGGTCAGCCCGGCCCCGGCGACGACGCCGGCCAGCTCGGGCTGGCCGGCGACCCGGACTTCGTGCCCGGCCGAACGCAATGCCCACGCGAGCGGGACCATCGGATAGAAATGGGACCTCGCCGCGTAGGTGACGAAAAGAACCCGCATGGATTTCCTCTCACGGATATGCCAGCCGGAAAGGCCTCCATCACGGAGACGATTTCTTTATAGCCCGGGCGCGCGGCGCGCTTCAAGGAATCCATTGCGGGATCCGGAAAACGGCTTCGCCCGTGTCTCGCCGGCGAGACACGGGCGGCGATGACCGGAGTCCGCTCGCCGAACCGGCGGCGGCGGATGGGTGGTGACGGAACTCATGGAACGCGCGGCGCGGGCGGCCACCGTCGCCCGGCGGTCCGGGCTCGTCGCGGATCGCCTGCGCGCGCGGCGCTGTACACCAGCATGGCGCACGCCGGACCCGTGCCGACCGACGCGGCCGGAGTTCGGCCCGGCGCCCGCGCGGCCGTGGAGTCCTCGTCCGGGGATGCGCGTTCGCTGCAGGACTTCCTGCGCTCGCTGGCGCGCGGTTCGGGGGACCTCCGAGGAAGCCGCCGGCATGAGCGAGGCCCGCCGCCGCTACCGGAGCAGGCAAAGGACGGTTTCCACCCCGCGCATCAGCCGGTCCTCCCGAAAACGAATCCGGATGCCGACCAGACTTCCCGGCGCGCCGGGGCTCAGCCTACGCGAGCCACCCACTCGGCCACATCCGAAATCACCGCGGCGTCGACGTGGCCGGGCCGGGCGTAGTCCGCCGGGGTCGACGGCCCGGCACCGGGCCGGAAGAGGTGGTCGAGGCGTTCGTAGACCCGGACCGTCACGTCGGCGCGCCCGGCGAGCCCGGTACGCCAGCGGGTGAGGTCGTCGGCCACCGTCACCTGGTAGTCGCGGCCACCCTGCCCGAGGAAGACCGGCACCGGCAGGGCCACGGCGGCCGCGACCGGGTCGTAGCCGCGCAGGTCGAGCCAGTAGGAGGCGGGGAGGCCGAAGGGCAGCTCGGCCGCGGGGGTCTCCGGCGTCAGCCCGGGGCCGTCGACGAGCGCGGCCCGCCGTCCGAACCCCTCCACTGTGGACGGATCGAGCCCCAGGTGCCGGGCGACGCGGACGGCGGCGTGGTGCATCGGCTGCGCGTCGCCGGCCAGGATCACCAGCCCGGCCACCGCGCCGTCCGCCTCGGCCACGCGCGGCGCGACCTTCCCGCCCATGCTGTGCCCGGCGACGAACAACCGCTCGACGCCCGGTTCGCGCCGCAGGACGTCGAGGGCCGCGAGGGCGGCCGGTACGTACTCCTCGGTCATCGTCGGCGCCGGCGCCTTGTCGAACCGCACGACCGTCACGCCGCGGGTCGCGAGGCCCCAGGCGAGGTCCTTGAGCGGCTTGTTGGGGCCGCTGCTCCCGTCGCGGTCGAACGGGCCACCCCCGGCGAGCAGCACCACGCCCGCTCCCCCGGCGGCCGACGGGGCGGTGACGGTGGCGCCCGGCCCCCCGCCGAGCGTGATCTCCCGTTCGGCGAACGACCGCGGGTCCGCATAGGACGGCGGTGCCCACTGTGGAGCGGAGGCGGGCGCGAACCGGAGGCCGTGCAGCACGCCGCGGTCGTCGACGGACATCACGACGGTGCAGCCGCCGACCGGGACGCGCACCCGCACCAGCCCCGCCTGCCCCGGCTCGCTCTCGGCCGGGCCGGTGACGGCCACCGGCGCCGCGGCCACGGTGGCCCACGCACTCCGCAGGTCGCCGGGCGGGACGGCCGCCCGCAGGCCGGGCGCGAAGCGGCCGGCCACCTCGCCGAACCGCCCGTCGATCAGCATCGCCACCACCGCTGTCGCGGTCGCCACCGGATCCCGGCTCATCGCCGCCACCTTTCTCATTTTTTGCGAACGATAGCAGGTTGTGAGAACGTTCGGTGTGGACATCTTGAAACTCCTCGCCCACCCGGTCCGGGTGCGGATCGTGAACGCGCTGCGCGGCGACCGGATCCTCACCACGGCCGAGCTGGCCACCCGGCTGCCGGACGTGTCGCAGGCGTCCGTCTACCGGCACGTCGATCTCCTCGCCCAGGCCGGCGTGCTCGAAGTGGCCGAGGAGCAGCGCGTCCGCGGCGCCGTCGAGCGCCACTACCGCCTGCGGCAGGACCGCGCGGTGATCGACCTCGAAGCGGCCCGGAAGATGACACCCGAGGACCACCGGCGGGCGTTCGCGAGCGCGGTCGCCGCGCTGGTCGCCGAGTTCCACGCCTACCTCGACCGCGAGACCGCGGACCCGGTGGCCGACCTCGTCGGCTACCGGCAGCACGCGGTCTGGCTCGACCCCGCGGAGCTGGAAACGCTGATCGGGCAGCTGCGCGCGGCGATCGCGCCGCGGCTGGCGAACGAACCGCGGCCCGGGCGGACGCGGTACCTGCTCAGCCCGATCCTGTTCCCGAGCGAACCACCCACCGGGTAGCGCCCGGCGTCCGGCTTCCCGTGAGACTCTGGCCCGGCGTACGGGAATCCTCCTTGATCAGCACCCGGCCGGGCCGGAAGGCGCTCGGCCCGGCCGCGAGCCGCGGTGCTCATCGGGGGCGGGTCAGCCGCAGGGGCGCGTCCGGAAGGAGGGCGCCGGTGTCGTCCAGTTCGGCGAGCAGGGCGGGGACTCCGGCGGTGAGCATCTTGGTCCGGACCGCGCCGAGCAGCTTGGCCATGGCGAACCCGCCGATTCCGGTGAACCCGGTGTGGTGGTAGGCGAAGCGGGTTCCTCCGGCGGTCGGCTCGAGCCGGTAGCGGACATGGCTGGGCGTCTCCCCCTCCGCACCCACCCAGGTGTAGTGCAGCAGTTCCCGCTCGCGGACCTCCAGCACCTCGCAGTCGACGATCCCCCGCCAGCCGGGCATCGGCTTGGCGACGAACCGGAACCGGGTGCCGGCCACGGGCGCGAATCCCTCGGCGCGGGCCCCTTTGCCGGTCGAGGTCCAGTACGGGATCAGCTCCGGGTCGGTCATGGCCCGCCAGACCTTCGCGGGCGAGTGCGGGTAGTCCCGCACGATGTGGATCTCGGACACGACCGGCTCCTTAAGTTCAGTGGCTATAAAATTACTGTAGCAGAACTTTTCCGGTGGCTGAAGTAGGATGACGGCGTGACGACGACGGGAACCGGCCGGCCGGCCGCCGAGGGGCTGCGGGAACGCAAGAAGCGCGCGATGCGCCGGCAACTGTCCGACACCGCCGCGCGGATGTTCCTCGAACGCGGCTTCGACGCCGTCCGGGTGGCCGACGTCGGCGAAGCGTGCGGGGTGTCGGAAAAAACCGTCTTCAACTACTTCCCGAGCAAGGAAGCGCTGCTCCTGGACCGGATCGAGGCCACGGCCGACGCGTTGCGCACCCACCTGCCGGACCCGGCGCACACCCCGGTCGGCGCGATGCTGGCAATTCTCGAGCGGGAACGGGACGACCTCGCCACGGCCCTCGCCGCCGACCCCGACCAGGACGGCGCGCTGGCGCGGTACCGGCAGTTCGGCGACCTGATCCGGAACACCCCTTCCCTGCGCGCCTACCGAAGCGACACCGCCGACCGGTTCGTCGACATCGCCGCCGAGGCACTCGCCGTCCGGACCGGACTGCACCCGGGCGACCCCGAACCCCAGATCGCCGCGGCGACGCTCCTCGGCCTCTGGCGGGTCCAGTTCCGCGCCCTCCGCACCCACGTGCGCCCCGGCCACCCCCTGCCGGCCGCGATCGACGCCGTGACCCGCGACGTCCGCCGCGCCGCCCGCCTGGCCGAAGCCGGACTGGCCGCGTTTCCCGCAGCAGCAGCGGAACCGTCAACCGCCGGCCGCTCCGAACACCACTGAGCGCGCTGCGGTCAGCGGGAACCAACGGGCATGCTCCCTGTCGGCGACCCGGTTCTCGGGGAGGCGCAAGCCGCAGCCGTACGCGATGGTGTGCCCGCCGATGTACTTGTGGTCCGACATCGACGGCATCCTCGCGCGCGCCTGACGCCGGAAACGTTGATTCTCAGTGCCCCAGCGGGGAACGGTCCTTCTCGACCACCTTTTCGGCGCCGCGCTTGGCGAACGCCGCCCACAGGCTGAAGCCCACGGCGCCCGCCGCGACGGCCAGCCACAGCCAGACGAACGGCTCGCGCAAGGGGAACCGCACCAGGACGAAAACGATCATCGCGACCCCGACGACCGCGCTGAACACGGCGGAGGGCTTGGACGGCTTGATCCGGTACACGAGCACCACTCCCCAGTCGGCAGTTTCGTGGCTCTCGGCTACCCCCTGGACGATCTCCCGAAACTTCGCGTCCGTCGAGGTCGCGCGAGCCGGGGTTGACCTTCACCTTCGGGGAAGCCGCAGAGTGGTCGTCACCGGGCGCCCGCCCGGTGACGAGGAGCCCTCCATGAACCTGGTCAGCATCGGCGAGTTCTCGCGGCTGTCACGGCTGTCGCCCAAGGCACTGCGGCTGTACGACGAACTCGGACTCCTGGTGCCGGCCCGCGTCGACGCGGAAACCGGATATCGTTGGTACGCGGCCACCCAGCTGGACCACGCCCGCCTCGTGGCCGCGCTGCGCCGGGCCGGAGTCCCGCTCGCCCGGATCAAGGACATCCTGGCCCTGGACCCGGCCTCGGCCGCCGAGGAGATCCGGGCCCGCTGGGCCGACGCCGAAGCCGAGCACGCCGCCCGGCGCGTCCTGGTGGGCCGGCTCGTCGATCGCCTTCAAGGGAAGAAGTCCGCCATGTACGAAGTCACTGTCCGCGAAATCCCGCGGCGCCGGATGCTCAGCCGGGTCGGCAGGGTGCACCAGGACGAGCTGGAATCCCTGACGCGGGAGCTGTTCATCCACCGGTTGCGCCGCGGCGGTGTCCCGCGCGCCGAGGGGATCGCCGGCGCGCCGTTCACGATCTACCACGGGGAGGTGAGCGGCGACAGCGACGGCCCGGTGGAATGGTGCTGGCCGGTGCCCGAGGACCGCGCCGCCGAGATCGCGGCCGGGTTCCCCGATCTGACCCTGCGCACGGAACCCGCGCACCAGGAAGCATTCGTGCGCCAGGAGACGCCCGGCCGGTGGGCCGCCGCAACCCAGGTCGAGGTCGCGGTGGGCGCCCTCTTCGCCTGGGCTGCCGAGCAGAAGCGCCACCCGTCCGGCGGCGTGCGGGGCGTGCTGGTCCCGGCCACCGGCACCCCGGGCACCGGGCCTTACGTCGAATTCGCCCTGCCGCTGAGCTGAGCCGGCCGCGGGTCGGGCACTCCCCCGCCATATCGGCAACGACGATCCGCCGTGGCCGGACCACCCGGGCTGGGGAACATCCCGGTCACCGGGACGTTCGTGCGCTCCTGACCGGCGGCACCGGCCTCCGGCGGTGCCGCCGCAGGCCGGGCCGCGGGTCATTCCCGAAGCCGGGCGAACAGTTCCCTCGCCTCCAGTGATCGGGCTTCGGCTTCTTCGTCCCGGCCCAGGGCGCGCAGCGGGGTGACCAACCTGTCCAGGGTGTTGGCCACGTGCCTGAGGTAGCCGTGGGCGCGGCGCAGGGCGAGCGCCCGTTCGTAGTGCTCGACCGACTCGGCCGGCCGGCCGGCGTGGTACTCGATGTAGGCGAGGGTCTCGCGGCAGGACGCCTCGCCCTCCGGGTTGGGACGCAGGGCGAGCGCCGCCTCGCCGGACGAGCGGGCCCGGTCGAGGTCGCCGAGGCGGGCGGTGAACCACGCGACCGCGTTCAGGGCGTGGGCTTCGCTGATCGTGTCGTGCAGTTCTCGCGACAGCCGCAGGTTTTCCCGGGCGTGGTCCAGGGCTTCGGCGTTCTCGTCCCGGCGGCCGAGCGCCCAAGCCAGGGCGCGGTGGGTGTGCGAGAGCTGGTCCCGATCCCCCGACTGCCGGGCGAGGGCGCTCGCTTCCCGCAGCCGGGCCAGCCCCTCGGCGTCGCGGTGGGCCCGGGTCAGGGCTTCACCCAGGCGCCGGTGGGAGGTGACCAGTGCCGAAACCGGGTCCCGCACGCGCAGGGCGAGACCCCAGGTGCGGATGTCGGCGTCGGCGTGATCCCGCCGGTGGTGGTAGGTCGTCAGCGTCCGGGCCAGGTGCCAGACGACGTCGTGCCACCCGTGCTCCGCGGCGGTGCCGACCGCGGCGAGCAGGCACCGGTGTTCCGCGTCGAACCAGGCCAGCGCCGCGTCGAGGCCGGTGGGCGGTTCGGGACGGCATCCCCGTGACATCGGCGGCAGCACCGCCGGCGCACCGTACGGCTGGAGGTGGCGGTCGGCCGAGTGCGCGGTGTACAGGTAGTGGTCGATCACCCGCCGCGTGGCCTCGGCGTCCTCGGCGCGGACCTGGGCCCGGATCAGGTCGTGCATGCGGTAGCGCTCGCCGGCCGCGCTTTCCAGCAGGCAGAGGCGCTCCAAGGCGGGCAGCTCCGACACCGATCCGATGAGGCTGCGCACGGCCGCGAGGCCGATGTCCGGGCCCGGTGCGGCGGCGAGCAGCCCCAGGACACGCGACTGCGCCCCGGTCAACGCGCGCAACGACCACGACAGCGCCGCGGGCACGCTGTTGGCCGGGTCCTCGTCGTCGAGCCGGCCGAGCTCGTCGGCGATCCGGGACAGGGGCAGCCCCGGGCTCAGCTGACCGCGGCTGGCCACGATCGCCAGCGCGAGCGGCAGCCCCGCGCAGTGCGCCACGATCCGCCGCACGGCCACGGGATCCGCCGCGATCCGGCCGGGTCCGAGGCGCGCGACCAGCAGGTCGTGGGACTCGGCGTCGCGGAGCACGCCGAGCCGCAGGTGCCGGGCGCCGTGCCGGGTGGTCAGCGAGGTGAGCTGACGGCGGCTGGTCACCAGGACGGTGCCGCGGGACCCACCGGGCAGCAGCGGCTCCACCTGGGCCGCATCGGCGGCGTTGTCGAGGACCACCAGCAGCCGCTTGTCCGCGGTCAGGCTCCGGTAGAGCGCGACTTGGGCGTGGGGATCGGCGGGGATGTCGACGGCTCCGAGAGCGTCGAGGAACCCGCGTACCGCGGCTGCGGGAACCATCGGCTGATCCGGCGAAAAGCCACGCAGGTCGACGAACAGCTGACCGTCCGGGAACCGGTGCCGGTTCGCCTGGGCCCAGCGCACCGCCAGCCACGTCTTGCCGATGCCGCCGGTCCCGATGATCGCGTGCACCCCGGGTTCGCCGGCCAGCCCGGCCAGGTCATCGGCGCGGCCCACGAAGCGGGCCGGCCAGGCGGGCAGCTGCCGGGGTGGCGGGCGCACCCGCGCGACGACGACCTGCCCGGCCTGCACGACGGTCCCCGTCACCTCGCCGTCGACGACGTTGTGCACCTCGAACCGATCGGGCATGCCGACCAGGATGCCCCGGCCGGCGCGGGACCACCAGGCAGGCCGGCACGTCCGGGCCGTCTGCTTGGATACCGGCGTGACCGTGTACGACGTCGCTCGTCGCCTGCCCGCCGTCGCGGAGCTGCGCGTGCTGTGCCGGGCGCTGGCCGCCTTGGACGTCGTGCTGGATCCCGGCAGCGAGGAGCGGCACCACCGCTACGACCCGGCTTGGGCGCCCGGTGCGGAGCTGGGGTCCATGCGGGACGGCTCGGGCAACGAGTACTCCATCACGTTCACCGCCGCGGGGGCCTTCGTGCGCGGTTTCGACCACGAATCGCCGATGAGTCCCTACGCCGCCGACGACGAAGAGCCCTGGCCCGGTGTGCTCGATTCCGTGCCCGAGGTGTTCCGCGACTGGGCGCGCGAACCGGCGTTCTCCGGCGAATTCGGCACGCCGCACGTCACGGCGTGCCTGTGGCGTGAAAACCACGACACCGGTTGGCGGCACGGGGTCGTCGACTTCCCCGAGCACGGCGACGACGGCGCCGACTGGCTGTTCGCCCTGCTGACCGATCCCACGCCCGAGGCGTTCCAGGACTGGGCGCGGGACTACTACGCAACGCCGATCGACCTCGACGCGGTGCGGCACGTCTACGCCGGGCGCCCGGTGACCGCGAGCGTCGTGACCGCGCTCAACCCCGCCACCACCCTGGCCGCCGTCGCCGGCGGCGTCGCCGCGACCGGCTACCCGGTCGCGTAGCTTCCGCGCGGGATCCGCCGGCCGGCCGCGCCGGGGAACCGTGGCCGAGGGGATTTCTCCGGCTTTCCCGTTCCCCGGCGTGGAAACCGATCGCCGCCTCGCCCGGGTGATCCGGCATGATGACCGGGTGCCCCGCCGCGAGCTCCGCCCCGGTCAGGTCTGGCTGATCGGCGTCCCGCTCAACCTCCTGCTGGCCGTCCCGTGCGCCTACCCGGTCGCCTTCGCGATGCTGGCGGCGCAGGTCATCGCCGGCGAGCTCGGGTGGGGCGAGGTCGACCCCACGCTGGTCGACGACGGCGCGGAAATCGTGATCGGGCTCGGCGTGGTCTCGGCGTTGTTCGCCGGGCTGGTGGTGTTCGGCGTGAACGCCTTGGTCACCTCCCGCGCACCCGGGCTGCGGGCGGGTGGTTACTGGATCGCGGTGGCCCTGCTGATCGTCGTCCCCGCCGTCCTCTACTGGACCGTCCTCCGCTGAGCCGCGGGGTCACACCCACTGACGAGTACTGTTGTTCATCCGATATTCACCCGTGGATCACCGGAGGCGGGCCGCCGTGCGAGGCTGACCGGGTGCACCACGAACAGCCCGAACAGCTCGTGCCCCGGTCGGTGGCCGACCTGGCCGCGGATCCGGCCTGGACGATCACCCGCACCGGCACCACCGGTCAGTGGCTCACCGCCGAGCGGGTCGTCGAGCGCGACGGGCAGCACCGGCTCATCGGGCTGACCCCGATCCGGCCCGGCGCGGTCGCCCTCATGGTCTGGTCCGGCGGCGAGGTCGTCGAGCACCTGCGCGGCACCGAAGCCGAGGTCTGCGCGACCGCCCACCGCCGCACCGCCGAGTTCCTCGCCGGCGAGCAGCCGCGGGACGGGGCAGCCGGCCGCTAGTGTCGCGCGTCCCCGGTTTCTGACGTACGGCGCCGTCAACGGATCTCGGACGCGCGACCCTAGCCGAGGTGGATCACGATGCCGGTGCCCTGGGAACCGGCGGCGATCGTCACCGTCGGCGGGTACCGGAGTCCCCGGCCGGCACGGGAATCCTTCTTGTTCACCTCGGGTTCACCTGAGGTTCGTCTCACGGGGCATGTTCCCCGTACACGGCCGACCGGAAGGTGAGCGATGAGCACGTTGGACACCATGGCTTCGGAGCAGCTCGACACCCACCTCGCCCAGGTGGAGGACCGCTTGGGCCGGGACTACACGAACGTGGCCCGCCCCCGCCTGCACGCGATGATCGATCGGGAACGCGCCCGGTTCGCCGGCGCCCGCATCCGCGCCTTCGTGCCGATCCTGGTCGAGCGGGCGGTCCGGGCGGCGCTGTCGGCTGCCTGAACACAGCCGGAGTAGCCCGCACCCCGCGGGCCTCCGGCGAGAGCCCGGTCAGGCGGGAGAAGGTACGGAGTCCACGGTCTCCGGCTCGGCCGGGTCCCCGGCCTCGGCCCCGGCCTCACCGGCATACCGGATCCGCAGCTCCTCGACGCCGTCCGCGATGTGGCTCAGCTGGCTCAGCACCGCCTGGTGTGCCGCCCGGATGGCCGCGGCTTCCTCTTCCGCCCGCGAAATGATGAGCTGCGCCTCCTGCTCCGCGGCGCGTTCGGTCTCCTCGCGAGCACGCTGCGCCTCGGCGGCCGTCTTCTCGGCGGCCGCCAGGAGCTCCTCGCTCTCCTTGCGGGCCTGCTCCTTGATCTCCGCGGCTTCGGACTTCGCGACCTGGAGGATCTTCTCGATCCGCCTGCCCAGCCCGGCGGCGCCGTCCGGCTCCGGGGCGCGGGGCGCGGGGACCTGGGCCTTGGCCAGCCGGCGCTCCGCCACCCGCCGCGCCTTCTCGTGCCGGTCCACGCGCTTCTCGGCGAGCCGCACGTACTCGTCCACCTGACGGCGGTCGTACCCCCGCAGGACGATCGGGAACCGGATGTCGGACTCCGGCACTGCCTCGGGTTCGGAAACCGTGTTCTCCATGCCCCGAGTGTCGGCAAGATCGCGACGACCGGCAATCCGGAACCACCGGTCCGCGTGCTCGCGGCGCACTTTCGGGGGAATAGTGCGCTTTCGATGTTTCCGGCGACGCAAACGGGCCACGGCGTCAATCACCCGAAGGCGCACCGTTTTGAGAGCGCTCCCAGAACGCCCCTTCGGGCGTTACGCCGAACAGTCCCGCACGACACCGCCGAACCGCGTACTACCGCCGCTGCTCCTTTACACCCGGCGATCCGGCTCCTTACCCTCCCTCTGGAAGCGCTCCCAGACACAAGGAGGCGGAGTGCGCACTTCGACGACGAAGTCGATGTCCCAGGCGTTCGTGGCGCTGCTCGTCCTTGGCCTCACCCTCGTGGTTCCGGCCGTGTCCGCCCGCGCCGCCGCCGGGAAGTTCAACTACGGCGAGGCACTGCAGAAGGCCGTCTGGTTCTACGACGCCCAGCGCTCCGGGGCGCTGCCCGACGGCAACCGGGTGTCCTGGCGCGGCCCGTCCGCCCTCGACGACGGCAAGGACGTCGGCGTGGACCTCACCGGCGGGTTCTACGACGCCGGTGACCACGTCAAGTTCGGGTTGCCGTTCGAGTTCAGCATGACCATGCTCGCCTGGGGCGCGCTGGAGAACCGCGCCGCCTACCAGGGGTCCGGCCAGTGGCCGTACCTGCTGTCGAACCTGCGCTGGGGGGCCGACTGGCTGATCAAGGCGCACCCGCAGCCCCACGTGCTCTACGGCCAGGTCGGCAAGGGCGACGACGACCACAAGTGGTGGGGCCCCGCCGAGACGATGGCCATGGCGCGGCCCGCCTACCGCATCGACGACTCCTGCCCCGGCTCCGACCTCGCCGGCGAGGCGGCCGCTCAGCTGGCCGCCGGCTCGATGGTCTTCCAGTCCGGCGACCCCACCTACGCGGCCACCCTGCTCACCCACGCCAAGCAGCTGTACTCGTTCGCCGACGAGCGCCGGGGCGCGTACTCCAACTGCATCACCGACGCCCAGAGCTTCTACAAGTCCTGGAGCGGCTACCAGGACGAGCTGGTGTGGGGGGCGATCTGGCTCTACAAGGCCACCGGCGACAGCACCTACCTGACCAAGGCGCGCACCGAGTACGCGAAGCTGGCCACCGAGCCGCAGACCACCACCCGCTCCTACCGCTGGACGCTGGCCTGGGACGACAAGTCCTACGGCGCCTACGTCCTGCTCGCCCAGCTCACCCGCGACCCCGAGTACGTCGCCGACGCCAACCGCTGGCTCGACTGGTGGACCACCGGCGTCAACGGCCAGCGCGTGCCCTACTCCCCCGGCGGCCAGGCCGTGCTCGACCAGTGGGGTTCGCTGCGGTACGCGGCGAACACCGCGTTCGTGGCCCTCGTCTACTCGGACTGGCTGCGGGCCAACGATCCGACCCGCGCCGGCACCTACCACGACTTCGCCGTGCGGCAGATCGACTACGCGCTCGGCGACAACCCGCGCGGCGCGAGCTTCGAGGTCGGGTTCGGCGTCAACCCGCCCCGCAACCCGCACCACCGCACCGCGCACGGCTCCTGGGCCGACAGCATCACCGAGCCCGCGCAGAGCCGGCACGTCCTCTACGGCGCGCTCGTCGGCGGTCCGAGCTCGGCCAACGACGCGTACACCGACGACCGGAGCAACTACACCAACAACGAGGTGGCCCTCGACTACAACGCCGGCTTCACCGGCGCCTTGGCCCGCCTCTACGGCGAGTACGGCGGCACGCCACTGGCCTCCTTCCCGCCGGTGGAAACCCCGGACGGGCCGGAAATCCTGGCCCAGGGTGCCCTCAACCAGCCCGACGGCGGCACTTTCACCGAGGTCAAGGCGTACGTGCTCAACAAGTCGGCGTGGCCGGCGCGCTCGTTCACCGGCTCGCTGCGCTACTACTTCACCCTCGACGGCACGACCACCCCCGGCCAGATCTCGGTCAGCTCCGCGTACAACCAGTGCGACGCGCCGGCCGTGCGCCCGTTCTCCGGCCGGATCTACTACGTCGAGGTGACCTGCTCCGGCGGCGTCGCCCCGGGCGGGCAGTCCCGCTACCGCAAGGAGGTGCAGTTCCGGATCTCCAGCACCGGTACCTGGGACCCCGCCGACGACTGGTCGCACACCGGCCTCGCGCCCAGCGGGACCGCGCCCGCCAACGCCTCGCGGCTGGTGCTCGCCCAGGGTTCCACGGTGCTGTGGGGCACCCCGCCGGGACCGTCCACAGCGGACACCACCCCGCCGTCGGCGCCGACGGGGCTCACCGCCACCCCCGGCAGCACCGCCGTCGGGCTCACCTGGACCGCCGCCACCGACGACGTCGGCGTCGCCGGGTACGACGTGGTGGATGCCGCCGGTGCGACGATCGGCAGCACCACGAGCACCAGCTACCAGGTCACCGGCCTCACGCCCGCCACGACGTACACGTTCTCGGTGCGCGCCCGGGACGCGGCCGGCAACCGGTCCCCGGCCGGCGGCCCGGTCTCGGTCACCACGACGACCGGCGGCGGCAACACCGGCACCGGCTCGCTCGCCGTGCAGCAGCGCGGCAGCGACGCGGCCACCGGCAACCAGATCCGCACCGGTCTCCAGATCGTCAACCGGGGCAGCGCGCCGATCGCGCTGAACGGCGTCACCGCGCGGTACTGGTTCACCGGCGACGCCACCAACCCGGGTTACCAGGTCTGGTGCGACTACGCGGTTCTCGGGTGCGCCAACGTGACCTTGCGCGTGGTGAAGCTCAGCACCCCACGACCGGGTGCCGACGCCTACGTCGAAGCCGCGTTCACCGGCGGCACCCTCGCCGCCGGCGCCACCACCGGCGAGATCCAGGTCAGGGTGGCCAAGGCGGACTGGGGCCCGTTCGTCCAGACCGACGACTACAGCTACCGCACGGCGGCGTCGTTCACCGATCTCGCCACGGCCACGGCCTACCGGTCCGGCACCCTCGACTGGGGCACCGAACCCTGACCGGGCTCGTTCGGGCACCGGCCGACGTGGTCCCGCCACGTCGGCCGGTGCCGGAACCCATCGCGGAAGCGGGCTCGCCCGACTAGGCTGGAAGATCTCCGGCAGTCACGGTTCAGCGCGGACCCGAGGGAGCTCACCGACGTGGTCGAGACGCACGACATCGCCCGCCCGCCCGCCGAGCTCAGTGCGGCCCTCGCGGCCATCGGCAGTGCGACGGCCAGCGCCGAGCTCAGCCGCATGGGCATCCGCAGCGCCTTCATCCGCGGGCCGGTTTCGGTGACGCCCGGCGTGCGCGTGGCCGGTCCGGCGCTGACGCTGCAGTTCATGCCGAAACGCGAAGACCTCTACCCCGCCGACGAATACGCCGAACCGGAAAAGCAGCTGCACCGGCACGTCATGTACCACGCGCGGGCCGGCGACCTGATCGTCGTCGACGCGCGCGGGGACATGGGCAGCGGGGTGTTCGGCGAGATGATGCTGACCTACTTCAAGGGCCGCGGCGGGGCCGGCGTCGTGGTCGACGGGTGCCTGCGGGACATCGGCGAGGCCAAGCAGCTCGGGCTCGGGCTGTGGATCCGGGGCGCCACCCCGAACTTCCACGCCCAGACCGACATCGTCCCCGTCGCGGTCAACGTGCCGGTGGCCTGCGGCGGCACCCTCGTCGAGCCGGGCGACATCGTCGTCGCCGACGACGACGGGGCGGTCGTGGTGCCGGTCAAGCTCGCCCCCGCCCTCGTGGCGGTCGCCCGGGAGCACGCCGAGTGGGAGGAGTTCTCCCGCATGCGGCTGGCCGAGGGCGGTGACCTCCGCCGCTACTACCCGCTGTCCGACGAGGCCCGGCCCGAATACGAGCGGTGGCGGGCCGAGCAGGGCCGCGGCTGACGGCGGGGGCGCTCATCCCTTCACCGCCCCCGCGGTGAGGCCCTCGGTCAGGAACCGTTGCCCGAACCCGTACATGAGCACGACCGGGATGCTGATCAGCAGCGAGGCCGCGGCCAGCTGCCCCTGCGGCACGACGTCGCCGAAGATCATCGACTGCATGCCGACGGGCAGCGTCTTGTGGTCGTCCTTGGTGATGAACACGAAGGCGAACAGGAACTCGTTCCACGCGTTGGTCAGCGTGAACAGCGCGACCGCGAGCAGGCCGGGTTTGGCCAGCGGCAGCACGATCCGGAGGAACGCGCCGAACCGCGTGCAGCCGTCGACCAGCGCGGCCTCCTCGAGGTCGGCCGGGATCGACTTGAAGTAGCCGACGAGCAGCCACGTCGCGAACGGCAGGGTGAAGGTCGGGTAGGCGAGCACGAGCGACCACAACGAGTCGTTGAGCCCGATCCCGCTCATCAGCTGGTACAGCGGGATGAACAGCAGCGCGCCCGGCATCACGTAGGTGAGCAGGATCGTCACCGTGAAGCTCTCCGAGCCCCGGAACTTCAGCCGCGCCAGCGCGTAGCCGGCCAGCGCCGCGCAGACCAGGGCGATCACCGTGGAGGCCACCGACACGAGGATCGTGTTGACGTACCAGGTGCCGAACGCCTTGCTCGTGAACAGGTTGGTGAACTGCTCGGTGCTCCACGGGGTCGGCCAGAGGTCGTCGGTGCGGGCGACGATCTGGTCGTCGGACTTGAAGGCCGTGACGGTCATCCAGTAGAGCGGGGCGAGCACGAAGCCCAGCAGCCCGACGAGCGCGACTCCCGAGCCGGTGCCGCCGACCAGGCGGGCGGCCACCCGTCTGCTCCGCGCGGCGAGGGCGGACACGACCCGGCCGACGGCGGCCGCGAGCAGCACGAACACCCCCAGCACGAGCGCGGCTTTCCAGACGATCCGCGGCGACGCCCAGACCAGCACGAGCACCGAGGCCACGACGATCACCCACGGCAGCGCCCGGCGCTGACCGGGAGTCAGCCGCCTGCGCCCCAGGTCGCCGGCGCCGGGCAGGTCGCTGCGGCGCATCATCCGCACGAGGATCACCACGAGGACGGCGATGACCGGCAGCATCACCAGGGTGACCGCGGCGCCCGCGCCCAGCTGGAGCTGCTGGATGGCCTTCGAGTAGGCCACCATCACGTACGGGGCGGTGGCGTCCCCCGGGCCGCCCTGGGTCATCAGCCAGATCAGGTCGAAGTTGTTGAACGTCCAGATCGACGACAGCAGCACCGTCACGATCATGACGGGGCGCAGCCCCGGGAGCGTGATGTGCACGAAGCGCTGCCACGGCGAGGCGCCGTCGACCATCGCCGCCTCGTGGAGGTTGCCGTCGATGGCCTTGAGCCCGGCGAGGAACGTCACCGTGAAGAACGGGATGCCCTTCCAGACGTTGACCAGGATCACCGACGGCATCGCGAGCGCGGGATCGGACAGCCACTCCGCGGGCCAGGAGTCGACGAGCCCGATCGCGGCGAGGCCGGGCCCGATGCCGGAATCGGTGAGCAGGACGTTGACGCTGCCGAAGACCGGGTCCAGCAGCGATCGCCAGGTGAACGCCGTGACGACCGTCGGGATCACCCACGGCAGCAGGATCACCGCGGCGATGATCGCCCGGCCGCGGCGCATGTGGTGCAGCATCATCGCCGCGATGAGCCCGAAGGCCACCTTGAAGATCTCGGCGTAGGCGGTGAAGACGAACGAGTTGAGCACGCCGTGGTGGAAGAGGGCGTCGCCGGCGAGTGCGGCGTAGTTGTCCAGCCCGACGAAGACCGTCTCCGCACCGTGGCGTTCCGTGGCACTGGTGACGACCGAGCTGACGATCGGGACCAGGATCAGGCCGGCGACCAGCAGCAGCGTCGGCCCGATGAACACCGCGGCCAGGCGCCAGTCGCGCCCGAGCAGCCGCTGCGTTCGCGTGAGCGAGGACGACCCGCGCGGCGCCGGACGGGCCGGCGCCGGCCGCTCTGTCCTTTCCGGACGCAGGACGGTCACTGCCGGTAGCCCTGTTGCTCGAAGACCTGGACGATCCGGGCGTGGGTCGCGGCGACGGCGTCGGCCGGCCGGGTGCCCTGGATGACCGACTGCATCATGTCGGTCAGCAGGTAGGCGGCGGTGGCGGCCTGCTCACCGGGACTCGGTTTCTGGGGGAACGCGTAGCCGGTCTTGGTCTTGATCGGGATGGGGGTGCGGGTCTGCTCCCGCAGCGCGGCGAAGGCCGGGTCACCACCGGTGTAGTACGGGTCGGAGTCCCACACCTTGTCCCACGAGGGGTTGACCAGGCAGGGTGCTTCCTTGGCGACGCCGAGCAGCGCGCTCCCGCCGACCATGAACTTCGCCACCAGCTTGGCGAGATCCGGGTTCTTCGCCCCCTTGAACACGACGAAGGAGTTGGATTCGCCGAACGCGAGCGGCCGGTCGAGCGCCGGTCCGGTGGCGCCGTTGAACGGGTGCGTGTTGGCGTAGACCGGGTTCTTCTTCGTCTTCGAGTCGGCGTAGACGCTGAACTGGTTGAGGGTCAGGCCCAGGATCCCGGCCAGCCAGTTCTCGTTGTTGCTCGAGTCGGTCCAGCTCCCGATGCCGGGCGGCAGCATCGGCGCGTACTTCGGGTTCGTGTAGATGTCGCCGATGAAACTGACGGCGGCGACGGTCTCCGGCGAGTTGAACACCACCTTCGTGCCGGTGTTGTCCGCGATCGCCCCGCCGTAGGTGTTGATGACGTTGGCGATGAAACCGTTGGCGTCACCGGAGCGGTTCACCGTGAGCCCCCAGCCGAAGCGCCGCTTCGCCGGGTCGGAGACCGCCAAAGCGTTGTCGCGCAGCTCTTCCCACGAGTAGAAGGGCTTGAGCGGCAGGCCCTTCTCCGTGTACCAGTCCTTGCGCAGGTACATCGCGGTCGCGATGAAGTGGTACGGGATCGCGAACCAGCGTCCGTCGAACACGCAGTAGTTGTCCGCCTCCGTCGCGGGATTCCCGTACAGCGCGCGCATTTCCTCGACCACGTCGGTGACGTCGGTGAGGTGGCCGAGGTTGTGGAGCTGGCCGACGAACCGCCGGTCGCTCATGAAGGCCAGATCGCGGTTGGTGCCCGCCTTCACTTCGGCGTCCATCTTCGCGACCATGTCCCCGGCGTCGCCGGAGACGAGGTCGTTGCGGATGGTGGTGCCGGTGGCCTGGGCGAACACCTGCAACGAGCGGTCGAGCGCCTTGTTCGCGGCCTCCGAGTACAGCTTCTGCGACAGCATCCCCACCGACCCGCCGCGGAGCGCGGCCGCCTGGTCGAGCAGGGCCTGGGGCACTTGGACGTCGACCTTCGGCGCGGGAGCCGGACCACTCGCGCAGCCGGCGAGACCGAGCGCGCCCAGCGCGCTCACCCCCAGGAAAGTGCGCCTCGACCACTCCGTTTTCTCTGCCATGACCACTCCTCTCGCGTCCGGGCGGACGCTCACCGTCTCCGTTGACGGTGCAACCGGCGGGACAGCGGGGCGAGCGCCGCGCTGTGGGTCGTTCAGGCGGCGCAGAACGCCGAACTGCTGATGCGTGGGGCGGGCGCGAGCTCCGCGGTGGGGTCGATCGTGCGGCAGGCCGACGGGGCGAGCCCGCGCGGCTTTCCGGCCGTGCGCCCGGTGCCGGCCGGTCCCGTCACAGGTGCTGCCATGCCTCGTCCGTCCTCGTCAACGGTTGGCGGAACTCGGTCGTGCAGTGCGTTAACGCCGCTTGGCGGCCCGCTTGCTTCGGTGCTCCTTCTCCGCGAGGAGCGTGGAGTAGTTGTTGCTCAGGTGACGGCGCATCGCCGCGCGGGCCCCTTCCGGGTCGCGCGCCACGAGCGCCTCGTAGATCTCGGTGTGCTGGGCGGTGGCGCGGCGCAGCCCGGCCGGTGCCTCGTTGGTGACGCGCCGGCTGGCCGTGCCGAGCCAGCGGACGGAGTACATGATCCGGTCCAGGATGCGGTTGTTCGCCGCCCGGCAGATCTCCATGTGGAATTCGTGGTCGACCGCGAGGTAGGCGTCGGGATCCGCTTCGAGCGCCGCCATGCGGCCGATCTCGTCCCGGAGCCGGCCGAGCGTCTCCTCGGTGGCGGCCGCCGCGGCCATCGCGGCCAGTTCCGGCTCGAGCAGCACGCGCGTCTGGTGCAGCTCCTGCAGCAGCTCGTCGACGATCTCCGTGGGCAGCCACTCGATCAGCAACGGGCTCAGGTAGTCCCATTCCGCCCGGGGGCGCACGACGACGCGGCGGCCCTGCGCGACGTCGACGATGTCGAGCGAGGCGAGGATCTTGAGCGTTTCCCGTGCCACCGCGCGGGAAACGCCGAACTCCTGGGAGATGTCGAGTTCCGACGGCGCCCGGCCGTCCTCGATTCCGCCGCGGACGATCCGCCGGGTCAGGTGGGCCGCCACCTGCACCGGAAGGGTCCGGACCTTGACAGCGTCCGGAGACTCTTGTCTCCTTGGCATGTCATCAGCTTATCGGACAAGTGAGACGTCGCATTAGTCCGTTCATACGCACCACCCGGTGACGGGAGAGCAATGCGGATCGTGAACGTCACGACGGCCGTGGTCGCCTACCACGGGCAGGCCACGCTGGTGCGGATCGACACCGACGAGGGGCTCAGCGGGTTCGGCGAAGCCAATCCCGACGCCGGCGCGGGCGCCGTCGTGGGAATGATCGAGTCACTGACCCCCCTCCTGATCGGCGAAGATCCGCGCAATGTCGAGCGGTGCTGGGAAAAACTCCGCCGCAGCAACGTTTTCGCCGGCTCCCAGGGCGGGGTGTTCGTGATCGCCTTGTCGGGGATCGAAATCGCGCTGTGGGACCTCGCGGGCAAGGCCGCGGGCCAGCCGGTCCACCGGCTGCTCGGCGGGAAGTTCCGCGACCGGATCCGGCTCTACGCCGACTGCGGCGACGGCGACGACCCGGCGGGCTCGGCCGCCGGGTGCGTCGACCGGGCCCAGCGGATGGTCGCCGAAGGCTTCACCGCCCTCAAGTTCGACATCGACGACCTGTCCCACCCGGCCAAGTTCGACGTCTTCAACCACACGGTCAACGCCGCCGAGCTGCGCTCGATGGTCGAGCGCGTGGCCGCCGTCCGCGAAGCGATCGGACCGGACGTCGACCTGGCCATCGACCTCCACGCCCGCTACGACGTGCCGAGCGCGTGCCGGATCTCGTGGGAGCTCGAGCCGTTCGGTCTGATGTGGCTCGAGGAACCACTGCCGGCGGAGAACGTCGACGCGCTGGTGCGGGTGCGCGCGCAGACCCGCACGCCGATCTGCGCGGGCGAGAACCTGTACCTGCGCTGGGGTTTCCGCGAGCTGCTCGAACGCGGCGCGGTCGACGTCATCGAGCCGGACGTGCCCAAGTGCGGCGGTCTCGCGGAGGCCAAGAAGATCGCCAACCTCGCGGAGCTGCACTACATCCCGTTCGCCCCGCACCTGGTGTCGACGCCGCTGGGCACGATGGCCACCTCGCACCAGTGCGCGGCGATCCCGAACTTCTTCGTCCAGGAGTGGCACGCCCTCGAGGAACGCGCGGTGTGGGACAGCTACGTCCGAGCCCCCGACGGCAGCGGCTCGATCGTCAAGGACGGCTACATCACGATCCCCGACACGCCCGGCATCGGCGTGGAACTCGACATGGACGGCGTCCGGGCGCACGCCGTCGCGGGCTACGGGGTGTTCGAGTAGCGGAGCGGGGCCCGGGTCACGGTGCCACGCCGGACGGAAGCTCGGACGCGCCGCCGACACTCCGATACGGCCCAGCCACACTGCTGTCCACTCGCACCACGACCCGCCGGCCGCCGCGTGACGCCGGACGGACGGCGCACAACTTCCGCGGTCCGCCCCGCCGCACCCGCCGGCGCCGTCAGCGCATCGCAGCCTGAACCCGAGCTGCGCAGCACCTGCCGCCGCCCGGTCGCCGACGCGGCGCCCCACGACTTATCTGGATCGCTCGTTCAAGAAAGGCGCCTCATCGGGCGAGCAGGGTGAGCAGCCGGGCCACCTCGTCCCGGACGGCGTCCCGGCCGGGGGCCAGGTAACGGCGGGGGTCGGTGAGGGCCGCGTGCGTCCCGAGCGTCGAACGCACCGCCTCGGTGAGCACCTGGTTCAGGCGCGTGCCGATGTTGACCTTGACGATGCCGCTCGCCACCGCCCCGCGCAGGCCTTCGTCGGGCACGCCCGAGGAACCGTGCAGCACCAGCGGCACCGGAACCCGGTGCGCGAGCGCCGCGATCAGCTCCTCGTCGAGCACCGCGCTGCGGTCGGCCATGGCGTGCGACGAGCCGACGGCCACCGCGAGCGAGTCCACGCCGGTCGCGGCGACGAACTCGGCGGCTTCGTCCGGGTCCGTGCGCACGCCGGGGGCGTGGGCACCGTCCTTGCCGCCGATCTCGCCGAGCTCCGCCTCGACGCGGCAGCCCGCGGCGTGGCAGCGTTCGACGACGGCATTCGTCCGGGCCACGTTCTCCGCGTACGGCAACGCGGCCGCGTCGAACATGACCGACGTGATGCCCAGGTCGAGGCCCTCCCGGATCAGCTCCTCGTCCTCGACGTGGTCGAGGTGGACCAGCACGGGCACCGACGCGGTCTCGGCCAGCCGCAGGCAGGCGACCGCGAACGGCGCGAGCGAACCGTGGTAGCGGACGGCGTTCTGCGAGATCTGCAGCACCACCGGCAGCCCGCTGCGCTCCGCCCCGGCCACGACGGCTTCGGCGTGTTCGATCAGGATCGCGTTGAACGCCCCGATCGCGCACCGCCGCGCACGCAGCTCGTCCAGCAAGGTGGCCCAGTTCATCGGATCCTCTCCACTTCCACCGCACGAATCCACCGGTCCCTGGCCGCGACGTCGATCTCGCCGGCGACCGGCCGCAGCACCGCGGCGGCCGACGTGGCGACCACGTCCGCCAGCGCAACCGGCCAGTCCACTTCGGACCCGGTGAGGTGCATCGCCAGCGCGGCGGCCCCCGCGTCCCCGGCCCCGGCGGGATTACCGGTGACGACTTCGGCGGGCCGGGCGCGCCAGGTACCCCGTTCCGTCACGGCGACCGCGCCTCCGGGGCCGAAGGTGGCGACCACTGCCGGAGCCCCGGCGGCCACGAGGTCCTGACAGGTTCCGGGTCCGGCCAGTTCCGCCAGTTCGTCCTCGTTCGGCATGAGCACCGCGCCGCTGCCGGCGGCCTCGCGGAGTGCGTCGCCGGAGACATCGGCGATGACGGGCACGTCGTGCCGGGCGCACAGCCGAGCCAGCTTCGCGGGGACGTCGGCGCTCAGCCCCGGCGGCACGCTCCCGGAGATCACGACGGCTCCGGCCCCGTCCGCGAGCTCGTCACCGAGAGCGTCGAGGATGCCGGTTTCGCCGGCCGGGCCGGCCGGGAAGCCGTTCTCCTGCAGCATCGTCGTCCCGTCGGCGGGGGTCACCACCGCCACCGTCCGCCGCACCGCGGGCAGGGCCGGGACGAGCCGGTGCGCGAGACCCAGCCCGTCCAGGCCGTCCCGGAACTCGTCGGGTGCCCGGGTCGTGGTCAGGGCCAGCACCAGGCTTTCGCCGCCCAGTTCGCGGACCACGGCCGCGACGTTGACGCCCTTGCCGCCGGCGCGGGACCGGACGTCCGGCACCCGCGTGGTCCCGCCCAGGCGCAGCGCGCCGGTCCGGTAGGTCACGTCGATGGCGGGGTTGAGGGTGATCGTGAGGATCCGGGACGTCATGGCGCCGTGCTGCTCGGTACCGGTTCGCTGCTCTTCTCCGCGCGGTGGACCATCAGGGTCGAACCGGCGAGGGCCAGCACGATGCCCGCGATCTGGAACCCGGTCGGCGCGGCCCCGAAGACCAGCAGCGACAGGACGATGGTCAGCACCGGGGCGAGCGCGTTGGTCACCGGCGCCACGATCGAGGCCTTGCCGCGGCTCATCGCCATCACCAGGAACAGCGCGCCGACCGCGTTGAGTAGCTGGGTGCCCGCGGTGAGCGCGGGCGCCTGCCACCCGAACCCCAGCGGCAGACCGCCCATCATCAGCACGGCGACCGGGATCAGCAGCAGCCCGCTGACGGTCATCCAGCCGAACGTCGAAGCGTCGTCCACCCCGGCGAGCGCCGCCTTGCGCATGAAGAACGCCTGGACACCCCACGCCACGCAGACGCCGACCGCCAGCAGCAGGTAGAGCCACCCGCTGTCGCCGCCGTCGCCGGTGGAGACCGAGAACAGGACGACGGCGACCAGCGCGAGCACCACGCCGGCCCACGACCACCCGCCGAGCCGCTCGCGCAACGCGGCGAACGCCAGCAGCACCGTGACCGCGGGCGAAAGCGCGACGATGGGGAAGATGACGTAGGCCGGTCCGATCGTGAGGGCCTTGAACAGCACCAGCTGCCCGCCCGCGCCGGTGAGCCCGATCAGCAGCCCGTACCCGGCGGCGGCCCGGCCGCGGTCGAACTTCTTCCCCCGCAGCGAAAACCACGCGGGCACGAGCATGGTCAGCGCCCAGACCACGTAGACCATCGGGTCGGGGTAGGCGTAGAGCTTCGTGGGCAGGCTGGAGAAAGCTCCCCACACGCCCCAGAACACCACCAGCAGTCCCGCGTACGGGACCCAGCTGTTCGCACGGCTGAACGACATCTCGGCTCCTCAGCGGGACAGGGGTGCGATCGAGTGGACCTGCTCGGCCCGCAACGGGTGTCCGTGCAGACGCGCCGCGTAGAGCGCGGCACCGATGTGCGGTTCCAGCAGCGGCGCACGGAGGTCGTATTCGAGGGACAGCGCGTCGCGGAACGACGTCAGCACGTGCGCCGACCCGAACACGCCCCCGGAGTACGACACCGGAACCCGGTGCGTGGCTTCGAATTCCAGCGCCGTCCGGCCGACGTCCACGAGCAGCGCGAGTTCCCGCCCGGCCGCCCGGAGCACCCCGGCCGCGGCCGCGTCGCCGGCGTCCGCGGCCCGGACCACGACCTTGCTCAGGCTCGCGATCCGGCCCCGGTCGCCGTGCCACCGGTTCACGACGACGTCGATCGCGTCGAAGTCGGCGGCGAGGCCGAGCGCCCGGCGCAGCTCTTCGACGAGCGGCCCGGCGGGCAGCCGCCCGTCGACCATGCGGCTGAACGCGTTCAGGCCCTGGATCGCGACCCAGTAGCCGGAGCCCTCGTCCCCGAACAGCTCGCTCCAGCCGCCACCCCGCCATTGCCTGCCGTCGTGTTCGCCGTAGGCGATCGAACCGGTGCCGGCGACGACGTTGATGCCGTCGACGGCCCCCAGTGATCCGGCCCAGGCGCAGATCATGTCGTTGCCGCAGCGGTAGTTCCGCGTCCCGAGGATCCGGGCGGGCACCTCGTCGAGCACCGGCACGTCGGCGCTGATCTCGCCGTAGGCCGGCAGGCCGAAGAACGCGTACGCGATGTCCGGGACCGCGATACCCCCGGCGGCGCAGACTTCGCCGATCCCCTGGCGCAACAGGGGTTCCACGATCCGCAGGCCTTCGCTCAGGTAGTACACGCTCGCGGTCCTGGCCTCCGCGACGACCCGGCCGTCCGGATCGACCAGGCAGAAGGCCGTCTTCGTCCCCCCGCCGTCGACACCGAGGAACACGTCAGCTCACCTCCGGAGGCGCGAACTCGTGGATGACCACGCCCTGCACGACGCGGTTCACTTCCCCTTCGGGGAACGGGTTGTCCGGGGTGACGCCCAGCGCGAGCGAGCACGCGAGCGCCGTGGTCTGGGCCGCGATGACGGCGAGCAGCGCGTGACCGGCGAGGGGGACGCCGGGTGGCGCGGGCACCGGCCAGATCCGGGCGCCGTCGAACTCTCCCGGGTCGCCGGCGCCCACCACGACCACCCGCTCCTCGCCCAGTGACCGCACCAGTTCGCGCGCGATGTCGACGTCGTAGGGCCGCGTGTGCGGATCGGTGGAGAGGAAGACCACGGCGATGGTGCGCTCGTCGAGCACCGACTTCGGCCCGTGCCGGAAGCCCAGCGCGGAGTCGGCGATGCCGACCACCTCGCCCCGGGTCAGCTCGAGGCACTTGAGCGCGGCTTCCCGCGCCAGCCCGCGCAGCGGCCCGGAGCCCAGGAACACCAGCCGGGCCGGCTTGGCGCCGGCGATCGCCGCCGCGTGTTCCGCGGCCGCGCCGATCACAGTGGACCCGGCGCGCGCCAGGGCCTCGACGTCGACCTCCAGCCCGAAGGCGAGCAGGGCGGCCAGTGCCATCCCGGTGAAGGACGAGGTCATCGCGAACCCGCGGTCGTTGACCTCGTCCGGCAGGGCGACCACGACGGCGTTCCCGGCGCCGGACCACCGCCGCGCCAGCTCGCCACCCGGGTCGCAGGTGATCACCAGGTGCCGCAGCCCGGGCGCCAGCCGGTGCAGCAGGTCCGCCGCCGCGACGGACTCGGGGCTGTTGCCGCTGCGGGCGAAGGAAACCAGCAGGATCGGCCGGTCGTCCACGACCACGGCGAGCGGGTCGGCGACGATCTCCGTGGTCGCAATCGCCTCGACCGGCCGGCCGAGGTGGCGGGCGAGATCGCGGGCCACGACCTCGCCGACGAACGCGGAGGTGCCCGCGCCGGTGAGCACGATCCGCCGGTCGGCCCCGCCGACGAGCTGCTCGATTTCCGGCCGGGCCCGCCGGACGGCGTCGGCCACCCGGCTCCAGGTGGCGGGCTGCTGCTCGATCTCCCGCGCGGTCCGGCTGTCGCCGGGCAACCGCCCGTTGCTGTGCATAGGTGCTTGCCTCCGATTTCCGGGTCGTCCTTCCGGAGACTCATCCGCGCCCCGGGCCGGGGGCAAGGTCCGGTGTCCAAACGCGCATTCGGAGTGAGCGTTTCGCCGGCTGTCGTAGGCTCGGCCCATGTCCACCCGGAAGAGGCGCACCAGCCGGGCCGAACGGCTCTCGGAGCTGCTGCGGGTGCTCGCGGACACCGGCGAGCTGCACGTGGGTGAGCTCAGCGCCCGGTTCGGCGTCTCCGCCGCCACGCTGCGGCGCGATCTGGCCAAACTGGAGGGACAGCGGCTGCTGACCCGCACCCACGGCGGCGCGCGGCCCCGGGGGCGCACGAACGAGGTGCCGCCGCCCTACCGGGAAAGCCGGTCCCGGGACGCCAAACGCGCCATCGTGCAGGCGGCGATCCGCACGCTGCCGACCGGACCGCACGTCATCGCCCTGACCGGCGGCTCCACCACGAGCGAACTCGCCAGGGAACTGCCGGGTCGCGCGGATCTGACGGTGGTCACGAACGCGCTGAACATCGCGATGGACCTGGCCCTGCACCCCCGGCTGAAGCTGGTCGTCGTCGGCGGCGTCGCCCGGCCCCAGTCCTACGAGCTGGTCGGCCCCTGGGCCGAGCACGTGCTGGCCTCGATCAGCGTCGGCACCGCGTTCGTCGGCGTGGACGGCATCGACGCGGCGGCGGGCATCACCACGCACGACGAGAACGAGGCCCGGACCAACCGCGCCATGCTCGGCCGGGCCCGGCGGGTGATCGTGCTGGCCGACGGCAGCAAGCTCGGGCGGACCACCCTCGCCCGCATGGGTGACATCCAGGACGTGCACGAAGTCATCACCGACTCCTCCGCCGCGCCCGACGCGGTTGTGGCGATCCGCCGGGCCGGCGTCCGGGTCACCGTGGTCGAAGCGGTGTCCGGAAAGGACCGGTGAAAACGCTCATCGGGAATGCGCGTTTGGTTGACCGCGGTGGTCGCGCTGCCTACCTTTCGCCGACAACAGCCCCGACGAAGATGGAGTCCGCATGAAGGGTCTTCTCCCCCGCCACGGCCGCCGCATCGCTTCGTTCACGGCGGCGGGCGCGCTGGCCGCCGGCACCCTCGCCGCGATCGCCGCCCCGGCCGCGGCCGCGGTCACCCTGCCGCCGAAGGCCGCCGGGTTCGACTACCAGATCGGCGGCGCCTACACCCCGCCGTCCGGGGTGCAGATCGTCAGCCGCGACGTCTCCGCGGCCCCGGCGAGCGGCAAGTACAACATTTGCTACCTCAACGCTTTCCAGGCCCAGGAAGGCCAGGACGGCGATTGGCCGAGCGACCTGCTCCTCCGCGATTCCAGCGGCACCAAGGTCGTCGACCCCGACTGGCACGAAACCCTGCTCGACCTGCGTACCGCCGACAAGCGCACCCGGGTCGCGGCGAAGGTCGGCAGCTGGATCGACACGTGCGCGTCGAAGGGGTACCAGGCGATCGAGCCGGACAACTACGACAGCTACAGCCGGTCCAGGAACCTGCTCACCACCACGCACGCGCAGGAGTACATCAAGCTCCTGTCGGCCCGCGCGCACAGCAAGAACCTCGCCATCGCCCAGAAGAACACCCCAGAGCTGGCCGGCAACCGGGTCGCCAACGGCCTCGACTTCGCCGTCACCGAAGAATGCGGCGAGTACGAGGAGTGCGCCGACTACGCCGGTCCCTTCGACAACCGCGTGGTCGACGTCGAGTACACCGCTTCGGGCATGAGCAAGGGCTGCCCCGAGTGGAAGAACACGATCAGCATGGTCCGGCGTGACCTGTACGTTGTGCCCCAGGGGACGAGCGGATACGTCCGCAAGACCTGCTGACAGCCCGCCTTGACACGTTCGATCGCGCTCGCTTTACTGCTGTCCACGTCGGGAGCACCGACGTCAGAGGTACGCCCAGCCGGTATGTCGGTTCCACCGCGAGCCCGGACCGAGTCGCCAGGACGCGAGAGTCCGAGGCGGGGTCGTGCCCACCATCATCCGGAGTCGGCGATGATGATCCTTTCCTTCCCCCGCAAGACGAGCTGATGGACCGCCGCGGATTCCTGCGCGGCGCCGGCGGCCTGGCCCTCGGTGCCGCGCTGGGCGGCTGCGGCCCGGCGCGGTCCGCCGGGGGCCCGGTCACGGTCGAGGTCTGGCACGGCCAGACCGACACCGGCAAGAAGGTCCTCGACGAGCTCGTCGCGGACTTCCACCGGACCCACCCCGGGATCCGGGTCGACCTCGGCGGCGGCGTCCTCGCCGACGCGATGCTCCAGAAGATCACCGCGGCGCTCGCCTCGGGGTCGTTCCCGGACATCGCCTACGTGTTCGGTTCGGACCTCGCCAGCGTGGCGCGCAGCCCGAGCGTCGTCGACGTCACCGGCCTCGTCGACGCGGGGCCCGGTTTCTGGGCCCCGGCCCGGGAAGCGGTCACCGTCAACGGCCGCGTCCGCGCGGTCCCGGCGCTGCTCGACTCCCTGGCCGTGGTCTGCAACAAGGAACTGTTCGCGAGGGCCGGGATTCCGCTGCCCGCCGCGGGCTGGACGTGGGCCGCCTTCGTCGAAACGGCGAAGAAGCTCACCGACGCGGGCAGCGGTACCTTCGGCACCGCGTGGCCCGCCACCGGTGACGAGGACACCGTCTGGCGGCTGTGGCCGATGGTGTGGGACCTCGGCGGCGACGTGATCGGCGCCGGCGGGCGCGGCATCGGGTTCGCCGACCAGGGCGTGCGTGCCCTGGAAGTCGTCCGCGACCTCGCCGCGGCGAAGGCCGTCTACCTCGACCCCAAGACCGGCAGCGAGCAGATGTACCAGGCGTTCCAGGCCGGGCACATCGGGATGGTCGCGACCGGCCCGTGGCAGCTGCCCGACATCACCGACGCCGGGATCGACTACGCGGTCGTGCCGCTGCCGAGCTTCAGTGGCCGTCCGGTCACCGTCTCCGGCCCGGACACCTGGACGCTGTTCGACAACGGCGAGGAACGCGTGGCGGCGGCCCGCACCTTCCTGGCCTGGCTGGCCGATCCGGCCCAGGACGTCCGCTGGGACGACGGCGCGGGCAGCCTGCCGCTGAGCCGCCGGACGCGGCAACTGGCCGCGTGGCAGGAGAAAACCACCGAGACCCCGGGCCTGCCGGTCTTCGTCGACGCGCTGGAGAACGCCCGCGTCCGGCCGGTGCACCCGGCCTACCCCCAGGTGTCGGCGGCGCTCGGCACCGCGATCGTCGCCGTGCTGCTCGGCCAGGCGACGCCGGCCGACGCGCTGCGCGACTGCGCCGCGGCCGCGAACGCCGCCCTGATCATTCCGCGATAGGGAGCCGCCATGCCCGGACTGCCGAGGCCCATCACCGTCCCACCGACACAACGCGGACCGCGCCGCGAAACCGCGACCGCCTGGGCCTACATCTCGCCCGCCGTGCTCGTCATCCTCGGCCTCGGCGTGGTGCCCGTCGCCTGGTCGCTGGTGCTGTCCTTCCAGGCCGATGACCTCGTCACTCCCAGCCGTTGGGTCGGTCCGGACAACTACGCCGCGCTGGCCCAGGACCCGCACTTCGCTCAGGCGGTCGGCAACACCGCGCTTTATACGGCGTTATACGTCCCGCTCAGCATCCTGTTCGGGTTCCTGCTGGCGCAGGCGCTGAACCGGCGCATCCGGCTGGTCGGGGTCTACCGGACGCTCGTGTTCGTCCCGTTCGTACTGTCGGCCACGGCCCAGGGCGTGCTCTTCTCGTTCATCCTCGACCCGCAGTTCGGCGCGGCCAACGCGCTGCTGCACCACCTCGGCGTGTCGCCGCAGGGCTTCCTGACCGATCCGGCGCAGGCGCTGCTGGTGCTGGTCGGCATCACGCTGTGGAGCGGCACCGGCTTCTGCGTCGTGGTCTACCTGGCCGCGCTGCAGGACGTCCCGCCGTCACTGGTCGAGGCCGCGCGGCTGGACGGCGCCGGGACGTGGCGCGTGCTGCGGCACGTGACGCTGCCCGCGGTCACCCCGGTGACGGTGTTCCTGCTGCTGTGGCAGCTGATCACGTCGCTGCAGGTGTTCGACCTGGTCTACGTGACGACCAAGGGCGGCCCGCTCGGCTCGACGACGGTCATCGTCTACTTCGTCTGGGAGCAGGCGTTCAAGAACTTCACCGCCGGCTACGGCGCGGCGTCGGCCTACGTGCTGGCGCTGGCCCTGCTGGTGGTCGTGGTCGCCGTCCGCCTGCTGCGCCGGCCGGGGAAGGCGCTGCGATGAAGGCACAGCCGGCCCAGCCCGCCCGGCTCGACGTGTCCGCGACCCGCGCCGCGCTGCCCGTGCTGCGCCGGCCCCGGCTGCCCTTCAGCCCCTGGCACCTGCTGCTCGTGCCGCTGGCGCTGGTGTTCGCGGCGCCCCTGGGGTGGCTGCTGCTCAGCTCGGTGATGAGCAACGCCGAGATCAACCGGTTCCCGCCCGCGCTGTGGCCGTCCCGGGTGGACTTCGCCGGGTACCGCTACGTCCTCGAGAACGCGCTGTTCCTGCGCTGGTTCACGAACTCGCTGATCGTCTCGGCGGTGACCGTCGTGTCGAACCTGCTGTTCGGCACGCTCGCCGGGTACGCGTTCGCGCGGATGCGGTTCACCGGCTCGCGGGCGCTGCTCGCGCTGATGCTCGCGACGATGGCGATCCCCTTCCAGCTCACCATGATCCCGACGTTCCTGGTGATGAAGCGGCTCGGCCTGATCGACACCCTCGGCGCGCTCATCGTGCCGTCGCTGGTGACGCCGTTCGCGGTGTTCCTGCTGCGCCAGTTCTTCCTGTCGCTGCCCCGCGAACTCGAAGAGGCGGCGTGGATCGACGGCTGCTCGCGGCTGCGCGTGCTGTTCACCATCGTGGTGCCGCTGTCGCGGCCCGCGCTGAGCACGGTGGCCGTGCTGACGTTCCTCAGCACGTGGAACGACCTGACCTGGCCGCTGATCGCGGTCAACCACGACACGACCTACACGCTGCAGCTGGGGCTCACCACGTTCCAGGGCCAGCACCACACGAACTGGGCCGCGGTGATGGCGGGCAACGTCATCACCGTGCTGCCCGTGCTGCTGGCCTTCCTCGGCGCGCAGAAGACGTTCGTCCAGTCGATCACCTCCAGCGGGCTCAAGGGCTGACCCGCTTTCCCGCACCCCACCGATCGGATTCCCATGCCTGTCAAGATCACCTTCGTCGGCGCGGGCAGCGTCGTGTTCACCCAGGGCCTCCTGGCCGACCTGTTCGCCTACCCGGAGCTGGACGGCGTCCGCGTCGCCCTGCACGACATCGACCCGGAGCGGCTGGCGACCGCGCTCGCCGCGGCCCACCGGATCGCCGCCGCGCGCGGCGTCAAACCGGTGCTCACCGCGCACGCGGACCGCCGGGAGGCCCTGTCCGGCGCGGACTTCGTCGTGAACATGGTCCAGATCGGGATGGCGGCGGCGACGCGCACCGACTTCGAGGTCCCGGCGCGCTACGGCCTGCGCCAGACCATCGGCGACACGCTCGGCATCGGCGGGATCTTCCGCGCGCTGCGGACGTTCCCGTTCCTCAAGGTGCTCGGGGACGACATCGCCGACGTCTGCCCCGGGGCGTGGCTGCTGAACTACACGAACCCGATGGCGATGAACGTCCAGTACCTGAGCGAGGCCACCGGGCTGACCCGGGTCGTCGGGCTGTGCCACTCGGTGTACTGGACCGTGCACGGGCTCGCCGAGCTCGTCGGGGTGCCGTTCGACGAGGTCACCTACGTCGCGGCCGGCGTCAACCACCAGGCGTGGGTGCTGCGGTTCGAGCACGCGGGCGCCGACCTCTACCCGCGGCTGCGGGAGCTGGCCGAGTCCGACGGGCAGCTGCGGCGGCGCGTCCGGTTCGACATGCTGCGGCGGCTCGGCTACTACCCGACGGAGACCAGCGAGCACTCCGCCGAGTACGTGCCCTGGTACCTCAAGCACGACACCGAGATCGAGCGCCTGCGGTTGCCGATCGGGGACTACCTCGGCATCGTCGCGGAGAACGAAGCCGAGTACGAACGGACCCGCCGGGCGCTCGCGGCGGACGAGCCGCTGCCCGTGGAAGGCACGGGCGAATACGCACCGCAGATCGTCCACAGCATGGTCACCGGCACCCCGCGGACCGTCTACGGCAACGTCGTCAACCGGGGCCTGATCGAGAACCTGCCGTCCGGCGGCGTGGTCGAGGTGCCGTGCCTGGTCGACGGCACCGGCGTCCGGCCGACCCGGATCGGCGCGCTGCCGCCGCAGCTCGCGGCGCTCAACCGGACGTATCTGAGCGTCGACGAGCTGGTGGTGCGCGCGGCCGTCGAGAACGACCCGCACCACATCCGCCACGCGGCGATGACCGACCCGGCCACGGCGGCGGCGCTGCCGGTCGAGCGGATCTTCGAGCTGTGCGACGACCTGGTCCGCGCCCACGGCGACCGGCTCCAGCCCGGGCTGCACGCCGTCCTCGGCAGTCGTTGACCACCGCGCTGGGCACTCCGTAGGTTCGGAACCGGACGTGGTCCAGTGCCGCCGAACGAGGAGGTCCGGGATGAGCCACCTGGTGCGATTCACCGACGGAACCGGCGACGCCCGGGTCGGCGTGCTCACCGGCGAGCGGCTGCGGCCGCTCGCGGTGCCGTCGATGAGCGACCTGCTGCGCCGCCCTCTGGCGGAGATCCGCGAGCTGGTCGAGGCGGCCGGCGAGCCGGTGTCCGCGGCCGGGGCGCGCCTGCTGCCGCCGCTGGACGGTCGGATGGAGGTGTGGGCCGCCGGGGTGACGTACCTGCGGTCCGAGGAGGCCCGCCGTGAGGAGAGCGCCGACGCGGACGTCTACGCCCGGGTGTACCGCGCCCAGCGGCCGGAGCTGTTCTTCAAGTCGTCCGCGTGGCGCGTGGTCACCGACGGCGAGCCGATCGCCATCCGCGCCGATTCGGCCAACAACGTGCCGGAACCGGAACTCGGCCTGCTGCTGACCGGCGCCGGGGAGACCGCCGGGTACGTGGTGGTCGACGACGTCAGCTCCCGCAGCATCGAAGGCGAGAACCCGCTCTACCTGCCCCAGGCCAAGATCTACACCGGTTCGTGCGCGGTCTCGGCGCGGGTGCGGCCGGCGTGGGAGGTTCCGGACCCGCTGGCCCTCGCCCTCCGCATGCGCATCCTGCGCGACGGGCACGAAGTGTTCGCCGGCGAATCCGCCACGGCCCAGCTGAACCGCAAACCGGCCGAATTGGTCGAATACCTGTGGCGGGACAACGACTTCCCCGACGGCGCCGTGCTCTCGACGGGCACATCCGTGGTCCCGGGCCTCGATCTCGGGCTGCGGCCGGGAGACGTGGTCGAGATCGAGATCGAAGAGGTCGGCTCGCTGCGCTCCCCCGTGGTGCTGGGCGCGGAGGAGGTGCGCCGCGCGCTCGCCGCCCGCTGACGGCCCGGCGCCCGCGAGCCCGCCCGGTCCCGGGCCGGCCGTCGCCGGTCAGCCGGCCCGCGAACGCCGGTTTGCCGCGCCGCCGGGTCGGGTAGCCCCCGACGACGGCCCGCATCGGGCCGACCGGCATCCCTGATCAAGGACGGTGTCCGCGATGACCGACAACTTCTCGAAGGGGCCCTGCGGCGGGTCGGGGAGGTGGCGGTCGTGAGGGAATCTTTCCGGCCGGAACGTCTGGAAGTGGCGCAGTCGCACCGGGATTCCGACGTGGTGATCCTGGTGCTCTACGGGGAACTGGACGCCGGGACGGCACTGAAGCTGGAACAGGCGGCCGCCCAGCTGTTCGCCGCCGAACACCCGCCCGAGGTGCTGCTCCTGGACCTGTCCGGGCTGTCGTTCCTGTCCGTGGCCGGTGCGCGGGCGATCCACACCGTGCACGAGAGCTCCGGAACGTCGCGCGTGCGCGTGGTCACCGGCAACGGGCCGGTGGTGCGGGAGTTCCTGCACGCCACCCGCTTCGACGCGGTCCTGGACTGCTACCGCACCCGCGTCGGGGCGATCGCCGCGGGCAGCCGGGCCGAATTCGTCAGCCAGGTGAAGGCCATCTGGAACGCCGGCTGACCACACCGCCCCGCGCGGAAGGCGGTCGACGGCGCGCGGCCTGACGTGCCGTCGGGCCGAACGGCGGCGCCGCGAGGAACGGGGTCCGCGAGCGGCCGTCGTCGAGCTGCCCGGCCCGGCCGGTTTCCGGCAGGGCTGCCACGGCGGTGTCGCGGGGCTCGGCATGTCGACTTGTCCACCCGGGTGCCCCTTCCCGGTCGGCCGCCTGGAGGCCCCGTACCTCATCGAGACCGGGCGCGTGCCGCCGTCGGCCGCGGCCCTCCCAGCCGGCCGTCAGCGGTGCCCGGCCGCGCGCACCGAGCTGGTCCGGTTGAGCGACGCGAAACCGGGTAGCCGCGCCGGACCAGGGCAGCAGACCCGAGCGCGGAGGGAGGCGCCGGCGATGACCTCGGATCTCCCGCGCGCGAGCGAACCGCCGGCGATCGAAGAGCTGACCGCCGGGCACCTGGCCGCGGTCTTCGCGCGGATGTCCGGCTTGCTGCTGTCGGCCGAGAAGGTGGACACGGCCCTCAAGCTGATCACCGCGCTGGCGGTCGAGATGGTGCCGGGAACGACCGGCGCGGGCCTCAGCCTGCTGGACCGCGACGGTGCGCGGATGACCGCGGCGGCCACGGACGAGGTCGTCGAGCGGGCCGACGCGCTGCAGTACCGGCTCGGGCACGGCCCGTGCCTGACCGCGTGGGCGGACCGGGTGGTCGTCAGAGCCGACGATCTCGCGGTGGACGAACGGTGGCCTGCCTGGTCGCGACCGGCGGCCGAGCTGGGGTTGCGGTCGGCGTTGAGCGCGCCGCTGGTGGCCGGCCCCGAGCCGCTGGGCGCGCTGAAGGTCTACGCCGTTCCGCCCCACGCCTACGGGGAGCGGGAGGAGCACCTGCTCACCATGTTCGCGGCGCAGGCGGCCATGCTGATCGGCAACGTGCGGACCGCCCAGGACGCCGAGCGCGCCAGTGCCCACGTCGCGGAGGCCCTGCGGGGCCGGGAGGTCGTCGAGCTGGCCAAGGGCATCATCATGGCGCGGGACCGCGTGGACGAACGCGCGGCGCTGCTCACCCTGGCGCAGCTGGCCGGCCAGGAGCGCGCCACCGTCCGCCACACCGCCGAGCGCCTGGCCCAGTCCACCGTGCGACGGCTGCGATGAGCGGTGGACTCCCGTGAAGGACGATCGGCAGGCCGAGCAGCAACGCAGCCTGGCGCTGGCGTTCAACCGGGCCGAGCTGTCCGTCGAGGACCTGTGGCTGCGGTACTTCGGGCTGGGCGGCGAGACGGGGTTCGTCGACGTCGACGCCTACCTGCACGGGTTGTCCGACCTGCCACCGCTGGAACGCGACACCCTCGCCCTCGCCGTCAACGAACGCCTGGACGAGCTGACCTGGTCCCACCGGGCCGGCTTCAGCCGGGAGATCCGGGACAGCGTCCCGAGAACCGCGCCGTTCGCCGCGCTGGTGCGGCTGCTGGAGGGCACCGAACTCGCCCCACCCGACCGGCTGGCCGGCGTGACGGCCGCCGCCGCCACCGCGCTCGGCGTGCGGATCGGCGTCTACCTCGTCGATCACGGCCAGCGCCGCCTGCACCCCCTCCCCGGCAGCGCGCCGGGACGCGAGGCGCTCGACGTCGACACCACCCTCGCGGGACGCGCGTTCCGGCAGATCCAGATCCTCCCGTCGGAGGCGCCCGGCCGGCCGCGCCTGTGGGTGCCGCTGCTGGACGGCGCGGAACGCCTCGGCGTCCTCGAGGTCGAGGCCGGCGAGGTCGACGACCTGTACGACCCCGGCCTGCGCGTCCAGTGCCGGTGGCTGTCCATGCTGCTCGGACACCTGGTCGTGCTGATGTCGCAGTACGGGGACGAACTGGACCGGATCCGGCTGCGGACCCGGCGGACGGTCGACGCGGAACTGGTGTGGTCGCTGCTGCCGCCGTTGACCGCCGGCGTCGACAGCTTCGTCGTGACCGGTGTCGTCGAACCCCGGGACAGCGTCAGCGGCGACGCCTTCGACTACGCGCTGTCCGAGACCACCGCGAGCCTGCTGGTGCTGGACGCGGTCGGGCACGACCTGCGCAGCGCCCTGATCGCCGCCACCGCGCTGTCCGCCTACCGCAGCGCCCGCCGGGCCGGTCACGGCCTGTTCGAACAAGCCAGGCTGATCGACGAGACCATCGGCGGTCACTTCGGCGACGCCGCGTTCGCGACGGCCGTGCTGGCCGAACTCGACCTCACCACGGGGCGCCTGCGCTACCTCAACGCCGGCCACCCCCGTCCCCTGGTCATGCGCGCCGGGAAGATCGTCAAGCCGCTGGCCGCGGGCCGGTGCCTCCCGCTGGGCCTCGGGCTGGGTGAGCTGCGGGTCGGCGAGGAGACGCTGGAACCGGAGGACTGGCTGGTCCTCTACAGCGACGGCATCACCGAAGCCCGGGACCACACCGGCGAGTTCTTCGGCGAACCGCGCCTGCTGGACTTCCTGCGCCGCGAGGCCGCCGCGGGCAACCCGCCACCGGAAACCGCCCGCCGGCTCACGAAAGCCGTGCTCGCCCACCAGAACGGCGAACTGCAGGACGACGCCACCGTCCTGCTCGCCCGCTGGACGCGCCCGTCCCGCGTCACCCCCTGACGGTTCCGCGGGCCGACGGCCCGCCTGGCTCAGCCGCGTCCGCCGGCTTCCAGGGCCTGGTAGAGCTCCCGGGGCGGTGGCAGCCCCGGCAGCGGGCCGGTGTTGCCGGCGGCGCAGGCCTGCAGGAGGAAGCCGACGAGCCGGTCCGCCGCCGCGGCCAGTGCCGGGGTTCCGGCACGGGTCACCCCGGCCGTGGCCAGCATGATCAACGGCAGGTCGTGCGGGGAGAAGTCCGGGCGCAGGCCGCCCGCCTCCTTGGCCCGGCGCACCAGGCGGATGAACGCGCGCAGGCCGCGCTGGCGTTCCGATTCGAGGACCTCGACCCCCGGGAACATCGTCGTCAGCACCTGGCCGAACCCGCGGTCCCGCTGCGGGATGCGGCAGACGTACTCGATGAAGCCGCAGAACGCCCGCCACGGGTCGGGGTCGGCCGCCGCGGCGGCCGCGGTGTCCGCGTAGGCGGTCATCGAGGCGCCGAAGACGGCCGCGATCAGGTCTTCGCGCGCCGGGAAGTTGCGCGCCAGGGTCGCGATGCCGACGCCGGCGCGCCGGGCCACCTCGCTCATCGGCACGTCGATGCCGGTCTCGCCGAACGCCGCGGCCGCGGCGTCCAGCAGGCGACGGCGGTTGCGCGCCGCGTCCGCGCGGGGCCGCCGGGGGCCGGGTGCCATGGCTCACTCACCCCGATCTGGAAGAGGTCTTCCGGATAGCGTACCGTAGCGGAAATGGAAGACCCCTTCCAGTTTTCGAGACGGCGGGAGCGGCGATGAGCGTCGAGATCGGCGTGGCGACCCTGGGCGACCGGCAGCCGCGGACGGTGGACGGCCGGGAGGTGACCGAAGCCGCCCGCCTCGCGCAGATCGTGGACCTCGGCGTGCAGGCCGACGAGGAAGGTCTCGACGTCTTCGGCGTCGGCGAGCACCACAGCGGGGACTTCGCCGTGTCGTCGCCCGTGCCCGTGCTCGCCGCGGTGGCCGCGCGGCCACCCGGATCCGGCTGACCAGCGGCGTGACGGTGCTGAGCGTGCACGACCCGGTCCGGGTGTACCAGGACTTCGCGACGCTGGACCTGCTCAGCGGCGGACGCGCCGAGATCACCGCCGGGCGCAGCGCCTACCCGGAACCCTTCGCGCTGTTCGGGGTGGACATCGCGCGCTACGACGAAGTGTTCGCCGAGAAGCTGGCGTTGCTGCTGCGGCTGCGCGAGGAACCCGTGCTGTCCTGGCGCGGCCGCGATCGGCCGCCGCTGGACCGGGCGGTCGTGGTGCCGCGCAGCGAGTCCCTCCCGGTCTGGATCGGCGCGGGCGGCTCACCGTCGAGCGTGGCGAGAGCCGGCGCGCTCGGGCTCCCCTTGATCCTCGGCTACCTGGGCGGCGACCCCGGCCACCTGCGGCAGCTGGCCGGCCTCTACCGCGCCGCGGACGGCAAGCCGGCCACGGCGACCGGCTCCGGGTCGGGGTCGCCGCGCACTACTTCGGCGCGGCCTCCGCGGCGGAGGCGGCCTCGACCTACCGCCACTACCACGACTTCCTGCGGCCCAAGCGGCCCGGCGGGAGCGGGTACGCCGTGTCGCGGCCGGACTTCACCGACGGCACCGGACCGGACCGGCCGCTGATGATCGGCACCGCCGAGCACGTGGCGGAGAAGCTCGTGCGCCTGCACGACGTCGTCGGCTACGACCGCGTCCAGCTGCTCGCCGACTGGGGTGGCCTGCCGCCCGGGCGGGTGCGCGAGTCCGTGCACCGGCTCGGCCGCGAGATCGCCCCCGCCGTCCGCGCCGCCATCGATCCCACCCGGAAGGAACCGGCATGAACCTCGAACCCCTGTCTCCCGACAACGCGACCGTCGTGCTCGTCGACCACGCCGTCGGCTTCGCGAACCTGCTGCGCTCACACGATCTGCGCGAGCACGTGAACAACGTGGCCGGCCTGGCCAAGACCGCGAAGCTCTACGGCGCCGGCCTGGTCGTCACCAACGGCGAGCCGGCCAAGCCCTCCGGGCCGCTCTACCCCGAGCTGCTCGCCGTGCTCGGCGACCAGCCGGTCATCGAGCGCGCGACCGCCTTCGACGCGTTCCTCGACCCGGCCTTCCGGGCCGCCGTCGAGGCCACCGGCCGCCGCCGGCTGCTGATCGGCGGGATCGCCACCGACGGGTGTGTCCTGCAGACGGCCCTGGGCGCGCTGCGCGCCGGCTACGAGACGTACGTGGTGGCCGACGCGACCGCCAGCACGAGCAAGGAAGCCCACGACACGGCGATCCAGCGCATGGTGCTGTCCGGCGTCGTCCCGGTCACCTGGTGGTCGATCGCCGCGGAGTTCCAGCTGGAACCCCGCTTCGCGGACTCGCCGATCCGCACCCGGCTGATGAGCGAGTTCCAGCCCGCGATGACCATGAGCGGCCGCACGTTCTTCGCCGGCGTCGCCCAGGGGCGCAGCGCCTCCTGACGGGTCGTGGCGTACGGCGGCGGACGATATCCGGGGTCGGAGAAGCCCTCCAGATCAGGCTGTACGGACAGGGGCCCCTTTCGCAAGGTGTCTCATTCGGACAGAAGACGGGCGAAGAAAGCGGTGACCGGCGGTCGTGTTCCCGCGGCGCTGTGGCCCACGCCGGGGACCACGACCTTCTCCACGGCGGTGCCGTGGCGGCGCAGGCTCTCGGCGAGCCGGTCGAGCTGTTCCGGCCGGCTGTGGCCGTGGTCGCCCATGGCGGCCAGGTCGGCCCGCCCGTCGTCGTCGCCGCCGATGACGAGCAGGACCGGCACCCGGGCGACCGCGCCGGGATCCACGGTGACCCCGAACCGCTGCCGGGTGTCGCCGGTGCCTTCCGGCCAGGCGCGCGAGTCGTCGAGCAGCGTCACGCCGCCGGGGGCGCCGACCGCGACGGCGGCGACCCGGTCCGGGTGGAGGTACAGGAAGCGGTGGGCGAACTGGCCACCGCCGGAGTGCCCGCACAGCAGCACGCTGCCGACGCGCGCGTTCCACCGGAACCGCACCTGCTCCAGGATGTCCAGCAGCACGAGGTCGAACCGGATGCCGTGGGCGTCGAGCAGCTTGTAGCCGTCGACGTCGTCCGGATCGTCGATGCCGACCGGGAACAGCGGGATCACCACGATCAGGCGGTGGCGTTCCGCGAAGGGGATGAACCCCTCGCGCAGCTCTCCGACGCTGCGGCCGGTGCCGTGCACGGCCACCAGCACCGGCAGTTCGGCGTCCGGGGTCCAGCTCGTCGGCACGTAGACGCAGTAACTGCACCGCGGCTCGCCCGGCGCGGCGAAGAAGGGCGAGCGTTTGGTCAGCAGCCGGCGGCCGGGGTGGGTGGCGGGCAGGTCCGCGACCCGGATCACGAGCGCTCGATCGGCAGGCGGGCGAGCGGAACGTGGTGCTGTCCCGCATGAACGTCGCGGTCCCGGAGCGAGCCCTGGCCGACCGGGCGCGGGAAGGAGATCTTCACGACGTTGAGCGACGGGATCCGGAACAGCCGGACGCTGCCTTCGTCGACGCGGTAGAGCTGCGCGATCACCCCCGCGTCCACCAGGTCCGCCGCGATGCGGTAGCCCTGTTCGTCGCGCATGAACAGTTCCATGGTGACCCAGAACGGGCCCGCGTTCTTGGAACGGACCTCGTGGGCGAGATCCGCCAGAGTGCGCTCAGGCATGGGTCTTCTCCCCCGGTTCGGTGCGGAACAGCTCGGCGGGATCGGCGCAGTCGACGACGTGGTTCAGCGCGAACTCGTACGCCGCGCCGCGCTCGATCTCCGCCGGGGAGAACGGGAACGCCAGGCTCGGCAGGTAGTCCATCCCCGGGGCCGGCAGGTGCAGCATCAGCGGGTTGGCGACCTTGGCGATCGCCGTGGCGGTCGCCTGGTCCGGGGCGTTGACGAGCAGCATCACCCCCACCTCGCGCGGTGGCCCGCTCTCGGGTTCGAGGTCGTCCAGCACCGCGTTGTGGCCGTAGAGCCGGAGGTCGAAGGCGTACTCGTCGTCCGCCAGCTCCAGCGTCTGGCGCACCCGCTGGGCGATCAGCGCGCGCATCAGCTCCGCCCAGGCGTCGACGTCCGCGAGGATGCGGGGGTCCCGGATCGCCGAGAACGACACCGTTTCGTACCCGGTGATCCGGGCGCCCTCCAGTTTGATCGTGTACTGGCCGGCGACGTGGAACCGCGAACCCTCGACGCGGACGATCCGGTCGTCGACCGCCGTGTACCGCGCGTCCCGGACGTCGAGGGTGCCCGCGGGCTCGCGCATTTCGAACGGGTCCGCGGTCTCGTAGAGCATGTGCGCGGCCACCGAAATCGGCGTGCACGACACCGCGGGGTCGAGCGGCTCGATGGTGAAGCCGTCGGCGTCGATGGTGGCGAGGACCCCGCCCGCGCGCGGGTTGCTCGTGCACTGACCGCCGCATTCGATGATCTTCGCCGCGTGCCACGTGGGTCCGGCCGGCATGCCCATCATCAGCGGGTAGGCGGCCGCGACCGCCGTGTCGGTCGCGCGGCCGGCCAGCACGACCTGGGCGCCCGCGCGCAGCGCCTCGACGATCGGTTCGTGGCCCATCGCCCCGACGATGTGCGTGCAGCTTTCGAGGGTCTCGGCGTCGAGCTCGCCCAGGGGCGGCAACGGGTGGATGCGGTCCAGGTACTCCTTTAGGCCGGCGGCGTTCTGCTCGCTGTAGATCCGGGCGATCCTGAGGTCCAGGCCTTCTTCCGCCAGCACCCCGGCGGCGATCCCGGCGACCCAGTCGACGCCGGCGTCGGTCCCGCTCGTGCCGCAGGAGCCCACGATCACGGGAATCCCCGCGCGCGCGGCGGCCGTGAACAGGCTGCGCAGGTCACGCGCCACCGCCTTGGCCGTCGTCTTGGCCGTCGCGGCGCCGAGGTAGTACGGGCCGGAGTCGGTGGACCCGCCGTCGATGCTGATGACGTCGGCGCCCAGGGCGATGCCGCGCTCGACCGTCGCGTGGTCCCAGCCGGCGCCGAGCATGCCGCTCGGCGCCAGGACGCGCACTGTCTCCATGTTCCTCATTTCTCTCCGTTGACCACGAACCGGCCCCGGCCCGCGAGGGCGGCGACCAGTTCCTCCGCGCCGCGCCGGCCCGCGGCCCGGCGGGCTTCGGCCGTCTGCCCGGCCAGGTGGGAATAGACGACGATCCCGGGCACCCCGCGCAGCGGACTGCCCTCGGGCAGCGGCTCTTCGCGCACGACATCGAGCGCCGCGCCCGCGATTTCGCCGGTGCGGACCGCCGTGACCAGCGCATCCTCGTCGACGATCGCGCCTCGGGCGGTGTTGACCAGCAACGCGGCCGGCTTCATCAGCTTGAACGCCGAAGCGTCCAGCAGTCCGCGCGTCCGCTCGGTCAGTGCCGTGTGGACGGATACATAGTCCGAAGTAGACAGTAGCTCGGGCAGTTCGACGAACCGGACGTCCGGACCCCGCAGGCGGGACGTGCAGAGGACGGTCATGCGGAAGGCGCGTGCCAGCGGGACCACCGCCCGCGCCGAGGCCCCGAAGCCGATGAGGCCGAGGGTCGAACCGCGCAGTTCGTGCCCGTCCTCGCGCGGCCAGTCCCCCCGCGCCACCCCGGAAGCGGACTGCACGAGCCGCCGGGCCCCCGCGAGCAGCAGGCCGAGGGTGTACTCGGCCACGGCGTTGGCGTTGACGCCGGGCAGGGTGCTGACCGTGATCCCGAGCCGGGCCGCGGCGGAGACGTCGATGGAGTCGTACCCCACGCCGGTCCGCACGATGACGCGCAGCCGCGGCGCGCGGGCGAGAACGTCTCCCGTCAGCGGTTCGTTGGCCACCAGGGCCGCGTCGATGCCGGCGAGGGCGGTCACGAGGTGCGCGGGATCGCGACGGCCGGTCATGGGCAGGTGGACGGTTTCCAGGCCCGCACGCGTCAGGAACAGGTCGACGTCGTCGCCGGGACGCAGGTAGTCCGTGGTGATCAGCACGCGCCCGGTCACAGCGCACGCCCCGTGGCCGACCGGCGCTGCAGGACATCGACGCGCGCGACCGCCAGCACGGCGAGGAGCGCGACGGCCGCGACGTGGAGCAGCAGCAGGGGCCAGCCGGTCAGGTCGACCAGGCCGCCGATCAGCGCCGGGCCGAGGAAGCCGCCGCCCACCCAGCCGACGGTGTAGAGCCCGGTGTAGGTCCCGACCACGCGGGTGGACGGGGCGAGGTTCCACAGCACGACGACCGCGTTGACCAGGAACGCGGAGGCTCCCGCGGAGGCCACGCAGAGGCCGGTGACGACGCCGGCGGGGGTCGCCACCGCGGTGCCGAGCACCATGCCCGCCGCGAAGACCGTCATCCCGACGGCCATCACCCGCAGCCGGCCGAAGCGTTCGGCGAGCCTCGCCACCGGGTAGGCGGCCACGATGAAGGCCACCCCGCTGGGCAGGGCCAGCCCGCCCGCCTCGCCACGGGACAGGCCCAGCACCTCCATCCCGTAGGGCGTGATGAGCGCCCGCGAGGCGGCCCACGCGCCGCCGAAGAGGAGGATCGCCACGATGAGCAGCAGCCGGCTGCGGTCGCGGTCCCGGACGATGTCGAGCACGGTGTCCCGCACCCGGGCGGTGGGTGCGGCCTGTTCGCGTTCCTCCTCGACGGCGCTCCGGTAGGCCGGCGACCGGCTGTCCCGCACGTTCGCGGCCAGCACGACCAGGGACACCACCATCAGGACCGCGGGGATCGCGAACGACAGCTTCGGATACGTGTCGATCAGGAAGATGCTGATCAGGGCCGCGACCAGCACGGTGAGACTGGCCGCGATCTTGACGACCGCGTTCGCGCGGCTGCGCCGCTCGGGCGGGACGAAGTCCGGGAGCAGGGATTCGGCGATCGGCTTGAACGAGTTCGCGACCAGCGCGTAGCCGAACATCGTCAGGATCAGCAGCGGGAGCGACGCCGCGGCGTGCGGGATGAGCAGGAACAGCAGCGCCGCCACGGGCATGCCGACGACGAGGTACGGGATCCGCCGGCCCCACGAGGTCCGCGTGCGGTCCGACCGGTTGCCCATCCACGGCTGGAGGAAGATGCCGAGGACGTTGTCCATCCCCATCAGCAGGCCGATCAGCGCGGCACTGCCGAGGTGCTCGCGCAGCAGCGGCGGCACCTGCGAGTCGTAGAGGTTCCACGTCGACTCCTGCGCGAAGACCGCCAGAGCGACGAAGAACGTGATCCGCCCGGTCCGTGCGCGGGTGCTCGACGTCGTCGTCATGCCGGTCAACCTACTTTTGCTATAGCAAGAACGTCAAGTAACTCTTAATAGCTTTGTTGTGGCAGATACAGTGACGCCATGGCGAGTGAGACGTTGAAGGGCCTGACGGCCGAGACGCTGGCCGACCGGGCGTACCGCGCCATCCGCGACGCGGTCACGACCGGCGAGCTGCGGCCGGGGCAGAAGGTCACCGAACGCGGGCTCGCCGAGCGGCTGTCGGTGAGCCCAACACCGGTGCGCGAGGCCATCCGGCGCCTCGAGCAGGACGGCCTCCTCGAGCGCACCGGACCGCGGACGGTCCAGGTGACGGCCGTCGGGGACGCCGCGATCCAGGACCTGGCCGAGGTGGAGGTGGCCCTGCGGGGCATGGTGGCCCGCTTCGCCGCGCGGCACGCCTCCCCGGCCCAGCTGGACCAGCTCGACGCCGTGCTCGACGAAGCCGACGACCTGCTGATCGTCATCAAGCAACGGCAGCAGGCCGGGCAGGAGGTGGCCCGGCACCTGGACCGGCTGCTCGACGCCATGCAGCGCTTCAACGAGGGCGTCGAGGCGTGCGCCCACAACCCGGTGCTCGTGCGCCTGCTCGGCCAGACGCGGGTGTTCTCCTGGCCGGAGCGGCGGGCGCGGCTGATCGAGCGCATCGCCGAGGACGACCGGTTCGGCCTGGATCGCTACGGGAGCCACCGGGCGCTCGTGCGCGCGTTGCGGGCAGGCGACTCGGCGGCGGCCGAGGCACTGGTCATCGAGGACGCCCGGGGCGGGCTGAGCGACCTGCTCGCCGCGCCCGCCACACCGGCGACCGCCGACCGGACGTGAGCGGTCGTCCCCGCCCGAGGTCGGCGGCGCTCAGCGCCGGGGTGCCGCCGGTGTCGGGGAACGCGCTGCCGTCCCGGCGGCCGTCTTCGGCCGGGACCGGCTCCGGCCAGCCCGAAGCCGCTCACGCCGCCACCCGCGACCCAGCGGCCATCTTCGGCCCGGAACCGCTCCGGCCGGACCGCCAGACCGACCGGGCCGAAGCCGGGCCGCGCCGCCACCCGCGACCCAACGGCCATCTTCGGCCCGGAACCGCTCCGGCCGGACCGCCAAACCGGCCAGGCCGGAGCCGCTCATGCCGTCACCCGCGGCCCGGCGGCGATCCGCGCGGCGATCGCCGCGCCGAGGCCCTCGGTCGTTCCCGGTCCGCCGAGGTCGGGGGTGAGGGCGCCGGGCTGCTCGTCGAGCACGCTTTCGATCGCGGCGACGATCCGGGCGGCGGCGGACGGCTCGCCGAGGTGGTCGAGCATCATGGCGCCGCTCCAGATCTGGCCGATCGGGTTGGCGATCCCCCGCCCGGCGATGTCGGGGGCCGAGCCGTGGACCGGCTCGAACAGGCTCGGCCAGGTGCGGTCCGGGTTGATGTTGGCGCTCGGCGCGATGCCGATCGTGCCGGTGCAGGCCGGCCCGAGGTCGGACAGGATGTCGCCGAAGAGGTTGCTGGCCACGACGACGTCGTACGCCTGGGGCCGGAGCACGAACTTGGCCGCGAGGATGTCGATGTGGTCCTTGTCCGCGGTGACTCCGGGGTAGCGGGTGGCCATCTCGGCCGCGCGCTCGTCCCAGTACGGCATGGAGATCGAGATGCCGTTGCTCTTGGTCGCCCAGGTCAGGTGCCTGCGCGGCCGGGCGGCGGCGAGGTCGAAGGCGTAGCGCAGGACGCGGTCGACGCCGGTGCGGGTCATCACCGTCTCCTGGAGCACGGTCTCCCGGTCGGTGCCCTCGAAGATCCGGCCACCGATGCTGGAGTACTCGCCCTCGGTGTTCTCGCGGACGACCAGGAAGTCGATGTCCCCGGGCCCGTGGTCCCGCAACGGGCCGCGGACCCCGCGCAGCAGCCGGACCGGCCGCAGGTTGACGTACTGGTCGAAGCCCCGGCGGAACCGCAGGAGGCTGCCCCACAGCGAAACGTGGTCGGGCACCACCTCGGGCCAGCCGACCGCGCCGAAGAAAATCGCGTCGAAGCCGCCGAGCACGTCCTTCCAGTCCGGCGGCAGCATCTCGCCGTGCCGCGCCCAGTAGCCGGCGCAGGCGAATCCGAACTGGACGGTCTCGAGCTCGAACCCGTGGGCTTCGGCGGCCGCTTCCAGGCACCGCAGCCCTTCCGGGACGACCTCACGGCCGATGCCGTCACCCGGGACGACCGCGATGCGGTAACGCTGGGACACGAGGTGCTCCTGTCGATCCGGTGGGGGTGCGCTTCCACCCTGATCCGCGGGGAACGCCACGACAAGAGCGCCTGAGGCAACCTATCCTTTCGGTCAGGGAAAGGCAGGTGCCGCGATGACCACCCCGATCGACGACCTCCGCTTCTTCCACGTCGTCGCGTCCAGCGAGACGCTGACGGCGGCCGCGCGCGAGCTGCAGTGCTCGCTCCCGGTGGTCAGCAAGCGCCTCAGCGCACTGGAACGCCGGCTCGACGCCCGGCTTGTGAACCGCGGCACGCGCCGGCTCGCGCTGACCTCCGAGGGCGAGCTGTTCGCCGCCCGCCTGGAGACGATCCTCGACCAGGTGCGCGAGCTCGAGGACCTCGTCACCCACCGCTCCGCCGAGCTGCGGGGATCCATCGTGGTCCAGTCCACCCTCGGCCTCGGCCGCGCCCACGTCGCCCCGCTGCTCGGCGAGTTCGGCGCGCGGCACCCGCAGCTGAGCGTCGAGCTCCGCACGTCCGCACTCCCCCTGCGTCCCCACCGGCGCGAGTTCGACCTGGCCGTCCACGTCGGAACCCCGCCGGACTCCTCGCTGCGCATGCGCCGGCTGGCGAAGAACCGCCGCGTGCCGTGCGCCGCACCGTCCTATGTGGAACGCCGGGGGATGCCGACGCGGATCGAGGACCTGACCGATCACGACTGCATCGTGCTCCGCGAGAACGAGGGCGATTTCGCCCTGTGGCGGTTCGGGGACGCCCGCAGGCCACGGCAGGTGCGCGTGCGCGGCCGCCTGTCGAGCAACGACGGCGACGTCGTGACCGGCTGGGCGGTGCGGGGGCACGGGGTGATCATGCGCTCGGAGTGGCAGGTCCGGTCCCACCTCGCCGGCGGCACCCTGGTCCGGGTCCTGCCCGACGTGCCGACACCGCCCGCCGACATCTACGCCCTGCTGCCCGGCGACGTCCACGTGCCCCGGCGGATCACGGACCTGCTCAGGTACCTCGCCGCACGGCTGCCGGACCGGATCGCCGGCCACCCGTGACCGTGCCGGGCCGGCGTGCGGGCGGCCGTGGCGGGCCTGCGCGGCGCAGACCGTCGATGAAGACCGCGACGATGCGCTGGTTGAGTTCGGGCTCTCGCCCGGGGACCGGCTGCGACAGCTGGGCGAGGGCGTGCAGGAGGTCCTCGGCGCCGATGTCGTCGCGAACCGTGCCGTCGGCCACCGCGGCGTCGAGCAGCACCGCGAGGGCCGGGCCGAGCCGCCGCAGGAAGTAACCGGGCAGTTCCGCGAAGGCCGGATCGCCCGAGTGCAGCGCCGCGGCGAGTCCGCGTTTGGTCGCGAGCAGCGCGGTGAAGCGGTGGATCCACCGGGTGAGCGCCTCCGCCGGCTCGTGCGCCGCGCTCAGGTCCGGGCCCGCGTCGGCGACGGCGTCGATCCCGCTTTCCACGACCGCCTTGACCAGGTCGGAGCGCTGCGGGAAGTGCCGGTACAGCGTGCCGACCCCCACCCCGGCCAGGTCGGTGATCTCCTTCGCCGGTGCGTCCACGCCGGAGGTGGCGAAGACGGTCCCCGCGGCCTCGATCAACGCGTCGACGTTGCGCCGCGCGTCGGCGCGACGCCGGCGCGCCGGAGCTGCCCCGTTCTCGGACACACATCACCTCGCTCGCCTGACCGGGAGGGCCTTCCGGAAGTTTCGGAATGGCTTTCCGCTTAGTGCAGCCTACGCGGTGAAGCCACCGTGGACCGTGTGGGCGCCGTCGGCGGCGGTGGCTCGCACGCGGTAGCTGTCGGTCTCGGCGCGGCGCACGCCCGCGGCGTGGTTGTACTGGACGGCGAAGACCTGCTGCGCGGCCGGGATCGTCCGGCCCGGCTTGAGCTCCCAGCGGTACACCACGGCGCCGTCGCTCTCCCGCGCGGTGACGGTGAAGTCGTCGGCGGGCCCGGTCTGCCACTGCCCGGTGCTCCGCACGCCGCCGGTCTGCGTGATGCGCACTTCCACGGCCAGCGCGGTCAGGGGCCGGCTGCTGGCGAAGGTCAGGGTGCTCCGGGCCCAGTAGATCGTGCTGTGCGGGTCGACGGCGCCCTCCGCCGACAGCGGCCCGTCCGAGACCCGGTTGCCGGCCGGGGGCGGGGTGCTCGACGACGGCCGGCCGGTGGTCGTCCGGTTCGGGCTTCCCGTGGCGGGCGGCGGCACCGGACCGGTCGTGACGGAAGGCGGGGAGCTGGGCGCCGGGCTCGGGACGGCGAGCGTGGTCTCGCCGTCCGGGCGCGCCGGCGCGGCCGGGACGCTTCCGGCGACGGCGAAGCCGGCGACGGCCAGGACGCCGGCCGCGGCGGAGCCCGCGAGCACCACCTTGGGCCAGGACCTCGCGATGCCCGGCCGCCGCCGGGGGGGGGGCGGTGGTGCCGGCCATGCCCCGGTGCACCCGGGCCAGCATGCGGTCGCGGTCGGGCTGGTGGGCGCCGGCGGCCTCGCGCAGCCGCCTGCCGATCTCTTCGTTCACCGGGTGCCCCTCTCCGTGGCCAGGTCGCCCGCCGCTCGCGCACCGAGCAGCCGTTCCAGTTCGGCCAGTCCCTTGGAGGTTTGGCCCTTCACCGCGCCGACCGAGATGCCCAGTGCGCGCGCGGTGTCCTTTTCCGACAGGTCGAAGGCGTGCCGGAGGACGACGCAGGCCCGCTTCCCGAAGGGCAGCCGGTCCAGGGCCGCCCGCACGTCCACCACGGCGGCCACGTCCGGGCCCGCCACCGGCTGCGGGTCCCGCGACCAGAACAACGCGACCCGGCGGCGTTCGCGCGTCGCGCCGCGGACGCGTTCCCGGGCCAGGTTCGCCACGACCCCCCGGGCGTACGCCAGCGGGTGCTCGGCCTCGCGCAGCCGGTCCCAGCGCTGCCACAAGGCGACCAGGGCGTCGGCCGCCAGGTCGTCGGAGACGTCCGCTTCGCCGGTCAGCAGGGAGGACAGCCGCCCCAGCTCGGCGTAGTGCCGTTCGAAGAAGTCGTGGAACTCCGCCGACGTGTCATCGAGGAGCATCGGTCCCGGCTGTCCTCTCCCTGCCCGAGCCCCCGTCCGAGGCGGCAACCTACCAGTGGCGACCCGCGGCCGGCCGGCGCGGACGCCGGTGATGACGCCGGAGCCGGCACTCCCGCCGTACTGCTGCCGGTCGTCATTCACCCGTGTCCCGGCGCCGCCGGTTCGGCGGCGCTGCCGGCTTTCGCCAGGTTCCACCGCTGATCGGAGTCGTCCCGCGTCAGCACCAGCGCGGGAACCACCAGCGCGGGCACGCCCACCGCCAGGGCGATCGCCGCCCGGCGGCCACGGTGGTACCGGCGTCCCGGTGGCACGGCACCGGCGTGCCGGGCCCTGGTCTTCGTCAACGCAGCACTCCTCGGGTCCGCCGGGCCGGCCCGTCCCGGCCTCGGCTCTGCCCCCCAGTTGCCGCCGGGCGCGGAAAGGTTGCCGCCGGGCCCGGAAGACCGGTCCGCCCTCCGCGACGCCTCGGCGGGGCCCGTGTTTTCCCGGGCGACTTCCTCCGAAAACCTTCCCGTTACACCTTGACGCGGTCGACGCCATCGTTCACAGTCCACTGGTGCGTTCAGGCGCACCGCCCGTCGGCTCCCCGTCCCCCTCCAAACCCCCCTGTTCGAGCCCGCCCCTTGGGGGAAAATGTTAACGCTAACACTGCACGCCGGCGGTCCCCGTCGAGGAAAGGAAGTTGCTATGTCGGTTGGGTTTTCGCGCACCGCGCGGTGGCGCCGCCGGTGGCGGCCGGGATCGGCCGTGGCGGCGGTCGTGGCGGTCGTGGCCGGGCTGCTCACGATGGCCCCCGTGTCGGCGTCGGCCGCCACAGTGGACACCAGCGCCTGGTACGTGCTGCTGAACCGCAACAGCGGCAAGGCCCTCGACGTCAGCGGCGCCTCCACCGCCGACGGCGCCAACCTCGTCCAGTGGACCCGCACCAACGCCACCAACCAGCAGTTCCAGTTCGTGGACGCCGGCGGCGGCTACTACAAGCTGCGCGCGCGGCACTCCGGCAAGCTCGCCGACGTGCTGGGCGCCTCGGTCGCCGACGGCGCGAGCGTGGTGCAGTGGACCGACAACGGCGGCACCAACCAGCAGTTCAGCCTGGCCGACTCGGGCAGCGGGTACGTCCGGCTGGTCAACCGCACCAGCGCCAAGGTGGTCGAAGTGCAGGGCGCCGCGACGGCCGACGGCGCCAGTGTGGTGCAGTACGGCGACTGGAACGGCGGCAACCAGCAGTGGCAGCTCGTCCAGGTCGCCGGGGGCAGCACCACCTGCACGCTGCCGTCGACGTACCGCTGGTCGTCGACCGGCCCGCTGGCGAACCCGAAGTCGGGGTGGGTCGCGCTCAAGGACTTCACCAACGTCGTCTACAACGGCAAGCACATCGTCTACGCCACGACGGCCGACACCTCGAAGAGCTGGAAGTCGATGAGCTTCAGCCCCTTCACGAACTGGTCCGACATGGCCACCGCCGGCCAGAACACGTTGACCATCGGGGCGGTCGCGCCGACGCTGTTCTACTTCGCTCCGAAGAACGTCTGGGTCCTGGCCTACCAGTGGGGCGGCCCGACCTTCTCCTACCGCACCTCGAGCGACCCCACCAACCCCAACGGCTGGTCCGCGCCGCAGACCCTGTTCACCGGCACCCTCCCGGTCGGGGCACCGCTCGACCAGACCATCATCGGCGACGACACGAACATGTACCTGTTCTTCGCCGACGATCTCGGCAACATCTACCGCGCCACCATGCCGATCGGGAACTTCCCCGGCAGCTTCGGCTCGAGCTTCACGAAGATCATGAGCGACACGGCGCAGAACCTGTTCGAAGCGGTCGAGGTCTACAAGGTCCAGGGCCAGAACCAGTACCTCATGATCGTCGAGGCGCAGGGGCGGAACGGGCGCTACTTCCGCTCGTTCACCTCCGGCAGCTTGACCGGTTCGTGGACCCCGCAGGCCGCGACCGAGAGCAATCCCTTCGCGGGCAAGGCCAACAGCGGCGCCACCTGGACCAACGACATCAGCCACGGCGACCTGGTCCGCACCAACCCCGACCAGACCAAGACCGTCGACCCCTGCAACCTGCAGCTGCTCTACCAGGGGCGTGACCCGCGCTCCGACGGCACGGAGTACGTCCTCCTGCCTTACCGCCCCGGCCTGCTGACGCTGCAGCGCTGACCGTGGCGTGCTGATGACGCGGCGGGCTCGGTACCAGGCCGAGCCCGCCGCCGTCAGGAGGCGCCGCCCGCCGACGTGCGGGCGTGCGCCTTGGTGGCGGCCACCTTTTCGTCGAGGCGTCCCTCCCACGGATCGGTCCCCGTGTCGTACTCGTCGTGCCGCCGCCACCACTCGTACGCCCGGGTCCGCGGATACCCCTCCGGCGAGTCCTCCCACTCCTCCTGCCGCCCGAACGCGGTGAGGTCGAGGTAGCTCCAGGTGCTGCCCAGCGCCTCGTCACCGCGGTGGTTGACGAAGTACGTGCGGAACACCCGCTCGCCGTCCCGCACGAACGCGTTGGTGCCGTGCCATTGGTCCACCCCGAAATCGGCGTCGAAGTCGTCGGTGAGGGTGTACCAGGGACTGTCCCAGCCCATTTCCCGCTTCAATCGCCGGATGTCCGGCTGCGGCGCCCGCGACACGCGCGCGTACGTCGTGCCCCGGGCGTTCAGGTGCGCGAGGTGGCCGACCTGGTCGGCCATCATCGAGCAACCGACACAGGCCCGCTCGGGCCAGCCGTGCACCCCCGGCTCGAAGAAGAACCGGTAGACGATCAGCTGGCGGCGCCCTTCGAACAGGTCGAGCAGGCGCACGGGCCCGTCCGGCCCCTCGAACCGGTAGTCCTTCTCCACCGCCATCCACGGCATCCGGCGCCGCTCGGCGGCCAGCGCGTCGTGCGCGCGGGTCTGGGCTTTTTCCTTGACCAGCAGCCTCTGCCGGGCGGCCTCCCATTCGGGGGCGGGCACCACCGGGGGCACGTTCATCGCGCGTTTCCTCTCGATTCCGGATCCTCGTGGCCGGGCGGCCGGGGCCGGTGCCGAGCGACGCCCGCACCGGCCCGCTCGTCCGGGCTTCTCTTGGACTCCGCCGGCGGGCGAAAGGAATCGCCGGGGCCAGGAGCGGCGCTCCGGCGACCGCGGCTGACCGCGCCGGATGGGGGGCTACTTCGCGGGCGCGCGGGCGACGACGACCGGGCAGAGCGCGGAGGACATCAGCGTCTGGCTCGTCGAGCCGAGGGCCAGGCCGCCGAAGCCGCGGCTGCCGACCACCAGCAGCTGGGCCCGGTCGGCGAGGTCGAGCAGCCGCTCGGCCGGGCGCCCGGGCCGCACGACGCGGTCGACGACCACGTCCGGGTACTTCTCCGGCCACCCCGCCAGCCGCTCGGCGAGCAGTTCCTCCGCGGCGGCGGTGGGTGCCTTCCCCCGAACGCCGGGACGGCAGTGGAGCGCGATCAGCCGGGCCCGTCGCCAGGACGCCTCTTCGAACGCGATCGCGATCGCCTCTTCGCTCGCCGGCGTGCCGTCGACGCCCACCACGACCGGCCCCTCGGCGGGTGGCTCGTCGTCGCCGGCGTGCGGCCGCACGAGGATGACCGGGCACCGCGCGTGCGCGGCCAGCGCCACCGAGACCGATCCGAGCAGGATCCGGCCCAGCGGGCGCAGGAAGGGCGTGCCCAGCACGACCATCGCCGCGCGGTGCGACTCGTCGAGCAGCGCCTCGGCGGGCCGCTCGGGCCGCAGCGCCGTCTCCACCCGGACCTCCGCCGGAACTTCCCGGACGGCATCGGCGAGCATCCGCACGCCCTCCTCCGCGGCCACCTCCAGCAGCTGCTCGTGCACCGGGTCCGAGCGCGGGTACGGCCCGGGCAGGTCCGGCAGCGCGTGCACCAGACGCAGACCCCGGCCTCGTTCCCGCGCCGCACCCGCCGCCCAGCGGAGCGCGGTGAGCGCTCCCGCCGAGCCGTCCACGCCGACCACCAGCACCGGCTCGCTCATCCGATTCCCCTTTCGTCGCCGGTGAAGTCAACCGGCGGACGCCGCTTTCCGCGCGAGGCTTCCGCCCCGCTTCGCGGGGACTTCGGTCCCTTTCCCCCCGATCCTCGCGAACCGGCGCCCAAGGGCCTCGTGACCGGGGACCTTCGGCCCCATCCCCCGGCGCCGCGACGGCCGAGACTGAGCCCAGCACCGAAAGAACGGAGGTTTCCCCCATGTCCATCCGACCGGATGAAAAGAAGACCACCTCGGGTCACCACACCACCGAGCCGGCCCCACTCCCCGACTTCACCGCCGGGCACACCACCGCCGGGAAGTCCCTGGCCGTCCTCCGCGTCGCCACCGGGTTCGTCTTCCTGTGGGCGTTCCTCGACAAGCTCTTCGGCCTCGGCTACGCCACCCCGTCGAAAGGCGCCTGGATCGGCGGCGGCTCCCCCACCAAAGGCTTCCTCAGCGGCGTCCACGTCGGACCCTTCGAGTCGACGTTCCACGCCTGGGCCGGCACCTGGTGGGCCGACACCCTGTTCATGCTCGGCCTCGCCGCCATCGGCATCGCCGTCACCGCCGGCATCGGACTCCGCCTCAGCGCCGCCGCCGGCACCCTCATGATGCTCCTCATGTGGACCGCCGAATGGCCCTTCGCCCTCAGCACCAGCACCGGCGAAGCCACCCACTCCACCAACCCCATCATCGACTACCACCTCGTCTACGCCCTCGTCCTCATCGCCCTCGCCGTCACCGCGGCCGGCAACACCTGGGGACTCGGCCGCCGCTGGGCCACCCTCGTCGGCGACCGCACGTGGCTGCGCTGAAGAACGAACCCGCACCACAGGCGCCCGCCGGCCGGCGGGCGCCCTTTCCCCTGTGGGAGGTAGGAAAATGAAGGCATTCGTGTACGACGGACCGGGCCGGCGCAGCTGGACCGACCACGCCGACCCCGAACTCGCCGCGCCCACGGACGCCATCGTCCGGATCGACGCGGTCACCATCTGCGGCACCGACCTGCACATCCTGAAAGGCGACGTCCCCGAGGTCGAACGCGGCCGGATCCTCGGCCACGAAGCCGTCGGCACGATCACCGAGACCGGAACCGCCGTAACCACCGTCAAACCCGGTGACAAGGTCCTGGTCTCCTGCATCTCGGCGTGCGGCCGGTGCGAGTACTGCCGGCAGGCGGCTTACGGCCAGTGCCTCGGCGGCGGGGGCTGGATCCTCGGCCACACCACCGACGGCGTCCAGGCCGAATACGCGCGCGTCCCCTTCGCCGACACCTCGACGTACGTGCTGCCGTCCGGGGTCAGCGACGAGTCCGCGCTGATGCTGGCCGACATCGTCCCGACCTCCTACGAAGTCGGCGTCTCGAGCGGCGGTGTCAAGCCGGGCGACACCGTCGTGCTCGTCGGCGCCGGACCGATCGGCCTGGCGGCGATCACCAACGCCCAGCTCTTCTCGCCCAGCCGGATCATCGTGGTGGACAAGGAACCCGCCCGGCTGGACGCGGCGAAGTCCTTCGGTGCCGACGTGCTCGTGCAGCCCCGTGACGCGGCGGCCGCCGTCGCCGAAGCGAGCGACGGGCTCGGCGCGGACGTCGCCATCGAAGCGGTCGGCGTCCCGGAGACGTTCGAACTGTGCACAAAACTGGTCCGCCCCGGCGGGCACGTGGCGAACGTCGGCGTCCACGGCGCGCCGGCGACCCTGCACCTGGAAGAACTGTGGATCAAGAACGTCACCATCACGACCGGACTGGTCGACACCTCCAGCACGCCGATGCTGCTGCGCATGCTCGCGGCGGGCCGCATGGACACCAGCCGGTTCGTCACCCACCGGTTCGGGCTCGACGACATGGACGAAGCTTACGACGTCTTCGCCCACCCGCAGGACAGCAACGCGTTGAAGGTCGCGCTGTTCCGCAGCTGAGCGCACGCGGCGGAGGAAACAGTCCGGTGTGGACATCGCGTCGGGGACGGCCGGCCACCGGGCAGTGCGCGTGCGCGATGACCGTGGCCGCCGTGCCCCGAGCAGCATGTCGGCACCGGCGCCGAGCACCCCGACCCCGTAGTACACGCCGGCGAGCTGGAGCCCGTGCACGGTCCTGAGCGCCGGTGTTCACGGCGGTGGCCGGGCCGGTCGTCAGGCCGCGCGCGCATCGCGGTTCCACGGCGGACCACGGCGGGGCCGCCGGCCGCCGTGGATTGATGGATTGATAGAGTCATCAATCCAGGAGGTGCTCATGCCCGCGAGATCCCGCACGACAGAGCCGCTGTACCGGATCAAGGCCGACCTGTTCAAGTGCCTGGCCCACCCCACGCGGATCCAGGTCCTCGAGGTGCTCGCCGCCGCCGGGGACGAGGGCGCGCCGGTGACGCGGCTGCTCGAAGTGACCGGCTGCGAGGCCTCCCAGCTGTCCCAGCACCTCGCCGTGCTGCGCCGCAGCCGGGTCGTCACCTCGTCGCGCACCGGCAACGCCGTCGAATACTGGCTCGCCGAACCCCTGGTCGCCGAGCTGCTCGTGGTGGCACGGGCGTTTCTGATGGCGGGCCTGCGCCCCGGCTCGGAGCAGCTGCGCGCCGCGCGCGAGCTGCCGCCGCTGCCCGGCGCGAGTCCCCAGGCCGTGCTCGACGCGATCGCGGCCCGGGTGTGAACGCCCGCGATCTGCTGCCGGGCCGCGGCGACTACGACTTGCGCGGGCCCGTGCTGCGCGCGGACCTGCTCGCCGGGCTCACCGTCGGCGTCGTGGCGCTCCCCCTGGCCCTGGCCTTCGGGGTCAGCTCCGGCGCCGGACCGGCGGCCGGGCTGGTCACCGCCGTCGTGGCGGGGATCGTGGCCGCGGTGTTCGGCGGCTCACCGGTCCAGGTGTCCGGGCCGACCGGCGCGATGGCCGTGGTCCTCGCCCCGATCGTCGCGGCACACGGCGCGTCCTCGGTCGCCCTGGTCTCCGTCCTCGGCGGCCTGGTCGTGCTCGTCGCGGGGATCGCGCGACTGGGCCGGCTGGTCGGCTTCCTGCCCTGGCCGGTCGTCGAGGGCTTCACGCTCGGCATCGCCTGCATCATCTTCCTGCAGCAGGTTCCCGCGGCCGTCGGCACGACCGCGCCGGCGGGGAAGAACCCGCTCCTGGCGGCGGCCGGCGCCGTCGGCCACGCCGTCACCGGCGGCACCGCGGCCGTCTGGACGATCGCGACCGTGGCGCTGGTGGCGGTGCTCATGCTGTTGCTGCCCAGGCTGCACCGCGGGATACCGGCGTCCCTGCTCGCGGTCGCCGTGGCGACCGTCGTCGCCGAGGTCGTCCACGCACCCCTGCCGCGGATCGGCGGTCTGCCGAGCACACTGACCCCCACGCTGCCGTCGTTCACCCTCGGCGCCGTCGGCGACCTGACCGGCGCCGTCGTCGCGGTCGCGGCGCTGGCGGCGATCGAGTCCCTGCTGTCCGCGCGCGTCGCGGTGACGATGACCCGCGGCGGCCCCCCGGTCGGGCCGACCCGCCCCGACCGCGAACTCGTCGGCCAGGGGCTGGCCTCGATCGCCAGCGGCCTCTTCGGCGGCATGCCCGCCACCGGCGCGATCGCCCGCACCGCGGTCAACGTCCGTTCCGGTGCCCGCACCCGGCTCGCCGCCGTCACGCACGCCCTGGTGATCCTCGCGGTCATCTACGCCGCCACCGCGCTCGTGTCCCGAATCCCGCTGGCCGCGCTGGCGGGGGTGCTCATGGTCACCAGCCTGCGGATGGTGCCGCTGCCCACGATCCGCGAGGTCGTCCACGCGAGCCGGTCCAGCGCGGCTACCTTCGCCGTGACCGCGCTGGTGACCGTCGCCGCGGACCTCATCCTCGCCGTCGAGATCGGCCTGCTCGTCGCCGCGTTCTTCGCCCTGCGGCACCTCGCCGGCGCCGCCCACGCCCGGCGGGACCCGCTTCCCGGCCCCGCCACCCCCGGCGACGAGCACATCGCGGTGTTCGGCTTCGAAGGCGCCATGTTCTGGGGCGCCTCCGAACGTCTCCTCACGGAAATCGCCGGAACGGCCGGCGACGTCCTCGTCGTCGTCCTGCGCCTGTCCCGGCTGCACCTGCTCGACGCCACCGGCGCCAGAGCCCTCGGCGAAGCGATCGAAGAACTGGAAGCCCGCGACATCACCGTGCTGGTCAAGGGAATCCGGCCCCACCACCGCCACCTGCTGACGGCCACCGGCGCCCTCGGCAAGCTCCGCCACGAGAACCACCTGTTCACCGACCTCGACGACGCCGTCGCCCACGCCCGATCCCACGTGATGTGGGCGACGGAGGCGGCCCGGGGGTGACCGGCTTTCGCCCGCAAGGCCCGGTCGCGACGCCGAGCCGGTGGTGCAGCGAACGCCGTGCCGCCGCCGGTGACGAGCCGACCTTGTTCGCCGGAGCCGAAGGGGATTCGGTCCGGGGCCGGGGACCTGCGATCTTTCGCGCCGCCGGCGCGGGCAGCACGGTCCTCGTGGCCGGCTTCGGCTCAGGCCACGTCGTTCCAGACGTAGTCCAGGCGGTTGCGGACCTCGACCACCCCGGACAGCTCGCGGATCAGCCGGGTCACCGGGTCGATGTCGCTGCGCCGCTCGACGCGCCCGACGACCGTCACCACACCGGCCCGCACCTCGACGCCCACGCGGTCCGGCCCGAGGTTCAGCGTGTCGCGCAGCACCCGCTCGGTGACCTCGCGCTCGAGCTCGGCGTCGCCCCGGGTGAACACCCCGACCAGGTCGCGCCGCGCCAGTACGCCGGCCACCTTGCCGTCGCGCAGCACGAACAGGCGGCGGACGCGGGTGTGGGCGAACATCGCCGCGGCGACGGCGAGCGGCTCTTCGGCGTCGATGGTGACGGCCGGGCTGGTCATCAGGTCCTTCGCCGTGCACGCCGTCGCCTTGCGGGCCAGCCGGCGGTCGCGCCACCGCGGTTTCGGGTCGTCCCACAGGTGCGGCAGCAGGTCGGCTTCGGAGACGACGCCGACGAGCGCGCCCGTCTTGTCGAGGACGCCGACCGCGCTGATCCCGTTGCCGGTGAGCAGCTGGGCGATGTCCTTGAACGACGTCTTCGTGGAGACGGTGATCGGATCGGCGGTCATCACCGCGGACACCGTGCTGATGGTCATGTCGACTCCTCCGGTCGGGGCTGTGCGGAGCAGACTTCCGCGGTTCCCGTGCGTCCCGACGGTAGGTCCAGCGAAGGGGTGGTCGCTGCGGTCGTTCGTCCCCGCGTCCGGGGACCTTCGGCAGCCACCCCGGCCCCCGCCGCGGCCCGCCCGGAGTTGTACCGGCGCAAGCCCTCGCCACGACGGTCCTCATCGGCGCGTCCGGCGGCCTGCTGATGGCCGCGACCACTTCGGCGGTGACCGCGGTCGCCGTCCGCCGTCTTCCCGGTCTTCGCTGAGCCGCCCGGTCGTTCCGGCTCAGCGCAGCGGCGCCGTCCATTCCACCTTCAGGCCGCCTTCGGGACCGCTGCCCAGCGTGAACGCGCCGCCGACCGCCGCGGCGCGGTCGCCGAGGTTGCCCAGTCCGCTCGGCGAGATGTCCTCGGCCAGTCCCTTGCCGTCGTCGACCACCAGGATCCGCAGCAGATCGTCCTTGACCGCGACCGAGACCGAGACGGTCGAGGCCTCCGCGTGCCGCACCGCGTTGCTGACCGCCTCCCGGACCACCGCTTCGACGTGCTCCGACAGCTGGGTGGGCACGGTGTCGATCGGGCCGGACATGCTGACCGTGGGCTGGAGCGGCGCGTCGTCGGTGAGCTCGGCGATGGCGTCGTGCAGCCGGTGCCGCAGCCGCAGCCCCGTCTCCCCCGCCGCGCCGCCGTGCAGGTCGAAGATGGCCGTGCGGATCTCCTGCACGATCTCGTGCATCTGCTCGATGCTGTCACCGAGCCGCTTCTGCAGCTCCGGGGACTTCGTCCGCCGCTGCGTGCTCTGCATCGACAACCCGACCGCGAACAACCGCTGGATCACGTGGTCGTGCAGATCACGGGCGATCCGGTCCCGGTCCCCCAGCACGTCCAGCTCCCGGGCCGCCCGCTGCTGCGCCGCCAGCTGCAACGCCAGCGCCGCCTGATCGGCGAACGACGCCACCACCGACAGCTGAGCCGACTCGAACGAGCCCGCCCCCACCTCCCGCGCCGCGATGAGCACCCCGGTCGTCCGGTCCCCCGCCCGCAACGGCACCACCAGCGCGGGCCCGAACCGGTGCTCACGCAACGCCAGCTCGGGCACGCTGCGCGGCGTCCGATCCCGGTACACCGACCCGGGGACGCTTTCTTCGAGGTCGACGTGGGTTCCCGACAGCTCCGCCGCGCGGGTCCCCGCGCAGACGGTGATCGTCAGGTCGTCGACGTCCTCGCCCCAGTCCTCGTCGACGTCCAGGCGCCCGGAGTTCGGCAGGGCCAGCATCGTGATCTCCGAGCCGGTCAGCTCGAGTGCCCGGCTGGCGATCAGGTTCAGCGCCTCGACCGGGTCATCGCCGCCCAGCAGCTCGGTGGTCACCTCGCTGGTCGCGGCCAGCCACTGCTGCCGCACCTGCGCCTGCTCGTAGAGGTGGGCGTTCTCGATCGCGATCCCGGCGGCCGCGGCGAGTGCCTGCACCACGACCTCGTCGTCGTCGGTGAACTGCTCCCCGCTCTTCTTCTCGGTCAGGTACAGCCGGCCGAACACCTCGTCCCGCACCCGCACCGGCACCCCGAGGAACGAATGCATCGGCGGGTGGTGCGCCGGAAACCCGACCGAGGCCGGGTGCGCGGAGATCTCCTCCATCCGCAACGGCTTCGCCTCGTCGATCACCACGCCCAGCACCCCGTGCCCGGTCGGCAGATCACCGATCAGCCGTCGGGTCTCGTCGTCGATGCCGACGTAGACGAACTCCGACAGGGAACCGTCCTCGGCCAGCACCCCGAGCGCCCCGTACTCGGCCTCGCCCAGCTCCATCGCCGCCTGCACGATCCGCCGCAACGTCGCATCCAGCTCCAACCCCGACGCCACCGCCAGCACCGCGTCGAGCAGACCGTCCATCTTGTCGCGCGTACCGATCAGCAGCTCGATACGATCCTGCAGGTCACGCAGCACCTCACGCAGCCGCAGGCCCGACAACGTGCCCGCCATCCGCCGGGGGCCGGGTCCGTCCCCGGTGATTTCGCCTACTGACACGCTGCCCGGAACCTCCGCGTCGCTCGCGCCACTGGTGACCTTTTCCCCTTTCCCAGGCCCGGCGACCCGAGAGATCGTCGCGATGAGCCTTCCGAACACAGTGTGCCGTGTCGCGGCGCGAGGGAAAACATGACATCAGCTATCAGGCCGATCGGTCTCCTGGACTCCGACCAGGTGAAGTCGGTGATCAGCGCCGCCACGCTGGCGCCGTCGACGCACAACACGCAGCCCTGGCGGTTCCGCTGCACACCCGCGGGCCTCGAACTGCACGCGGACCCGGGACGCGGGCTGCCGGTGGTGGACGCGGACGGCCGGGAACTGCTGCTCTCCTGCGGGGCCGCGCTGTTCAACCTGCGCACCGCCATCCACGCCCTCGGCGCCCACCCCGCGACGACGCTGCTTCCCCGCCGCGACGACCCGGCCCAGCTGGCCCTCGTCCGGCCCTTCGCCGCCCGCAGACCCGACCGGCGGCTCGTCCGGCTGGCCGACGCGATCCCGCGCCGCCACACCAACCGCACCCCCTTCGAGACGACCGCCATCCGCGCCTCCGTGGTCGCCGAGCTGCGCCACGCCGCCGAAGCCGAGCAGGCCTGGCTGCCCCGGCTCGACGCGGATCAGCTCGGGCAGCTCCGCGAACTGGTGCAGAAGAGCCACCAGGTCCAGCTGGGCAATCCGGAGTTCCTCGCCGAATGGCGGTACTGGACCGGACGCGCCCGCCACAGCCGCGACGGCGTCCCCGCCTACGCGGCCGGCGCGATGCCCGCCGACGACGGCGGCTGGATCCTCCGGGACTTCGGCACCCGGCGCGGCCCCCGGCGCGGCCGGATCGACGAGGACGACCCGCTGGTCGTGGTCATCGGCACCTTCGACGACACCCGCCTCGACCAGCTCCGCGCCGGGCAGGCCATGCAGCGGGTCCTGCTCACGGCCACCGCCGCCGGCCTCGACGCGTCGTTCATCTCCCAGCCGGTCGAAGTCCCCGCGGTGCGTGCCGAGCTGCGCGAACTGCTCGGCGGCGGGTTGTGGCCGCAGATCGTGCTGCGGCTGGGCCGGGGCACGCCGGTGCCGTGGACGCCCCGCCGGTCCCTGGCGGACGTCCTGCTCGTCGATGCGCGGGTCGGCGAGTAGCCGCCAAACCCGGATGACCTCGCTCCCGCCCGCCGTTAGTCTCCTGTGGACGAGGGAAACAGGGGGAGTGATCGTGTCCAGCCACTTCGAGGCGATCGGGATCGGTGTCACCAGCGAGGACGAGTTCGCGGAGAGGGTGGTCTCCCTGATCGGCGCGGGCACGGCGCGGCCGATCACCCCGAAGACCAGCGAGCACGTCTGGACCGATCCCTCCGGCGCCCGCTTGGTCGCGCAGGTCCGCGGCGGCGAGGTCGAGTTCCTCCTGCCGAGCCTGGCCGGCACGACGCCCGCGGTACCGGTGCGCAACGTCCGTCTCGTCGACGACGAAACCGCGATGCTCGAGCTCCTCGACGGCGTCGACGGGCAGCTGGTCTGTCCCGTCGCGGTGGAGCTGGAGGACCGAGCGGTCCTCGCCCACGCCGGCGGACGGCTCGAGACCGGATCCCTGGTGCTGGCGGCGCTGGCCGAAGAGGTCACCGTGCACGCCGACGCCGAGGCGTTCTACGCCGCTCAGGACGACGACATGCCGAAGTTCGCCGCCGACCACTTCATCCCCTCCGGCAGTTTCCCGCTCGCGGACCCCGGCCCCGGCTGGACGCCCTCCGCCCACGCGCTGTTCGCCGGCGAGGTCGTCGAAGCCAGAATGCCCGTGAACACCGTGACCGGCACGACGTTCCACCGGATCCGCGTCCGCACCATCGCCGCGATCGAACTCGGGGTCGCGATCGCGCCCACCGTCCTCGAGCGGCCACCCGCGCCCGGCAACATCGTGACCGGGACGTTCTTCCTGACCGGGAATCTGGGACTGCGGCCCCCCGACCCCGCGGAGAACCCGCGGAAGCGGCGCTGGTTCCGGCGGTAGCCGGACCGCGCCACCGCCGGACACGCGAGCGCGACCTGATCGTGGTGTCCCTCAACGAGCGGGAGCGCACCTTGGACCTGGTGGCCGGCGTGGGCTCGCGCTGAGGCGATCGGCCGGACGGGCCGGGCGCCGGGCGGAGCGAGGCCGCGAAGGAGCCGGGCCCACGGCTGGGAGGGCGCACACCCCGCACCCCGAGTTCAGCGAACCGGTTCGACACACCCACTCCTGAGGTCGCCGACGGGCCCGCCCCGGCACCCGCCGTGAAACTTTCCGGCCCGAGCCGCAGGTCGGAGCCACAGAGGCACCATGCCGTTGACCGACCGCCGCCGGAGTCGTAGCGTCCGGTCGAACCGGTTCGACCGACCGCACGGAAGGTATCGACGGGTATGACAAGCCGATACGGCCATCTCGCCGCAGCCGCCGCCACCCTCTTCGCGCTGGCCGTCGGCGGGGGAACGCCCGCCGCGCAGGCCGCCACGACCGGACCATGCGACATCTACGCCGCGGGCGGTACGCCGTGCGTGGCCGCGCACAGCACCACCCGGGCGCTGTACGGCACGTACAACGGTCCGCTCTACCAGGTCAAGCGCTCGTCCGACAGCGCCGTGCGGGACATCGGCGTGCTCAGCGCTGGCGGTGCGGCCGATGCCGCCGCCCAGGACTCGTTCTGCGCCGGCACCCGGTGTCTCGTCACCGTCCTCTACGACCAGTCCGGCCGGGGCAACCACCTCACGCAGGCGCCTCCCGGCACCTGGCCCGGCCCCGCTCCCGGCGGGTGGGACAACCTCGCCGACGCGACCGCGGCCCCGATCACCGTCGGCGGGCACAAGGCGTACGGCGTCTTCATCGCGCCCGGCACCGGCTACCGCAACAACAAGACCAACGGCGTCGCGACCGGTGACCAGCCGGAGGGCATCTACGCGGTCGTCGACGGCGTCCACTACAACAACTGGTGCTGCTTCGACTACGGCAACGCGCAAACGACCAACAAGGCCGACGCGCCCGCCATCATGGAGACCGTCTACTTCGGAGCCGACCGGCAGTGGGGTTACGGGGACGGCACCGGTCCCTGGGTCATGGCCGACCTGGAGTGGGGCCTGTTCTCCGGCGTGAACGCAGGCCACAACCCGAACCCGAGCGTCAACCACCGCTTCGTGACCGCCGTCGTCAAGGGCGAGCCGAACCACTGGGCCATCCGGAGCGGGAACGCGCAGTCGGGTGGCTTGTCCACCGTGTTCGACGGGCCGCGGCCCAACGGCTACCACCCGATGAAGAAGCAGGGCGCGATCCTCCTCGGCATCGGTGGCGACAACAGCGTTTCCGGCGCCGGCACCTTCTACGAAGGCGTCCTGACCGCCGGCTACCCGTCGAACGCCACCGAGGAAACCGTGCAGGCCAACATCACCGCCGCCGGCTACGCCCCGCCCGGAGGCGGCAACCCGCAGCAGGGCGTCCAGATCGCGGGCAGCGGGTCCGGCCGGTGCGTCGAGGTGCCGAACGGGTCCACCGCCAACGGCACGCAGGTGCAGCTGGCGGACTGCCGGAGCGTCGACGCGCAGCGCTGGACCTACACCGCCGACCGGAAGCTCCAGGTGTACGGGACCAAGTGCCTCGACGCCACCGGCCAGGGCACCGCCAACGGCACGCGGGTGATCATCTGGGACTGCCACGGCCAGGCGAACCAGCAGTGGACCGTCGGCTCGAACGGCACCATCACCGGCGTGCAGTCCGGACTCTGCCTGGACGCCGACGGCGGCGGCACCGCGGCCGGCACCAAGATCATCCTCTGGCCGTGCCACGGCGGCGCGAACCAGCAATGGACCCTGCGCGGGTGACAGCCGAGCGGGCCGCGCGTCATGTCGACGAAGGGTCGCGCGTCATGCGGCACCCCATCCGGGCGCGGCGGCGGGAACGCGACCCGTAAAGTCCACAGTGGCCGGTCCCGCCGCGTCGGCGCCGCGTGTTGCTCGTGGCCGGAGTCCGGCCGCCTCCGGGGTACGGGCGGTCGCCGACGACGCGGTGACCGGGGGTTCCGGTGGTCACCGCCCCCAGAGCGCGTCGTGGAGGAAAGTGCCGCCCTGGTGGACGGCCGCCCGGGCGGCCGGGGTGTCGCGGAGTGCCCTGAGTGAGACGAAGTCGTGCGTGGTGCCCAGGTAGCGGGTGGCGGTGACCGGCACCCCGGAGCGCCTGAGGTGCCGGGCGTACTGTTCGGCTTCGTCGCGGACGACGTCCGCCTCGGCGGTGATCACCAGGGCCGGGGGCAGGCCGGACAGGTCACCCACGTCGGCGCGCAGCGGCGCCGCGGTGGGTTCGTCGAGGTCGCCGGGCCGGCCGGCGTATTCGTGCCAGTACCAGCGCGTCTGGCCGCTGCTGAGCAGGTAGCCGGTGGCGAACCGGCGGTGGGATCCGCTGCCGCAATCCGGATCGGTCAGCGGGTAGTACAGCAGCTGCGCGCGGATCCGGGGTCCGCCGCGCTGCTTGACGAGCATGGTCAGCGCGGTGGCGAGGGTGGCTCCGGCGCAGTCGCCCGCCACGGCCAGCCGGGACGCGTCGAGGTCCAGGCCCCCGGCGTTGCCGTCGATCCAGTCCACCAGGGCGTAGCACTCTTCGAGGGCCACGGGATAGCGCGCCTCGGGAGTGCGCGTGTACTCGGGCACGACGAAGGCCGCCCCGGCGATCGTGGCGAGGTCGCGGACGAGCCGGCCGTGCGTGCGGGCCTCGCCCAGCATCCAGCGTCCGCCGTGCAGGTAGACGACCACCGGAAGCAGGCCGGTCAGGTGGGCGGGCCGGAAGAGCCAGAAGCCGACCGGGCCCTCGGGCGTGATCGGCGCGATCGCGAATTCGGCGGGGACCGCCTCGTCGCCGGTCGTGTCGTCCTGGGCTTCCAGCAGGGCGAGCCGCCCGTCGTCCGGGCCGAGCTGCTGCAGGTGCGGTGGCGTGGCCGAAGCCCGGACGTAGCGTTCGACCACGGGGTCGAGGACCACCTCGCGCCCGGCCGCGCCGTTGTCGTGCGGGTCGACTCCCATTGCCTCACCTCCGGGTGATCTTAGGACATCGGACACAACCGCCCGTCCACCTCGCCGGGACGGCGGAACGGCTCGGCTACAGTCGCCGCGGCAGGCACCGCGAGCTCGGAGGACAAGGGTGGATCTGTTCGGCCGGGACCACGAACTCGCCACGGTGCTCGGTGTCGTCGTCCACGCGCGCACCGGCCCGCGGGCCCTGCTGGTGCTCGGCGACGCCGGCGCGGGGAAGACCGCGCTGCTGGACGCGGCGGCCCGCCGCGCCGCGGAAGCCGGCTACCGGCTGCTGGCCGCGCAGGGCTGCGTCGCCGAAGCCGAACAGTCCTTCTCCGGCCTGCACCAGCTGCTGCGCCCGGTGCTGCCCGCGGTGGCCGGGCTGGCCGCGCACCTGCGGGAGGCGGTCGAGGTCGCGCTGGGCACCAGGCCCGCCGCGGGCGCCCCGGACCCCGCTGTCCTGCGGCTCGCGGTGCTGACGCTGTTCGGCGCGCTGGCCGCGGAGCGGCCGCTCGTCCTGCTCGTCGACGACGTCCAGCTGATCGACGACGACTCCTGCGACGTCCTCATGTTCGTCCTGCGCCGGCTCACCACCGAGCGGCTGGCCGTGGTGCTGGCCGCGCTGGGGCACGCCCGGCCGGTCCGTGTGGACGCGGCCGTGCCGGCGCTGACGCTGGAGCCGCTGTCCGACGCCGCGGCGGCCCGGCTCGTCGACTCCCTGCCCTCGGCGCCGACGGGCCGGGTTCGGCTCGAGGTGCTGCAGCAGGCGGCCGGCAGCCCACTGGCGTTGCTCGAGCTCGCCCGGGCCGCCGCCCGCGGCGGCACCTCCGTGCTGCCCGGCCGGCCGCTGCGCGGCGATCGGCGCCTGGCGGCCGTGTACGCCGGCCGGCTCGACGGACTTCCGGACCGCACCCGGCGGCTGGCCGTGTACGCGGCGGCGGCCGACGGCGCCGGCCTGGCCACGACGATGGCGGCCGCCGGGGTCGCCGACCTGTCGGCCTGGACGCCCGCGGAGGAGGCCGGCCTGCTCACGGTGGCCGCCGGCGGGGTGGCGTTCCGGCACCCGCTGGTGCGGGCCGCGGCCTACGAATCCGCGCCCGCCGAGCTGCGGGCCCGCGTCCACCGCGATCTGGCCGCCGTGCTGCACGACGATCCCGAGCGGCGGGCCTGGCACCTCGCCGAAGCCGCGATCATGCCGGACGAGTCCGTCGCGGCGGAGCTGGAGAAGGCGGCGGAACTCTCGCGGCAGCGCGGCGGCATCTACGCGGCCGCCCGGGCGTGGGAGCGCGCGGCCGAGTGCACCCCGGACCCGGGGGATCGGGCTCGCCGCTACGCGCGGGCCATCCACGAGGCGGACAACTTCGGCGACCCCGTCTGGATCCGAGAGCTGCACGACCGGATCGTCCGGCTGACCGATGATCCCGCCCTGCTCGGCGTCGCCGCGGCCGGCGCGGGACACGCGCTGTCGCTGTCGGCGCACCAGCGCGAGGCGTTCGACCTGCTGCACGCCGCCCTGCTGGAGCACGGACCCGGCGACGGCGGCACCGCGCTGGCCCTGCTTTCGGTTCTGGCCGCCGTCGCCGTGCAGTCCGGCCTGCCGCGGCACCGCGCCGTCGTGGCCGAGCTGCTGGCCCGGCCGGAAGCCGGCGACGACGGTGCCCCGGACGGGCTCCTGCCCGCCGCCGCGCGGCCCGCGGTCCGGGAGAACATCCTCGTGCAGAGCGACCCCGCCGGACAGGCCGTGGCGCTGTTCCGCCGGGCCGGCGCGGCCGTGCACCGGACGCTCGACGGTCCCGCCGAGCTGGTCCGCCTGCTCTGCCTCGGTTCCGTGTCGTGGTTCGCCGACGAATCGGACGGGTGCGTGACGGCGTTCCGCCAGGTGTTCACCTTGCTCGGTGCGCGGCGGTCGCACGGCATGGTGGTGATGTGCGGTCCGGCGTTCACCTCCGCGCTGATCGCCACCGGACGCTGGACCGAGGCCGGCGAGCTGATCGAGGAGCTGCGGGAGTGCGCGGCCGTGCACCACCTGCGGTACGTCGCCGTCGACGCCGAGGCGTTGCACGCCGAACTGACCGCCCTGCGCGGAGAGCCGGGGGCGGACCGCGCGGCGCTGGACGCGGCCTGGCCGTCGATCGACCTGACCGAGAACCTCTTCACGCACCTGCGCCTGCGCCGCGCGGCCGGGCTGGCCGCGCTGAACGCCGGGGACGTCCAGGCCGCCCACCGGCACCTGCGCGAGCTCTTCGCCGCGGACGGGACCCCGCACGACGCCTTCCTCTCCAGCCGTTCGGTGGCCGACCTCGCGTTCGCCGCCAAGCTCACCGGTCACGGTGCCGACGCCGCCGAGGTGGTCGCGGCGGTGCGGACGCGGCTGGGCGAGCACCCGAGCGTCCGGATGCGGTTGCTGTTGCACCGCGCCGACGCGCTGGTCGCCGAGGCCACGGCGGGCCGGGCCGCCGAGGTCGAGCGCGGCTACCGGCTGGCGGTCATCGACCCGGCCGGTGAGCAGTGGCCGCTCGAGCGGGCCCAGGCCCGGCTGGACTACGCCCGCTGGCTGCGCCGGAGACGCCGTCCGCTCGACGCGCGGCCGCTGTTCACCGCGGCGCTGGAGACGTTCACCCGGCTCGGGGCCGCCGGGCTCGCCGACCTGGCGCGCGGCGAGCTGCGGGCCAGCGGGGCCGCGATCGCCGGCCCCGTCGAGGCCGATCCCCTGGAGGCCCTGACCTCACAGCAGCGGGAGATCGTCCGGCTCGCGGCACGCGGGCTGCGCAACCGGGAGATCGCCGAGCAGCTGTTCCTGTCCCCCCGCACGGTCGGCTCCCACCTGCACAACGCCTACCCCAAGCTCGGGATCAGCGGCCGGCACCAGCTCCGCGATCTGCTCGACGGCTGACCCGGCTCAGCGCGGGATGTTGCGGAGGTTCCGGCGGGCGAGCTCGTAGACCTGCCCGATGCCGCCGCCGAGCACGGTTTTCCCCAGCGAAAGGGCGAATCCGCGAGCCTCCTCGAGCGTGACGTGGGACGGCACCTCGAGGGCGTCGGGTGTGGTGACGACGTCCAGCAGTGCCGGGCCGTCGTGGGCGAGCAGGTCCGCCACCGCCGCGCGCAGGTCGGCCGGGTCGGTGACGCGGCGGGCGTGGAACCCGGCCGCGGCGGCGAGGGCGGCGTAGTCGACCGGGTCGTGGTCGGTTTCGAACGGCGGGTCGCCCGCGACCATCATCTCCAGCCGGACCATGCCGAGGCTGGAGTTGTCGAACACGACGACCTTGACGGGTAGCCGGTGGGTCTTCACGGTGAGCAGCTCGCCCAGCAGCATGGCCAGCCCGCCGTCGCCGGACAGCGACACCACCTGCCGACCGGGCGCGGCGATCTGCGCGCCGATCGCCATCGGCAGGGCGTTGGCCATGGACCCGTGCACGAACGAGCCGAGGATCCGGCGCCGCCCGGTCGGGGTGAGGTAGCGGGCGGCCCAGGTGCAGCACATGCCGGTGTCGACGGTGAAGACCGCGTCGTCGGCGGCGGTCTCGTCGAGGATCCTGGCGAGGTACTCGGGGTGGATCGGGCTGCGCTGCCCGTGGTCGCGGGTGTAGGTCTCGATCGAGTGCGCCAGCGCGCGCTCGTGGCGGTGCAGCAGGTCGTGCAGGAACCGGCTGTCGGTCCGCCGGTCGAGCAGCGGCAGCAGGGCGCGCAGGGTGGCGCCGACGTCGGCCGCGACGCCCTGCACCAGCGGGGTCCGGCGGCCGAGACGGGCGGGGTCGATGTCGATCTGGATCGTGCGGGCACCGGGCAGGAAGTCGTCGTAGGGGAAGTCGGTGCCCAGCATCAGCACCAAGTCCGCTTCGTGCAGCGCCCGGTAGCAGGCGCCGTAGCCGAGCAGGCCGGTCATGCCGACGTCGAACGGGTTGCCGTGCTGGAGCACGTCCTTGCCGCGCAGCGTGTGCCCGATCGGTGCCTGCAGGTGCTCGGCCAGGGCGAGCACCTCTTCGCGGGCGCCGGCACAGCCGATCCCGGCGAAGATCGCGACCTTCTCCGCGGCCGCGATGTGCCCGGCGAGGACGCGGAGTTCCTCGGGCGCGGGCACCGGCACCGGGCGGCCGCGGACGAGGTCCCCGAGCACCGGGGTCCCGGCGCTGTGGCCGGCGAGCACGTCACCCGGCAGCACCAGGACCGCGGCCCCGCGCCTGCCGACGGCGTTCTGGATCGCCAGCCGGGACACGCGCACGAGCTGGTCCGGCCGCTGCACGGCCTCGCAGTAGTGCGCGGTCTGCGTGAACAGCGCCTTGGGGTCGGTCTCCTGGAAGTAGCCGCTGCCGATCTGACGGGACGCGATGTGCGAGGCGAGCACGAGGACCGGCGCGCCGGACCGGTGGGCGTCCATGACGCCCTGCACCAGGTGGGTGTTGCCGGGCCCGCAGCTGCCCGCGCAGACGGCCAGCCGCCCGGTCAGCTGGGCTTCGGCGGACGCGGCGAAGGCGGCGGCCTCTTCGTTGTGGACGTGCACCCAGTCGATGCCGCCGGCGGCCGCGCCGCCACTGCGCCGGATGGCGTCGCTGAACGCGTTGAGGCTGTCGCCGACCAGGCCGTAGATCCGGCGGACGCCGGCTTGGACCAGGACGTCGACGAGGTCGTCGGCGGCGGTACGGGTCACGTTGGCTCCTCGGCCTTCTTGACGGGGTGCAGGCGGAACAGGTGCGCCACCTCGGCGGCACCGTCGGTGTGCTGCTCGACGCGCTCCTGGACGCGCTGGTCGAGCCCGGTGAGGCGCTGCTCGTGCTGCCGCCGGTGCTCGTCCCAGGACGCGACGGTGTACTGCTCGACGTGGACGGCTTCGTCGCGGGCGTCGCGGTAGAGCGCCCAGCCGGTGCCGCCGGTGCGCAGCCGCGTGTTGCGCAGGTCCGCCATCGCGGTCACGAAACCGGCCCGCTCCTCGGGCCGCACCCGGTAGCGCAGGGACACCAGCACCGGTGCGGTTTCGACGTCCGGCGCCGGGGTGACACCGGGGTCGGGCCAGTAGGACACGGTCTCCCGGCCGGTCGTGGCGACGTCGAGCAGCGGCCACCGGGGCACGGTCGCCGCCCCGGCGAGCAGCAGGACCCCGGCGACGACGAACGTGGTGGCCAGCCCGAGCGCGCTCGACACCACGCCCCACAGCGCCGCGCTCCCGGCGAACGAGGTGAACAGCACCAGCTGGTAGATCGACAGCGCCCGGGCGCGAACCCAGCCGGGCAGGAACGCCTGCGTGGCGGCGTTCATCCCGGCGATCACCGCGATCCACGCCGCGCCGGTGGGCACGAGCACGGCCAGCACGAGTGCGGGTGACCGGACGGTGCCGACCACGACCATGGCCACCCCGAACACCAGGCCCGCCCCGGCGACCAGCCACGACGCGCTGAGCCGGCGCCGCAGCCGCGGCAGGACGAGCGCGCCGCCGACCGAGCCGATCCCGGCCGCACCGAGCAGCAGGCCGTAGCCGGTGGCGCCGAGGCCCAGCCGGTCGTGCGCCAGCGGGGCCAGCAGCGCCCACAGCACGTTGGCGGGCACGGCGAACACCACCAGCCGGAGGAGGATGCGCCGGACCACCGGCGCGTGCCGGACGTACCGGCCGCCCGCTTCGATCCCGGCGAGGAACGCCTGCCGGGCGGCGGGCGCACGGGCGGGGGACGGCGAGCGCAGCAGCACCAGGGCGAACACCACGAACGTCACGGCGTTGAGGGCGAACAGGCCGCCGACGCCGAGCCGGGTGACGAGCAGGCCCGCGATCGCGGGCCCGGCGGCACGGGCCAGGTTGACCCCGACCGAACTCAGCGCGGCCGCCTGGGCGAGTTCGCCGCGCGGCACGAGGTCGGGGACGAACGCCTGGTACGCCGGCAGCTGGGCGGCCGAGCCGCAGCCGAGCAGGAAGGTGAACACGAGCAGCAGCACGGGCGTCGTCGTGCCGGTGACCGTGAGCACGGCGAGGGCGGCACCGGTGGCGACCTGGAACGCCTGGGTGCCGATCAGCAGCCGGCGGCGGTCGGCGAACTCGGCCACCACCCCGGCCGGCAGGGTGAGCAGGAGCACCGGCAGGCTCGAAGCGCTTTGCACGAGCGAGATCACCAGCGGGCTGCCGTGTTCGTCGACCAGCAGCCACTGCGCGCCGACGGTCTGCATCCAGGAGCCGATGTTGCTCACGAAGGAGGCGATCCACAACGCCCGGAACGCGCCCCGGCGCAGCGGCGCCCAGGTCGACGTCTCGGTGGACGCGGTCATGAGGCTCCCTTCGCGGTGGCAGGGGGCGATCGTCGCGTGGGACCGGGCGCGCCCGCATCGGTCGGTCGACTGGTCCGCCGCGGCCGGACGGGATTGCGTCGACCGACCGATGCCGCGGGACGGGCCGGTGCACCAGGGTGGGCGCCATGCCGGAAAACCCCCTCAGTCCCGTGCTCGAACCTGCCGCCCGCGAGTTCGCGGAAGCGACGAGCAAGCCCCCGTTCCTCTACGACCTGGGCCCCGTCGAAGGCCGCAAGACCGTCGACGCCGTCCAGGCAGGCGACGGTGTCGAACGCCCCGACGCCGACGTCACCGACCTCACGATCCCCGGCGGCCCCGGCGGACAGCTCTCCGTGCGGATCGTCCGCCCCCGTGGTGCCGCGGCGACGCTGCCCGCCGTGCTGTACACCCACGGCGCCGGCTGGGTCTTCGGCAACGCGCACACCCACGACCGGCTGATCCGCGAGCTCGCCGTCCGCGCGGACGCGGCCGTGGTGTTCCCGAACTACAGCCTCTCCCCCGAAGCCAGGTACCCGACGGCGATCGAGGAGGTCTACGCCACGCTGCGGTGGATCGCCGCGTCCGGTGCCGAACACGGCATCGACCCCGGCCGCATCGCCGTCGCCGGCGACTCGGTGGGCGGCAACATGACCGCCGCCGTCACGCTGCTGGCCAAGCAGCGCGGCGGCCCGGCCCTGGCGGCGCAGCTGCTGTTCTACCCGGTCACCGACGCGGGCTTCGACACGCCGTCCTACGAGCAGTTCGCCGAGGGCTACTTCCTGTCCCGCGAAGGCATGCACTGGTTCTGGGACCAGTACACGACCGATCCGGCCGAGCGCGCCGAGATCACCGCGTCCCCCCTGCGCGCCTCGCTCGAGCAGCTGGCCGGGCTGCCGCCGGCGCTGGTCATCGTCGGCGAGGCCGACGTGCTGCGCGACGAAGGCGAGGCCTACGCGGCCAAGCTGCGCGCCGCCGGTGTCCCCACCACGGCCGTGCGCTACCAGGGCATCATCCACGACTTCGTGATGCTCGACGCCCTGCGCGACACCCACGCCGCCAAGGCGGCGACCCGTCAGGCGGGCGAATTCCTGCGCGACGCCCTGCACCCCTGAACAGCCCCCCGAGGAGAACAGTCATGTCCACCCCCACGGTCGTCCTGGTCCACGGCGCCTTCGCCGACGCCTCCAGCTTCGCGAAGGTGATTCCCGAGCTCCTCGCCGACGGCATCCCGGTGGCCGCCCCGGCGGTGCCGAACCGGTCGCTTTCGGGCGACGCCGCCTACATCGCCTCGGTCGTCCGGCAGATCGACGGCCCGGTCGTCCTCGTCGGACATTCCTACGGCGGCGCGGTGATCACGGTCGCGGGCGCCGAAGACAACGTGCGAGCACTGGTCTACCTGGCCGGCTACGCCCTCGAAGAAGGCGAAAGCCTCGGCGAGCTGCAGGGCCGCTTCCCCGACTCCGACCTGGCCGCGGCCCTGGTGACGAGGTCGTTCCCGGTCGAGGGCGCCGAGCCGGGCACCGACGTGTCGGTCGACGTGGCGAAGTTCCCGGCGATCTTCGCCCACGACGTCGACCCGGAGCTGGCGAAGGTCCTCGCGGTCTCCCAGCGGCCGTTGGCGGCGGCGGCGTTCGCCGAGCCCGCCGCGGCCGCGGCGTGGAAGACGAAGCCCGCCTGGGGCGTGGTGTCCACGGCGGACCACACGATCAACCCCGAGGTGGAGCGGTTCGGCTACCAGCGCGCGGGGATGCAGCAGGTCGAGCTGGACTCCTCGCACCTGGTGATGCTGTCCCACCCGAAGGCGGTCGCGGACGTCATCCGTGAGGCGGTGCGGTCGGCCGGGTCCTGAGCACCACCCGCCCTATCCACCCGTGCAGTCTTCCTGTCCACCCGTGCACCCGGGTGGGCCGGTCTTCTCATCGGGGCGCGCATTGGCGAGGATGGACGCCTGGGTGGCGAGGGAGGACCTCCATGGCGACAGTGCGCGACGAGGCCGACGCGCGGCGGCAGCTGCGCGCGGCGCGGCAGCACGAGACGGACGAGCTGGTCATCGCGGGGCCGGTGACCGGTTCGTCCGCGAGCGGCGGCGGAATCGAACTCCACTACGACGGGGTCGAGGACGTCAAGAGGGCCATCGACGAGCGCTACGACGAGCTGAGCCGTCACCTGGAAACGGCCCGGTCCCTCGACACCGGCCTGGCTGACGGCAAGGGGCCGGTCGCCCACTGGATGCGCCGCTCGTTCGCGGTGCGCGGCGGCGCCGAGGCCGGCGGCGTCCAGGCCGCGCTGCGGTCGTACCTGGCCGAGCTCGCGACCCTGCGGCAGACGCTCGACACGGTCGTGACGATGCACCAGGGTCACGACGAAGAGGCCGCCGCGGCCCTGCCGGCGGGGGACGCCGATGCCTGAGTTCCACTCGACGCACCACGCCCCGACCGCCCGGCAGCGGGCCAGGGCCCGGCGCGTCCGGCGGGAGAAGGCCGTCAACAACCGCGAAGCGACGTTCGGCCGGATCAACTGGGACAGCTACGAGCACCGCGAACTGTGGGACATGGTGCAGTCGGCCGTCCCGGCGAAGCTCGACCAGCACGCGGCCTGGTGGAAGGAAGTCGCCGCCGGCGTCAGCTCGGCGACCGAAGAGGTGTCGGCGCTGGTCCGGAAGCTGCGGGAGTCGTGGCAGGGCCCGTCGGCGGACCAGGCCGCGGAATCGGTGGACCGGCTGACCGGCTGGGCGGCGACGGTCGGCGAGAACGCCCACCGCGTCGGCGCCGGCCTCGACACGTACACGTCGGTGGTCAGCGAAGCCCGGCAGCGGATGCCCGAGCCGGTGCACTACTGGGCCGAGCGGTGGTTCCGGCAGGGGTACGCGGTGAAGCGGCTCGACGGCCCCGAGGGCACGTACATGCTGGACCAGCTCCTCGACGACAAGCTGCCGACGAAGAAGGAAGCCGACGACGCCAAGGCCGCGGCCGTCCGCGTGATGGAACAGTACGAGAGCGCGAGCCACGACGTCCGCCACCGCCTGCCCCCGGAGTTCGACACGGCTCCGCCGGTGACCACCGGCGGACCCGCGCCGCGGCCGCCGGTGGTCCGGACCCCGCCCGCGCCGCCGGTCCCCGGCGATCCGGCCCCGCCCGCGCCGCCGGACGGGGGCTCCCCCGAGCCGTCCCCGCCGGGCGGAGGCGTCCACGACGAGCCGGGCGACTCGACGGCGACGGCGTCCGCACTGCCGCCCACGTTCACCGGCGCCGGGGTGCCGGGCGCGCTCGACGGGGTCATCGGCGCCGCCGGGCCGGGTTCGCCGTCCGGTCTCGGTGCCGGCGCCGGTTCCGGCTTCGGTCCTGGCTTCGGTCCCGGCTTCGGCGGCGTTCCCGTGGCCGGAACGCCGGGCTCCGGAACGCCGGGCTCCGCCACGCCCGGCGAAGGCGGCCGAGCCGGAGCGGGACGGTTCGGCCCCGGCGCGCCGGGCTTCGGCCCGGGCGGGCCAGGCGGCCGCGGCACGGCGGGCGGGTACGGCATGTACCCGCAGGGCCAGGGCACGCGGCGCGAGGAGGACACGGAGCACCGCGACAAGTACGCGAAGGGCTACGACCTCCTCGACGACCTCCCCCCGGCATACCCCCCGGTGTTCGGCGAATGACCGGCTTCCACGCAGACCCGTCGGCCCTCGAGGCATTGGCGCGCCGCCTGGAGGACACGGCGGCCGAGTACCGCGCGGCTGCGGACTCCCTGGAGGCACCGGCCAACCCCGGCCCACCCCCGATCGCCACGGCACTCGCAGCGCTGGCCGCCGAGTGGTCCGGCAGGATACGGGCGGTGGAAACGGACTTCACCGGCGCGGCCGCGGACGTCCGGACGGCCGCGAAGGCTTACCGCACAACGGATACCACCGCGGCCGAGCAGCTGGGCCGAGCCGATGGCTGACCGGAACCACGAGCCGGGCCGCCCGGCCTTCTTCGAGTTGGAGCGTGCCCTCGCCGCACCGACGCAGGCGCTCAACCGCCCGACCTCCGGCCGACCGGGCCGCGCCATCGCCGGCCCGACGCCCGGGCTCAGCCACCCCGCCCCCGCCCGACCAGGCCGCGCCACCGCCGCACCGACACCCGAGCCCGACCGCCCCACCCCCGCCCGACCAGGCCGCGCCATCGCCGCACCGACGCACACGCCCAACCGCCCGACCTCCGGCCGACCGGGCCGCGCCATCGCCGGCCCGACGCCCCAGCCCAACCACCCCGCCCCCACCCGACCAGGCCGCACCGCCGCCGCACCGACACCCCAGCCCGACCACCCCGCCCCCAGCCGCCCGGGCCGCGCCCATGGCTGAGTTCCGCGGCCTCGGCTTCGACCCGGTCCCCGGCAGCCCCGACGCGGTGGCCGAAGCCGCCCGCCAGTACGCCGTCGCCGCGGCCCGGCTGGGGGACATCCCCTCCCCCGGCACGATCCCCGGGTGGGCCGGACGGTCCGCGCAAGCGCTCGCGCACCGCGCCGCACGAGCCGCCGCCGGTCTTTCCGCCACCCGCGAAGCCCTCCGGGCCGCCGCCCGAATACTCGAAGACTGGGCCGGCACCCTCCTCGCCCACCGCCGCCGGGCCGAGGACCTCGACCGCCGGGCCGGCGCCGCCCGCCGAGCCGTCACCGCCGCGCGTGATGACGTCGAGCAAGCCGAAACCGAAGTCCAGTTCTCTCCCGGCACCCAGCCGAACCTCGTCGCCGCGCGTGCCCGGCTCGTGGCCCGCCAAGACGACCTCGACCGCGTCCTCGCCGAAGCCCGCGATCTCGAGCGCGCCCACAGCGCCGAAGCCACCCGCGTCGCCGAGCGGCTGCGCGCCCTCGGCGACGGCGCCCCTCGGCCGGACGCATCCGGCTTCGCCGGCCTCAGCAGCCACCTCGAGACCTTCTCGGCCGTCGGGCGCGAGCTCGGCGTCACCGTCGCGAAGACTCCCGTCGTGCCGGTCACGCCGCCGCCGGGGGCCGTCGGCGCGTTCGCCGCGGCGCTGGGTGGCCGGTGAAACTGCCCGCCGTTCCGGGGATCACCCCGGTGAACCTGGACTCGGTCGAGCGCACCACCGCCGAGCTGCACGCGCTGATGGCCCGCCTGCGCGGTCCCGACGCCGCCCGCGATCTCGGCCTGGAAGCCGCCGCCGTCCAGTGCGCGGAGATCGCCCACGAGCAACGGGCCGGGCTGCTGGCCCTCGTCGAGCACCGCGACGCCGATCCCGCCCTGCTCATCGCCGGCGTCGTCCCGGTCGACGACCCCGGCGAGGCCGCCCACCTCGGGTACTACCTCGCCGACCACACCCCCGGTATCCGCGAAGTCAGCGAGGCGCACACCAGCCGCGGCTACCCCGTGGTGATCGTCGAGCGGATCGACCTGTCCGGCGCGCAGCTGCAGGCCGTCGTGCTCGACCCGGACCGGCCGCGCGCGGCCGTGTTCACCCTGCACTCCCCCGGCGGCCGCGGCTGGCTGGAGGTCGCCGGGCTGGCCGGGACGCTCGTCGCCGGCGTCGACCTCACCCCCGCAGCGCCCGCTCCCGGAACTCGCGCGGGGTCCGGCCGGTCGACTGGCGGAACGTCCGCGAGAAGTGCGGGGCGCTGGTGAACCCGCAGTCCCGCGCGATTTCCGCGATTCCGCGGCCCGCCTTCGCCGGGTCGGCCAGCAACGCCTTCGCGCGCTCGACCCGCAGACCCTTCAGCCGTTCCGACACGCCTTGGCCGTCGTCGAACAGCTGGTACAGCCGCCGACGCGAGATGTACAGCGCTTCGGCGATCTTGTCCGCGGTGAGCGACTGCTCGCCGAGGTGGGCGCGCATGTACTCGAGGGCTTCGCGCCGCCGGGTCGCGAGCGCGTCGACGCGGTCGAGTTCGACGCGCAGCGCGCTCCGCAGCACCAGTTCGGCCAGCCCCAGCAGGTGGTGGGCGAGCCCGTGCGGGTCGAGCCGCGGTCCGGCCGCCACGACGTGCGCCACCGCGCTCGCGAAGAGGCCGCGCAGCGGCGCGTCGACCTCGACCGGCTTGAACATCAGCGGCCGCAGCTCGGCGAAGGAGATCGACAGCTTCGCCGCCGCGACGGTCAGCATCACGACGCCGGACGGCTGCAGGTGCAGCGTCGCGTCGGCGAAGGTCAGCTTCGCGCCGGACTCGGCGACCGCCCGCGGGACGGGACAGCGCAGCAGCAGCTGGACGTCCTCGGGGTCGCCGCGGCCGCCGAGGATCGCGGCCCGCGCGGCCGCCGCCCCGGACGCGCGGACGACGAGGTACCCGCTCGCGGGGACGTCCATCGACTGCGGCTCGGCCATCGGCACCATCGTGCCGGACGCCGGCCGTCCGGCACGGGAAGGGGGACCATGGCGCGGCGCACCGCGACGGCGGCGGGAGTGATCCTGTCGCATCTGGAATTCGATCTCCTCTGGGAGGACCTGGGGCCCGGCGGGCCGCCGCCGTACCCGTTCGACGTGCCGTCGCACGGCGCGACGCACGCCGAGCGCGACGACCTGGGCGTCCAGGTGTTCGCCGGTCTCGCCGAGGCGGGCTTCACCGACGGCGACGACGTCGACCCGGACCTGGCGGACCTGGTCGGGCTGCTGGGCTCGCCGTCGCTGAGCGTCGACGGGCTGGTGCTGGGCGAAGCGCCGTGGCGGCTGCTCGCGGCGGCGCGGGACGGCGCCGGCGTGCTCGCCGTGCTGGACGACCGCGACCTGGTGCTGGAGCCGGTCCGCCCGGACGGCCTGGTCCCCGCGGTGGCCCGGATGGTGGGCGAGGCCGAGGCGGGCCCGGGCGACCAGCTGCGGCTGCCGCGTGCGGCGTATTCGGCGGCGATGGACGCGTACGCGCGCAAGGGGTACGACGCGTTCGAGCGGGCGCTGAGCACGGCCGGGATCACCGGCCGCGCGGTGCGTCCGCTGGCGACGCTGGTGACGGCGGAGCGGTACGCGGCCGGCCAGCTGGCGGCGACCGGCCCGGCGGGCCGCAGCCCGGTGCTGGCCTGGTTCGACACGGCGGCCGGTCGGTACGCGGTGACCCCGGAGGACGGGGGCGGCGAGCCGTGGGTGACGGTGACCCCCGCCGACGGCGCCTGGCTCGCCGACCGCCTGGCGCGCTTGGTGGACGACGTCCGCTGAGCAGCCTGCCGCCGGGATCAGGTCGCCCAGGTCGCCGGGACCAGGGAGGCCTCGTCGGGCTCCGGCGGGCGGCGCGGACGAGCCGATCGCGCGGCCGGCTGAGGCTCGTCCGGCAGCAAACCACCCAGCAATTCGCGGCCCGATCGCGCCACCGGCTCGGTCTCGTCGGGCTCCGGCGGGCGGCGCGGGCGGGCCGATCGCGCGGCCGGCTGAGGCTCGTCCGGCAGCAAGCCGCCCAGCAGTTCGCCGCCCGATCGCGCCATCGGCTCGAGCCCGTCCGGCAGCAAGCCACCCAGCAGTTCGCCCAGCAGGTCGCCGCCCTGTCGCAGGGCATCCGCACCCGCCTCCGCGGCCAGCCGCCGGATCAGGCCGGCCAGCTCCCCCGATGGCCTGTTCAGTGCCCACCGGTCGAACCGCAGGTCCACCAGCGCTCCGTGCAGATCGACCACCACCGACACGCCGTCAGCCGCCGCGGCGGCGCGGATCGCCGCCAGCCGGGCGCCGTATCCCGGGTCCGGGGCCGCGAACGCGTCGTCGGCCAGCTCCACAGCCGTCTTGGTCACTGTGCCCGCCAGCTGTCCGGTGTGGTCTCCTCCGCGGCTTCGCCCGGCTCCGGCAGGCCGAGGGCCCCGGCACCGTCCTGGGTGTGCCACAAGGAAGCCGTGGCCCGGGCCGACGCGGCCGCCGTCAGCAGCAGGATGCGGCGCGCCAGCTCGTCCGGCTCCAGCCGCAGCGCCGCGGCTTCCAGGGTCAGCTCCCGCAGCGCCCCACCGGGCGCGACCTCCACGGCGACCGTCCGGTCGGCGGCTTTTCCGGTGATCACGGGTGGACCCCTCCGTAGAACGTCGACGCCGAAAGCGGGTGCGTGTTCCGGCGGACGGCGTCCCCGGAGTTGCCCTCGATCATCGTGACCTGGTTCCCTTCGACCTTCTCGACGATGCCGATGTGCGTGCTCGTCGACGTGTTCTGCGGGCCGGTGCCGAAGATCAGCACGTCCCCCGGCTTCGCTTCGTGCAACGAGTGCTTGCCGTAGGCGTGCCCGTTGCGCTCGCCCCAGTGGTAGACGTCGCCGCTGAAGGGCAGGATCGGGATCTTCACGCCGGCCTTGCGCCACATGGCCGTCGCGAACGACGAGCACCACGCGGCGGTCGGGCCGTACGGGTTCCGGTTGCTGCCCGGCGGGTTCTCGCGCGTGCCCAGTTCCTTCCGCGCCGCATGGACGATCTCCTTGCCCCGCCCCGAAACCGCCTTCGCGCGCGCTGTCTTGTCCACCACCCCGTCATGGGTCAGTTCCTTGCGCAGCTTATGCAGTTTCTCCGCCGCCGCCTTGAGCTCCGCGTCGACGTGCCGCAGGGTCGACGCCGACTGCCGGGTGTACCGCGGCGCCAGATCGGCGGCGTGCCCGACGGCCCGCATCAGCGCCGCCTGCGTCCCGGCCGCGACCCCGGCGTCGAGAACCTGCTTGGCCTGGGCGGTGTACTCGTCGACCAGCCGCTGCACGGCGGTGTGCCCGCTGTCCACTGTAGACGCCACGTGCGCGACGACCTTCTCCGCCGCCGCGCCGGCCGCGCCGGTGATCCGCAGCTCCTTCGTCAGCTTCGCGCTGTTGTGGCGGAAGCCGTCGGCACCGCGGCCGTGCCAGTGTTCGAGGACCGTGGCGCTTTCCCGGTGGTAGGCGTCGTGCTGGGCGTCCAGCGCCCGCGCGACCTGGTGCAGCGCGTATTCGGCGCGGACGGCGTCTTCGGCCTTCCCGGCGAGTTTGTTGCGGTGCGCGACGAGGTCCCGCGCGAAGGAGCGCGCGAGCGCGGCGGTGTCCATTTCAGCCCTTCCCGTTCAGCGCCGCGGCGGTGGCCGTCTCGTGGTCGCGATAGGACTTCGCGGCTTTACCGGCCGCCGACGCGAGCCCGTCGGCATGCGCGCCGACGCCCTTCACCTGCCGCTGCAGCGCCAGCCCGAACCCGGCCAGCGCGTCGGCGAACCCCGACTCCGCACCGATCTTCCCGAAGCTGTCGCGAGCGATCTCGCGGACGTCCCGCAGCTGCCCGGTCGCGGCGCCCAGCGCGTCGGCGACGTGCCGGGTCCGGTGGACGTAGGAGTGCAGCACCGCGTCGTCCACCCGCAGCGGGGCGCCCCCCGGGCTCGCACCACCGCTCCCGTGGTGCTTCGTGACGTCTCGGGCGGCCTCGCGCGCGGCGGCGAGGTGGTGCTTGTAGGCGCCGTTCGTGTACGTCGACCAGGGCGTGAAGTCGTGACCGTCACCCGAGATGCGGTTCGCGACCCGCGCGTTGGTGTCCGGGTCGAACAGCTGGTCGTCGGACTTCAGGTGGTACTGCCGTCGCCGTTCCGGGCCGAGCGCGCCCAGCATGTTGATCTGCCAGAGACCGTAGGACTCGTCCGGCGGCGTGGCGTTGTGCGCGGTCGTCCGCCCACCGGACTCGGCCAGCGCGACGGCGACGGCGGTGGTGAGGCCCTGGCCGCGGAACCCGGCCGCGTAGGCGTGCCGGGCGATCTGCTCGGCGCTCAGCTTCGTCATGGTTCGACCTTGCCGGGCCGGGTGACGGTTCCGGTAGGCGTGCTGCACGCAGGGACAACCCGGGTGCACACGCGGGCGCGCGGATCCCGGGCTGTACCCCGGCGGGGCGAGGCCGGACCTCGGCCGTCAGGTCCGGTTCCACTGCTGGTTGGCGCCGTGGTTGCAGGTCCACACGATGACCGGGGTGCCGTTGCCCGTTCCGGCGCCGGAGGCGTCCAGGCACAGTCCGCTCGGGACACTCGTGACCGTGCCGTCGGCGTTGGTGTTCCACTGCTGGGCCGGTCCACCCGTGCAGTCGCCGATGATCGCCTTCGCTCCCGGGGAAGTACCGTCCGCGCCGAGGCACTTGCTGCCGTAGACCTGAAGCTGCTTGCCGTCCGTGGCCTTCCAGCGCTGGTTGTCCCCGCCGTTGCAGTCCCACAGCGCCACCTGCGTGCCGTTCGACTGGGACCGGCCCGGGACGTCCACGCATCGGCCGGCGTTGGCGTTGACCAGCCGGAACGTTTCCGCGGGCGGGGTCGTCCCGCCCGGGCCGAGCGGGCAGCTCGCCTGGTACTTCGAGATTCCCCTCGAGTCCGACAGGGACGGGCACAGGAACGACGAATAGCGGGTGTCGGCGTCCATGAACACCTTCAGCCAGACCATCATCACCCGGGCGAACGCGCCGGAGTTCCCGCCGCCGCCTCCGGCCGGGAAGCCGTGGCCCTCGCCGGCGATCTCGGGGTAGGCGCGCGGGGTCGACGCCGGGATGGTCGCGTAGGCGCTCGCCAGGTACGACGGGGTCACCGTGGTGTCGGTCTGACCGCCGAACAGCACCGTCGGGATCTTGATGCCGGACAGGTTCCCGTTGGGCACGTACGGCGCCATGCCGACGGCGGTCAGCAACGAAGGCCGCCGGGTTCCCGCGACCAGCGCGCCACCGCCGCCCATCGAGTGACCGCCCACCGCCAGCCGGTTCCGGTCGACCCGGTCGCGCACCGGGCTGCTCGTCACCAGCCAGTCCAGCGCGGCGAGCAGCTGGTCCGCCCGGGCGTCGGCGTAGTCGTCGAGGCTGTTCGTCTCGATGCCGACCACGACGAACCCGAAGGAGGCCAGCCGCGGGCCCAGCCACGCGTACCACCGCCACTCCGTGCCGTAGCCCGGCGCGATCGCGATGGCCCCGAAGGTCCCGGCGGCCGTGTCCGTGGGGTAGTACACGACCCCGCCGCCGAACCCGTTGCCCCGGGGCACGGTCGTCTGCGCCGTGGCGAACGTGCCGCGGTCGGCCGCGATGCTGGTGGGCGTGGGATCCGGTCCCCGCTGGTAGGGGTTGTCGGCGGCCGACGCCGGCGCGGCGGCCGTCAGCCCGAGCGCGACGCCGAGCGCGGCCAGGAGCACCGTGCCGCGGCGCCGGAAACGTGGCCACATCGTCGTGTCCTCCTTCTCGCGCGGGGCCGGCCGGCGGGCGGCCGTGGTCACCGCGCGGCCGTGGCCGAAGCCGGGCCGGTCCACTTCTGGTTCTCGCCGCCGCTGCACGTGCCCAGCCGCACGGCGGTCCCGTTGGCGGTCGAGCCGGCCGCGGTCTCCAGGCAGAGCCCGGACTGCGTCCCGGTCACGGTGCCGTCGGCGTTGCTCCGCCACTTCTGGTTGGTCCCGCCGTGGCACGCCCAGATGATCACCGCCGTGCCCGGGCTGGTGGCGCCGCCCTCGGCGTCGAGGCAGCGCAGTGTGTCGCCGGAGTAGACGGTCAGCTCGGCGGCGGCGGTGGCGGTCCACGTCTGGTTCGTCCCGCCGTGGCAGTCCCAGAGCTGCAGCCGGGTGCCCTGCGTCGTCGACCGGCCCGGTACGTCGAGACACCGCTGGGCGGCCACCGAGCGCACCGGACCGGTGCGGGTTCCGCTTCCGCCGCCGTTGTCGAGGCCGAGGAAGGAGATGGCGTACGCGAGCATCCCGGCCTGCGGCAGGGTGTGCCCGGTGCCCGCGACGACGACGCCTTCCACGGTGGCGTGCGTGCCGATGTCGCCGTAGCGGGTCCGCGTCCAAGACGCCTGCGGGTGGTCGGTGAAGGACGGCGTCTGGCTCAGCGAGTGCAGGCCGGTCCACTGCTTGATCTCTTCGCCGAAGTTGCGGTAGGCCAGGGTGGTGTCCTGGTCCCCGTGCCACAGCTGCATCCTCGGGTAGGCGCCGGTGTACCCGGGGTACATGGCGTGGGCCTGGTCGACCCACTGCTGCGCCGTCTTGACGACGTTCCCGCCGGAGCACTGGCTGTTCCACAGCGAGCCGTCCGTGGTCGCGAAGCACCCGGCGGGCACGCCGGAGAACGCGGACCCGGCGGAGAAGACGTCCGGGTACTCCGCGGCCAGGACGTTGGTCATCATGGCCCCCGAGGAGAAGCCGCTGACCACGATGCGGCCCGGGTCCACGTTGTAGCGCTGCCGGGCCCAGCCCACCATCGACATGATGCCGGTGGAGTCGCTGCCGCCGCCGCGGGTGAGGCCCGCCTTGGTCGACACGTCGAAGCAGTGCCCGTCACGGGTGGCTTCCGGCACGACGATGACGTAGCCGTACCGGTCGGCCGCGGTCACGAAGTCGTGGCCGTTGCCGTTGAAGATCGCGCCCGCCGAGCCGCTGCAGTAGTGGACCAGCACGAGCAGCGCCGGTTTCGCCGCCACCGTGTCGGGCACGTACACGTACATGCCGAGGTTGGTGGGATTGGCGCCGAAGTCGGTGACCCTGGTCAAGGTGGCGGCCGCGGCGGAACCGGCGGTCAGGAAGGCCACGGTGACGGTCAGCGGCAGCATCAGGACCACCGCCAGCAGGCCGCGGATCACCCGTTTCATCATTTTCTCCGCCTTCGTCGCCGGATTCGCTGCTCGACAGACCGCGGAAGCGGCCTCATGGTTCGGGAAATGCGGCAAGTGCGTGCCGTGAATGCGTCCGGTCGTCAACCGAAGACAGGACTCACGATAAGAGCGGCCGCCGACGAGGTCAATGATCGCCCGAGCGCCGGTGAAACTTACGCGCGACGGAACCCCACGCCCGGGCCCACCGCGACGACCCGCACCCGCCGCTGGGCGGGTTCACTTGCGGGGCAGGCCCTGGGGGTTCACCTCGGACGCGGGCAGCGCCTCCGAAGTCAGGTTCCAGCGCTTGAGGACCTCGGCGTACTGCCCGTTCCCGATCACCGTCTCCAGCGCCTGCTGCAGCGCCTTCACCAGGCCGCTGTCCTTCTTCGTCATCGCGGCGATGTCCGCGGGGATGGTGCCGCCGCCCGAAACCGTGCCGACGATCTTCGTCCTGCCGTCCACGGCGACGTGGTAGGCCGCGGTCGGGTTCGGGCCGACGTAGACGTCGATGCGGCCGGACTGCAGCGCGAGGTAGTAGTCGGAGGTCACCTGGTAGTACTGGAACTTCACCGGGGCCAGCCCGGCCGCCTTGTTCTGCTGGTCCCACCGCAGCAGGATCTGCTCCTGGTTCGTCCCGGCGCCGATCCCGACGGTCAGGCCGGCGATGTCCTTGGGCTCCTTCACCACGATGTTCTTCTCGTTCTTCACCTCGAACGCGATGGTGTCCCTGCGGTAGGTGGCGAAGTCGTACTTGTCCTTGCGCTCCTCGGTCACGGTGATGTTGGAGAACCCGGCGTCGAACTGCCGGTTCTCGACCGAGAGGAACAGGTTCTCCCACGACGACGCCCGCAGGTCGAGCTTCAGCCCGAGCACGTCGGCGACCAGCTGCGCCAGGTCGGGCTCGACGCCGATGACCGTCTTGTCGTCGTCCGCGCGGAACGACAGCGGCGGCGTGCCGTTGCCGGTGGTCCCGGCGACCAGGCTGCCGCGGGCCCGGATGTCCGCGGGCACGAGCGCGGCGATCGCGTCCACCTTCTGCGCCCGGACGCGGTTCTGGTTCGCGGTGATGTTCACCCCGCCCGGCCGGTCCGCCGGAGCCGTGGCGGCTTCCGGGCTGCCGCACGCGGCGAGCGCGAACACCGAAGCGAGCAGGAGCGTGCGCAGTCTCATCGTTCTCCTCAAAGTACTTTCTCCACAAAGGCCCGGGTGCGGGCGTGACGGGGGTGGTCGAGGACTTCGGCGGGGGTGCCCTGTTCGACCACGCGGCCTTCGTCCAGGAAGACGACGGCGTCGGCGACTTCGCGCGCGAAGCCCAGCTCATGGGTGACGACGACCATGGTCGTGCCCGCCTTCGCCAGGTCGCGGATCACTTCCAGGACCTCGCCGACCAGCTCGGGGTCGAGGGCGGAGGTGGGTTCGTCGAAGAGCAGGACGTCCGGTTCGAGGGCCAGCGCCCGCGCGATCGCGACGCGCTGCTGCTGGCCGCCGGACAGCCGCCGCGGGTACTCCCCGGCCTTCTCCGCGAGCCCGACGCGCGCGAGCAGCTCGCGGGCCTTGGTTTCGGCTTCGGCGCGCGACCGGCGTTGCGCGGAGATCGGCGCCTCGACGACGTTCTCCAGCACGGTCAGGTGCCCGAACAGGTTGAAGTTCTGGAAGACGAACCCGATCTTCGTGCGCTGCTTGAGGATTTCGCGTTCCTTGAGCTCGTGCAGGCGGTCGCCGGCCCGGCGGTACCCCATCAGCTCGCCACCGACGCTGATGAAGCCGCGGTCGGCGCGTTCGAGGTGGTTGATCAGCCGCAGCAAGGTCGACTTCCCGGACCCGGACGGTCCCAGGAGGACGGTCACTTCCCCGTGCCGGACCTGGAGATCGACACCGTCGAGGACGGTCAGCGCGCCGAAGCTCTTGTGCACGCCCCGGACGTCCACCATGTACTCCCCGCTCATGCGCCACGCCCCAGGCGGCGTTCGGTGTAGTACTGCACGACCGAGAGCACCGTGGTCAACGCGAGGTACCAGGCGGTGGCGACGAGCAGCAGCGGGATCACGCGGCCGCTGCGCGTGTAGATCACCTGGACCTGGTAGAACAGCTCGGGCAGGGCCATCACGTAGACCACCGACGTCGACTTCAGCAGGCCGACGATCTCGTTGGCCGCGGTGGGCACGATCGTGCGCATCGCCTGCGGCAGCACGATCCTCCGGAACTGCCGCCCGGCCGGGATGCCCAGCGCCGCGGCGGCTTCGTGCTGCCCCGCGTCGACCGAAAGGAACCCGGCGCGCACGATCTCCGCGGCGTAGGCCCCCTGGTGCAGGGCGAGCCCGAGACCGGCGGCCAGGAACGGCGGGATGAGGCTCATCGTGCCCACGGAGACGAACGACGGCCCGAACGGGATCCCGAAGGAGATCTCGTTGTACAGGATCGCCAGGTTGTACCAGAACAGCAGCTGCAGGATGAGCGGGACCGACCGGAAGATCCACGTGTAGGTCCAGCTCACCGCGCGCAGCAACGGGTTGCGGGAAATGCGCATCAAGGCCAGAACGGTCCCGAGGAGGAATCCGGCGACCACGCCGAACGCCGTCAGCTCCAGGGTCAGCGCGACCGCTTCCAGGATCGATTTCTGGAAGACGAACCGCGCGAACGTCGGCCAGTCGAACGCCTTGTTGGTCACCAGCGCGTGCCCGGCCATCGCCACCAGCACCGCCACGACCACGGCGGCGATCCAGGTCAGCGGATGCCGGGCCGGCACGATCTTCAGTGCCTCCTCCGGGGCCGCGGCGGGCGCGGGCCGGGTGCCGAGATCGCTGGTCATCTCGCGCCCACCGCGGCAGGAAGCGCTTTCGAGAACGACAACCGCGTCCTGGGGACGGCGTCGACGTCGAAGTGCGGGGTGTAGCCGGTGGCCAGGTAGAGCCCACGCGCCTCGGGCTGGTTCGGGCCCGTGGTCAGGTGGATCCGCGTGTACCCGCGGCTCGCGGCTTCGGCCTCCAGCTCGGCGACGACGCGGCGCGCCAGCCCCCGGCCGCGGTGCGCGCGGTGCGTCCAGATCCGTTTGAGCTCGGCGGTTTCGCCGTCGTAGCGCTGGAACGCGCCGCCGGCGACGGCCTGGCCGCCGTGCAGGAGCAGCAGCAGACCACCCTCGGGCGGGGAGAAATGCTCGGCGGGGTATTCCCGGAGCTTGTGGTGCTCGTCGACGAGCGCGCGGCGGTATCGCGTCGCGTATTCGCGGGCCAGGTCGTCGAGCAACGGCCGGACCCGCGGATCAGACTGGGCGACCCAGACGGATTCGGGCATGGGAATACCTGCTCCGGAAAAGGGGAAATGGGGAGGAAGGCGTCCGGGCACGGGACGCTTTTCCGCTGACATCCCCGACTTTAGGAACCCGGACCGGCCCGGGTCAACGAGCCCGCCGCGAGTTCCAGATCCTGGAAGCACACGCCTCCGCGGGGGCGATTCCGTGGCCCACGTAGCTGATCGAGGCCGTCATCGTGCGGGGTGCGTACACCGGCGTGCCGTGACCCGGGACATGGAGTCGACGATCGCCCCGCGTCGTCGCTCGCGGCTCCGGCCGGTCCGGCGCCGGCCCGGTCGTGCACGGGTGACCCGCGTTTTATTCCCGGCGTCCCAGCAGTTGGCCGGTCGCGCCCGAGGCGCGGAATCCGGCGCACACTACGGACGTCGGCCGAGGAGAAGGGACAGCCCGGATGGCTTCAGGAACCGGACCGCGGATCGCCGTCGCGCTGGACGGGGCGGGGTGGCACCCCGCCGCGTGGCGCGAACCGGACGCACGGCCGCGTGAGCTGCTCACCGCCGGCTACTGGACCGAGCTGGTCCGGGAGGCCGAGTCGGGCAAGCTGGACTTCGTCACCATCGAAGACTCCCTGGCCCTGCAGACCGTCAGCTACCTCGACCAGCCGGGCGAGCGCACCGACATCGTCCAGGGCCGGCTCGACGCCGTGCTGGTCGCCGCCCGCGTCGCCCCGCTCACCTCGCACATCGGGCTGGTGCCGACCGCCGTGGTCACCCACACCGAGCCGTTCCACCTGTCCAAGGCGATCGCCACGCTCGACTACGTCAGCACCGGCCGGGCCGGGGTCCGCGTCCAGGTCGCCGGCCGGGCCGCCGACAACCGGCACTTCGGCCGCCGCCGGTTCGGCGAGTTCCGGCTGGAGGACTCGGCCGAACCGGACCGGCCCAGCCCGCTCGCCGACCTGTTCGACGAGGCCGCGGACTACGTCGAGGTGCTGCGGCGGCTGTGGGACAGCTGGGAGGACGACGCCGAGATCCGCGACGTCGCCACCGGCCGCTTCGTCGACCGCGAGAAGCTGCACTACATCGACTTCGAGGGACGCTGGTTCTCGGTCAAGGGCCCGTCGATCACCCCGCGCCCGCCCCAGGGCCAGCCGCCGGTCAGCTCGCTGGCCCACGCCGCGATTCCCTACCGGCTCGCCGCCCGCGCCGCCGACGTCGTCTACGTGACGCCCTTCGACCGCGCGCAGGCCGGCGAGATCGTCTCCGCGGTGCGCGAGGAGCAGGAGAAGGCGGGCCGCGGCGGCGAAACCCTGCACGTCTTCGGCGACGTCGTGGTGTTCCTCGACGAGACCGAGCAGGCCGCCGCCGACCGCAAGGCCCGCCTCGACGACCGGTTCGGCGCGGAGTACACCTCCGACGCGTACGTCTTCACCGGTACCCCGGCCGGCCTCGCCGACCTGCTGCTCGACTGGCAGCAAGCCGGGCTCTCCGGCTTCCGCCTGCGGCCCGGCGCGGTCCCGCACGACCTGATCGCCATCACCCGCGGCCTGGCCCCGGAGCTGAGGGCCCGCGGGCTGTTCCGCACCGAATACGAGGCGAGCACCCTGCGGGGCCTGCTCGGCCTTTCCCGGCCCGCCAACCGCTACGCCGCCGTCTGAGGAGGCCCCCGAGATGACCCGCAAGCAGATCCACCTCGCGGCGCACTTCCCCGGCGTCAACAACACGACCGTGTGGAGCGACCCCGAAGCCGGCAGCCACATCGAATTCAGCTCCTTCGTCAGGCTCGCGCAGACCGCCGAGCGCGCGAAGTTCGACTTCTTCTTCCTCGCCGAGGGCCTGCGGCTGCGCGAGCAGAACGGGCAGATCTACGACCTCGACGTCGTCGGCCGTCCGGACACCTTCACCGTGCTGTCCGCGCTGGCCGCGGTCACCGAGCGGCTCGGACTGGCCGGCACGATCAACTCGACGTTCAACGAGCCGTTCGAGGTGGCCCGCCAGTTCGCCTCGCTGGACCACCTTTCGGCCGGGCGCGCCGCGTGGAACGTCGTCACGTCGTGGGACGCCTTCACCGGCGAGAACTTCCGCCGCGGCGGGTTCCTGCCCCAGGACCAGCGCTACGAGCGCGCCGAGACGTTCCTGCGCACCGCGTGGGAGCTGTTCGACTCCTGGCGCGGCGACGAGCTCGCCGCCGACGCCGGGACCGGCGTGTTCCTGCGCGACTCGGAAGCGGGTGCCTTCGCCCACCACGACGCGCACTTCGACATCGAGGGCCGGTTCCCGGTGCCGCGCAGTCCCCAGGGCCGTCCGGTGATCATCCAGGCGGGTGACTCCGACGAGGGCCGCGAGTTCGCCGCGGCCACCGCCGACGCGATCTTCAGCCGCTACGGCACCCTCGAAGCCGGGCAGGCGTTCTACTCCGACGTCAAGGGCCGCCTGGCGAAGTACGGCCGCACGCCGGAGCAGCTGGTGATCCTGCCGGCGGCGACGTTCGTCCTCGGCGACACCGACGCCGACGCCCACGAGCGCGCCCACGTCGTGCGGCGGCAGCAGGTCAGCGGGCAGACGGCGATCAAGTTCCTCGAACAGGTCTGGAACACCGACCTGTCCGGCCACGACCCCGAAGGCCCGCTGCCCGCGACGGACCCGGTGGTCGACGGCTCCACGATCGCCCCCGGCCGCGCCAGCGTCCGGATGTACCGCGACCCCGTGGCCACGGCCCGCGAATGGCGGCAGCTGGCGGAGGCGAAGAACCTGTCCACCCGCGACCTGATCATCGAGGTCACCGGCAGGCAGACGTTCATCGGCTCCCCGGCCACGGTGGCGGCGGCGATCGACGACCTGGTCCAAGCCGACGCGAGCGACGGCTTCATCCTGGTCCCGCACGTCACCCCCGGCGGCCTCGACGAGTTCGCCGACACGGTGGTGCCCCTGCTGCAGGAGCGCGGCTCGTTCCGGACGGAGTACACCGGCTCGACCCTGCGTGAGCACCTCGGGATCGAGGCGCCCCGGGGCTAGGGTCCGCTTCGGACAGTCACAGCGCCGCTCGTTCGATGGTGGCCGCCGCGTCGGCCGTGGTGCGTCCGTGGACGGCGGGGCGGCCGCCGTAGGGGTCCTGGTCGGTCCACAGTGCCGTGGGCGCGGCGGCGCGCACCACCGGCACGACTTCGGCGGCGAAGCGTTCGAGCATGTCCAGCTGCTGCTCGTGCGGGATCATCGTGGGCAGACTGAACGACTGCAGGTCGTGCCCGTAGGCTTCGTGCCACCACAGGATCTTCTCGGCGATCTGCTGTGGGCTGCCGACCAGTACCGGGCCGCGCGCGATGGCGTCGTCGACCGTCGGGAACTCCATCGGGTTGCCCGGCGTGTGGTTCCCCGGCTGGTTGAAGAACTCGACGATCTTCTCGTAGGTCGGGCCGAACGCCTCGCGCGCTTCCTGCGTGGTGTCGGCCAGGTACAGGAACCCGGCACCGGCGCCGACGAAGGCGAACCGCGGGTCGTGGCCGTGTTCGGCGTGGTGCTTGCGGTAGTGCTCGATGAGCACGGTGTACCGGTCCCGTGGCTGGAGGGCGTTGGCCGAGAACAACGGGTCACCCCACTTCGCCGCCAGCTCGGCCGAGGTCAGCGTGGTCGCCGAGCCGTGCCAGATCCGCGGCGCGCCCGCGAACGGACGCGGCAGGCTGGTGACCCCGTGCAGCGGACCGCGGAACCGGCCTTCCCAGTCGAGGTCCTCTTCCCGCCAGAGCCGCCTCAGCAGCTCGTACTTTTCCGCGAGCGCGTCCCACTGGTCGCCGTCGCCGATGCCGAACATCGGCAGCTGACGCAGTTCGTTGCCCTTGCCGATCACCAGTTCCAGCCGTCCGCGGGAGAGCTGGTCGACCGTGGCGTAGTCCTCGGCCACCCGCAGCGGATCGTGGATCGACAGGACCGAGACCCCGGTCTGGATCCGCACCCGGCTCGTCGTCGCGGCGATCGCGCCGAGCAGCACGGTGACGCCGCTGCTCAGGAACTGCCCCGCGTGCCGTTCGCCGAGCGCGACGGCGTCGAACCCGAATTCCTCCGCGTAGCGCGCCGACGTGAGCGCTTGGGCGAAGCGCTCGTCGGGGCGGATCCGGCGACCGGTCACCGGATTCGTCAAGTGGGGCAGGATGTCCAGGACCTGGAATCTCATCGCGCGGCTCCGTCCGCTCGGTGGAACCCGATCATCGTGCCGCCGGTGGGCCTCGTGCCGTCAAGTCGTTCCACCCGGCGGGCATCCTTCCCCGCCGCGGCGCTCACGACCCACAATCGCGATCGGACACCCGGACCGGACAGGAGGAACGCCCGTGGCTGACATCCCCCTGTCGGTGCTCGACCTCGTCCCGGTCAGTTCCGGATCCGGTGTGGCCGAAGCGGTCCGCAACACCGTCGACCTCGCCCGGCAGGCCGAACGCTTCGGCTACCACCGCTACTGGTTCGCCGAACACCACCTCAACCCCGGCGTGGCCGGGGCGTCCCCGCCGGTCCTGATCGCCCTCGTGGCCGGGGCCACCGACCGGATCCGGCTCGGCTCCGCGGGCGTCCAGCTCGCCCACCGCACGCCCTTGGCGGTGGTCGAAGAATTCGGTCTCCTCGAAGCACTGCATCCCGGGCGGCTCGACCTCGGGCTCGGCCGCAGCGGCAAGCAGCTGGTCCGCGAATACGCGGCGGCGGCCCCGCGACCGGCGCCCGCCCCGGCGGCCAACGGCCTGCCCATCCCGGCGAAACCCGACTTCAGCGGCCTCGCCCGGTCACCCCGCCTCGGCCTGACGTTCGCGCTGCTGCAGCAACCCGGCGCCGAGTCCCCCGACTACGGTGAGCAGGTCGACGACATCCTCGCCCTGCTCTACGGCACCTACCGCGCCGCCGACGGGCTGGAAGCCCACGCCGTGCCCGGCGAAGGCGCCCGGCCCCAGATCTGAATCCTGCGGTTCGCCGCCAACTACCACGTCAGCCCGTCCAGCGTGCTCGAAGCCGTCGACGCCTACCGGCAGGCGTTCCAGCCCTCGGACGAACTCCCCCGCCCGCACGTCGCGGTGTCCGCGGACGTGGTCGTCGCCGACGACGCCACCGCGCGGCACCTGGCGTCTGCGGCAGCTGCAGGAGGCGACCGGCGCGGACGAGCTCGTCATCACGACCATCACCCATGCGCACACCGACCGCGTGCGGTCCTACGAACTGCTCGCCGAACACTGGAACCGCTGACCGATGGCTGCGCGTCACCGCAGGTCAGGGCCGGGAACAGGGTGGCCCGGTTGCCGGGGCCGCCGCGCCGAACACCTGCCGCAGCCGCGGCGACGGGGAAACAAAATCGTCACGGACCGCCCACTTCCGGCCGTCGCCGGCGTCAGTACTGCGAACGCCGCGACGAGGAAGAGGGACACGACAGTGGGCATGGCTGCTGCGGAGCTGCTGGGGAGGGCTCGTGCCGGGGACGGTGAAGCGTTTCGTGAGCTGATCGGACCGTATCGCCGTGAGCTCCACGTGCACTGCTACCGGATGCTGGGGTCTTTCCAGGACGCCGAGGACGCGCTTCAGGACACGCTGCTGTCGGCGTGGCAGCACGTCGGGGCGTTCGAGGAGCGGGCGTCCGTCCGCACGTGGCTGTACCGCATCGCCACCAACCGGTGCCTCGACGTGCTGCGCTCGGCGAGCCGCCGTCCGGCGGTGGACTGGGACGTTCCCGGCACCGAGCTGCCGGAGCCGAGCCGGCTCGGTGAGGTCGCCTGGCTCGAGCCCTACCCGGACGCGCTGCTCGACGGCGGACTGGGCGCGCCGCCCGGCCCGGCGGTCCGGTACGAACAGCTCGAGGCCATTTCGCTGGCGTTCGTGACCGCGCTCCAGACGCTGCCGCCCCGGCAGCTCGCGGTGCTGATCCTGCGGGACGTGCTCGGCTACCGCGCCAAGGAAGTCGCGGACCTGCTCGGCACGACCGTGGAATCGATCACCAGCGCGTTGAAACGCGCCCGCGGCGGGTTGCCGCGCCGGCCGCCGGACGGAGGCCGGGAACCCGCTCCGTCACCCGGGTCACCGGCCGAGCAGGAGCTGGTGGCGAAGTTCGTCCGCGCGTACTCGTCGTACGACCTCCAAGCCCTCCTGGCCCTGCTGACCGACGACGTCCGCGTGTCCATGCCGCCGGTTCCCCTCGAGTACCACGGCCGGGCGGCTGTCGAACGCTTCTACACCACCATGCTGAACCCCGCCTGGGGCTACGACTTCGTCCCGACGCGCGCGAACGGCCAGCCGGCGCTGGGCACCTACCTGCGCGCCCCGACCGGGATCCGCCACGGTGCCGGGCTGGTCGTCCTGACCCTCGCCGGCGACCGCATCCGCGCCCTCACCCGCTTCGACAGCGGCGTGCTCCCCGCGTTCGGCCTGCCCCGCTCGCTTCCCGCACCGACGCGCGAGGACCGGGACCAGCACGGCACCCACGACGCCTGACTTTGCCCGAATCACCCACAGGAGAACGAAATGCAGGAATCCACCCGGTTCGAAGGATCGGTCGCCCTGGTGACCGGAGCCAACCGCGGCATCGGACGCGCCGTCACGGAAGCGTTGCTGGAGCGCGGCGCGAAGAAGGTCTACGCCACGGCACGGGACGTGCAGACCGTCGAGGCGTTGCGGGAACGGCACGGAGAACGTGTCGTCCCGCTGCGGCTCGACGTGACCGACGCCGAACAGGTCGCGGCCGTCGCGCGGACCGCCACCGACGTCGACGTGCTGGTCAACAACGCCGGTGCGTTCGAGCCGACGGACCTCGCCGACGAGGCGATCGTCGAGGTGGCCCGGCGGGAGATGGAAGTCAACTACTTCGGCGCGCTGCGCATGCTGCACGCGTTCCGGGACACGCTGGTGCGCCACCGCGGAACGCTCGTCTACATCGGGTCGGCCGCCGGCCTGACCAACGTGCCGCTCCAGCCCACCTACAGCGCCTCGAAGGCCGCGCAGCACTCGTTGACCCAGGCGTCGCGGGCGTCACTGGCCGGACGGGGGGTGTCGGTGCACGGCGTCTACCCGGGGCCCGTCGACACCGACATGACGAAGGACCTGCCGGCCGCGTTCACCAAGACACCCGCCCCGGCCGTCGCCCACGCGATCCTCGACGGGATCGAGGCCGGCGAGGAGGACGTCTTCCCGGACCCGTTCGCGGTGGCGTTCGGCGGGCAGTTCCGGTCCTCGCCCAAGAGCGTGGAGAAGCAGATGGCCGCGCTCGTCACCTCGCCCGCCTGACTCCCGGACCAAGGCCGCTCCCCGGCGTCGCCGCCGGGGAGCGGCCCGGCTATTCGCCGAGGTTGGGCATCGGCCGGTTAGAGCCCCATTTGATCGGGGGGTCGAACGCGCCGCTGATCGTGTCCAGCTTCGTTCCCTTCGGCGGGAACTCCGGCAGGAAGTTGTCCTCCTTGTTGTGCTGGATGAACTTCTGCACGTCGGAGGTCAAGCCCTTGTACTCGGCGTCGAGCTTGACGTGGTCGCGGATGCCTTGTTCGGCCGGGTTGGCGGCGTCCTTCCACTTGACGTTGTCACTGGCCGTGACCGAGTAGTCCACCCTGAGGTCGTTGGCCTGCTTGCGGAACTCCGCCGGTGTCGAGTTGATGCCCCACTCGCTCATCTTCCGCTGCAACGCCGTGTCGCTCATGTTGTTGACGCTGTCCTTGAACTGGCCGATCCGGATGTCGGCCTGTTTGAGCTTGTTCTCGAAGTTGCCCGACATCTGGGAGTTCGCCTTGCGGGACAGCGTGGTCATGTTGTCCGCGGTGCCGGAGCCGCCGAGGTCGTTGTTCTTCAGGTGCCCCTTGATGAAGTAACCCTCGTCGGTGTCGGGCTTGTACCCGTTCTTGTCGTTGGGGTTGCGGAGCTTGTCGAGCTCGGCCTGCAGGCGCGGGTCGTAGTTCGCGTGCTTGGTCGCGTTCAGGTCGTTGACGTCGGTGAGGTGGTTGCCCGCCGGCGTGGTCCCGCCGGGGTACTTGCCCTTGCCGGAGCCGTCGATCGAGCCGGTGCCCGACTTCCCGCCGCCTTCCATCACCGTGCGGCCGGAATCGCCGTGCGGCTTGTTGGCGTCGCCGGTGATCGGCGGGTCGTACCGGCCGGTCCGGGGCTTCTTGGTGCCGGAGCCCGCCCCGGCGGCGCCGTTGCCGGCGCCGGGGTTGGGGTTCGGGCGCTTCTTCGAGCCCTTCTTGCACGGGGCCGGCGCCTCGAAGGTGGCGTCGTCGTCGAGGAACGCGGTCGGGTCGTCGGCGTAGTTGACGACCTTGCCGTTGTTCCTCGTCAGGCCGAGCGGGTCGGCCGCGACGAACGGGTCCTCGACGTAGGTCTCGGGGTTCAACGCCGGGGTCAGGCCGAGCGGGTCCGGCGAGATGTAGCGGGCGTTGGCCGGGTCGTAGTAGCGGAAGACGTTGAAGTGCAGGCCGGTCTCCGCGTCGAGGTACTGCCCCGGGAACCGCAGCGGTGTCGGCGGGCGGACACCGGCCGCGGTCAGGCCCCACAGGCTCGTCCGCACCGGGCTGACCGTGCCGTGGTCCGGGCTGACCAGCTCGGTCGGAGTGCCGACCTCGTCGGTGATCACGGCGGACACCTCGACCCGCCCGTCGGGCCGGGTGCGCGCCTGCGCCACCACCCGGTCCTCGTCGGGGTGGTGGATCCAGGTCAGGGTCTCCACCGGCACGCCACCGGCGGTGTGCCGGGCCTCGACGAGGTTCGTGCCGTCCCAGGCGAAGTCGACCCGTTCGGCGACCGCGCCCGCGGTGTCCAGCCGTTCCTTGGCGATCCGCCGGTCCAGCGCGTCGTAGCGGTAGCGCCACCGGGTGCCGTCCGGCGTGCGCACCGCGACCAGGTGGTCGTGGGCGTCCCAGCCGAACGTCCAGGTCAGTGCCGTCCCGTCCGGCGCGGGCAGGGTCCGCCGGACCAGCCGGCCCTGCGCGTCGTGGGCGTACCGCACCGCACCCGCCGCGGCGAGCACACCCCCGGCGTACTGGCGCGGGCCCGCCTCGGGACCGGTGCCCGGCGAGGAGGAGACCAGGTTGCCGAGCACGTCGTAGGCGTAGCGCTCGGCTCCGCCGGGGTGCAGGACGGCGGTGACGCGGCCGGCGGCGTCGAACTCGTACCGCGCTCCCCCGCCCGGGTCCTCCCGGTGGGCGACGCTGCCGTCCGGGCGCCGGTGGTACCGCGTCGCCCCGGCCGGGGTGTGCTGCGCGGCGAGCCGGCCCGCCACGTCGAACTCCTGCCGCAGCAACGGGTTCGCCCCGGCGGAAAGGCCGAGCGTGCGGCCGGCGGCGTCGAGGTGCAGGGTCAGCTCGGTCCCGGCGACCCGCAGCACCTCGGCCCCGTCCGGGGTCTGTCCCCAGTGGACGTCCACTCCGGACGGAGTGCGCCGGGTCTTTTCCCCGTGGGGATAGCCGAACGTCGTGGTGCCGGCCGCGGTCGTCTGCTTCGTGAGGCGGCCCTCGCCGTCGTGGGCCAGCTCGAGCACGCCGTCCGGCCCGGTGGCGTGCACGAGCCGCCCGACCGGGTCGTAGCGGTAGGTCTCGGTGCCGGCCGGGCTGATCCGCTCGGTCACGTTGCCCAGCGCGTCGTACCGGAATTCCGCGGGTTCCCCGGCCGGGCCGGTGAGCCGCACCCGCTGTCCCGCGGCGTCGTACTCGCACCGGGTGACCCGGCCGGCGAAGTCCGTCTGGGAGAGCAGCCGCTCTTCGGCGTCGTAGGTGTAGTGCCAGGTCTGGCCGGCCGGATTGATCACGGCGACCAGCCGCAGCTCCGTGTCGTAGCGGTGGGTGGTGCGCGCACCGGTGGCGTCGATCGTGGCGGCGATCGTGCCCATCGGGCCGTTTTCGGTGCGCTGCACCCGGCCCAGCTCGTCGGTGCGGGACGTCTCCGCGCTCTCGCCGTCGAACGTCCACTGCCGCCGGGTCCCGTTCGCGGCGCGGACCTCCCGCAGAGACCCTTCGACCGTCCACGCGTACGCGGTCCGGCCGCCGGCGTGCTCGATCGCCCGCGGCCGGCCGAACAGGTCGGCCTCGACGCGGGGAACGGCGAAGCCCGGCTCGGGCCCGGTGTCGCCGGCGCGCTCGAGGTGCTGGTCCGCGCTCACGCCGAGCGGGTCGGTGTAAGGGTCCGGCAGGTTCGGGGCCGCGTAGCGGCGGCGGAAGACCCGGTCGCCCTCGGCCACCTCGATCACCAGCTCGGTGTCGCTCCGCTCGGCGATCACCACCCGCGAGCCGTCGGCCCGCAGCACGGCGACGAGCCGGCCGTGGGCGTCGTGCTCGAACCCGGTGCGCCGGCCGAGCGGGTCGGTGCGGGACAGCAGCACGTCGCGCGGCCCCCACTCGCTGCGGGTCACGCCGCCGAGCCGGTCGGTCCGCGCGATCGTGTTGCCGTCCTCGTCGAACTCGTACACCGTCTGCTTGCCGAAGGAGTCGGTCACGGTGGTGCGCCGGTCGGCGTAGGCGAGCGCGGCGTCGAGGTAACCCTGGTCGCCGACGCCCCGCACGCAGCGGCCGTGCTGGTCGTAGACGTAGCGGTACCAGGCGCCGACGTGGTCGGTCCAGCCGGTGATCCGGCCTTCGGCGTCGTGGGTGTAGCGGGCGGGCCGCGGCGAGGAGTTGGCGCGCAGGCTGAGGTGCCCGTGCTCGTCGTAGTCGTACCGAGCGACGAGGACGTCCCCCGTTTCGGACAGCGCCCGGACGGCGCGGATCCGGCCGCCGTCGACGTCGAAGGCGATCCGGGCGCCACCGGAGTGCACGAGCAGCGCCGGCGCGCCGTCGGCGTCGTGGTCCAGCTCGGTGTAGCCGCCGTTTTCGGAGCGGATCTCCTTGAGCAGGAAGAGATCCGGGTCGCCTTCGGCCGGGACGAACCGGCGCAGGGTGCCCCGCGTGGGATCTTCCAGGACGTATTCGGCGCCCTGCCCGTACAGCCGGCGCAGCGGACCGTGCGAGGTGGTCGCCGTCGCGCCCGGCGCGGGCACCGGGAACCGCAGGATCATCGCGTCGGCGCTGTAGTAGGTGACGGTCCCCTGCGCGACGGTCAGCCGCTCGTCGACCAGCGACGCCCAGGAGGTCCCGAACCAACGCCCGGCCCGGTAGGACGAAACGTGGTTGCGGACGATGAGCTGCCCCAGCGGACCGGGCACGACCAGGTCGCTCTCGGTGACCAGGACGTCCCCGGTCTGGACGTCGATCGGGTCGCCGCTGCCTTCCTTGCAGCCCGGTTCCTTGGTCTCGGAGGTGTTCCGGCCCGGCCCCTTCGACCCCTCGGAGCCCTTGGCGCCGGCGGACTTGGTCGAGTCGCCGCCCGGCGGGTTGTCGAGGCCGCGCGAGGGCGGCGGCGGGTCGTTCTTGGGCGGGTCGTTCTTCGCGGGCGGCGGGTCGTTCTTCGGCGGGTCGTGCTTGGGCGGCGAGTGGTCGCCCGCGGCCGTGGTGGAGTCGTCCCCGCCCTTGCCCTTGGGCCCGCCGAGGTCCTTGGGGTTGCCGTTGATGTCCCCGTGCTTCGGCGGCGGCGCGGCCTTGCCCGGCTTGATGTTGCGCAGGGCCTTCGCGGCGTCCGAGAAGAGGTCTCCGGCGCGCTTGAGCAGCGGGATCAGCGCCTGCAGCGCCTTCACCAGCCGTTTCACCAGGTCCGCGATCTTCGACGCGGTCTTCGCGACCGCGGTGATGACCTGCGGCACCACCCAGGTCAGGCCGATGCCGAGGGTGAACACGACCTGCAGCGCCCAGCTGATCAGGTGCCCGATCAGCTCCGCGATGATGTCGCGCACCAGCGCCCGCACCGCGGCGACGACCTCACCGGCGGTCTTCACCCCGCTGGAAGCGCCTTCACAGCCCTTTTGGGCGGTTTCCAGCAGGGTGACCGTGTCCTGGGCCCGCTGGCGGTAGGAGTCGCCGCCGAGGCCGGTCCAGGACGCCGTGTCGGCCTTGACCATGGCGGTCAGGTCCTCGCCGACGCTGCCCAGCTCGGTGGCGATGTTCTTCCAGGTCTCCGACTGCGCGGTGATCTCGTCGGGGTTGCCGGTCAGCCCGTTGAGCGCCTCCTTGAGCGGCCCGACGTGCTCCATCAGCCACCCGACCCCGGCGGCCAGGATCGCCCCGAACGGGTCCATCGCCATCGACAGGGCGTCCAGCGCGGTGCCCACGGCCCCCATCGCCACCGACGCCCAGTCGCCGCTTTCGATGGCGGACTTCAGGTCGGCCGCCGATTCCAGGAGCGAAACCCCCGAGTACGCCGTCGTCGAGTCCTTGGTCTGCGCGACCAGTGGGTTGCTCATCCGTCCCCCGCCTCAGTCACCCGCGGTGACCCCGAAGCCGCCATGTAAACACACCACCCGGGTGTCATCACACACGGTTCGCGTTCGCCTGCCCGAAGGGACCGCCGGACGTGCCCTCGGAAGCCTGCGTGGGGGTACGCCGCCCGCAGGGTCCTCGGACTCGCCGGCTCTGCGGCTTCCCCGCGCGAAGAGAATCTCGACACCTTCGGTTCAGCGGTTTATTTCGAGCGAAAGCACAATTCGCCAGAAAGGCCCGGTCAACGGGCAGGTGCGCTCCGTGTCCGCGCGGCCCCGGTCGGCCGAATACGCCGACACCATTGGCCGCGTCGCGTCGGGAGGCGAATCGGGTACCGTCGGACGGTCATCCGATCGCCCCTCGAAGATCCGGCATTCCGACCACCATTCTCGACGGCTGTTTGAGTGGAGACCCGGTGAAGATCCTGTTGCTGTGCACCGCGTTCAACGGACTCAGTCAGCGCGCCTGGACCGGTCTGCGCGCCCGCGGTCACGAAGTCTCCGTGCGGACGGCGCCTGATTCGGCGGCCATCGCCGACGCCGTTTCGGACATCGATCCGGAGTTGATCATCTGCCCGTTTCTGCGCCACCGGGTGCCCGAATCCGTGTGGCGGCGTCATCGCACGATCATCATCCACCCCGGGCCGCCGGGCGACCGCGGACCGTCCGCGCTGGACTGGGCGATCATGGACGCCGAGCCCCGCTGGGGCGTGACCGCCCTGCAGGCGACCGGGGATCTGGACGCGGGGCCGATCTGGGGCTCACGGCTGTTCCGGATGCCCACCGAGCCGCCGCGCAAGAGCACCCTCTACAACGCCGAGGTGGCCGACGCCGCGGTGAGCCTGATCGACGAGGTGGTGCGCAAGGCGGCCACCCCCGGGTTCACGCCGCAATCGCTGCGCTACCACCGGCCCGGCGTCACCGGCCGGTCCCGTCCCCTGGTGCGCCAAGCCGACCGCCGCTTCTCGTGGGACGAGCCCGCCGCGCACATCCTGCGCCGCATCCGGGCCGCGGACGGCAGGCCCGGGGTGCACACCACGCTGGCCGGTGTGCCGGTCGCGGTGTTCGACGCCCATCCCGGTACCGCGTCGCCGGGCGAGCCCGGCACGATCGCGGCGCGCCGGCACGGCGCCGTGCTGGTCCGCACCGGCGACGGCGCGCTGTGGATCGGACACGCCCGGCGGCTGGACACCACCTCCGGCGTCCCGGTCAAGCTGCCGGCCGTTCTCGCCCTCGCGGGTGCTCCCGTGCCGCCGCAGACCGCGGAGGCTCCGGGTTCCGGGGAGATCGGCTACCGCCGGACCGGCGAAGTCGGGCTGGTGAGCTTCGACTTCTACAACGGCGCGATGTCCACCACGCACTGCCGCCGGCTGCTCGCGGCGATCCGCCACGCGGTGGCGCAGGACACCGAGGTCGTGGTCCTGGCCGGTGGCGAGGTGTTCTCCCACGGCCTGCACCTGGGCGTCATCGAGGCCCACCCGGACCCCGCGGCGGAAGCGTGGCGCAACATCACCGCGATCGACGACGTCTGCCGGGAGATCATCACCTGCACCGGCCAGCTCGTCGTCGCGGCGCTCGCCGGCAACGCGGGCGCCGGCGGCGTGATGCTGGCGCTGGGCGCGGACAAGGTGATCGCCCGGGACGGGGTGATGCTCAACCCGCACTACCGGACCATGGGCCTCTACGGCTCCGAATACTGGACCTACGTGCTCCCCCGCCGGGTCGGCGAGGCGCAGGCCCAGCAGCTGACCACCCGCTGCGAGCCGATCAGCGCGAGCGAAGCGGCCGAGCTCGGCTTGGTGGACCGGCTCGCGGCGAGCGACCGGGCGTCGTTCACCGCGACCGCGCTCGACTACGCCGCCGGGCTGGCCGGCGGTCCGCGAGCTCGCGCGCTCCTCGAGCGCAAGCGCGCCACCCGGGCCGCCGACGAGCGGAACCGGCCCCTGGAGACCTACCGCGTCCGCGAACTCGCCGAGATGAGCGCCGACATCTTCGACGACCGCCACGGTTTTGCCGCAGCCAGGCACGCGTTCCTCACCCACCAGCCCACCGGCGTCACCCCGCCGGACCCATTCGCCGTGCCCGCACCCCGGGCAGCCGGATCCCCGACCCGCGTGCCGGTAACGGCCCCACAAGCGGGGTGACGCCGGCCGGATCCGGCCACGACCGGGCGGGGCTCGCCCCGCACCACCGGCCGGGCCGGTACCGCGCCGGCCGGCGCGGTGGTCACCGGAGCCAGGCACGCGTTCCTCACCCACCAGCCCACCGGCGTCACCCCACCGGACCCGCTCGCCGTGCCCGCACCCCGGGCAGCCGGATCCCCGACCCGCGTGCCGGTCACGGCCCCACAGGCGAGGTGAGCCCGGCCGGATCCGGCCACGGCCGGGCGGGGCTCGCCCCGCACCACCAGCCGGGCGGTACCGCGCCAGCGGGCGCGGTGGTCACCGGCGGGCGGTGCCGAACCGGCGCTGGTAGGCGGCCGGGCTGATCGACAGCTTCCTGGCGAACACGCGGCGCATGCTTTCGTAGCTGGGGAACCCGGCGAGGGTCGCGGCCCGCGTGGCGGTGTGCCCTTGGTCGAGCAGCGCCCTGGCCAGGTCGAACCGGATGCTTTCGACGTAGCGGGCCGGCGTCGTGGCCAGCTCGTCGTGGAAGAGCCGGGTGAGGTGCCGGGTGCTCACGTTGAGGTGCCTGGCGAGTTCCCCGAGCGAGTGATCGCCGTCGGGGTTCGCGGTCACCCGGTCGGTGATCGTGCGCACGGCCGGCGAACGGGGCGGCGATCCCCGCAGCGGCGCCGAGAACTGCGACTGGCCGCCCGCGCGCTGCATGTACACCACCAGGGCGCGGGCGACGTCGCGCGCCAGGGCGGCCCCGTGGTCCTCCTCGACGAGGGCGAGCGCCAGGTCGATGCCGGCCGTCACCCCGGCCGAGGTGTACGTGCGGCCGTCGCGGACGTAGATCGCGTCGGGCTCGACGCGGCAGGTCGGGCAGCGGGCGGCGAGCTCGTGCGCGACCTGCCAGTGCGTGGTCACGCGCTTGCCGTCGAGCAGGCCCGCGGCGGCGAGGACGAACGCCCCCGTGCAGATCGACGCGACCCGGCCGGCCGTCGCCGCCGGGATCCGCGCGGCCTCCGCCAGGCCGGCGGGGACGCGGGTGCGCGGGTAGACGTCCGAACCGGCCACCAGGTACGTGCCGGGAGCCGGCTCCCCGGTGACGGCGCCGTCGACCGCGATCCGGACCCCGAGGCTCGAGGTGACGCCGGCACCGTCGGGTGACAGCAGCACGATCCGGTAACCGGCGCCGAACCGGTTGGCCTCCTTGAAAACCTCCGCGGGCCCCGCGAGGTCGAGCAGCGTCACCCCGTCGTAGACGAGGAACACGACGCGATGATCGGACACCGGTCCATGCTGGCACAGCGTCCGGATCCGAGGGGTTCCCGGCCGGATGAAGGCGGCGGCGCCCGGGCCCCGGGACGCAGCATGGAGACATGCCGGAAATCATCGCCGGGCTGGAGATCCCCGAAACGGCGGCGGTCGCCGAGGCGACCGAGCAGCGGTTCGAGGTCGACGGCGCCGACCACGCGCGCAAGTTCCTGCTCGAGCGCGGTTTCCCGGCCACCGCGGCCGGCACCGTCTGGACCGCGATCGCGCTGCACACGACGCCGGGCATCCCCGGCCGGATGGCCCCGGAAACCGCGGTGACCCACTTCGGCGTCCTGACCGACGTCCTCGGCTTCGGCCTCGGCGAACTGGACGGCGACCGGGTGGCCGCAATCGTCGCCGCCCACCCGCGCGGGAACTTCAAGACGGAGTTCCTGCGCACCAGCGTCGACGGGCTCCGCCACCGCCCCGGCACCACGAACGGCACCGTCAACTCGGACTACCTCGAACACTTCGTCCCCGGCTTCCGGCGCACGACGACCGTCGAGCGCATCACGGGCTCGCCGTGGCCGAGCTGATGTCCGGAAAGGATCCGAGCATGCGAGCGATCACCGTCTCCGACCGGGCCGCGGGCGTCGGCGGCCTCACCCTCACCGAGCTGCCGCACCCCCACGCCGCCGAAAACGACGTCGTCGTGCGGGTGCACGCCGCGGGGTTCACCCCGGGCGAGCTGGACTGGCCGGCCACCTGGACCGACCGCGCGGGCCGCGACCGGACCCCCAGCGTCCCCGGGCACGAGCTGTCGGGCACCGTGGCCGAGCTCGGCTACGGCACCACCGGGCTCACCGTGGGCCAGCGGGTCTTCGGGCTGACCGACTGGACCCGCGACGGGACGCTGGCCGAATACACCGCGGTGGAGGCCCGCAACCTCGCCCCGCTCGCGGCGGACATCGACCACACCGTGGCCGCCGCGCTGCCCATCTCCGGGCTGACCGCCTGGCAAGCCCTGTTCGACCACGCGGGACTCACGACCGGCCAGACCGTCCTGGTCCACGGCGCCGCGGGCGGGGTCGGCTCCCTCGCCGTCCAGCTCTCCCGCGAGGCGGGCGCCCGCGTGCTCGCCACCGGCCGGGCCGAGCACCGCGACCTCGTGCTCGGCCTCGGCGCGGACGAGTTCTTCGCCCTCGACAGCGGCGACTGGGCGCAGGCCGCCGAGGCGGACGTGGTGCTCGACGTCTTCGGCGGCGAGGTCCTCGAGCGGTCGGCGGCCCTGGTCCGCCCGGGCGGCACCCTCGTCACCGTCGCCGCGCCCCCGGCGGTGCGGCCGAAGGACGGGCGAGCGATCTTCTTCGTCGTCGAACCCGACCGCGACCGGCTGGCCGACCTCGCGCGGCGCGTACGGGCCGGGCGCCTGCGTCCCCTGGTCGGGACGGTGGCGCCGCTCGCCGAGGCGGCCGCCGCGTTCACCGCCCGCCGGGGCGCGCCCGGCAAGACCATCATCCGTGTCGCGGACACTTCCGGGTGAGGGTCCGTGGACGGCGCCGGTTTCCGGCGCCAGCCCCGCCCACCCGGCACCGGCGGACAGAGCTGGCCCCACCGATCCGGCGCCCGCCCGCCGACCCGGCGCCGGTTTCCAGCGCCAACCCCGCCGACCGGCACCAACCCCGCCGACCCGGCGCCGGTTTCCGGCGACAGCCCCGCCAATCCGGCACCCGCCCACCGATCCGGCGCCCGTTCCCGGGTGCCCGCCCCGCCGACCCGGCACCAGCCCTGCCGACCCGGCGCCGGCTTCCGGCACCAACCCCGCCGACCCCGCGCCGGTCTCCGGCGACAGCCCCGCCAACCCGGCACCAACCCCGCCGACCCCGCGCCGGTCTCCGGCGCCAACCCCGCCAACCCGGCACCAGCCCCGCCGATCCGGCGGCGGACGGAGCCGGGAGCGCGGCGCCGCGCTCCCGGCTCCTCCCCTCATCGGCCCACGGTCACCGACCCGGAGAGCGGCCCGAGCCGCACCGTGTGGGGTCCGCGTGGCAGGTCGCGCACCTCGAACGAGACCCGGGTGGTCTGGTCCTTCCGCACGACCACCGCCCGCTCGCCGGCGATCGCGCCGTCGATCCACAGCAGGGCCTGGTACGTGCCGTCGACCTCGCCGACGTCCTTCACCGACGCGGTGATCCGCACCGGCGCCCGGCCGTGGCCGCCCTCGGTGTGCAGGTCCGCCACCGCGAACCGCGCCTGGGGCCCGGGTGCCCGGTCGTGGACGAAGATGTCCGAGTAGCCGTTCGTGTCGTCCTCGACCAGGTTGGCCGCCTCGCTTTCGAACGCGATGTACTTGCCGTCGGTGCTGATCGACGGGAAGTCGCTGTAGGCGTCGCCGAGCCCGCCGCCCAGCCCGCCGGACACCTTGGCCGTGGTCCGCGCCCGCAGGTCGCGCACGAACACGTCCGACGTGCCGTCGTCGCCCGGAACGAGGTTGGCGGCGAAGCTGAAGAACGCGACGAAGTTCCCGTCGCCGCTGATCCTCGGGCTCGCCGTGTACGCGTCCGCGCCGCCGGTCCCGCTCGCCGCCTGCGACACCAGCGTGCTCGTGCGGGTTTGCCGGTCGTACACGGAGACCTGCGACGGCGCGCCGGGGCCGCTGCTCGCGTAGGCCACCATCCGGCCGTCCGCGCTGATCGACGGCTGGGTCACCTCCACCCCGGCCGGCGCCGGGATGATCTCCGTCGTCCCGGTCCGCCGGTCACGCACGAAGACGTCCCGGTGGTCGTTGCCGGTGCCGGGCACCAGGTTCTCCGCCCCGCTCTCGAACGCGACGAACCGGCCGTCGGCGCTGACGCTCGGCTCCAGCGAGTCCCCGTCCGCCTGCACGCCGGCGGACCCCACCGAGACGCGTTCGGTCGTCCCGGCCACCCGGTCGCGCAGGAAGACGTCCTGCCTGCCGTTCGTGTCCTCCGGCACCAGGTTCGCGGCCTGGCTGAGGAACACCGCGTACCGGCCGTCGGCGCTGAAGACCGGCTGCCCGGACAGGCCGTCGGCCTGCCGCTCGTCGGAGGACACCGAGATCAGCTCGGTCGCGCCCGTCCGCCGGTCGCGCGCGAACGAGTCGGGCACCCCGTTGACGTCGCCGGGCACGAGGTTGGCCGCGCCGCTGAGGAATCCGACGTACCGCCCGTCCGGGCTGATCGTCGGGCTGATCGCCCACGCGTCCGCCCCGGCGCCGTCGGCCGCGGCCGAGATCCGTTCGATCACGCCGGTGCGGGTGTCCCTGGCGAAGATGTCCATGTCGTCGTTCGCCTCCCCGGGCGCGATCTCCGAGGACATGCTCGCGAACGCGATCACGCCGCCGTCGCCGCTCATCGCGGGCCAGAAGGTTTCGGCGTGGATCTGGCCGCCGTCGCGGGTCACCGAGGCCCGCTGCGTCGACGGAGGCCGCGGCAGCGCGAAATCGGCCGTGGCGGGCCACCACCAGCGCACGGTGGCCTGCCGCGGGTTCGCGGCCGAGATCCCCGCCGCCGAAGCGGTCACCCGGTAGGTGCCCTCCGGTACGTCCTTGATGGTGTAGCGGCCGGTTCCGTCCGAGACGGCGGTCAGTTCGTCGAGCACGTCGGCCACCCGCACCGTCGCGCCGGGCACGGTCGAGCCCGTCGGCCCGTAGGTGACGCGGCCGGTGATGACGCCCCGCGGTGTCGGCTTCAGCGCGACCCGCAGATCCGTCAGCTTCCCGCCGGTCACCACGGCCCGCACGCGCTGGTCGTGGTACCCGAACCGGGACAGCGTCAGGTCGTAGGTGCCCGCGGGCACGCGGATCTTGAAGTGCCCTCCGGCGTCACTCTCATACGACCGGCCGGTCGAGGCCACCGTGATGGTCGTGTCCGGCAACGGATCCCGGGACTTCTCCGCGGTCACCGTCCCGGTGATGCCGCTCGCGAGGCGGGCCTCGGCGACGGCGGCGGCCGCGTCGATCCGGCCCGCGCCGAAGCGGGTGTTCGGCCGCGCGCCGTAGCGGTTGTCGAAGAACGCCGTCCCCGTCAGGATGTCCAGCGTCTCGTCGGGGGTGAGGCGCGGATTCGCCTGCAGCATCAGCGCCACCGTGCCGGAGACGTGCGGGGTCGCCATCGACGTGCCGCTCAGCAGACCGTATTCACCGCCGGGCAGCGACGACAGGACGTCGACGCCGGGCGCGGACAGGTCCGGCACGACGTAGCTGTCCGGCCAGTTCGCCGGGGCGTCGGCCCAGTCCTTCTTCCGCACGACCCCGCCGCACGAGAAGTCCGGCACGTTGTCGCCGTCGTCGGTCGCGCCGACGCCGGTCGCCTCGAAGACGTTGCCGGGCGCCGCCGAACCGCCCGCGACGCACTCGTTGCCGATGGCGAAGGCCGGGAACGCGCCCGCCAGGTAGATGTTGCGGGCGGGCTCGACCATCTCGCTGCTGTAGCCCTCCTCGCCGAGCGACATGCTCACGACGTCCGCGGGCTCGCCCGCCGGCTTGCCGTCGGCGTCGTAGGGCGCGATCGCCCACTGCATCCCGGCGACCACCTGGGCGAGGGTGCCGGTGCCGCCCGGGATGACGAGCCCCGCCATCAGCTCCGCGCCGGGGGCGACGCCGATCTGCGTGCCCGAGCTGTGCCCGCCCGCGATGGTGCCCGCCACGTGGGTGCCGTGGTAGGAGCTGTCGTGCGGGGTCGAGTGGACCGGGGAGCCGTCGGCGGCGAACTCGAGCCAGCCACCGGGGTGCTCCGGGTTCGCCGGGTCGGCGCTGACGAGCTTGCCCGCGAGGTCCGGGTGCCGCGTGTCGATGCCGGTGTCGAGGATCGCCACCCGCACCCCGGCGCCGGTGCCCCCGTCGCGCTGGACCTCGTCCGCGCCGATCTTCCGCACGCCCCAGGCCACCGCGGGGTCCGCCGCGGCCTGCCGCGCCTTCCGGGGTTCGGTCGGCGAGCGCAGGGTGAAGTTGGGGATGACGCGGTCGACGAGCGGCAGCGCGGCGACCGCGTCGAGGGTGTCCGGGGTGGCGCGGACGAGCACCATGTTCTTGAGCCAGAACGTCTTCACGACATGGTCCCGGCGGGCTCCGACGAGGTCCACGACCGGGGCCTGCATGGCCGTGGCCGAGTCCGTGAGCGTCTTGCGCGCGGCCTGCGGGGCCGACGGCCGCAGGCCGCGGTCCTTCAGGACGACGACCGCCTCGAACTTCGCATCCGGACCGGTTCGGGCACCGGCCATCCGGTCGCGCAGTTCTCGGGCGATCTTCGCGTGGGCGGCCGCGGGCGGCGGATCGGCGGCGGCCGCCACCGGCACGGCTCCGAGGGAGCCGGCGGTGACGAGCACCGCGAGCACCAGGTGCCGGCCTCGGGTCCGCAAGGCGGACAGGGACATGGGGAGACTCCTTCGTTCCGTCAGGTCGCGGCGGACAAACGAGACGGCGCGCCCCGTGTGAGGTTGCGCGCCGTCGACTTCCAAACGGTGCAGGAATGATCACCGCGTGACAAGCTCACCGAGGCGGCGGATTCCGGTCAGGTGTCGGAAACCCGACACGAGGGAGGGGGACGACCGTGCTGGAGCCGATCGGGGTGAGCGGCGCGGACGAAGCGACCTACAACGCCATCGTCCGGCGCACCCAGGCGACCGCCCCCGAGCTCGCCCAGGACACGCACCGCTCCCTGCCCGCGACCCGGCGGGCGCTGCAGGCGCTCGTCGAGGCCGGCCTGGCGACGCGCTCCGCCGGACGTCCGACCCGGTACGTGGTCGTCCCGCCCGACCGGGCCATCGAGGCGGTCCTGCGCGAGCGCGAGGCCGCGCTGCGCGACACGCGCCGCCACATCGGCACGCTGATGGAGACCTACCGCGCGAGCACGCGGTTCGCGCACCCGGGCGAGCTGGTCGAGGTGATCTCCGGGCGGGACGAGGTCAACGACCGCTGGACGCGGATGCAGCAGGACATCCGGGTGCAGATGCGCGGCTTCGACCGGCCGCCGTACGCGGCCCCGCAAGGGCACGGCGAGCCGAACCACGTCGAGCTCGCGCTGCTGGAGCGCGGGGTCAGGTACCGGGTGGTCTACGACAAGAGCGCCGTCGAGCTGCCCGGCCTGCTCGACGACATCGAGCTGGGAGTGCGGCACGGCGAACAGGCCAGGATCGCCGGCGACGTCCCGATGAAGCTGGCGATCGCCGACGACCGGCTCGCGATCATCCCGCTGATGCGCCCGGGCGATCCCGCGCTCACCGCGTCGTACCTCATCCACCCGTCACCGCTGCTGGACGCGCTGATCGCGCTGTTCGAGTCGGTGTGGACCCGCAGCGTGCCGGTCCGGTTCGGCGCCGCCGATCCCGGCGAGCTGTCCGCGGACGAGTCGAAGCTGCTGGCCCTGCTGGCCTCCGGGGTGACCGACAAGGCCGTGGGGCGGGCGCTCGGCTGGAGCGAGCGGACGGTGCAGCGCCACGTCACCAAGCTGATGCAGCGGACCGGCGCCCGGACGCGGTTCCAGATCGCGATGGAAGCCACCCGGCGTGGTTGGATCTGAGCGTGGTTGGAAATCCGCTCACCGGTCTTGTCCGCGGCAAACCCTTTGCGCTACGGTGCCTGGGAGCGCTCCCAGTGGCTTCGCGTCCCTGAGAGAGGAACACCATGCGCGTTACTCCGAGCAGAAAACGCCCGGGCCTCCGGGTGGTGACCACCGTGGCGCTGCTGGGCCTGGGTGTCGTGCTTCCGTCCCCGGGCGCGTCGGCCACCGCCGCCGCCGACACCACGCCACCGACCGCGCCGGCCGCGCCGCGCACCTCGGACCTGTCGTGCACCGCGGTGACGTTCTCGTGGTCGGCGTCGTCCGACAACGTCGGAGTGGCCTTCTACGACATCTACCACGACGGGCAGCTCATGACCTCGGTGCCGGGCACGGCATTGTCGGCCCGGCTGACCGTCGCGCCGGGCGCCACCTGGGGCCTGTACGTCAACGCCCGCGACGCCGCGGGCAACGTCTCCCAGGCCAGCTCCACGGTCACCGTCGCGGTGCCCCAGTGCCAGTCCGACACCGAGCCGCCCTCCACCCCCACCGGCGTGACCGCGACCGCGTCGGGCACCACGGTCACCGTGCGCTGGCGCCCGGCCACCGACAACGTCGGCGTCACGGGCTACGAGGTGCTCCGCAACGGCACCCAGGTCGGCTCGACCAGCGGCGCGGGCACGACGTCGTTCACCGACAGCGGCCTGGCCGCGAACACGCGCTACCGGTACCAGGTGCGGGCGCGCGACGCGCAGGCCAACCGCTCGGCCGCGAGCACGGCGGTCGCGGTGACCACGGGCGGCTCCTGCGCCACCGCGGTGTGCTCGGTCACCAAGGTCACCACCGAAACGGACCTGCCGTGGGGCCTGACCACCCTGCCCGACGGACAGGTGCTCTTCGGTCGCCGCGACGCCTTCGAGATCGTCCGCCTCGACCCGGCCACCGGCGCGAAGACCGTGGCCGGACGGATGCCCGGCGTCGCGGGAACCGACGGCGAGGGCGGGGTCCTCGGCCTCGCCGTGGCCACCGACTTCGCGGCCGACCCGTGGCTGTACGTCATGCACACCACCACGACCGACAACCGGGTGGTGCGCGTGCGCTACACCGGCGGCGTGCTCAGCGGCACCCCGCAGGTGCTGCTCACCGGCATCCCGCGCAACAAGTACCACAACGGCGGCCGGCTGCGCTTCGGGCCCGACGGCAAGCTCTACATCTCGACCGGCGACGGCCAGAACGGCGAATGGGCCCAGGACCTCGCCAACCTCGCCGGCAAGGTCCTGCGCATCAACCGCGACGGCACCATTCCGTCGGACAACCCGTTCGGCACCGCGGTGTGGAGCTACGGCCACCGCAACCCGCAGGGCCTGGCCTTCGACTCCCAGGGCCGGCTGTGGGAACAGGAATTCGGCAACAACGTCATGGACGAGACCAACCTGATCGTCCGCGGCGGCAACTACGGCTGGCCGCGCTGCGAGGGCACCACGGGAAGCTGCGCCGAAGCCGGCTTCATCGCGCCCAAGCGCACCTACCCCGTCGCCGAAGGTTCGTGCAGCGGCATCGCCGTGGTCCGCGACGCCCTGTACATCGCCTGCCTGCGCGGAGCACGGCTGTACCGGGCCACGATTTCCGGCGACAGCCTGACCGGCGTGCAGCAGTACCTCAACGGCACGTACGGGCGGCTGCGCACGGTGGAACCGTCCGCCGACGGCGGTCTGTGGCTGACCACCAGCAACTACGGCGACAAGGACAGCGTCGCGAACAACAGCAACGAAAGCATCCTCAAGGTCGCGCTCGGGCAGTGAACCCCGGGCCGCGGGCGGTCCCCTCACGGAAGGAGAGCCGGCATGGCTCACCGCAGGACACCACGCAACCGTCGCCTGTGGACGGTGACGGCGGCGGCGATCGTCATCGCGGCCGGGGTGACGCCCGCGGCGTCCGGTACCACCACGGCTTCGCCGTGCCCCTCGGACGGGACCTACGGTCCGCCGCTGCCGAGCCGGACGGTGGCGGCCCGGCTCGTCCGCAGCGGGTTCAACTTCCTCGAGGGGCCCACCTGGGACCGGCGAACGGGCACCCTGCTGCTGTCGAACATGCAGAACGCCACCGGGCCGCAGGGGGTCCAGCCGTCAGCCATCCTCCGGTACACGCCGCCGGCCACCTTCGAGACGTTCATCGCCGCCTCCGGCAGCAACGGACTGGCGATCTCCGCCGACGGCACGCAGGTGCTCGCCGCCACCCACGACAACCGCACCGTGTCCGCCTACAGCCTGACCGACCGCAGCCGCACGACCGTCGCGGCCGGCTACCAGGGTCACGCGTTCAACTCCCCGAACGACCTGACCACCGGCCGCGACGGCACCACCTACTTCTCCGACCCGAACTACCAGCGCGGCAACCGCGCCGACGAGCAGGGCGGCCGCACCAGCGTCTTCCGCGTCCGCGACGGCGTGGTCAGCCTCGTCGACGACACCCTGCCCCAGCCGAACGGCGTCGTCCTCTCCCCCGACGGCAAGACGCTCTACGTCGGGGCCACCGGCGCGAACGCGATCATGAAGTACACCGTCGCCCCCGACGGAACCACCGGCAACCGCACGAAGTTCGCGAGCATGCGCAGTCCCGACGGCGCGACCATCGACTGCGCGGGCAACCTGTACTGGGCGTCCTACGACGAGGGGCTCATCCACGTCTTCTCGCCGTCGGGCACCGAGCTCGGCACGATTTCGGCCGGCCGCAACACCACCAACGCGGCCTTCGGCGGCCCGGACGGGCGAACCCTGTACATCACGTCCGGCGTCTCCGGCGGGTTCGGCCTCTACGAGACCCGCCTCAACGTGCCCGGCAACCCCTACTGACCGACCCGTACGGTCCTGCATGAGCGGCTGCCCCCGGCTCTCTCAACGCATCGAGGAGAAAGTCGGACGCGACGCGCTCAGACCAGCCCTGGCGGCGTCAGCGCCGCCGGGGCCGGGTGAGCACCGGACTCGGCGCGGGAAACCGACTGTGCAGCGTCCGCAGGCACCCGAATTCCCCAGCGCTGCGGAGTTCGGACGACAACGTCCGATTTGCGGCGGTCTGCGGACGCGATCATTGACGTGACTTGCGCCGCTCCTTCCGCGGTTCCCCCTTGCGCCGCCGCGCACTCGCAGTAGGGTGCACGCCGGGCACGTTCTGTCATCTCGGCAGGACCTGGAGTAGGGGAACAGCATGCGCAACTCGGTGGCGCCGTCATGACCGCACGGCACCGCGACCTGCGGCAGATGCAGCAGCAGGCCGGCGAACTCGACGCTCGACTGGCTGCGACCCGGCACAGCGCGCGTTCGGGCGACCAACTGGTGACCGCGATCGTGACAGGCCAAGAAAAACTTCTCGACCTCCGGATTGACGACCGAGCACTCCACGGCGCTCACATCCGCACGCTCGGGCTGAGCATCGTCGAAGCCGTCCGCAACGCCCGCACCGCCGCGCGGGCGTCGTCGCTGCCGCACGTGAACGCGCTGTTCGGCAAACGACCGCCGTCGCTGCCCGTCCCCGGCCCGGCTGCGCCGCCCGTCCCGTCAGCAGCACCGGCCCGGCGCGATCCCGCGCCGGAAGACGAGGAGAACTTCGCGGAACTCGACTTCCTCACCGACGAGGAACCCGAAGCCGAAGGCGGTCGCTGGTGAACAGCGAAGAACGGCTTTACCACCTCGCGAAGGAAATCGACGCGCGCGTCGCCGCGGTCGAGCAGGCGGCGAAGACCGGGGAAAGCCTGCCCCTGGTGCTCGACATTGCCGCCGGCCTCGGCACGGTCACCGTCGACGGCCTGGGCGGTCTCGTTTCGGTCGACCTCGCGCGCAACGCGGTTGCCGGGCAGACCGGCACCAGCCTCGCCGGACACGTCCTGCGGGCGATCACCAACGCCGAATCCGCGGCCGCGGCACGACGCAAAAGCCTGGTCGAGAATGCGGCAAGGGAGACCCGATGAGCACCGGCAACTTCAACCCGTTCGGCAACGCCGCGGCGGGCTCGGGTTTCGAGGTCTATCCCGAAGCCTTGCGCAAAGCCACCGACGGCATCTTCGCCGCCCGCGACAAGATCGCCAAGTTCGCCGATGACGGCCTAGCGCACATCGTCCTGCGCGACGACGACGTCGGGATGCTCGGTGTCCAGGCGAACGTGGTGGACATCTTCAACGCAACGGTCGCCCACATACGAGATAAAACGGACAAGGGCGCGATGCAGCTGGAACGGCTCGCCGAAGCGCTCGACAAGGCCGCCGACTACTACGAGACCCAGGACGAAGCGGACTTCAGGCGGCTGCGCGATCAGGAGAAGGGGCAAAACTGATCATGACGACACCACCGGCCGCCCCACCCGATCTTCGGGCGCAGCCGCAGCCCTACCCCGAGGACGCCGACGCGAGAATCCGCCAAATCGCGGAGATCTTCGGCCATGACAACGTCTTGCGACTCCTGGGCGACGTTCGCAACCGGCTGCTCGGCAACGCGCTGCAGGTCCAGTCCATGGCGATGGACTTCGCGCAGAAGAAGGACCTCAGTGACGCCGGCGACGACGTCGCCCAAGCCGCCCTCGCCGTGGCCGGCACGTGGAGCGGCCGCGGTGCGGACCAGTTCACCGGATACGCCGAACTGGTCGGCAAGGCTCTCGAAGGACAGCAGGAAGTCGTGGCGAGCATGTCCGGGATCCTCTCCGAGATCGCCGGCTGCATCATCGACACCTACGCCAAAGCGATCGAGTTCATCGGCAACTGCGCCGTCGAACTGGGCAAGGTCGGCTACAAGACGATCATCGCGATCGCGACGGCCGAGATCCCCATCCTCGACGTCATCACCTCGAAGGAGGTGGTCGACACGGTCGCGGACGCGTTGTTCGACCTCGTCAAATCGGTCAGCGACTTGTTCGGGCAGACCTTCGAAACCTTGGGCAAGTACCGCACGCAGGCGATCGCCCTGGTACAGGGCAACACCAATTTCCCGGACATGCCTCCGATGCCCGGCAACTCCGGTATCAACGACCAACGGCAGTGGCGGATCGACCCGTCGGCGGCGCCGGCATGAGGGCACCCGTGATCGCCTGCGCGACGCTCCTGTCGGTAAGTTTGCTGGCGGGCTGCGGGTCGCCCAAGTCGCAACGGCTTCTCTCCCAGCCGCCCACCCCGGCGCAGACCGGCGCCGCGCTGCCACTGGATCAGGTCCCCACGCCCGTCGACCTGGCGAAATTCGACTCCGACCCGTGCGGTCTGCTGACCAAGGAGCAGGCGGCGGCCGTGGTCGCCGATCCGCCCGACGGGATCCGCGCAACCAGGCGGACCACCCTGCCCGCGTTCGGGTGCACCTGGATGAATCCGCCCGGTGCGCTGATGGCGGCCTTGAAGCCCGTCCAGAGCCCGAAAACCCTCACCGAACTCTCGACGTCCCCGCTGAAGAAGAGCGGCGAACTGGAACCGTGGACCGAGACGTCGATCAGCGGTCTTCCCGCCGTCGTCTACCACCAGTTCGGGTCGACGGCGGAGTGCTCGATCTCGGTCGAGGTGACCGCCGAGCAGATGCTGACCTTCGAGATCGAGGGCAAGGACCTCCCCGGGAGCTACTGGGACACCGACCGCTGCGGCGGCGTCGCCAAGATGGCGGAGTTCGTGATCGGCAACCTGCGGTAACACCGGCCCCCAGAAACCCGTGCTGGGCGACCAGCGGGGTCAGCCTTTCGCGTCCCGGTTCACCACGCGCAGGACGAGCCATTGGTCGAACCACGCCCCGCCGGTGGTCAGGACGAGCATCACCAGGCCGATGACGAGGTGCCGGTAGCTGTGCAGCGGTGTGGTTTCGTCGGTCAGCTTCGTGAGCCCCACCTGCAGGAGCAGGCGCACCGCGAAGAGCACGGCGACGAGCGCGAGGGCCTGCTTGCTGCGCCACACCGCGCGGAGGTAGCGCCGCCGCCGCGACAGCATCGTGAACCACAGCACCAGGTGCACCGCCACGAGCACGAGCGGCAGCAGCGCGACCCAGGAATACCGGTCGCTGAACTGGCTGCTGAGGTCGTTGCTCGCGACCAGCAGCCCGGCGAGCACGAAGTACCAGCCCGGCAGGCCCTCGATCTCGCCTTCGACCGGCCGCGCCCCGGCCGTCGCGTCAGCCTCCCGCATCACGAACCTCCGTTTCCCCTTGTCCGTCACCGGTGAGTCTTCCGCCGTCCGCGATGCCCAAGATCGTCCGCCGGTACGAACTTCCCGTCGTGGTCTCCTACCCCGGTACGAGATCGGCGGCGCGGACGCCCGCGGTGCGGCACGATCGGCGGGTGACCTTCCCCGGCCCTTCGCGGATCCCGTGGACCGGCCGCCGTGGCCCGCTCGTGGCCGAGGCGGCCGTGCTCGGCGTGCTGGTGGTGCTCGACACGGTGCTCGCGGCCCGGGCCGGTCCCGGTCAAGGGCAGCTCGCCGCCATCGCCGTCGAGTTCGCGCCGGGCGTCGGCCCGGTCGTGGCGCTGCTGGCCGTGCTGCGCCGCCGGTTCCCCGGCCACATCGCCGTCCTGGCTGCCGCCGTCTCCGGGTTGTCGCTGCTCGGGACGGCGGTCGCCGCGGCGCTCGCCACGACGGGTGCGCGGCTCCCGCCGCAGCCCGGTGCGGCCGAGACCCTCGCGCTCGCCCTGATGGTCGGCGCCTGCTGCCACCGCCTCGCGCCGAAAGCGGCCACCGTGCTGGCCGTGCTGGGCGGCGCCGCCGCCACGCTGGCCCCGTTCCTGCGCTACGGCACCGAAAACCCGGCGGGGCTCTACGCCGCCGGCGCCGCGCTGGCCTGGGGCGGCGCGCTGGCCGGCGGCCTGGTGCTCCGCGACGCCGACGTCCGCCACCGCGTGGAGATCCTCGAGCTCCGCACCGCCGAGCGGCTCCGGCTGGCCCGGGAGCTGCACGACCTCGTCGCCCACCAGATCACCGGCATCGTCGTGCGGGTCCAGGCCGCGCACCGGGTCGCCGAGCGCACCGGCGGCGACACCGCGACGTTCGCCGAGCTTGAAACCGCGGGCGCGACGGCGCTGTCCGCGATGCGCCGGCTGGTCGGCGCCCTGCGGACCGGTGAGGAAGACCTCTTCGTCCCGCCGGCCGACCTCGTCACCGCCGTCGACCGCGCGGTTCCCGACGACGACCGGATCCACCTCGACGTCGGGCCCGGCCTCGCCGAGCTGGCCGTCGCGCCGGAGATCGTCACCACTGCGCACCGGCTGCTCACCGAGTCCCTCACCAACGTCCGGCGGCACGCGCCCGACGCCACCGACGTCCGGGTGCTCGTCCGGCACGAACCGCCGGGCCAGCTGCGGGTCGAGGTGGTGAACGACGGCGCCGCGCGGCCGGCCCGCCGGGACGGCTACGGCCTGCTGGGCATGGCGGAGCGGGTGGCGGCGGTGGGCGGTACGGTGCAGACGGGTCCGGCGGAAGGCCGGCGCTGGCGCGTCGCCGCGCGGCTGCCGCTCGAACCGGGCTGAAGGCGAGGGGAGACCGGGTGCCGACGCGAGTGCTGATCGCCGACGACCAGGCGATGGTCCGCGCGGGGTTCCGGCTGATCCTCGAAGGCGAGCCGGACATCGAGGTCGTCGGCGAGGCCGCCGACGGCGACGAGGCGGTGCGGCTGGCCCGGCGGCTGCGCCCGGACGTCACGCTGATGGACATCCGGATGCCGGGCGTGGATGGGCTGCGGGCGACCGAACTGCTGGCGGGCCCGGACGTCCCGGAGCCGCTGCACGTGGTCATGGTGACGACGTTCGGGCTGGACGAAAACGTGCACGCGGCGCTGCGGGCCGGGGCGTGCGGATTCCTGCTCAAGGACGCCGGGCCGAACCTGCTCGTCGAGGCGGTGCACGCGGCCGCCCACGGCGAGGGGCTGGTCTCCCCCGCGATCACCACCCGGCTGCTGGCGCACTACGCGCGCCGCGCGCCCCGGCGCGCCACCGCACCGGAACACCCGCTCACCCCGCGCGAACTCGACGTCGTGAAGGCCGTGGCGCGCGGGGAGACGAACGAGGAGATCTGCCGCTCACTGGTGGTTTCGCTGCCCACCGTCAAAACCCACATCGGCGCGGCCAAGCGCAAGCTGGGGGCCCGCAACCGCACCGAAATCGCCATCTGGGCGTGGGAGAGCGGCCTGGTCCGCTGACCGCGGGACCCGCACGACGACCGTGCCCGCCACGATGTCGCCGAACCGCTGCCGCCGCCGGTTGCACAGCATCACGGTGAGCCCGGCCAGGCCCCACGCGAACCCGTCGACCACCATCAGCAGCTCCCGCAGGAGGAACGCCCCCAGTGACGGGTGGCCGCCGTCGAGCGTCACGACCCGCAGGCGGAGCCGGCGCATGGCGGGGGTCTGCCCGCCGTGCCGGTACGGCCACCACGCGTTGACGAACCACTGGCCCACGAGGTCCAAGGCCAGCATGGCGTAGAAGACGACCTTGAGGAACGTCAGCAACCCCACGCCGTCCGGGTGGAACAGCCAGACCACCGCGATCGCGAGCAGCAGCATCGGCACGAAGACGAGCATTTCGTCGAGCAGGAACTGTGCGAGGCGGCGGCCGACGACGCCGAGCCCCGGCCGGGAACCGGTCATGGACCCATGATCGCGGCCGCCGCGGCCGGGCGCGCGCCGGGTGTCTCATACCCGGGGCCGAGGCGGACGCCGCGAGATCGTCCCGCGGGCTGATCACCGGCGGGCGCCGGCGGGCCAGGCTCGGGCGCACCCACCCGCCGACGGAAGGACCCCCGGTGCGCCTCTCCCGGACAGCACGGACAGGACGGACAGCAAGGACGGCAAGGGCAGGAGTGGTGGCCGCGACGGCCGCCCTTTTCGCGGCGGCGGTGCCCGCCGCGGCCGCCGATCCGCTCACCCCGTACACGACGCAGCAGCTGACCTGGGGCGGCTGCCCGTTCGAGCCGGCGGCGGACGAGAAACCCGCGCAGTGCGCGCGGGTCACGGTTCCGCGGGACTGGGCCGACCCGGCCGCGGGGCCGGAGCTCGAGGTGTCGATCAGCCGCGTCGCCGCGACCGGCGAGCGGCGCGGCGCGATCCTGCTCAACCCCGGCGGGCCCGGCGGCCAGGGCACGCCGCTCGCGGGGCAGCTCGCCGCGCTGCAGCCGTCGGTGAACCAGCTCTACGACTTCGTCGGCATGGACCCGCGCGGCACCGGGCACGCGGGCACCGACGACCGCGGCTTCCAGTGCCAGGTGCCGGTCGGACGGCTGCCGCAGGGCCCGCTCGACGCCCGGGACCGCTCCGCGGCGAGCATCGCGGCCCACCAGCAGACACCCCGTGCCGTCGCCGAGGCGTGCCAAAGCGACGCGCTCGCGCCCTACGTCACCACCTGGCAGACCGCCCACGACATGGATCTGATCCGCGTCCTGCTCGGCGACGAGAAGCTGAACTACCTCGGCTACTCCTACGGCACCTGGCTCGGCGCCAAGTACGCGTCGCTGTTCCCCGGCCACACCGGCAAGACCGTGCTCGACTCCAGCGTCGACTTCGAAGGCAGGCTGCAGGCCGACTTCGAGGCGTTCCCCGTCATCGACCAGCGCCAGTTCGACGACGTCTACCTGCCGTGGCTGGCCCGGAACGCCCCGGCCCAGCTGGGCGGGACGCCCGCCGAGGTCAAGGCGAAGTGGGAGCGGGTCCGCGCCTACTACGGCACGCACGGCCTCGCGCCGGACACCTACGACAGCATTTTCGTCGGCAACGGCAGCGCGTTCCGGTGGGCCCTCGGCGCGCTGATCTTCCTCCTCGGCGCCCAGGCCCTCGACGGCACGACGGCCCCGGCCCCGGCGGCGCTGGCCGGCGACCTCGACGCGGTGTCCCGGACGGCGTTCGGCGTCCCGGCGGCCGAGCTGACGACCGATCGGGTGGCCGCGTCGAGCCTCGCCCCGGACTACCGGCAGACGTCCGGAACCCGCTACGCGGTGGCGTGCGGCGACCAGCCCACGCGTTCGGCGGCCTGGTACAAGCGCCTCAGCGACCGGCAGGGCCCGTCCTACCCGCTCTTCGGCTGGGCCTACGGCCTGACTGAGCCGTGCGCCTTCTGGTCGGACAAGCCCCAGCACGAGCTCCCGCCGCGGATCCCGGCCGAGGCGGCGGCGAACATCCTTGTGGTGCAAGGCGAGTTCGACCCCCAGACCGGCTACGAGCAGGCGACGTCCGGGGCGCGTTCGGCGGGCGTGCCACTGGTGTCGGTGGACGATTCGCCGTTCCACGGCCAGTACGCGCTGGGCGGCAACCCGTGCGTCGACGGCCTGGTGAACGTCTTCCTGGTCAAGAACTCCCGCCCCCGCTCGACGACCTGCCCCGGTGTCCCGTTGCCCGGCGAGGAGCAGGTGTACCCGGTGGCCGGGCCGGTGCGGAGCGCGGCCCAGTCTGTCCGGGCGCAGTCCTTCCGCGGCGTGACGGCGTTGCCGGCGCGGGTGCAGGACGAGATCAGCACGCTCAACCGGAAGCGCTGACCGCGGCTCCGGCCCGCCTCACCGCGTCGGAGCGGTGCGGCGGGCCGGCGACCTCGGGTCCTACCTCGGGGTGGCGCCGCCTTCCCCGTCGGCGATGACGAAGCTCGCCCGGGTCGTGACCGGCGCACCGGGCCGCGAAACGTAGTCGACGACGCGGTAGTCGGCCGTCCACTCGGTCCGGGTCACGACGTTGCGGACGTAGCCGCGCTTGCGGTTGACGAACTTGATGTGCGGGTTCTCCCGCAGCTGCACGGCATCGCCGGCGTTCTGCTCGACGCCGTCGCCGCCCGAGGTGATCGAGGTGCCCACCAGCTCCGTGCCCACCGTCGCCGAGCCCGGGTCCGTGAAGTCGGCCTTGATGTCGGCGACGTAGCTCGCGTGCACGTCACCGGTGATCACCACCGGGTTGCTCGCCCTCGCCAGGTGGTCGCGGACGAGGTCGCGCTCGACCGGGTAGCTGTCCCACGCGTCGTCGCTGAAGCTCGTCTCCGGGCCCGCGGTGAAGTCGCGGGCCGAGAAGAACACCTGCTGGGCCAGGATGTTCCAGCGCGCGGTGCGGCCGGCCAGGTTCCGCAGCAGCCAGTCCCGCTGCGCGGAACCGAGGATCGTGCGGGCCGGGTCGAGCCGCTCCTCCGGCGTCACCTCCTGGTCGTCGCGGAACTGGCGGGTGTCGAGCAGGTGCACGTCGGCCAGGTCGCCGAAGGTCAGCCGCCGGTTGATGCGGATGCCGGGGCCGGACGGACGCTGGGCGCGTCGCAGCGGCATGTGCTCGTAGTACGCCTGGAAGGCGGCCGCGCGGCGCTGCCGGAACACCGCCGGGTCCTGGTCGGGTTCGGTGTCGGGCTGGGAGATGTCGCCCGCCCAGTTGTTTTCGACCTCGTGGTCGTCGAACACGACCGCCCACGGGAAGGCCGCGTGGGCCGCCTGCAGGTCCGGGTCGCTCTTGTACTGGGCGAGCCGGGTGCGGTAGTCGGCGAGCGTCCAGATCTCGGCCGCCGGCGCGTGCGCCCGGCCGATCGTGCCCTGCGCGCCCCCTTCGTAGATGTAGTCGCCGAGGAACGCGACGAGGTCGAGGTCCTCCTCGGCCAGGTGCCGGTAGGCCGTGTAGAATCCTTCCGGGTAGTTCTGGCAGCTGGCGAAGGCGAAGGCGAACCGGTCGGTCCGCGCGCCCGGCCGCGGCGCGGTTTTCGTCCGGCCCACCGGGCTCAGCTCGGTCCCGGTCCGGAAGCGGTAGAAGTACTCGGCTCCCGGCCGCAGCCCGGACACCTCGACGTGCACCGCGTGCGCCTGCTCGGGGCGAGCCAGCTCGGCACCGGCCGCCACCACCCGGTGGAACCGCTCGTCCTCGGCGACCTGCCAGCTCACCGGCACCGGACGGGACGGCATACCCCCGTCGGGCGACAGGGGCCGGGGCGCCAGCCGCGTCCACAGCACCACCCCGCCGGGCAGCGGATCGCCCGACGCGACCCCCAGCGTGAACGGCGCCCGGACCGGCGCGTGCCCCGCGCCCTCGGCGGCCGCGGCCGGGATGCCGGACAGCGCGGCGGCGCCGAGCGCGGCGGTCCCGGCGAGCAGCACCTGCCGCCGGGACGGCGCCGGACCCGCGGCGGCGTCGAAGGAACCAGCCATGTGTCACCTCTTCCGAAAAGACCGATTACGGCCCGCACACGCTAAGTTCGGCGGATGACTACAGAGGGACATCCCGATGGCCCGGCGGTGTACACCCGGATGAGGTAGGCGAACTTCATCTCGGATCAAGGAGTGACGGTGGCCGGGCCCGGGCAGGCCGGGTCCGGTCGCCGGGAGCCGTCAGTACGGAATGGTGATGTCGGCGGCACTGGTGGTCTCGTAGACCACACCGCTCTTGGTGGCGTAGTGGGTGCAGGCGACGTGGACCGAGCGCAAGAAGGCGCCGTTGGGGATCCAGGGCGACCCGAAGTGGACGTCGACCAGCGCGCCGCCGTTTTCGGAGTCGTACTCGCCTGTGACAGCGCCGGTCTGGGCGGTGGCGGTGCATTGGACGTTGATGTAGTCGGCGTCGCGCCGGTCGTTGCCGGGGGTGGCGAAGCGCGAGTAGCCGCGGAGCTTCATCCGGCGGGCGGTCCCGTCGCTTTCGGTGCCCTCGGTCTGAATCACGCCCTGCAGGACGTAGGCGGCGGTCGTGCCGCCTCCGGAGCCGCCGCCGGTGCCGGGCTCCTCCGGGGCCGGATCGTCGATGGTCGGCAACTGGTAGGGGTCGGCCTGAGCGGGGGCGACGACCCCCACCGACAACGCGGCGACGGCGACCGCGACGAAAACTCGTTTAAGCGATGAACTCATGCCTGAAGCATTACCGCGCTTTCCGTGATCCGCCGCGAAATTCCGCGGACGTCCCGGAAATTGGTACGTCCGGACCAGGCTCCGCCCGCGCACGCCGTACCGATTCGGCAAAATTACCCACATTTCGGGAACCGACGCCAGGCCAACGAAGGAGGGCGCCCTTTCCCGTACTTCTCTTTTACGCTTTTCCTCAGCGATCTTTTGACGAAGTACCACCCGTTGGCGTCGATGAAAAACTTTCCGGGACGATATGCGGGGGCCGGCTCCGGAAGAAATCGAAAGACGAGCGAGCCGGTCGGCTCGAAGGTCACGGCACGGGAACGAGGGGAACGTCGAGGAGGCTCCGGTCGCCGTCGGTGCCGTGGGCCAGGGCGGCCGCCGCGTCCTCGTGCGGCGTGCCCAGCCGGACGGCGCTGACCTCGTCCAACCGCCGGTGGTGCGCTCGGCCGAGCTCGACGCTCAGTGCGTCGAGGTAACCCGTCAGCTGGGCGGGCGTGCGGGGTCCCACGATGGGGATCAGCGAGGTCCGGACCTGTGCGGCGCGATGGCGGAGCCAGGACAGCGCGACCTGGACCGGCCCGGTACCGGCCTCGTCGGCGACGGCGAGGACCGCGTCGAGCACGGCGGCGCGTCGCCCGGCACCCTCGCCCGCCGCGGCCTGGGCGCTGAGCCGCCCCTGCTCACCGCGCCGGTACTTCCCGGTGAGCAGACCACCGGCCAAGGGGCCGTACCCGACGACACCCAGCCCGTGGGCCTGAGCCATCGGGATGAGTTCCCGCTCCGCGGAGCGTTCGGCCAGGCTGTACTCGGTCTGGATGCCGACCAGCGGCGCGCGCCCGCTCAGTTCCGACCTGACGGCCGCGCCGGCGACCCGCCAAGCCGGGAAGTTCGACAGCCCGCCGTAGCGGACCTTGCCCGCTCGGATCAGGTCCTCGAGGCCGGCCACGATCTCCGCCACCGGGGTCACGCCGTCGGGGAAGTGCGGCATGAAGACGTCCACGTAGCCGGTCTTCAACCGCCGCAGGCTCTCCTCCAGGGAGCGGATCATCACCTTGCGGCTGTTGCCGGTGGTCCCCGGCCGGACCCGGGACTGCCTGCTCCCGGTGTACTTCGCGATCACCACGAAGTCGTCGCGCTCCCGGCCGAGGAGATCGCCCAGCACGGTCTCGGCCTCGCCGTTCTGGTAGATGTTCGACACGTCGAAGGTCGTGCCACCGGCCGCGACGAACGCTTCGAAGATCGCCTTGGCGCCCACCAGGCCCGCGGCGGACGGCGCCGAGCCGAAGTTGGCCGTGCCCAGGACGTATTCCGAGACCCGCAACCCGCTTTGCCGTCCGAAGGTCTGGTAGCGCACAGGAGTCTCCTTGAGGCACGAGCGGTGGGGTACAGTGTGGACAGTACCACATAAAACGAATGGTCGTTCTTTATGCCCAGAGTCACCCAAGCCCACCTCGACGCGCGACGTCAGCAGATCATCGACGCGGCCCGCGCCCGCTTCGCCGGCCACGGGTTCGCGCGGACGTCCATGACCGACCTCGTCGAAGCTTCCGGCCTCTCCGTGGGGGCGATCTACCGGTACTTCAAGGGGAAGGACCAGATCGTCGCCGCCATCTGCGAGCAGGCGACCCAGGCGCTGCCCGCCGAGCTGACGGCCGGGTCCGTGCACGAGTTCCTCGAGCACGTCCGGACCATGGCCCGCGAAGAGGACCACGCCCGGCTGGTCGCCCAGATCTACGCCGAGGCCGCGGTCTCCCCGCAGCTCGCCGCCCTCGTCCGCCGGCAACTCGGCGACCTGCGCGCCGCGGTCGCCGCGCTCCTGCCCGGCCACGAGCCGGCCGAAGCGGAACGGATCGCCGAAGCGTTCGTGGCGGTCTGCAACGGCTACACCCAGCAACTCGCCGTGCGCGGCGACCTCGACCCGGCTCCCTTCACCGCGGCACTGACGGCGATCATCGAGTCGTGACGTCGTCACCGGCTTGTCGGTAGAGTTCCCGGCGATGACCACGGGTGACGACGGCCACGGCGAGGCCGATCCGGAGTTCGGCGCGTGGGTCGCGGCCTTCGACGACGCCGTGGACCGGAGCACCGAAGGTTCGCGCGAAGCCCTCGACGAGGTCGTCGAACTCGGCGAGACGCTGGCGGCGGTGTTCGCCGGAGAAGGCGACTCGACCGCGTTCGCGCACGTGCGCTACCTCCAGGGCCTCGCGCACCTCGACCTCTTCGACCACGCGGTGGCGGCCGCGGACGGACCGGTCGACGACCACCACCGCGAGCAGGCCATCGCCGCGTTCCGGGAGGTCCGGACGCTGCCCGTCGACGAGGCCGTCGGCCTGGACGCCGCCCTGCGCCTCGGCCTGCTCGCGTCCCACCGCATCCTGCGGAACGGGACGTGGTCGGCGGCCGAACTGGACGACGCGCTCGAGGCGCTGAGCACCGGCAGGCCCGCCGCCGCCGCGTCGGGACCGGACCTCGAGCGGCTGACGTCCTTCCGGCTCGGCCTGCTGCGGGCGACCCGGTACCTGGGCGACGGCGGTGACGCCGAGGACCACGCCGAAGCGGTGCGCGAGCTTACGGCGATCACGGAGGACCCGGCGGCCGAGACGAACGCGAAGGACGCCGCCCGGCTGTTCCTCGCCCAGCTCGCGCTGGGCGCCGCGCTACCGCGGGAACTGCGCACCGGACCGGCGGCCCTCAGCCCCGAAGCCGTCGAGGCCGCCCGGTCCGACGGCCTGCACGCCGCGGTCGGCGAACGGCTCGGCGTGGCACTGGAGCACCTGGACGCGGTGTCGCCCGAGGCGACGGCCGGGCCGATGGCCTCGCTCATCGGCGGAATGCGCGCGATGGCGAAACTGAGCGCGGCTTCCGGCACCGCGACCGCCGACGAGCTCGGGGCGGCGGCCGAGTTCCTGGCCGAAGCGCGGCAGGACGAAGCGCCCGGCTCGGCGAGCTCGGCTGTGCTGTCGATGACCGGCGCCGCCCTCGACGTCGTGCGCAATCGGCTGACCGGCACGGCCCCGGCGTCGTTGGCCCCCGTCGACGAGATGCTCGACGCTCTCGGCCGACTCACCGGGCACCCGGTGACACCGATGCTCCAGAACCTGATCGGCGAAATCGCACCGGAGCAGTCGCGGCAGTCGCTGCTGTCGCTGCCCTCCAGAGAGGACCTGGAGTCGACCATCGCGCAGCTGGAACGGGTGCTGGCCGAACTGCCCGACCACCCGGCCCGGACCCGCAACCTCTGCTCCCTCGCGGTGGCGGGGGTCCACCACGCCGTCCGGGAAAAGTCCATGACCGGCGTGCGCCGCGTCCGGGACGTGCTGGTGCGGGCCAGGGACCGGCCGACGGCCTCGCCGTCCGACGCGGGCATCCTTTCCCTCATCTCGGCCTGGGTGGAAGCGGTCCTGGCCATCTCCACCCACGACACGGGGCTGATGAACAGCGCCATCGCCCGCATCCAGCAGGCCTCGGCCCAGCTGCCACCGGAGCACGAACTGCACCCCCTGCTGGCCCCGCAGATCGGCGCCCTGCTCGCCCAGCGGTACCTCATCACGCGCGATCTCGGCGACCTGGAGGCCCTGCAGCTCTTCATGGGTGAACCGGCACCGGGCCGCTCCCCGGCGGACGGCGAACCCCCGGCGACGGACTGGATGGCGCGCATCATGAGCATCATCGGCGCGCTCGCCGCCCCTGCCGGCCTGACCGCTGGGAAGCTGGACGAGCTGCTGGACGAGCTCGACGAGGTCGTGGACTCGATTCCGGCGGACCAGTGGCGGGTCTACGACTGGAGCCGGCTGCGACCGGCCCTGACCATGCTGCGGAGCGCCCTGACGGGCAAGGAACCCGGCTTTCCCACCGGCGGCCCCGCCCTGGACGCCTTCCGGGCCGCGGCCGACGCCGTCGGGGCGCCCGGTGACGAAAGCCTGTTCGGGTCGCGGTCCGAGGCGGCCATGGCCCACCTCGGCGTCGGTATCGCCGAACGGAACGAAGCGCGGATCAGCGCCGCGATCGCGTTACTCACCGAAGAATGCCTGCAGCCCTCGGAGTTCCTCGGGCAACAGCTCGCCCACCTCGGGTCGCTCGGTTTCGCGCTGCGGGTCCGGTACGCCCACTGGCGGCGGCCGCAGGACATCGACGCCTCGATCGTCTGGCTCGAAGAAGCCCGGCTGCTGGCCCTCGGCGAACCGGGCCTGAGCGACACCGCCGCGCTGTACAACACGCTCGGCGAGAGCTACCACGCCCGCGGGGACCGCGCGCGCCGCGACCACGTCCGCGCCGTCGAAGCCGGCCTCGAGGGGCTGCGCGCGCGGATGCGGGACGTATTGGTTCAGACCACCGCGGCGCACGCGCTCAGCACCGCGCAGCGCGCCGAGGGCGAAGCCGTCACGGTCGCCCGCTGGTGCCTCGACGCGGACGACGTCCCGGCCGCGGCCCACGCGCTCGAACTGGGGCGGGCCATGGTGCTGCACTCGGCGACCGTGGAGGCCGACACGGCCGCGCTGCTGCGGGAGGCCGGTCACCCGGAGCTGGCCGAGCGCTGGGCGGCCCAGCCGGGCGAGGACTCCACCACCGCCGCGTTCGCCGGCCCGGTGGCGGCCATGAGCGTCCCCGACACCTTGCGCCGCGAAGTCCTGCAGGCCGTCGAAGGCACCGAAACCGAACGCCGCCTGCTGTCCCCACCCACCGTCGCGGACATTTCCGCCGCGCTCCGCGGCGCCGGGGCCGCTGCGCTGGTCTACCTCGTCCCGAGGGACGAAGGTGCCGGCTACGCCCTGATCGTCCCGGACCGCGGACCGGCCCGCGAGCTCCCGCTGCCGTACCTCGCCGTCACCCGCAACGGGCCGGTCGAGCAGTTCGAACGCGCGCAACGGGCGCTGCAGCGGTTCGACCGCACCGACGTCACCGGGGAGCGCGCCCGCCGCCGGTGGGACGACGCCGCGGCCGCGCTCGCCGGCTGGGCGTGGCGGGCCGCGATCGGGCCGATCCTCGGCGCCGTCCCCCCGTCCGGGCGCCGGGGCGTGCCGCGCGTGGTCCTCGCGCCGGTCGGACGGCTCGGCGGGGTGCCCTGGCACGCCGCGCGGCGTGCGGACGGCGACGGTGTCCGCTACGCCTGCCAGGACGCGATCATCACCTACGCCGCGTCCGCCCGGCAGTTCGTCGACGCGTGCCGGCGGGGACCGCGCCGCTGGGCCGAGGCGCCCGCGCTCGTCGCCGCGGCCGAAGACCTGGAGTGGAGCCGGCAGGAAGTCCGTGAGCTGCGGAACTTCTACCCGGACGCCGACTTCGGCGACGGCGAGCCGCCCACCCCCGCCCAGGTGCTCGACCGGCTGCCGCGCGCGAACTCCGCCGGTGCGTCGCTGCTGCACCTGAGCTGCCACGCCCGCCGGACCGAGCCGCCGATCGACTCCTACCTCCAGCTCGCCGGCGGGGCGCCGCTGTCCGTGCGCCGGATCCTGCGCCAGGCGGCCGCCCGCCCGGCCGGCCGGCCCGGGGCCCTCGTCGTCCTCGCCGCCTGCGCGAGCGACCTGACGGGCAGCTCCCCGGACGAGGCGCTGACCCTGGCGACCGCGTTCCTCGCCGGCGGCGCGGCGGGCGTGGTCGGCACCCGGTGGCCGGTCGAAGACCGCCGGACCGCGTTGTTCATGCTGGTGTTCCACCACTACCTCAACGCCGGCTACCCCGAGCCGGCCACGGCGCTGCGCGCCGCGCAGCTGTGGATGCTCGATCCCGGCCGCCGGCTGCCCCGCCGGATCACCGGGCTGCCGGCCGGGGAGGAGCGGCGGCCCGGCCATGAAACGATCGGGGCCTGGGCCGCGTTCACCTACCAGGGCCTGTGACCGGAAAGGTGGAGGAATGCCGGTGGAGACGACGTTCGGGATCGACCTCGGCACGACGCATTCGTGCATCGCGTCGGTGGACGAAGCGGGGAAGGCCGTCGTCATCCGGAACTCCCTCGGCGAGGAGACCACGCCGTCGGTGGTGTACTTCGAACCCGGAAAGCGCGTCACCGTGGGGACTTCCGCGAAGCACGCCGCCGTGCTCACCCCGCACCTGGTCGCCCAGCTGACGAAACGGCTGATCGGCGTCAGCGACGTCGCCGGGACCTACCACGGTCAGACCTACTCGCCGGAGGAGGTCGGCGCGCTGATCCTGCGGGAGCTGGTCCGGTCCGTGCGGGAGAACACCGGGCAGCGGGTCGAGGACGTCGTGATCACCGTTCCCGCGTACTTCGGGGTGGCGCAGAAGGAAGCGACCCGGCAGGCCGGCAAGATCGCCGGGCTGCGGGTGCTCGACGTCCTGCCCGAGCCGGTCGCCGCCGCGCTGCACTACCAGACGCTGCACACCGGCACCGGCGTCCGCCACCTGCTCGTGTGCGACCTCGGCGGCGGCACCTTCGACACTTCGGTCATCCGCCTCGACGGCGACGACGTGCGGACGGTGTGCACCGGCGGCGACGGCCGGCTCGGCGGGGCGGACTGGGACCAGCGCGTCCGCGCGCACCTGTTGTCCTGCTTCACCGAGGAGCACCCGGACCTGGACCCGACCCGGGACGAGGCGTTCCTGCAGGACCTCGCGACCATCGCCGAAAAGCTGAAGAAGGACCTGAGCAGCGCCGAAGCCCGCCGGGCGGCGCTGCGGTTCGGGGGCGCGGTCACCCGCGTCGAACTGACCAGGGCGAAGCTGGAGGAGCTCACCGCGGACCTGCTGGACCGCGTCGTGGACGTCACCGAGCAGACCGTCGCCACGGCGAAGGCCCAGGGGGTGCCGTCGTTCGACGACGTCATCCTGGTGGGCGGCATGGCGAAGATGCCGGCCGTGGCGGACCGGCTCGAGCGGAAACTGGGCCTGCGCGGCCGGCTGCACGAGCCCGAGGTCGCGGTCGCGAAGGGCGCGGCCCTCTACGCCGTGCTGCGCCGCGTCCAGGACGGCGCGACCGCGCACCGCGTCGCCGACCAGCTCGGGCTGAGCACCGACCAGGTGGAGAGCCTGGCCACGAAGAAGGTCACGGGCGTGGTGCCGAAGGCGTTCGGCGTGATGGCGGTCGACGCGAGCGACCCGCTCGCCCTCACCGACCCGCTGCGGGCGCGCAAGATGATCGCGCACCTGTTGCCGGCCAACACCCCGCTGCCCGCGGACTCCGGCCCGTTCCCGTTCGCGGTGGCGGTCGACAAGCAGCGGATGGTGGAGATCGAGGTCTGGGAGCAGGCGGGCGAGTTCGAGTCGGAGGAGCTGTCGGAGAACGTCCGCATCGGCCGCGGCCGCCTGCGCAACCTCCCACCCCGCCCGGCGGGCTCCCCGTTCGAGGTCACGTTCTTCATGTCGGAGACGGGAACGCTGACGGTCCACGCGATCGAGCCGGCGTCGGGCGCCGAGGTCCGCTTCGACCTCCAGATCGGCGGCATGGACGCGGCGGCGGTCCAGAAGGCCCGCACGGACATCGCGCGGCACGAAGTCCAGGGCTGACGGCGGTCACCAGAAGGATTCGAGCTTGCCGTCCCCGCCGGGTTCCGGCCAGCGCAGGACCATGTCGACCTTCTCCCGCCGATCGAGGTGACGGGACTGCTCGTCACCTCGGTCCGCTCGTCCAGTGTGGACTTCGGCACCGGGAAACCCACGGCGCGGTAGAGGGCCGGCCGGTTGGTCAGCACGGCCACCTCGCAATAGTCGGCGGAAGCCCGGCAGATCTCCCGGTAGGCTCAGTGCGCGGCCAGCACAGCAGCAGCCATTGGCAGCTGTCCACCCGCAGTCCGTGCCGCAGCCGGATGCGGTGCTGCACGGCAGCGAAGACATTGGCCAGCCGCGTCGATTCGAGGGGAACGTCGTCGCGCTGGGCGAGTGCGGCGAAGGCCTTGCCGTGGGGAACCCCTTGCGGGTACCACCGGCCGCGGTTCGGCCGTCCACGCTTGGCCCGGCCGGCGTGGTGGGTCCGCGCGATCCGCTGGAATTCTCCGCCCGGTCTTCGCCACCACCAACCCCGGCCGCACAGCAGCCCGAGCGTCCAGCGCGGGAAGGAGAGGATGACCGCCGAGACGAGGAGCACGCCACCGAAGAACAGCAAGCCGGGCAGCAGCGCCGAAGGCCAGTGTCCGGAAAGGACACCACACAGGTCGCGGCCACCGCTCGGGCAGGCCGGCATCGGCTGCGGGTGAAACCGCCAGAGAATCACCAGTCCCACGAGCCAGAACACCGTCGAGGCCAGGGAGACGGCCGCCAGCAGCCGGCCGGCGAACGGGCTGAGCAATTCCGTGAGGAACTTGGTCATCGACCCTCCTACGGCCGGCGCAGGCCACGACCGGCCGGACCCGCCTCGCGGCCGGGCCGGAGAACCAGCCGCCGCCGGGGATGCGCCGCTGTCGTCTTCTCCGGGCATACCCCGTCGGCGAGCGGCGCGTCCGGGTAGCCCAGCTCCTGGTGCTCGCAGTGCTCGTGCGGGCACATCCAGACCGTCGTGGGCAACGGAAACTGCGGCGGCAGCGGAATCGGCAACATCACTCCCCCGTTCCCCGCCGCGCGGCTCGGCTCAATCCCGTGGCCATCGACGCGATGCCCGTGCGGATCGACTTCTCGTCCGCGATCAGGCGGCGCTCGTCCCGCTGTCCCGGGCACGCCAGTGCCGACAACGCCGACGTCGCTCCCGGTCCCAGCCCGCGCACGATGATCCGGACGCCCGACGCGCACAGGCCGCGGGCCAGCTCCTTCGCCCGCGCGGGGTCGCCCACGTCTCCGTCGCCGAAGACGCACAGCACCCGGTCGCCCGGCAGGGGGGCCAGGTCGCGGCCGGCCACTTCGAGCGTCGGCACCAGGTTCGTGCCGCCGTGCGAGAACGCCTCGCCGAGGCGGTCGGTCAGGGCCGCCTGGGACGCGCCCGGCGGTACGTACTCGGCGATCTCGTGGTTCCACAGGACCAGCCCGCAGTCGTAGCGGGCCGCGAAGGCCTCGGCCAGGAACTGCTCGCCGCCCGCGATCGCCTCCGTCAGCCGGGGACCTGCCATCGAGCCGCTGACGTCGAGGCACAGCAGCACCGTCGAGCGGTACTTCGCCCGCAGGGCCGCGAAGTGCGGTCCCGGCGGCGACTGCGTCAGGCCGGCGCCCTCGAACCGCTTGCGGACCCATTCGCTCATCGCGTCTCCTGACCGACCGTCACTGCCGGACGGTGAGGGCGCCGAGCGAGCCGGCCAGCCGCCGGGTCGACTCGGCGTCGACCACACCGTCGATGTACGCCTCGAGTTCGAGCACCCGGCCGCTCTCCGGGTCCTTCGCGGTGACGCCGAGCAGCCCGTCCTCGTCGACCCGCAGGGTGACTTCGACGCGGGAACCGGCCGCCAGCGGCGGCAGGCCGGTGAGCTCGCCGTCGAGCACGCGGCGGTTGTCGGCCACCTCGGCCGACGGCAGCTCGCCCGCCTGCTCGTAGACCTGCACGCGGACGGCGTCCTGGTGGTCGGCCACCGTGCAGAACGCGGCCGTCGCGGTCGCCGGCAGCGGCGCGTTGCGGTGCACCACGTGGACCACCGCCTGCCGCGTGCCGCTCGGGTCGTGGCTGTCCTCGACCAGGATCCCGAAGCTGCGCGGCACCACCGACCGCGTCGCGCGGCGGGCCCGGGCGCGGCCGGCCAGCTCGGCGGCCCGGATCGCCGCCCCGCGGACGACGGCGTGGTCGGGGTCCACGAGCCGGGGCCGCCGGCCCAGCCGGGCCTCGATCGCCGCCGCTACAGCGGGCATCCGGCTCGAGCCGCCGACGAGCACCACCTCGTGGACGCGGAGGACCCCCTTGCCCGCGGCGGCGGACAGCACCCGCTCGACGATCGCGAGCGTGCGCTCGACCAGGTCGGCGCCGAGCCGTTCCAGCGCCGCCCGGTCGAACGGCACGGTCACCCGCCGCCCCGCGCAGCACAGGGGAACCGGCCGGCCCGTCCGCACGCTCAGGTCCTTCTTGACCGCTTCCGCCGTCGCGCGCACCTCGTGCGGGAACGCGTCGTCGTCGTACGGGTCGATGCCGGGTGCCGCCGTGGTGAAGCTTTCGAGGAGGAAGTCCGCGATCCGCTCGTCCCAGTCGGCGCCGCCGAGCCTGCTGTCTCCGTCGGTCGCCACGACCTGGGCGCCGTCCCGGCCGACGCGCAGCACCGTCGTGTCGAACGTGCCGCCGCCGAGGTCGTAGACGAGCACGACGCTCCCGGGCCGCGCGGTGACGCCGTAGTGCAGCGCGGCCGCGACCGGTTCGCTGAGCAGCTCCAGCACTTCGATCCCGGCCAGCCGCGCCGCCTGGAAGGTCGCTTCCCGTTCCCGCGCCCCGAAGTACGCCGGGACGGTGACGACCGCCCGGACCACCTCGCCCGCCCCCGCACCCAGGTGGCGGCGCGCGTCCTGCACCAGGCTGCGCAAGATCAGCGCGGACACCGACTCCGGCGTGTGCGCGACGTCGTGGAACAGCAGCTCGAAGTCCTCGCCCATCCGGCGTTTGACGAGCGCCACGGCGTTGTCCGGGTCGGCCGCCCCGGCGGTGCGGGCCGCGGCGCCGACCAGCGCCTCGGTGGCCGACGCGAAGTACACCACCGACGGCGTCGCCGGCTCGCCCAGCAGGTTCGGCAGCACTTCCGGCTGCCCGTCCGCGCCGGCCGCGGCGACGGCCGAGAACGTGGTGCCGAGGTCGATGCCGAGGATCACACCGCACTCCACCCCAGGCCGGTCCAGGCCCGGCGCAGGTGCGCGGCCCAGGACAGCACTTCCCGCCACCACTCGGGGAACGCGCCGGCGACGACCAGAGCCGTCACGGCCAGCAGCGCCAGCACGACCGCGATCAGCACCACGCGATAGGTCGCGTAGGCGGGCGGCAACGCCTTGAACGCCCTCATACCGCTTCCTCCGGTTCCTTGTCCGGTTCGCCGGGAGGCGAGGCGTTCGCCGGGTCGGCCCACAGCCGGAGCCCGGCGCCGGCCGAGAGCCACGCCAGCGGCGCGGCCGGCGATCGCGGGTCGCCGGCCGGGAGGCCGGCGAGGGAGGCCACCAGGAAGTAGCGGACCTCGCGGAAGTCGCGTTCGGCCGCGAGGACGAGGTTGTCCAGCCCGGCCCGCTCCAGCCAGGCCCGGACGCCGTCCGGCGTGAGGTCGTCCGCCGGCGGGAGGCCGGCCAGCAGGTCCGCCTTGACCACCGCCACCGCGAGCCGCTGCCTGCGGGTGTCCACCCGGTAGTCCTGGAGGCGTTTCGCCGTCAGGTGGTAGACGTACTCCGGGGCCTCGGCGGCCGGGTTCGCCTCGACCGGCACGGACGAGCCCCCGGCGAGCTGGTCGCGCACCCACGGCAGCGAGAACGGGTCCACCACGAACACCAGGCCCTGCGCGTGGTCGAGGAACTCGAGTTCGGTGTTGTCGTCGCGGTCGGCGTAGAACTCCCCCGCCGCGTCGAACAGGTGCAGCAGCGCGCGCCGCCGTCCGGCGGTGTACCGGACGGTGACCGCCGGCGGCAGCTCCCCCGCCGGCGTCTTCACCGTGTCGCCGCCGGCCCCGAGCAGCGACACCGCGTTGTCGAACGTCTGACGGCTGTCTTCGTCGACGAACTCGATCTCCCCGCCGTCGGCGGCGACGCGGTCGCGCACCGCGAGCAGACCGGTGTAGACGAGCCGGGTCTTGCCCGCCGAGACCGGCCCGAACACCGGCAGCCGGACGTCGGTGACCAGCGCCGCCCCGGCGCGCAGGGGCTCGAGGCAGCGCGGGCAGCGCGGCGGGATCTTCCGCGCGGCGCGCACGACCGACGTCGGGAGCACGTGGCCGCAGCCGCACCGCCGCCAGAGCCCGCCCAGCCGGCCCGGCCGGACGTCGCGGTGGATCTCCCCGCAGCCCGGGCAGGCGAACACCGGCAGCTGGGTGACGTGGTAGCACGCCGGGCAGCTCCCGCTCGCCCCGCGCGACCGGCGGACGAGCTGGTCGGCCGCCCGCAGCAGGCCCGTCGGAACCGCCCACAGCGCCCACAGGACGAACAACAGCACCCCGCCCGCCCCGACGATCACCGCGGTGGCGGCCAGCGCGCCCGCGCTCACGGCGAACCACCCGGGGGCGAGGACGAACGCCACCGCCGCCCGGCCCGGCCACGAGCGCCGGAAGACGCCGCCGATCCAGTGCCAGCCGTCCGCGAGGAGGGTGGCATCGGCCCGCCAGACCTGGCCGAGGTCGGCGTGCGCCTGCGCGCTGAAGTACGCCGGCCAGGCGCGGTCCCGCGCGAACGGGTTGTTCCCCCGCAGCCGGCGCAGGCGGGTGGCGCCGGCGGTGACGCGGTCCGGCGTGACGGTCTCGGGCGGCGTGCGACGGTCGGTGAGCGTGAGCAGGGCCGAGCCGAAGGCCAGCAGCACCCCGGCGGCGGCCGCCACGGGCAGCACGATCGACAGGGCGGGCAGGAAGAACCACAGCAGGCCGGCGACGAGCAGCCACGCCACGAAGTACAGCGCGACGATCGCCGCGATAAACCCCAGGATGTACGGCACCGCTCACCGTCCCTTGGGGAAGCCGGGGAGCCGCCAGCCGGATTTCGCCGTCCCGCCGTCGCCGTCCGCGGCCCGCTTTTCGGCGCGCTGCCCGGCCCGGGCCGCGCCGTCGCGCGCGGTCCGCTTGGCGCGTTCGGTCTGACCGGTGGTGCCCCGGGCCCCGCGGCTGTCGAGCAGTCGGTGCCAGCGGGTGGCGTGGTCCTCGCCGGCCGCCCGCAGCACCTGCGCGATCCGCGGCTGCCGGTCCCGCCCGGCCGCGTTCAGCCAGTTCAGCAGCACGCGCTCGGCCGTGCCCGCGGCCGCGTCGGGGGTGGCGGGCAGGCCGATCACGACGAAGCTGAGCGCCGCGGCCACGTCGGCCCGGCGCGCCTGCTCGCGGTCGTCCCAGTGCCGGGGCAGCTCGCGCAGCAGCACCTCCAGCAGGTCCGGTCCGGCCCGCTCCACCACGGCGGTCGCCTCCGCCGGCCGCACGCGGTCCAGCAGCGCCGCCGCGATGTCCGCGGCCCGCGCGGTCAGCACCGGCCGGCTGACCTGCGCGAGAGCGTTCGGCCGCACCGGCTTCCCCTCGCCGAGCGCGGCCAGCCAGCGGCGCACGCCGGCGTCCTCTTGGGACAGTCCGGCCAGCCGGCTGCGGCCGGGCAGCGCGCTGCGGCCGGACACCTCGGCAAGGACGTCCAGCTCGGCGGCGGTCGGCCGCTCCCCCACCAGCTGGTCCAGCACCGCCGCGACGACGTCCTCGAGCGGCCCGGGCATCGGCCCCGCCGGCAGGGTCCGCAGCAACGCCGTCAGCTCTTCGGCGGTCGGTGCCGACTCCGTGAACAGCGCGTGCCACGCCCACTCGCCGCGGTGCTCGGCGGGGAGGGCGGACGTCCGCACGAGCACCTCCGTGATCGTCTCGCGGCGGACGTCCCGGCCGCCGGACGCCACGGCCGCCGCCGTGACGGCGGCGTCGAGGTCCGCGGTCGGGTCCGTCGCCGCCGGCAGCAGCCGCCGCCACCAGTGCTCGCCGATGGCGGCTCGGCACTTCCCGGCGTCGGGCCCGGCCAGGCGCGCGGTGAGCTCGTCCCGCACCAGGTCGACCACGTCACCGCCGCAGGACCACCGCTCGGGCCGGACGGGGGCGTCCGGGTGGTCGGCCCACCACCGGGCGAACCGGTGCGCTCCCGCGGGGAACTCGGCGATCCGGGGCGCCGCGTCGAACCGGGTCGCCAGCAGCAGGACGTCGTCGAGCCGTTCGGGCGCCACCGCGTCGGCGGCCCGCGCGGCCAGCTCCGCCTTCGTCGCGTCCGGCCTCGCGCTGATCGGCGCGCCGGTCAGCGCGGCCAGCTCCGCGGCGAACACCGCCCGCTCGACCCGGGCGAGCTCCGGCCCGATCCCGTGGCGCCGCACCGCCTCGTGCAGGCCGCGCAGCGCGCGGAGGTCGAGGCCGGCGCGCAACGCGGCCTCCGCGATCGGCTGGACGACCTCTTCCGGCTGGGTGGCCGCGCGGCCACCCAGCCAGCCGACCAGCTCGGCGGCGTGCACGGGGTGCTCGACGGGCTCGCCGAGCACGGCCAGCGCGGCCACGCGGCGGTCCACCGCGTCCGGGCGGTCCCGGTCCCCCGCGAACCGCTGGGCTAGCTCGATCGCGTCGACGACGTCGTAGGGGTCCTGCCGCAGGAACCGCGGCACCCACAGCCGCGCGCCCTCGGTCGGCTCGACCGCCGAGTGCCGTCCGGTGGTGAGGTTGAAGACGAGGAACCCGTGGTCCCGCTCGGGGTTGGCGAGCGGGCCTGCCCAGTCGTCGTGCACCGCCAGCACGTCGTGCCGGCTCTGGCGGGGGTTCGCCGCGAACACGCGGAACCCGACGCGCAGGGCGCGGGCCTGGGCGAGCAGCACCGTGCCGGCGGCGAGCCAGCCGAGCACCGCCGAAGCGTCGTCGGACACGAACAGCACCCGCCGCCCTTCCGGCGTGTGCAGGCGGTCCAGCGCCGAATGCACCGCCAGCAGCCATTCCTCGCCGCCGGGCCGGCCGAGCACCCACTCGCGGACGGCGTCGAGCCCCCACGGGCCGGGCGCCGGGTCGGCGGGCAGCGGGTCGCATTCGGTCGTCGGCGCCGGGCTTTCGGCCCACCACGGCGCGTCCCAGAGCTGCGCGGGCCGGGTCAGGCCGTAGGCCTCCGGGTCGGTGGTGACCACGGCATGGGTGAACTGGTTGCCTTCGCGCGCCCCGTTGGCCTCCGCGCCCAGGTACCGGCCGCGGGCGGTCACGTAGACGCCCTCGTCGAACACGTGCGTCAGCGACGGCGGGTACTCGGCGACGTCGCGCTGCTCCCGCATCCAGGCCACCGGCGGCTCGTACAGGCAGGTGCGCTGCACCAGCGACATGGTGTCGTGGGCGATGCCCGGCGACACGGCCTGGAACTGGAACCCGGCCCCGCCGCGGGTGCCCTGCCCCGGCACGCAGTCGGTGTAGTACAGCGAGCCGAACTCCGGCGGCCCGCTCACGAGGCACTCCGGTCGATGACCTTGAACAGGCCGAGCAGCCACAGCAGCGGTTCGTCGACCCGGAACGGCCGCACACCGCCCGGGTCGACCCGGCCTTCGTCGTAGTCCGGTTCGGCACCCAGCGAGGACACCGGGAAGTAGCGGAACTTCTTGTAGTGGGAACGCAGGTGCGCGTCGATGTCGTCGGCCCCCAGGTCGGTGAGGAACGCGCGCAGGTGCTCGTCGGTGTCGCGGCCGTGGGCCTCGTCGTAGCGCGGGCCGGCCGGCGCCGGCCGCAGCAGGGGGTGCCCGTCGCCCAGCATCGGGAAGAAGGCGTCGAACTTCGAGAACACCACGGCGATCGGCGTGGTGATCTTCCGGCGCGCGCTGACCCCGCCGCTGCTGCGCAGCAGCTCGGTGATCCGGGTCAGCACGTTGATCGGCGGGTCCGCGTCCTGCCGGCTCCGGCCCGGCACGGTGATCCGGTCGAGCGAGCCCTTCAGCTGGAACGGGTCCAGCAGCACGATGAGCCCGTCGGCCGAGGTGAGGTAGGCCTGCGCGTTGACGAACTCCTGGGTCGTCATGTCCTCGCCGGCGGCGTCGTAGAACGACAGCGTCGTCGTGCTGTGCACCTCGCGGCCCAGGCTGCGGCGGGGCTGGCGCCACTGCAGCACCAGCGGCACCTTGAGCCCGTCGGCGGAGCTCGCCGTCGACTCGAACAGCCGCCGGTCGCTGAACAACGCCTGCTCGTAGCCGGCCAGCCAGTCGCTGACCGACCCGCTGCCGCCCTGCTGGTCGCCGGCGAACCAGATGTCGGCGGCGAACCGGCGGCGGATGTTGTTGCGCAGCTCGTGGGCGAGCACCGTCGTGTAGACGGTCTTGCCCGCGCTCTTGCCGCCCACCATGCCGATCAGCGGGCTGCGGCTTTCGGCGAAGTTCGCCGGCAACGGCGTGTGGCACACCGGGCAGGCGCGGATCCCCGTCGACGTCCCGCAGTCCGGGCACGGCGCGGTGCGCACCGGGAGCGGGTTGCGCGTCTCCGGCGGCGGGAACGTCGGCAGCGAGTCGGAGTTGTACCCGGTGAGCCGCTGCCGGACCTCGTCGAGGGTGCGCTTGCACCGGTCGCGCCCCGGCGAAGCCCGGCCCGTGCACTGGAACCGCAGCTTGCTCCCGTCGATCCGGTGGTAGCAGTATGGACAGGCCACTTTGGACATCAGGACACCTTCAGCTGCTTGACGGACGGATCGGTGACCCGGACACCCTCGGTCTCCACGAAGCACCGCACCCAGTAGGGCTTGCGCAGCCGCGGGAGCTCCGCGGCCAGTTCGACCTGGTGGCCCGGCCGGAGGGTGCGCTCGCCGCGGAAGAGCTCGACGCCGTCACCGGGACTGCGCGGCATCACCGGGCCGTGTGCGGCGACGACGACGACGGCGCACCGCGCGATCTCCTGGTCGGCGTCGAGCCGGACGCGCACGGTCCCGCCGCCGACCAGTGGCCGGCGCGACATTTCGACGGCGTACCCGACGGTCGGCGGCCGGTCCGCGACGACGACGTCGACGAACGGGGAAACGCATTCGCCGGCGCCGGTCTGCACCTTCGTCCGCACCTTGACCGTCGCGGCCCCGGGCCCGCACGGGATCCGGCAGCCCCCGGCGGTCTGGTACTGCTGCCGCGTCAGCAACATCCGGTCCGAGCCGCGCGTGCCGGTCCAGTGGACCTCGGCGGCGCCGACCTGCTCCGGCCATTCCCACGCCAGCAGCAGGTCGTCGCCGAACCGCTGGTGGCGCACCCCGGACACCGGCAGGGCGATGCCGAAGGACTCGTCGTGCCCGCGGATCGCGCCGTCGGGCCCCATCGTGAAGGCGACGTACCGGTAGTTCCCGGTCGGCACGTCCGCCTCGAGGACCTGCCAGCCGTCGCGCTCGTCGCGCCGTCCGGCGACCTCCTCGCCGTAACCGGCGAGTTCGGCGGCCGGCACGACGGCGCCGAACTCCCACGGGCACGGCACGCTCGCCCGGCGGATGACCACCTCGGCGTCGGGCTGGGCCTTCCACGACAGCTGGATCCGCGGGCCGCTGCCGACGGCGGGGCGCAGGCTGAGCACCCGCACCGGCTGCGGCCGCCCGGCCGCGGTGATCCGCGCCCGCACCGGTGCGGACTCCGCTTCGGTGCCGTCGGCGCGGCGGTACCGCGCGACGAAGCCGTAGACGTGTTCGCTGCCCTCGCTCGCGGTGCGGTCGCGGAACCGCGTGCGGTCGTGCACGCGGACCGCGACGCCGTCACCGCGGCGCACGTCGACCGCGATCGCGTCGGGGTGCACCGACCACGCGCCTTCCACGGCGCCGTCCGCGAAACAGAGGCGGACGTCGGCCACGCCGGGCAGCACCTCCACGACCCGGCCGACCGGCCGCGACCAGGGAGCGCCTTCGGCCGAGGCGAAAACCGCGTACCCGAGCTTCGTCCCGGCCGGCGCCTTCGGGTCGACGCCGACCGTCCGGCCGGACTCGACCGCGATGACCACGCCGTCGTCCGCGTCGGTCGGCACCCGCCCCTCCCGCCGGACCAGCCGGTACCGCGTCGCGTCGTCGTGGCTGGGCGCCGGGCGCCACGAAAGCCGCACGGCGATGCCTTCTTCGCGCGCATCGAGGGCCAACGCCGGCTCCGGCGGGATCCGGCGCAGCTCGGCGCGCAGGTCTTCGTCGTCGGCGGCGAGCGCCACGGCCTGCCGGTAGCGGTGGCCGGCGTCGGCCTCGGCGCCGTCGCGCAGGGCGCGCCGCGCCCCCTCGACCAGCTCGTTCACCCGTGCCTGCTGGCGCTCGACCAGTTCGGCCGCCGCGGCGGCGTCCTCGGCGCCGCTGATCGACGAGACCAGCTGCCGGGCGGCCACCAGCCGGCCCGCCTCCAGCAGCTCCCGCACCGCCGCCAGGCTCCCCATCGGCGCCCCGGCGGACTCGTTGAGCACGCTGAAGACGGCGAGCCGCGCCTCGACGGCGTCCCACCGGGTGGCCAGCAGCTGCTTCAGCAGCGCGCTCGCCGGCACCCCGGCGCGGTGCTGCTTGCGGACGTCGTCGAGGAGGTGGAACAGCGCCAGCTTCCCGAGGTCGGCACCGGCCTTGGCGGCGGTGGCCAGGATGCCGAGCGCCTGCCGCGCCCCCTGGTTGCCGGCCCGCCGGTTCTCCCGGGCGACCGCCCGCTCCACGGCCACCGCCGAGACGCCGGCCGCGGCACCCCCGTCCAGCAGCCGGAACGGCGCCGGCTCGCCCCGCAGCAGCTCGACGACGCTCGAGCAGCCCGCGTCGATCAGGTGGTCGCGCAGGTGCCGGTAGGTCGTGTCGAGCAGGCCGCTGGACTTCGGCAGCTCGACCGGGGCGCGCCGGTCGACCCCCGCCTCGGCCAGCGCCCGGTCGACCTCGTCCGGCGACAGCGCGCCGTAGGCCGCGCGGACCGTCGCGTCGAGCTGCCCGGGCGCGATCAGCCCGAGCGCGCCGAAGTTCTGCCGCAGCGTCTTGGCGAGGTCCTCGATCCGCTGCCGGTTGGCGTCCTTCCGGTCGGCGGCGTAGGCGCGCCAGAAGGCGATCCGCGCCAGTTCGCCGCCGTGCTCCTGCTGCAGCGCCTCGTCGGCCTTGAGGAACGCCCGGTAGACCTTCTGCGCGAACCCGGGGCTGGTCAGCCCCTTGTTCCAGCGCGAGCGGACCTCCCGCAGCCGGCGTTCGAGCTCCTGGTCGGTCATCGCGAGGTCGACGGCGTACCGGGCGAGCAGGTCGTCCGGCAGCTCGCGGCCGTTCCAGCCCCGCAGCGGTTTCACCACCGCCTGTTCGTAGGCCTTCGGATCGAAGGGCGGGACCATGTCAGCTCGACACCGTCAGCGCGGAGACGGTCTTGGTCGCTTCCTCGATCTGCGCTTCGGACAGGACGCTGACCCGGACCTCGATCCGCAGCGACTTCCCGGTGCTCGGTTCGGTGGCCTCGACGCGCAGCAGCCCTTCGTCGTCGACCTCCATCTCGATCTTCAGCGGCGAGCCCTTCGGCAGCGGCGGCAGGCCGGTGATGCTGCCCTTGCCCTCGTTGAGGAACTTGTTCTCGCTCAGCTCGGGCCCGGCCACGGCGCCGGACTGCTCGAACAGCTCGACCTCGATCTCCTGCTGGCCTTCGTACACCGTCCGCGCGTCGAGGACCTGGACGCCGGTCGGCAGGGCGTCGTTGGCGTGCACCAGGTGCGCGACGTAGTGGCGCTCCGGCTTGCGCTCCCAGTCCGGGTCGCTGGTGTCCAGCAGCTTGACGCCGAACGCCTTCGGCAGCACGTTGCGCGTCTGCTTCGCGGCGAGGCTGCGGAGCGTGCCGGCCGCGATGCCCGTGCGGGCTTCGAGGTCGCCGACCGCCTCGGCGGCGCGGGTTTCGGCGTCGGCGGCCGAGCTCGCCTGCTCCCGCGCGTCCTCCTGCTCCTTGTGGACGACCCGGCCGAGCGCGTACAGCGCCGCGCCCTTGGCCACCGCCAGGTGCGGGTCGTGCAGTTTCGGCTCCCAGCCGAATTCGGCGCGCAGGCGGGTGGTGACGGCCGGCATGCTCGTCGACCCGCCGACCAGCAGGACCTCGTCGATCGCGGCGCCCGGCGTCTTCTCCTCGAGGGTGGCGAGGGTGCGGCGGACGATGTCGATCGTCTTGTCGAGCAGGTCCTCGGTCATCTCCTCGAACTGGGCGCGGGTGACGTCGATGCGGGCACTCGCGCCGGCCCCGCGCAGCGCGACCGGTCGCGAATCCACTTTGGACAGCTGCTTCTTCGTGTTCTCCGCCAGGGTCGCGAGCGACTGCAGGAACTCCTCGTCGTCCTCCGGGTCGGTCCCCGGCGGCACCTGCGCGGTGAAGGCGGCGAGCAGGTGGTCGCGCAGCCGGTCGTCCCAGTCCGCGCCGCCGAGGCGGTCGTCGCCGTCGGTGCAGACCACCTCGATCTCCTCGGCCGACACCCGGATGACCGTCGTGTCGAAGGTCCCGCCGCCGAGGTCGTAGACGAGCACGGTCTTGTTGTCGGCGCCGGTGGTCGCCTCGTAGTGCAGGGCGGCGGCGACCGGCTCGGGCACGATGCCGATCACGTCCAGCCCGGCGATCTTCCCGGCGTTCTTGGTGGCGTCGCGTTCGAGCATGCCGAAGTACGCCGGGACGGTGACGACCACCTTCGCGACTTCGCCGCCGCTGTACTCCGCGGCGTCCTTGGCCAGCTGCTTGAGGATCAGCGCCGAGATGGACTCCGGGGTGTGCGCGTGGCCGTCGAAGTCGAACACCGCCTTGGTGCCCATTTCGCGCTTGACGCGGGAGACGACCCGGTCCGGCTGGGTGACCGCGGACTCCTTGGCGACCGAGCCGACCACCACGTTCGACTCGTTCTCGAAGTACACCACCGACGGGGTGGTCTCCTCGTTGTCGGTGTTCCGGCACACCGTGGTCCGGCCGCTCTCGTCCACGTAGGCGATCGCCGAGTAGGTCGTGCCCAGGTCGATGCCGAAGACGCGGAGCGTTTCGTCAGCCATCCGTGCGTTCCTCCAGTTCGTGCTCGTTGCCCGGCGCCGGCTCGGCCGCCGGGGCCGTCCACCGGCGGACGTGGACCTTCGCCGCCGCCACCGACCGCCCCGACGCGACGTCCCGGTAACCGTCGGCGAGAACGTCGGCGATCGTCCCGTCCTCTTCGGCGGCGGCCGCTTCCACGACTTTCACCGCCCGGTGTTCCCGGCCGGAAAACTTTTCTCCCGTGCGCGGCCGGACGGGGACGATACCGCACCTTTCCAGCGCGAGTTCGACGTCCAGCGCAAATGATTCCAAGAGGCGGACGACCTGCTCGCGGTCCATCCCGTCGGGCAGCGTCCGCACTTGCCGGAGAATTTCCCCGCGCAGGTTCTGCAGATCGGTGACGACCGGGCGCAGGACGACCTGCTGCTCCCCCGCGCGCAGCCGGAGGACCTCCGCGTGCAGCTGGTCGATGACGCGTTCGCGGGCTTCGGCGCGGGCGTGGTGGGCGCGGATCTGCTCGGTCAGCGCGGCAATCGCCTCGGCCACGGCCGCCCCCGGCTCGGGCGCCGGTTCCGGTTCCGGCTCCGGTTCCGGCGCGGGCGGCTCGGCGGGCGGCGGATCCTCGAGCACGCGGTCCACCGGCTCGGCCTGCTGCGCTTCGCTCACGCCACAACTCCTCGAATTCACTCGTGATTGGGTCACCCGGCCCCCCGGTGAGTCGCGGGCGACGGGTCGTCACGTTACTGCGTCCGGTCGTTCCCCTGCGAGCGTTTCCGAAGAATGGCGGGGGACTGTTCGGCCGAGCCGAGGGTATTGTCCACCGGTCAACAGATTTGGCGGGACAATGACCGGAAATTGTCCTTTTGCGCTCGCCCGGTTTGTGGTAGTGCGTCAGGCTTCCGGGGTGACCCCCGGCGCGTGCAGCGCGCGGAGCAGGCGCCCCCGCATGGCCCGGGCGGGCGGGTGGCCCGGCCAGCGCACCAGCAGCCGGTCGAACAGCCGGACGTCGTGCCGGATCGTGGCCGAACCCAGCTGCGGCAACTGGTCGGCGACCGTCCCCATCAGCTCGCACGCGCGCTCCAGCTCCCCGGCGCCCGCGTGCGCGAGGGCGGCCCGGGTGGCGTAGCGGACCAGGTTGCGCCGGGCGTCCGGGGCGAACCGGGCGACGACCGGGTCGAGGATCTCCGCCGCCTCCCGGGGGTGCCCGAGGTCGTGCAGGCACCAGCCGACGATCAGCGAGTGCAGGTCGGGCGCGGTCGTGGTGCCCAGCACCGGCTCCCCGGCGGTCTCCGCCGCCTCGGCGAGCAGCGCCGCCGAGCGGTCCAGGGCGCGCTCGCACGCGGCGCGGTCCCCCGCCAGTGCGTGCCCTTGCGCTTCGCGTTGCGCCGCGAGCCCGCGGATCCGGGCGGGCACGCGCTCGTCGGATTGGCCGCGCCGGCCCCAGTCGATCGTCGCCAGCGCGTCGGCGGCGTGCAGGGTCACGTCCGCCCGCCGGACCATCGCGTACGACTCCATCGCGGTGTCGCCGCCGAGCGCGGCCATCCGCACCGCGACGTCGGTCCACTGCAGCGACGCCGGGTCGTCGCCCGCTTCCTGGGTCATCCAGCCGGTGAACTCGGCGAACCGCGCGGCGAGCAGCCACAGGTCCGGCTGCCCGCCCGGGTCGGCGGCCGCGATCCGGCGCACCGCCCGGGTGTCGGCGATCAGGCCGGGCAGCACCTTCGGCGCCCCGACCAGCTGCGCGAGCCTGCGGGCCGACTCGAGGCGGTCGCGGAACAGGGGCACCAGCACGGCGGCGTCCCCGTCGGCGAGGGCGTCTTCGCCGGGTTCCGGCGGTGCCCCGGATCCGGGCGGCGCGTCTTCCTCCCGCGGGCGGAACGCGCCGACGTCGGCCGGGATGACGTCGAGGGGCCCGGTGGGCGCTGGTTTCTCGGTGAGGCGGACCAGTTCGCCGCCGGCGCCGACCGCGCTGTCGCACAACCGGGCCAGCTGCGCGGTGGGCAGCTTGAGGCCGTTCTCGACCTTGCTGAGGTAGCCCTTGCTGTAGTGCACGCGCTCGCTCAGCCCGGCCAGCGAAAGGCCCGCGGCCTCCCGGCGTTTCCGGAGCTCCGCGCCGAACCGGGCGGCGGACACCATGACGCTCACCTCCCCGCGTGCGGTGTTCCCTTCAGCTTGACACGTCGCTGCTCACCGCGTCGCCGTTTCCCGGAGCCACCCGATCGCGCCCGTCCCGCCGCCACAGGGCGGTCGCCAGCACGGCGTGCGCGCTGGCGGCGTGCGGGACCTCGCCCGCCCGCACGAGGTCCAGCAGCTCCCCGAACGGCAGGCGCACCACCCGCAGGTCCGCTTCCCCGGGTTCGAGCGCCGCGGCGTGGCTGGTGAGGCCGGTGGCCAGGAACATCCAGTCGACGTGGTTGCTGACCGAGTCCGCGCCGTGGACGCGGCCGAGCGGCTCCCACCGCCGCGCGTGCAGGCCGGTCTCCTCCGCCAGTTCCCGCCGGGCCGCGGCCGCCGGGCCGGCGTCGCGCGGCTCGATGCCGCCGCCCGGCAGGCGCCACTGGACCGCGCCGTGGGTGTAGATCCACTGCCGCGTCACCACCGCGCGGCCGGCGTCGTCGATCGCGAGCACGGTGACCGAGCCGGGCACGACGACGTGGTCGTAGGCGCCCCGGCTGCCGTCCGGGAGGACGACGTCGTCGCGCCGGACCTCGAACCAGCGGTTCCGGTGCACGACCTCGGTGGCCAGCCGCCGCCAGGCGGGTTCGGCGCGGTCTTCGTTCAGCGGCATCGGGCGAGCCTATCGCCGAAGGGGGCGTTCGCCCGGGCCTTCCGTTCGCTTGCGCCCCGGCTTCGCGCGCCGCGATACTCCACCCGTGTCTTCCGATCCCGATTTCGTCCCTTCGGCCCTGCCGGCGCTCGTCGCCGTCCCCGCGTCGCTCGCCACCCGGCTGACCGCGGAGTGCGACGCGATCCCGCTGCCGGGCCACCGCAGCCCGCTGACGGACGCGGCCCTGGTCATCGGCACCAACGCGACGACGGCCGTCGCCCTGGTGTGGAGCCGGAAGACGATCCTCGCGCTGTCCCGCACGATCGCCGAGCTGACGGCCACGGTCGGGGAGCTCAAGGTCCAGGGCCGGTTCGGCACGCGCAGCGCATCCCTCGACGTCGGCGGCGAGACGGCGGGCGAGGAGATCACGAACTTCGTGTCGTCGGCCGAGGCCCCGGCGGAGATCGACCCGGACGCCGCGGCCGGCGAGTTCACGGTGTTCATCTCGTACGCGCACGACAACCCCGAGCACATCGACCTCGTCCGCCGATTCTGGCGCCTGCTGCGCGAAAACGGGATCGACGCGCAGATCGACCTGTGGGCCGCGAGCGAGCCCCGCGACTGGCCCCAGTGGACCCACCAGCAGATCCGGCGGGCGAAGTACGTGCTGATGATCGCCTCCCCGGCGTTCAAGGAGCGCGCGGAAGGCGAGGCCCCGCCGGGCGAAGGCCGCGGAGTCCGCTGGGAAGCCCAGCTGCTGCGCGAAATGCGCTACAAGGACCACGCGGCGGCCCTGCGCAAGCAATTGCCCATCGTCCTCCCGGGCCGCTCGGCCGAGGAACTCCCGGACTGGGTGGGCCCGACGGGCAACACGCATTACGAGATCGAAGAACTGACCGCGGTCGGCGCGCGGAAACTGCTCGAATACCTGACCTGAGGGAAGCTATTTCTTCGTCACGAGGGTGATCACCGCGGCGAGCGCGGACCCGACACCGGCCAGAGCGCTGACCGCCGCGGCGGCGTTGGCCGTGTTGTTCCAGAACTTGCCGGACAGCTCACCCCATTTGCCGGCGCGAAAGGCCATTTTGAGCTTCTGCCACTTGTGCTCCCGGATGGAGCAACCGAGGAGCAGTCCATTGGAGTTCCGCCGGCACGGCAGACCTTGCCGCGTTTCCGCCATGCACCACGCGGGCACCGCGAAAAGCATGTAGAGGAACGTCAGTGACGACGCTATGAGGATGAAGGACGCACTCATGTTGCCGGACGCCCAGCCGTACACGATGACGGGCAACAGCAGGTAGCCGAAGTAGCGGCCGATTATCCCGGACTTCTTCTTGCGTTTCCTCCCCATTCTTTCATCGTAGGACATGCCCGCACCCGGCGGATCCTCCGAATGTGGGCCGAGATCGGTGCAGGAACGTCACCGTTCGCCGAAAAACACCGGTGTGATTGGTGCCGCAATCGGCAGAGCGCCCCCCGGCCGATGTCGGCGGCAGTCACCGTCCGTGACGACCGCCTGTGATCCGGGCAACGGCGCAGCGCAGGCGCAAGTCCTCGCACGTGGCCAGTGGTCGGCTGTCGCATCAGATGGCTTCGAATTCGACGTGACTTACTTACTCGGTGACGGGATCTGTTGGCGTAGCTGCGCGACCAGCCTGGCGATACCCGACTCTCTGCTGTAGAACTCGATTGTAATACCCGGGATGGTGGCGAGCGTCCGCAGGGACGCAGGCAGCTCGTCGGGTGTGAGTGGAGAGCGTCCGAGGTACACCGGTATAATTCTCTTCCCCAGCTCGAAACCCAGTTCGATCTCGCGGCGCACGAAGTCATCCGGATCGTCCAGCCGTCGGTGGCCGCGTTCGTCCGCAGCGGTGAGCCAGTGCTGCCCGATGAGCACGAGGAGCACGCTCGAGGAAGCGACCGCCTCAAAGGTGTCCCTTCGCCAGTCCCCGCCGGCGGCGAGCGAGCGGCTGCCGAAGAACACCGTGTCCGAGCCGAACTCCCGGGCCAGCTCGCTGTCGACAAGTCTGGCTCCGAATTGTTCATCATCAGCTCGATAACAGAGAAAAATCCGCCGTTCCGGACGTGCCGTACCGCTCGCCCAACGCACACCATCGTCGAGATCACGAAGTTGCTGTCGTTCGGGTTGGACGTCGGCATCGCGGCCACGCAGCCAGTACGGCTTCGGCGCCTCCTGCGAGCCGGTGCGAGCATACTCGTGTTGCTCGGGCGCGGCGTCGAGGTCAGGAGCTTCCGCGGCGTCGCCGAGGCTGCGCAGTAGGGCTGGGGCTTGTGGGTAGCGGTCGATGGTTTCCGCCTTCGGCTCGGAGCGGGCGAAGGCGCGCAGGACGCGCAGCTCGCGGATGAGGATCCGACGGCGACCGGTCTCGACGATTCCCCGCTCCCGGAGCCCCCGCAGTGTCCGCGCGACGGTCTGCCGGGCGGCGCCGATCTGCGCGGCGATGTCGACCTGCGAGAGCGCGACCTCGATGACCACGCCTTCCGGCACGGTGCGGCCGTGCTCTTCGGCCAAGCGAACCAGGTGCGAGGCCACACGCCGGCTGACATCGAACGCTGCGGACTCGATACGCGCCAACTCGGCGTTGCGTAGCCGCGCGGCGACCGTCTTGATCACCGCGATGGCGATTTCGGGCCGGGCGCGCAGGACGCCCACGAACTCCGCGCCGGTCAGCTGGATGACGGTACACGGCTCGATCGCCCGCACCGTCGCCGTCCGCGCCGAGCCGGTCACCGCCGCGAAATCGCCCAGCACTTCGCCGGGACCACGCAGCCCGAAGAGCACCTCACGGCCGTCCTCGACGATCGTGGAGACCCGCACCCATCCGGACACCAGCACGAGGACGTGATCGGACGAGTCGCCTTCCATGATCATGACATCGTTCGCCCGGAATCGGCGCCGGACGCCCCTGGCGAGCAGGTAGTCGCGGTCGGCATCGGCGAGGTAGGCCAGGAGCGCCCCCTTGGCCGGGATGGCGGCCAGGGCACCGTCGGGTGGGCCGTGCTCCTCCGCCTCAGCGGTGGTTGTCCGTGGCTCCTCGGCCTGGGGGACGGCCTGCGACGGCGTCGTCTGCTGTTCGGTGGCGCCCGCGTCAACGCGATGCGTGATGGGGACGGCTTCGAGCGCGACCCCGTGATCCGGGCAATCCAATACCGGTTCACCGCCGTGGCGGTACCAGACATAGTTGCCGTCGGCCGGGCACTGGTACCGGACGGGTGCGTCGGCGCTGTGGGATGTCCGCGCCTCCCTTGGCCGGAATTCGGTGTCGGCGAGCAGATCCGTGAGCCATGAGGCGACGTGGGCGTCGGACACCAGGACGTCGTGGATCCGGGCAACGGGCGTCGGGTGCGCGGTGAGCAGTTCCGGGAGGATCTTGTCGAGGTCCTCGTGCGCCGGCGTCAACTGCGCCACCTCCGGGCGTACGGCCCGGGCCGCTTCCAGCACGCCGTCGTGGTGTTCCGCGGCGAACACGTAGGCCATGGGGTCGGCGACGAGCAGATCGGTCCCCGCGAGCCCGTTCGCCAGCAGGGCGGCGAGGATTCGGACGTCCCCGGCGACGAGATCGGCCACACGCTCGGGCTGGACCGTGGCGTGCACCCAGGGCAGCGTCCACCGCTCGTAGTCTTCAGGATTCCCGTGCAGTGGCAGCACCGACAGCTGGGCACGCCCGTAGGGCAGCAGGTCCCGGCTCGCGCTCGCGGCGTGCAGCGCCGCCGCCTCGCCGCCGTGGCAGTCGACCACGACCGCGTCGGGCAGGTGGGCCACCGCAATCGCCCGGCTCGGATCGCCGGCCGCCCGCCCCGGATGACGACGACCTCATAGACCGCCTGCCAGCGTTCGACACAGTCCTCGAGGAAATCGGCGACTCCGTTGGCGTAGGCACGCGCCCAGGCCTCCCGGTCGGCCGGGAGGCGGTCAGCGGTTCCGCCGGCGATGACGTCGAGAGAGCCGCCGCCCGGAACGTCCACGGTGCGCACGGCGCCGAGCGGATCGAGCCGATCAGCGATCAGGGTCGCGACGCCGCCCGGCCCGGCAGAGGGACTCCAGTCGATGTACAGGACCCGGTAAGCCCACTGGGCCAGCTGGACCGCTACGTCGTGGGCCAGCCGATCAAAACGGCCGTCCGGCTTCTCGGTGGTGAAGGTGTAGATCACGGCTGGTACACCGGAAAATCGATCGGGGGCCGCGCAGGAGCGGCCGGAACTTCGCAGGTGGGCCAGTTCGGCCGCCATGCGGGCACCCGTGCGAGTAGCCCGGCCAGCTCGATCGCGATCGCGCACGTCTCGTCGTACAGGTCCGCCTGCCGGTGGGATCCCTCGAGCGACGGGAACGGGTTGGACACCTTGTGCACCGGGCGGCCCTGCCGCTTCCTGGCGGTCTCGGGAAACGTCTCGCCGTCGGAATAGATCAGCGGGTACACCAGCTGGGTCACCCCACCAACGGCCTGTTCCCGGGCCACCATCGTGTTCAGCTCGACCAGGCCCCACTGCGACGCGAAGTAGGGTGGCGACCAGACAGCCACGAGCATCTTGCTGCGGGCGAGAGCTTGTTGGAGCATGGTCGGCCAGTGGACGCCCGTCTCGGCGCTCTTGTCGATGAATATCGCGGCCTGGCCGATCTGGTCGGCCAGGCAGTCCACCAACATCCGGTGGAAGTGTTGCTGCACCCACCGGGCCGCGTTGCCGGGACCGGACCGGCGGTAGCTGAGGAAGACGTCGTAGTGGTATCCGTCCAGCAGTGGCACGAGACCCGGCTGGCTGCTCGGTTCCGACACGCGGTGGGAGTCGCCGGAGATCGAGCGTCCGTTACGGCCGGACCCGCAGCCGGGGCTTGCCCGGTTCGGACTGCGTGATCAGTCGCCGGGGATCACGATCACCGCCCCCGGCAACGGCTTGAGGTCGGGCTCCACCCAGCCGGACCGCGCCTCGGCCGTCGCCAGGGTCGATGGTCGGTAGTGGTGAGCGAGCAGACGCTTGTCCAGCAGCGCGGGGTGACGCTTCGCGAAGGCGTCGAAGTCCGCTTCGTCGCCGGACGCGATGTGATGGCCGACGAGCTCGACCCAGGCCCGGCTGACCGTCGCGTTGTACTTCTGCGGGGCGCCGGCGTATCGCGCCGTCCGCCGGATGCCGTCGCTGATCATCGCGGTCGCGGTGTCCGTGCCGTATCGACGCACGGCGAGCCAGGTCAGGTGGATGTGCTGGCGATGGCCGAACCGGTCCGCGTGGGCCATGACTTCGGCCAGCAGAGCGTCGAACGGGTTGCCGGTGGCCGGGATTCGGTCTGCCGCGTGGTCGAGGCTCATCGGCCGGCCTCCGTCAAGGCCCGCAGTACCGCGCGAGCTCCGTCGACGGCACCCGCCGGAAGGCCGGCGAGAGCGCGCTTCTCCAGATCGCCGAGAGCACGGCGGATCAGCGCGGCGGTCCGTTCGCCTTCCACCGTCAGTTCGATGAGCACCGCACGGCGGTCGCCCGGCCGGGGACCGCGGGTGATCAGGCCGCGGCGTTCCAGGCGATCGAGGATGCCGGTCAGCGTCGCGGGCCGGGTCCCCACGGCGGCCCCCAGCTCGGACACCGTCCGGCCGGTGCCGTCCGCGAGGTTGCCCAACGCGTTGATCTCCGACGCGGTGAGCTCGAGATCGGCAAGCTCCGTCGTGAGCAGGTGGAGCGTCGCGTGGGTGGCGCGCTGCAGCTCAAGTAGTACGGATCCGTTCTTCACGGTTTCGTACTATACGGTTTCGTACTACTTCGCGGCAAATTCATCCCGCGGCGAGCTCGGCCAGCGGGTCGGTGTGCACGGGCGTCCAGCCCAGCTCACGCTGCGCCTTGGCCGACGTGAGCTGCTGGTCGAGGGCGAACGCGTCGGCGATCGGGCCCATCTGCTGGCGCGCCTGCTCGAGGCTGAGGGAGACGGTCTTCCCGTCGAGCCCGGCGGCGTGGGCGCACGCCTCGGCGACCTCCTTGGCGGTCGGGTTGACCCCGCCCACCCCGAGGTACACCGAGCCCGCCGGTGCCGGCAGCGCCGCCGCGTAGAGGCGGGCGAGGTCGTCGAGGTGGATCAGGGCCCAGTGGTTGGTGCCGTCGCCGAGGTACGGGATCGCGCCGGTTTCTTTGCCCGGCTGGACGAAGAAGATGTCGATCAGGCGGTTGTCGCCGCCGTAGAGCAGGCCGGGCCGGACGATGACCGGCCGTCCGCCGTCGGCGGCCCGGGCCAGCACCGCGTCTTCGACGGGTTCGCGCCAGGCCACGATCGCCGGCGGGTTCCACGGCGCGCGTTCGTCCCGCACGCCGTCGGTGTCGCCGTAGACCCAGCTGCCGCCGGTGTGCACGTAGGTGCCGCCGCCGACGCCGTCCTGCATCGCGGTGGCGGCCGCCAGGTCCTCCTCGCCGCTGGTGGCCTGGGCGAGGTGGATCACGGCTTCCGCCCGCGCCGCCGCCTGGCCGAGCACGTCGAGGTCGGTCAGGCCACCGCGGACAGCCGTCGCCCCGGCGGCGGCGACCGCCGCCTCGGCGCGGTCGCTGCGCGCGAGCGCCTCGACGGTGTGCCCGAGCCGCACCAGCTCGCCGATCGTCGCGCGGCCGATGTAGCCCGACCCGCCCGTGAGGAAGATCTTCATCACTGTCCCTTTCACCCGTGTTCCGTTCCTCCTCCACGGTGGCCCGGGCACCCCCGGCGCGTCCAAGACCCGTTTCGCGCGCTGTGATGCCGCGACGGCATCACCGGCCTGCGATGATGGGAGCGGGAGGTGCGCCGGCGTGGACTTCGACCTGCGGAAGCTGCGGTACTTCGTCGCGGTGGCCGAAGAGCTGCACTTCGGGCGGGCCGCCGCGCGCCTGCACATCGCCCAGCCCGCGCTGTCGCGCCAGATCCGCGCCCTCGAGGACGAGCTGAAAACCGCCCTGTTCGTCCGGGACCGCCGCAGCACGGTCCTCACGGCGGCGGGTGAACAGCTCCTGGCGGACGCCCGGGACCTGCTGGCGGCCGCCGAAGCCGTGCACCGGCGGGTCACGGCCGCGGCCGAGGCGAAGCCGGTGCTCACCGTCGGGTTCATGCCGGGCATCGTGGTCACCCCGGCGGTGCGGGCGCTGGCCCGGAAGCGGCCGGACGTCGGCGTCCGGCTGCTGCGCACGAGCTGGCACGACCAGGTGGAGGTCGTCCACGACGGCCGCGTCGACGTCAGCATCGTCCGCCTGCCGATCGACCAGCGCGGGCTCACCGTCCGGCCGCTGTTCACCGAACCCCGCGTCGTGATGGTGCCCGCCGGGCACCGGCTGGCCGGCAAGGAGTCCGTGTCGGTCACCGAACTCGCCGACGAGCACCTGCTGCAGGACCCCGACGCCGTCCCGGAGTGGCGGGACATCGCCTTCGAACTGCGCGAGCCGGACCGCCCCGAAGTGCCGCGCATCCACAGTGTCGAAGAAAAGCTGGAACTGGTCGCCGCCGGCGCGGGGATCAGCGTCATCCCCCGGTCGACGGCGACGTTCTACACCCGCCCGGACGTCATCGGCATCCCGATCGAGGACATCGGGCCGAACCGCGTGTGCCTGGCTTGGCTCGCGACGGGCCGCTCACCCCTGATCGACGCGTTCCTCGACGCGGCCGCGAGCCTGGTGCCCTAGCTGTCCCGCCCCGGCCGCTCGAGAAGAGTCAGTACCGCAGCCGCGCGAGCAGGAGGTTCGGGTTGTCGCCGGCCAGGTTGGCGCCGTTGGTGACGTAGACCCGGTTTCCCCGCACGACGACGGCGGTGGTCCCCTGCATACCGTCCTCGGCGTCGAGCAGGGTGGCTCGGCTGCCGTCCGGTCCGACGCGCACCAGCCGGCCGGCCTGGTTGATCGCCGCGAGGATTTCGTCGCCCCGGCCGGTGAAGTCGAAGTCGTCGATGCCGGCCAGTCCCGTGGCCCGGACCTCGGCGCGGCCGGCGCGGCCACCCCCGGCCACCGGGATGCGGACGATGGTGCCGCGGTCGGAGTTGCTCGCCCACACGGCGCCGTCGTGGACCTTCAGGCCGTTCGCGCCGAAGAAGCCGTCGGGCGCCAGAGCCGGGTCCGCCGACCACACCGAAGCCGCGCCGCCACGCAGCGGGGCCTGCCAGATGCGCCCGCCGGCGGAGTCGGTGACCAGGAAGCGGCCGCCGTCGATGACCAAGGCGTTCGGCATCGTGCCGGCGGGCAGCGGCACGACGAGCCGGGGCGCGCCGGAGGGGCGGACCTGCCAGATCCCGGTCAGCCCGCCCTGCCCCGAGGAGTAGAGGAAGTACACGTCGCCGCGGTCCGCCCGGGCGACCCCGGTGACCACGGGCACGCCGATGACCGGGGTGGTGCCGCCGCCGCCCGGGGGCAGCGGCATGGTGACGAGCACCCGGACCACCCCGTCCGGCGCGACCCGCACGACCTGGCGGGCGGGGATCATGCCGATGACCACGCTGCCGCCGGGCTCCGGGGCGATGCTTTCGGCGACCTGGCCCGCCGACCGGTCGAAGCGGGCGACGACCCGCACCTCACCCAGGCGGGTACCGCCGGCACGGTGCGCCGGGGCCGCGAAGGCTTCCGGAGCGGTGGCGCTCGCGGCGAGCAGAGCGGCGAGGCCGAGCGTGGCGACGCGCCGCCACGAGCTGGTGGGCTGCGGGAAAGACATGGCTTCCTTTCGGGCGAGGAGTCGGCCGGCGCCGGTCACGGGGTGAACTGTTCCTGGCCGAGCACGGCCAGCAGCTCCAGCTGGGAGACCGCGGCGGTGCCCGGCGCGGGTGAATACACGATCAGGCGCTGGTCGGCCCGGGCCGTGGCCAGGACGTCGAAGTCGAGCTCGACGAGGCCGACGGCGGGGTGCAGGACGCGCTTGCGGTCACTGCGCCGCACCGCGACGTCGTGCCGGTCCCAGAGGCGGGCGAACTCCTCGCTCTTCGCGCGCAACGCCCCGACCAGCTTCACCGCCACGGGATCGGCGGGGCGGGCCGCGAGCGTGGCCCGCAGGTCCGCCACCTGCGCCCGGCTTTCGTGCTCGTGGTCCTCCGCCGGGTAACGCCCGCGCAGGTCCGGGCCGGTGAACCACCGGTAGGTGCAGCTGCGGGCGAGGCCGCGGAACCGCGTCTGCTCGCCCAGCAGGGCATCCGCCATCGGGTTCTGCGCGAGCACGACGTTCAGGTCGGAGGCGACCATGGCGGGCAGGCCCGCCAGTCCGTCCAGCAGCCGCAGGAGGCCGCGGCCGACGTGCTCGTCACCACCCGCGAGAGGCGGCGCGGGATGACCGGCGAGGCGGAACAGGTGGTCGCGTTCGTCGAACGTCAGCCGCAGCGCGCGAGCCAGCGCGGTCAGCACCGCGACCGACGGCTGAGGACCGCGCCCCTGCTCGATCCGGGCGTAGTAGTCCGGTGACATGCCGGCCAGCTGGGCGACCTCGAACCGCCGCAGCCCCGGCGTCCGGCGCCGTCCACCGGCCGGGAGCCCGACGTTCCCCGGTTGCAGCAGCGCACGACGGCGCCGGAGGAAGCCCGCGAGTTCGTTCCGTTCCACGGTTCCAGCATGATCTTCGGGCGGTGGGACAACCAGGACTCGCCGATACCACCCGGGCCGCGGGCCGGGTCCGGCCGGCGGAGGGTACTTCGACGCGGCTACCGGAGTTCGGCGAAGATGGCCTCCAGGCGCCGCTCCCCCGTCACGGGTCTGCGCGCCCGCCGCCTCGTTCTGCGCCAACCCGGCGCGCTCCAAGGAGGCGAACCGCAGGTCCATCGCCGTCAGCAGCTCGGCACCGCCCCCGCGGGCCGGCCCGCGCACCTTGGCGATCGTGATCTGCGGCAGCCTCCTGACCCGCTCGTGCAACCGCATCATCGGGGTTCAGGGACCGGTCCGGCTCCGGAGCGATCGGCAGCGCCGAGAACGCCGGTACCCGGAGGTCCTCGGCGCCGAACGCCTCGGCCGCGAACCGGTCCACGTCGAGCATGAGGGTGGCATCCAGCACGTTGACGGAACGGTCGGCTCTCGGGCTCTCCCTGACACGGCGACGCCCGATCGCCACCTGCTGGCTTTCGTGCGCGGGATGCCGGGGCTTAGGCTGCAGGTATGCCCATGATCGAATCGTTGACCCCCGCCGACGCTTTCGAACTGCTGCTCGCCGGCAACCGGCGCTTCGTCGAAGGCGCCCCGGAGCACCCGAACCAGGACGCGGCGCGGCGCGCCGAGGTCACGCCCGGCCAGCGCCCCTTCGCCGTGCTGTTCGGCTGTTCCGATTCCCGGCTGGCCGCCGAAATCATCTTCGACCGCGGCCTGGGTGACCTGTTCGTCGTCCGCACCGCGGGCCACGTGGCGGGCTCCGAGGTCCTGGGCAGCATCGAATACGGCGTGGCGGTGCTGGACTGCCCGCTGGTGGTGGTCCTCGGCCACGACTCCTGCGGTGCCGTGGGCGCCGCGTCCGCCGCCCTGGAGGACGGGGTGACGCCCAGCGGGTACATCCGGGACGTCGTCGAGCGGGTGACCCCCAGCGTGCTGGCGGCCCGGGCGGCCGGCCGGGTGGAACCGGACGAGATCCTCGCCCAGCACGTCCGGCACACCGTGGACCTGCTGCTGGAGCGCTCCCGCGTGCTCGCCGACCGGGTCGAGGCGGGCCAGGCCGCGGTGGTGGGCCTGTGCTACCGGCTGGCCGACGGCCGCGCGGACGTGGTGGCGGCCCGCGGCGTCGACGTCAACGCCGGCTCCGCTTCCTGACCGAATTCCCGGCCCCTCGGCACGGTCAACGGGGACCGGCCGCGCGGCGAAGCCGGTTGGCGATCGCGAGCCCCAGCCCCTCTTCCGCCGGCAGGGACGCGACGATGAGGTCGCATCCCAGCCGGTCGAGTTCCCGCAGGAACCCGTACAGCCCGCGCGCGTAGCCGGCCATCGACGGCGGGACCGCCACCACGGCGTGCGCCTTCACCGGAACGTCGGCGCAGGAAGGCGGCAGGAGGACGCCCACCTGGTGTCCCCGCTCCTGCGCAGCCTGCGCTGTGGTGGCGATCTCCGCCGGCTCGACCAGGACCACGCGCGCCCGGGGCGCGTAGTGCGACGGATGCTGTCCCGGTACCCGGATGTGGTTCGTCACGCCGGCCCCGACCGGGCGCCCGAGCACCGCTTCGAGCTCCTCCGGCGTCACCCCACCGGGCCGCAGGATGCCCGGTACTTCGCCGGTCGCGTCGACGATGGTCGACTCGACGCCCACGTCGCAGGGGCCACCGTCGAGCACGAAGTCGACGGCGTCGCCGAGTTCGGCACGGACGTGGTCGGCCGTGGTGGGGCTGACCGAGCCGAAGCGGTTGGCGGACGGCGCCGCGACACCGCCCCCGAATGCCGACAGCAGCTCGAGCGCGACCGGGTGGGCGGGCACCCGGACGGCCACCGTCTCCAGCCCGCCGGTCGCTTCCAGCGGCACCCGGCGGCCGCGGCGCAGGACGAGCGTGAGCGGTCCCGGCCAGAAGTGCCCGGCCAGCACGAGCGCCGTCTCGGGCACGTCGGCGACCCAGTCGCCCAGTTGCTCGGCCGAGCCGAGGTGGACGATCAGCGGGTGGGTCGGCGGACGGCCCTTGACCTGGAACACGCGCGCGACGGCGGCGGGGTCCTCGACGTTGGCGCCCAGCCCGTACACCGTCTCGGTCGGGACGGCGACCAGGCCCCCGGCGCGCAGGACGCCGGCCGCCTTGCCGATATCACTCACGCTCGCTGTCACCGTTCAACCTTTCCGACCGTTCCGCTGGCGCCTCGCGTGGTCTTCACGCTCGAGCGGGGGCCCGGGCGCGGTCACCACGTCCTGGACCAGCGTAGAACCGGCTGGTTGACCGGCGTCCGCGGGGCCGACCGCGCACCTACGGCCTCCCAGCTCGTGGGCACGGTTGCACGCGACGGCCCGCGCGCGTCCACTCGGTCCACGCCACCACGAGGAAGGACCACCATGTCGGTCACCGACGAGCTCTTGGCCAACAACGCCGAATACGCCGCGAACTTCACCGGACCGCTGCCTCTGCCGCCCGCCAAGCACGTCGCCGTGCTCGCCTGCATGGACGCCCGCATCAACGTCTACGGCGTCCTCGGTCTCCACGAGGGTGACGCACACGTGATCCGCAACGCCGGCGGCGTCGTCACCGAGGACGAGATCCGTTCCCTCGCCATCAGCCAGCGGCTGCTCGGCACCGAGGAGATCATCCTCATCCACCACACCGACTGCGGCATGCTCACCTTCACCGACGACGACTTCAAGAAGTCCATCCAGGAGGACGTCGGCGTCAAGCCGGCCTGGGCCGCGGAATCCTTCACCGATCCCGGCGAAGACGTCCGCCAGTCGATCGCCCGGATCAGGAACAGCCCGTTCGTCCCGAAGAAGGATTCCGTGCGGGGCTTCGTGTTCGACGTCGCCACCGGAAGGCTGAACGAAGTGGAGTGAGCCGGGTCCGGCGTGTCATGACCGGTTGAGCTGCCGCAGGATCAGCTCGGCACTCTCGGCCGCGGTCACGACAGCCGTGTCGATGACCAGGTGGTCGCGATCCCACGGCTCGTATTCCCGCTCGACGACGTCCCGCCACGACGGGAGCCGGAGCCCCGGGATGTCGGCCACCCGCCCTTCCACCCGGGCACGGTGCTCGGCCGGGTCGGAGCACACGAGCTCGACCTCCAGCACCCGGGTCCCCACCGCGCGCCAGGCATCCCTGGTGATCTTCAGCGGGTTCACGCACTCGGCGACGACGTCGACGCCGTTGGCCAGCTGGTCGCGGGCGAGCGCGTAGCCGGCGACGTACCCCGCGGCCCGTGGCGGCTCCGCGAGCTCGCCGGAGTCCGCCAGAGCCTGCTCGATCGTGTCGATCCGGAGGTAGGCCGCACCGAGCGCGCGGGCCAGCGGACGGGCCACAGTGGACTTACCGGTGCCCGGCAGGCCACCGAGCACGACCAGAACGGCGGCCTTCATCCGGCCCCGAGGCCGGACGCGCGCCAGACGATGATCTGTTCCCAGGCGGTCGTCACGCTTTCCGCCGCGTTGCGCGCCCCGGGTTCCGCCGGCATCGTCACGTCCGGCAGCCTAGACCGCCCGGGCGGCTGCCTCCGGGATTACCCCGCCGAGAGGGGTTCTCCGCCGCGGGAGGATGGGCGCGAGACGGGCAGCGCACTCGTGCTGCCCGTCCAGCCCGCGGAACACCGCTACAGCACGGCATCCGCGAGGCGGGAGACCTCGTCGAGGTCGGCCACCGTGGGGTTGAGGACCAGTTCGTCCGCACCGAGCTCGTCGAACGCCTTGACCGTGGCGCGTACCGCATCGGTTCCGCCGGAGAGGGTGCCGGCGATCATCGAGGCGGTGTCGTCGCCCATGAAGGAGTAGTAGTCGTGTACTCCGGCCCGGCCCCGCTCGACGTCGCCCAAGGCGAAGTAGGCGATGCCGACCAGCCGCGGCGGGTCTTCCCGCCCCGCCTCCTTCCAGGCGGCGCGGGCGGCGTCGAAGGACTGGCCCACCATCTCGACCGGCATGGAACCACCGATGTAGCCGTCGCCTTCGCGAGCGGCGCGAGCGAGCGCGGCCGGGCTGAACCCCCCGAAGAGCAGGGGTACGCGGCGCGTTCCGGCCGGCACCGCCGGGTTGGTTCCGCCGCCCACCGCGGCGCCGTCCCACACCTCGCGGTAGACCGCGAGGTCGTCGTCGAACCTCTTGCCCCGGTCCCGCAGGCCGTACCCGTCGGCCACGAAGTCGTCGGCTCGCATCCCGACACCGACGCCCAGGGTGAGCCGGCCGCCGGAAACCCCGTCGATGCCCGCCACCTCCTTGGCCAGCAGGGCGGCCGGCCACGCCGGGGCGACCAGAACGGTGCTGAGCAAAGCGATTTCGGTCGTGGCGCCGGCCGCGGCAGCCAGCGTGACGGTGTCGCTGACTCCGGGGTAGGCGTAGCGGCCCACGGTACCCAAGCTCGCGAAGCCCAGCTCCTCGGCGCGCTTCGCCCAGGAAGGAATCAGCTGGGGGTTGACGTCACGGACCTGGTTGGGCAGGCCGATTCCGATGCGCATTCTTCGGGATTCTCCTTGATCGAGGCGACCGGTACGGGCCGCCCTCCGTTGCTTCCCAGCATGATCGCGAGACCGGCCGCTCGGCGGAGCCACGCGGCGATACTGCCCCTGGATACCCGGGATCCGGGTGCCCGCGGGCATGGTCGGAGGCGTCCAGCTCGGGCAAGGAGTCAACGGATGCGCATAGTGGACCGCGCGCACGCGGTCCGGGTGGTCACGGCCTGCCCGCCGCCCCTTGCGGCCCCACGGCCTTCCCCGCGGCCGGACGCGGACCGCCACCAGGCTTCACCGGGCCGCCGTCGGGTGTCACGGGACCACCAGCCGGCTTCGCCGGGCCGGGCTTCGGGTGCGCGACGTCGACCACGCCCGCCGTCACCGGCTTCGCAGCCGGTGACGAGGCCACCACGACGACCGAAGCCGGAGAGCCCGTGCTCGACGGAGGGACCGCGCTGGAGCTGGTGGGGGGTGCGGCCGCGGGCAGGGGCACCCGCGTGGTCCCGGAATCGGCCGGACTGGTGAACACCACCGCGAGCACCGCCGCGGCGGCCACGGTCACCAAGCCACCGGCCGCGGCCGGCACCCGCCGCCGCCCGCCCGGCGGAGCGACGGACGGCGGAGCGACGGACGGCGGAGCGACGGACGGCGCCGCGGCCGTCGGCAGCGCGCGCAGCAACCGCGGTATCTCCTCGGCACCCGGCCGGTCCGCGGGCTCGCGGGCGGTCATCCGGGTCAACGTGTCCGCGAGCGCGTCCGGAGTGCCGTCGGGAACGCGCGGCGCCCGGTGCAACCGGGCCAACGCCGACTCCGCCAAGGCGCCGGGGAACTCGAGCCGCGCGGTCAGGCACTCCAGCAGGATCAGCCCGAGGGCGTAGACGTCGGCCGGCGGCCCGGGCACCTCCCCGAGGATCTGTTCCGGCGCCAGGTAGGCCGCCGTGCCGGTGACCAGGCCGGTGCCGGTGATCCGCGTGGAGTCCAGCGCGTGCGCGATGCCGAAGTCGGTGATCACCGGGCCGTCCGGGCCGAGCAGGACGTTCGCCGGCTTCAGATCGCGGTGCACGATGTTCCGGCCGTGGACGTGGGCCAGCGCGTCCGCCAGCCGGACCGCCAGCCCGCTCACCTCCTCCGCCGTGAACGGTCCGGCGCACAACCGCTCGGCGAGGTTCTCCCCGTCGATCAGCTGCATCACCAGGTACGGCGAGTCCCCCTCGGCGCCGCTGTCGAACAACGCGACGATCCCCGGGTGCTGAACGCTGGCCAGCAAGGACTTCTCCCGCGCCCGGCGCAGCTGCTCCACCGCCACCCCGTGACTGTCGTAGAGCTTGACGGCCACCTCGCGCCCCAGTTCCCGGTCGACGGCCCGGTACACCCGGGCGGTGGCTCCCCGGCCGATCAGCGCCCGGGTCTCGTACCGCCCGCCGATCACGCCCGGCAGCTCGTTCGTCATCGGCCCGTCCCCTCCCGCTCGGCTGTTCCTCCGGTACCCGCCACGGAAGTGCCCGCAAACGCGACTTCGGGGGCGGACCGGTCACCGGGTAAAACTTTCCAGTCTGGAAACTTTGCAAAGTTGGAAAGTTTGGCTAGGGTGGCGGACATGACGACCGAAGAGGGCGGGCTGCGCGAACGCAAGAAGCGGGAGACCCGTCTCGCGTTGAGCCACGCCGCCATCGCGCTCGTGCTCGAACGCGGATTCGGCAACGTATCGGTGGACGACATCGCCGCGGCGGCGAACGTCTCCGGCCGCACCTTCCGCAACTACTTCACCAGCAAGGCCGAAGCCATCGTCGCCGCGCACATCGAACGAGGGCAGCGCATCGCCGAGGTGCTGCGGGAGCGCCCGGCCGGCGAACCACTGTGGGACGCACTCGTCCACGCGGTCGTCGCGCAGTTCGAGCCGCCGCCCGGCCGGGCCGGCCCACCGGACGACCGGTACTCCTCGGCACTGCAGAAACTGCTCGCCGAGCCCGACATCCAGCACGAGGTGTTCCGCGCGCACGCCGCGGCACAGGACGAGCTGACCGTCGCCATCGCCGAGCGCACCCACACCGACGCCGTCGGCGACCTGTACCCCCAGCTCGTCGCCGCGGTCGTCAGCACCGGGCTCGGCACGGCGATGGCGCACTGGACCCGCGACCCCACCCGATCGCTGGTGTTCCTGCTCCGCGAGGTCTTCGACCGGATCCGAGCCGGGCTCCCGGAACCGCACTGACCCCCGCCACACCGGCAAAAGCCCGCTCGACGGGCTCCTCGGCATGCCCGAAAACAAGGAGCGACAACCATGGATGCAGTCATCGTCGGCGGTGGCCCCAACGGCCTGATGCTCGCGTGCGAACTCGCGCTCGGCGGCGTCCGCCCCGTCGTGCTGGAACGCTTGACCGAGCCCAGCACGCAACCCCGGTCCAACGGCCTCGTCGGCCAGGTCGTCCGCATGGCCGACCGCCGCGGGCTGTTCGAGCGGCTCAGCGGCCGGCCCGGGCCGCCGCAGCCCAACACCAGCTACTTCATGTTCGCCGCGATGCCGCTCGACCTCGGTCTTCTCGAGGACAGCCCGATCTACAACCTCCCGGTGCCGGAACTGAAGACCGTGCGGGTTCTGGAGGAACGCGCCACGGAACTCGGGGCCGAGATCCGCCGCGGTCACGAGCTCACGGGCCTCACCCAGGACGGCGACGGCGTCACCCTCACCGTCCGCGGCCCCGACGCGGAAACCTACGAGCTGCGGGCCGGCTACGTCGTCGGCGCGGACAGCGCGCACAGCCTGGTGCGCAAGGCCTCCGGCATCGGGTTCCCCGGCGTCACCTACGACCGGACCACCAGCCGTTCCGCGCACGTGACGGTGCCGCCGGACTGGCTCGATCCCGCGACCGGCGCGCTGAACGTCCCCGGCCACGGCCCGGTCCTGCCGTTCCTGCCCGTCCGCACCGCACGCGGCGGGTTCTCCTACGCGCCCTTGCCCGGCTTTCCCCCGCTGGTCGCCACCGTCGAGTGGGACGAGCCGGAAACCGGCACGCCCATGACCCTCGAGGAGCTGCGGGCCAGCGTCCACCGCGTGCTCGGCACCGACGTGCCGCTCGGGCCGCCACCCGGCCCCGGCCCGCACGTGCTGCGCCGGATCAACGGCGGCAACACCCGGGTCGCCGACCGGTACCGGGACGGCCGGGTCTTCCTCGTCGGCGACGCGGCACACGTCTTCGCCGCCGGCGGCACCGGCCTCAACCTCGGCATGCAGGACGCGATCAACCTGGGCTGGAAACTCGCGGCCGCGATCAACGGCACCGCCGACGTCCTCGACACCTACGAGACCGAACGGCGCCCGATCGCCGACCGCACCATCACCTACTCCCGGACCCAGGCCGCACTGCTCGCCCCCGGCGACGACGTCACCGGCCTGCGCGAGATCTTCGGCGAGCTGCTCACCCAACCGGGCGTCGTGCGCGCGCTCGCCCGGCTCGTCGCCGGCGCGGACGTCCGCTACCCGGTCGCGGGCGACGCCCACCCTCTGGCCGGCTGGCCCGCCCCCGATCTCGACCTGCACACCCCCGACGGCACGATCCGCCTCGCCGAACTGGCCCGCCGGGGCAGACCGCTGCTGATCGACCTCACCGAGGACGGCGGCCTGCACGCCGACGGCGTCGAAACCGTCCGCGCCACGGCCACCACCGACGTCACCGCGCTCCTGCTCCGCCCGGACTCCTACGTGGCGTGGGCGTCGTCCGAGAACCATCCCGACCAGGACGAGCTGCGGAACACGGCCCGGCACTGGTTCGGCGTCCCGGTCAACGCCTGAAGGACCCCCGGGCCGGTCGGCCCGCGACCCGATGCACGCCCCCCGGCCGCGAGACTTGGCTGACCGGGCAACCGATCCGGCCCCGATGTCCGCCCCATCGGGCGGGGTCCCGGCCGGCCGGGGTGCGATCTTGGGATGGTGAAGAGGTATCGACCGGCCCACGACGTCGAGGGCCGCGCCGGTCCGTCCGGCGCCGGCCGCGCCTCGCGCGGCCTGCCTTCGGCGGCGGGACACCTTCTGTCTCTGCAGGCGGCAGCGGGGAATCGCGCTCTCGGACAGCTGCTTTCCGGGCGCGGCGGGCCATCCGCGCCGGTGGTGCAGCGCATGAAGCTGTCCGGCTTCTCCGGGATCAGCGAACAGATGGTGCAGCTGATGACCTACCTGAAGCCGCGGCGCGGACATCCGTACTATCTGATGATCGACGCGGGCTCGGATTGGCATGTCTCGATACCGGTCCGAACCAAACTGGCCACCTGGAAGAACATCCAAGCGCACGACTTCGAGTCGTACCACGTGACGGATCCGGACGGAAACCATTATCATTACGTCTCATCCCGGCACCTCCGCACGGGCACCGACGGCACCGGGCCGTTCGACGTGAAGGCGGCCGACCAGGTCGTGTCCCGGATCTTCGGGGTGCAGCCCACCGTACCGGTCGACCCCGGTGCGAAGCTCAAGGCGTTCCGGCTGGGCCTCATCGGCAAGGAGCAGTTCGCTTACTTGGAGATGGTCAACGGCGCGATTCGCCGCCTGGCCGGCAAGTCCGGCACCGCACCGCCGGCCTTCGACGCGCTCGAGGCGCGGAGTGTCGACGCCGAATCGTGGTACGACCTGGTGGACACCTACGGGAAGATGCCGGACTGGCCCACGTTCGAGGCGACGTTCAAGCCCACGGCCCTGCAGCCCCGCGAGAAGAAGCGGAAGGCCCCGGAGACGCCGTCCGACGAAACAGTGACCGTGAAACACCCCAACACGGCGAGCGAACCGGGCCTGCCACCGCCACCGGAGCCGACAACGGAAAAGGAACCGGCGACGGTCGGCACCGGCGAAAAGGAAGAGGAAACGGAAACCTGACCCCCCGCCCTGCCGCGGACGGGGACTCGTCTTCGTCGCCCCCGGTCGGCCCCCTGACCAGGGCGTTCCAGGAATTCCGCCAGGGCGGCACACGGCGGCCTCCGCATCGTGGTGACCGCGGCAACCGCCGCTCGACGGATGCGGAGGAACACATGGTGAAGAAGGTCATTGCGGCGCTCGGCGTGGCGGTGGCGGCCCTGGGGTGCCTGACCCCGGCCGCCTCGGCACAGACCCAGGCCGCACCGCACTGCCAGTACGGCAGCAGCTACGGAGTCGTCGTGCAACCGGCGGCCGCGATCACCCCGGTGAGCGGCGGCGGCAGCATCGGCACCGTCGAGGTCTGCCGGGACGGCAACTACGACTACTGGGCTTTCGCGATCTACAACAGCCCGATGACGGTCAGCGAGTACGCGCAGGTCTACCTCAACCGCTTCCGTGACGGCGGGCTGACCGAAACCGTCACCTGTGACGACCCGGGCGGCAACAAGCGCATCGCTCCGGGTCAGACTCGGTGCTGGACGCCGAAATTGACCGGCCTGAGCGGTCGCTGGACCTTCCAGGCGTACTCGCAGAAGTTCAGCAGCCACACCGGCTCGCTGCTCGCCACCGGCCACACCGGCATCATCCGCTGACCGGACGCCCGGCCCGGAAGACCCGGGCCGGGCGGCTCAGCCGGCCACCGCGGAGCGTGCCGCCCGGATCCGGTCGTGGATCGCCGCGGCGTCGGCGTCCAGCCCCCGGTCCGCGTAGATCGCGGCGGCTTCCCGCCAGCAGGCGACGGCTTCGGCCACCTGACCCAGCCGGTGCAGCGACGTGGCCAGGATCGCCAGCGGCTCGGCGAGCGTGGCGTCCTGGCTGCCGAGGGACCGCCGGCCGAGGGCGATCGCCCGCCGGCAGTGCGCGATGGCCCGGTCGTGCTCACCGATCCCCTGCCACCCCCTGGCCAGCACGGCCAGCGCGCACGCCTCGCCGTCGGCGTCACCGATGCGATGGCGCAGCCGCGCGCTGCGCTCGCCGTGCTCCAGCACCTGCCGGTGGTTCCCCAGATCGGCGTGCACGTCCCCGATGATCCCCTCCAGGATGGCCTCCCACCGGCCGGTGTCGACGCCGCGGCTGAGCGCCAGCGCCTCCTCGAGGTGGCGTAGTGCCTCGGCGGGCCGGCCCCGGCGGCGCAGCCATTGGCCCAGGTCGTTGAGGCCCGAGATGCGGATGTGCCGGATGCCGGCTTCGCGGGCCAGTTCCACGGCGCGCACCAGGTCGGCTTCCGCCTCGGGCCGCTTCAGGTGCGTCAAGGCCTCCCCGCGGGCCAGCAGGACGTTCGCCTCGTGCGCCCGGTCGCCGGACCGGCGGGCCGCGATCAGCGCGGCGTCGGCCGTCTCGATCCGTTCCTCCCAGGCGCCCATCAGGATGAGAAACCCGAACGCGTCCACCAGGTGCACGGCATGCGCGTCCCTTCCCTCGGCGACGGCGTGGTGCAGGGCCGCCACCAGGTTGGCCCGCTCGGCGGTGAACCAGGCCCAGGCGTGCTCGCGGTCGGCCAGTGCGTGCGGGTGGGCGGGTTCGGCGAGGTCGGCCACCAGCCGCGTGCTGGCCGGGTAGAGCCGCCGGTCGGCGACGTGTGCGGTGTGGCTGTACCAGGTGAGCAGCGTGTCGAGGGCCGAGCGCCGGTCGGCGGGGGTGTCGTGCTCGCGGGCCCGCTCGGCCGCGTAGGCCCGCAGGAGGTCGTGGAACCGGTAGCGGCCGCCGGCGACGGGCTCGATGAGGTGTGCGTCGGCCAGGGCCCTGAGCAGCAGGTGCGCCTCGTGCGGCGAACGGCCCACGAGCGCCGCGGCGGCGGGCGGGGAGACGTCCGGGCCGGGGTGCAGGCCGAGGCGGCGGAACAGCAGCTGCTGCGGCGGCGGCAGGCGGTCGTAGGACCAGCCCAGCACCGTGCGGACCGCCGCCCGGGGGTCCCGCCCCCAGCTCAGCGCGTCGAGCCGGGAGTGGTCGTCGGCGAGTTCGGCGACGATGTCGGCGACGGAGACGTGCTGGTGGGCCGCCGCCCGCCCGGCGGCGATCCGCAACGCCAGCGGCAGCCGCGCGCACAGCGCGATCAGCTCCGCCACGGCTTCCGGCTCGGCGGCGGCCCGCGCGGGGCCGATGATGCCGGTGACCAGCCGCAGCGCCTCCGGCTCGGTGAGCAGGTCGACGGTGAGCCGGTGCGCGGCCTCGGTGACCACGAGCCCGGTGAGACTGTCGCGGCTGGTGGTCAGCACCATGCAGCCCGGTGTCCCGGGCAGCAGCGGCCGCACCTGCTCGTCGCTGTTCGCGTTGTCCAGCACGAGGAGGACCCGGCGTCCGGCCAGCAGGCTGCGGAACAGCCCCTCCCGGGCGCCGGGCCCGGCCGGGAGGGCCGCCGCCGGAACCCCGAGGGCGACCAGGAAGTCGTCGAGGACCTCGTCGGCGCTCGCGGGGCGTCCGGGGCCGTAGCCGCGCAGGTTCGTGTAGAGCGTGCCGTCGGGGAACCGGTGCTGGACGTGGTGGGCCCAGTGCACGGCCAGGGTGGTCTTGCCGATGCCGCCCGAGCCGTCCAGCGCGGAGATCACGACCGCGTGCCCGCCGTCGCGGCCGTCGGCGGGCGGGAGCAGGGCATCCAGGGCGGCGAGGTGGTCCGCCCGGCCGGTGAAGTCCCGGATCGACGGCGGCAGCTGCCGCGGCACCGGCGCGGGCGGAACCGGCGCCGGCCCGGGCGGACCGGCGGCCAGGATCCGCCCGTGCAGGTCCGCCAGCGGGGCGGCCGGGTCGATGCCCAGTTCGCCGGCCAGCCGGGCGCGGACCGCCTGGTAGTGGCCGAGCGCGTCCGCCGTCCGCCCGGACTGGTGCAGGGCCGTCATGTACTGGCCGGCGATCCGCTCGTCATAGGGGTGCGCGGCGGCCAGGACGGCGAGCTCGGCCACCAGCCGCGTGCCCTGGCCGAGCCGGAGCCGGGTCTCGATCAGCTCCAGCCGGGTGGCGAGGTGTTCTCGTTCCAGCCGCTCGCGTTCCGCTTCGACCCAGTCACCGGCCGGGCCGGTCAGCGGCCGGCCCCGCCACAACGCCAGTGCTTCGCTCAACCGCACGGCCACCCGCTCGTCGTCGGTGTCGGCCTCCGCCTGCGCGCGCAAGTCCTCGAAGCGGTACAGGTCGACGGCGGCCGGCGTGGTGTCCGCCGTCAGCGCGTACCCGCCCGGGCGCCGGACGATGGTGACGCCGTCCAGGGGACCGAGCGCCCGCCGCAGCCGCGACACGTAGCTGTGCACCGTCTCGTGACCGCGTCTCGGCGCGGCGCCGCCCCACACCCGCTCGACGAGCCGCTCGATCGGCACCGCCCGGCCGTGCTCCACACCCAGCGCGGCGAGCACGCACAGCTGCTTGGGATGCCCCAGCTCGACCGGTGCGCCGTCGACGCATGCGCTCACCTCGCCCAGCAAACGCAGCACCGCGCCATCCCTCCCCGAACCGGCACCGAGGTCCAGGATACGGTCACCGGCCGGTGGCACGCCGGGTGCGCCGGTCCCCGCGCACCGGCCGGCGTACCGCGTCCGCACCTCGACCAGCGAGACTCCGCTGCCCGAGTTCGCCGAATCATCGATCGGGTGAAATCGGCGCAGCTCCGGTTCGAAAGCCCGAGGGACCATCGGACGGGGACGCGCCGGACCGGCTCCCCCGTGTTCGGTGCCGGCCGGGCGTCGGCACACGAGAGAGCCCGCAGCTCGCTGAAGCCGGCGCGGTTCAGCCGAGGGTGCTCACGTAGCCGAGCGCGGCCAGGCCCAGGACCGCGGGCCCGGTGAGCAGGATCGCCTTGCGGCTCGGCCGTGGTCCGCCGCGCAGCAGGCGAACACCCGCCGGGAGCAGGGCGACGACCAGTCCGGTGGTACCGATGATCGACACGATCTCGGTTCCCTTCAGCACGCCGAGCGGCAGCAAACCCATGGTGGCGAGCGCGATCGAACGGATCCTGCCCAGCGCGCCGCTGAGATAGGCGCCGATGGCGAGGACGTACCAGCCGAACATGATGGTGAAGGACAAGAAGCTGAACAGGTGGAGATCCTGGTAGAGGTCGGTGACGAACCCGGTCGCCGCCTCGGGTCCGCGGTGGCGCACCACGGTGAAGGCCGCGTGGTCGATGCCCGCGTGGAAAGTGCGTTCGAACAGGCCGACGACGACCAGGGTGCCGCCCCACGCCGCCCAAGCGGGTCTTCGCAGGCCGATGTTCCGGGCCAGCGTCACGACGGCCGGCCCCATCAGCACGTTCCCGGCCAGGAAAGCACTGTAGGCGGCGGTCATCAGCACCGGGTGGGCGGTGGCCGCGGCGATCTGGTGCGGGAAGAAGAAGGGGAACGGCGCCCGCAGCAGGGTTCCGGTGAGCAGCAGCAAAGGTCCCAGGATCAGGGCGGTGCCGCCGACCCAGCGTCCGGGGAACCCGCGATCTTCGGTCATGGGGACACCGTCCCACCCGCCGCCGTCGTCCGGATCGGACCGTGGTGGGCACTTTCGCTCAGCCCGGAGGCCGATCGGCGAGCCGGGATCAGCCCCGGGGATGACCCGGGGAGGCACCCTGACCGGCCGGCGATCCCGCCCTCTCGACTCGGCCGGGCTACAACTTCTTGAGCCGCCTGCGGTTGACCGCCAAGACCTCGTCCGACAGGTCCGGGGCGGCGTCGGCCACTGCGCGGGAGAGGGTCAGCGCGCCGACCATCTGGCTGAACAGCGCCACGGCGCGCTCGCGGGCTTCGACGGCGGTGAGCTCGGTGCCGGACTGGCGTGCGCGTTCGAGCAGCATGTCCGTGATGGCGGCGAAGTAGCCGTCGAGCCCCCGTCGGTACTCGGCCTGGGCAGCGGGTCCGTGGCGGCCGGCGTCGGAGGCGAGGGCGGCCGAGGCGCAGCCGGCCTCGGGGTGGTCGCGGTGCTCGGCGTTGACGTACCCGTCGATCATGTCGTGCAGGGCCGCGCGCGCCGAGCGGGGATGCGCCTCGCGGATGGCCTCGAGCGACGCGAGCGAGTCGGTGAAGCCCTGGTGGAGGACTTCGAGAGCGAGGTCGTCCTTCGAGGCGAAGTGGTTGTAGAACCCGCCGTGCGTCATGCCGGCCGACTTCATCAGCTCCTCGATGCCGATGCCGTCGATGCCGCGCGAGCGGAACCCCGCGCCGGCCGCGTTGACGATCTTCTCGCGGTTGAGCCGCTTCTGCTCCTGCGTGATGCGGGGCACGTCGAACACCTTCCTCGCGAGCCGGCTGCGTCTTCCGATGATACTCATCATCAAATCGGATGTCGACGGGAGAGCCCCGCTTGACAGTGAATGATGACCACTACCATCATTGCTAATGATGACGGACGTCATCGAAGACTGAAGGGACGGTCATGGACTTCGGAACCATCGGCGCCGGGACGGTCGCGCAGGCGATCGCCGGGCACCTCGTGGCGGCCGGCCACAAGGTGACACTCAGCAACAGCCGCGGCCCGGACACCCTGGGAGACGTCGTGACCAGGCTGGGACCGCTCGCGAGCGCGGGCACGGCCGGCGAAGCCGCCGCCGCCGACATGGTCTTCCTCACCGTGGGGTGGCCGCAGGTCGGCGCCGCGCTGGCCGGCCTGCCCGAATGGGACGGCCGCATCCTCGTCGACACCACCAACAACCTGGAGTCGATGCGGCCGGCCGTCGCCGATCTCGGGTTCGACACGGCGAGCGAGTTCGTCGCCGACCGGGCACCGGGCGCGCGCGTGGTCAAGGCCTTCAACACCCTCTACGCCCCGTACATCGCCGCCGATCCCCGGCACGCGGAAGGACGGCAGCTGCTGTTCTACGCCGGCGACGACACGGCGGCCAAAACCACGTTCCACGAAGTCGCCGACGGCCTCGGGTTCGCGCCGGTCGACGCCGGGACGCTGCGGGAGGGCGGCCGCCTGATGCAGATCGGCGGCCCGCTCTCGGCCCTGCACGCCCTCAGGCAGGACTGAAGCCGTGAAAGCGCTTGCCTACGAAAAGGCCCACGCGCTCGACGCGTTCGCCATCACCCTGACCGAAGTCGCCGAACCCCGGCTCCGGGACGGCGACCTGCTGGTCGACGTCCGCGCGATCGGCATCAACCCGGGCGAAGCCGCGATCCGGCAGACGCGCAGCGCCGAGCCCGGCGGACGGGTCGTCCTCGGCTGGGAGTTCGCCGGGGTCGTCGCCGCGGCCGGGCCCGCGGCCACCGGGTTCGCGGCCGGGGACCGGGTGATGGGCACCGGCGACATCACCCGCGACGGCAGCTGGGCCGAACGCGTCGCGGTCGACCACCGGGTGGTGGCCAAGATCCCGGACCGGCTCGCGTTCACCGACGCCGCGTCGCTGCCCATCGGTGTCCTCACGGCCTGGGAATCGCTGTTCCGCGACCAGGACGCGCTGCCGCCCGGTGTCGGCCGCGTGCTCGTCGTCGGCGGAGCCGGCGGCGTCGGGTCGATGGCCACGCAACTGCTCAAGGCCACGACGCCGGCCTTCGTGATCAGCACCGCCTCGCGACCCGAGTCGCGGAAGTGGGCGACGGAGATGGGCGCCGATCTGGTCGTCGACCACCGCGCCGACCTGGCCGCACAGCTCCGCGCGGCGGGGATCGACCACGTCGACCTGGTGCTCTCGACCTCGGGCACCAGCGGCCACCTGGGCGCGATCGCCGAGGTGCTGCGCCCCTTCGGTCACCTGGCCGCCACCGACCTCGCCGGCCCCTTCGACCCCGGAGCCTCACGGCCAAGTCACTGTCGCTGCACAGCGAGATGGTGTTCAGCAGGATCGTGGCCGGCGGTGACGTCGGCAGCCAGGGCCGGATCCTCGCCCGCGCGGCGGACGACGTCGCGGCGGGCCGGCTGCGCCCGATCGTCACCACCACGCTCGAGGGCCTGACCGCCGAAAGCATGAAGACGGCGCACGCCCTCGCCGAAAGCGGCCGGACCATCGGAAAGACCGTGATCCGGGTGACCGGCTGAAGCCGGTGAACCACAGCGGCGCGTGAAAACCCACCCCACGAAGGGAATTCTCCGACATGACAACAGATCTGCTCGAAGGCGAGTACGTTCCCAGCGCCGACGCGACGACCCGCGCTCAGGTCGAGCTCTACGAGCGCACCGACGGCCGCGAAGGCGCGACGACGGCGGGCGGCCCGGTGGTCGTGCTGACCATGCGCGGCGCCCGTTCGGGCAAGCTGCGCAAGGTCGCCCTGATGCGCATCGAGCGTGACGGCGTCTACGCCGTCGGCGCGGCGGCCGGCGGCCAGGCTCGCAACCCGAGCTGGTTCCACAACCTCGTGACGCACCCGACGGTGCAGCTGCAGGACGGTCCCGATCGCCGGCTGATGACCGCCCGGGTGGCCGAAGGCGCCGAGCGGGAGAACTGGCTGGCCTACGCCGACGAGCTCTACCCGTTCTTCGCCGGCCTTCGCGCCCAGGCCGCCGAGGCCGGCAACCGCGAGGTGCCGCTGATCCTGCTCGAACCCACCCAGAGCTGACCGGACTCACCACGCGGAACTTGCCGGGCGCGGGTTCGCCGACGGAGGGGCCGGACGCCCGGCAAGTCAGGCGGTGGCCCGGTAGCTGCCGGGCGTGCGGCCCATGGTCCGGGTGAACGTTTCGACGAACGCGCTCGGCGTCGCCCAGCCGCAGCGGTGCGCGGTCTGGGTGACGCTGGCGCCCTCCGCGAGCTGGATCATCGCGTGGAACACGCGCGTCGTGGTGCGCCACTGCGGATACGTGGTCCCGAACTCGAGGCGGAACAGGCGGGACAGCGTGCGCTCGCTGGTGCCGGTGTGCCGGGCGAGCCACGCCGTCGTGCGGGGCCGGCTGAGGTCGTCGGTGACGAGCCGGCACGCGTGGGCCAGCCGGGGGTCGCGGGCCTCGGGCAGGGTCAGCGGCTGGTCGTGCGCGCGGCGGAGCCGGTCACGCAGCACAGCGTGCAGCCGGCCGGCCTCCGCGGCGCCGAGACCGGGTTCGGTACCGGCGAGGAGCAGTTCGCGCAGCAGCGTGCTGACGGCGATCACCGTCGGCGCGGCGCCGTCCAAGGGCGCGTCGTGCGTCGGGAACATGAGGGTGAGGACCTCGGAAGCGCCGTAGACGCGGTGCTCGTGCCAGGTTCCGGCGGGCATCCAGACGGCGCGGTCGGCGCAGGCGACCCACGCGCCGCGGTCGGTGTGGACCGCGAGCACCCCCCGGATGACGTACACCAGCTGGTGCTCGTCGTGCCGGTGCCGTTCGATGACCTGCCCGGCGGCGTGCCGGTGGCGGTTTTCTGACACAAGTCGACAGATTATCGGAAGTGCGACTCCGGTGGGTGCTGCGAACGTGAGCGCATGACGACCGGTTCGAAGGACCTCCTGCGGCGGATCGCCGTGGACACGCGGCCGCTGGCGGATCCCGTGTTCCGCCGGACCTTCCTCGGCCAGGGCGCCGCGGTCATCGGGACGATGGTGACCGAAGTCGCGGTGCCCGTGCAGATCTACGACCTGTCGCACTCGTCGTTCGACGTCGGTCTCGCCGGGCTGGCCGGGCTCGTCCCGATCCTCGTGTTCGGGCTCTACGGCGGCGCGGTCGCCGACGCCGTGGACCGGCGACGCCTGTACCTGGCGTCGTCGGCGCTGACCTGGACGGTCACGCTCGCACTGCTCGCCCAGGCGGTGGCCGGGCTCGGATCGGTACCGGTGATCCTCGCGCTCGTCGCCGTCCAGTCCGGCGGCTTCGCCGTGTCGTCCGCTGTGCGCGGGGCCATCACCCCGGCCCTCGTCGCACCCGGCCTGGTGCCCGCGGCCAACTCGCTCGGCTACACCGCCTCGACAGTCGGACAGGTGCTGGGGCCCCTCGTCGCGGGTGTCCTCATCGGACTCCCGAACGGCTTCTGCTACGCCTACGGCGCCGACGCGGTGCTGTTCACCGCCGCGCTCTACGCCACCTTCCGGCTGCCCGCCCTGCCCTCGGCGGACCCGATCGGCCGTCCCGGGCTGCGGTCGGTCCTCGACGGCCTGCGGTTCCTCGCCGGCCGCCAGGTTCTGCTGCTGTCGTTCCTCCTCGACATCGCCGCGATGGTGCTGGCCATGCCGACCGCGTTGTACCCCCAAGCCGCCGAGACCCGGTGGCACGGCGGAGCCGGTTTGCTGTACTCCTCCATCGCGATCGGCTCGGTGCTGGCCGGGCTGTCCAGCGGCTGGATCGGCCGGGTGCGGCGCCAAGGCGCCGCCCTCGCCGCGGCGGTGGCCGTCTGGGCGGGCGCCGTCGCGCTGGCCGGCCTGGCCCCCGACCTGTGGCTCGCGGTCACGCTGCTCGTCATCGCCGGCGCGGCCGACCTCGTCAGCGCGGTGTACCGGCAGACGATCCTGCAGACCGCCGTCCCCGACCGGATGCGCGGCCGGCTGCAGGGGGTGTACACGGTCGTCGTCGCCGGCGGTCCCCGCCTCGGCGACGTCCGCGCCGGGATCATGGCCTCGGCGTTTCCGCTCACCGTGGCGTGGTCGGCGCCCGCGCTGATGTGCGTGGTGCTGGTCGTCACGGCAGCCGTCCTGGTGCGGCCGTTCCGGCGGTACACGACCGGCGGCTGATCCGCTTCGGCCCGGCCGCGGTTCCCAGGTCCACTCAGCCGTCCGTGACGCACCGTGGTGGTGGGAAATTTGCGGTCCAGCGTCTTGACGTCCCCCAATGGGGGCGGTTTACTGTCAGTTGTCTCGATGGAACCGGTTCCGCGGCCGCCACCTGGAACGCTCCAGCATCTCGGGTTGGTTGATGCTCCACTGGTCCCCCACGTCATCCCCGTCGGTTCGCTCACGGATCGTGACGAGATTTCAGTGGTAAATCCGCCACCTCACCCGAACGCCGATCACGACCGACCAGGTGGGCTCGATGAGATCAACGACGTTCTCCCGACCACGACGCGCCACAACGCTCCAGGGCCACAGCACCATCGACCGCAGCCGCGGGGCGCATCCGCCGTCCGCCCCGGCCGAGTGGTGCCCCGTGCCCTCCGCGTCACGGTGGACCGTGCTCGCCGACGCGAGCGGTAACCCGACTTCTCGGCAGTAGCCGCGGTTTCCGCGAGCGACATCGAACGACACCCGGGCGTCCGAGGCCATCCGCCCTCCCCCCGCCAAGAGAGCACCATCCGCGGCCACGGGTAACCGAGGCGCCCGCGTCCAGCCGCTCAACGGCGTCAGCGCGACCGTGGCTTCCTCGGCAACTGTGCCGTCTCCGCGATGGCCTCACTCCAGATCTTCGTGGCAGCTGTGCACCATTTCGAAAGGAGATTCATATGCGAAATACGCCGAATCGGGCTGCTCGACCTCGACAGTCCCGGCTCCGGACCCGAGCCGTTCTCACCGCCGCTCTCGCTCTTGCGCTGGCCGGGAGCACGGCCTTCGCGGCCGGCGCGAGCGAAACCGGCGGATCGGGCTCCGCCGCCGGAGCTTCGGGCAGCTCCGTCGCGGCCGATGCCGGCTGGGTGGACGTGGACCAGGCCCGGTACCAGCGTGAACTGACCGACTACCAGCGCATCGTGCCGCCACCGGTGCCGGCCGGGACGACGCGGGTCGCCGAGTTCCACACCGACTGCACGATCGCGAACGAAGCCAAGGACGACGCGATCGTCTTCCCGCGGCTGCCCGGGGCCTCCCACATGCACACGTTCTTCGGGCCGAGGAACGACGCGTTCATGACAACGGAAACCCTGCTGGCCGCCGGATCGACAACGTGCAACTCCCCCGGTGACAACGCCGCTTACTGGGTGCCGCAGCTGCAGAGGAACGGGGTGGCCGTTCCGTTCAAGAGCATGCGCGTCTACTACGGTTCCCGGCTCCCCGACCCGTCGGCCGTCCGGCCGTTCCCGCCCGGGCTGGTGATGGTGCAGGGTGACGCCAAGCTGCAGGTGCCCACGCAGAAGGGCCAGGGGAACCAGTTCTGGTGCGCGGGCAGCGCCGAGATCGGGCGGAGCGTCGACGGGAACTGGCCCGTCTGCGCCCCTGGCGGGAACCTGATCTACCAACTCGTGTTCAAGGACTGCTGGGACGGCAAGCACATCGACTCGCCCGACCACAAGTCGCACATGGGTGACCCGGTCGCCGGCAAGTGCCAGGGGAACTACCCGGTCGCGGTGCCGAACCTGTCGTACATGGTGAACTACGACATCCTGGGCGGCGACGGTCTCGCCTTGTCGTCCGGAATGGCGTCGTCGATGCACGGTGACTTCATGAACGGCTGGGACCACGTCAAGCTGGCCGCACTGGTCAAGACCTGCTTGAACCAGAACGCGAAGTGCGGGACCACACCGAGCTTCACCGGCGGCTGAGACCGACGGCGAACGGCCGCCGTGTCGTCCTGCTCGGCCGGCACGGCGGCCCACCGGTGCCGCTATTCGACCAGCGCGGAGAGCTGGTCCTGCTCCCGCAGGACTCGCGAAGCCAGGCTCACGGTCTGCGGCTCTGTGCCGGACGACTTCTCGCCGAGCGCCAGACGTTCTTTTTGATCCAGGTGATCGCGCAGGCACTTCTTGAAGTGGTTGTCGAAGTCCGCCTCGCGCAAGGCGCCGGCCTGCGCGAGCTGGTTCGAGGAAACCATTCCCGGCATCTCCATCCCCCGGTGGGGGTTCTCCGCCGGGAGGCCGGCCTCATCGTGAAGCCGCCGCAGATCCAGCAGCTCCGACTTCGTCGAGGCAGCGGCTTTTCTGCCGAGGTCGCGGACAGCCGCGGTGCCGGTGCGGCTGTCCACGAGGTCGAGCATCGGAACAAGCTGCTCGTCCATGGCTATGTTGATCTCGATCCAGGCGCGGTCCGTAGTAGTGAACGACGACGCCGCGGCAGAGGTGGGTGTATTCGCGGAGGGATTTCCGGATTGGCCGTGGCACCCGGTGACGCAGACGCCGACGAATACTGTGCCCGCGATGCCCAATCCGAGAAGATGACGCCTCAAGAGCGGGTCCGGTGCTCGGCGATGAGCTGGCTGTAGAAGTGACCGCTGGCCTTGACGGTGCGCAACTGGGTCTCGAAGTCGACCCGGACGAGGCCGAACCGTTTGTCGAGGCCGTTGTCCCACTCGAAGTTGTCGAGCAGTGACCAGGCGAAGTACCCCTTGACCGGCGCGCCCGCCTCGGCCGCCGAGGCGACCGCCGCAAGGTGCTCCTCGAAGAAGGCGATGCGGTCGTGGTCCTGGACCGAGCCGTCTTCGGCGACCTTGTCGTCGAACGCGGCCCCGTTCTCGGTGATGTAAATGGCCTGCGCGCCGTAGTCGTCGTGCAGCCGGTGGATCAGGTCGGCCAGGCCAGGACCGTGGATTTCCCAGCCCATGGCGGTGGTACCCGCGCCCTCCACCGGCACCTGCCTGGCGAAGGGCGCGGGGCCGGTGGGATCGTCCTCGACGATCTGGCGGAAGTAGTAGTTGAGGCCGTGGTAGTCGGTGGGCGCCGCGATGACGTCGAGGTCGTCGCCGAGCACGGGTGGCTCGACGCCGTAGACCTCGACCATGTCGGCCGGGTAGCCGCGCCCGTTGGCCGGGTCGAGCCACCACCGGTTGACGTGCCCGTCCATCCGCTTCGCCGCGGCGATGTCCTCGTCGCGGTCCGAGGCGGCTTCGATGCCCGACAGGTTGCAGACCAGACCGATGTTCGCGGGCCGGGCGGCGTGCGCCCGGATCGCCTGCACACCGAGCCCGTGGGCGAGCAGCAGGTGGTGCGAGGCGCGCACAGCCTGCGTCAGGTCCTTGACGCCGGGGGCGAACCGGCCCTCGAGGTGGCCGAGCCAGGCGGCGCACAGGGGTTCGTTGATGGTGCTCCAGTCCCGCACCCGGTCTCCGAGCCGGGCGGCGACGACCGCGGCGTACTCCGCGTAGGCGTGGGCGGTGTCGCGCTCGGGCCACCCGCCCGTGGTCTGCAGCGCCGAAGGCAGGTCCCAGTGGTACAGGGTGACGAACGGCCGGATCCCGGCTTCGCACAAGGCGTCGACGAAGCGGTCGTAGTGGTCGAGACCCCGGGGGTTCACCTCGCCGCGGCCGGTGGGGATCACCCGCGGCCAGGCGATGGAGAAGCGGTAGGCGTCGAGACCCAGCTGCTTCATGATCGCCAGGTCTTCGGGCCAGCGCCGGTAGTGGTCGCACACGACGTCGCCGGTGTCGCCGTTGTCGATGGCGCCGGGTACCCGGCAGAAGTCGTCCCAGATGGACGGCAGGCGGCCGTCGACGTCGACGGCGCCTTCGACCTGGTACGCGGCCGTGGCCGCGCCCCACAGGAAATCCGCGGGCAGAGAAACCTTCAAGGCAGGACCTCACCTGGAGAAGTAAGTGGGCGGGGGGGTTACTTGACGGCGCCGGCGGTGAGCCCGGAGACCAGGTAGCGCTGGAAGAGCAGGAACCCGGCGACGATCGGCACCGAGACGATCAGGCTCGCGGCCATGACCTGGTTCCAGTACACCTGCACCTGCGTGGAGTACTCCTGCAGGCCGACGGCGAGTGTCCGGGTGTCCGAGTCGGTCATCACGGAGGCGAACAGGACCTCGCCCCAAGCCGTCATGAACGAATAGATCGACACCGCGACGATGCCGGGGACCGCGGCCGGGATGACGACGCGGATGAGCGCGCCCACCGGCCCGTTGCCGTCGACCATCGCGGCCTCGTCGAGCTCCTTGGGGATGGAGTCGAAGTAGCCGGCGAGCATCCAGATGGCGAACGGCAGCGAGAAGGTCAGGTAGGTCAGGGTCAGGCCGAGGCGGGAGCCGTAGAGGACGATGCCGGTCGTGTTGCCGATGCTGACGAAGATCAGGAACAGCGGCAGCAGGAAGAGGATGCCGGGGAACATCTGGGTCGACAGGACGGTCATGGCGAAGAAGTTCCGGCCGCGGAACTTGTACCGGTTGATGGCGTAGGCCGCGAAGATCGCGATCAGCACCGAGCAGACGGTGGCCGCGCCGGAGATGACCAGGCTGTTGAGGAAGTACTTGGCCAGCGGGATGGTCTTCCAGATGTCGAGGAACGGCTGGATCGTCACCGTCGTCGGGATCCACTGCCACACCCCCTGGACGTCCCCGAGGGGCTTCAGCGACGTGGAGACCATCACGTACAGCGGCAGCAGGGTGAACAGCGCGAGGAAGCCGAGGACGATGCGGCGGGCCCAGGGGACCCAACGGGGCTCAGACACTGACCGTCCTCCTCCGGCGGGCGGTCAACGCGAGGTACCCGGCGCTGACCAGCATCAGGAACAGCAGCAACAGCACCGACATGGCCGAGCCGAGGCCGAAGTTCCAGGTCACGAACGAACTTTGGTAGATGTGGACGGAGATCAGCGACGCCTCGCGCGGGGCGGACTTCCCGAACAGGACGTACGGGGTGTTGAAGTCGTTGAACGTCCACAGGAACAGCACGAGCAGCAGCACCTGGTTGACCGGCCGCAGCATGGGCTGCGTGATCGCCCGGAACTGGGTCCACCAGCCGGCACCGTCGATCGAGGCCGCTTCGTAGAGCTCCCCGGGGATGTTCTGCAACCCCGCCATGACGATGAGGAACGCGAACGGCCAGTTCCGCCACACCGACACGGTCAGCAGCGACCAGAAGCTGTTGTCCCCGATCAGCCAGAACGAGTGGGTGCCGAGCAGGCTGTTCACCAGGCCGGTGTCGCGTTGGAACATGAACGACCAGGTGATGACGGCGGCGTACATCGGCAGCGCGTACGGCACGAGGAACAACGTCCGCAGCAGGCCCCGCCCGCGGAAACTGCGCTGCATCAGGACCGCGGCGGACGTGCCGAAGAGCCAGCACAGCCCCACCGACAGCACCGTGTACTCGACGGTGATCCCGAACGAGTGCGCCAGCGCCTTGCCCGTGGCGGTGTCGAAGTCGAGGACGAACTTGTAGTTGTCGAGCCCGGCACCCGGGGCCGCCGACCAGTTGCGGATGTAGTACTGGGTCAGCTTGACGAAGCTCATCACGACGCCGACGAGCATCGGGACGACGTGGATGAGCAGTTCGAGCAGCAGGGCGGGCAACAGCAGGAGGTACGGGAGGGCCGGACGGCGGCGGTTGCGCCGCGAGCTTCCGGGCCGGGGGGCTCCGGCCGCCTTCGCGGCCGGAGCCCCCCGCACAGCGGTCGTCATCTCGGGTTAGCTCCCGGCCGCGATCTGCTGGTCGGCCTGGGCCAGCTGATCCTTGATCTTGCCGGCCTCGACCGTCCGGCCCGCCGCGACGTCGGCGAACATCGTCTTCATCGCGGTGCCGATCAGCGTCTCGAACTGCGACTCCTGCGTGACCTGCGGCATCGGTTCGGCGGTGCTGCTCAGGACGCTCTGGAACACCTTGACGTCCTCGGTCTGGAACGCCGGGTCACTGTAGGCGTCCTGGACGGTGGGCAGCGAGCCGTAGGTCTTGTTCAGCTGGGCCTGTTCGGGCGCGGAGACCATGAACTTCACGAAGTCCAGTGCGGCGGCCTGGTTCTTGGTGCTCTTGAACACCGACAGGTTGATGCCCGCGACGAAGCTGGTGACCTTCCGGCTGTTCGGGGGCGGGTTGGCCGGCAGCGGGATCGGCGCGACCCCGATGTTGTTCATGTCCGCGCCGATGTTCTTGAACGAACCGGTCGACGCCTGGTTCATGAACATCGCGGCCTTGCCGTCCACCAGGTCCTTGAGGGACTTCGCGGTGTCGGCGTACTCCGCGTTCGACGGGTTGACGATCTTGTCCTTCTGCATGAGGTCGACGTACTGCTGGACGGCCGCGACCGCCGGATCCGACGCGAGCTGCGGCTTGCCGTCCGGGGCGAAGAAGTTCGCCCCGTGCTGGGCGCCGAGGATCGCGGCGTGGTGGCTGTTCTCGGTCACCTGGCCCGCCTGCAGCGACAGCCCCCACTGCCCCTTCTGCGGGTCGGTCAGCTTCTTGCCGTCCGCGACGAGCTCTTCCCACGTCGCCGGGGGCGCGGTGATACCGGCGTCGGAGAACAGCTTCTTGTTGTAGTAGAGACCGTAGGCCTGCCCGTAGAGCGGAACGCCCACCGGGGGCTGGCCGCTCGCGCCGGTCGCGGCCAGCGACGGTCCGAGGAACCGCGACTTGCCCCCCACCTTGTCGAGGGCGGCGTCGTCGAACGGCAGGAAAGCGCCGGTCGCCTGGAGCGACGCCGACCACGTGTTGCCGATGTTGAGGACGTCGGGCCCCTGACCGGAGGTGGTGGCGGCCAGGATCCGGTTGAGCAGATCCGACCACGGCACGACCTCGAGCTTGACCTTGACGCCGGTGGCCTTCTCGAACTTTTCGAGCTCGGGCTGCAGGACCGCTTTGTCGTTGTCAAGGCTCGTGCCCTGGTTGGAGGCCCAGTAGGTGAGTTCCTTGGGGCCGTCGGCCGACGTGGAGTCACCGCCCCCACAGGCGGCGGTGGTGGCGGCGGCCAGCGCCAGGACGAGCGCTGACGCGGTGGTTCTCATTCGCATCTGAAGTCCTCGGGGTGCGTGGACGAGCCACGAAGGTCTCTGTGACTCAGGACACAGCTTAATTCGCGCCTTGATTTAACTCGTGTGACCAACAAGAGTCAAGGGCGTGAACTCGGCTGTTCACACCCTTGACGAAGTGGTTACCAGGAGAAAGCAGGCGGTGACGCAGCGCCCACCGGCCTCGCGGCCGGGGTGGACGCCGACGAAACCGCACCCACGCAGTCCCGGGACCCGAGGGCTCGACCCGCGCCGCTCGCCGACCGCGTCGGACAGCGTCGCGGACGCGGCCGGCCGAAGACGGCAATCCCGGAGTTGAACATCGCCGTTCCACACATTCGATCAATGCATCTTTTCACACGGCGAGTTGGCCAGTTTTTGTCATATAAATCGATTTCGAACCGGCACCCGGTTCGCACCGCAATCCGACGTAAAAACGCTTGACCGAACCACGGTCCCATGGTAGTAATACCGTAGGGGATGCACGCATTAATGCGTGTTCAGGCGCACGAGCGAACTTTGCCGCGTAGCCGAACATCATTTTTCTGTCGCCGATCTTGGCCTGCGCATGGGGTGGCCGAGGCTGTTGACATGTCGCGAAGGGGGAAACAAGAGATGACGGCGAAACAACCCGAACGAGTCAGATCCAGATGTCAGGCTTCGAGACCGGCGGCGCGCGGATACAAAAGTGAACTGTCGACGGAGACGAAGGAAGCCGTCAAGAACATCCACAACAGCCGGGACAATTGGCACGGGCCGCTCGCGCTCGGCGCGGATTGGCTGGTCATCGCCGGCGTGGCCGCGCTCGTCGTGCTCTCCGGCTATCAACCGCTGGTGTACCTGGCGGGCGTGCTCGTCATCGGGGCCAAACAGCGCGCCCTACGCAGCCTCATGCACGAGGCGAGCCACCTGAAACTCACCCGTCGCGCCTCGCTGAACACCTGGCTCGGCCGAGCCCTTATCGCATGGCCACTGTTCTCCGGCTTGTCGTCCTACACCTGCGCGCATTGCGAGCACCATCGGCATCTGTGGGACGATCGCCGTGATCCGAAGTTGCTCGGCTACCTGCGTCTCGGCTTGGTGAACCCTCGGGACATGAAACAGTTCACCCGCCGCCACCTCCTGAAACCACTGCTGCTGGCGCACGTACCGTTCCAGGTGGCCGCGGACCTCGCCGGCCGGGACGAGGACCGCGGGGAAACGCGGCTTCGCGTGCTGTTTCTCGTGATCACACCGGCTGCACTGGTGGCCACGGGTTTCGGCTTCGAGTTGCTGACTCTGTGGGTTGTCCCGTATCTCACCGTCTACCAGGTTCTGAGGTATTGGAGCGACATAGCCGATCACGCCGGGCTGCGATCGGAAAACCCGTGGCAGGCCACGCGCAGCTGGGAGGCGCCGTGGCTGGTCCGCCAGCTCCTCGCCCCGCACAATTCGAATTGGCACCTGGCGCACCACCTGTACCTGGCGGTGCCGCACTACCGGGTTCGTCGTCTGCACCGGGCGTTGCTGGCTGTTCCTTCCTACCGGCTGGCACACCACTGCGCCGGTTTCCTGTTCGCCAGTCACCATTGCCGCCCGTCCGTCATCCAGGACGTCCTGCGACCGGAACGCATGGCGGAAGGCCGACCACGCCCGCCGTGCCCGAGCAAGGGTTCCGGCCCCGCCGGATGCAGCCACACCTGTCCGCTCTCCGGTTCGCTCGACACCGCAGGCGCGGGCGCATGAAACCGGACGCCCCTCCGGCGGCGGGCAAGGTGTCTGCCGTCTGGCCGGGTTACTTGCTGGCGCTCGGCTCCAGTGCCGCGGTCGGCTCCGCGATCGCCGCGACCACAGCGTTGACGAACTTCCCCGTCATGACCGGTCAAGCGGTTCGGTATGGCCTCGCCGCGGTGCTCCTCGCCGTCTGTTTCCGGCGGCACCTCGGCAAAGTCACCAGGGCGCAGCTGGTCAAGATCTGCGTGCTCGGCGCGACCGGACTGGCGGGGTTCAACATCTGCCTGATCTTGGCCCTGCAACGGATCGACGCGGGAATAGCGGGCGCCGTCGTCGGCGGGGTCCCGGTCGTCTTGGTGCTGTTCGGCCCGCTGCTGGCCGGCCGGTCACCTACGGCAAGGGCCGTGGCCGCAGCCGTCGTCGTGGTGCTCGGCACGGTGATCCTGCAGTGGTCCGGGTCCGTGAACGACCCGGCCGGGCTGCTCTTCGCGCTGGGCGCGCTCGCCGGTGAATGCGCGTTTTCGCTGGTGGCGGTGCCTTTGGTACGGGAGATCGGCGCGATGGCCACGGCAACCTACGCGGCGACGGCCGGCGCGGTCCTCTGCGGGATCGTCGCGGTGGTCGCCGACTGGTCCGCTCCCCGGCTGCCCACCACGGAAGAGGCATTGGCCATTCTCTACCTCGCCGTTGTCGCCTCCGCGGGCGCGTTCTCGATGTGGTACGCGGCCTTGGACCGGATTCCCGTCGAGACGGCGGGGGTCTTCGCCGGCGCCGTTCCGGTCTGCGCCCTCGTGACCGGCATGGTTCTGGGGGTCTCCCCAGGCTCGCCCCTTCGTTTCCTCGGCGCGGCGATCGTCGGCGCCGGTGTCGTCTACGCGGCGAAGCCCCGAAGTCAGCCGCCGAAGGTCCGGACCGGCCGGAAGTGGGGAAATACCGGGCGTGCTGTTCGCAGCAGCGAGGACAGCACCTGACGCCCGGCCGTGGTCGGCCGGGCACACCGGGACCACGTCGGGCATCGGATCGCTTCTTCGCCGGACCCGGTCAGGTCAGTGGCTGACCGCCCGTGACACCCAGGACTTCGCCGGTGACGTAACTGGACTCCGGGGAAGCGAAGAACACGAACGCCGGGGCGAGCTCGGCCGGCTGCCCGGCCCGGCCCATCGGGGTCTGCTCGCCGAAGGAGTCCACCTTCTCCTCGGGCATGGTGGCCGGGATCAGCGGTGTCCACACCGGACCGGGCGCGACCGAGTTCACCCGGATCCCCTTCTCGGCCAGGTCCTGCGCGAGTCCCTTGGTGAAGTTCGCGATGCCCGCCTTGGTCGTGGCGTAGTCCAGCAGTTCCGGTGAGGGCTGGAACGCCTGGATCGACGAGGTGTTGATGATCGCCGATCCCCGGGGCATGTGCGGCACGGCCGCCTTGCACAGCCAGAACATCGCGTACAAGTTGGTCTTCAGCACCCGATCGAACTGTTCGGTGGAGATGGCGAGCAGGCCTTCCTCCTGGGCCATCTGGTAGGCGGCGTTGTTCACCAGCACGTCGATGCCCCCGAGCTCGGCCACGGCCGTGTCGATGACGTGCGTGCAATGCTGCTCGTCGCGGATGTCCCCGGGCACCAGCACGACCCGCCGCCCCGCCTCGCGCACCAGCTCCGCCGTGCGCTCGGC
>NZ_JMQI01000026.1 GCF_000695625.1 Amycolatopsis rifamycinica
GGCAGGTGCGCGCGGCCGGCCGCGAGGCTGTAGGCGACTTCCGCGGCGGACAGCTCCGGCTGCCGTTCCAGGTGCGCGGCGAGCCGCCCGGCCACCGACCGCAGGGCGTCGGAGCTCCGGGCCGACAGCAGGAACGCCTGCTCCCCCGGCGCGTCGGCGGCCGGGGTGCGCTGGTACTCCTCCAGCACCACGTGGGCGTTGGTGCCACTGGCCCCGAACGAGCTGACCGCGGCGCGGCGCGGGCCCCGCGCGGGCTCGGCCCAGCCGGTGGTCTCCGACGGCACCCTGAACGGGCTGCCGTCCAGCGGGATCCGCGGGTTCGCGGCCGTGAAGTGCAGCGTCGCCGGGATCGTGCGGTGGCGCAGGGCGAGCACCGCCTTGATCACCCCCGCCACCCCGGCGGCGAACTGGGTGTGCCCGACGTTGGTCTTGATCGAGCCGAGCGCGACGCTGCCCGGCGGGGCGCCGTCGAACACCCGCGACAGGGCGCGGAACTCGATCGGGTCGCCCAGCGGGGTGCCGGTGCCGTGGGCCTCCACGAGCTGGACGCCGCCGGGCTCGATCCCGGCGTGCACCTCGCGCAGCAGCCGTTCCTGGGACGCCGCGCTCGGCGCGGTGAGCCCGTTGGTGGTGCCGTCCTGGTTGACGCCCGAGGCGCGCAGCACGGCGTGGACGTGGTCGCCGTCGCGCTCGGCGTCGGCGAGCCGCTTGAGCACGAGCGCGCCGGCGCCCTCGCCCGGCACGAACCCGTCGGCGCCGGCGTCGAAGCTGCGGCACCGGCCCGTGGGCGAGAGCATCCCGGCCCGGGCGGCGGAAGCGTAGAGGCGCGGGGTGGTCTGCACGAACACGCCACCGGCGATGGCGAGGTCGGTGGTGCCCGCCCGCAGGTCGCGGCAGGCCAGGTCGATCGCGACGAGCGAGCTGGAGCAGGAGGTGTCCACGGTGAGCGCCGGGCCGGTCAGGTCGAGCAGGTAGGCGATCCGGGACGCGACGACCGAGCCCATGGTGCCCCACAGCGCCTGCGCGGGGGCCGTGCCGTCCAGGTGCTCGGCGTAGTCGCCGGCGTAGCAGCCGACGTAGACGCCGGTCCGGTCGCCGGGGCGGCGTTCCCCGGTGCGGCCGGCGTCCTCGAGCGCGTTCCAGCACTGTTCGAGGAAGATCCGCTGCTGCGGGTCCATCGCGGTCGCCTCGACGCCGGAGATGCCGAAGAACGCGGGGTCGAACCGGTCGATGCCGCGCAGGAAGCTGCCCGCGCGGCAGCCGACCTCCGGGGCCAGCGGCCAGCGGGTGACCGGCTCGACGAGGTCGGTGCCGGCCACGAGGTGGTCCCACAGCTCGTCGGGGTTCTCCGCGTCGCCGTAGCGGGCGGCCATCCCGACGATCGCGATCGCGTCGTCGTCCGGCGTGCGGCGGCCGGCGGGGGCCGCCGCCGGCCGCACCCCGGTCAGGAACGCGCCGAGGCGGGCGAGGGTGCCGTGGTCGAACAGGTCGGTGGTGTCGATCGCGGTGCCCAGCGCCTCGTTCAGCCGGTGCACCAGGCTCACGCCGAGGATCGAGTCGAGCCCGTAGTCGGCGAACGGCCGGTGCCGCTCGATCTCGCCGGGCGGCAGCTGGAGGATGTCCGCCAGCTCGGCCAGCAGGACCTGTTCCGCGTCCGCCTCCCCGGCAGGAGCCGCCGGCCGCGCCGGTGCGGAGGACGTCTCGTGCGTCGACGGCCCGAACCAGAACTCCGGCCCGGCGAAGGGGTACCCGGGCAGGTGCACCCGGCGCGCCGCCGGCACCGCACTGTCCACTTGGGACCAGTCGAGCGGCGCGCCCTTGGCCCAGAAGGCCGCCGCCTCATCCCACCGGCCGTCGGCGGCCCACCGCTCGACGAGCGCGCGCAGCTCGGCCTTGCCGGCCAGCGCGGCCAGGGTTTCCTTGCTGGCCCGGACGCGCCCGCGCCACCACGGGCCGTCGGCGGCGGGGTCGGCGAGGAAGGCCCGCAGCTGCTCACGCCACTCGCGCACGTCGTGCGCGACGAAGCACAGCCGTTCGGTCATGGCCTCGCGGCCGGTCTGCAGCGTCGCCGCGACGGCGGCGAGGTCCGGGGCGTCCTGGCGGTCCAGCCAGGACGCCAGCGCGGCGGCACGGGCGTGCAGGTCCTGCTCGGTCCGCGCGGACAGCGGCAGCAGCACGGGGTGGCGCAGCGGGGTGGCCGGCGCCGGGACGGGCCGGTGCTCGGCCACGATCACGTGCGCGTTCGCGCCCCCGGCGCCGAAGGAGGAGATCCCGGCGATCCGCCGTCCGCCCTCCGGCCGCGGCCACGCACCGCCGCCGCGGCTGAGGACGAACGGCGTCGCGGCGAAGTCGATGTCCGGGTTGGGTTCCCCGGCGTGCAGGCTGGGCGCCAGCTCGCCGTGGCGCAGCTGCAGCACCACCTTGGTCAGCCCGGCGATGCCCGCCGCCGCCTCCAGGTGGCCGATGTTGGTCTTGACCGAGCCGAGCGCGCAGGAGCCCGCGGCGGGCCCGTCCGGGGCGAACGCCTGGGTGAGGCCGTCGATCTCGATCGGGTCGCCGAGCCGGGTGCCGGTGCCGTGTGCCTCGACGTAGCCGACGTCGGCGGCGCTCAGCCCGGCCCGGTCGAGGGCCTCGCGCACCACCGCGGCCTGGGCCCGCGGGTTGGGCACGGTGTAGCCGTTGGTGCGGCCGCCGTGGTTGACCGCGGACCCGAGGATGACCGCGTGGATGGGGTCGCCGTCGGCCTCGGCCGCGGCCAGGGGCTTGAGCAGCACCGCGCCGACGCCTTCGCCGGGGACGAACCCGTCGCCGCCCGCGCCGAAGCTGCGGCAGCGTCCGTCGGCGGCGAGCATCCGGGCCCGGCACAGCTCGACGTAGGTCGACGGGTGCAGGTACAGGTTCACGCCGCCGGCGATGGCCAGTTCGCACGCGCCGGAGCGCAGGTGCTCGCACGCCTCGTGGATCGCGGTCAGCGAAGCCGAGCACATCGTGTCCACCGGCAGGCTCGGTCCCCGCAGGTCCAGCAGGTAGGACACGCGGTTGGCCAGTGACGCGAAGGACGTCCGCGGCGCGGGCCGGAGCCCCCCGGAGGCCGGCGGGCGGTGGCGGTCGAAGCCGGTCTTGGTCACGCCGGCGAAGACCCCGACCCGGCCCTGGTGCCGCTCGGCCAGCCGGGCACGGGTGTACCCGGCGTCCTCGAGAGCGCACCACACCGTTTCCAGGAACAGCCGTTCCTGCGGGTCGATGTCGGCGGCCTCCCGCGGCGAAATCCCGAAGAACGCGGCGTCGAACCGGGCGAAGCCGTCGAGGAACGCGCCCCACTTGCTGTAGCTGGCGCCCTCTTCGACGGCACGCTGCTTGTCGGGCTCGTAGAAGCCGTCCAGTGACCACCGTGCGGCGGGGACCTCCCGGACGCTGTCGCGGCCGGCCCGCAGGTTCGCCCAGAACTCGTCCAGGGTGGGGGCGTCGGGGTACCGCCCACTCAGGCCGATGACGGCGATCGGCTCGCCGGCCGGGACGGGCTGTGGCGTGCGCGGGCGGGGCGTGCGCGGGCGGGGCGCCGGAACGGAAGCGGTGGCCGGAGACACCGCGGCTTCGGGCACCGGCGCGGCCCCGGCGATCGAAGGCGCCCCGGAAGCAGTCGGTGGCTCGGAGGTGGCGCCCGAAGCGGTCGCGGAAGCAGCCGCCCCAGGGGCCGTGGGCACGTCGGCGAGCCAGCGGGCGCAGCCGTCGGGATAGTGCTCGGCGAGGTGGGCGGCCAGGTCACCGAGGGTCGGGTACTGGTACAGCAGCGTCTTGGGCAGCGCCCCGAACCACTGCGCGAACCGCCGGTTCAGCCGGGTGACGGTGAGCGAGTCGATCCCGTAGCCGTCCAGAGGCGCCGCCGCGTCGAGCCGGGCGGGGTCGAGCCGCATCGTCTCGGCCAGCAGGTCCTTCAAGCGGGCCAGCACCCGGGCGGGCAGATCGGCCGGCTTCGCGTGCATTTCGTCCCCTTCCCCGGAAATCACGACGTGGGCGGCACCGAGCGCGATCGCTCCGTGCAGGGCCTCCAGCGCGGCCGCGGTCTCCAGCGGCGGGCCGAACCGCTCGGCGAGCGCGGGCAGCTCCTCCTCGGGCGGGTGCATGCCGCCGTCGCGCCACAGCGGCCAGCCCAGCGAAACACCGACGCCGTGCCGTTCGCCCCGGGCGGCCAGCCCGGCCCGGACGCCGAGGTAGGCGTCGAGGAACCCGTTGGCCGCGGCGTAACCGGCTTGGCCCGCGTTGCCGAGCGCCCCGGCGGCGGCGGAGAACGCGGCGAAGAAGTCGAGCGGCAGGTCGCGGGTCGCCTCGTCGAGGTGGACCACGCCGCTCACCTTCGGCGCGAGCACGCGCCGGAAGTCCTGATAGGACGCGTGGATCAGGTAACCGTCCCGCAGCACGCCCGCCGCGTGCACGACGCCGTCGAGCCGCCCGTGGGCGCGGACGACGTCCTCGACCAGCCGGCGCACCGCGGCCGCGTCCGTGACGTCGACGCTGTGGTACTCCCCGGGGGCGCCGGTTTCGGGGGCCCGGCCGCACCGGACCACGACCGCGCCCGGGGCGCGGCGCGTCACGTCTTCGGCGAGCAGGCGGCCGATCCCGCCCGCTCCCCCGCTGATCAGGTAGACGCCGCCGGGCCGCCACGCCGCCGGGGCGGCGGTGGCCGGTGCCGGGGCCCAGTGCGGGGCCTGCCGGCCCGCCGGGGTGTAGCGCACGTGATCGCGTCCGGCACCCGATTCGGCGGCCAGTGCCTCGGCCAGCTCGTCGCCCGACGGCTCGTGGGCGAACTCGACCAGCTGCCCGTGCAGCGCCGGGTCCTCCTGGGCGGCGGTGCGCAGCAGGCCGAGCAGGCCGGGGAACACCGTGCCCGCCCGGCAGGCGACCTGCACCAGGCACGGACGGCCCGCCGGCGCCGAGAGCAGCCGCTTGAGTTCGCCGAAGAGCCGGATCGCGGCCCGTTCGTAGGCGGTGGCCGGGTCGTCGCCGCCGCCGGGCACCTCGGCGAGCGAGGCGCCGGGGAGCCGGTCGCGGACGGCGGCGCCGGGCAGGTCGCACACCAGGACCAGCCGGCGGGCGCCGGCCGGCGGAGCGGCCGGGCCTGCCGGTTCGGCGCGCCACGCGGGCACGCGCAGGGTGCTGCGGGTCACTGCGGGAACTCCCTTCCAGCGGGACGAGGGACCGGCTTCAGACGCCGAGGGCATCGGGGCTCACCCGGTCGGCCAGGACTTCGTCGAGCAGGGCCGCGCGCGCGGCCACGTCGAACGTCGGCGGTTCGGGTTCCGGCACCCAGTGGCGCCGGCGCGCGAACGGGTACGACGGCAGCGCCACGGTGCGGCGGGCCCCGGCGGGGTGCAGGTCCGCCCAGCCGACGACGCGGCCTTCGCACCACAGGGCGACGAGGCGGTCGAGGTCGCCCGTGCCCGCCGCGGCCGTCGCGGCCGGGTCCGGGGTGCGGTCCCGGGCCACCGCGGCCCCGCGGGCGCGCCGCAGGACGCCGGTGTGCAGCCCCGGGCGGGCGGTGCCGTCGAGGAACGCGCCGAGCGCCGCGACGACGTCTTCGACGCTGCCGGCGGCGAACCCGAGCCGGTGCTCCATCTCCTCGCGGCCCACCTGCAGCGTGAACGCCAGATCCGCGAGGGCGGGCGCGTGGCCGTCGGCCAGGGCGCGCACGAGGAAGTCACGCAGGTCCCCGGCCCGCGCGCGCAGCCGGTCGGCGTCGCGGGCGGACAGCACGATCGCCTGCGGACCCGCGGCCGGTGCCGGTGCCGGCCGGTCCGGCGGCGCTTCCACGACGACGTGGGCGTTGACGCCGCCGAAGCCGAAGCTGCTGATTCCGGCGCGCAGCGGCAGTTCGCGCCCGGCCGCGTCCGTCACCGGTGCCCAGGGGCGCAGCTCGCGCACCACCTCGAAGCCGCTGCCCTCGAGCCGCAGGTGCGGGTTCAGCCGGTCGCAGTGCAGCACCGGCAGCAGCTCGCGGTGGCGCATCTGCTGCAGCACCTTCAGCAGGCCCGCCAGGCCGGCCGCCGCTTCGGCGTGGCCCATGTTCGCTTTGACCGAGCCCAGCGCCCGGACGCGGCCCGCCGAGGCGCCGAGGTCCCGGTAGGCCGTGGCGAGCGCGTCGACCTCCACCGGATCGCCCAGCGCCGTGCCGGTGCCGTGCGCTTCGACGTAGCCGACGGTGTCCGGGTCGATCCCGGCCATCGCCGTCCGCACGACTTCGGCCTGCGCGGCCGCGTTGGGCGCGGTCAGCGACGCGGCCCGGCCGCCGTGGTTCTCCGCGCTGCCCAGGATCACGCCCCGGATGACGTCGCCGTCGCGCAGCGCGGCCGCCAGCGGCTTGAGCAGCACGGCCGCCGCGCCCTCGGCACGGACGTACCCGTCGGCGGCCGCCGAGAACGTCTTGCACCGCCCGTCCGGGCTGAGCATCCCGGCCTGTTCCGCCGCGGCGAAGGTGTCCACGCTCAGCAGCAGGTTCACCCCGCCGGCGATCGCCATGCCGCACCGCCCGGACCGGATGCTCTCCACCGCGCGGTGGAGCGCGACGAGCGAGCTGGAGCACGCGGTGTCGACCGGCTCGCTCGGCCCGTGCACGTCGAGCAGGAACGAAAGCCGGTTGGCGAGCACGGCGTGCGAGTTGCCGGTCGCGGTGTAGGCCTCGGGCGCGACCCCGCTGGCGTTGAGCAGGTGGTGGTAGTCGGTGCCGGACACGCCGAAGAAGACGCCGGTGTCCGCGGGCAGCCGGACCGGCGGGTACCCGCCGTCCTCCAGCGCCGTCCACACGGTTTCCAGCGCCAGCCGGTGCTGCGGGTCCATCAGCTCGGCTTCCAGCCGCGACACGGCGAAGAAGTCGGCGTCGAACCGGTCGACGTCCCGCAGCAGCCCGGCGAACTTCGGGAAGTCCGCGCGCGCCACGACGTCGGCGTAACGGTCGTCGAACCGGTCGCCCGGGTAGGACGTCACCAGGTCCTCGCCCGCCCGCAGCCGGGCCCAGAAGGCGTCCGGGTCGTCCGCGCCGGGGAACCGCCCGGCGATGCCGACGATCGCCACCGCGCCGGTGCCGGGTTCGGCGGGCGCGAGTGTGGCCGTGGCGGGCGCGGTGGCTGTGGCGGGAGTGGCTGGCGCGGCAGACGCGGCAGGCGCGGCGGCCGTGGTGGCCGTGGCGGGGGTGGCCGGCGCGGCAGGCGTGGCGGGCGCGGCCGCCGTGGTGGCCGTGGTGGCCGCGGCAGGCGCGGCAGCCGTGGCAAGCGCGGCAGCCGTGGCAGCCGTGGCAGACGCGGCGGGCGTGGCGGGCGTGGCGGCGGACAGGGCCGCCCGTTCCGCCGGTTCCCGTTCCCGCACCTCCCCGGCCAGCTTGCCGACGAGGCCGCGGATGTTGGGGAACTCGAAGAACACCGACGGGCGCAGGTCGGTCCCCAGCCGCGCGCCGAGTTCGGTGGCCAGCGAAGCGAGCGTGATCGACTCGAAACCGTAGGCGGGGAAGTGGGTGTCCTCGTCCACCTCGGCCGGGTCCAGCTTGAGCAGCTCGGCGACCGTCTCCCGGACGACGCCGGTCAGCCGGGCGCGGAGGTCGTCGTCCGGGGTGCCGGCCGGCTCGTCCGGCGGGGGAACCGCGCCGAACCGGGCTCCGGCGAACCGGCCCAGCACCCGGCCGGTGTCGTCGAGCAGGCGGATGTCGAAACAGGCGTCCCCGGTGCCCTCGACCAGCAGGGCACGGGTGCGGCCGAAGTCTCCGCCGGTCGCCGAGGCGAGCTGCCCGATCGCGGCGTCGGCGTCGCCGGTCAGGTACTGCACGCCCTGCACGAGCCCGGCGCACACCCAGGCCGGGATGCGCACGCGCCGCGGGGCCGGGTCCTGGCGCCGCGCGGGCTCGGCGACCCGCACGAGGAGCCGGCCGCCGAGTTCGGCGACGCCTTCGACGACGCGGGCGTACGGCCGCGGATCCACGCCGAGCTCGCCCAGCTTCGCGTAGAAAGCGTCCTGGTCGAGCGAGAGCAGCGCGGTCACCGCCGGCTCGGTCCCGCCTTCCGCCGCTTCGGCGGGCACCACGTCCGCGCTGAACAGGAGGGTGCCGTCCTCGGCACGCAGTTCGGCCTGGTGGACGCCGTCCCGCCGGCCCAGCCGCCACTCCAGCTGCCGCTCCTCCGCCGCGGGAGCGGGCAGGGCGCCCCAGCGGGCGTCGCGGACGGCCCACCCGTCCCCGTCGAGACCGGCGACGTCGGCGAAGGCGAGCACGCCGTCCAGCAAGGCGACCGTGGCGTACCGGCGTTCGCGGCGGACCGAGTAGACGTAGTCGAGCAGGTCGTCGCCGCGCAGCGGCAGCCGGTAGCGGATCCCGCTCAGGTCCGACCGGTTGACGCCGACCCACGGGTGCTCGCGCCGGGTGAAGGCGAGCGGGCGCAGCACGTCCGGCGCGTCGTCGAAGCCGGGGTACCAGCACCGGACCTTCTCGAACGGGTAGGCGGGCAGCGACAGCTTGGCCGGGCGGGTGCCCGGCGGCCAGAGCAGGTCCCAATCCACGGCCGCGCCCGCGGTCCAGTACCCGGCCAGGGCCGCGAGGTCGGCCGCGGCGAGCGCCCGCGTCACCTCTTCCCCGTCCGGGGGCCGGGACACGCTCATCGTGCTGGAGGTGAACCGGACGCCGCCGGGCATCCGCACGGGGCCGTCCCAATCCACTTCGGACAGTTCGGCCAGCCGGGCTTCGGCGGCCGCGAGGTCCTCGGCGGTGAACGCCAGCCGGCACGGCAGTTCGTTCTTGCCGGTCTGCAGGGTGTAGGCCAGCGCGTCCAGGCCCGGCCGTTCGGTGCGCACGTAGGCGTGCAGGTCGCGCAGCACCCGGCCGAGCGCCCGCGGCGTCGTCGCCGAGCAGACCAGCAGCCGCGGCACGCCCGCGTCCGGCCGCGGCGCCGGGTTCTCGTGCTCCTCGACGACGAGATGCACGTTCGCGCCACCGGCCCCGATCGAGGTCACGCCGGCCCGCCGGGGCACCGGCCGCCCGTCGATCACCGGACGGCGCCATTCGGCGCGCTCGTGCTGCACGACGAACGGCGTGTCGGCGAAGTCGATCGCCGGGCTGGCCGGTTCCGCGTGCAGGGACGCCGCGAGCGTGCGGTGCTTGAGCTGCAGCAGTACCTTCGTCAGCCCGGCGATGCCCGAGCCGGACAGCAGGTGGGCCACGTTCGATTTGACCGAGCCCAGCGCGCAGAAGCCGCGGTCGGCGGTGTGGCGGCGGAACGCCGTCGTCGCGCCCTTGATCTCGATCGGGTCGCCCAGCGACGTCGCCGAGCCGTGGCCTTCGAGGTAGCTGATCGTGCGCGCGTCCACGCCGGCGTCGTCGAGCGCCTTTTCGATGGCCCGGGCCTGCTGGGCGGGGCTCGGCACGGTGAAGCCGTTGCGCACGCCAGCGTTGGTCATGCCGGTGCCGCGGATGACGCCGTGGACGTGATCGCCGTCGGCGATCGCTTCGGACAGGGGCTTGAGCACCACCATCCCCACGCCCTCGCCGAGCACGGTGCCGTCGGTGCCGATCCCGTAGCTGCGCAGCACGTCGGCGGTCTTGCTGGTGAAGTGCGCCTGGGACGTCGCGATGAGGTCGTAGGGGTGCAGCATGAGGTTGATCCCGCCGACGACGGCCATCCGGCACTCGCCGGCCCGGAGCATCCGCACCGCCTGGTGCACGCACGTCGAGGACGAGGCGCACATCGTGTCCAGGAACATCGACGGCCCGGTGAAGCCGTAGAAGTAGGACAGCATGTTGGCGAACACGCCGATCTCGCTGCCGCTGGTGGCCGTGCCGCGCACCAGCGCGTTCTGGAACCCGTAGAGGGAGTAGCTGTTGTTCATCGAGCCGACGAGCACGGCGACGTCACCCTCGTAGCGGCGCTGGATCGTCTCCCGGGAGTAGCCCGCGTCCTCCAGCGCCGTCACGCCGGCCTGCAGCAGCAGCCGGACCTCAGGGGACATCAGTTCCGCCTGCCGCTGGGAAATCGCGAAGTAGCGCGGGTCGAACGCGTCGATGTCGCGCAGGAACGTCCCGGTCTTGACGACGGTCTTGCCGGGCACGTCGCGCTCGTCGAAGTAGAGGTCCTCGTGACGCCACCGGTCACGCGGCACCGGCTCGAAGCTGTGCCGCCCTTCGCTGAGCAGCTCCCAGAACTCCGCCAGCGTGTCGGCACCCGGATAGCGCCCGGCCATGCCGATCACCGCGATGTCGTGGCTGTCCCGTTCGGCCCGCGGCTCGCTCTTCGCGACCGGGACGGGCGCCGGTGCGGGTGCGGGCTGGGGTTCCGGCTGGGATTCCGGCTGGGTCTGCGGCTCGGGCTCCGGCTCGGGTGCCGCGCCGAACATCTGCCGCAGCCGGTCGCGGTGCTCGGCCAGCAGGTAGCCCGCCACGCCGCGCAGGTCGACGTGCTCGAAGAACAGCGTCTTGGGCAGCGAGCCGAAGTCGTCCTCCAGCCGGCTCGTCAGGTCCACGACGACGAGCGAGTCGATGCCGTAGCGCTCCAGCTTCTCGTCGGGCCGGATGCGCTCCGGGTCCTGCCCGGTCAGCTCGGCGAACAGCCGCCGCAGGTGGTCCTCGGCCCGCGCGGCGAGCGTGCGGTCATCCACTGTGGACTCCCCCGTCGCCGCCGGAGCCGGACGGACGGCGGGTTCGCCGGTGACCAGGCCCGCGTACCGGCGCAGCTTCGCCGCCTCCCCGAACAGAACGGCCCGCTGGACGGGCGCGTCGACGCGCAGCGCGCGCTCCAGCGCGGCGAGCGCCACGGGTGTCGGCAGCGCCACGGTGCCCGTCGTCTTCCGCAGGTAGGCCTCGGTCGCCGCGTCGACCCGCATGCCGCCCTCGGCCCACAGCGGCCAGTCGACGACGCGGACCGTCAGGCCCGACGCCCGCGCCGCGTGGGCGTCGAGGAAGGCGTTCGCCGCCGCGTACGCCGTTTGCGCCGCGCTGCCGAACGCGCCCGCGACCGAACCGAACAGCAGCAGGAAGCCCGCCGCCTGCTCCCGGCAGGCGGCGTCGAGGTGCGCGGTGCCGGCCAGCTTGGGCGCGAGCACCGCGGCGGTCGCCTCCGGCGGCGTGGCCACGAGGTGGCCGTCGGCGAGCACCCCGGCGGCGTGGAACACCCCGTCGAGGCGGCCGAACCGCTCGCGGATCGCCGCGGCGGCGGCGCGCACACCGCCCGCGTCGGTCACGTCGACCGGCTGGTGGTGGATCCGGTCGCCGTAGCGGTCCCGCAGCGCCTCGACCTCGGCGCCGGGAGCCCCGCGGCCGCCGAGCACCACGGTGGCGCCGTAGCGGTCGCACAGGTGCGCGGCGACCAGCCGGCCCACGCCGCCCGCACCGCCGGTGATCCAGTAGACGCCGCCGGGGCGCAGCAGCGACTCGCCGCCGTCGGCCACCGGCAGTTCCACGCTCTCCCGCCGCAGGCGCCGCCCGTCCCGGTCGTAGGCGACTTCCACCTCGGCCGCGCCGGCCTCGGCACGCACGATCGCCTCGAACCGGCCGGCGTCGTCCGCGCCCAACCCCTCGACGAGCACGAGCTTGCCCCGGACGGCCGGATTCTCCTTGCGCAGCGACTTCAGCACCGCGGCGAGCGGGGCGTACACGGGGTCGTCCGGGGCGCCCGGGGCGACGACGAGCACGGTCCGGGCCGCCGTCCCCGGCCGGCCGAGCAGGGTGCGCAGGTGCCGGTAGCAGGCGTCGAACACGGCCGCCGCCTCCGCGGGCGCGGCGGGAGACACGACGGGCAGCGGCAGGACCTCCGCATCCAGCCGGCCCGCAACGGCCGCGGCGGGCGCCTCGGCCAGGACGGCGTTCAGCACCACCAGCGGGCCTGCGGTGCTGCCCACGGGCGCGGGCGGGGGCGCGGGCCGCCACACCTGGCGCACTTCGAGGAGATCGCCCTCGGCCGGCTTCGCCATAGGCGCAGCAACGGCTCCGGCCGCCGACGCGGGCACCCACCCCTGCCGCGCCTCCACCGAGTCGCCCTCGGCCAGCCTCGTCGCGAGCGCCGGTGCGGGTGCGGGCTGCCGCGCCTCCGGGAGATCACCCTCGAGCGGCTTCGCCATGGGCGCGACCACGGCTCCGGCCGCCGACGCGGGCCCCCACCCCTGCCGCACCTCCACCGAGTCGCCCTCGGCCGACTTCGCCGCGAGCGCGGGCGCCCACACCTGCCGCGCTTCCACCAAGTCACCGTCGGCCGGCCCCGCCGCGAGCGCCGGTGCGGACCCCCGCCCCTGCCGCGCTTCCAAGTCACCCTCGGCCGGCTTCGGCGCGAGCGGGCGGGCGGTGTAACCGCGCAGCCGGGCGCAGAGTGCGCCGTCGTCGCCGTGCACGTCGATGTCCACTTTGGACCCGTCGCTGTTCGCGGGGCGGATCACGGCCCATGCGGTGGTGCCGACCGGGGCGTAGAGGGTCAGCTCGTCCAATGCGAACGGCACCGAGGCCGCGGCGGGCCGGCGCCAGCCGCCGGGGCCGTCCGTGCCCAGGGCGAGGACGGCCTGCAGTGCGCTGTCGAGCACCGCCGGGGGCAGCAGCCATCCGCCGGGTGCCGGCACCCGGATGCGGGCGAGGACCCCGTCCGCGCCGCGGGAGACCGCTTCGAGCCCGCGCAACGCCGGCCCGTGCTCGATCCCGCTGGCCCGCAGGGCCGCGTAGCCGTCGCCGACGTCGAAGGGCTCGGCGAACCGCGCGCGCAGCCCGGCCGGGTCCGCCTGCTCGCCGGAGCTCGACCCGGCCACGAGCCGCCCGGCCGCGTACCGCTCGCCGGACTCGCCGAGGACGGCGACGTCGTAGCCGTCACCGGCGGGCACCAGCCGCAGTCGCACAGCGAGCCGTTCGCCGGGCACGGCCAACGGCCGGATCCAGCCGAAGTGGCGCACGCTCGGGACACCGGGCCCGCCGATGCGCGCCGCGGCGGCGAGGACGAGCCCGAGGACGGCGACGCCCGGCACGACCGGAGTCCCGTTGACGACGTGGTCACCCACGAAGTCCTGGCCGGCGGTGAAGACCAGCGGGAACGTCCAGCCGCCGCCGGACTCGCGGCCTTCGCCGAGCGACGGGTGGCCGGGCGCCGCAGGATCGAGCGGCCGGAACCAGAACGGCGTCCGGGCGAAGGCGTACCCGGGCAGGTGCACGCGCCGCCCGGTGGCGGGCCAGGCCGACCAGTCCACGGGCAGGCCGTGCACCCAGGCGCGGGCGAACTTCCCGGCCCGGCCCTGCTCCGCCCAGCGCGCCGCCAGTTCGGCCACGTCGGCTTCCTCCAGGCCGGCGGCGAGGGCGCCGTCGGGGCCGGCCTGCCCGCGCAGGCATCCTTCCGGCTCGGCTTCGCCGCGGGCGACGCACTCGAGCTGCCCGGCCCACCCGGCCAGGTCCGCGGCGCGGAACACCACCCGGGCCGGCATCGGGACCCGGCCGTGACGCAGCGTGTGCGCGACGTCGGCGAGCGCGGGCGCCTCGCCCTCGGCCAGGCGCGCCCGAGCCCACGCGGCCAGCCCGGCGCAGGTTTCGCGCAGCCGCTCATCGTCCATGGCGGACACCGGCAGCCATTCCTCGGTGGCCGGGGCAGCCTCCGCGGACACGCCGCCTGAGGCAGCCTCCGCCGACACACCGCCCGAGGCAGTCCCCGCCGACACGCCACCCGAAGCAACCTCCGCGGGCACCCCGCCCGGCGCCTCCAGGACCGCGTGCGCATTCGTCCCGCCGAACCCGAACGAACTGACCGCGGCCCGCAGCGGGCGGTCGCCGTCGGGTGTCCAGCCCGCCGGCCGGTCGACGACGTGGAACGGTGTGCCGGTCAGCTTGATCAGGGGGTTCAGCCGCTCGAACCCGACGGTGGCCGGCAGCCTGCGGTGCCGCATCGCCGCGATCACCTTGAGGATGCCCGCGATCCCCGCGGCGCCTTCGAGGTGCCCGATGTTCGGCTTGACCGAACCGATCCCGCACTCCTGGCCGGTGCGGGTGTCGCCGAGCGCGGCGAACGCCTTCTTCAGCCCGCGCACCTCGATCGGGTCGCCGACGGGGGTGCCGGTGCCGTGCGCCTCCACGTAGCTCACCGAGGCGGGGTCGATCCCGGCCCGCCGGTAGGTGTCCACGATCAGCTGCGCCTGGGCGTCCGGGTTGGTCACGGTGAGCGAGTTGGTGCGGCCGCCGTGGTTGGTCCCGACGCCTTTGACGATCGCGTGCACCGGGTCGCCGTCGCGCCGCGCGTCCGCCGCGCGCTTGAGCAGCAGGACACCGCCGCCTTCGCCGCGCACGTAGCCGTCGGCCCCCGCGTCGAACGCCCGGGCGCGCCCGGTCGGGGACAGCATCCCCGCCTTGCTGAACGCGATGAAGTGCCGCGGTGACCAGACGAGGTTCACCCCGCCGGCCAGTGCCAGCTCGCAGTCGCCGGCCAGCAGGGCCTGGACGGCCTGGTGCACCGCGACCAGCGAGCTCGCGCAGGCGGTGTCGTTGACGACGCTCGGCCCGCGGAAGTCGAAGTGGTGCGACACGCGGTTGGCGATGATCGCGTACGCCGAGCCGGTCGGGTAGTAGGCGTCGATCCGGTCGTGCTCCTGCTCGACGAGCTCGGCGTAGTCCCAGTGGCACACGCCCATGAACACGCCGGTGCGCGAGCCGGCGAGCCGGTCGCCGCGGTAGCCGGCGTCCTCGATGGCGTGCCAGCTCAGTTCCAGCGCCATGCGCTGCTGGGGGTCCATCAGCCGCGCCTCGCGCGGGGAGACGTGGAAGAAGTCCGCGTCGAAGCACTCCACGTCGTCGACGAACCCGCCCCAGACGCTGCTGGTCTTGTCGCCGTCGCGGCGCGGGTCGCCGGCGTGGTCGGCGGCGCGCCAGCGCCGCGCGGGGACTTCGCGGATCAGCGAGTGGCCGCCGGCCAGGTTCGCCCAGAACTCGTCGATGGTGCGGGCGCCCGGCAGCCGCAGCGCCGCGCCCACGATGGCGACGTCGGAACCGGCCGGGTCACCGGAGGGGTGGCTCATGAGCAGTCCTCGTCTTCCGTGCCCGGCTAGGCCGGCAGCATGCTGGTACGGCGGTCGGTGACGCGCAGCCCGGAACGCAGCGGCGCGCTGTCGCGGGCCTGCCCGCGGACGAACCAGTGGTGCAGCCAGAACAGCGAAGCCAGCAAGGTGAACGCCTGGTTCTCCTTGGTGCCGACGCGTTCGGCGGGGCCGTCGAAGACCCGGTCCACGAGCGCTCGGGTGAACTCGGGATCGAGCACCCCAATCTCGTCCAAAGTGGACCTGTCGGTCAGGAGGTCGCGGTAGTCCGGGCACGCGCGCACGAACGCGGCGCTGTCGGTGGCCCGGTAGGGGAACTTGCCCTTGGCGAGGACCCGCTCCGGCAGCACGTCCGCGTAGGCGCGCTTGAGCAGGTACTTCTCGTCGAACGGGTCGCCGAAGCGGTGGTTGACCGAAGCGGCCAGCCGCACCACGGCGGGATCGAGGAACGGGCAGCGGTTCTCGACGCCGTGCCCGAGCGCCATCCGGTCGCCCTGGGTGGACAGCAGGTAGCCGGCCAGCAGGGTGCGGAACTCCAGCCACTGCGCCCGCTGCACGGTGCCGAGCCCGACGTACCCCGGCTCCCCGGCCACCAGCCGCTGTGCGGGGCCGAACGGGTCGGCCGCCTCACGCAGCAGCCGCACCGCGAACCGGCCGTTCTGGAACCGCATCTGGTGGGTGAACAGCCCTGGCAGGTGCTCTTCGGTGAACCGCCGGTACAGGCCCAGCAACCGCCGCGCCGCGCCTTCGTCGCTGAAGTGCGGCAGGTACGGGTGGCTGCGCGCGATCCGGTCGAGCCGCGCCTGCTCGTCGAGCTCGTCCCAGGCTTCCAGCAGCAGCGCGTCCTTGAAGAGGCCGTAGCCGAGGAAGGCCTCGTCCGCGCCCTCGCCGCTGAGCACCACCTTGATCCCGGCCTCGCGCACCCGCTCGGCGAGCAGGTACATCGGGACGAACGCGGTGCGGAACGCGGGGACCTCGGCGTGCCGGACCGCGGCCGGGAACGCGCCCACGATGTCCTCGTCACGCACCCGCAGGGCGTGGTGGCGGGTCCCGAGCCGCTCGGTGAGCGCCGCCTGCTCGGCCGACTCGTCGAAGCGGGCGTCCTCGAACTCCACGGAGAACGTCCGCAGGCCGGCGGGCTGCCGCTGCGCGGCCAGGTGGGCGATGATCGAGGAGTCCAGGCCACCGGAGGCGTAGACGCCGACCTCGACGTCGCTGCGCAGCCGCACGTCCACCGCCGCGGCCAGTTCCGCACGGACCCGCTCGATCGCGGCCGCCTCGGACTCCGGGGCCGGGCCGGGCGTCAGGTCGAGCTCGGCCCAGCGGCCGCGGTCCACGCGGTCGCCGCGCAGGCACAGGTATTCGCCCATCGGCACCTGCTCGACACCGCGGTAACCGCTGTGGTCGGGCAGCGGCGTCCAAGTGGCGAAGATTGACGCCAGCTGGGCGGGGTCGAAGGAGAACCGGAACCCCGGGTAGGCGAGGAAGGCCTTCATCTCCGAGGCGAACAGCCAGCCGTCGCCGTGCCGGGCCACGAACAGCGGGCGCTTGCCGAACCGGTCGCGCACCAGGGTGAGCTCACCGGCCGCGGAGTCGTAGATCGCGAAGGCGAAGGCGCCATTGAACCGGGACAGGCAGTCTCGGCCCCAGGTCAGCCACGCCTGCAGCACGACCTCGGTGTCGGAGTCCGTGCGGAACCGGATCCCGCGCGCCCGCAGTTCGCGGCGCAGCTCCCGGTAGTTGTAGAGCTCGCCGTTGTAGCACAGCCACCACCGCCCGTCGGCGCTGCCGACCGGCTGCGACCCGCTCGCGAGGTCGATGACGCTCAGCCGGACCGTGCCCATGGCGAGCCGGTCGTCCAGGTAGCAGCCCGCCTCGTCCGGGCCGCGGTGCTCGATCTGGCGGAGCATCCCTTCGATCAGCTCCCGGTGGCCCTCCGGCGACCGGTCGCCGCCGTACACACCGGCGATTCCGCACATCCCGGCGTCACCGGCCGTCCGCGCTCGGGACCGCGGCCGACTCGACGAACTCGGCGATGCCGCGCAGCGACACCAGCACGCTGTCGAGCAGGTTCTCCCCCAGCTCGACGCCGTAGCGCTCGTGCACGTGGTTCATCAGGGCCAGGTAGCCGAACGAGTCGAGCACCCCGGCCTTGAACAGGTCGGTGTCCTCGGTGATCTCGTCGCCGAAGCGGAAGAGCGCTTCGCTCTCCAGGTAGCTCTTCAGCTCGGCGGTCAACGTCGGGTCGGGCATCGGAGTTCCTCCCTCGGTCGGGCGGGTGTGGTTCACGGGCGGGACGCAGCCGCGGCGGTCCGCGGCTCGGTCCCGCCGATCAGGTCCGCCAGGGCGGCCCAGTGCTCGCGGATGAAGAAGTGGTCGCCGGGCAGCCGGTGCCTCAGCAGCGGCTCGGTGGTTTCGCGCTGCCAGGCCGCGATCTCCGCGTCGGTGAACGGTTCGCGGTCCCCGGTGACGACGGTGATCGGCACGTCCAGCGGCGGTTCGTCGCGGTGGGCGTACCGGCCGAGCACGGTGAAGTCGGCCCGCAGCACGCGTTCGTAGTGCGCCATCAGGTCTTCGAACTGCCGCAGCTGCGCGGGCACCCCGCCGAGCCGGTCGAGGTGGGCCCAGAACGCGTCCCCGGTCAGGCGCCAGGTGTCGCGTTCCCGGCTGGGCACCGACGGGCCGCACTCCCCGGAGACGACCAGCCGCTGCGGCCCCGGGAGGTGTTCGGCCCGGATGCGCCGGCAGAGCAGGAACGCCAGGCGGGCGCCGAGGCTGTGGCCGTAGATCGCGTACGGCTCGTCGAGCCGGTCCCGCAGCTGGTCCAGCAGGTCGGTCACGACCGCGTCGACGTCCGCCGACAGCGGCTCGGCCACCCGGCGGCCGCGGCCCGGCCGTTCGAGCGGCACCACGTCCAGCCCGCCGAGGTGCGCGGCGAGGGGCCGGTAGGCGTTTTCGTCGCCGCCGGCGAACGCCACGGTGAACACCCGGCGCGGGGCCACGGCCGGGGACACCGGCGTCGCGTCGATCTGCCGCACCATTCTCGTCAGCACTCCTTCCCCGCCGATTTCCCGGAAGTCCGCGGCGGGCAGCCGGCGCAGCACCGCGCGGACGCTGTCGGCCCACCGCACGGTGCCCGCGATCTGGTCGCCGAGCGTCCGCGCCACTTCGCCGTCGCGGTACGGGCGCGCGGTCACGTTGGCGATCACGGTCCGGCGCAGCGGGGCGAAGGTGAACCCGCGCAGGAAGGCCGCGAACTCCTCGCCCGCCGCACGCATGTACCGCGAGTGGAAGGCGGCCGACACGCGCAGCGCGGCCACCCGCACGCCCCGGGCGGTCAGCGCCTGCTTGGCGCGGTCGATGTCGGGCTCCGGGCCGGACACCACGTTCTGCGTGGGCGTGTTCCGGTTCGCGATGTCCACTGTGGTCAGTCCGTCGGCCGCGAGCAGCCCGGCCAGCTCGTCGGCCGGGACGCCCAGCACGGCCAGCATCGCCCCGCCGTTCTCCCCGGCCATGAGGACCGCGCGCTGGGCGACGAGCTTCAGCCCGGTTTCGAAGTCGAAGGCGCCCGCGGCCAGCAGCGCGTTGTACTCGCCGAGGCTGTGCCCGAGCAGCACGTCGGCTTCGGGCTCCCCGCGCCGGAGCCGGTCCAGGTAGGACAGGGCGTTGACGACGTAGAGCGCGGGCTGGGTGTAGCGGGTGTCGTCGAGACGGCCGTCCGGGTCTTCCAGGCACAGCCGGGCGATGTCGTAGCCGAGGACCTCGCCGGCGAGGGCGACGTGGTCGGGAAACCGCTCGAACAGGTCCGCGCCCATTCCCTTGGCCTGGGTGCCCTGGCCGGGGAAGAGCACGACGCTGCCGCCGTTGGCGACGGGCATGGCTGCTCCGCTCTCAGAGAACTGGCTGGTCAGGTCAGGGGACGGCCCCACGTGTCGAGGAAGGCGACGGTGCCGAGGGGACGGCGGGCCGGCGGGCGGAAGTCCGTGGTGGTCGTGTGGGCGACCGGCAGCAGGCCGACCTGCGTCACGTCCGCGGGCAGGCCGAGGATCTCCGCCGCCTCCCGCTCCCGCTGCAGGTGCAACGTCGTCAGGACGGTGCCGAGGCCCCGGGAGCGCAGCGCGAGCTGGAAGCTCCACACGGCGGGGTAGATCCCGCCGTAGAACGAAGCCGCTTCGGCGTTGCCCGACGGCGGGGTGCCCTGGACGCACGGGACGACCAGCACCGGGACGCGGTCGATGACGTCGATCAGGTGCTGCACGGAACCGACCATCCGGCGGACCGGCGGGTGCGCGACCGCGGCGCCCAGCTCGGCGCGCACGCCGGCCAGGTAGGCGCGTCCGACCTCCCGGAACAGCGCCCCGAGCTGCTTGCGCGACCACGGGTCCCGCACGACGATCCAGCGCCAGCTCTGCTGGTTGCCGGGCGAAGGCGCGTAGGTGCTCAACCGCAGGCAGGTCTCCAGGACCTCCGGCGACACCGGGCGGTCGAGGTCGAGCTTGCGGCGGACCGCGCGGGTGGTGCTCAGCACGTGGTCGACGCCGGTGGTGTCGATGTCCATGGTTCCTCCCGTCGTCGCCGTCACAGCGGGACCGGGTGCTCGAGGGCGGACGTGCGGCGGGGCGCTCCGGACGGCGCGCCGGTCAGCACGAGGTGGTGCAGCCGGCGCAGCTCGTCGGAGGGGTCGAGGCCGAGCTCCTCGTTGAGCACGCGGCAGGTGTGCTGGTAGGCGACGAGCGCGTCGGCGCGCCGGCCCGCCCGGTTGAGCGCGGTGACCAGCTGGTGGTGGAAGCGCTCGCGCAGCGGGTAGCGGCGGATCAGCGCCTGCAGCTCCGGGATCACCTCGGGCAGGTGCTCCTGCTCGAGGTCGGCCTGGACCCGCAGTTCGAGCGCGGCCTCGCGCAGGCCCTCCAGCCGCGCGGCTTCGGCGTCCAGCGCCGGTCCCTGCCGCACGTCGGCGAGCGCGGCCCCGCGCCACATGGCCAGTGCCCGGTCCATCCGGGCGGAGGCGTCGGCGGCCCGGCCGGCGTCCAGCGCCGCCCGGCCCTCCCGCACGGCCCGCTCGAACCGGCGGACGTCGAGGCACTCCGGGTCGATGTCGAGCAGGTAGCCGTGGCGCACGGTGGCGAGGAGCTTGCTCCCGGAGCCGACGTGCGCGGTCAGGTGCTTGCGCACGTGGTAGACGTAGGTCTGCACGGTGCCCAGTGCCGACTTCGGCGGCCGCTGCGGCCACAGCTCCTCGGTGATGCGGTCGACGTCGACGGCGCTGGGGCTCTCCAGCGCCAGCAGGGCGAGGACCTGCCTGATCTTGGTGGAGGTCGTCCCGAACTCCCCGTGGGGGCCTTCCACCCGCAGGGGTCCGAGCAGGCTGATTTCCAGCATGGGCTCTCCTCGGTTCGGTGCACCGGGCTTCCGGCGCGGCGGCGGTCCGGCGGGCACACTCCCGCCGGGGAACGGATCTCACCCCGACGTCCACATGCCGGGCGGCCGGTAGGCCCGGCCGGCGGGCGTCCACGAGGCCCCGGCCCGGCGATTGCATCCCGGTGGCGGTGCGGATTTGCGGCGCAGCACGGCGACCGCCGCGAGCAAAGCGGCCAGTTCCGCGTCGTCCGGCGTGCCCCGCCTGATCACGACGGCCGGCCTCATGTCGGCGGGTTCCCGTGCTTGCGCAAGGGCAGCTGCGCGTGTTTGCCCCGCAGGGTGCCCAGCGCGTCGATCAGCACCCGCCGCGTGTCGGCGGGGTCGATCACGTCGTCGACGAGGCCTCGTTCCGCGGCGTGGTAGCCGTGCATCAGGCTCGTCCGGTACTCCTCGATCAGCTTGGCGCGCACGGCTTCGGGGTCCAGCGCCGTGCTGATCTCCCGGCGGAACACCACGTTCGCCGCGCCTTCGGCACCCATCACCGCGATTTCGTTGGTGGGCCAGGCGAAGGACAGGTCGGCCCCGATCGACCGGGAGTCCATGACGATGTAGGCGCCGCCGTAGGCCTTGCGCAGGACGACCTGCACGCGGGGCACCGAGGCGTTGCAGTAGGCGTAGAGCAGCTTCGCGCCGTGGCGGATGATGCCGCCGTGCTCCTGGTCGCGGCCGGGCAGGAAACCCGGCACGTCGACGAGCGTGACCAGCGGAATGCTGAAGGCGTCGCACATCTGCACGAACCGCGCGGCCTTCTCGGCGGCGTGGATGTCGAGGACGCCGGCCAGCACCGCGGGCTGGTTGGCGACGATCCCGGTCACGTGCCCGTCCAGCCGGGCGAGCGCGCAGATCACGTTCTCCGCCCAGGACGCGTGCACCTCGAAGAACTCGCCGTCGTCGACGATCTCCTCGACGACCGCGCGCATGTCGTAGGCGCGGGCCCCGTCGGCGGGCACGATGTCCACCAGCCGCTCGCAGCGGCGGTCGGGACGGTCCGACGGCACCACCGGCGGGGCCGGCTCGCGGTTGTTGGACGGCAGCAGGGAGATCAGGTACCGGACGTCTTCGAGGCACTCCTGCTCGGTGTCGTAGACGAACCCGCTCGCGCCGGACACCGTGGCGTGCACCTCGGCTCCGCCGAGCTGCTCGTGGGTGATGTCCTCGCCGGTGACCGAGCGCACGACGTCCGGTCCGGTGATGTACATCTGCGCCACGCCGCGCACCATGAACACGAAGTCGGTCAGCGCCGGCGAATAGGTCGCGCCACCGGCGCACGGGCCGAGCATCACGCTGATCTGCGGGATCACCCCGGAGAAGCGGACGTTGCGCTCGAAGATGCCGCCGTACCCGGCGAGCGCGGTCACCCCTTCCTGGATGCGCGCGCCCGCGCCGTCGGACAGCGCGACCAGCGGGGCGCCCGCCGCCGCGGCCATGTCCATCAGCTTCTGGATCTTCTCCGCGTGGGCCTCCCCCAGCGAGCCGCCGAAGATCCGGAAGTCGTGCGCGTAGGCGAACACCGTGCGGCCGGACACCGTGCCCCAGCCGGTGACCACCCCGTCGGTCGCGGGCCGCCGGTGCTCCAACCCGAACCCGGACGAACGGTGGCGGCGGAATCGCTCGATCTCGCGGAAGGAGCCGGGATCGAACAGCAGGTCGAGCCGGTCGCGCACGGTCAGCTTGCCCTTGGCCCGCTGGGCGCGGGTGGCGTCCGGGCCGGGCCCGTCCTCCGCGCGCCGCCGGGCCGTCGCCAGCTCGCGGACCAGTGCGCGCATGTCCGGCCGCACCGGCGGCGGCACCGTGGGTTCTTCGATCGTCGTCACCGCCGGGCCTCCCGCCGGACCGGCGTCGCGCTTCGCTCGTCGCTCACTGTCGTTCTCCCCGAAAAACGGCGTGCGGATGGAATTTCCTCGCGGTGCCCCGGTGCCGAGGCTCAGTTCGGCCCCTCGCCGGAGTCCCGGCCGCCGGGGAAGGGGACCGCGAGCGCGGCGCGCGCGCCGGGCGTCAGCGACGACCCCGCGGACCGCGTCCCCGTCACGCCGAGACCCCCCACGGCGACGGCGAGCACGAGCAGACCCGTGCACACCACCTCGGCACCGCGCTTCCCGCTGATCGCCGAACCGCTTCGCATGTCACCATTTCCTTTCTCGCCATCGACGAGACCATGGTCACAAGCGCTGTTCCCAATCCATTCCGTCCTCGATACCGCTCACTTCCACCCGCACGGTATTTCCGGCAAAACGGACATAACAGTCATCGTTCCGCGTCGGCGGCACGCTGTCGCGCGCGGCGTCGAGACGCGCTTCGACGGCCTCCGGTGTCGCGCCTTCGGCCAGCACACGCAAGCCCGGCAGGCCGTCACCGGGCCGCCCGGCGAACGGCCGGAAGAACTCGACGGCGGCGAACCACCGGGGCACCGGGGGATGCACCGGGACCCCCGCCAGTGCGCGGAACAGCTCGGTCTGCACGTCGAAGCCGGTGGCGGTCTTGATCAGGCGCGGGATGCCGCGGGTCCCGAAGCACGGCCGCGAGCCGACGATCCGCGGCCCGTCGTCGGCCAGCACGACGGTGGTCTCCGCGGGGCCGAACTCGTAGCCCACCAGGTCCAGCATCGCCGTGACGGCGGCCCGCACGGCCATCGCGGCGGACTCGGGCAGCGGCGCCGGGTGCAGGTAGCGGACCCCGTGCGCGCCCGGCCGCCGGGCGGTGAGCCCCACGACCCGGTGCATCCCGTCGTGGGTCAGGGTCGTGGTCACCACCTCGGGCCCGGCCACGAACTCCGCCACCGCGAAGGGCGCACGCCTGCCCGGCGCGGCCAGCCACCGCTCCAGGGCCGGTGCCGACCACACCACCGTCTGCTCGCACTCCGAGCGGACCACCACCGGCCAGCCGATCTCCGCCGCCGCCGCGGGAACGTCCCCGGCGGCGGCCACCACCCGGGTGCGCACCATGGGGTGGCGGCTGCGGGCGAGCACCCGGCCCAGCTCGCCGATGTCCGCCAGCACGTGCGGCGCCCGCGCGGACTCGGGGCCGGGGACCCCGGCGACCGGAAACCCCGTGGCGTCGAGCACGTGGGTGATCGCCCGCTCCCGGACCACCCTGGCCACCGCCGCCGCCACGGCGGCCTCGTCGCCGGGGTCCACCAGGACCAGCCGGCCCCCGGCGAGCGGGGTGAACACCCGCTGGTGCGCCCGGTCGGCGAGCAGCCACGGATCGAGCCCGCTGCGCACCGCTTTCCGCGCGAGCGAAAGCGCGGGAAAGCACAGCAGCAGCCGCGTGCCCGGCGGGCCGGGCCGGTCCGGCGCCATCAGGCCACCACGTCCGCGGCGCCGTGCCGGGCCCCGGCCGCGTCACCCGTACCCCGCCGCGTCATCTCGACCCCCCACAGTGCGGTGGACCGCGATCCACCGAAGGAGCACCGCGGCCACGAAGATCTGGTGCCAGTTGTCGACGGTATTGTCACCGGCCCGGTTCCCGATCCGTTCCCACGGCCGCGCCCCGCGGCCCGCCCGGACCGGGTCCGCGCCAGGCGGGTGATCGGGGCTCGCGGCGGCACACCGGTGTCAGGGGAGTCCACCCGGCCCGTCCCCGGCACGGGCGCTCCGAAGGTCCGGGCTCCCCGGCAGCGCCCGGGATCGGCGCCCCGAGTGGATGGCCGCCGCTCAGTAGCGGGCCTGCGGCGGCACACCCGCGATCCCGAAGATCTCCTCGGCCCGGCGGCGGCACTCCCGGCCCTCCTCGGGGGAGCCGAGCGCGGTCCGGGCCTCCGCCATCCCGGTCAGCGCCCGCGCTTCTTCGATCCGGTAACCGATCTCCGTGGCGAGGGCGTGGGCCTGCTCGTGCAGCACGAGGGCCTCGGGATGGGCGCCCTCGGCGCGGCGCAGGCGGCCGATGAGGTTGGTGATCACCACCCGCCGGATCGGTGTCCAGTGGGCGCGGTGGTGCTCCAGCCCCAGCGTGACGAACTGCCGGGCCTGCTCGGCCCGCCCGAGCCGGTGCCCCACCAGCGCCGACACGGCGTAGGCCAGTGCGACGTCGCCGGGAGCACCGAAGTTCTCGCCCAGTTCCCGGGCCAGGGCCAGCTGGGCGTCGGCCTCCTCGAGCGCGCCCAGTCCGAAGAGGGCGAGGGACAGGTCGACGAGCGCCACGACTTCGTTCTCCCGGGCCCCGACCTCCCGGTTCAGCTCCAAGGCCCGTCTCGCCGTGTCCACCGCTTCGGTGTAGCTGCCCTGCTGCTCGTGGAGCGAGCTGAGGTTGACCAGGGACTCCGCCTCGGCCCGCCGGGCGCCGAGCTCGCGCTTGATGCGGATGGACTCCTCCAGCAGCGGCAGCGCCTCGGTGAGGCGGCCGGTGGTGGACATCAGCAGGCCGAGCATGCCGGTGTCCTTCGCCATCCCCCGCCGGTCGCCCACCTCGGTGGCCAGCCTGAGCCCCTCGTCCGCCGCCTCGATCGCCTCGCCGAACTGGCCGTGCTTCCAGTGCGCGACCGCCGAGTTCGACAGGCTCAGGCGCAGCAGCGGGGCGTCACCGAGCCGGCGCGCCGACACCACGGCCAGCTGCGCCACCTTGACGAACTCGGCGTACAACCCGGCCGCGTCGAGGTGGAAGACCAGGTTGCGGGCCAGCCGGACCACGTGGCGGTCGAACCCCTGGGCGTGCGCGAGCGCCACCGCTTCCCGCAAGGTGGCCTGCTCGCGTTCGAGCCAGGCACGGGCGGTCTCCCGGGTCGGCAGGTGCGGGAGCGCGGGCGCGGGTTCCGCGTTCACCGGCGGCAGTTCCGCCCGGCCGGGGAACAGCAGGTCGCAGACGCGGTCGGTGACGTGCACGAAGTAGTCGAGCAACCGCTCGAACGCACCACGGGTGCCCTCGGCGTCGTCCCCCGCCTCCTCTCCGGCGTTGACGTGGGCGACGAAGCTGCGCACCAGGTCGTGGAAGGTGTAGTAGCCGATTTCGTGCTGCTGCACCATGTGCGCGTCGAGCAGGACCTCCAGCACCGTCTCGGCGATGTCCGGGGGCAGGCCGAGCAGGGCGGCGGCGGAGTGGACATCGATGTCACGTCCGGGGTGCAGGCCCAGGACGCGGAACGCGGCCCGGTGGCGCGGAGCCAGCCCCTCGTAGGAGATCCGCAGGGTGAGGTCGACCCCGCGGCCGCCGGCCTTGAGCTCGTCCAGGCGGCGGGACTCGTCGCTCATCCGGTCGGCGAGGTAGCCGATCGGCCACCGCGGGCGGTTGGCGAGCCTGCTCATGGCGATGCGCATCGCCAGCGGGAGGTGGCCGCACAGCTCGACCAGCTCGGTCACCGCCTGCGGCTCCGCCTCGGCGCGGCGGCTGCCGAGCAACCGGGCGGCCATCGCGACCCCGTCTTCGGTGCTCATCGTCCCGAGCGACATCCAGTCGGCACCGTCGAGGTCGATCAGCCGGGTCCGGCTGGTGATCAGGACCAGCGACCCGGGGCTCAGCGGCAGCAGCGGCCACACCTGGTCGACGTCGTAGGCGTTGTCCAGCAGCAGGAGCAGCCGGCTGGACGCCGTCGTGGTCCGCCACAGCATGCCGCGCGCGTCGGGGTCGTCCGGCAGCTCGTCGGCGGGCACGCCGAGCATGCCGAGCAGGACCTCGATGGCCCGCTCGGGCGACAGCGGCTGCCCGCCGGAGGTGTAGCCGCGGAGGTTGACGTAGAGCTGGCCGTCCGGGTACCGGTCGGCGACCAGGTGCGCCGCGCGCACGGCCAGCGACGTCTTCCCCACGCCGCCCATCCCGTCGATCGTCACGATCTTCGGGCCGGCACCGGCCGGCGCCTCGATGCGGCTCAGCAGGTCCTCCAGCTCGGCCTTGCGGCCGGTGAAGTCCGCGAGGTCGTACGGCAGGGTGCGGGCGGGCCGGGCGGCCGGCGGCTCCGGCGGGGGCGGCGGGTCCGGCGTGAGCGGGGCCGGCGGCTCCGGGGTCCCGAGCCCGGGATCGTTGCGCAGGACGCGCTCGTACAGCTGCGCGAGCGCCGTCCCCGGGTCGATCCCCAGCTCGTCGGACAGCAGTGCGCTGACCTTCCGGTACTCCACCAGCGCGTCCGCCTGCCTGCCGGACCGGAACAGGGCGACCATGAGCTGCCCGCGCAGCTTTTCCCGCAGCGGGTGGGCGGCGATGTGCTCGCGCAGCTCGCCGACCAGCTCCCGGGCCTCGCCGCGCGAGAGGCGCATGTCGATCAGCTGCTCGACGGCGTCGAGGTAGCGCTCCTGCAAGGCGGCGTCCGCCGCCCGGATCGCCGGGCCGCCACCGCCGGCGAGGACCGAACCGCGCCGCAGCTCCAGCGCGCCCTGCAGGTGCGTCGCCGCCTCGTCCCAGCGCCGGTCCGATGACGCCTTCCTGGCCTTCTCGAGCAGGCTCAGGAAGACGTTGACGTCCACCTGCTCGGCGGGCAGGACGGCGCGGTAGCCGGGGCCCTCGGTCAGGATGATCTCGTCGCCGGCGGGGATCAGCCGGCGCAGCCGGGCCACCGCCTTGCGCACCTGGTGCGTCGCCGTGGCGGGGGGCTCCTCGTCCCAGACCGAGTCGACCAGCTGCGAGACGCTCAGCACCTGGCCGGATTCCAGCAGCAGGGCCACCATGACCCGTTCCTGGACGGCACCGCCGAGGTGGATCCGGCGGCTGCCGGACCAGCACTCCAGCGCCCCCAGGACGTTGATGCGGAGGTCCGCGTCCGGCGGTGAACCGTTCATCGGACCTCGCCCCCCTTCGGCACGCCGGCTGCCCCCGCCCAGTGCAAAGTCCGCCCTTCCGTGGAGGAAAACCCGGTCCCGCCGGCCCGTACCGCTGCCCAGCCCCACTCATGTTAGGCAGAAAACGAGCGGATTTTCGCCCACCGGCCGGAGGCAACCCGCAGGACGGGTGCAAGCAGGCAGCCGCGGCGAGCTGAACGGGCAACATCCCGGGGCGGTACGGAGAAAATCATTGACGGAACGGGAGAGCATCGGTAAACCTCCGTCCAGCGCACGGCTTTCCCCCGTTCGGCCGTAGCGGGGGCCCGATTTCGCCTGCTACTCAACAACTCTCGGCGGCGCACCGGGTTTCCGCAGCCTGGTGAAGGAACCGGCAGCGGCGGCATTTGCCCGTGGTGCGCACCGGGTACCGCCAGCTTCTGGACCGGCACCGCGGCACGTCGGCCGGGCCGTGGTAACCGAGCCGGAGCCGGCTCGGCGTTTCAGGCATGCGTCTTCCACCAGCGCACCAGCCCGGAAGCCGCCCCTAGTTTCCCGGGCCGACGCGGCGGCCCGGGCCGACGTCACGTTCACTGCCCGTCCCGTGGTCGGCCACATAGGACGCCGGCTCCACCGGCTGGTCGGTGAAGAAGCGGACGGCCAGGTCCGCGACGTCGGCCGCGCGCTCCAGGACCACCCAATGGTCCGCGTCCCTGATGCTGACGAACCGGCTGCCCGCGATCGTGGCCGCGAACTCCCGCTGCCGGTCCGGGGAGGTGATCGAGTCGTGCTCCCCGGTGAACACCAGCGCCGGTACCCCGGACAAGCCGCCGTCGAAGGCCGGGCCGCTGATCAGGGACCGGCGCAGGTACTCCATCACGTTGGGCACGTGCACGGCGACGTGCAGCATCGACCGCTTGACGTACCGGTACACCAGGGACCGCCGGGGGATGTGGCGGCCGGGGTCGAGGCACAGCTGCATCCGCGCGGCCACCGTGGCGAACCCTTCGGCGTCGCCGACGGCGAGGTGGTCGGCCGCTTCGCGCAACGACGCCTGCTGCGCGGGACTGGTGTGCGAGACCACGCCGCCGAGGACCAGCCGCGCGATCCGGTCCGGGTTGCGCTGGGCGCACCCGAAAGCGAGTTCGGCGCCGTAGGAATAGCCGAACAGGTTGATCCGCGGTACGCCGAGGTCGTCGATGATCCGGTCGATCGCCCGGCCCATGAACGTGGTGTCCGACCCCGACGGCAGCGGGTCCGAAGTCCCCATCCCGGGCAGGTCCGCGGTCACCAGGTCCGTCAGCGGCGTGATCCGGTCCTCCATGTGGGGCCAGCCGTGACTGCCCTGGAACCCGCCGCCGAGCACGACCACCGGCTCGGTCCGCGGAGCGGGCTGCCGCAGCCGCCGGTAGCTGAACCGCGTCCCGTCGATCGCCAGCGCACGGACAACTTCCTCGTACATGCTCCGCTTTCTGCTTCCTGGAACCGCCGAGGGCTCAGCTGCTCTTCGTGAGGACGAGCGCGGCGTTGTGGCCACCGAAGCCCATCGACGTCTTCACGGCGCACTCGAACGCCGCGGGCCGCGCTTCCTTGGCGACGACGTCGATCGGGATCCGGATGTCGCGGGTGCGGAGGTTGCCGGTCGGCGGCACCAGCTGCTTCTCCAGCGCCAGGACGGTCAACGCGGCCTCGATCCCGCCGGCCGCGCCGAGCGCGTGCCCGGTCATGGCCTTGGTGGAGGTGACCAGGGGGACTTCGCCGAGCACCCGGTGCAGCATCCTGGCTTCGATGAGGTCGTTCATCACGGTGGAGGTTCCGTGGGCGTTGACGTGGCCGACGTCGGACGGCGCCACGTCCGCGTCCGCCAGTGCCGTCCGCAGTGCCCGCTCGATCCCGGCGCCTTCGGGATCCGGCGCCACCGCCGCGTAGGCGTCGCTGGAGGCGCCGTAGCCCGCGATGCCGGCCCGGACCCGCGCGCCCCGCGCCGCCGCGTGCTCGGCTCGCTCCAGGACGACGAGGCCGGCGCCCTCGCCGACGACGAAGCCGTCGCGGTCGGCGTCGAACGGGCGGCACGCCGTCGACGGATCGTCGCGGCGCGTGGACACCGCCCGCATCTGGCAGGCACTGGAGATCAGCAGCCGGGAACACACCGATTCGGCGCCGCCGGCGATGGCGATGTCGCACGCCCCGGCGCGCAACAGCTGCAGAGCGGTACCGATCGCGACCGTGCCCGAGGAACAGGCCGTGGAGACGCTCAGGCTCGGCCCCCGGGCGCCGAGGTCCATGCAGACGCTGCTGGCGGCGCTGTTCACCGTGGTCATCGGCGCCAGCTTCGGCGACACCCGGCGCGCCCCCTTTTCCGCGAGGACGGTGCTTTGCTCGTCGTAGAACGGAAGCCCGCCGTGGGCCGAGCCGATGACCACCGCGACCCGGTCGGTGTCCCACCCGGCGGTGTCGAGCCCCGCGTCCGCCACCGCCTCCCGGGCCGCGATCACCGCGAGCTGGGAAAACCGGTCCATCATCCGCATGGCCGGCACGCCCAGCCGATTTTCCGCGTCGAGGTCGTCGATGGTGTACATGAAGTCGCACGACAGCCCGTGCAGTTCGTCGCGGTGCCGGACGCCCCGCGCGGCACCGGACCGGGTCACCCCGTGCCACGCGGCGTCGGCTCCGATGCCCGCGGCGGTGACCAGCCCCAGGCCGGTCACCGCCGCGGTGGGCCCGCTGCGGGAGCGCGCCGTCACGCCGCGGTCTTCTCGTCGACCACCGTGGTCAGCTGCCCCACGGTTTCGCGGGTGGTCAGCTGGATGTCTTCGAGGTCGATGCGCAGGCGTTCTTCGAGCAGCACGCGCAATTCTTCCAGGGCGAGAGAATCCATGCCGAGCTCGCGCAGCGAGGCCTCGGGCCGGACGTCGACCGGTTCCACGCCGAAGGTTCGGGTCAGGAGAGTGGCGATTTCTTGTTCAGCGGTCACGCTGCTCTGGACTCCCATTCACATTCGCGCGAACCACCTTGCTGCGGTCGCGACACGGCACATCGGCAGATACCCCCGCGACCGACAGTTATATCCGCCCCCGCGGCAAATGGGAGCCACTTAGCTCGATGGAGTGAATTTCTGGCGAGCCGAAAACCGCCGCCCGAAGCCCGCTCCGCCGGGTGGGTTCGAAGCGCGTCGCTCAGTGGCCGGCGCCGGTGCCGCCGTCGGACACGCCGGTGCCCGCGCAGTTGTCCGGCGACTCGCCGTCGCCCACGCCGACGCCGTTGGCGACGTCGTGGAGCGGCACCTGAACGAGCAGGATGTTGAAGTCGTTGTCGCAGAACCCGACCGTGCCGCTGACGTTGTGCAGCGCGTCGGTGTTTTCGAGGTTGACCAGGCTGAACTGGCTGGTGGAATCGGAGCCGCCTTCGTAGCCGTAACCGTTCCAGGTGTCGGCGGTGGCGACGCCACCGGCCAGGAACGCACCGGCACCGAGCGCACTGGTCACGACGAAAAGCTTCTTCAGCATGCGGGAGACTCCTTGAATTCGGAAAGCTTGACCGGGGCGACCGCGACGGTGTTCCGTCGCGCGCGAGCAGAAAATACTGGCGTAGTGGTCCGGCGCACCACTTCAGAACCCATCGGGTGACGCTCGCGGGCCGCCGAGCGCGGTGTTGTTCACCCGGTCGTGGCACACCCCCGGCGGCCACCGCGCGGTGCCGCTCCCGCGGTGGTGCGCCGGATCAGAGCCGCCGCAGGGTCCGTCCGGTGAACGGCGCCCCGAGGTCGTCGCCTTCGACCTGGTTCGCGATCTGGCGGCCGATATCGGACAACTCGGTCACCTGGCCGGGCCGGAGCGCGTCGAACACGTACCGCCGGACCGCCGCCACGTGGCCGGGGGCGGCCTTCTCGACCACCGCCATGCCCTCATCGGTGAGGGTCGCCTCGATGTAGCGGCCGTTCTCCTCGCTGGGCGCTCGTCCCATCCAGCCGCGCTGCTCCAGGCGTTTGGCCACATTGGACAGCCGGGACACCGAACTGTTCACGTGCTGGGCCAGTTCACTCATCCGCAGGCGCCGGCCGGGAGACTCCGACAGGGCGGCGAGCACGAGGTACTCGAAGAAGGAAAGGCCGCTGTCACGCTGCAGCTGGGCGTCGATCGCGCCCGGCAGCCTGATCATCAGCCAGGACAGGGCGATCCAGGCGTCGCGCTCGTCCGGCGACAGCCACTCGGGTTCGTCCTGGCCCTTCACGCCGGCGATCCTACCCATCGGCCGAGCCGCGTCCATCCGACTGACATTTCAAGCTTGATTTCACACTTGAAATGAGGCTAGGGTCGACCGCGCAAGCACTCACCCCACCCCAGGAGGAACGTCCGTGAAGCTCGGCATCATGGTGCCCGTGTCCGGCGTCCACGCGTCGCCGTCGACCATCAAGACCGTCGCCCAAGCCGCCGAGCGGCTCGGCTACGACTCGTTGTGGACCTACGAACGGCTGTTGCGCCCGATGGCGCCGCTGCTGCCCGGCCCGGACGGCGACCTGGACCGCATCCCCGAGATCTACCACACCGTTTTCGAGCCACTGGAAACGTTGACCTACATCGCCGCGTTCACCGACCGCATCGCGCTCGGCACCAACATCGTCAACCCGCTGTTCCACGCGCCGGTGGTGCTGGCCCGCAGGTACGCCACCCTCGACCAGCTCAGCGGCGGCCGCGCCATCGCCGGGTTCGGGCAAGGCTGGATGCCCCAGGAGTTCGCGACCGCCGGCGTGCCCATGAAGCGGCGCGGCGCGGGGTTCGACGACGTCATCGCGGCGATCCGCGCGTGCTGGGGACCGGACCCGGTGGAGTACGCGGGCCGCTTCTACTCGATCGAGGCCTCCGAGATCAATCCGAAGCCCGTGCGCGGGGGTATCCCGGTCGTCATCGGCGCGAACACCGACGGCGGCATCGACCGGGCCGCCGCCATCGCCGACGGCATCACGCCGCTGGCCTGGGACCTGGACACGGTGACCGCGCAGGCCGAACGCTTCCGGGCCACCGCCGAACGCCTCGGCCGGAACCCGGCCACCCTCACCGTGACGGCACAGACCAACCACGCCATGCAGCCCAAGCCGATCGGCGACGACCGTCCGTTCCTCGCCGGCTCCCCCCGCCAGCTCGCCGACGACATCGAGCGGGTGCGGGACCGCGGATTCGACGGCGTGCTGTTCGCCATGCCGCCGACCGAGGAGATTCCCGTGCAGATCGAAATGCTCGACGAACTCCGCTCCCTGGTGCCCGCCGAATGAGCCGAGCGGACGGCGGGCCGGCGACGACCAACACCCACCTCTCAACCACGCAGAGCCGGAGGCACGAAACCATGGCACAGCTGGCAGGCAAGGTAGCCGTCATCACCGGCGGATCGGCCGGGATCGGCCTGGCCACCGCACACCGGTTCGTCGCCGAGGGCGCGCGGGTGTTCCTCACCGGCCGGCGCCCCGAGCCGCTCGCCGCCGCGGTCGACGACCTCGGTCCCGCCGCCACCGCCGTGCCCGGCGACGTCACCAGCGCCGAACACCTCGACCGCCTGCACACCGCGGTCGCGGAGCACGGCCAAGGCCTGGACGTGCTCTTCGCCAACGCGGGCGGCGGCGATTTCACCCCGTTCGGCGACGTCACGCCGGAGACCTTCGACGAGGTCATGGCGGGCAGCGCGCGTGGGGTCTACTTCACCGTGCAACGGCTCCTGCCGCTGCTGAACCCGCACGCCTCCGTCATCCTGATGTCCTCCGTCGCCGGCACCCTGGCCGTGCCCGGCCTGAGCCTGTACTCGGCGGCCAAGGCGGCGATCCGGTCCTTCGCCCGCGGGCTGGCCGCCGAACTGGGAGACCGCGGGATCCGCGTGAACGCCATCAGCCCCGGCTACATCCGCACCAGACCCGGGCAAGCCGACGCCGAAGACTTCCAAGCCGCCGGCGCGGCCGCTACCCCGCTGCGCCGCGTCGGACAACCCGAGGAGGTCGCCGCGGCCACCCTGTTCCTCGCCTCCGGCGACAGCAGCTACATCACCGGCACCGAACTGTTCGTCGACGGCGGCCGCACTCAGGTCTGACCCACCGTCCACACGGGCCCGTCTCGCCCACCGGCACCCCGGCTGGAATTAGTCACAATCCATGACTATCATGGATTGTGACTAACCGTGGATCGTGGACTGAGGAGCGGACGATGTCGGTCATCGAGCTGACCACCTTCACCGTGGAACCGGAGCACACGGAGGCGATGCTGGCCGCGCGGCCGGGAATGGTGGCGGCGTTCCGAGAGGACCGGCGCGGCTTCCTCGCCGCCCGCCTGGTCCGCCTCGACGAGCGGACCTGGCTGGATTTCGTCGAGTGGACCGACGACGCCGCGTGGGACGAGTCGAAGGCCAAGGGCGGCAACCTGCCCGCGATCGCGGCCTTCTTCGCGACGATCGGTTCACTGATCGGCGCGGAGCGCGGCGTGCGCTACGACGACGCCGAAGACGGCGCCCGGCGGGTCCGCACCGTCGCCTACGGGCCCGGGCCGTCGCAGGTCGGCGAGCTGTACCTCCCCGGCGGCGACGGCCCGTTCCCCGTCGTGACCGTCCTGCACGGCGGCTACTGGACGGCCATGTGGGACCGCCGCCAGATCACCGACGTCGCCGACGACCTCGTCGCCCGGGGCTATGCGGTGTGGAACGTCGAGTACCGCCGGATCGGCGAGCCGGGCGGTGGTTGGCCGGGCACCTTCCTCGACGTCGCCGCGGCGATCGACGCCCTCGACGGCATGGACCCGGCGCTCGACACCGGCCGCGTCGTGCTGCTCGGCCACTCCGCGGGCGGACACCTGGCAACGTGGGCCGCCCACCGCGGCGCGCTCTCGCCCGAGGCGCCCGGCGCCCACCCGAAGGTCACGCCGATCGGCGTGGTCGAACTGGCCGGCGCGCTCGACCTGCGGGCGGCCGACGCGGCGGGCTTCGGCAAGGTGCTCGCCGACCCGGACGCGGAACCGCCGAAGGACGCGCCCCAGCCGGCCCGGCCCGAAGCGTGGGCGGGAGTCGCGGAGGCGGTCGGCGAAGGGATCGTGCCGCTGCTCGTCGGCGGCCACCTGGCCGACGTGCCCGAGCACTACGCCTGGACCTCTCCCTTGGCGCTGGCCGGCGCCGGCGTCCCGGTCCTCGCCGTGCACGGCACCGCCGACGAAGCCGTGCCCGCCGAGTGGAGCCGCCGCTACGTCGAGAAGGTCGTCGCCGAGGGCGGCACCGCGCGGTACGTCGAGGTCGAGGGCGGTACCCACTTCGACGTCGTCCAGCCCGGCCACCCGGTCTGGCGGGAAGTCACCGGCTGGATCCACGAAACCGTCACCGGACACGCGTGAACCACCAAGAGATCCTGCGCGACGACCTGGGACGTGCACTCGAACGGCGAAGCTGATCGTTAAGCTGTCGGCGGCAAGCAGCGACGAGGAGCGGCGATGGTCACCCGGGCGGAACGCAACGCGACGAACCCCGACCTGGGCGTCCTCGCCGGCCGCCTGCTGTTCGCCGTGCAGCGCGAGCTGTTCTCGACCCTGGCCGAGCGGGGCTTCGACGACCTGAAGCCCCGCCACGGCGCGGTGCTGGCCTACCTCGACCCGGACGGGGTGCGAGCGACCGACCTGTCCAGGCTTTCCGGCCAGCACAAGCAGAACATCGGCATCCTCGTCGACGAACTGGAGTCACTCGGCTACGTCGAGCGGCGCCCCGATCCGCGCGACCGCCGGGCGAAGCTCGTCTGCCCCACCGAGCGCGGGCTGGCCCAGATGCGAACGGCGGACGCGATCATGGCGGCCATCCAGCACCGGCACGCCGAACGCCTCGGCACCGACGACTACGAGCAGTTCAAGCGCCGGCTCATCGAAATCACCGAGTACCAGCGCGCCCGCAACAGCTCCCGCGGCGACACGTACTGACCGGTCGTCCATTCCGTGACCGGCCCGTCCCGGTCGTGCGGACTACGCCGGGTTCTCCGCGACGGCGAGGTAGTCCGTGTAGATCTGCGGTGAGCCGGAGAACGAGGCCAGCTGCTTCCACTCCTCGTACATCTGCTTGGTGTCGCGGTGGGCGGCCGCGAACTCGGCGGCCTCGCCGGTGGCGATGTCGGGCTCGGGGTAGAAGACGTCCAGCGCGTCCAGGCTCGCGATCTCCATCATCATCACGTACTGGTCGAGGCGGTTGCCCCGCTCGCCCTTGAGCACGTGGAACCGCCAGTCCGGGTAGTCGTCGATGCGGTGGTGGTTCTCGGCGATGAAGCGGTCGAACACCTCCTCGGTCACCCCGGCGCGCAACGCCAGGTTGTGGATCCCGATGACCCGGGCGACGGGCTCCTCCCCCGGGCGGTCGCGGTAGCGGGGGCCGGGCGTGACCGTGCTCCGCGGATTGTCGGCCAGCAGCCGGTAGTCGGTGAACAACGTCGGCAGCTCGGCGAACGTGCCCAGCCGCCGCCACCGCGCCAGCACCGCCTCCGCCTCCGGGTGCCGTGCCCAGAACCGCCGGGCCGGCTCGGTCTGCTCACCCCGGGCCGTGACGTAGCGGTCGCGCTGCTCGGCGCTGTCGATCTCGTACAACATCAGGTACTGCCCGGTCCGCTCGCCGCGCAACCCGCGCAGCAGTGTCCACCGCCACCCCGGGTACAGGGGCAGGTGAACGCCTTCAGCACGCACGAAAGTCTCGAACTCCTCCGGCGTGACACCAGCCTCCGTGTCGATGGCGATGTACTGGAAGGTGAACACCGACGAGCGTCCCATTGCGCGTCCAATCCTCGGGCCGGGAAAGGGAGCGCGCGGCCGACATGCACGACTCCCACACCACATCCTGCCCGCTCCCGAGCAACGGCGCCCGCGAGCACGCGCGGGTCCGCAGGGCGGCGGTGACAGCGACGGAGAACGTACGCGCCTTGACCGCCACAGCTGCGGCGCGGTACGTCACCGCGCCGCAGCAGCGGGCTACGACGAGAACGACCAGAGCTGGCAGGTGTTGTTGAGCCACATCCACATCTGCGTCTTCGTGCCGTTGGCCGTGCCGCAGTTCTGGTCGTCGAGGACCATGCCGCTGTTCTCCACCACCAGTTCGTAGCGGCCGTTGCCCGCCGGGATCACCGCCCACTGCTGGCACGTGTTGCCCAGCGACTGCCACAGGTTCGTGGCCGTGCCGAGCGCCAAGCCGCAGTTGACCGCGTCGAGCACCTTGCCCGAATTGACGTTGGTGATGGTCCACTTGTTGGCGCCGACACTGGTGAAGCGCCACTGCTGGCAGGCGTTGTTCAGGTTCTCCCACAGCTGGACCGCGGTGCCGTCGGCGGTGCCGCAGTTCGCCGCGTCGAGCACCTTGCCCGCCGCCAGGTTCGTCAAGCGGTAGCTCGCGCCGTTGACCGGGAACGTGACGCTCTTGGCGTAGCCCACCGAGACGATGTTCGCCTGCACCGAGTTCTCCGTGGCGTCGGAGGGGTAGCCCGACGTCATCACGCCCTCGAAGAACGAGCCGACCGAACCGTTGCTGTTGTCGCCGCCGATGCCAAGGATGATGGCGCCCTGCTTGGTCATCGGCCGGTAGCCGCCCTGCGTCGGCAGGGAGCCGTTCCAGCGGGTCGCCAGACCGCCGGACTGGGCGTTGCCGTCCTTGATCGCGTACGTCGAGGTGCCGTTGTTCTTGGTCACCGCCGTGACGAACGCGCTGCTGCGGCCGGTGTTCGCCGTGTTCGAGCCGTTCCCCCCGGCGAACAGGCCGTTCTCCAGGTCGGCCATCACCTTCGGCGCGGAACCGCTGCACGGTGAGAACCAGCACAGCGTGCCGAAGTAGATGGCGTCCATGTCACCGTTGCCGGTGTCGTTGTTGCTGGTCTCGGCGTTGCCGTAGTCGAAGCAGCAGCGGTCGTTGAAGTGCGTGCCCTCGGTCACCATGTACATGCCCTCGGGTGCGCTGCCGGTGGCGACGCCGTTGGTGTTGTTGTTGCGGTAGCCGTTGCCGGCCGAGATGTAGACCCCGTAGACCTTGTGGCCGCCCGCTGTCACCGGCAGGGCCGCGGCGTTCGCACCCTGGTCCGCGGTCGGGTTGGCGCCGCCGCCCGGGGCTATGGTCAGATCGTTGTGACGCGAGGTCTGGTCGTAGATCCGCACGATCGTGCAGTACGTGCCCGCGCAGAACGAGTCCTGCGTCGCGGCGTTCGCGTACCCGCCGGCGGTGAGCACGCCGATGTTGGCGGTGGCGCCGTCGGACCAGCGGCGTACCTGGTAGAGCGAACCGCCGTAGGAGCCGAACAGCGCGCGGGTGGTGCTGTGCGCGGCGACGCAGGGGGTGCCGCCGGAGGCGTAGATGTCGCACGGCCCGGTGCCGGCGGCCGCGGCGGTGCCCCCGGTACCGGCCAGCGCCGCGCCGGTGAGCAACGCGGCGGCGCCGGCCGCGAGCACCTTCCGCCAGTGGTGACGGAGAACCTGGAACCTCATTGCTGTCTCCTTTCGCGGGCCGGCCGGGCCCGGAGGCGGTCAGTGCAGGTAGGGCCAGCCGGCCGAGTCGAAGGCCAGCAGGTTGATGCCCAGCAGCGACGCGCCGTTGTTCGCGTAGTAGTGGTAGGTCAGGACGTCGCCGTCGTTGTCCGCCAGGACGTCCTGGTGCCCCGGGCCGTGGACGCTGCCCTGGCCGGCGAGGATTTCGGTGCCGCCGCCGGAGGTCATCGCGACACCGTTGCGGTCGGCGTACGGGCCGGTGACGCTGCTGGACCGGCCCACCATCACCCGGTAGGTGCTCGACGCGCCCCGGCAGCACAGGTCGAACGAGACGAACAGGTAGTAGTAGCTCCCGCGCTTGACGATGTTCGGCGCCTCGATCGCGCCGCCGCCGCGCCCGGCGATCGACCGCATCGTGGTGTCCGAGCGCAGACCGGTCGACGGGTTGAGCGCGATCAGCTTGATGCCCGACCAGAACGAACCGAACGAAAGCCACCAGCGGCCCTGGTCGTCCACCACCAGATCGGGGTCGATGGCGTTGAAGTTGTCCGAGGTGCGCGACTCGACCACCAGACCGCGGTTCGTCCACGTCCCGGAGTTGCCGCTCGTGCTGGTGGCCAGGAAGATCGCCGACCGGTTCGACCCGAACGTCGAAGCCGCGTAGTACAGCCAGTACTGGCCGTTGCGGTAGGAGATGTCCGGCGCCCACAGGTTCCGGCTGCCACCCGTGTACGTGCTCGTCCACGAAGCACCGCCCGGGAAGACCGAACCCGCGTTGCGGAAGGCGGTCCGGTCCGTCGACGTCTTCAACGCGATGTCGTTCCCGGTGTGCGCCACCAGGTAGCTGCCGTCAGGTCGCTTGACCATGCTCGGGTCGTGCACGCCGACGTCACCGGTCACCTGCCCCGGCAGCGGATAAGCAGCCGCCTCCGGCGCCATCACCACCGCGAGGGCCAGTGCGATCAGGAGTACCGAAAACCGTTTCATCGATGGGACCACGATGTCCTCGATTCGCAGAATGCCGGCGGCGGTCAATGCCACCGGAAGCACACATCACGATAACGGCGGCGGACAGTGCCGACAAGAAGTAATTGTTATCGCTAACACGAAATGTTCAGGGCATGATTCCCGCGATCCTGGCTGAACACAGGCGCACACTGGGAAAACTCCAAACGGACCATCGCCACAGCGAGAAGAAAGTTACCGAAACTGTTAACGCTAACAGTCTCTGCCGCGCCCGTCACGCGGGTCAAGCGAGCCGCACCGCGGTCCACGACACCGGCGCCAGGACGGTGTGCAAGGTGCCGTCCGCCAGTTCGGCGGGGTGGTGCCGGGGCACGACCCGGTCCGGGTGCGCCGCGGTGTTGGCCGCCGAAGTGTCCGCGTCGTGCAGGGTCCAGGACTCGGCCACCGACACCGCACCGGGCACGGCGACGGTCAGGTCCACCGGCTCGGTGCGGTGCCGGTTCACCGCGAACACCACCGTCTCCCCCGTCGCCGGGTCGTGGGTGGCGACCGCGTCGATCACCGGCACTTCGCCGTAGCGGGCCGTTCCGTACACCGGGGACGCGACCTCCGTGCGCAGCACCTGTCCCCGCGCGAGCCGGGCGGTCAACGCGAACGGGTGGAACGTGGTCTGCCGCCACGCCGGGCCGCCGGGTTCCGTGCGGATGGGGGCGATGACGTTGACCAGCTGCGCCTGGCAGGCGACCGCCACGCGGTCGCTGTGCCGCAGCAGCGAAATCAGGAGGTTCCCGACGACGACGGCGTCGGCGACGTCGTAGGTGTCCTCGAGCAGAGGGGCCGCGGCACGCCACGCCGTCGGCGGATCGGCGTGGAACCGCTTCTGGTACCAGACGTTCCACTCGTCGAAGGACAACCCGATGCGCTTGCCGCTCTTGAGCCGGGCACCCACGGCGTCGGCCGTCGCGACGACGCTGTCGATGAAGTGGTCCATGTCCACGGCCGAGGCGAGGAAACTGCCGACGTCCCCGTCCAGCACCTCGTAGTAGGCGTGGCACGAGATGTGGTCGATCTGGTCGTAGGTCAGCTCGAGCACCGTCGACTCCCACGCGCCGAACGTCGGCATGCCCGAGTTCGAGCTGCCGCACGCGACCAGTTCGAGCCCCGGCTCGGCCTGCCGCAGCGCCCGGGCCGTCTCCGCCGCCAGCCTGCCGTACTCGTGCGCGGTCTTGTGGCCCGTCTGCCACGGGCCGTCCAGCTCGTTGCCGAGGCACCACAGCCGCACCCCGTGCGGTTCCGGAGTGCCGTTCGCGCGCCGCCGGTCGGACAGGTGCGTGCCGCCCGGGTGGTTCAGGTACTCGTGTACGTCGAGGGCTTCCGCGACCCCGCGGGTGCCGAGGTTGACCGCGTACATGATCTCCGCGCCGGCCTTGGCCGCCCACCGGGCGAACTCGTCGATGCCGACCTCGTTGGTCTCGATGGCACGCCACGCGAGGTCGCGGCGCACCGGGCGGTCGGGGCCGACGCCGTCCTCCCACCGGTAACCGGACACGAAGTTGCCGCCCGGGTACCGGACGAGCGTGACCCCCAGCTCCCGTGTCAGGGCGAGCACGTCGCCGCGGAAGCCGTCCTCGTCGGCGGTCGGGTGCCCCGGCTCGTGGATCCCGGTGTACACGCAGCGCCCCAGGTGCTCGACGAACGAGCCGAACGTGCGGCGCCGGACCGGCGCGATGACGAAGTCGGGGCTGAGGACGATGGCGGCACTGAGCACGGGTCTCCCTATCGCAGTGCGCCGGCCGCGGCGCCGCTGCGCCAGAACCGTTGCAGGAGGACGAAAGCGATGACGAGCGGCACGATCGCCAGCAGCGAGCCGGTGACCACGAGGTTGAACAGCACGCGCGTGCCGGCCTCCTGCTGGGCGGTGTTGAACCACGTGGTCAGCCCGACGGTCAGCGGGAAGAGCTCGGCGTCGCTCAGCATCACCAGCGGCAGGAAGTAGTTGTTCCAGGTGGACACGAGCGTGAACAGGAACACCGTGACCAGGACCGGCCGGATCATCGGCACCACCACCCGCCAGAAGATCCGCCACTCGCCCGCCCGGTCGAGGCGGGCCGCGTCGAGCAGCTCGGCCGGCACGCTTTCGGCCACGTACACCCGGACCAGGTAGGTGCCGAACGGGCTGAGCAGCGACGGCAGGATCACCGCCCACATCGTGTTGACCACGCCGGCGTGGGAGAGGATCAGGTAGGTCGGCAGTACCAGCGCCGTCGCGGGCACCATGATCATGCCGAGCAGCGCGGTTTCGAAGAACCGCTTCCCCCAGAAGGAAAACCGGGAGAGGCCGTAGCCCGCGAGCGCGGCGAGCACGGTCGCACCCGCCGCGCTCGCACCCGAGTACACCGCGGTGTTGGCGAGCCAGTGGCCGTAGACCCCGCCGTCCTCGCGGAACAACTGCGTGAGGTTGTCGAACAGGCTGAAGCCGTCGAACCACAGTGCCGGGCTGGAGAGCAGGGCGGACTGGCTCTTGGTCGCGGCGATCACGATCCACAGCAGCGGAACGAGGAAGTACAGCATGCCCGCCGCCATGAGCACGTGCGGTACCCGCGTCTTCGGCGCCACCAGCGGCCTCATGACAGCCTCCGCTTCCTCGTCAGCAGCACGAACGCGTACGCGGCGACGAACACCACGAAGCCGAGTGCGAAGGAGATCGCGGCCGAGTAGTGGAAGTCGGAGTAGGCGAAAGCCTGGTTGTAGGCGTAGAGGTTCGGGGTGTACCCGGCGGAGATCTGCGGCGCGAACCGGGACATCACGTAGGGCTCGACGAAGAACTGCATGGTGCCGATCACCGTGAAGATCGCGGCGAGCCCGATCGCCTGCCGGATCGCGGGCACCTTGATCCGCACCGCGATCTGCACCTGGGACGCGCCGTCGATCAGCGCCGCCTCGTACGTCTCCCGCGGCACACCCTGCAACGCCGAGTAGAGGACGATCATGTTGTAGCCGGTCCACGCCCACGTCACGATGTTGCCGAGCGACAGGAGCAGCAGGTCCGTCGAGAAGAAGTCGACCGGTTCGCCGCCCACCACCGCCGGCAGGCCGGCGAACGGGCCGAACGTCCGGCTGTAGAGGAAGCCCCACATGAGCGCGCCGAGGACGGCGGGCACCGCGTAGGGCATGAACGCGATGAGCCGGAAGGCGATCGCGAACCTCGTGGTGACCGCGTCGAGCGTGAGCGCCCCGGCGAGCGCGATCCCGAGCATGACCGGAATCTGCACCGCGCCGAACACGACCACGCGACCGACGCCGTCCAGCAGCACCGGATCGGTGAAGGCCCGGGTGTAGTTGGCGAACCCGGTGAAGCGTTCGCCGAGCGCGAGGCTCTTGCTGGACAGGCTGAGCCAGAACGCGTACCCGAGCGGTACGACGAGGAACGCCACCACCACGAGGAAGAACGGGAGGACGAACAACGCTCCGGCGAACGGGTGGCCGGTCGTGTGCTTGCGTCGCACGGGGTCTCCTCGGCTACCGGCTGACCGTGAAGCCCTGTTTCTCGGCGTAGTCCACGACGTTGGCTTGCGTCGTGGCGAGCACCGTGTTCCACTTCCGCTTCCCCGAGACGGCTTCCGCGCACCGGTCGAGCAGGTCGCCGAACACGAAGTCCTGGAACGGGGTGTACTCGAAGTCGCCCAGTTTCTCCGACACCGGCACGAAGATCTCGTTGACCTTCTGGCCGGCGAAGAAGTCGTACGCCTTGCCGGTGAACGCCGGGTCGGCCGCCACGTCCTTGGCCAGCGGGTAGAGGAACGCCTTGGTGAGGCCGATGTCCCAGGCCTGCTTCGACTTGCCGAACAGCTCCCGCGCCACCACGGTGGCGGCCTTGGGGTTCTTCGCCTGTTTGGTGACCGTGAACGTCGATCCGCCCCAGTCTCCTTGGGCGTCCTCGCCCTTGGTCCACTGCGGCATCGGCGCGACCGCCCACTTGCCCGCCGTGCTCTTCAGCGAGCCCGCGACGTAGCCGGGGGTCCATCCCGCGGCCGCCCACGTCCAGTACTTGCCGGAGTCGAGGGCCGCGGCCGCGTCGGCGGTGAAGAACGGATCAGCCGCCATGAGCCGGCGGTCGACGAGGTCGCCGTAGAACTCGATGACCTTCTCGCACGCCGGGTTGGTCAGGTCGATCTTCACCTGGTCGCGTGCCTTGGCCGGCGAGTAGCCGTAGGGACGGCAACCCGCCTGCCACATCAGGCCGTTGAGCCAGCCGCCGTCGCTGCCGAAACTCGCGATGAACGCGGTGGGGTCGGCCGCCTTCATCTTCTCCGCGGCGGCCGCGTACTCGGCCCAGGTGGCCGGCACCGGGATCGCGTACTTGTCGAAGAGGTCCTTGCGGTACATCAGCGCCATCGGCCCGCCGTCGACGGGGATGGCGTAGACCTTGTCGCCGTCGGTCGACTGCTGCCAGGCCCAGTCCACGTACCGGCCCTTGTCCTCGCCGGCGCCGTACTGCGCCATGTCGACGAGCGCGTCGAGGATGAGGAACGTGGGGATCTGCTGGAACTCCACCATCGCGACGTCCGGAGCTCCGGTGCCCGCCGTGAAGGCGGTCTTCAGCTTGGCGTACTGGTCGGGGCCGGTGCCGACGTTCGTCCAGTCGACCTGGATGTCGGGGTGGGCGGCGTTGAACGCGTCGACCACGCCCTTGAACTCGGGGTACCACGCCCACACCGACACGCGCACGGGGCCGCCGGTGCCGCCGCCGGTGCCGCTGTCGGAACCGCCGCTGCACGCCGCGACCGCCAGCAGGCCGCCGACGGCGAGCACGGAGACGACCTTGCGCAACGCGTTGAAGCCGAGCATGTGACCGCGCCTTTCCGCGAGCTCACGGCGGGCTGAGGACTGTCACGGAACGCGAACTTCCGATGGCGCGCCGAGCCGGGAGCGAAGGGCAGGGACCGAACGGTGTCGCGCGCCACGGCCGGCGGTCTGCAGGGAACCGACCGTGGCTGCCGCCGTGGCACCGGGATTTTGCTGCGCTGCAAAGAGTATGAACGCCGTTTTGCCGCGCTGCAAGCCCCTGTTTCCCCGACCCGTGCGGGCGGTCCGGGTTGTCGCTGGCACAGACGGCCGTGCACACTTCTCCGGGAGCGGATTCGTCCAGCGAAGGAGCACGTCATGCGCGATGCCACTCTGCGTGACGTCGCCCTGCTGGCGGGGGTGTCCGCCCGGACGGTCTCCAACGTCGTGAACGGCTACGCCCGCGTGTCGGAGCGCACCCGGGAGAAGGTCGAGCGGGCGCTGCTCGAGCTGAACTACCGGCCGAACGTGCTGGCCCGCAACCTCGCCCGCGGCCGGTCCGGGCAGATCGCGGTCGTCGTGCCCTACCTCGACACGCCGTACTTCGCCGAGCTGCTCCAGGCGATCATCCCGAGGGCGCGCGAGCACGGGTACAACGTCCTCATCGACCAGACCGACGGCGACGCGGCGCACGAACGCGAGCTGATCAGCCGCGGCGCCCGCGCGTTCCTGTTCGACGGGATGATCTTCTCGCCACTGGGGCTGGCGCAGGAGGACCTCGTCGAGATCGACCCGGACCTGCCGCTGGTGGTCCTCGGGGAACGGGTGTCCAACGGCGTGTTCGACCACGTCGGTATCGACGACGTGGAGGCGTCGCGGGCCGCCACCGCGCACCTGATCGGCCTCGGCCGCCGGCGCATCGCGGCGATCGGCGACCAGCCCTACCCCACGGGCGAGGCCGCGCAGCTGCGCACCCGCGGCTACCGCCAGGCGCACGCGGACGCCGGCCTGCCCGTCGACGAGTCGCTGATCATCCCGACCCCCCGGTTCAACCGCGCCGACGGCTCGGGCGCCATGCGCGCCCTCCTCGGCCGCGAGGACCCGCCGGACGCCGTCTTCTGCTACAGCGATCTCGTCGCCTTGGGGGCGCTCCACACCGCTTTGGAGCTCGGCCGCCGGGTGCCGGAGGACGTCGCCCTGATCGGCTACGACGACATCGAAGAGGGCCGCTACTCGAACCCCACGATCAGCACGATCTCCCCGGACAAGGTCGCCATCGCGGCAACGGCGGTCGAGCGCCTGCTGAGGCGCATCGGCGACGACGAGCCGATGCCCGGCATCGAGGTGCGCGCCGAACACCGGCTCATCCCCAGGGAAAGCACGGTCGGGAAGCCCTTCGCGGCCCGCCCGCACCTCGGCGGCACGTGAGGGCGGGCCGTCGACGACGTCGCCGCGCGCGCCGCCGGGCCGAACTCACCCCCCCGGCCTGCCGTGGCGGTCCAGGACGCCAAGAGCTCGGCGTCCCGGCCCGGACGAACCAGCTGTGACCGGCCTCGGACACCGGTTCACGGCCGACTCGGTCGGCCGCGCGCTCGACCTGGTCGGCGAGCGGTGGAGCCTGCTCATCCTGCGTGAGACGTTCTTCGGCCTGCGCCGCTACGCGAGTTCGCGCGCAACCTGTCCATCCCGCGCCCGACGCTGTCCGCGCGGCTGAAGACCCTCGTCGACGCCGGAGTGCCGGAGCGCGTCGACCCGGTGCCCGAGTACGTGCGAACCGGGCTCGGCGGTATAGACCACGAGGGTGAGCCCCGGTTCGGCCGCCATCGCCATCGCCTCCTACGAGGAGGTGGCCTCCCCCACGCCGGGTGAGAAAAGCGTTTCACGCCCCTTCCGTGCCGACGGACGTCGAGGGCGCCCCAGCGGCCGCGGAACCCGGGAGAACGAGGCGGACGTGTCCGGGCCGCCCGGCGGGTTCGAGGTCGAAGCCGCAGGCCGGTCAGCGGACGTCGGCGGCGGCCGGGGTGGACGCGGCACTGCGGAACCGTCCCGGTGACACGCCGTACTCGCGGCGGAAGGCCGCCGAGAAGGCGAACTCGGTCGAGTACCCGACCTGCGGGGCGATGCTGGCCAGCGAGGCGTCGGTTTCCCGGAGCAGCCGGGCGGCGCGGCCGAGCCGCCAGCCGGTCAGGTAGCTCATCGGCGGCCGGCCCACCGCGGTGGTGAACGACCTCGAAAAGGCGGTGCGGGGCATCCCCGCGACCTCGCTCAGCCGACCCACCGTCCACGGCCGGTGCGGGTTCTGGTGGATCTCGCGCAGTGCGGCCGCGATCCCCGGGTGGGCGGGTTCCGGCCACCCGGCCGCGGTGGTGTCCTGGTCGTGCCACTGCCGCAGCACCTGGACGAGGATCAGGTCCAGCAGCGCCCGCCGCGTCGCGCCGGAGCCCGGCTCGGCCGCGGAGACGGCGGCGGAGAGGAGGTCGATCAGGGATCGCAGCTGCGGGTGGTGGTCGTAGTCCGGCGACAGGGCGATGAGGTCGGGCAGCGTGCGCAGGTACTGGGGGGCGTGGCCGTGGTCGAGCCGGTAGGCCCCGCACAGGAATTCGAAGGCCGCGGGTTCCGGCACCGGCGGGTGCGCGCCCGGCTCGACGAGCGGGAGGTCCCGCAGCGCGCGGGGGGTCTGGCTGAGCCCGTGCTCGGCGCCGGACGAGGTGAGCACGATGTCGCCCGGCCGCAGGGGCACGGGCTCGCCGTGGCCGATCAGCCAGCAGGTGCCGCGCGTGATGATGTGGAACCCGCTGCCGTCGAACGCGGCGAAGCGCAGGCCCGCCGACGGCGGCTGCCTGATCAGGCGTGCGCCGGCGCTCCCGACCCGCACGCTGCGGATCACCTCGCTGATCAGGTCCATACCCGCGATCTTAACGACGCACAACCGCGTATGAACCGGTGCCGGACGCGCATGGCACGACGCGCACGACCGGTGATTGAGTCGACGGAGTGATCGAATACCCGAACGCCGGAACCATTGACGTCCTGCGCGCCCAAGCCGGGAAAGTGGAAGAGAACGAGCGGCCGGCCGGCGAAGGCTTGGCCGCCCTGCGCGAGGACGGCGTCTTCGCCTGGCGGACTCCGCAGGAGTACGGCGGGGAATGGGCGGACGCCGAGACCGTCGCGCGACGGCTCACCGGTCTCGGCCGGGCCTGCCCGTCCACCGCGTGGGTGGCCGGGACGTGCGTCACCTCGAAGAACCTCGCCGCCCGCACCTTCGCCGGTTCCGCGACGCCGGGCTTCTTCGCCGATCCGGACGCGCTGTTCTGCGGTTCGGGGGTTCCCGGCGCGCGGGGTGCACAGGTGCCGGAAGGGGTGCGCGTCACCGGGCGCTGGCCGAACGTCTCGGGCGGTGAGGACGCGGCTTGGGCCACGCTGGCGGTGCTGGTTGACGGCGAGTTCTCCTTCGCGCTGGTGCCGACGGCCGAACTCGTCGTCGAGCGGACCTGGGCCATGGCGGGCATGCGCGGCACCGGCAGCCACACCTTGGTCGCCGAGGGTGTCCTGGTGCCGGCCGGGCGCATCGCGGCGGCGGCGCCCTTTCCCCTCGGGGACGCGATGCTGTACGCCATCACGGTGCTCGGCCCGGTGGTGGGGGCCGCCCAAGGGGCACTGGACGCCGTCAAGGCGATGTTCGCCTCGGACCGCAAACCGTTCACGACCGCGTACTCGCGCATGGGCGAGTCTCCGGGGGCCCGCCATTGGCTGGCAGAGGCCGGCTACCTCGTGGACCGCGCCGAGAAGACGATGCTCGAGGTCGCCCGCGAGGCGGGCTCGGCCGAGTTGTCCCCTGCGGACGGTCCGCGGCTGCGCATGTCTCTCGCGGACGCCGGCCGGGACTGCCGGTCCGCCGTCGAGCGGATGCTCGACCTGCACGGCGCGAGCGGGTTCGCCACGTCGAACGTCCTTCAGCGCTTCTGGCGGGACGTCGCCGTCGGCAGCAGGCACCCGCACCTCAACCCGTACCTCGCGGTGGAGAACCTCGGCGCGGCGCTCGTTCCGGCGGATCACTGACCAGATCCCCCGGCGCGAGGCGAGGATCCGGTGCCGCCGCCGGGTGCGTTCACCGCCCGGCGGCGGCACCGTGCCGCACACCCGGCTAGCCCTGCACCAAGCTGAAGTCGTCGACGTTCACCCAGTTGCCCGCGTTCGCGTCGGAAAACACGCCCACCTGGATCGACCCGTTGGTCACCGTGATGCCGGAGATCGTCACCTTCGTCCAGCTGCCGATCGACCGGTTGATCGACGAGCTCAGCTCGCTCCCTCCGAAGTTCTTCGCGAAGATGGTCGCTTTCTTCTGGCCGCCGCTGCTCTTGACCCACGCCGACAGCGTGTACGTCCCGTTCGGCAGCGAAATGTTCTGGTACCGCGAGGCGTTGTACGCCGACGACGAACTCTGCGCGAACGCCCAGCGCCCGGTGTACCCACCCTGCTTGTTGCTGTTCACGTTGCCGCCGGAGACGGTCCAGCCGGCGAGGTCGTTCTGCGCCACCCGGTCGGCCTCCGCACTCGGGTTCAGCACGTGGTTGTTGCCGCTGCCGACCGACCACGTGCCCGCGGCCGCGTCGACGTTCCACTGGCTCAGCGAGTGGAACACCGGCGTCGTGCCGGTGAACGTCACCGGCAGCCACTGGTTGTAGCCGATGCCGTTGCCCGCGAAGTCGCTCCAGCGGTCGCCGCCGAACATCACGAACGACCCCTGCGATCCGGTCACCGTGAAGGCCAGGCCGGTCTGCGTCACGTGCGAGAAGTCGGCGTCCGTGCCCTGCATCACGAACTCCGGGGAGTACCCGCTCGAGACCTTCTTCGACGTGTTGCAGTACGTGTGGGACGCGTTCCAGCCGTGCAGGTCCGAGGAACAGAAGTAGTACGTCCCGTCGTACTTGAACATGACGTTGCCTTCACGCCCGCCCGCGGAGCTGTTGTAGATGTTCACGGCGGGTTCGACCTGCAGGTAGTCCGACGGCCGCAGCGCCGCCACGTACAGGTGCGACCGGCCGCTCTTGTTGCTGAAGGCCAGGTACGCCTTGCCGTCGTCGTCGACGAAGACCGACTGGTCACCGGACATCCCGGTGGTGACGTTGGCGATGTTCGACTGGGTGGCCGCCCGGGTGAAGTGGCCGTTCGGCGTGCTGCTCGTCCCGAACACCAGCTCGCTGTTGAGCTGGGAGATCAGCACGTACTTGCCCGTGTTGGGGTTGCGCGCCACCCCGATCCGGCCGACCCAGCCCGCTCCCCCGAGGTCCGAGGCGGTCATCGCGTTGCCTTCGAACTTCCAGTTGGCCAGATCGGTGGACGAATAGATCGTGATCGCGCTCAGGGAAGTGTTGCTGTTCTTCCCGGCGGAGGGGTTGTTGTAGTACGTGACCGCGCCGTTGTACTTCGCCCCGTACCAGTAGTACGTGTTGCCGACCTTCAGCACACCTCCGCCCTGGGAATAGATCGGGTTCCCGGCGGTGTCCTTCCAGAACACGTCGTTCTGTATCGTGGCCGCCGCGGCCACCCGCGGCGCCGGAGTCGCCGCGGTGGCACTGGCCGAGCCGCCGACCGGCGTCAGCGCCAGCACCAGCGGAACCAGGGCCGAGACGATCATTCGCTTGGAAACCTGTATCACCATTTCGCATCCTTCCCGTTGCACGGCGATCCGACGTGGTTGCGGTTGTTGTTCCGGGGCACTCCCTTGACTTCCAGGCCGTTGAGGTGCGTCTGGCCGGCACGGCTCATTCGTTCACTCCAGTGTTCGGTTCAGCGGAGGTAGCCGGCGAGGGAGAGGTTCTTTTCGCGGATGCCCTGCACGACGAGGTTCGCCATCTGCGTCGCGCCGTACACCGAGAAGTGCGTGTTGTCCTTGACGCCGTCGGTGGCCTCGGTGAGGTAGAGCTTCTGCGAGGCGGACGGGCCGAGGGACTCCACCAGGGCCTTGCTCTTGGCCGTCAGGTCGATCACCGGCACGTTCGCGCTGCCGCCCAGCGCCCGGGTCACCGCGGGCAGGTCCACACCCTGGCCGTTGACGTGCAACGCGGTCGACGTCAGCTTGTTCCCGCTGAACTGCCGTCGCACCGGTGGCGTCACCAGCACCGGCACCCCACCACGCTCCCGCACCCCGTCGACCAGCTTGGCCAGGTTGTCCCGGAACGCCGTCGCCGTCGTCTGCTTGTCGTTGTGCCCGAACTGGATGAACACCGGATCCCCGCTCTTGACCAACGGCTTCATCCGCGGGAACAACGCACTGTTGGACAAGAAGCTCCCCGAGCTCTCCCCGGAGTCCGAGTAGTTCGCGACCACGGCACCGTTGCGGACACTCGCCGGCAACTCCTGGCCCCACCCCGTCCACGGCGCGAGCATCTGGTCACACACCGTCGAGTCCCCGGCCAAGTACGCCACCAGCGGTGCCGCGGCCGCGGTCACCGTCAACGAGGTGATCGCCGGTGCGCTGCCCCCGAACGTGATGTCCAGCCCCGGCGTGCCGGTGCCGCCCTGGCCGGTGGGCTGTCCCTCCGGATCGCGTACGTTGACCGTGACGGTCGTGGGGACGACCTGGCCCGCGCTCGTCGGGACGGCGTTCAGAATCTGCCGGCGTGCCTCCACCGACATCGACGTGTTCGCCGCCTTCGAGGAGCTGCCGAGCCCGACGGCGACGTCGTAGTTGCCCGGCGAGACGTCGAAGTGGCACTTGATCGGCGCCGTCCCCGAACACTGCGGGGGCAACGCCGACGGCGCTGCCCCCGCCGACGGAACGGGCGCCAGGGCGACGACCGCCATCCCGGCCAGAACGACGGCGTGGCGTTTGAGGGACATGGATTCTCCTGTCGGATTTGCCGTGTACTGATAGCGGGGCCCGCTTGACGAACGTTCACAACCAGCTACGAGATTCATCGAACGAATGTCGTCGCCGCCTGTGCACGTTCACGGATGACCACGTTTGACAGGCTTGAAAAACCCGGTGATGCGAGCAGACCGTGCGACTGTCGGCGATTGGATCGTGCCCGCCGGAGGAGGAGATGATTTCGGGCAGCGGCGGGCGCGAACGTCCGGGCGGGGCCGGGCCGGCGATCCCCGAAGCTTCATCGCTTCCTCCGTCGCAGTGATGCCTGTCACCTTCGGTCCGGGCCGCAGCGAGCGTCAACCACTTACGTCCGAATCGATCAAAAACGGTCACAAACGAAGGCTGCCGCCCACCTTCGGCGGCACGCGGCCGCGCCGGCGACCGGCGGTCGAATCCTTCGAACCGGTGGCCGACAGGGGTAGCACCACCGGCACTGGGCCGGTTGACCGAATGTTCGACCATGGCGCTGGCAAATCGGAACATCGGTGCACCGGCCTCTTGTGCTCGGCGCTTGAAAGCGCTTTCCTAGGAGCGCGATGTCGCGCGCCTGGCACCACCTGCGCCTACTCCTCGGCCCGGCAGGTCTACAACGAAATCAAGTGGTCCAAGGCGTTCCTCACCTTGCCGAGCTGACCCCGCCGCGGCGCCGGAGCGGTTGACGGCGGTCAGGCCCGGGGTCACACTGTTTGCGTTAACACCACGAAAGGGTCTTCATGGCAACGAAGAAAGCGCCTTCCCGCGTTCTCGGTGTGCTGGCGGCCGCTGTGCTGCCCCTGGTGCCCGCCACGCCCGCGGAAGCGGCCGTGTCCGTGGTCAAGATCGCCGACACCCAGCTCGACGCGAAGGCGCTGTACTTCGTCTCCTACGACGGGCTGGTGAACAACGACTCGTTCCAGCAGAGCGGCATCTTCAGCTACGCGGGCTACCAGTACGCGGCGTGGTACACCGCGGACCGCAGCGCGGTGCTCGCGCGGCGCGCCGGCGCCGAGGCGTGGCAGACCGTCGTGCTGCCGCACAAGCTGACCGTGAACGACTCGCACAACGTCATTTCGATGGGTGTCTCGCCGGAGGACGGCCGGCTGCACGTGGCCATGGACACCCACGGCAACCAGGTCTACTACGCCGAATCGGTCGCGGGCCTGGTGTCCGCGCCCGCCTCGCACGCTTGGACGTCGTCGGCCTTCGGGCCGGTGCAGCGCACGCTCGACGGCGTCGACCTCGGCGCCATCACCTATCCGCAGTTCGTGGTCACGCCGGAGCGCCGGCTGCAGCTCAGCTACCGCACCGGCGTCTCCGGCAACGGCGTCAACGAACTCGCGGAGTACAGCGCGGGCAGCTGGCGCAAGCTCGGGAAGTGGTCGTCGGCGACCGGCTCGTGGAAGTCCGGCAACGGCGTGACCAGCACGACGCGCAACATGTACCTGCACGGCATCACCTACGGCCCGGGAGGGCGGCTGCACGCCACCTTCACCTGGCGCGAAGGCGATTCCGGGGTGCTGTGCAACGCCGGCGGGCTGGCCAACCACGACACCGGCTACGTCTACAGCGACGACCGCGGCCGGACCTGGCGGAACAACTCCGGCGCGGTCGTCGCGACGACGGGCGGCACGCCGGTGTCGGTGTCCTCGCCGGGCACGGTCGTCGACCCGCTCGGCGTCGACCACGCGCTGATGAACCAGGAGAGCCAGGCCGTCGACTCCGCGGGACAGCCGCACGCGGTGATCAGCTACGTGCCCGGCCGGTTCACCCAGTGCGTCACCAACTACGCCGCGCAGCGCAAGCAGTACGGCCGGACCTTCTTCCTCAGCCGGGCGGCCGACGGCAGCTGGACCAAGCGCGAGGTGCCGGTCGCCCCGGAGTCCACCCAGCGGACGAAGCTGGTGTTCGACCGCGACGACAACGCCTACCTCGTGATGCCGTACGGGCGGATCGTCGCGGCGACCAAGGCGAGCGGCTGGACCGACTGGAAGACCGTCTACCGCCCGGACCTGAACGCCTTCGGCGAGGTCGACGTCGACGACTCGCGCCTGGCCACCGACGGCGTGCTCTCCGTGATGTACCAGCAGGTGTCGAGCGGGACGACGCCCTCGCCGATCCGGGTGGCCGACTTCCGCCTGGGCTGAGACCCGATCGACCGTGATCACGGTCGTATCCAGGACGTCGGCAGGTCCGGACCCCCGTCATGTCCCGAGCCCGCTTCCCCCGCCGACGACGATGTTCTCGCCGGTGACGTAGCTCGCGGCGCCGGACGCCAAGAACGCGACGACCTCGGCGACTTCCTGAGCGGTCCCGAGTCTCCCGAAGGGAATCCGGGGGGCGATGCGCTCGGCGACCTCCTCGGGCGGCATCCCGGCCTTCGTCCAGATCGGGGTCTCGATGGCTCCGGGACTGACCGCGTTGACGCGGATCCGCCGCGGAGCCAGTTCGACGGCCAGCGAGGGAACCATCGCCAGCAGGGCGCCCCGGCTGGCGGCGGTGACGCTGCCGCCGGCCAGCCCGCGGGTCACGCCGATGCCCACGGTGAAGATCACCGAAGCCCCTTCGGTGAGCAACGGGAGAGTTCGCTGCAGGGTGAAGAACTGCCCCTTGGCGTTGGTGTCCATCAGGTCGTCGAAGGTGGCCTCGTCGACCGCGTCGACCGGGGCCGGGCGGCTGATCCCGGCGTTCAGGAAAAGCGTGCCGAGCGAGCCGAAGCGCGTTCGGACCTCCTGCGCGACCCGGTCCGCGTCGGACACCGACCGCGCGTCCGCCTGCAGGACGACGACGTCCGCGGGCAGCGTCCTCCTCGCCGACGCCAAGGTTTCGGGGTTGCGGCCGGTCACCATCACCCGGTGGCCCCGCCGGTGCAGCAGCTCGGCCGTGGCTTTCCCGATTCCGCTGGTTCCACCGGTGATCAGCGCGGCAGGTGCAGGCATGGGTGTACTCCAGTCAACGGGAATGGGGGACGGCTGTGACGCCCACTATGGGTGCCGCTCCCGCTCCGGCGCCAATGAAAGGTGCACATCCACCGATGCCGCGGGCGCATCACCGCAGGCCGGCCCGCCTGCCGGGGCCAGGTCCTGCGCTCCGCCGGACACGCCGTGGCGCGCGCCCGCGCGGTGTCGCGGTCGCGTCGGCTACACCATGAACCTGGTCGTCACCCCGGTCGTGGCCGAGCTGCGCCGTCGTCATCCCGGAGCCGGTCACTCGCTTCTCGGGACCGACTACTGGTACGCCGCCCCGCACCGACGCACCGGGAAGCGTGGCGGCACCGCCGGCCCGACGCGTTCATCGCCGTCCCACCGGGTGCGGACGTGCCGGGCTCGCCGTTTCACTCGGTACCCGTGGTGGTGCGCTTGGGCGGTACTGTCCGCGCCCGGAGGTGCGCGCGCTCGCCCTGGCGTCCCAGGAGGCTGAGGATTTCGACGGGGTGCTCGTCGGCGTTGCCGAACCAGTGGGGGGTGCGGGTGTCGAATTCGGCGGCTTCGCCGGGGCCCATGATCAGGTCGTTGTCGCCCAGGATCAGGCGCAGGCGCCCGTCGAGGACGTAGAGCCACTCGTAACCCTCGTGGCTGGCCTGCTCGGGCTCGGGTGAGCGCATCCTGGGCGAGATGATCAACTTGTAGGCCTGCAGGCTTCCGGCCCGCCGGGTCAGCGGCAGCATGGTCATGCCGTGGCGGGTGACCGGTTCGAGGTGCAGGCGGGGGTCGCCGGTCTGCGGCGCCCCGATGAGCTCGCCGATGTCCACGCGCAGCTCGCGCGCCAGGGGAAGCAGGAGTTCCAGGGTCGGGCGGCGCTGACCTGTTTCCAGGCGGGAGAGCGTACTGAGGGAGATCCCGGTGGCCTGCGCCAGGGAGGTGAGCGACAGGTTGCGCTGCGAACGCAGCCCCTTCAGGCGGGGGCCGACGGCAGCCATCGTCGACTCGGTCTCGTGATCCATCCCCCAACCTTGCCACCGCGGCAAGGATCTTTGCCTGCCGGCCGGGGTGGGCCCACTGTGTCATCAGGTACCCGATCGAAGGATGACGCAGACAGGAGATGAGCGATGACCAGGGGTAGCTCGCCCACCGCGCCGCCGCCGGTGCGCGTCCGACGCGGTTCGGCGGCGTCGGCCGTGGTGATCCTGGTGCTGACGCAGCTGATGTTCGTCGTGGACACCTCCATCGTGCAAGTGGCCCTGCCCGACATCGGCCGCGACCTGGGCTTCTCCAGTGCCGGCCTGTCCTGGGTCGTCACGGCCTACGCGGCGAGCTTCGGCGGGCTGGTTCTGCTGAGCGGCCGGGTCGGTTCCATGATCGGACCCCGTCGCGCCCTCGTCCTCGGTGTGACGGTCTTCGTGATCGCCTCGGTTGCCGGAGGTCTGGCCACCTCGGCGTGGTTCCTGGTGGCCGCCCGCACCTTTCAGGGTGTCGGGGCCGCGGTGGCCGCGCCCAGCGTGATGGTGCTGCTCATGGGCATCACCGCTCCCGGCCCGCAGCGCTCACGCGCGATGGCGATGTTCGTCCTCGCCGTCGGCGCCGGCGCCGCGGTGGGTCTGCTCGCGGGCGGGGTGCTCACGCAGACACTGGGGTGGGAATGGGTGATGTTCGTCAACGCCCCGATCGGTGTCCTGGTCCTGTTCGGCGCCATGCGCACGCTGCCCGAGATGGAACGCAGGCGCACCGCCCCGGACGTCGGCGGAGCCGCTGCCTCGATCCTGGCGATGGTGGCTTCGGTCTTCGCTTTCACCTCCGCCGCCGACCGGGGCTGGACCAGCCCGCTGGTGCCAGGCGCGTTCGCCGTCGCCGCGCTGTCGGTGGTGGTGCTGGTGGTGTGTGAGCGCAGGCATCCGCACCCGGTGCTGCCGCTGGGGCTCTTCTCCTCCATGCGCAGCGCGGGCCCGCTGTTGTCCATGCTGGTCATCCCGGCCGGCCAGGTCGGCTTCCTGTTCTTCACCACGCTGCTGACCCAGCGCGTCCTCGGCTTCAGCCCGGTCCGGACCGGCCTCGCGCTGGTGCCCTTCACGCTCGGGCTGATCGCCGTCAACCAGCTCACTCCGCGGCTGCTGCCGCGTCGGGGCGAACGGGTGATCGGCATCGCCGGCCTTTCCGGCCTGGTGCTGGCATCGCCTGGATCGCCCTGGTGGCCGCGGACGCCGGCCAGGACACCTCGATCGTCACCGTGCTGCTGCCCTCGGTCCTGCTCGGCGCGGGCGCGGGCGCCACCTTCGCACCGGTCACCGCCGTCATCATGCACCAGGCGCCCGCCGAGCACATCGGCGCTGCCGCCGGCCTCAACCAGGGACTGCAACAGCTGGGCGGCGGAATGGGCCTGGCCGTGCTCACCAGCGTCCTGACCGCCACCGGCGGCCTGGACCACGGCCTGGGCGCGACCCTGCTGGCCACCGCCGCCTTCCCGCTGGCCGGCCTGATCCTCTTCGGCGTGTGGGGCCGCCGTATCCCCGGCACCGCGTGATCCGCGCGTCCGGACCCCGCTGGACAACCCGCACCGCACCACAGAGAAAGAAGCACATCCATGAGCAACGACCTCGCCCGGCAGACCGCCCTGGTCACCGGCGCCACCGCGGGCATCGGCCGCGCCACCGCCCTGGCCCTGGCCGCACGCGGCGCCGACATCATCGTCCACGGTCGTGACGGGGAACGCGCCGCCGGCACCCTCCGGCAGATCGAGGCCCTGGGCGCCACTGCCCGCTTCGAACCCGCGGACCTGTCGCACCCCGCGGAGGTGATCGCCCTCGCCGAACGCGCCGGGGACGTCGACATCCTGATCAACAACGCGGGCATCTTCCGCTTCGCCCGCACCGGCGACACCGACCCGGCCACCTTCGACGCCCACATCGCCGTCAACCTGCGCGCCCCCTTCCTCCTCGTCCAGGCCCTCGCCCCGGGCATGGCCGGACGCGGCCACGGCGCCATCGTCAACATCAGCAGCGGCGCCGCCACCACCCCCGGCCTCGGCAGCGGCATCTACGGCGCCACCAAAGCAGCCCTCGAATCCCTCACCCGGGTCTGGGCCGCCGAATACGGCCCCGACGGCGTCCGGGTCAACGCCGTCGCCGCGGGTCCCACCCGCACCGAAGGCACCGCCGTCCACGGCGACGCCTTCGAATCCGCCGGTCAGGCCGTCGCCCTCAAACGCCTCGCCCATCCCGAGGAGATCGCCGAAGCCGTCGCCTTCATGGCATCGCCGGGCGCCGGCTACGTCAACGGCGCCGTCCTCAGCGCCATGGGCGGCCAGCCCGCCCTCGGATAGCGCCGCACGGTGCCCGACCGCATCGCTGAACAGTCAGCCATCCGCGCCACCGCGCTGCCCCGAATGCCGCAACGACCTCGGGGCAGCGCGGTGCTCCACGACCGGCGAGGGACGCCTCGTCGACGGAGCCGCAGACCAAGCCTGCCGCGTACGGTGCATCGGCGGTCCCGTGCGCTTCACCGACGCCGGTCCGATCCGGGCCCACGAGGGGCCGGCCGGTTACCATCGGCCGGTGTCGAATCCGAGTGAAGACAACACGGCGCACCTGGCACGGGTGCTGCAGGAGATCGAGCACGCTGCCGAGCAAGCCGCCGGATCGCTGAACGAACGAGACCGCCTCGTAGCGGAAGCCAAGGCACTCGGGGGAAGCCATCGCCAGATCGCGTCGCGCGCCGACCTCTCCCACGCCGCGGATGTACAGCCGATCAAGCAGCAGATCACCCCGGCTGCCCGCGAGCCCCTCCTGGACGCTGATTGATCCATCGCGTGGGGCCTGGGGTACGCGAAGCCGCCGGCGACCAGCGCCTTCTCCTACCCCCGCCGCACGAATCGATGTCCCGGCCGCGGTGGTGGACCAACCTGCGAGGACCGGCGACGCCGGCCACCGGTGGTCGTCCCGATCGGCGGGGTCGACCGGAGCCGCCACCACCGCCGCTTGCGTGGCGATGACCCGGCGGCGCGGTGCGGGAGACCGCACAGGCACCGTCATGGTCCACTGTGGACAAAAGGAGCCCACAGCCGGGGTGCGTCGGGGTACTCGTCGCGGGGTTCGCGGGTGACCCGGTGCAGCGCGGACGGCCCACCGGGCTGCCCGGCGGCGTGCAGCGGCAGCATGCCGAGCAGCCCGGTCGGGATCCACCACAGCCGGGGCAGCGCCGCGCCCGCGGCGGGCGGTGTCCGAGGGCGCGCGGCACCGGGGCGGTGGTCGTTTCCCACAACCACGCCAGCAGCGCCGTGCTGGGCGGCTATCGCTCGCGGTGCAGGACGAGGTGCTCGTGGTAGAGGATGCCGTCCCGGACGTCGCCGGTGGCGGTGAAGCCCAGGTCGTCGGCGTAGTCGAGGTGGGTTCCGGTGACGGTGTAGCGGCCGGTGTAGGCGCGCTTGCGGCCGTCGCGTTCCTCCTCGTAGCGGCCGTTGGGGAGCAGCTCCTGGCGGATGCGGCCGTCGGCCGTGACCCACATGCCGACGTACGGGTGCGGGTCGGTGCCGGGGGTGGCTTTGGCGAGCACGGTGGCCGTCATCGCCAGGAGGAACAGCTGGAGCTTGAACACGGTTCCGGGGCCTTTCGGACGGTGCCGTCGCCTAGATGGCCTGGGCGGTCGGCAGGATGGTGATTTCGGTGAGGTTGACGTGCCGGGGCACGGCGGCCATGAAGGCGACCGTTTCGGCGATGTCGGCGGACTGCAGCACGTCGATCCGGTCGATGAGGTCGGCCATCAGCTTGGTGGCGTCCGGGTCGGTGACGTGGTCGGGCAGCTCGGTGTCGACCATGCCGGGTTCGATGGTCGCCACGCGGACGTTCTTGCGGCCGAGCTCGACGCGCAGCAGCCGGGTGAGCTGGCTGATGTAGGCCTTCGTGCCCGAGTAGACCGAGAACTTTTCCAGGATCCGGGTGGCGGCGATCGAGGAGGTGGTGATCAGGTCGGCGGGCTTGCCCGCTTCCGCGGCGGCGGTCAGGTGCGGCACGAACGCCCCGATGACGTTCATGACGCCGGTGACGTTGAGGTCGATCTGGCGCTGCCAGTCGTCCTGCCGCAGATCGGTGATCGGGCTGACGAGCTGGACGCCGGCGTTGTTGAACACGAGGTCGGCCGGCCCGAGCTGGTCGGCGACCTGCCGCGCGGCGGCCTGGACGGCTTCGCGGTCGGTGACGTCGACGGGCAGGGCGATGGCGGTGCCGCCGCCGGCCCGGACGGCTTCGGTCAGGGCGTCGAGCCGGTCCTTGCGGCGGGCCAGCACGGCGACCTTCGCGCCGAGTTCGGCGAGGCGGGTGGCGGTGGCGGCGCCGATACCGCTGGAGGCACCGGAGACGACGGCCACGCGGCCGGTCAGCGGGGTGCCGGTGAGCAGGGCAGCGGACATGGTCGTTTTCCTTTCACGAGAAGGGGATCAGGCGTCTTCGTGGGCCGTGGCGGCGGACTTGTCCCGCCACGGCGCCAGGTCGCTCTCGATCCGGGCCAGCTTGACCTGCAGCCGCTCGAGGGTGTCGGGGCCCAGGTACAGGTGGGTGGGCAGGGTCTCCCCCGTGGCGACCTCGTGGATCAGCGCGGCGCTCTTGACGGGGTCGCCGAGCTGGGTGTGGTTGGCGGTGCCGGCCCAGTCGAGGGTCACGTGCGCCGGGGTGCCGTCGTAGTCGGCGATGCGCTCGGCCGCCAGGGACAGCGAGCTGGTGTCGAGGAAGTCGGTGCGCAGCACGCCCGGCTCGACCACCATGGACTGGATGCCGAACGGCGCCAGCTCGGCCGAGAGCGCTTCGCTGATGCCGGCCACGGCGAACTTCGACGCGCTGTACATGCTCACGCCCGGTTCGCCCTCGAAGCCCGACCGGGATCCGATGTGGACGAGCTTGCCGGACCCCTGGCGCCGCATGACGGGCAGCACCGCGCGGGTCATGGTGATCAGGCCGAAGACGTTGAGGTCGAACAGCGACCGGGCCTCGGCGTCGGTGATTTCCTCCAACGCGCCGAGCAGGCCGCGGCCGGCGTTGTTGACCAGCACGTCGATGCCGTCGAACCGGTCCGTCGCGGCCTGGACCGCGGCCGGGATGGCCTCGGCATCGGTGACGTCGAGCTCGACGACCAGCGCGTTCGCCGCCGACTTCAGGTCTTCCGGGACGCGGCTGGGGTTGCGCACCGCGACGACGACGTCGTCGCCGCCGCGCAGTGCGGTGCGGGCGATCTCCGCGCCGAGGCCGCGGGATGCTCCGGTGATGAACCAGGTGGCCATGACGATCTTGTCCTTCCGGCTGTTCTCCGTGTGCGGCGAGGGGTTCTCGCTGCTGACAAAACCGAGTTTGTCCTGGCCGGAGTGCCGGAAGAAGGCCGCGGGTTTCCTGGGGACAGCGCACCCAGGCTAGTCGGACAAGGCCACCGCGGAGGTGAGGGCGCGCAGCCGTTCGAACGCGGCCGCGGTCGGGGACGCCGGCTCGGCTTGGTAGACGACGAGCTGCTGGTGGGCGGCGCCGCTGACGGTGAAGGTGGCGAACCCGATGTGCAGCTCACCCACCCGCGGGTGCCGCAGGAGCTTGCTCTCCTGCGTCTTGGGTTTCACGTCGTGCCGGCCCCACAACCGCGCGAACTCGGGACTGCGCGCCGAAAGTTCGGCGACGACCTGGGCGATGCGCGCGTTGTCGGGGTCGTGGCCGTACGCGGCACGGATTTCGGCCACGCAGGAGTGCGCCGCCCGTTCCCACTCCCGGTAGAACTCGCGCCCGGCGGGATCGAGAAAGACCATGCGCGCCAGGTTGTCCGCCGGGGTGAAGCTTTCGTGGAGCGCGTCGGCCATCGCGTTGGCGGCGAGGATGTCCAGCGCGGGCCCGACCACGAACGCGGGCGAGCCGGTCCAGCCGTCCATCAGCTGCCGCAGCCCGGCGCTGACCGGCAGACCGCCGGAGTGGCGCCACACTCGCGCCTCGGCGGGCCGGACCAGGAGCCACAGGTGCTCGGTCGCGGCCGCGTCGAGCCGCAGCGCCCGGGCCACCGCATCGACGACCGCGGCCGACGGGCTGGACTCGCGGCCCTGTTCCAGGCGCATGTAGTAGTCACTGCTCATCCCGGCGAGCATCGCGACCTCTTCGCGGCGCAGGCCCTTGACGCGGCGGCGGCCGTGCTCGGGCAGCCCGACGTCCGACGGCGTCAGCGCTTCGCGGCGGGCGCGCAGGAAGTCGCCCAGCGGGGTGCCGGTCATGGTCGTTCCTCCGCTCTCGTGGACGGGTGGCTGGGCATGACGCACCCAGGCTACGGGCCGTCGCGTTCCCTACTCTCGATCGCATGGACGGTGAGCGCAACACGGCGCTGGGGGAATTCCTGCGCACCCGTCGTGCGCTCCTGCGGCCCGAGCAGGTCGGGCTGAGCGACGGGGACCGCCGCCGCGTCCCCGGCCTGAGCCGGGACGAGGTCGCGCGACGGGCCGGGCTGAGCCCCGGGTACTACGCCCGGCTGGAACGCGGACACGGCCGCCCGACCCGCCGGACGGTGGCGAGCCTGAACCGGGCCCTGTGTCTGGACGAAACGGGCGCGCTCGAGCTGCACCGGCTCGCCCGCCCCACGGTGGACCGGCGGCCACGCGGGCACGCCGAGCGCGTCAGCCCGTCCGTGCTGGCGCTGCTCGACGACTGGACCGCGGCCCCGGCCTACATCCTGGGGTGGTCGGACGACATCCTGGCGCGCAACGCGCTCGCCGTCGCGCTCCACAGCGGTTTCGTCCACGACGACAACCTGCTCCGCATGGTGTTCCTCGACCCGGCCGGTCGCGAGTTCTTCCGCGACTGGCCGGCCGCGGCCCGCGCGGCCGTCCACGACCTGCGCCGGGCGGCCCGCCGCGCGCCCGACGACCGGCGGCTGCGGGAACTGATCGGCGAGCTGTCGATCACCAGCCCGGACTTCCGCCGGCTGTGGGCCGAAGGCGAACGCCGCGGGGTTCTCCCCTACGGCAGGCACTTCTGCCACCCCGACGTCGGTGAGCTGGAGCTGCGCACGGAGGTCCTGGCCATCGCGAGCGCCCCCGGCCAGCGGCTGGTCGCCCAGCCGGCGGAACCCCGGTCGCCCTCGGCCGAGGCCCTGACGTTGCTGAGCACGCTCGTCACCTGACCGGCCGGGTCAGCGCAGAACGGTCTGCAGCCAGCGCAGCGTCTCCGGCCCGGCGGGGTCGGCGATGTCGTCCTGGTCGGGGTGCTTGCGCAGGTAGGCGACGACGAGCGGGCAGACGGGAACCACCCGGGTGCCCGAGCCGCGGAGGTCGTCGAGGGCGCCGGCGATCAGGGTGCTGCTCAGGCCACGGCCGGAGAAGGCGTCGAAGATCTCGGTGTGGTACATGATCCGCCGGCCGTCGTGGTCGGCGTAGGCGGCGAACCCGGCGAGGTCACCGTCCACAGTGATCTTGTAGCGGCTCTCGGTGTCGTTGCGCCGCACGGTGGTGGTCATGGTCTCTCCGATCAGGACGGTGCGGGGTTTCAGAAGGTGATGACGACCTTGCCGCGGACGCGCCGCGCGGCGAAGTCCAGCAGCGCCTGCCGCACTTCGGGGAACGGGTACTCCGCCCCGATCCCGATGTGCAGCGCGCCCGTGGCGGCCTGCCCGGCGAGCTCGGCCAGCCGGCCGGCCGGGGTGGTCGTCCCGGTGTAGCGGGCGCGGACGTCCCGGTCGAACGCGGGCGGTCCGCCGAGCGGGGAGACGACCAGGCCGCCGGGCTTCGCGGCCGCCGCCGAGCCGGCCAGCGCGGGACCGGCCTGGGCCAGGTCGAGCACCACGTCGGCGCCTTCGGGAGCCCAGTTCCGCACCCGTTCGGCGACGTTCTCGGCGCGGTAGTCGATGACGCCGTCCGCCCCCAGCGTCCGGAGCTGGTCCTGGTCGCCGTCGCGGCCGGTGGCGAGCACGGTCGCGCCGGCGCGCTTGGCGAGCTGGACCGCGTAGCCGCCGAGGCCGCCGGTGGCGCCGACGATCAGCACGGTCGTGCCCGGGCCGGGTTCGGCCTCGTCCAGCAGGGCGGCCGCGGTGAGCGCCCCGGTCGGCAGCGCGGCGCCGTGGCGGGCGTCCAGCGCGGCCGGCCGCGGCGCGGCGGAGTCGTCCGCGCGCACCAGGGCGTATTCGGCGAAGGCGCCGGAGGGGACGCCGTTCCACGCGAGCACCGCGTCCCCGGCCCGGAAGCGGTCGGCGCCGGGGCCGACGGCCTCGACCACGCCGCTGACGTCGACACCGGGCACGAACGGGTGCGGCACCGGGAGCGCGTCCCGCATCGCGCCGGTGATCAGGGCGAGGTCGACGGGGTTGACGGCGGCGGCTTCGACGCGCACCAGGACCTGCCCCGCGCCGGGTTCGGGCCGCGGCACCTCGGCGATCTCCAGGTCTTCCAGCGGTCCGTAGGCACGGGCGAGCAGGGCCTTCATCGGTGGTCTCCTTCGAAGTCGGACAGGGGTTTCACGGCCAGGACGCGCTTGCCGCGGACGTGCCGGGTGGCCAGGTCCCGGTAGGCGTCGCGGACCCGCTCCAGGGGGTAGACCGCGGCGATGGGGACGGTGAGCTCGCCCTTCGCCACGAGGTCGGCCAGCACGGCCCAGATCGCCGGGTCGTCGGCCTGTTCCTGCGCGGCCGAGTGCACGCCGTGGCGCTGGACCGCGAGGCCGTCGGCAATGGTGTTGATCCGGTCCGGGCGGACGCCCAGGGCGAGGGCGACGTCCACGTTGCTCGCGCCGAAGGTGTCCACGTACGCGTCGATGCCGTCCGGCGCCGCGGACCGCAGCCGGTCGGCCAGCCCGGGACCGTAGGCCACGGGCCGGATGCCGAGGTCGCGCAGGAAATCGAAGTTGCCTTCGCTCGCGGTGCCGATCACCGTGGCCCCGCGCAGCCGGGCCAGCTGGGCGGCGAGCACGCCGACCCCGCCGGCCGCGGCCGAGACGACGACCGTCTCCCCCGGGCGCGGGCCGACGGCCTCGATCCCGGCCCACGCGGTGGCTCCGGCCCCGGCGATGCTCGCCGCTTCGGCCCAGCCGAGCCCGGCGGGTTTGGCGGTGAGCGCGCCGGGACCGACCACCACGAAGTCGGCCTGCGCCGCGCGCGGGGCGAAGCCGAGGACCTCGTCCCCGGGCGCGAACGCCGGCACGCCGTCGCCGGTCTCGGCGACCCGTCCGGCGAAGTCGTTGCCCTGCCCTTCGGGGAACCGCGCGGGCCAGATCTCGGCGAACACGCCCTCCCGGATGCCGATCTCGCCCGGGTTGAGGGCCGCGGCGACGACCTCGACGACCACTTGGCCGTGGCCGGCGCGGGGCCGGTCGACCTCCGCGATCTCCAAGACCTCGGGACCGCCGTAGCGGGAGAACCGCACTGCTCGGGGCACGGCGGTCACTTCAGCGCTCCGACCTGCTGCAGGACCGAGTACAGGTTGGCCACGCCCCAGTGCTCGGTGATCCTCCCGTCGACCACGCGCATCGCGTCCACGGTCTCGAACTCGACGTGTTCGCCGGTCGCGGCCAGGCCGAGGAACTCGCCCCGGTGCGTGCCCGAGTAGGTCTTGTAGGTCGTCACGACGTCGCCGTCGACGGTCTGCCAGTGGATCTTCGCCGAGAAGTCGGGGAACGCCGAGCGCAGCGCGTGGTAGAGGACGCGGACGCCGTCCTTGTCCGGGGTGGTGCCCGGCTGCGGGGTGTGGTCGACGAAGTCGTCGGCGAACAGCTCCTCGAAGAGGGCGAAGTCGCCGCCGGACTGCACGCGTTCGGTGTTGCGGCGCACGACCTCCTTGGCGTCGGTGCGCAGCGAGGCCAGCGCCCGGCTCCACGCGATCACCTGGTCCAGCAAGGCCTCGACCGCCGCGGTGTGCCGCTCGGCGGGGGTGAACGTGGCGAAGTCCGTGAAGTCGGTGAACAGCGAGAGCGCGACCTGGTTGCGGACGTCGGCGACCTGCAGCTCGCCCATGACCAGCCGGAGGTGTTCGACCGCGCGGGTGCCGCCCGCGCTGCCGTAGCTGACGAACCCGGCCGCCTTGTCGTTCCACTCGCCGTAGAGGAAGTCGATCGCGTTCTTCAGCGCGCCCGAAGTCGAGTGGTTGTACTCCGGCGTGACGAAGACGTAGCCGTCGAACGAGGCGATCTTCGCCGCCCACGCCTTCGTGTGCTCGTGCGCGTACTGCCCGAGCGACGGCGGCGCGGCCTCGTCCAGGTGCGGCAGCCGGTACTCGGCGATGTCGACCAGTTCGAAGTCCGCGTCACCGCGGGCCGCGGCGATCTCGTGGACCCAGCGCGCCACCGCTTCCCCGTTCCGGCCCGGGCGCGTGCTGCCCAGGATGATCGCGATGCGTGTCATGTCCCTCTTCCCGTTTGATGATGTGTCCACAAATTAGCCGGGCTTTGATGATGCGTCAACAAAGCGGTAGGGTGCCGGGATGGCTGACGTCCGATGGCTCGACGACCGCGAAGCCCGGCTCTGGCAGGCGTACCGGGGACTCACCCGCGAACTGCAGCGCGCCTTCGAGCAGCAACTGGAGCGCGACGCGGGTCTGTCCGGGGCGGAGTACGCCGTGCTGGCGCCGGTGTCGGAGGCCGAGGACGGGGTGATCCGCATGCGCGAGCTCGGCCGCCAGGTCGGCTGGGACCGCAGCCGGCTGTCCCACCAGGTCAAGCGGATGGAGAAGCGGGGCCTGGTGACGCGCGAGGACTGCGCCGAGGACGCGCGGGGCGCGATGGTGCGGGTCACCGCCGCCGGCCGCGCGGCGATCGAAGCGGCCGCACCAGAGCACGTCGCCGCCGTCCGCCGGCACTTCTTCGACCGGCTCTCCGAGCGTGACCAGGCCACGCTGACCCGGCTGTTCGAGCGCCTGCTCGACGGGCTCGGCGAAGACGGCTAGTCCCGCGCGGCGAGCAGCGTCACCGGGCTGGTCCGCGTCGCCGACCACGCCGCCGGCAGGCTGCTCACCCCGGTGAGCAGCACCGCGCCGGCGACCACGCCGAGGAGCAGGGGCCAGGACACGACCGCCGTCGCGGTGCCGGTCACCGCCGCCGTGGTGGCCAGCACCGCGAGCAGCGTTCCCGCCGCGGCCAGCAGCCCCAGCACCAGACCCGCCGCCGTGACCGCGGCCGACTCCAGCAGCGCGGCGCGGAGCACCTGACGCCGCGTCAGCCCGGTCACGCGCGCCGCGGCGAACTCCCGGCGGCGTTCCCCGGTGGCGATCACCACCGAGTTGACGACGCCGAGCGCGGCGAACAACCCGCCCAGTCCCATGACCACCAGCAGCACCCCGTCCGTGGTGCCGTTCTGCGCTGTCGCGTTCCGCGTCAGCCACTCGGCCACCGGCAGCACGCTGCCCAGCCGCGCGGCCACCTCCGCGCGATCGGCCGTGGGAGCGACGGTCACGAACGTCCATTCCGAAGCCCCGGTGATGAGGTCGGCGGGCAGCAGAGCCCGGGGCAGCAGCAGCGCCGGGCCTCCACCGGCGCCGGCCGGGACCTCGGCGACGACCGGAAGCCGACCCAGGTCGACGTCGCCGAAGCGGACGCCGACGGTGTCGCCGGCCGACACGTCGTCCCCGCCCGGCCCCGCCACGGCGACGGGTCCGCGCAAGGCCGCCAGCGAGCCGGTAGCGGGGTGGACCCGTTCGTAGGCCGTGGGATCCACGAGCAGCGCCGTCCGGGTCTCGGTGTAGGCGAGGTCGCCGGTGCCGACGGTGAGCACCACCGGCACTTCCGTCTCGGCCGAGGCCACCGCCACGCCGGGCACGCCGGCCGCGACGGGCCCCGCCACCACGAAGTCGGCCACGGTGTCCCGCGCGGCCTGGCGCTGTCCCGCGTCGGCGAAGGACGCCATCGCCGTCGCCTGCCCGAGCACCAGGCCGGTCAGCACGATCACGGGCGCGGCGATCGAGGTGCTGCGCCGGACGCCGTCCCGCAGGTTCGCCGCCGCCAGGCCGGCCAACACACCTCGCCGGGGCATTGCTCTCGCGAACGCGGGCACCAAGACCGGGCTGATCGCGGTGAACGCCAGCGACGCGCACACGCTCACCGAGATCGCCATGGCCTGGCCGCCGGCCGCGCCGCCCACCGGGGCCAGCACGACGAGCGCGACCGCGCCCGCGGCGGACACCGCGAACAGCCACCAGCGCGCGCGGGTCATCACCCGGGCCGCGGAACCGGTCTCGCGCAACGCTTCCAGCGGCCGGACGGCCGCCGCGCGCCGCGCCGCCACGAGCACCCCGGCGACCGCGAGCGCGACTCCGGAGCCGAGCGACACCACGAACACCCACGGCAGCACCGGGGCCGCGAAGCCCGCCGGGACGAACCCGAGGTCCCGCAGCATCCGCGTCTGCACGGCCAGGACACCCAGCCCGGCCGGGATCCCGGCCAGCCCGCCCACCGCGCCGAGGAGCACGGCCTCGCCGGTCAGCACCCGGCGCAGCTGCCGCCGCGAACCGCCGACGAGCCGCAGCAGAGCGAGGTCGCGGCGCCGCTGCGCGACCGTGAAGGCGAACGTCGAGGCGATGACGAACACCGCCAGGAACGCCCCGAACCCGAGCGTCACGCCCATGAGCGCCACGCCGGTCTCGCGGGCGGCCGCCAGCGTCGTCGCCTCCAGCGCAGAGGCGCCCGGCGCGGGCCGCAGCCCGGCGACGGCCAGCAGCACCAGCAGCGACGACTGCACGAGCGCGACCCCGAGGCACGTCGTCACCGCGGCACCGAGGAACAGCGGCCAGCGGTCACGAAACCCGGCCCAGCTCAACCGAAGCATCGCTCAGCCCTCCAGTGCCACGAGGTGCTCGGCGACCGTGGCGGCGCCGGCGCCCTCGAGCCGCCCGGCGAGGCGTCCGTCGCGCAGGAACACCACAGCGTCGGCCCGCGCGGCCGCGGCGGCATCGTGGGTGACCATCAGGATGCTCTGGCCGGCGGCGGTCATCGCGCGCATCAGCTCGAGCACCCGGTCGCCGGCGCGGGTGTCGAGCGCGCCGGTCGGTTCGTCGGCGAACAGGATCTCGGGCCGGGTGATCATCGCGCGGGCGATCGCCACCCGCTGCTGCTGCCCGCCGGACAGCTCGCGCGGCCGGTGCCGGGCCCGCTCGGCGAGCCCGACGGCGGCCAGGATGTCCGTGACTTCCGTGCTGGACGGCTCGCGGCCCGCCAGCCGCAGGGGCAGGGCCACGTTCTCGGCCGCGGTGAGCGACCCGATGAGGTTGAACGACTGGAACACGAACCCGATCCGGGTGCGCCGCAACGCCGTCAGCTCGTCGTCGCCGGCGGCCGCGATGTCGGTGTCACCCAACCGGATCCGGCCGCTGTCGGCCCGTTCCAACCCGGCCGCGAGGTGCAGCAGGGTCGACTTGCCGGACCCCGAGGGGCCCATCACGGCCGTCCAGCTGCCGCGGGGGAAGCCGATGGTCACGTCGTCGACCGCGCGGACCGCGGCCGGGCCGGTGCCGTAGGTGCGGCTGACCCCTTCGAGCGCGACAGCCGCGGTGGTGGGCATGGCCAGAGACGTCACGATGCGGGGTTCCTCTCGGTCGAGTTTGTTGATGTGTCCGCAAACTAGCCGCGACTTGTGGACACGTCAACAAAAGGTGACGCCGACGACGTGAACGGCGCCCAGCGGTGCACCTCGAAGGCGTTCCCCGCCCGCTTGATCTCGGCCGCGCCCGCGCCGGGGAAGTGGGCCGGGATCACCAGTGCGTTGGTGTCGGCGGCCTCGGCGAGTACGCGCATCCGCGACTTGGCCGCCTCCGCTTGGTTTTCACTGAGGCAGGTGTCACAGCCGGGGTAGGCGAACTGCGCGGGGGTGTGCACGACGTCGCCGACGAAGAACGCCCGGTCGGTGCCCGACTCCAGGCGCACGATGGCCGAGCCGGGGGTGTGGCCGGGGGCGAGTTCGAGGCTCAGGTGGCCGTCGATCCGGTGGGTCCGGCCCTCCCACAGCAGGGTCTGCCCGGCTTCGTGCACCGGGTCGATGCTGTCCTCGAACGTGTTCCCGTTCGCCAGCCGGGAGTTGATGCCATTGACCGACCCGTGCTTGGGGATGTCGTGGCGCGGGTTCCAGTACTCGAAGTCGGGGCGGGCGATGAGGTAGGTGGCGTTGGGGAACGTCGGCACCCACGCCCGGTCGACGAGCCGGGTGTTCCACCCGACGTGATCGGCGTGGATGTGCGTGTTGACCACGAGATCGACGTCTTCGGGGCGGACGCCGGCCGCGGCCAGGCGGCCGAGGAAGTCCTCGTCGCGGTGCCGCCACGGCGGCATGTACGGCCGTTCCTTGTGGTTGCCCACACCGGTGTCGACGAGGATGACCCTGCCCTCGCTGCGCAGCACCCAGGTCTGCACGGCCGCCAGGTAGTCGTCGGTGACGGGGTTCCAGAAGTGGGGCGTGAGCCGGTCGTCCGTGCGCCAGGGGTGCTGGTCCAGGTCGGGGAACAGCACGGGCATCGGAGCGATCGGGCCCTGCCACTCCACGACACGGGTGATCTCGACGTCGCCAAGGTTGATGGTGTCCATACCGCCACGCTAGGCCGGTACTGGAGCACGATCGATAGTTCAGAGTGCCGCTTCAATACGCGATCGTCTTCGACAGGCGTACATTGGCTGCGTGGATGTGCTCAGTGACGTGATCGGGGCGGTGCGCACCGGCCGCCCGTTCGCCAACCGGGAGGACCGCCGTGGCGGGTGGCGGACCGACTTCGCCGCCTTCGCCGGGATCGGCTTCCACCTCGTGCTCGAGGGCAGCTGCCGCATGGTGACTCCCGGCGCGGCACCGCTCGTCCTGCAGGCCGGCGACGTGGTGCTCACCCCGCGCGGAACCGCCCACGCCCTCACCGACACCGGGCTCGACGACGCCACGCAGCTGCTGTGCGGCGCCTACCAGCTCGACCGGAGCCGGCTGCACCCGCTGCTCACCGACCTGCCCGAGGTCATCCACCTGCGGGCGCGCGCGGGCGGTCACCCCACGGTGTCGGCGGTGGTCGGCCTGCTGGGCGGGGAGCTGACCGCGCCCGGTCTCGGCGCGGACGCGGCGATCCCGTCGCTGCTGGACCTGCTGCTGCTGTTCCTGCTGCGCGAGTGGCTGACCGAAGAGCCGGGCCGCGACGCGGCGGGGTGGTGCGCGGCCCTGACCGACCCGGCGATCGGGACGGCCCTGCGCTGCCTCCACGACGATCCGCTGCGGCCGTGGACGGTGGAGGAACTGGGCGCCCGGGCGGGGCTGTCCCGCGCGGCGTTCTCGCGCAAGTTCACCGCGCTGGTCGGGCAGCCACCGATGGCGTACCTGACGTACTGGCGCCTGACCCTCGGCGCGCGGCTGCTGCGCGAGACGGACCTGCCGCTCCCCTCGGTCGCGCAGCGCTGCGGTTACTCCTCACCGTTCGCCTTCGCCGCGGCCTTCAAGCGCGAGCACGGCGACTCGCCGGGCCGGTACCGCAGCCGCCACCAGGCCGACGACGACATCCAGAATTGGGTCGGTTGACGTGGCCGACACTCGACGTTTCCTTCGTTGAAGCTCTCACGTAAGCAGGGCCTCTCATCCGGCTCAACGAGACACTTGCTTCTCCGAAGGGCCACCTGCTGATAGGCGCCGACGGTGGGCACAACGTCGTCGATGACGGCGCGGCGGCCCTCGGCGTTCCCCTCGACTGGGACGTTCCACGTCACCGGCTCCTCCTTCGTCGTGGCGCACTTCCACTACACCGACGACCCCGGGCAGCCCATCGGCGTCCCTGAACGCACGAGCGCGCGGGTCCGCGAGATCAGGTTGTCGTCAGGTGGTGCCGGGCGAACTGGTCGCGGACCCGCTGCACGAGCTCCGGGCCGGGGGCCGGGACGTGGGCGAGCGGGAACGGCAGACCGAGCGCGGTGTACTTGGCCGCGCCGAGCTTGTGGAACGGCAGCACGTCCACCCGTTCCACGGAGGACAGCCCGCTGACGAAGGAGGCGATGCCTTCGACGTCGTCCGGGTCGTCGGTGAGGCCGGGCACGAGCACGAACCGGATCCACATCGGCTTGCCCAGCTCGGCCAGCCGGCGGGCGAAGGTCAGCGTCGGAGCGACGTCCACCCCGGTGAGCTATGTCGGCTCCTTCGTCGTCCGGATGCGCCGGCCGCGCACCCAGGCCGACATTAGGGCCCGCCGGCTGTCCCGGAACGCGGTCGTTCGTCCCCATCCCGGAGGACCAAGGTCAACCGCCGGGCACGTCCACGCGGGTGTCGTGGACCTGTCAGTCCGAAGTGGACAGCCGCGTGGCCGGGGACATCGTCCGGGCCTGCGAGGCCGCATCCAAGAGACCCCGCGGCAGTCCGAACAGGGGGCTTCGACCGGGTGTTCTCAGCGAGCCTCGCCAGACTCGGTGCTGGACCAGCGCCTGGCTGGTCGAGCCGAGCAGCATCCCGGCGAAGCCGCCGTGGCCGTGGCTGCCGGCCACGGTCAGCTGGGCGGTCCGGCGCCGCGCGGCCGCGGTGCTGCCGTGGCCATCGGCCCTGCACGACGCCGCCACTCCGGATCATCCACAACGGACGGTCCACACGAAGGGACCGTGCGCTGGACCTACGGCACGGGCGGCTCTTCCGGCGGCGACCTGTCGACCTCACTTCTCGTGCGAAACTCGCACTCGAAGGCGGCCGGGCTCCGTCGGGCGGAGGCCGAGGGAGGAGTTTCCTGGATCGTCCCCTCCCCCGACCGGCTAAACTGATCGTCGGCTGTCGTCGCACCGGGGGGAGGTGAACGATGCTGCGCGATACCGGCACCACGACCTGGCGTGACCACTTCAGAGAGCGGCTGCGTGCGGGCGTCACCGCGGTCGAGCACATCGTCGGCGGTCTCGGCACCTCGCTGCTGGCCTTCCTGACCCTGCTCTGGCTGGCCACGGTGGCGGCCGCGAGCGTGCTCGGCGTCGGCCTGCTGCTGGCGCCGGCCGTTTTCCGGGTGAGCCGCGCCGTGGCCAACCGGGAGCGGGCCCGGCTGAGCCGGTGGGGCCCGGCCGTGATCGGGCCGCCGCCACTGCCGGCGACCGTCCGGGAAGCGCTGCGGGACCTGGCGGTCCGGCGTGAGCTGGCCTGGCTGGCCGTCCACGGGACGCTGGGTCTCGTGCTCAGCGTCGCCGCGTTCACCCTGCCGCTGTACGCGGTTCAGAACGGCACGTTCCCCCTCTACTACTGGGCACTCGACCCGGACGTCGGCGGGCCGGGGCTCATCGGGTGGCGGATCGACGGGTTCGCCGACGCACTCGGGGTGGGGCTGACCGGCGTGGGACTCGCGGTCGCGATCCTCGGCCTGGGCCCCGGTATCGCCAAGCTGCAGGCCCTGCCCGGGCGCCGGCTGCTCGGCCCGGCCGGTGACGTCGACCTGTCGCTGCGCGTGGCCGAGCTGACCGCCACGCGCGCCGCGGCTCTCGACGCGCACGCCGCCGAGCTCCGACGCATCGAGCGGTCACTGCACGACGGCACCCAGAACCGGCTGGTGGCGGTCAACGTGCTGGTCGGGGCCGCGCGCCGGGCGGTCGACCGCAATCCGGCCGCGGTCGCCGGCATTCTCGAACGCGCTCAAGAGGCGAACGAGCAGGCTCTCGCCGAGTTGCGCGCGGTGGTCCGGGGCATCCTCCCGCCGGTGCTCGGCGACCGGGGCCTCGGCGCGGCCCTGGCCGGGCTCGCGGCTACCTGTTCGGTGCCGTGCGAGCTTGAGGTGGACGTACCCGGCCGGTGCGCGGTGTCCGTCGAGGCGACCGCGTACTTCGTGGTCGCCGAGGCGCTGACCAACGTCGTCAAGCACAGTGGCGCGAACTCGGCCGCGGTCACGGTGTGGCGCGAGGGCGATCGGCTGCACCTGCGGGTCACCGACGACGGTCACGGCGGCGCGGACGAGAACGGCGGGTCGGGGCTCCGCGGCATCCGCCGGCGCATCGAGGCTTACGATGGCCGCCTCGTGCTCAGCAGCCCGCCGGGTGGGCCGACGAGAATGGACGTGGAGCTGCCGTGCGGATCGTGATCGCCGAGGACGAATCCCTGCTGCGCGAGGGGCTTGCGCTGCTGCTGCGCGCCGAAGGCCTCGACGTGGTCGCCACGACCGACGGCGCCGGCACCTTCCTCGCCGCCGTCGACGAGCACCGGCCGGACGTCGCGATCGTCGATGTCCGCATGCCGCCGACCCACACCGACGAGGGGATCGCCGCCGCCGTGGAGGCGCGGCGCCGGCAGCCGGACCTGGCCGTGCTCGTGCTCTCCGCCTACGTCGAACAGGCCTTCGCCACCGACCTGCTGGCCCACGGTTCGGCTGGGCTCGGCTACCTGCTCAAGGAACGCGTCGGCCGGGTCGAGGAGTTCCTCACCGCGCTGCACCGGGTCGCCGACGGCGGCACGGCCGTCGACCCCGAGGTGATCGGCCAGCTGCTCGCCCGGTCCCGGCGGGACAGCACGCTCGCCCTGCTCAGCCGGCGTGAGCTCGAGGTGCTCGCCTTGATGGCCGAGGGTCTGGGCAACACGACCATCGCCGGGAAGCTGTTCATCACCGAGAGCGCCGTCCACAAGCACATCCGCGGGATCTTCGCCAAGCTCGGCCTCGCCCCGGAGGACCGGACCGACCGCCGGGTGGCCGCTGTGCTGCGGTACCTGGAAGCGTCGCGGTAGCCCGGACACACCACCGGCACCGAAGGGCGTTCCCGCATCGCGGAGACGCCCTTCGGTGCCGTTCAGCCGGTCATTCCTTGCCGCCGATGCCGGCGATCGGCGGGACGCGCAGCAGCCGGGCGATGGGCAGGACGGTGGTGAACAGGGCGAGCAGCGTCGTGCCGCCGATGATGGCCACCCAGCCCAGTGCGGGGACGTAAGGAACGTTCTGCCCGGTGAGCGTGCGCACCACCGAGACCAGGGTGAGCGCGGCGATGGCTCCGCCGATGAGCAGCGAGACGCCGAGCAGGCCGGTCTGCTCCGCGTGCACCATGCGCTTGACCTGCCGGCGGGTGACGCCGACCAGGCGCAGCAGCGCCAGCTCACGGCCCCGCGCGAGGGCGGCCATGACCATGGTGTTGGCGGCGGCGAGGGCGGCGTAGCCGACCATGATGCCGATCAGCAGCTTGTTCAGCCAGGCGCTCAGCGCCACGTCGTCGGCGAGCCGGCCGGCGAGGGCGGCGGTGCTCGTCACCGCGCTGCCGGGGTACCGGCCGGTGACGCCGGCCAGGGCGGCGGAGACGTCGGTGCCCGGTTCGCTGCGGACGAGGATCCGCTCGTAACCGGGGGCGGCCGTGTGACCGGTGACGACGTCCTTGGCGACGGTGACGTCGCCGAAGCCGATGCCGCGGGCGTAGGTCGCGACGATGCGCAGGGTGGCCGGTGTGCCGTCGCCGAGCCACACCTTGACCTGGTCGCCGACCTTCCAGTTGTTCGAATCGGCCTGCATGGTCGACACCGCCATGGCGGGCCCGCGCAGGTCTGCGAGGCGACCGCTGCGCACCTGGAGGTCCATGGTGCGCTCGGCACCGTCCGGATCGATCGCCTGCACGCCGGCGGCGTCCTCGCCCCGGTCGGGGATGATCGACGTGTTCCGGATTCCGGTGGCCGCCACCACGCCGGGGATCTTCCGGATTTCCGCGAGCGCGGTGTCCGGCAGGCCGGCGGCGGAGAGCACGGCGTTCTGGGCGAGCATCCCGTCGTGGCTCTGGGCGACGGTCTGCTGCTCCAGGTTGTCCTGGAGGAACCACAGGGAGCCGCCGAAGCCGACCGACAGCACCAGTGCGGTGAGGACGGTGACCATGCCCTGGGCGTTGGCGCGCAGGTTCGCCGCGGCGAGGTAGCCGCTGTCGCCCCACACCGCACGCAGCACCGGGCCGAGCAGCCGGGCGGCCGTCCGGTTGATCCACGGGGCGAGCAGGGCGACCGCGAGGACGAGCAGGCACAGCAGGCCCATCGCGGTGCCGAGGGCCGCGTTCCCCTTCAGCGCGGTGGTGAGCGTGGTCAGGAAAATGCCCCCGGCCAGCGCGGCGAACCCCGAGAACAGGCGGATCCTGCTGTTCCGCCCGGATTCCACGGCGATCTCGCCGAGCGCCTCCGTCGGGCGGATCAGCACCGTCCGGCGGGCGGCGATCAGGGCGGCCCCCACGGCCACCGCCACGGTCGTCACCACCACGGCGACCGCGGTCAGTACCCCGCCGGTGAGCGGGAAGGTGTCCGGCACGAATCCGCGGCCGACCAGTTCCCGGCGCAGCCACCGGGTGGCGAACCAGCCCGTGGGCACCCCGATGGCGGCCGACAGCAGGCTGATCAGCCCGACTTCGGTGAGGATCAGCCGGGCGATCTGGCCGGGGGTCGCGGCGACGGCGCGGAGCAGGGCGAGATCGCGCCGCCGGTGCCGGACCGCGAGGCCGATCGTCCCGGCCACGACGAACATCACCAGCAGCGCCACGTACCCGCCGAAGACGGCACCGAGCTGGACCAGCAGGGTGGCGGCCGCCTGGTCCGCGGACTGTTCCAGCAGCCCCCGGTCGGCACCGGCGTAGGCCTTGGCGCCGGCTTCGGCGGCCACCTTGCGCACCTCGGCGACCAGGCCGGCCCCGGCGGCGCCCGGTGCGGCGATGACACCGACCGCGTCGACCCGGCCCTGCCGCGGGTACACGGCCGCCGCGTGCTCGTCGGTGAAGAACACCGCGGGCGACGCGGCGGAGCCCGGTCCGGGACCGGCGTCGCGCACGAGCCCGCTGACCCGGTACACCCGGGCCGTGCCGCCCACCAGGACGGGGACCTCGCCGCCGGGCACCACCGAACCGGCCAGTCGTTCGTCCACCGCGACCTCGTCGTCGCCCTTCGGGGGCACGCCCGCGACCAGCCGGTAGGGGGTGAGAGCCGTGCTGCTCCACCCGTGTCCGGTCGCGGCGCCGTTGGGCAGGATCGCCGTCACCGACGTGTCCGCGACGGCGGTGGCCACGCCCGGTACCCGCCGGAGCCGGTCGGCCACCGCGGCCGGGACGGTGCCGCCCTCGGGCAGCTGCACGGCGACCTTCTCCTCGCCGTCCGGGGACGTGAGCGTGATGTCGCGGTAGGCGACGACCACATCCGCCGCGGCGTAGCGCCGCGGCGCGGTTTCGAAGCGCAGGCCCGATTCCACGAGCAGACCCATCGAAGTCAAGATCGCCACTCCGGCCGTCAAGGCGAGCAGGGTGGCGACGGCGCTGCCTTTGCGGTGGCGCAGCATTTTCGCGGCCAGCTTCAGCATCGCTCAGCGCTCCTGCGTCACGCGCTGGCGGCGGCCCAGCGACGCCAGGTGCTCGGCGATGCGTTCCGCGCCGGGCTGCGGCATGTCGTGCACGATCCGGCCGTCGGCCAGCACCAGCACCCGATCCGCGTACGACGCCGCGACCGGGTCGTGGGTCACCATGATCACCGTCTGTCCGGCCTCGTCCACCACCGAGCGGAGCAGGCTCAGCACCTCGGCCGCGGTCTGGGTGTCCAGCGCACCGGTCGGTTCGTCGCAGAAGATGACCTCCGGGCGCGTCGCCAGCGCCCGGGCGATCGCCACCCGCTGCTGCTGGCCGCCGGACAGCTCCGACGGCCGGTGCGACAGCCGTTCGGTCAGCCCGACCCGGTCGACGACCTGCCGGATCCAGGCCGCGTCGGCGCGTTCGCCCGACAACTGCAGCGGCAACACGATGTTCTCCTGCACCGTCAACGCGCCGATGAGGTTGAACGCCTGGAAGATGAACCCGATCTTCGACCGCCGCAGTTTCGTCAGATCCGTTTCCGAGAGCGGGGACAGTTCCGTGTCGCCCACCCACGCCTGGCCGCCGGTCGGCCGGTCCAGCCCGGCCGCGGTCTGCAGCAAGGTGCTCTTGCCCGAACCGGACGGTCCCATCACCGCGGTGAACGTTCCCCGCTCGAACATCGCGTCGACGCCGGCGAGGGCGGTCACCGCCTGTCGATCCGATCCGTAGACCTTTCTGAGGCCTCGAACCCGCACCGCCGAAGCGGGAACGGCAACGTCGGCACGGGCATTCTGGAATGACATCACAACAACCTTAGTTCTGAGAGTTGGTTCTGAAGAGGACGGTTACGCGGAACCCGGTCCACGGCCGTGGTTTTCCGCGACCTCGCGCGGCGACGTGGTGACCGGACCCGGGATCGCCGGCTCGGCCCGGCCGGCGGTGCCGGCGGTCCGCAGGCCGAGCTTTCCGCGGGTGACGGCGAGCAGGATCAGGGCCGCCGCGGTGGAGGCGATCAGGACCACGTGGGTGCCGTCGCGGTTGGTCAGGCTCGGGAACATCTGGGGCCAGAGCAGGGAGAAGACGGTGTTGATGCTCGCGTGCAGGATCATGACCATCGGCAGGCTCTCGTGGGTGCGGTTGAAGACCCAGGTCATGGCGAGGCTGATGGGAACGCAGGCGGCGACGAACTCGATCGGCTGCCACCAGGTGACGTCCGGCCAGCCGCCCCAGTGGGTCAGGTACAGCGGGAGGTGCCACACGCCCCACAGCACGCCGAGGACCACGGTGCCGATCGTGGCGCTGTACCTGCGTTGCAGGCGGGGAAGGGCGAAGTCCCGCCAGCCGGGCTCTTCGGCGACCGCCGTGGTGAAGAACTGGCCGACGAGCATCGGCAGGTAGGCGATCAGCACGGCGGCGTCCGGCATCCGCATTTCCTCGAGGGCACCCGGCAGGGCCAGCGTCGCGAGCAGGGTGATGACCGGCACGGCGGTCAGGATGCCGGCGTACCAGCGCCAGTTGACCCGCCAGCGGAAGAGCCGGCCCGCCCAGTGGCGCAGCCCCGCCCGGCCGTCGGCCGTGGCGGTCACGATGAACGCCGCCGTCACCGGGCCGAGGTAGGCCCCGGGCAGGACGCCGAGCACCTGGTCGGAGCCGAGCACCTCGGGGAAACGCAGGCCGATCACCCCCAGGCCGTTCTGGGACAGGACATACGGCAACCACGCCAGCCAGCTGAGCCCGTTGGCGAGCACGAAGAAAGTGGTCAGGGCGTGACCGCGGACGAAGCCGCGGATGCCGGTCGGTGGGGCACTCATGGAACCTCGCAGGGGAAAAGGGTCACCGGAAAGCGATTCCGGTGATTCACGACGGTGCACAGCACATCACCCGGCAGCGCCGCGCACACTCCCGCAGCCGCCCGCTCCCTGGTACAGCAGGCACCACTTCTCACGCCGACGGCAGCGGATCAGCCGGAGTCACTTCGGGGAGCCACCGAGTTGTGGTACTGGAGGGCCCACCACACCTCGAACATGACTTCGGTGTCCTGCAGATCCGCTCCGGTCAACGCGGTGAAGCGTTCCAGCCGGTAGCGAAGTGTGTTGACGTGGACGGACAAAGCGGCGGCGGCCTCGGGAATCGAGCGTCGCCGGGAGAAGTACGTCTCGACGCTGGCGAGCAGGGTCTCGCCGATGCCGCTCTGCGCCTCCACCGGTTCGACATAGCGGCTTCGCAGGTAGTGCCCCAGTTCCGGCTCGTTCGCCACCGCCAGCCGCAGCGCCATGCGCGGACGGTCCACGATCCCGCGATGGCCGAACCTGGTGGCCGCCGCGAGCAGTTGCGTGGCTTCGGCGAACCCCGCGCCCAGCCGCGACAACCGGGTCGGGCCGGCCAGCCCGATCGTCACGTCGTCGGCCGGGCCGGTGTGGAGAGGGGCGGACAGCACGGCCGCCACATCCCGGCCGTAGGTGCCGACCAGAACCGTCTCCTGCGCACCGGCCGCACGTTCCAGCATGTCGGCGAGCGCGAACCGGTCGATGCTCGCGGACCGGGCCCGCAGCACCCAGTAGCGCCCGTCGGCGGCCAGCCCGGCCCCGGCCGCGACCAGCTGATCGGCCGTCATCGTGCCCTCCACCAGCCGGGTGAGCAGGGTCGTCCGCTGCTGCCGCCGGTTGCGGGTCAGGTCGAGTTCGGCCTTCCGGTGACCGGCGAGCAGCTCGGTGCTGCCGTGGTCGCCGAGCTGCCAGATCCGTTGCGTGCCGAGTAATACGGCGTCGGCCGGCGTTCCCTCGATCCGCGCTGTCCGGAGGAATTCGTCGCGCAGCAACGAGATGCTGCTCCGGTAAGCGGCCAGGACGTCAGCGCCGGGTATGCCCTGCAGCGCCCGGCGACGCCCGGTCTCCCTTTCCTCTTCGCCCACACCGGCCGGTAAGCGGTCCTCGCCGCGGAGGGCGGCGACCACGCGGACGACGTTCCGGTACGCGGACGGGCGGATCTCCGCAGGGCGAGTCACGCCGTACGCCCCGATGGCACCGATCACCTGAAGCTGGGCGGCCACCAGTTCCTCGGCCTGGTCCTGCAACTGCTTGGCCACCGGCGCGAGCTGGTCCGCACGCGGGTCGGACACTGCCTGCCTCCTCACCTCGTCCAGGGGACGGGGGCATCCGGCCGTCCACGACGCGGAACAGCACATCAGCCGGCAGAGCCGCGCACACTCCCGCAGCCACCCCGCGGGTGGTACAGCAGGCACCACTTCTCACGCGATCTTGTACCGATCTCCGACTCGACCCTGACGACGTCGTAGCGCCACACGTGGTCCTCTTGCCGGATCGCTCATTACGATCTTGGTGTCGGCGTGATTCGCCGCCGTCATTTCCCACTGATCGCATTACTGTCGTGGAGGTCCGCATGTCCGGAAAATCCCCATCATTGGCCAAAAGGTCGACGTTGACCGTGCTGGCGGTCGCCGCGATGACGGCGGCGATTCCGGCCGGCGCCGCTTCTGCCACGAACCGGGTTTCCTGCAACAGCGACGAGTTCGTGCGGGTCCGGGTGCACCCCAGCAACTTCCCCACGCAGACTCTGTGTTTCGCGAACGCGGGGTCGATGAGCATCGAGACCCTGTTCAAGAACCCGGTCTGGATCACCGAGGTCTGGACGGGGAACAACCGTGTCCAGTGGCACGGCGACGGGCGGTGGCAGCCGTCGACGCCGATCGCCAAGCGGACGGCGTTCACGTGGCCGAACCACCCCGGGGGTGTGCGGATCGACCAGATCCGGATCCTCTGAGAGACCCCCGGACCGTCCCGGCTCCTATCGTTCCGTAGCGATACCCCAACCCCGACCCGACCGCGTATGCGGTGCGTGCTACGCCGCATACGCGGTCCGGGCGGCTGTCCCGGAAGCCGCCGACACCGTTGTGACGTCAGGCATCCGGCGCCGTTGCCGGCCGGTTCCCGGTCGTCGGCCGGTCCGGCGTCACCGGTTCGGCAGGGTCGCCGGCGCGGTTTCGTTTGCGGTGTCGCCAGAGGTCCTTCAGGATGACCTGGATGATGCCGGCGACCGGGATCGCCAGCAACGCGCCGAGGATGCCGGCCAGCTCGGTGAAGAGCAGGATCGCCACCAGGACGGTGAGTGGGTTGAGCTTCACCGTCCTCGCGAACACCAGCGGCTGGAGGAAGTGGTTTTCCAGCTGCTGGTAGATGATGAAGAACACGACGACCGCGATGCCGGCGGGCACCGAGTGGATGAACGCCGCGGCGGCCGCGACGATCGCACCGAGCGTCGCGCCCACGAGCGGGATGAGATCGGCGAGCCCGACGAACAACGCGACCAGCCCGGCGAAGGGCACGCCGAAGATCTTCAGCATCACGTACGTCAGTACCCCGCACACCACGCTGATGATCAGGTTGCCGGTGATGTAGCCGGTGATCGTGCGGACGCATTCCCGGCCGACGTCGCGCACGCGTCCCGAACTCCCCGTCGGCAACAGCGTCAGCGTGCCGGCGACCAGCTTCGGTCCTTCCAGCACGGCCAGGAACGACAGCACGAAGATCGTCACCGCGGCCACGACTCCCGTGGCGAGACTCTGCACGAAGTTCAGCGCGGGAGCGCCCAGCCCCGTGGCGATCTGCTTGATCCGGTCCTGGTTCTGCTGGACGTACTCCACCGCATGCGTACGGGAGAGCAGGTCGCCGACCGGGCCCCGCCCGGCTCGTGCATCGGCGATCATGCCGGGTAGCTGACCGGCCAGCTGCGTCCCTTCTCTGGCCAGCGGCACCGCGAACGCCGCGAGCACGCCGCCCACCACCAGGACTATCGCCAGGAACGCCACCACGGTGGCCCAAGACCGCCGACGCCCGGGCATGCGCTGCTGGATCCAGTTCGTCGCGGGATAGAGCGCGGCGGTGAAGAAAGCCGCGATCGCCAGCCACACCAGCACGCGCTGGACCCGCAGGACGAACTCCACCAGGACGATGGCCGCCAGCCCGAGCCCGATGGCGATCAGCAGGATGTGCGTCGCCGTGCGCTCTACACTTTTCGCTGTCATCGGCGGGGACTACCACCTCGACCTGCCGAGAAACGCGGACCCGCCCACGGACGGGCCTTCGCACCCGGTCATGGTGTTCGCGCCGACGTACACGTCGTTATACATCCGTCGGCGGCGCGCGCCTTCACGTTCCGGGCGGTGGGGCGACGGGGACGACAACCCGGGAGATCGACAGGTCGATCGTCCGGTGGGACGGCTGCATCTTCGTCGCGCCGGCCAGGTCGTCGCCGGTTCCGAGGTTGCGCGCCCACCGTGGGTGCGACCCGCCCGCGACGAAGAGCCGGATCCGGCTGCCCCGCGTGAAGCGGTGCGCGGTGGGGTCGAGCTCCACCCGGACCACGCCTTGGGCGGTCACGGGGCCGAGCCGGACGAACCCGTCACTGACGTTGCGAGAGCGGCCACGGGCGTCTACTTCCGACAGCCGGACGAACAGGTCGGCGAAGGGGTTGTCGGAACTGTGCCCCACTTCGGCTACCGGGCTGCCGAGGACGTCGAGGTCGGCGGTCAACGGGTCGGAGGTGAAGGCCAGCACGTCGGACCGCGAGGCGAGCGCGCTGTCGTCCACGTAGCCCGCGGCCACACCCGGCGAAACCTGGGTGACGAACGCACCGCCGTAGGTGGGGGTCGGGTCGGCCGGGTCGTAGGTGAACTCGAGCAGCTCTCCGGGGTCGGCCGGTCGGGTGGCGAGGAGCCCACCGGAACGTGGATGAAAGGCCTGCTCGACCGTGGTCGGCGGCCAGGCGGGCAAATCGTGCCACCGCCGGTCCGCACCACCGACGAACACTTCGACCGGCATGGCGCGGCGCCGGACGGGGGAACCGGCCAGGTGTTCGTCGAACCAGGCGAGGGCGTCGGGAAGCAGGACGCGGGTCCCTGCGCCGCCTCCCTGAGCATGGGTCCACGGGCCCACGGTGAGGCCCGCGTCGATGCCCCGATCGGTCAACCGCGTGTACCCGGCGAGTGTCTGGCGGAGGAAGACGTCCTGCCAGCCACCTTGGAGCAGTACGGGGACGTGGACCCGATCCAGCGCTGCGGTCAGGTCGGCGCGCCGCCACCAGGGGTCGTCCGGGTCCCGGCTGATCCACTCGCGGTACCAGGGCGCCTGCCCGCCCATGACCTTCTCCGCGGCGTCGGTCAGCGGAAGCGCGGCCAGGGCCTTCCTGATCCGGTTCCGGGCGGACAGCACCGCGGCCATGCGCGGCAGAATCGGCTTCTCCTGCTTGGTCGTGACGAACGACCACTCGAACATCGTGCTCAGCAGAAATCCTCCGCCGGCGTGCGCGAAAGCACCCAGGTTGTGCGGCGCGCACGCGATGACCGCGGTGACCAGCTCGGGTGGCGGGTCCATCAGCAGGGCCCACTGCGTGAACCCGAGGTACGAATAGCCGTGGGTGGCGAAGCGCCCGTCGAACCACGGCTGCTCGCGCAGCCACCCGACGATGTCGGCCGCGTCGTCGACCTCCCGCATGAACGGCTCGAAGGTTCCGCCCGAGCCGAAGGTGCCGCGGCAGCGGACCAGCACGACACGGTAGCCGCGGCCGGCGAACATGCCGCCGGTCATGGCCGCGCCGTAGAGGTTCCAGCCGTAGGGCGAGGTGACGAGGATGGTGCCCGAGGTCCGTCCGGCCGGCTCGAAGAGGTCCGCGAGCAGCTCGACGCCGTCTCTCATCGGGATCCGCAGGCCGCGAGTCGTGGCGTAGCCGGTCGTGGGGGCGGGAAGCCGGGCGTACTTCGTCCACGTCCAGTCGGCGAACCGTTGCCCGGGGGTCCGCTCCACGGCCGGCGGGATCTCGAGTTCTCTTGGCATCGCTTCAACGTACACCAACTTTCAATGATTACTGAAAGTTTGTGCGGTTGCCGTACCCTGCCGAGGTGACTGGAGGAAGTGACGTGGGCACCAGGGACGACATCAGCGGGTTCGTCGAGCGCTTCGCCGGCACCCTCACCGACAGCGGATTCCCTCGTCTGGCGGCCCGCGTCTTCGCGACACTCCTGGTCAGCGAAAGCGGGCGGATGACCGCGGCCGAGCTCGCGGACGCACTGAAGGCCAGCACCGGCGGGGTCTCCGGCGCCGTCCGCTACCTCGTCCAGGTCCGCCTCATCCGCACCGAGCGGGAGCCGGGATCACGCCGCCACGCCTACGTCGTCGACAGCTCGTGGTACGAGTCCACCGTCAGCGCCAACCCGTTCCTCGACCGAGGCGAAGCCGACCTCCGCGAAGGCATCGCCATCCTGGGCGACTCACCGGCGGCCGACCGGCTGACCGAGACGCTCGAACTCATCCACTTCCTCAGAGAGGAAACCCGCGAGATGATGCGCCGCTGGCACGACCGCAAAGCGGCATCCAAGACACGGCGAACAGCGAATCCGGCCTGACGTCAGGCGGACTCTCCGGGCCCCGCGACGGCAACCGCTCCACTGAACACCGACGCGGCGATGCAGCTCACACCGGGGGCGACTTCCTGCTCCTAGGACGGCGCTACCCCAGCTCGTCGAACGGTAGCGCTGCCGCCAGGAGTGCCCGGATGTACGCAGCGGCCGCGAGTGCGGCGTACGGGCGCCACGCCACTGTGTATGAACGGTCGGCGTAGTCGCTGATGCCGCGGACCATGAACCAGTGCCGGTCGTTGAGAAACGCGCTGGTCCCGACGCCGGCACCCTCCATTTCCAGCGCCCGGAGGTTGTGCTCGGCGGCCAGCCCGTCACGCAGGCCGGCGTCACGCAACGAGATGTCCGCGCTGCCGATTCGGCCTTTGTGGATCTTCGGGCGGTCCGGCCGGTGCCCGCTTGCCGCCCGGCGTGGGTGCCGCACGCTTCCCGCTCCGGACACCAGCCGGTCCGTCTTGTCCGGCGGACGGCGGAACAGTTCGTCGGCCGAGTCCAGCCACTGTTCCCAAGGACGCAGGCCGGTCAGCTCGTCGGCCTCGAGCTGGTCCGCCACCCGGGTCAGGTAGGGCCACGGTCGCGGGAACGTCGCGCGCAGCGAGGTCGCTCCTCCGTCGTGGACGACGACGTGGGCGTAGTCCACGATCCCCCAGGTGGCCACGACGACGTCGCCGAGCCGGACGTGGCGCGCCGGATCGGCCGGAGCGGGCACCCCGGCCGCCACCCCGGCCATGATCAGGCAGGAGATCGACGGGAAGCTGTGGACCAAGCCGGCCGCACTCTCGGCGGCGGCGTTGGTGGCCGTGGCCCCCGTCTGCACCAGGACGATCTTGTGCGGTCGCTTCGGTTCCCGGCTCGGCAGCTCGCCTCGGACGTAGTGGGCACGGCCGGCGGAGGCGTCCTGCACGTTTTCGAGCAGCGAGCGCACGGCTTGGAACTCGATGGGCATCGCGGTGAGCAACCCGATCAGCGGTTCGTCCGCAGCCGCCCGAGCCGGCCCCGCGACCGGGACGACCGCGCGGCGGAGCTCACGGAGCAGGTCCCGGGCCAATCGAAGGTATTCTGTCTCGTCGTCGAACCAGGTCAGGAGGTCCTCGACGAGGGACCGGTCGTCGGCGAACACGTTCCGGCCTTCCCCGATCGCGACAGCATCCGCGATTGTGCGGGACATGTTGTCGGCCGCGATCTCGACGGTGCGCCGCATCGCTGCCACCGAGGTCAGCGCCGACGTGAGCGCCAATTCCACGGCGCCCGGCTGGTCCGGGGCGAGGCTCGGATCGCCGGCGCGCAGGCGGGCCGCGATGTCCGCGGCGCGAAGGCGCAGGTCGCGCAGGCTTCTGCCCCGCTTCCACAGCCGGACGTGATGCCTGACCTTGGCTGCGTGTCCGAGGTACCGGGCGAACATCGGCATGTCGGGTCCCTTGTCCGACCAGACCCAGGCACTGAGATCGCTGTCGCGAGCCACCGGCGTCAGAGTCAGGACCCTGCGCAACCGCCGTCCGTCCTCCCGGGGCGAAAGTTCCCAGAGCGGGAACCCCGTCTTCGTCGTCACCCCGGCCTGCTCCCACCCGCGCGCACAGGCGACGGGCGGGAGCCGCCCGGCTACGGAGACGGCGAGGTCGGCGGTCGCAGGCAGCGCGTCAGCAGCCGAGGCGGTCAGCCCGTAATAGATCCGCACCTCGCCGAGGAACGCCTGGGCAACACCATCGACCACCAGGTCCCACCGGCGCTCGAACTCCGCCCAGCCGGCCGGTTCGCCGGTGAACAACGCCGAAAGGTTCAGGACGTCGTGCCGGCGGCGCAGGACGGCCTGGGCATCACACGTGCGGCTCTGCTGAACAGCGAGGATCTCTTCTTCTTCGACGGTCCGGCCGCGGATTTCCGCGGCGTCGGGCGGATCGACGGGGAGTCCGGACGCTTCGACCGGGCTGCCCAGGAAGGACCGCAGAGATCCCCACAGCCGCAGGGCGAGATCGTAAGAGGCGGTGACGGTGACATCGTCCAGCACGATGAAGACGTGGACGACGAACTCTTCAGCGGTGACTTTCACCGGAGTGGTCATCAGCGTTCTCCTCGTCGGCGACGCCCTCGATGCGGTGCTGCAGGCTGTTCACCCGTTCACGCAGGTCGTCGTCGATCCCGCCGCGTTCGCGCGCGGACCGTTCGATCCGGTTGCTCCGCACCGGCACCGCGAGTTCGAGGTCGGCGACGGCGGCGTCGAAGGCACCGGTATCCGCTCGGTCGGCGGCCCGTTCGATGGCCGTGACCAGGTCGGCGATGCGGTTCCAGTGCTGGGGTGTCGTCGACCACCCCAGCACGTCGGCGAGCACGGTGCCGGCAGCTTCGCGGATGCGGCGGGTGTCGGCGTCGTCCTGGAACAAATCCTCACCCGGCAATGATCAAGTTCCTTCCGCACTCGGCTTCGGCGGGATGATCGTACGCCAGAGCACGTCTCCGCGCCGCGGAGCGGGAAGCGATCGGAGTGGACAAAAACAGGACGCTTTACGGTCATTCCCCGAGGGTCGGACGAGGCTCCGCGGATTCCCGCCGATAATTCCGACGGAAGGAGCGATCGATGTCCGAGGTGTTCGTGAACTACCGCGTGCGCGAAGACTCCGGGTATGCCACTCTGCTCCATCGCGAACTGGAGCGGCGCTTCGGCCCCGGTAGCGCCTTCCTCGCCGCGCAGTCCGTTCGCGCCGGCGACGACTTCGTCCAGGAAGTCTTCTCACGTCTCCGCGAGTGCTCGGTACTGCTCGCACTGATCGGCGAGCACTGGTCGGTCTCCGCGACCGGGCCGGACTGGGTGCGGCGCGAGATCGCCGAGGCGCTGGCCGCCCGGACGAGGGTGATCCCGGTACTGGTCGACGACGCCGAACTCCCCCGAGAAGCGGACCTGCCCGGCGAAATCGCGGACCTGGCCCACTGCCAGGCCGTACGGCTGCGGCACTACTCGTTCGAGGCCGACCTGTCCGCCCTGGTCGACGAACTGGCCCAGACCGTGCCGGCGCTGCGCCGGCGCACCACCGGCACCATGGCCGAGGGCCGGCCGGTTCGCTACGGCGTGCGCGGAAAACCCCTGGGCAGCCGCACCATCAGCGTCATCCCGGGCACGATCCGCCGTGTGCGGGACGCGGACGTCTGGGTCAACAGCGAGAACACCGACCTGCAGATGGCCCGGCACAACGACTTCTCGGTGTCGGCGATCATCCGGTATTGGGGGGCCCTCCGCGATCCGTCCGGCCGCCTGGTCGTCGATCTGGTCGCCGATGAACTCGCCGCGACGAGCCCGCGGCCGGTCGCGCCGGGAACGGCCGTGGTGACCGGGTCCGGAGCGTTGCGCGCCAGCAACAACGTCCGGCGGATCATCCACGTCGCTTCGGTGCAGGGAGAACCCGGAGCGGGGTTCCGCCAGGTGCGCAACATCGACCAGTGCGTCACGAACGTGTTGCGCCGCGCGGAGGGGGAAGCCGCGACGGACCCGGAGGTCCGCACCGTGCTCTTCCCGTTGCTCGGCACCGGCACGGCGGTCGGCGCCGACATCGAAGCCACGGCCCGGCAAATGGTGGCCGCCGCCCTCGACCACTGGTCCGGATCGCCGGAAAGCCTGCTGCGGGAAATCGCGTTCCTCGGATACACCACCACCGAGTACGCCGTCCTGAACCGCACCTTGGCCGAATTCCCCGTCGACCGGCTTTGACCCTCGCAGCACGAGCACTTCCGTTTCGGAATCCGGAGACAATCAGTGAAATACCCGCACCTCGAACCGATCGGCACCGGGTCTTCGCATCCGGCCTGGCGGTCGGCAGGCACCGACCTCGCGAGCGCCGAGCGCCTCTCCCGCGGACCGGACGACGTCGTGTCGGTGGTCCGGTACGTCGAGATCCTGCGGCGGAGTGGCAAGAGCACGCAGGGGCGCGAGGTGCTGCGTTCGCTGATCCCCGAGGACGGGAACCCACCGTTGGCCGCGCTGGCCGCCGCCAATACGTACTGGACGCAGGGCTACACGTCCGAAGCGGACGACCACTACAAGTACGCCGAGCGCGGCTACGCGGCCGCCGGAGACCACGATGGTGTCTTCGCCGCGCGGATCGGCCTGGCGCGCTCGGCCCGGATCGCCTACACCTCCGATAAACAAGCCGTGCTCGAGGCCGCGATCGCCGCCGGCGCGGACAGCGCGGACCGCCACTTGCACGCCGATCTGGACCGCGAACGTTCGGGGTGGCGCCTGCTCGTCGGGGACCACGAGACGGCGGCGACGCTGGCCGGCCGAGCCGCGGACGTGCACCGCGAGGCCGGGGACCGATATCTGCTCAGCCTCGCCGACGTGCTCAGGGGGCGGGCGTTGAACGCCGCCGGTGACCGGACGGCAGCCGTCGACCTCGTCCGGGCCCAGGTCGCCATCGCCACCGAGATCGGCTCGACCGAGCTCAAGATGGTCGCTGTCGTGTTCCTGGCGCAGTTCCTGCAGCGCGGGGTGGCCGTCGGCGGGCCAGAATGGGAGGCTGCCAAGGGCACGATCACCGACGCCCTCGAGACGGCGGACGATCCGTTCACCGTGGCCGAGCTCAGCCTGCCGCTGGCCCACCTCCACACCACTGCCGGCGAATTCGCCGAAGCGGAACGCTACCTGGAGTCCTACAGCCGGTACTACGAGTCCGTGGGCGGCAACGCCGTCGGGGAGGCGAACCTGCTCAAGGCCAGGGCCCGTGTGGAACTGGCCAGGAACGGCGGCCGGTCGATCCGCGGATTCCTCCGTCTGCCCCGCTCGTTCGCCGCTCTGCGGCGGGCCCAGAAGACGTTCCGCGCCTCGGCTCGGATCTACGAGGAGGCCGGCCTGACGGCGGGAGCCGAAAGCATCCACCGTAACCTCGCACTCGTCGAACTTCTCTGTTCCGGGCACTCCCGAGGTGCCCGAAAGCTGCCGAGCACCGCACGCAACGCCCTCGATCGCGCCCGTGAACACTTGTTCCACGCGGAGCAGCAGAACATCGCAGGCGACCCCGCTTCGGCTCTGGAAGCCTATCGGCTCGCCGAGACCGAGGCCGTCGAGTCGGGCGCGACGATGTTCGCGGTCGCCGCCGCGACCGGGAGCGCGATGATGGCGCACGCTCTGGACGACGCGGCCGGAACCGCCCTGCACATCCGGTCCGCGATCCGCTACTCCGAGACGATCCGCGGCGCCGTGGCTTCCGGAAGCGCACGGCGATACATCGCCGACACCGTCCGCGCGCAATACGAGCACGCGATGTTGCTGGCTGTCGAGATCGGCGACGGCCCCCTGGTCATGGAGCTCGCCGAACGCCTGCGCACCGACCGGCTGGCCGGCCTGCTGCGCCGCAGCGCGACCGATCTCCCCGCCCGGCTGGCCGGGTTGCTGACTGAAATTGCCCGCGTCGGAGCGGCTGTGGCCGAGCGCGACCCCAGCCGCCGGGGCGTCCGCTCTGCCGCGGCCATCGACGGCCTCGGCGATCTCGGCGACCTCGACGACCAGAGCCCGGCCGAGCTGCGACGGCGCCTGGACGGGCTCTACGCCCGGCTCGCCGAGCAGACGAGTGAACTGTTCGCCGACGTCTACGGCGCCGAGCCGCTCCGCATGGACAGGCTGGCCGGCGTGCGGGTCGACGTCCTCATCGCGGTACCTGTGCAGTCCGTCGAGGGCCATCAGCACATCGTCTCGGTGTGGCGCTCACCCGACGGCACCTGTGTGGCCAAGGACGTCCGGGTGACCGACGAGGTCGTCCGGCTGAGGGAAGCCTTAACGGGTGACGACCACGAGGAGCGGCTCAAGCTGCGAGCCGATGACCTGACCGCGTTGAGCGTGATCCTGCCGGACCCCTTCGTTCGGCGGCTGCACTCCGCGAACGGTCCGGTGCCCGTGGTGGTGATCCCGACGGGGTGGTTGTGGGCGGTGCCGTTCGCGGCGTTGCCTCTGTCCACAGCGGACGACGGTTTGCTCGTGGACCACGCCGACGTGGTCCTTACCCCGTCCCTGCGGTTCCTGACCGCGCTGCAGGATCGGCCCCCTTCCGAAGAGCCACCCCCGGCAGCGGTGTCCTGGCACGATCCGCACTCGGGCATCGCGGCGGCCGAACTCGACGGCCTGGCGGCACATCCGGACGGGCACGACCGGATCACCGAACCCGCGCACGTGGCGCCGGCTTTCATCCGCGGCGGTGACCGCTGGCGCACGGCCGTGCTGGCCGCACACGGCAACCGCGAGCCAGGTCTGGCGCACGCCATCCTCGCGGGACCGGCGGTGGTGCTCTCGGCCGCCGACTTCCTCGACGGGACGACGACCCCGCCGCCCTACTTGTCCTTCGCCTCCTGTCACAGCGGCTTCCCCGGTGGGGACGACCAGTACGAACCCCTCGGCCTCGCGTTGGCCGCGCTGGCCGCGGGCGCAACGCACGTGGTTTCCGCGCACTTCGAGATCGGGAGCCAGGATCGCATCGTGAGCAGTTGCTTGTCCCGGCTGTACCAGGAACTCCACGTGACTCGCTCGCCCGCCGCAGCGCTGGCTGCCATCTTGCGGGCGCCCTCTCTGCGGCGGCTTCCCCTCTACCGATGGGCGGCGGTGACGGTCATCGGGACGCTCTGAGTGCAGCCCTCAGTGGCCGGTGTGCACGTGCGCGGCCCACCGGAGCACGTGTGCGGGCCGGAATTCCCGGTAGCCGCGAACCGCGTGGTGGAGAGCGAACGCGGCGAGCGAAGGATCGGGGTCTGTGGTGCCGCCGCTGGTCAGGACACCGTAGGTGTCCCGGGCGACGGCCCGCGCGGTGAGGTCGCCGACCGGCCAGAGGGTGCCGATCACCGTGCGGTACCCGGCGAGGAAGAATGCCGACGTGAGGTGCGTCGCCTCGTCGATGTGCCGGGGACTCGTGTCCGCCGTACTGCACGCGGAAAGGTAGGCCATCCGCACACCGGTCAGGTTCAGGGCGGTGACCTGGGAGACCGTCAACTGCTGCCCGCGGTCGTCCAGTTCGAGATGACTCGCCATGGGATCGTGCCAGTCGCTGAGCCCGTGGCAGGCGAAGTGGGCGATGGCGTGCGCGGGAAGAGCCTCCAGCACGGCCGCGAGGGTTACCTCGCTCCCGGCACCGGGCAGCACGGTCGCCGTCGGCATCAGGCTGCGGAGGAACTCGACCTCCCTGGCGACGCCCGGCAACGCCGCGGATTCCGGCGCTCCGGCCGCCGCGACGACGAGCACGTCCTGTGAGCGGGCCGGACCGGTGGAGGCGGTGTGCAGGAGCGCCCGGGCGGTCGGCGTGTAGGAGGAAACGACCCGGTCCAGCACGGTGTCCACGCTGTGTTCGACTTCCGCCCGGGTTTCCGGGTGGTGTCCCGCCGCATGCAACGGCAGGTAAGTGGCGATGCCGACCGGGCACCACCGGATACGCGGCCACTGCGCGCCAGGCGGTGGCGGTGCGGTATGACCGAGGTGCTCGAGCACGGGCCGGGCCACCGCGTCCCAGGTCCAGGCGAACACCTGTTGTGCCTGCCGCCGGGCGGCTTCCTGGTCTTCCGCCACGCTTTCCTCGTCCGCGGCCGTCCGGACGACTTCGCGGAACAGATCGGCGTTGTCGTAGACCGCATCCTCGGTCACCTCGGGAAGCGCGATCACGTCCACGCAATCGCGGGGCGAATCGTGCAGCGCCAAGGCGAAGGCGAGGTGCTCGTGGACCACCACGTAGACCACCGGGCCTTCGGCCGCGGCACGGCGGAGAGCACTGATCGACGGCGCCTCGAGAAAGCCCGCCAGCCCCGGCGTGCCCCGGATGCGCGCGAGCAGCTCTTCCCACCGGCGAAGGACACCTTCCCGGACCGCCGGGTCGTTCGCGCTGAGGCTGTGGTCGATCGTGTCGAGTTCTTCCCGCAGGCGAGCGAATTCGGCGGCCAAATCAGGCGCCCGACGGCGGATGAGCGTGAGGTCACCGCGCGTGTCGAGCGTTTCGGCGAACAGGAGACCTCGGCTTTGCTCGAGCAGTTCGACCGCACGCTCGGCTCGGCCGGCGACGACGGCGGCGGTGGCCGCGGTCGCCGCGATCCCCGTTGTGCCGGTGATCCGGTGGCCGCGGTCGTTCCGGGGCAGCTCGCGCGGTGCGAACAGGGCGAGCAGGGCGATCGCGCGTTCGGCCATGGTCACGGCGTGCCCGGCGTCACCCGCGGCCAGATCGGCGTCCGCGGCACGGTGCGCGGCGGCGATGCGTACCTCCATGGGCGCTGTCTCCGCGGACCACGCTTCCTCGAGCAGCTTGCCGGCCAGCTCGATGTCTTCGCGAGCGCCGGTGACGCCGAACCTGCTCCGCAGGGCGCACCCGAGATTGAACAGATGACCGCCGAAGACGGCGTCCTCGGCCGGAGTCCGGCGCAGGGCCTCGCGGTACAACTCGATGGCCTCCTGCAGGCAAGGCAGGTCGCCCCCGCGATCGAACTCGCCGTGCAGCGCGTTGGCGAGATTGGCGAGGTACCTTCCGGCGAAGGGATCGTCTTCGCCGGTGGCTTCTGTCGCCCGGCGCAGCACGTCTTCCGCCTCGGCCAAGAGGCCGGTGTCCCGCATTCTCGATGCTTTGAGCCGCAGCGTGACGCCGAGATTGGTCAGGTACATGCCTGACTCGGTGTGCCCGGCCGGCGTGACTTCGACCGCGCGGCGGAAGGCTTCGATCGCCTCATCGAGCGGCCCCAGCCCCTCGGTGCGCAGGAACAAGGTCCGCAGGGCGTTGCCCAGGCTCGACAGGTACGCCCCGAGGCTGTGGTCTCCGGCGAGCGCAGCCGCCACGGCTCGGCGGCCTGTGCTGACCGCTCCCTCGAGCAGAACGGTGTCCCCGTCGTCTTCGAAGCCGGCCAACAGTACCGAGGACAGGTTCGACAGACGCCGGGCGAGGTAGGGACTGCCGGCGGGGGTGCCGTCCACCGCACGGAACAGCAGCCCGATGGCGTCGTTCAGATGCGTCTCGTCACCCGTCTTTTCGAATCCGTCGAGGAGCGCGCCGCCGAGGTTCGACAAGTAGTCGCCGAGATCGGGATCGTCGTCCGCAGCCACTTCCACCGCGTGGCGAAGCGCGGTGATGGCTTCGTCCAGCGCGGCTGGTTCGCCAGTACGCTGAAACGATCTCTGCAGGGCTCCGCCGAGATTCGTCAGGTAGGAGGCGAACGCGACATCGTCGACGGCGGCGCCGTCGACGGCACGACGGAAACATCCGACCGCTTCGACCAGCTGTTCCTCCTTCCCGGATAGGCAGAACCCGACCTCCAGGGCGCCGCCGAGGTGGGAGAGGCAGTTGCTCAGGTCGCTTTCGCCGGCGTGGGATACCGCGCGACGGCCCACCTCGATCGCCCGGTCGAGTGCGGCTTCGTCTCCGCTGTACTCGAAGGACAGCCTCAGCGCGTCACCGAGGTGAGAAAGGTACACGGCGAAATCCGGATCACCATCACCCGCGAGCCCGGCCGCGCGCTCCCCCGCCGCGACGGCCTCCCGGACATCGGCGATGTCACCGGACCGCCCGAACCGGTCGAGCAGCACATTGCCGAAGCCGTCGAGCACCAGCGGCAACCGCTCGTCGTCGGCCGGCATGGCCTGTGCCGCCTCGCGCAAGGTGTCGACTGCCTCGTCGAGCACGCCCAGGTCGCCGGTCGCCTCGAACCGGCTGCGCAGCGCGACAGCCAGGTTCGAGAGGTACCTCCCACGATCGTGATAATCCGCCGGAGTGGCGCGCACGACCTCGCGAAACAGGTCGATGGCCTCATCGAGCACGGCTGGGTCATCGCTGACCTCGTAGGTAGCAGCGAGTTCGAGCGCGTGCGTGCTCACTTGTTCCACCGCGTGCGCCTCCAACAGCGGAAGCACCTCCGGGGGCAGGGCCTCCGGTGAGTCCTTGGCGACCGGCGCCCACAAGTCGAGAGCTTCTTCGAGCTCGGCTTGCTCCTCCGGGGCCCTGGCGAGGAATCGCGCCCAGCGCCATGATCCGAGCACCGATCGCGCATCCATGTCATCGGTCAGATCGGGGAGCGCAGCCGCCGCCACGGCCTCGGCGAGTGCCGTGATGTCTTCGCCCAGCACTCGGCCGGACATGTCGCCGTTGACCGCCGCCAGCGCGTCGCGGAGCGCGTCGATCGCCCGCGACCGCGGGCCGGCCGGGCCGGATTCCTCCACCATGCGACGCACCTCCGCCAGCAGGTTAGCGGCTGCGACCCGTTCGACCGCGCCGAGAACCACCACCTCCGGCGCCGCGGACGCCGCCCGTGGCCCGAGGCGGGTCATCGCCTGAAGCCCGAAATCCCCCGAGGCCGCAAACGCCGCACGGGCAAGATCAGGAGCGGGACCGATCCACCTCGCCGCCCGGCGCTGACGTTCTGTTCGGCGTGAGCACTGGCCACCCTGGTCGACGTGGAGCGAAGCCGAGTTACCGGAGTGCCTTCCGCAATCATCACCCGCCACTGAGCGACCTCGCGCCCCATGGTGGCGTTCCAGGTGCACGAACCGGAGTCCCCTTCCCCGGCCCCTCGACGACGTCCCTGACACACAAGCGGGTCAAGCGACCTGAGGCTCGACCACCCCCGGTCGTGACCGGTCGTGCTCGGCCCAGCGGACCACCGCGGGGACGGCCAGGCCGGTCGCGGCGAAGACGCCCCCGATCACCAACCAACCCGGGGTGCCCCAGGTGATGCACAGGGCGATCAGCACCGCCGGCCCCAGCGTCACGCCGAGCCCCAGCCCCATCCCGAACAGGCCCTGGTACTGGCCGACCGCGTGCGGGGGCGCCAGTGTGAACGACAGCTCGAAGCCGCCCGCCGCCTGCCAGAGTTCGCCGATCGTGTGCACGATCACCGCGGCCAGCAGGAGAACCAGAGCCAGCCACGTCGGCGCGCCCGCCATGGCCGCGATTCCGACGCAGGCGGCGAAGAACGCGAAGCCGGCGCGCCGGAACGCGACCGCGCCCGCGCGGGTCGTGTCGATCCGGCGGCTCGCCCGGACCTGGAAGAACACCACGATCACGGTGTTGACCACCATCACGCCGGAGATCGTCCAGTTCGGCGCCGTGGTCCGGGCGACCAGCCACAGCGGGACCGCCGCGGTCAGCACCCGGTACTGGATGGCCAGCACGCCGTCGAGCAGCGTCAGCACCAGGTACGGCCGGTCCCGCAGGGCGATCCAGCGCGGACCCGCGCCCGCGGGGCGAGGCGGGACCGCCGGGAGGAACAGCACGATGGCCGTGCTCGCCGCGTAGGACACCGCGCTGCCGCCGATCAGCAGCAAGTACGCGTTGCGGGTGTCGGCCGCGACGCCCCAGCCCGCCAGCAGCGCGCCGAGCGCGATGCCGAGGTTGGTCACCGAGCGCAGGTAGCCGCGGAACTCGGCCGGCCGGTCGCCGCCGTACTCCTGGACCAGGGGGCTGCGAGCCGCCGGACCCGCGGTCTGGGCCGCGGCGCCGAGACTCGCGAAGGCCACAAAGGACCAGAAGTCCCTGGCCAGGCAGAGACCCGTCATGGAGATCGCGCCGAGCACGAGCGTGAGTGCGTAGACGGTGCGGGCGCCGTGGCGGTCGGCGAGGTGGCCGAACGGGATCCCGGCGGCGAGCGACACCGCGCCGGCGATGGTCAGGCCGGCGCCGACCTGACCGGCGGGCAGGTGCACCGCCCGGGTGAAGTACAAGACGCCGGCGGTCAGGTAGACGCCGTAACCGGTCATCGTGACCAGGGTCGCCACGGCGAGCAGGCGGGGTGGTCCGCCGCGGGGCAGGAGCGCGGGCATGAGCGGCCTTTCTCAGCGGTGGGACAGGGCGTCGGCGTGCTTCCCGGTGCGGGCTGCCGGTCGCGGCGGCGGGGCGGTCCAGCGGCACAGGCTGACGCCGAGGTTCATGCCGCCGCCGAACCCGGCCAGCAGCACGACGTCCCCGGGCCGCAGCGCGCCGGAGCGGTGGGCGGCGTCGAGGGTGATCGGCACGGACGCCGCGCCGGTGTTGCCGAACTCCCCGACGGTCAGGTGCAGCCGCGCGTTCGGCAGGTCGATCGCGCCCGCCAGCTCGCGCAGCATGACGCCGTTCGCCTGGTGCGGGACGAAGTGGTCGACGGCACCGGCGGGCACCCCGCCCTCGCGCAGCGCGGCCGTGATCGCGCCGGGCACGTGCCCGTTGACGAACTCGCGCACGCCCCGGCCGTCCATCCGGAAGAAGTGCTCGCCGTCCAGCACCGACCGCACCGACGCGGGCAGCCTGCTGCCGCCCGCGCGCACGCCGATCAGCTCGTGTTCGGCGCCGTGTCCGCGCAACCGCGTGCCGATGACGCCCCCTCCCGCCGGTACCGGACCGAGCACGACCGCTCCCGCACCGTCACCGAACAGGATCGCCGTCTTCCGGTCACGCGGGTCCAGGATGCGGGAGTAGATGTCGGCGCCGATCACCAGCGCGTGGCCGCCGCCGCGTGCGTGCAGCAGTCCCTCGGCCATCGCGAGCGCGTAGACGAACCCGCTGCACACGGCGTTGACGTCGGCCGCGCTCGCCGATCGGGCACCGATGAGGTGCTGGACCAGGCTGGCCGTGGCCGGTTGCGGGTGGTCCGGGGTGGAGGTGGCGACGACGACGTGGTCGACGTCGTCCGGGCTCAGGCCGGCGGCGAGCAGCGCCCGGTCGGCCGCGATCGCCGCGAGGTTGGAGGTGGCCTGTCCCGCCGCGGCGCGGCGGCGTGCGCGGATGCCGGTCTTGCGTTCGATCCACGCCGCGTCCACGCCGGCCGCCGGGGCGATCTCGGCGTTGGTGACGACGCGGTCGGGCAGGGCGGAGCCGGTGCCGATGATGCCGATGTCGGTGGTCATGTTCGTCCCCAGTTCGTCAGGTCAGCGCAGGGCCCACAGGCCCGGCAGGCGGTCGGGTCCGGATTCGGGCACGAACTTCACCGAGTGCACGAGGTCGGCGGCGAGCGCACTCGCGGCTTCGGCGGTGTCGGCGCCGACCACGACCAGGCCGACGCGGTCGCCGGAGCGGTGCAGGGGCCGGATCTCGTCACCGGGCCGCACACCCAGCTCGGCGTACAGGACGGCGGGGTGCGCGAGGACCTCGTCCCAGCCCTCGACGGCGGCGAGCCCTCCGGGTGGCGGCGTGAAGTACCGGACGGCGGCGCCCCGGCTCGGTTCCAGGGGGACGTCCGGGAGCGGGCGCCCCAGCATGTCGTCGAAGACCAGCCCGTACAGCTCGAGGCCGGGGATGGCGTGGGCGAGCATGCGGTGGATCCAGTCGCCGCCGAAGCGGCCGTGCACCTCGCCGAGCACAACTCCGGCCGGGGTGAGCCACAGTTCGACGTGGAAGCCGCCGACGCGCAGCCCGAGCGTCTTCAGCGCGGCCGAGACCTGCTCTTCGATCGCGCGCCGCCGCGTCTCCGGCAGCGGCGCGGGCAGCACGTGCCCGGTCTCGACGAAGAACGGTGGCGGCACCTTCTCCTTGGCGGTGACGGCGAGGATCTTCGGCTCACCGCCGAGGAACACGCCCTCGACGCTGAACTCGGGCCCCTCGACGAACTGTTCGACGAGGAACGGCTTCGCGTCCGGCAGCAGGGCGAGGGCCGCGGGCAGCTCGGCGGCGTCGGTGACGAGGCTGACGCCGGTGCTGCCCATGGCGTCGCGGGGTTTCACGATCCACGGCCCGGCGTGTTCGCGCAGGAACGCCGCCGCCTCGGCGCGGTCGGCGCACAGCCGGACGACCGGCTGCGGGAACCCGGCGGCGGCCAGGGCTTCGCGGCAGGCGTCCTTGGTCCGGACGCGGTGCACGGCCTCGGGCGGGTTGCCCGGGGCGCCGATCGCTTCGGCCGTCTCGGCGACGGCGACCTGCGCCAGCTCTTGAAGAGCGTAAACAGCGTCGAAGTGTTCGCCGCTGCGCCGCGCCCAGGCCGCGGACTCGCCCGGCCGCAGCACGTCGACCACGGACGTTTCGGTGGCCTTGGCGACGACGTCCGCCGTCGCCTCGAGGATCTCGGCGGTGTTCGTGACGTGCACGCGGATCCCGCGGGCCGCCGCCTGGGCGAGTGCCTCGGCGGCCATGTCGAGGCTGAAGCTCAGCGGCCGGGCGCCGCCGACGAACAGCAGGGTCGGTGCGTCAGACATGGGTTTCTCCTTCGGCTTTCAGGGTGACGAGGACTTGGTCGGCGGTGACGCCGTCGCCCGGGGCGCAGGACAGCCGCTCGACCGTCCCGGCCCACGGCGCGAGGATGCGGTTCTCCATCTTCATCGCCTCGACGACCACCAGCAGCTCCCCCGCTTCGACCCGGGCACCGGGTTCGCACGCCACGCCGACGACGACCCCGGGCATCGGCGTGCGCACCGCGCTGTCGGACGTCTCGCCGCCGCCTTCGTCGAACGTGCGGCGGGCCAGGGCGACGCGATGACCACCGACGACGATTTCGTAGCCGTCCGCGGTGGGCAAACCCGTCCAGCGGCTGGTCCCCGCCGTGCCGTGGAACAGTCCGTCCGCGCCCCGCTCGGCGAGGACGGTGAACCGGCCGCCGCCGATTTCGACGTGCAGCCCGGCCCGGTCGCGGGCCAGCAGCCGGGCTTCCCGGTCGCGGCCGTCGTGGCGCAGGACCACCCGGCCGAGCGGTGCTTCCGGGTCGAGCGCGGCGCGGTCGAACGCTCCGATCGTGCCGGTCCACGGTGAGGCGGCCACGGCCCGGTCCGGCACCGCCATCGCCGCCGCGCACGCGAGGGCCTGTGCGTCCCGGCGGTGCGGAACCGGGCGGGCGGTGAAGGCGTCGACGAGGTGGGTGTCGACGCGGCCATCGGCGACCCGGGGTTCGGCCAGCAGGTCGGCGAGGAACCCGAGGTTCGTGGTCAGCCCGACGACCGTGGTTTCCTCGACGGCCGCGCGGAGCCGGGCGAGCGCCGTGGGCCGATCGGCTCCCGTGGCCACGAGCTTCGCGACCATCGGGTCGTAGAACCCGGGCACGTCGCCGGAACCGTCGAACGCGGCCTCGACCCGGACTTCGCGAGGCCAGCGGACGACCTCGGCGCGCCCCGGTGCGGGCCGGAAGCCGTGCTCCGGGTCTTCGGCGTACACGCGGCACTCGATCGCGTGCCCGGTGGCCCGGATCTGCCACTGCGGCAGCGGGAGCGGCTCGCCGTCGGCGACGAGCAACTGCCACTCGACGAGGTCCAGCCCGGTGATCTCCTCGGTGACCGGGTGCTCGACCTGCAGCCGGGTGTTGACCTCCAGGAAGAAGAACCGCCCGTCGCCGTCGAGGATGAACTCGAACGTGCCCGCCCCGACGTAGCCGAGCGCGGTGGCGCCGCGCACCGCCGCGTCCAGCAGGGCGTGCCGCGTCGTCGCGGACAGGTGGGGCGCGGGTGCCTCCTCGACGATCTTCTGGTGCCGCCGCTGCAGCGAACATTCCCGCTCGAGCAGGTGGACGACGTTCCCGTGCCGGTCGCCGAACACCTGCACCTCGATGTGCCGGGGCGCGGCGACGTACCGCTCGGCCAGCAGCCTGCCGTCGCCGAACCCGGCCCGGCCCAGCCGGACGGCTTCCTCGACGGCCGCGGACAGCTCGGCTTCGCCGTGCACCACGCGCATGCCTTTGCCGCCGCCTCCGGCGACCGGCTTGAGGATCACCGGGTAGCCGATCCGACGGGCGTCGGCGAGCAGGACGTCCGCGGACTCCGTCGCCTGCTCGGACCCGGGCAGCACCGGGACCCCGGCCGCGGCCATCAGGTCCCGGGCGCGGGCCTTGTCCCCCATGGCCTCGATCGTGGCCGCGTCCGGGCCGATGTAGGTCAGCCCGGCCTCGGTGACGCGGGCGGCGAACTCCGGGTTCTCCGAGAGGAACCCGTACCCGGGGTGGACGGCGTCGCAGTCGGTGCGCAGCGCCGCCTCGACGACGGCGTCGATGTCGAGGTAGCTCTCCCCGGCCGGTCCCGGTCCGATGTGGACTGTCTCGATCGCGCCGTCGAGGTGGGCCGCACCGGCGTCGGCGGCGGAGTGCACGGCCACGTGGTCCACGTCCAGCCGGCGGCAGGTGCGGGCGATGCGGCGGGCGATTTCGCCGCGGTTGGCGATCAGCACACGTTTCGGCATCGTTCCCTCACATCCTGAAGACCCCGAAGCGGGTCTCCCGCTTCGGCGCGTCGGCGGCCATGGCCAGGCACAACGCCAGCCAGTCCCGCGTCTCGACCGGGTCCACGACGGCGTCGACCCACAGCCGGGCCGCGTAGTACAGCGGCTGCGCCTGCCGCTCGTAGGCGGCCAGGATCGGCTCGCGGATCGCCTCCTCCTCTTCGGGCGTGAGCTCGCGGCCCTCCTTGGCGAGCTGGTCGCCGCGGATCAGCGTCATGACCTTGGCCGTCTGTTCCGCGCCGACGACCGTGGAGCGCGCGCTGGGCCACATCGCCATCAGCTGGGAGCCCATGGACCGGCCGCACATGGCGAAGTTGCCGGCGCCGTAGCTGCCGCCGATCACCAGGCTGAACTTCGGCACCTTCGCGCACGACACGGCGTTGACGAGCTTGGCGCCGTGCTTGGTGATGCCGCCGGCTTCGTACTCGGCCCCGACCATGAACCCGTTGATGTTGTGCAGGAACAGCAGCGGGATGTCCCGCTGCGCGCACACCTCGATGAAATTCGCGGCCTTCTGCGCGCTTTCGGAGAACAGGACGCCGTCGTTGATCAGCACGCCGACCGGGTAGCCGCCGACGTGCCCGGTCCCGCAGACGATCGTCGGCCCGAACCGGGCGCGGTATTCGGTGAACTCGCTGTCGTCGAGCAGCCGGGCGAGAACCTCCCGCGCCGGGATGTGCTCCTTGAGCCCGGCGCTGACCACGCCGGGCAGCTCGGCGGGGTCGTACTTCGGCGGTCGCGGTGTCCGCGGCGGCGGGGACAGTTCCGGCCGCGGGCTGCGCGCGGCCAGCTCGCGCAGGATCTCCAGGGCGTGGTCGTCGTTCTCGGCCAGGTGGTCGGCGACCCCGGTGACGCGGGTGTGCAGCTCGGCGCCGCCGAGCGTCTCCGCGTCGACGACCTCGCCGGTCGCCGCGCGCACCAGCTGCGGGCCGCCGAGGAACACCGTGCCGGTGCCGCGGACCATCACCGTCTCGTCGCACATCGCCGGGATGTACGCGCCCCCGGCGGTGCACGAGCCCATCACCGCGGCCAGCTGCGGCAGCCCCTCGGCCGACAACTCGGCGATGGTGCGGAAGATGCGGCCGAGGTGGTCCTCGTCGGGGAAGAGGTCCTCCTGCAGCGGCAGGAACACCCCGCCGGAGTCGACCAGGTAGATGCAGCCCAGGCCGTTCTCCCGGGCGATCTTCTGCCCGCGCAGGTGCTTGCGGACGCCGAGCGGGAAGTAGGTGCCGCCCTTCACCGTGGCGTCGTTGGCGAACACCACGAACGGACGGCCGGCCACGAGCCCGATCCCGACGACGAGCGCGGCCGAGGGCACCGGCTCGTCGTAGACGTCGTGCGCGGCGAGCTGGCCGATCTCCAGCAGTGGCGTGCCCGGGTCCAGGAGCCGCGTGACGCGCTGCCGGGCGGTCAGCTTCCCGCGGTCGGCGTGCTTGCGGTGGGCCTTTTCGCTGCCGCCGGCGAGCGCCGCGGCCCGGGCCGCGGCGATGACCTCCCGGTTGGCTTCGAAGTCCTCGACGTTGCGCCGGAAGCCGGGCGAAGTGACGTCGACGTGCGAGAGCAGCGCGGTCACGCTTCCCCCAGCGAGCCGAGCAAGGCGGCGAACTGCTCGATCTCCGCCGTGGTCATGCCGGCCCGCAGCATGATCCGCAGGCCCGCCTTGCCGCGGCCGATGATCGGGAAGAAGATCGGGGAGACGTAGAACCCGTGGCGGAAGAGGTCCTGGGCGAGCCGGACCGTGGCGTCCTCCGAGCCGACCCGCACGAACCGGATGGGCAGCCCGTCCCCGCGTTCGCCGGTCTCCACCAAGCGGTCGAAGAGCGCGATGTTGTCCTGCAGCCGCTGCTGCAGCCGGGTCAGCTCGTCGGTCCGGTGCAGCTCGGCGGAGGCGAGCAGCCCGCCCAGGCCCGCGGTGTTGATCCGCTGCGACCACATCAGCGGCCCGCCGTTGCGCTGCGCGGTGTCCAGCCGCCACTGGGAGCCCCGCTTGCCGAGGAAGATGGCGCCACCGGACGCGCCGAACCCCTTGTTCAGCGACGTGATGATGATCGTGCGGTCGTTGATCTGCCCGAGCTCTTCCAGGACCACACCGCGGCCGCGGTGGCCGACGGTCGAGATGCCGTGGGCCTCGTCGAAGACGAGGAACAGGCCGTACTTCTCCTGCAGCCGCAGCAGTTCCTTCACCGGCGCCTGTCCCCCGGTGCTGTACACGCCGTCGGCGACGTAGGCGACCCGTTTGTGCTGCTTGCACAACGCTTCGAGCGCCTCGACGTCGTTGTGCGGCACCACGGCGACTTCGGTTTCGTCGGCGACGCTCGGCTTCATCGCGTTGAGGCAGAAGTGGGCGTTCTTGTCGAACACCATCAGCGGCGGCTCGTCTTCGGTGAAGATCCCGGAGGCGACCAGCGGCAGCGTCGCCCACGCGGCGGCGGCGCACGAGTTGAGGGTGACGGCCTCGACGTCGAACAACTCCGACAGCGCGGCTTCGGCGTCCTTCAACGCGCCGAAGCGCACGCGCATCCGGGACGTCGAGGTGTTCAGCGCGCCTTCGGCGAGCACGGCGTCGGCCGCGGCCCGCACCAGCCGCGGGTGCGTGTCGAGGCCGAGGTAGGAGTAGGACGACATGTTCACGAACTCGTGGCCGTCGGCGAGCGCGCGGTGCCGGCCGTCGCCGAGCCCGGCCACGACGACGTCGAACAGGCCGGCCTTGTCGGTGACGTCCCAGAAGTCGTCGCTGATCCGGGCGGACTTCTTGATGTTGAGGAACGAGTGCACGGTGGTCTCCCGGTTTCAGTAGATGTGGAAGCCGCGGCCGGTCTTGCGGCCGAGGTGGCCCGCCTCGACCAGCCGCGAAAGCGACGGCGGGGCGGCGTAGAGGGGCTGTTTGAACTCCTCGTGCAGCGCGGCCGCGATCGCGGCGACCACGTCGAGGCCGATCAGGTCGGCCAGCCGCAGCGGGCCCATCGGGTGCGCGCAGCCGAGTTCCATCGCCCGGTCGACGTCTTCGGCCGGGCAGTAGCCCGTGTCGACCATGCGGATCGCGGCGAGCAGGTACGGGATCAGCAGCGCGTTCACCACGAAGCCGCTTTGGTCGGCGACGGTGACGGGCTGCCGGTCGAGGGTGTGCTCGGCGAAGGCGGTGACCCGCTCGGTCACCTCCGCGGCCGTCGGCAGCGCCGGAACGACCTCGACGAGCCGCATCGCCGGGACGGGGTTGAAGAAGTGCAGGCCGATCACCCGCTCCGGCCGGGCGGTGGCCGCGGCGAGCCGCGTGATCGCGATGGCCGAGGTGGTGCTGGCCAGGATCGTGCCGTCGCCGGCGACCTTGTCGAGAGTGGCGAAGAGACCGAGCTTGAGCTGCTCGTCCTCCGGAACCGCCTCGACGACCAGGTCCCGGTCACCGATCTCGGCGAGGTCCGTGCTCACGCTGATCCGGGACAGCGCGGCGTCGCGCTCGGCCGGCGTGAGCTTGCCCTTTTCGACGCGGCGGCCGAGTGACGCCGCGATCTTCCGCGGAGCCGAGCTCAGGGACGACTCCCGGGACACCGCCAGCCGGACGTCGAGCCCTCGCGTCGCGCAGAGCTCGGCGATCCCCGCGCCCATCGTGCCGGAGCCGACCACGCCGACCCGGGTGATTTCCTTCGCACCCACTGTTTCCCCGCATTCTGTCGTGCGCGGCATTCGTGTCACCGCGTGCAGGAGCTGACCTGTTCGAGAACGAAATGTCCGTTCTTTCCCACGGAAGGGCACCCGTCCGCCCGGAACGAGTTCACGGTGTTTCCGGCACGGCTCACTCCGCGTCGTATTCCGTCGTGCCACCCCAGTGCCCCGGTTACGTCACCCCAGCCGTGGCGTCGCCAGTCTGCCCATGCCGGGCGGCGCTGCGCCATGGGGGCCGCGCCCCCGAATTCCCGGCCACCGCCCGGATCACGCGCCTTCCCCGAGATCGGAACACCTCCACAGCCTGTCAACCCCCGAACGGACGATTCGCCTTGTCGCAAAACCGCTCCGGCCGAACGGGAATGTGCGGGGAACCGCCCCACCCCTCACCAGAACACCGACCGGTATCGCCGCCGCGAATTCCACTATTCGGTCTTGCTTGGCGACGGCACGGCGTTCGTGTATTCAAGGTCTGCCCGCACCGCGGGCCGGAGACCTGGGGGTCGATTGATGCGTGAATACGATTGTTCCGATGCGCATGGCGCCATACCGGCATGCTGATCCGCTCGCCGGAAGTCATCGGCCGCGATGGTGAGCTGCGGGAATCGGCCAAGGCGCTCGACGATGCGCTGGCCGGACGCGGCGGTGCCGTGTTCCTCGTCGGGGAGAGCGGGATCGGGAAGTCCCGCCTCGCGCGGGAGCTGGCCGCCCGGGCCGCCCGGCGTGGTGCCCGGGTGCTGCGCGGCAGCGGCAGCGCCATCGGCCCGGTGGTGCCGTTCCGGCCGCTGGCCGAGGCGTTGTTTTCGCTGACCAGGGACAGCGAACCGATCGACGTCGGCGGTCTCGGCCCGTACCTGCCGGCGCTGGGCCGCCTCGTGCCCGACTGGCGAACGGGTCCGGCGGACGACCCGGCGCCGCCCCTGCTCGTCGTCGCCGAAGCCGTGCTGCGTCTCCTCACCGTCGTGGGCCGGGCCGGCGGCTGCGTGCTCGTGCTCGACGACCTGCACGACACGGACGCGGAAACGCTGTTCGTGCTGGAATACCTGGTCGACAACCTGGGTCCGGCCCGGGTGCTGCTGATCGGCACGATCCGCGACGACGCCTCCGCCGCCCACGACATCGCCCGCTCCGCCGCCCGGCACGGAGCCTGCGCACTGCGGACACTGCGCCGGCTGAGCCGCGGCGACGTCCACGAGATGGTCGCGGCGTGCCTGGGCACGGACCGCGAGCGCGTGCCGCCCGCCACGGCCACGCACCTGTGGCAACTCAGCTCCGGGATCCCGTTCCTCGTCGAGGAACTGCTGCACGAGCTGATCCAGGACGGGGTGCTGGCCGAAGGACCCGGCGGCTGGCACCTGACGGACCGGTCGGCCGGCACCGTACCCGCCGCGCTGGTCGCCGGCATCGCCGCACGGACGGCCAAGCTCGGGCCGGCCGGGGCGGAGCTGCTGGCCGCCGCGGCGGTCCTCGGCACCCGGTTCCCCGCGCCGGTGGTCCAGCGGACCGTCGGCGCCGACGACCGGACCGCGGCCGCGTTCCTCGACTCCGCGGTCGACGCGCAGCTCATCGAGCCGGACCGGGCCGCGGCCGGCTGGTACGTCTTCGGGCACCCGCTGACCGTCGAAGCGGTGCTCACCCCGCTGGGCCCCACCCGGCGCGCCGAACTCGCCCGGGTCGCCGCCGACGCCGCGGAGCTGCTGCACCCCGGCCTGCCCGGTGACTGGTGCACCCGGGTCGCGCGGCTGCGGCAGCTCGCGGGTGACCGGGCCGCCGCCGGGCGGTTGTTCGCCGACGCCGGGCACCGGGCGCTGGCGGCCGGCACCGCCGAGGCCGCGGTCGGCCTGCTGGACCAGGCCGACGCGCTGCTGACCGAGAGCCCCGACCTGCCGTTGCGGGGCGCCGTCCTGGAATCACTGGTCCACGCGCTCGGGGAGACCGGGCACACCGGCCGCGCGGTGGCCCTGGCGAGCCGGTTCTCGGAGGTCGGGCTGTTCGACCGGGCCGCGGTACTGCACGCGCGGCTGGCCTGGGTCGCGCACCTGGCCGGCCGGACCGGCGACGGACTCGCCCAGGTGACCGCGGCCCGTACCCGGCTCGGCCTCGCCGGCAGCGATCGGCACCGCGCCGCGGTCGACGCCGTCCACGCCCACCTTCTTCTCGACGCACCCCGCTCCGGCCGCCCGGGTGAAGCCGGGCGGCTCGCCGCGGCCGCGCTGGAACAGGCCGAGCGGCACGACGACCCAGCCGTCGCCGTCCAGGCGTTGCTGGGGCTGAGTGCCGTCGCCGATCACCCGGCCGTCGCCCGCGGTCACCTCGAACGGGCGCGGCGGCTCACCGAGACCCACCGGCTTCCCTTGTGGCGCACGCACGTCCTGCGACGGCTGGGCGAGCACGCGGCCCTGGCGGACGGCGACACCGGAGAACTGGAGCTCGCCCGTGAGCAGGCCGAGCGGGGCGGCGCGGTGGCCGCGGCGTACGCGGCCGAAGCCGCCGCGATCCTGCACGGGCCGGTGCTCGGCGGGGACTACCGCGTCGCCGAGCAGCGGCTCGCGGACCTGGTGGCCGGCGCCGAACGCCACCACTTCGACGCCCTGGTCCGGCGAACGCACCTCATCCGCGCGGTCTCCGCGGCGCACCAAGCCGACCGGGCCGGCATGGCGGAGGCGATCACCGGCTCCCGCGCGGCGGGCGGTGACGACCACCCGGACCTCGCCCTGAGCCTCGGCTTGGGCCAGGCGTTCTGCGCCTTGCTGGAGGAGGACCACGACCGGGCCCGGCGCGACCTGAAGCTGGTCCGAGCCCACGAGCCCGGCGGCTCGCCGCTGGCCGGGCGACACGGGATCGAGCTGCTGCTCGGCGTCCTCGCCGGCGACCTCGGCCCGGAGAAGCTGTCCGCCGTGGCCGCGGCCGAAGAGAGCGGCTTCCGCTGGAACCGGCAGTTCGCCGCCCTCGCGGAGGCGGTGCTCCACGGCCGCCACGGCGACACCGCCCGCGCGGAAAGCGCGGCCAAGGAAGCCCGGGAAGCCGCGCTGCCGTACCGGATGGCCGGACACCTCGGCGCGCGCCTGGTGGCCGAAGCCGCGCTCGCCGACGGCTGGGGCGACCCCGTGACCTGGCTGCGCAAGGCGGAGGAGTACTTCCACGACGCCGCGATCCCGGCGGTCGCCGGCGCGTGCCGCACCATCCTGCGGCGGGCCGGGGAGTCCGTGCGGCAACGACGGCACGGACTGCACCGGCTCCCGCGCGAGCTGCGCGACGCCGGCGTGACGGTGCGCGAGTACGACGTGTTCCAGCTCCTCGCGCACCGGCTGGGCAACACCGACATCGCCCGGCGCCTACTGATCTCGCCGAAAACGGTGGAGAAGCACGTCTCCAGCCTGATGACCAAGACGAAGCTTTCCGACCGGGTGACCTTGTTCGACTACGCGGCCACACTGAGCCGGTTCACGTCCGGGGCGGCCCCCGCGGGTTGGTCTCCGAGGCCGGCACCGCCGCCGAGGTGAGGTGCCGGCGCTTGCGATGCGGCCACCTGCGCGGCAGCGGCTGCCGCCCGCATCGTGGCCCCACCCGCACGCTCGAGCACCTGGTGCGGGCGATCGTGCGGTGGCGGCAGCGGCTGGGCCCGCTCTGCCATCATCACCGACCCCACCGCTCAACCGGCGGCAAGCCGCCGCTCAACCGGCTGACCCACCTCCCCGGACAGCACACCTAGCGCAGCTGCCGCCAGGCTTCGCGGCGCCGGCGCTGGGCCTCCGGGTCGGCGACCGGCGCCGCCGACAGCAGCCGCCGCGTATACGGGTGCGCCGGTGCGGTCAGGACCTCCTTCGCGGGCCCCTGCTCGACGACGTGCCCGCGGTGCATCACCGCGACCCGGTCGGCGAGCTGCTCGATCACCGCCAGGTCGTGGCTGATGAACAGGCAGGCGAAGCCGAACTCGTGCCGCAGCTCGCGCAGCAGGTCGAGGATGCGGGCCTGGATGGTGACGTCGAGCGCGCTGGTCGGCTCGTCGGCCACCAGCAGGTCCGGGCGCAGGGCCAGGGCCCGCGCGATACACGCCCGCTGCCGCTGGCCGCCCGAAAGCTCGTGGGGGTAGCGGGAACCCAGTGACGGCGACAGCTGCACCGCGGACAGCAGCTCCGCGACCCGGCCGTCCACTTCGGACCCGCGCGCCACCCGGTGCAGGCGCAACGGCGTCGCGACGCTCTCCCCCACGGTCGTCCGGGGGTTCAGCGACGACAGCGGGTCCTGGAACACCACGCCGATCCGGCGCCGCAGCTCCTTCGCCGCCCGGCCGCGGACCCGGGTGATGTCCGCGTCCCCGATGTGCACCGACCCCGCCGTCGGCGCGAGCAGGCCGGTGACCGCGCGGGCCACCGTGCTCTTGCCCGAGCCGGACTCCCCGACCAGGCCCAGGACCTCCCCCGGCTCCACGTGCAGGCTCACCTCCGAGGCCGCGTGGACGGCCATCGCGCGGAACCGGCCGCGGTAGGTCACCGACAGCTTCTCCACGCGCAGCAGCGGCGCCGCGGCGGCCACGTCCGGGACCGACGCCGTCGCGGGGTGCTCGGAGGCGGCGAGGTGCCCCGGTGCCACCTCGACCTCCGCGGCCAGTGCCCGTTCGAGCCCGGTCGTCGCCGCGGTGCTGAGCGAGATCACCGAGCCGAGCAGCTGCCGGGTGTAGTCCTCGGCCGGTGCGGAAAAGATCTCTTCGACCGGCCCCTGCTCGACCACGCGGCCGTCGTGCATCACGACGACCCGGTCGGCGAGGTCGGCGACCACGCCCATGTCGTGCGTGATCAGCAGGATCGCCGTCCCCAGCCGCTCGCGAAGGTCCCGCAGCAGCTCGAGGATCTCCGCCTGCACCGTGACGTCCAGCGCCGTCGTCGGCTCGTCGGCGATCAGCAGCTTCGGCTCGTTCGCCACCGCCATCGCGATGACGACGCGCTGGAGCTGCCCGCCGGACAGCTCGTGCGGGTAGGACCGGAACCGCTCGCGCGGGTCGGGCAGTCCGACCAGGGTGAGCAGCTCGACCGCCCGCTCCCGCGCGGCCGGGACCGCGAGCGGCTGGTGTGTCCGGATGGCCTCGACCAGCTGGTCCCCGATGGTGAACACCGGGTTCAGCGCGCTCATCGGCTCCTGGAACACCATGCCGACCTCGCCGCCGCGGGCCGCCCGCAGCTCGGCCGGGGGCATCGCGTAGAGGTCCCGCCCGGCCAGCTCCGCGCGGCCGGTCACGCGGGCCGTGGGCGGGAGCAGGCCGAGCAGGGACATCGCGGTGACCGTCTTGCCGGAGCCGGACTCCCCGACCACCGCGACGACTTCGCCCGCGCCGACCTCGTAGCCGACCCCGCGGACGGCTTCGACGTCCCCGAACGAGACCGCGACGTCGTGCAGCCGCAGGAGCCCGGCTCCGCTCACTGGACGAGCCCGAACTTGCGGTAGTCGACGTAGGCCGGGAACCGCCCGATCCACACGTCACCCACCTGCGAACCGTGCAGGAACGAGTTGCGGGTGTAGATCAGCGGCACCACCGGCGAGTCGGCGAGGATCTTCTTGTCCAGCGCCGCCCACTTCCTGCCGGCCTCGGCCGGGTCCACGGTGGCCTGCGCCTCCGCGATCAGCTTGTCGACCTCGGGGTTGTTGTAGCGGGACTCGTTGTACCCGCCGTTGCCGATCTCGGTGGACTGGAACAGCGGCTGGATGTTCGCGTTCGCCGACGGGATGTCCGGCTGCCACGAGGTCAGCGTCAGGTCGAAGTCCGAAAGGCCCTTGGTGTCCACTTCGGACGTGTAGGTGTCGTCGTCGAGCGGCTTGATGGTGACCTTGATGTTCGCCCGGGCCAGCGAGGCCTGGATCGCCGCGGCCTTCTCCGGGAAGCCCCGTTCGTTGTGGGTGGCGAGCACCAGGCCGTCCAGCCCGGTGGGAAAACCTGCCTCGGTCAGCAGCTGCTTGGCCTTCGCGACGTCACCGGACGGCGGCGCCGGGTACAGGTCGTACTGCTCGCGGCCCTGCAGGCCCGGGGTGATCAGCGTGGTGGCGACGTCGCCGGCCAGCTGGGCGCTGCCCGCGCTGGCCACCTGGAACGCGGCCTTGTCGACGGCGTACTGGAACGCCTGGCGCACCTTCGGGTTGGTCAGGTTCCCGCGCTGGGTGTTCAGCGAGAGGTAGGCCAGCGCGCCGGATTCCGACGTCACCAGCCGCGCCCTCGCCGAGGCGTTGCCCTGGATCTGGGCCAGCTGGGCCGGCGAGGCGAAGGACATGCCGAAGGCGGCGCGGTCCTTGCCCGTGTCGTCGACCAGGCGCTTGGAGATGACCCCGGTGTCCTGGCCGAGCTCGAATTCGATGGTGTCCGGATTGGCCAGCCGCGTCTTGTCCTCGTCGCGGCTCCAGTTCGGGTTGCGCGTCAGCTTCGCCGACTTGCCCCGCTCGTAGCTCGCCAGCTGGTACGGGCCGGACGCGACCGGGTGGTCACCGTAGTTCGCCTCGGCGCCCTTGCCCTTCGGCACCGGCGAGAACGCCGGGGTGCTGGCGACCCAGTTGAAGTCGCCGTAGGGGCGGGCGAGGTGGAACACGATCGTCTTCGCGTCCGGCGTCTGGATGGAGTCGAGCTCCTTGCCCTCGAACGGGCCCTTGTACGCGAGCCCCGGCGAGAGCAGGTCCTTGTGGTAGGCCAGGCCGCCGGAGAAGGCGGCCGCGAAGGAACGCTCCAGGCCCCACTTGACGTCTTCGGCCTTGATCGGCGTGCCGTCGGCGTACTTCAGACCGTCCTTGAGGGTGAACGTCCACGTCTTGCCGCCGTCACCGGGCCGCCCGGTGTCGGTGGCCAGGTCCGGCACGATCGTGGTGTCCTTGCCGGGCGCGACGTCCCACGACGTCAGCCGCCGGTGGATCAGCCCGAGCGTGGTGACGACCAGGTTCGAGCTCTTCGCCGGGTCCCACGTGATCGAGGGCGCGTCGTTGAGCAGGACGAGGTTCCCGCCCGGTTTGACGGTGCCGCCCGGCCCGGCCGGTGTGTCGTTGGCACCGCACGCCGTCAGCAGCATGACGGCAGCCGTCACGCCCGCCGCGAGCCTGAGTTTCATCATGTCCCTTTCAGACGAGACGCGCTCGCGGATCGAGCGCGCCGTAGCAGAGGTCGACCAGGAAGTTCAGGACCGTGACCAGCAGGGCCGAGAACAGCGTCACGCCGAGCAGCACGGGCAGGTTGAGCGACGCGATGGCGTCGACGAGCAGCCGCCCGACCCCGGCCATGCCGAAGATGCGCTCGGTGATCACGGTTCCGGCGAGCAGCCCGCCGAGGTCGACGCCGAACACCGTGACCACCGGCAACAGGACGTTGCGCAGGGCGTGCCGGCCGACGACCTTGCGTTCGGTCAGGCCCTTGGCCCGCGCGGTGCGGATGTAGTCCTCGCCGAGGGTTTCGAGCATCTGACCGCGGGTCAGCCGCGCGTAGATCGCCGCGTGCAGGAACGCGAGCACGAACCACGGCAGCACCAGGTGCCACGCCCACTGGGCGGGATCCTCGGTCAGCGGCACGTACCCGTTCTTCGGGACGACGTCGAGGGCGAACGCGAAGATCGTGATGCCGATCATCCCGGCGAGGTAGGCGGGCATCGACACCCCCGCCATCGCGGCGGCCATCGTGATCCGGTCGACGGCCGTGCCGCGGCGCAGCGCCGAAAGCACGCCGAGCCCGACGCCGAGGATGATCCAGATCGCCGCCGCGCCCAGCGCGACGGAGAAGCTGACCTCGATCCGGCCGCCGATTTCGGCGAGCACGTCGACGTTGTTCTGGAAGTCCCAGCCGAAGCACGGTGCCGTGCAGTGGATGGCCGAGGCACCGGTGCCGAACGTGCGGCCGCCGAAGATCCCGCCGAGGAACTCGAAGAACTGGCCGTACCACGGGACGTCGTAGCCCATGAATTCCCGCGCGAGCTGCAGGCCTTCGGGCGAACACGGGCGGCCGCAGGCCATCCGGGCCGGGTCGGCGGGCAGGACGTAGAACACCACGAACGTCACGAACGCGACGACGAGCAGGACCAGGACCATCCCGGCGAACCGGGTGGCGACGAACCGCGCGGTACGCATCAGGCCGCACTCCCGGAGCGTGGGTCGAGGCCGTCGCGGATCGCGTCGCCGACGACGTTGAACGCCAGCGTGATCACGAACAGCAGCAGCCCGGGGAAGACCAGGTACATCGGGTCGGTCTCGAAGAAGTCGATCGCCGTGCTGATGGTGCGTCCCCAGCTGGGCGTCGGCGGGAGGACGCCGACGCCGAGGAACGACAACGCGGCCTCGCTGCCGATCATCGACGGGACGGCCAGGCTGGCGACCACGATGATCGGCGCCCACAGGTTGGGCAGCAGTTCCTTCGTGAACACGTGCCACGGCCCGCCGCCGACGACTTTCGCCGCGGCGACGAAGTCGCGCTTGGCCAGGGTCAAGGTCTGCGCCCGCACGATCCGGGCCACTCGCGGCCACCCGAACAGCCCGAGGACGACGATCAGCGTGACCTGACGCGGGAAGTCGACCGGCAGGACCGCGCCGAGCGCGATCATGAAGATCAGGTACGGGAAGCCGAGGACGACGTCGGCGGTCCAGGTCACCAGGCGGTCCCACCAGCCGCCGAGGTAGCCGGCGCTGACCCCGATCACCACCCCGAGCGCGGTGCCCAGGACGGTGGCGCCGAGGCCGACCAGCAGCGAGGTCCGCGCCCCGTGGGCGACGAGCGCGAAGAGGTCGACGCCGGTCAGCGGCTCGACGCCGAACCAGTGCGCCCCGCTCACCCCGCCGAGCGCCCCGGCCGGGAGCCCGGTCGGGCCGAGCGTGGCGATGTCGGGAGTCAGGCTTTGCCCTTCGAGGAGGACGAAGAGATCGGCCCCGGCGGCGAGCAGCGCGATGACGACGATCAGGAGTGCGCAGACGGACGTCCACCAGCCGGAGCGGACGGCGCGCCACACCGCGGCCGGCAGGGAACGTGCCGCGAGGGCCGGGACACCGGCGGGTGTCGGCGGAGGGTTGACCACAGCACCTTCAAGGTTCAGCCTATCGAGTGACGGTCAGGACCTTAGGGAAGTGGGGCCGCCGAACCCAGTGATCGATTCACCGTCTCACGATATGGACGGCAAGTCCCCGGCCCACCGGCCGGCGCGCGACTTCCGGGCCGCCACAGGCCCGGCTGTCGAGGACATCACCTACCTCGGCACTTGGGGCTCCCCGCCCCCGAGGCTGACCGTTCAGCCCGAGACGATCCGCCGGAAGGTTTCCCGTTCCTGCCGCGAAAGCGGCACTCGCGGGGCGTCGGCGGCGGGCCGTGGCACCGGCACGGCCCGCCCGGGTTCGAACGGCGGGACCGGCAGGGCCAGCACCCAGCCCACACCGGTCAACGCCCGCGTGAGTGCGCGCATCAGCCGTTTCATGCCGCACCGACCGTGACCGGGTGCCGGATCACCGCGCCGAACAGGTAGCCCTGCGTGTTGTAGGGCGCGACCTCCGGCTGGCGGGCGCCGGTGATGTCGGTGGCGCGCGCTCGCAGCGTGTACGAGCCCGCCTCGCGCGGCCGCCAGGGGAACTCCCAGCGCAGCCACCCGCGGTCGAGCGCGGGGCCGATCGGCTTCGCAGGCTGCCACGTGACGCCGTCCGTGCTCACCTCGACGTGCCGGATCCGGCCGTGGCCCGACCACGACCGGCCGCGCAGCACCTGCCGCTGCCCGGCCACCAGCGTCGCGCCCCACGGCAGCTCGAACGCGCTCTTCACCACCTGCTCGGTGACCAGGGTGCCCTCCGCGGGGTAGTCCGGGCCCAGCAGCCGGTAGAACTGCGTGCTCCACGGCGACACCAGCGGGGTCGCCGACACTTCGATCCGGCCCAGCCACTTGATCGACGCGATCCCGGCCCACGACGGCACCACCAGCCGCACCGGGAAACCGTGGTCCGGGAGCAGCGGCCGGCCGTTCATCTCGTACGCCAGCAGGACGTCTTCCAGCGCCTTCGCCACCGGCAGCGGCCGCCGCACCTTGCCCAGGTTCACCCCCGAGGCCAGATAATCCGCGTCGAGGCCTTCCGGGAGCACGTCCACGGCGTCGCGGGACAGCCCCGCCCGGGCCAGCACCGTCGCCAGCCGGACACCGCGCCAGCGCGCCACCCCGACCGCGCCGAGCTTCCACGCCGTCCCGCCGACGGCCTGGCCCTGCTGGCTGGTGAAGAAACTCCGCCCGTTGCCCGCGCACTCGATGAACGCGGTGATCGTCTCGGACGGCAGCGCGCGCAGGTCTCGATAACTGAACTCGACCGGCCCGCCCCGCAGCCCGTCGCCGAACAATTTCAGCCGCCAGGCCGCGGCGTCCAGCACCGGCGTCGAGGTGTGATCGCGGACGAAGAACCGGTCGACCGGCGTCAGATATCCCTGGCCGCGCATGGCTTCCCAGCGCGTCTCGGCGTTGCTGCCGTAGACCTCGAACAGCTCGGGCGGCAGCGGCTTGACGATCGGTCCCGCGGCCGACGCGGCGGGCGTCGCCGTCCCGGCCGCGGCCAGCGCCAGACCACCGGCCGCCGTCAGCCGCAGCAGACCGCGCCGGCTCAGCCCCGGCATGCGTGCCCGGCCTGCCCGCCACTGCGCCACACGCATCCGGTCGTAGTCGGTCTCGTTGTTCAACGCCGTCATGGCGGCATTCTCGGGATCTCGTTCCCGAGCGGCCAGCACGTCCACACAGCGGAACAAGCGCCCGCGGTCGTCGACCTGCGTCCGAAGGCGGCCTGATCGTTCAGCGGGTCCACTTCCCGGCCCAGGCCGTGTCGGCGCTCGCCGACCAGAAGTTGTCCATCAACTGCGCCGCGGAGCGCGGATCGAAGCCGAGGCCGGGCGGCGGCAGTTCCCGCCGCTCCGCGGGAGTGCCCAGCCCCATGATGACCTGCTCGAAGCCGCCCGGCGTGTAGCCGTTGAGCACGTGCGCGGCGCTCCGGGTGGTGAAACTGTGCACCGTGCCACGCGGAATCCACAGCGAGTCACCCGCCGTCGCCCGCATCGGCGGCTCGTCCCCGACCCGGAATTCGATGGCGCCTTCGAGCACGGTGAACCACTCGTCGATGGGGTGCACGTGCGGCGGCGGCCCACCGTCCGCCGGCATCCACTGCTCCATCACCGAGAACGCTCCCCCGGTCTGCGCCGAGTCCGCCAGCACGACCCAGAGGACACCGAACGCCCAGTACGCCGGCGCGGTGTCCCTCCCGGTCATGAACGCCACGCCATGCGGCGAGACGGTGTTCGTTTCTTCCTTCATGATCGGCTCCTTTCAGCGGGCATCCGGGGGTGCGAGCGGGTAGAGGTCGGCATCGAAGAACCGGGCGAAGGGCAGCGTGGCCAGGGTCTCCGCCACCTGCTCCTGATCGGTGGCGACGATCTCGACGAACGTCGTCCGCCGCGCCGGGGAAACGTAGTGGGCGCCGATCTTTCCCTGCGACCGCAACACTTCCAGCTGCTTGTGCTCGTCTTCTCTCAGCGCGGCGAATTCCGCGAGGTCGGTGTCGTCCCGGAGGGTTCCGACCACCATGAACGTCTGGGTTGTGCCGGGGTGGGGAGCCATGTTCTTCCTTTCGATGACGCTTCGTCCGTCGTGTTGTCTCGACGTGACATCACCGTAGCACTGATGTCCCATCGTGACATCGAATTCCCTGCCGATGTCGCGGCGTGACATGCCCCACTCCCCGGGGGTCCGAGCAGCGCACGCGATGTCACGGCGAGTCATCGGCACCGGTATCCTGGTGCCCATGCCCCGTTGGGAAGAAGGCAGCGAGGAGCGGATGAAACGATCCGCCATGGAGCTGTTCGAGGAACAAGGCTTCGAGGCCACCACCGCCGTCCAGATCGCGGAACGCGCCCGCGTCACCACCCGGACGTTCTTCCGCTACTTTCCCGACAAGGAAGAAATCCTCTTCGCCGACGCGGACCTGCTCAGCACGGCGCTCGTCCAGAAACTCCGGGAGACGCCCGACCTCGAAAAGCCACTGCGGGCCGTGGTGCGGACCTTGGCCGGCTACGACTGGGAGAAACTCGGATCACGAGACCTCCTGCGCCGGCGAAGCCGGCTGATCGCGTCGAATTCCGGGTTGCTGGAACGGGATCTGAACAAGCAGCACCAGATGGCCGAGGGGTTCCGCCGGGCCCTCTGCGAGCGCGGAGTCGATCCGGACGTCGCGGAGCTGGCGGCCAGTACGGGAAGCCAGATCTTCCGCACGGCCTACCGCAAGTGGCTGGAAAGCGACGACGACACCGACCTGACGACCATCACCGACACCGTGACGTCCCTCCTCGCCGACATCGTGCCCGCGGACCGGACGCCCCGAGGACGCCGCCGGGCGCCGGCCGCGAAGTAGCTCACCCCGGCGGGCGAGCTCGGCCGCCACCACGCCGGCCCGCACCCCAACGGCCCGAAGAAGCCGTCCCGTTTCTCGGAGCGAGGTGCGTACGTCGGTCGTCGCGCGGCTCCGGCCGGCCGTGAATACGCAATTTCCCCGACGCGCGGCCGTCCGGGCGATCGCTATACCTGGGCCTCCCGTATTCCACGGGAGGATTCCCCGGAGAGGACGTTCGCAATGCCGCGAAACCAACGCTGGAATTCCTGGGCCGCCGGCGCCCTGGGTACTGTCCTGCTCGCCACCACGGTCGTCGACGGCGCCGGCACCGCGGCGGCGTCGGCGGACAACCCCTTCGCGCGAGGACCGGCCCCGACCGAGGCCTCCATCGAGGCGGTGCAAGGCCCCTTCGCAATCTCCACGGAAAAAGTGGGCGCCGGCAACGGGTTCGGTGGTGGGACGATCTCCTTCCCGACCGACACCGGTCAGGGCACGTTCGGGGCCGTTGCGGTCGCGCCGGGCTTTCTCGAAAGCGAATCCGCTGTCGCCTGGTACGGCCCGCGGCTCGCCTCGCAGGGCTTCGTCGTCATCACGATCGCCACGAACAGCGTGTGGGACACCCCGGACGCCCGCTCGGAAGAACTGCTCGCCGCGCTGCGCTACGTCACGGATTCGAGCGGGGCCAAGGCGCGCGTCGACCGGAACCGCCTGGCCGTGATGGGGCATTCCATGGGCGGGGGCGGGACGCTGATCGCCGCCCGGAAGGCGCCCACGCTGAAGGCCGCGATCCCGCTGACCGGCTGGAGCCCCAACACCACGTTCTCCGATGTCACGGTGCCCACTTTCGTCGTGAGCGCCCAGAACGGCACCATCGCCCCGGACGGGATGTTCTCGCGCCCGTTCTACCGGAGCCTGCCGGCCACGACCGGCAAGGCGTACCTGCTGCTCGCCGGCGCCGGGCACCTGGCGCCGACCAAGCCGAACACGACGATCGCGGAGTACAGCCTCTCCTGGCTGAAGCGCTTCGTCGACCAGGACACCCGGTACGAGCAGTTCCTCTGCCCGCTGCCCACGGGTGACCCGGCGATCGCCGCCTACCAGGGCACCTGCCCGCTCGGCTGATCACCGCGGACCGGATCCGGGTCCCGTCCGGGCGGCGAGCTGCTCGTTCACCCAGACGGCGACCTGGGTCCGGTTCGCGAGATCCAGCTTGTTCAGGATGTGCAGGACGTGGGTTTCCGCGGTGCGCTGGGCGATGACCAGGCGGACGGCGATCTCGCGGTTGCTCAGGCCGGTCGCGACGAGCCGGGCGATCTCCGACTCGCGCCGGGTCAGCGGCGGCAGCACCGCGGTCGCCGGGGGCTCGGCCGGTCCACCGGGGGACGCCGGGGCCAGGACGTCGTGCGGATTCCGCCGCCGCCCCTCGGCGAACAGCTCCTCGAACCGCGGGTCGCCCAGGGCTTCGCGAGTGGCTCGCAGCAGCTCCCGGTGGGCCAGCGAGACGGCGATGTCCGGCTCCGCCCCACACCGGTCCCACAACGTCGCCGCCGTGCCGAACAGCTTCGCCGCGCCCGGCCAGTCCGCCCGCCGGGCCGACGCCCACGCCAGCCCGTCCACCCGGTACGCCGCCGACAGCACGTCCGGGCCCCGCAGGTCGATCGCCAGCGCGTCGCGCATCGCCCGTTCACCGGCGTCGAGGTCACCGCCGAAACAGATCTCGACCGTGCCCAGCCCGAACAGGGCCATCGACCGGTAGGACTCGTCCCCCGCCGTTTCGCACAGCCGCAGCATCGCCTCCAGCAGGCGCCGGGCACCGGCGAGATCGCCGCGGAAGGCCGTCGCCACCGCCTGGATGAACATCGGGTGCAGCCGGCTGCGGACGGCGCCGCGCTCCTCGAAGACGCGCGCGGCTTCGGCGGCCTTCTCCAGCGCGTGCGGCTCGACCGCGAGCAGCGCCACGAACGCCTGTGCGTGGCGGATGCAGGGAAGCGCGTCTTCGTCGCCGAGGGCTTCGGCGAGCTTCAGCCGTCGCCGGGCTCCGTCGAGGTCCGCGTGCAGGGCGGCGCAGAGCGCCGCGCGGGCCTGCGCCGCCGCCCGGCCCGGGGCGTCTTCGGCGGCGACGGCGAGCGCGCGGTCGAGCCACTCCCGGATCTCCCCCGAGGCGCCCCTGGCCAGCCAGTACTCGAGCACGCCGCTCGCCATCTCCAGGGCGGTCACGGCTTCGTCCGGCGTGCGCAGGGACCACGACAGCGCCGCGCGGATGTCCGCGTGCCGGTCGGACAACCGTGCGAACCAGTCGTGGCGCCGGGGGCCGAACCATTCAGCGTCGGCGTGGTCGAGCAGCCGTGCGTGGTGGTCGCGGTGCCGCCGGGCGACCGCCTCGGCGGTCCCGGCCGAGGCCAGCCGTTCCTGACCGAACTCGCGCAGCGCCTCCAGCATCCGGAACCGGACCCCGGTCGCCCCTTCGACGCGCGCCAGCACGGACTTGTCCACCAGGCCGTCCACGGCGTCCAGCACCGCGAAACCGGCGGGGCCCGGGAACGCGCAAACGTCTTCGGCGGCGGACAGGTCGAACGCACCCGCGAACACCGAGCAGCACTCCCAGGCCGCGCGCTCGGCGTCCGTGCACAGCGCGTGGCTCCACTCGATGGTGGCCCGCAGGCTGCGGTGGCGCTCGGGCAGCGACCGCGCACCGGTGGTCAGCAGCGCGAGGCTGTCGGTCATCCGGTCGGCGATCTGGCCGGGCGAGAGCACGCGGACGCGGGCCGCGGCCAGCTCGACGGCCAGCGGCAGGCCGTCGAGCTGCCGACACAAGCCCGCGACGGAGGCCGCGTTGTCCTCGGTGAGCCGGAACGACGGCAGCACGTCGCGCGCCCGGTCGACGAACAGCCGTACCGCGTCGGAGGCGATCGCGTCCTCGACGGTCCGGACGTTCTTCGGGGGCAGGGCCAGGGGCGCGATCGGCAGGACGCGCTCCCCCGCGACGCTCAGCGAACACCGGCTGGTCGCCAGGACCACCAGCTCCGGGCACCCCCGCAGCAGGACGTCGGCCAGCTCGGCGCAGTCGGCGACGAGGTGCTCGCAGTTGTCCAGCACCAGGAGCATCCGCCGGTCGCGCAGGTGGGCCAGCACGGTGTCCCGGGTGGTCCGGGGGGCCGTGTCGTGCAGGCCGAGGCAGTCGCCGAGCGTGCGGGTGACCATCGTGCCGTCGCGCACCTCGGCGAGGCCGGCCACGGCCACGCCGTCGGGGAACGCGCGGGTCACCGAGCCGGCGACCCGGAAGGCGAGCCGGGTCTTGCCGACCCCGCCGGGCCCGGTCAGCGTGACCAGCCGGGCCGCGCCGAGCAGGCGCCGGACCTCGGTCTCGTCCTCGGCGCGCCCCACGTAAGTCGTGAGGTCCCGTCGCGTGCTCAGGCCGCCGTCACCCATCACCGGTCATCTTGATCGGTCGCGGCCGCCGTGTCCATGTGGCCCAGTGACCGTTGCGCCACTCGGCGGCGGCCGTAAATGCGTACTTCTGTCGACGCGACCGGCGGCACCGGCGGACCAGACTCGGCGCCCCAGTGCCGCCCGCCCGCTCCGGAGGTCGACGATGACCACTCCCCAGCCCGTGCCCCCCGAGGCCGTGGCGCCGATCGCCCGCGCGGTCGTCGCCGGCATCCGGCACGCCGTCCCCGAGCACGCCGCGCTGTTCGACGCGGGCGCCGCGGAGTTCGTGGCCACGCTGCTGGGCGGCTGCCGGCCGGCGCCGGTCGGGATCGCCGCGGGTGCCGACGCCTTCCGCCGCGCCGGCGTCGCGGAGCACGCGGCGGCCGGCGAGCTGGACCGGCTCTCCCGCGCCTACCAGGCGGGCGGGCGCCGCGCCCTCCCGATCATGGCGGAGCTGGGCCGCCGCGGGCACGCGGGTGTCGTCGGCGCCGGGGTGGAAGCCGTGTTCCGCTGCGTCGAGGTCCTGATCCACCTGTCCACCGAGGCGTTCCGGGCCGCGCAGGCACCGTCCGCCACCGACCTGCGCCGGGACCTGCTGCGCGAGCTGACGGCCGGCCGGCCGTGGGCCGCCCTGGCCGCCCGCGCGGGGTGGCAGCCACCCGAACGGGTGATGGCCGTCGTCGTGGCGGCCGGGGTGCGCATCGCGCCGTTCGACCCCGCGGTGCTCGCCGATCGCACCGCCGAACAGCCTCACCTGCTGCTCCCGGCGGACGCCGACCTGCCCCGGCTGCTGGGCCCCGGCCCGGCCGCGACCGGGCCGGCCGTCCGCCCGGCCGAGGCGGCGACGTCGCTGCGCTGGGCCCGGCGGGCGTGGGAGCTGCGGAACCGCGGCGTCTTCCCCCGCGAGGGCATCGTCCGCTGGCCCGAGCACCTGACCACCCACTGGCTGGTCGCGGACGAGCTGCTGACCGGCGCGCTCGCCGCGCGGAGCCTGGCGCCGTTGTCCGGGCTGTCCGGGAACCAGCGGGGCAAGCTCGCCGAAACGCTCGACGCGGTCCTCGACGCCCGCGGCGGCGCCCCCGAAGTCGCGCGCCGGCTGGGCATCCACCCGCAGACGGCACGCAACCGCCTCCACCGCCTCCGCGCTCTGTTCGGAACCCGCCTGGACGACCCGGGCGAACGGCTCACCCTGCGCATCGCGTTGCGCGCCGAGCGGGTCCTCGCCACCACGACCGAGGCCGCCGCGCGGTCCGCTTGACCCCCGAGCCCGGCGCTTCCCTCCGCCACCGAAGCGTGGTCAGCGCACACGCCGACCGTTCGCGGATGTTGCTGCGCAGCACCGAGCCGGCGGCCGGCTTCTCGCAGCGTCAGGTCGGGCCGGAGGTCGCCCGCCGGCCGGTCCCGCGAACCCGGGATCGATGCCAGTCCCTGCGGGACCGCCAGCACGGCCATCGCGACGACGTGGCCGATCATGGTGACCGCCTGGGCGACCGCGCGTCGAAGGTGCCCACGCGCGGACTGCTGGGATCGAACCGCAGCTGCCCACCTCCACCCGTCCGAGGCACTGCGCCGGGCGGCGCTACCGGGCTGGCAGCACTTCTACGACCATCACCGACCCACAGCTCAACCGGCGGCAAGCCGCCGATCACCCGGCTGACCGACCTCCCTGAAGATCACGCCTAGAGGACGCCCGCCCGCCGGGCCGCGTGCGCGGCCGCGGTGCGGGTGTGCACGTCGAGCTTGCGCATCGCCGTGCGCAGATACGCCTTCACCGTCTCCGTGCTGAGGCCGAGCCGGGCCGCTATCTCGACGTTGGTGGCGCCCACCGCCACCCAGCGCAGTGCGTCCACTTCCCGCGGCGCCAAGGCCGGCCGGTTCGCCGGCTCGGGTGCCTCGCCGCGCAGCGCGCGGTGGACCCGGACCAGCCGGGCCCGCAGCGCCGGGTCGGTGACGTCGTCGAGGATCGCGGCGAGTTCGGCCACCGGGTCCGGCCGCGGCTCGGGCGTGAGCGCCGCTTCGACGTCGCGCTGGAGCTGGCCGGCGAGCACGGTGGCGGCGTGCAGGGCCCGGTCGCCGATCGGGCCGCGGTCGCGGACGGCGCCGTACAGGACGCCGCGGACCGACCCGTGCACGGTGACCGGCACGGCGAAGATCGACGTGAGGCGTTCCTCGTGCACCACGGCCCGGTCGTAGTCGTGGGTGATCGTCGCGGTGCTGGCGTAGTCGTCGATCCGGCGGGCGGTGCCGTCGCGCAGCACGGTGCCGCCCAGGCCGAGCCCGGGTTGCACGGCCAGGCCGCGCAGGGACGTGCCCAGGGTGCCGTCCAGCCGGTCGAGCACCAGTTCCCGGCGGCCCGCGCGGTGGCGCGTGAGGCCGCCGAACGCGACCGGCACGCCGCTCAGGCGCCGCAGTCCGCGGACGCGTTCGGGCAGCAGCTTCTCGAGCACCTCGGTCGCGGCGACGTCGTTGTCCACCTTGTCCTCCTGCAGTCGGTCTCGAAGTGTCCGCAACGGCGTCTGTCAGCTCATCCCTTCAGCTCCGGGAACTGATTATCGCGCCACTCCCCGTCCGGCGGCGTCGTCAGCTCGTTTTCGCGCCCGCGCAGCTCGACCCGGCGGATCTTGCCCGAGAGCGTCTTGGGCAGGTCGAAGAACTCGATCCGCCGCACCCGCTGGTACGGGTTCAGCCGCTCCCGCGCGTGCCGCAGGATCGCCAGCGCCGTCTCCTGCGTCGGCTCGTGACCGGGTGCCAGCGCGATGTAGGCCTTCGGCACGGCCAGCCGCACCGGGTCCGGCGCCGGGACCACCGCGGCCTCCGCCACGGCCGGGTGCTCGACCAGCACCGACTCCAGCTCGAACGGGCTGATCTTGTAGTCGCTCGCCTTGAACACGTCGTCGGTGCGGCCGACGTAGAAGATGTACCCCTCTTCGTCGACCGAGGCGACGTCGCCGGTGTGGTAATAGCCGCCGGCCATCGCCTCGGCCGTGCGTTCCGGGTCGTTCTGGTAGCCCTTCATCAACGGGAGCGGACGCTGCGACAGGTCCAGGCAGATCTCCCCCTCCCCCGGACCGTCCAAGGGCTCGCCGGTGACCGGGTCGAGGAGCACCACCGGCACCCCGGGCAGCGGGCGTCCCATCGAGCCGGGCTTGACCTCGGCGCCGGGGGTGTTGCCGACCTGGGCGGTCGTCTCGGTCTGGCCGAAGCCGTCCCGGATGGTCAGTCCCCACGCCCGCCGCACCTGGTCGATCACCTCGGGGTTGAGGGGTTCGCCGGCGCCGATCGCTTCGCGCAGGCTGCCCGGCCGCTCCCCCAGCTCGGCCTTGATCAGCATCCGCCACACCGTGGGAGGCGCGCAGAAGCTGCTGACCCGCCGCTCGCGCAGCTGGGCGAGCAGTGCCGCGGCGTCGAACCGGCCGTAGTTGTGGATGAAGATCGTCGCTTCCGCGATCCACGGCGCGAAGAAGCACGACCACGCGTGCTTGGCCCACCCCGGCGAGGAGATGTTCAGGTGGACGTCTCCCGGCCGGACCCCGAGGAAGTACAGCGTCGAGAGGTGCCCGACCGGGTAGGACACCTGCGTGTGCTCGACCAGCTTGGGCCGCGACGTCGTCCCGGAGGTGAAGTACAGCAGCGCCGGGTCGTCGACGGACGTCCCGGGGTGCTCGACCGGTGCCCAGTCCCGCTCGGCGGCCTCCCGCAGGTCGGCCCAGCCGTCGGCCGCCCCGACGCTGATCCGCGTGCAGCCGCCGGCGACGTCGTCGAACACGCCGGTGTCACGGGCGTTGCAGATGACGTGGCGGGTGCCGCTGCGGGCGATCCGGTCGCCCAGGTCCGCCGCCGTGATGGCGGTGGTCGTGGGCAGCAGCACCGCGCCCAGCTTGAGGATCGCCAGCATCGACTCCCACAGCTCGACCTGGTTGCCGAGCATGAGCACGACGGGATCGCCCTTGGCGACACCGCGCGCCGCCAGCCACGCCGCCAGGCGGTCGGACGCCCGCGACACCTCGGCGAACGTGCGCTCGACCGCCGACCCGTCCTCCTCGACGATCACCAACGCCGGCCGGTCGTTGCCGCGGGCGATGGCGTCGAACCAGTCCACCGCCCAGTTGAACCGCTCGCCGAGGTCCGGCCACGCGAACTCGGCGACCGCGCGCTCGTGATCACCGCGCAGCGAGATCAGCTGGTCCCGAGCGGCTCGGTACGCCTCGGTCACGTCCATGGTCGGCTTTCTCCGTTCTGGCTCCGCGGTCGCCGGCGGAACGACCGGCGGGAGTGCCGTCGAGCATCCGGCCGGACAGGCGTGGGGATTACCCGCGAACGGGGGTATCGGCCGGCTCCCGGGCGCCGCGAAAACAGCGAGACCCACTCACGACGGTCCCGCGGCGAGGGTCATGATCCGGCGGACGCGGTCGCGCAGCAGCGCGTGCGTCCGGTCGTGGTGGTTGCGGGGGTGCCAGGCCATCCCGAGCACCACTTCCGGCACCGCCACGGGAAGCGGGAACGTCCGCAGGCCCAGCGTTTCCAGCATCGGCCGGCCCAGCCGGGCCGGGGTCACGCAGACGACGTCCGTCCCGCGCGCCACGTGCAGCGCGCCGGCGAAGCTCGGCAGGACGGCGATCACCCGGCGGCTCAGCCCCAGCTCGGCCAGCCGGTCGTCGATCGGGCCGTGCGCGCGGCCCCGGCGCGAAACGACGATGTGGTCGGCCGCGGCGAACCTCTTCGGGGTGACCGTTTTGACCTTGGCCAGGGGGTGTTCCGGGCGGATGGCGCCGACGAGCGTTTCGGTGACGAGGGTTTCCGAGTGGATTTCGGGGTCGCCCGGGCGCAGCGTCCCGATCTCCAGGTCCACGAGTCCTTCGCGCAGCGCCGGGGTGTCCTGGAGGTTCTCCGGCCGCAGCCGCAGGGAGATCCCCGGCGCCTGGCTCCGCAGGTCGTCGATCAGCGAGGGGAGGAACGTGGTGGACAGCATGTCGGTGACCTGCAGGTCGAACATGCGCACCGCGGTCCGCGGATCGGCGGCGGTCGACGGGCCGAACAGCGCACGGGCCCGGGCGGCGACCGCGTGCACCTCCCCGCGCAGCTCGAGCGCCCGCGGGGTCGGGACGAGATCGCGGCCGGCCCGGACGAGCAGCGGGTCGTCGAACGCGCGCCGCAGCCGGGCGAGCGTGCGGCTCATCGCCGGGGCCGAGGTGTGCAGGCGCTCGGCCGCTTTCGTCACGCTGCTTTCGGTGAGCAGCGCGTCCAGCGCCTCGATGAGGTTCAGGTCGTGGTCCACCCGCCGATTATCACAGGTGGAATGAGTACGTACCAACGTTGCACTGGAGTTAACCGGCCGCCGTCCTTACCGTCGAGTTCGGACGAAGGAGGACAGTGATGCGAGCTGTGGTGATCGGCGGCGGGATCGTGGGACTGACGAGCGGTCTCGCCCTACGCCGCAAGGGAATCGACGTGGTGGTCTACGAAGTGGCGCCGGAGATCCGCGCGGCCGGGGCGGGACTGGGGCTGTGGGCCAACGCGCTGGCGGTGTTCGACGAACTCGGGATCGGCGACCGGGTGCGGGCGATCGGCAAACCCGCGGAGATGTACTTCCACGACAAGGCCGGACGGCTGCTCGAGACCCCGGAGTTCGGCGTCGAGGACCACCGGTTCCTGCTCGTGCACCGGGCGAAGCTCACCGACCTGCTCGCCGACGCCGTCGGCCGGGACAACATCCGCCTCGCCACCGGGTTCGCCGCGTACGACGAGCACGCCGACCACGTCACCGTCCGGTTGACCGACGGCAGCGAGGACACCGCCGACGTGCTCGTCGGGGCGGACGGCGCGTACTCGGCGGTGCGCGCGCAGCTGGTGCCGGGGAAGCCGGCGGAGGAGCACCCTGGCCACCACGCGTGGCGCGCGGTGCTCCCGGACCCGGGTCTCGATCTGACCGGGAACCGGGTGATCCTCGGCGGCGACCGCTGCCGCGGCGGGTACGTGCGCACCCACGACGGCGGCGTCTACTGGCTGGTGAACCAGTTCGGCACGCCGGAACCGACCGGCACCCGCAAGGAGCAGGCCCTGGCCCGGGCCGCGCACCTGGACGACGGTGAGCACGGCGGGATCCTCGCCCAGCTCATCCACGCCACGCCCGAGGAACTGATCCTGCACAACCAGATCATGCTCGTGCCGCCGTTGCCGCACTGGACGTCCGGGCGCGTCGTGCTCGCCGGGGACGCGGCGCACGCGATGTCGCCGCACATCACCGCCGGGGCGACGCTGGGCGTCGAAGACGCCGCGCTGCTCGGCCGTCTGCTCGCCCCGGGCGCGGACGTGCCCGCGGCGCTGGCCGCCTACGAGGCCGACCGGATTCCCCGGTACGCCCGTGTCGCGGAACTCTCGGCGGCCGTGGAGCACTCCCCCACACCGCAGGAGTTCGCGCGGCACTACGCGGCGTTCAGCCACTGGATGCTCACCTCGTCCGCTCAGAACCCGGTGAGTGCATGACCTTCACGGTGGAGGTGGACGTACCGGTGCCGATGCGTGACGGCGTCGCGCTCGCCACCAACGTGTGGCTCCCCGACGGACCCGGCCCCTTTCCCGCGTTGCTGGTCCGCACGCCCTACGGCAAGGACGACGCCGGGCTGTACGGCAACCCGAAGCTCCCCGACGTGTTCACCCTCGTCGAAGCCGGGTACGCCGTGGTGGCGCAGGACGTCCGGGGCACGTCCCGCTCCCCCGGGACGTTCGTGCCGCACACCCACGAAGGCCCGGACAGCGTCGACACCCTCACCTGGCTGGCCGCGCAGCCGTGGTGCGACGGCGCGGTCGGGATGTGGGGCGGGTCGTACATGGGGTTCAGCCAGTGGCAAGCCGCGTCGCACGGCGTCCCGGCGCTGCGGGCGATCGCCCCGGTGATGACCTCCGCCGATCCGTACGCTGCCCCGTGGCGCTCCCCCGGCGGCGCCTTGTCCCAGGACGCGGTCCTGACGTGGAGCACCCTCGCGGCCCTGCGCAATCTCCGACGGGGACCCGACGAAGGCCGCGGTGACGCCGGGGCGCTGCTGTCCGGCCTGTCCGACCCGCGGTCGCTGCACGAGCCGTTGCCGATCGACGGCCGCGCCGTGGTGACCCGGTCCCTGCCCTGGCTCGGCGAGGTGCTCGCCCACCCGGAGCGCGACGCCTTCTGGCAGGAGATCGCCTCGACCGACCACGGCGAGCGGATCACCGTCCCGGCCCTCCACATCGGAGGGTGGTTCGACGTGTTCGTCGGCGAAACCGTGCGGTCGTACCGGATGCTGCGCCGCCGCGGTGGCAGTGCCGCCGCCCGCGACGGCCAGCGGCTGATCATCGGCCCCTGGTCCCACCCCGACGGGACCGACCTCGGCACCTACCCCGACCGGTCGTTCGGGCTCGCCGGCAGCATCAAGACCGCCGGCATCACCGAGGCGCACCTGCGGTTCTTCGACCGCTGGGTCCGCGGCCGCGAGCTTCCCGAGGACACCCACCGGGTCCGGATCTTCGTCATGGGGGCCGACGAGTGGCGCGACGAGCCGGACTGGCCGTTGCCGGACACCCGGTACGCCGGCTTCTTCCTCGACGGCGGCGGGCGAGCCAACACCGCCCACGGCGACGGCATCCTGACCCCCGACGTCCCGACCGAGGAGGCGACGGACACGTTCCGCTACGACCCGCGCGATCCGGTGCCCAGCCTGGGCGGCACCGTGCTCGCCACCGCGCCGGGCAGCTACCCCGGACCGGCCGACCAGGCCGCGGCCGAAGCGCGCGAGGACGTCCTGTGCTTCACCACTCCGGTGCTCGAGCGCCCGGTCGAGGTCATCGGGCACGTCACCCTCGTGCTGCACATCCGATCGTCCACACCGGACACCGACTTCACCGGCAAGCTCGTCGACGTGCACCCCGACGGCCGGGCGATCCTGCTGTGCGAAGGCATCCAGCGCGTCCGCTACCGGAAGTCGCTCACCGAACCCGCGCCGCTGGCGCCGGGCACGGACGCCGAACTCACCCTCGACCTCGGCGTCACCGCGAACGTCTTCCGGTCAGGGCACCGCATCCGGCTCGAGGTGTCGAGCAGCAACTTCCCCCGCTACGACCGCAACACCAACACCGGCGCGACGATCGCCACCGAAGGCGCGGACGACGTGCTGGTCGCCGTCAACCACGTCCACCACGGACCCGCGCACCCCAGCCGGCTGATCTTGCCGGTGAGCGAACGTCCCGCGTCCGAGGAGACCCGACCATGAACGCCTTGCCGGATCTTCTCGACCGCGCGGCCATCGCCGACGTCGTCGCGGGGCTCGCCCCCGCCCAGGACGACCGGGACTGGACCACCCTGCGGCGCCTGTTCGCCGACGAGGTGACGCTGGACCTGTCGACGCACTACCACGGCAGACCGCCGACGACCGTGCCCGCCGACGACCTGGTCGAGCTGGCCCGCGCGACCCTGGAGGGTTTCGACAGCACCCACCACACCGCCACCGACCTCGTCGTGCGGCGGTCCGGGGACAGCGCGACGTGCCGCACGCACGTGGTCGCCTACCACCACGTCCCCGCCGACCCCGGCGTCGTCGACCACTGCACGATGCGCGGCCGCTGGGAGCTGAAGCTGCGCAAGCTCGACGGGCGGTGGCTCATCCACCACTGGACCGTCCTGCGCACGGCGCCGTGGGAGGGCTCCCCCGACGCCTACGCACTCGCCGCCGCCCGCCGCTCTTGACCGCCCCCCGAGGAGGACTGCCGATGTTCTACGAGATCCGCACCGAGCACGCCCACCCCGGCCGCGGCCCCGAACTGGCCCGCTACCTGGACGAGGCCGTCATCCCGCTCCACCGCGAACGGGGAATGGACGTGGTGGGCTCGTTCACCGTGGCCGGCGACGAGGACGCCGTCGTCTGGATCAGGCGCTTCGCCGACGACGCCGACCGCGAACGTACCCTGGACGCCGTCCACCGGGATCCCCGGTGCGCGGCCCTGGCCGAGATCGTCGCCGCGCTGACCGGGGCGCCCGCGTCCACGGTGCGCCTGGCGCCGACCGCCGGGTCCCTGCTCCGCTGAAACACCGCACCGGAAAGGAAAGACCGTGGCCGAGTACCGGCTTCCCGCGACGCGGGAGACCACAGTGGACGTCCTCGACCGGGCCACCCCGCCCGTGCTCACCGTCGATCCGGGCGACTCCGTCCTGGTCGGCTCCCTCGACGCCGCCGGCTACCTGGACCGGCGGGTGGACGGCCCGGCGCTGTACCCGGAGCGGCGCGGGCACTGCCTGACCGGGCCGATCGCGGTGCGCGGCGCCGAGCCGGGCATGGTCCTGGGCGTGCACTTCACGTCGATCACGCCCGGCGACTGGGGCTGGACCACGGCCGGGGTGAAGGACACCGCGCTCAACCGCAGGCTCGGCGTCGCCGACGGCCCGGCCACGTGGCTGACGTGGGACATCACCGGCGAGACCGCCACCAGCAGCCTCGGCCACACCGTCGGCATCGCCCCCTTCCTCGGCGTCGTCGGCGTGCCACCCGCCGAGCCGGGACCGCACTCGACCATCCCGCCACGGGCGCTCGGCGGCGGCAACCTCGACTGCCGGGACCTCGTCGCCGGATCGACGTTGTACCTGCCGCTGACCGTGCCCGGCGCACTCCTGCACCTGGGCGACGGGCACGCGGCCCAGGGCAACGGCGAAGTCGGCGGAACGGCGATCGAGTGCCCGATGACCACCGAAGTGACCCTCACCCTGGCGGCGGACGCGCCGGTTCCGGGCATCCACGCCGAAACCCCCGAGGGCCGCGTCACCTTCGGCTTCGGTGCCGGCCTCGACGAGGCCATGGCCGACGCGCTGGCCACCATGGTGACCTGGCTGCAGCGGCTCCACGCCCTGGACCGGCCCACCGCGCTCGCGCTGGCCTCACCGGTCGTCGACCTGCGGATCACCCAGGTCGCCAACGAGACGTGGGGCGTGCACGCCGTCCTCCCCCACGACGCGATCCGCTGAGGGCCTCCGGCGCTGAAGCCACTGCCCAGCGGCCGAAGCCCGGCACGCGGTTCCGGAGCCCGCGCACTCCGGTTCAGAGGCCGTTCGCCACGGGCAATCCGGGCCGGCCGGCCGAAGAACGCGGTGCTCCGGGCCGCACGCCACGAAGGTGGCCGCCGTACCGGCTCGGCGGCCACCCCGGCGGGCTACTTCCAGGACTCGATCTCGTCGATCACCTCCCGGGTCAGCCGCACGGCTTCGTTCGACTGCTTGTCGGCCGCCACCCCGGCGTGGATGCCGACGGCGGCCGGCGACCGCTCTTCGAGGTACGGCGACAGGGGTGCCCCGCTCTGGCCGCCGGACGTGGAGATCCGGTAGCGCAGGATGCGGGTGCCCGGCGGGCTGAGCAGCTTGCCGCTGTCGTACCACATCGAGTTCTCCGGCACCTTGTCCTCCGGGTAGCCCGCGATCTGCCACGTCCCGGCGTTCAGATCCGCGTCGGAGGCCGCGGTCAGCCGGTAGAGCGTCACCGATGACGGCAGCGCCGTCGCGAGCTTCACCAGGCAGTAGTCGTACGGCCGGCCGCCGGACGGGTACTGGCCCGGGTAGGTCCACGCGGTCGCCTTGGCCACGCCGAACGGCGTCCGGTTGGCGTCCCGCGCGGCTTCGAACGTCACCGCGACGGCCCGTCCGCCGTAGTCCTGGTCGTAGACGGCGTGGGCCGCGGTCACGACGTAGTCCGGCGCGATCGCGAAGCCCGTCGACTCCAGGACCTCGCCGTCGGGCATCTTGGCCGAGAGCAGGCCGAGCCCCGACCAGGGCGGCTGGGTGGTCTGCTGCACCCGCTCCCGGCGGTCGGGCGGGAACGGCATCCCGACCCGGACGTGGCTGCGGACGGGCCGGTGGAACGCGGGCAGGGTGACGGTCATGGCAATGCCTCCAAGGGGTTTCGTTTTCAGACCTTGACCCGGCGGGGAGCGGCCGAGCGGCGCGGGCGCTGCACGGGCACCAGGCCGCCGGTGACGGCTTCCTCGATGCGCGCCAGCACCTGGTCGACCTCTTCGGGCGAAGCCGCGGTGATCTCCGGGCTGCCGTCTTCGCGGATGCCGGCGACCGACGGGTATTCCGTGAGCGTGATGGTGTTCAGCGTCGCGACCATCGTCGAGTACTGCTGCGGTGTCCACTCACCGGATTCGACCTTCGCCATGTAGAGGAGCAGCTTCTGCCGCTTGGCTTCCTTCTCGGTGTTGATGCGGTTCTGCAGACCGTCGTGCTTGGCCTTGGTGACGCAGCCCTGCGCCATCGCCTGCAGGTCGTAGAAGTGGCTCTCGGTGCTCGCCGCGCACGGCACCGCCAGCGCCATCGAGCTGTTGAACCGGACCGGCAGCATCCCCTCGAACGAGACCCTCTGGTCGAAGGTGATCTCCTGCTTGAAGAAGTTGCTGACGTACCCGACATTGATCGACGTGGTGAACGGCAGGAGCTTCGACGCCCACTTCTCGTCCTTGGTGGGCTCCTGCGGGGTCGGATTCGGTTCGAACTTGAACAGCCCCTCCCCCGCGGTGATCTGCTTGTTGATCGCCTCGAACAGCGTCTTCGTGCTGTTGAGCATCTGCCAGCCGAACTCGTTGCCGCCGCTGCCCTGGATGTAGCGGATGTCGACGATGTTGTTCGTGATCAGCTCCTGGGTGATCTTGTCGATGCTGGTGCCGAGGTTGAACCAGCCGAGGTTGAGCCCGACGTCCACCTTCGTCCGGGTGTACTCCCAGACCTTCCGCAGGTCGGCGTGGATCTCCGCCACCCACGGGTCGGCGTACAGCTCGGCCTCGCCGGAGAGGTTGATCGCGAAGTCCGGCCGCGGCTCCGCGTTGTCCTGTTCGCTGCCGACCAGCTCGGCGAACAGGCTGTTGCCGCTGCCGATCTGGTAGCCGGTGCTGGCCCCCAGCGTCAGCTCGTTGGGAAAGGTGGCGGAGCCGCCGGTGCCCATGTCCACGATGTGCTTGGCGAAGATCGGCTGCACGGTGACGTTGTTCAGCACCAGCGGCACCAGGTTCGGTTTCTTGACGCCGTAGACCTCGCCGATGACCTTGGTGATGTTGGCCCGCTGGTCGGTGGTGAGCTCCGGCACGGCGGTTCCGGAGAGGTTGCCGCCGACGCAGCTCTGGAAGTTCTCGTTGCCCATGTCGACCCAGTACGGCTCGGCGCTGATGCCGTAGTAGTCGACTTTGAAGCTGCGCAACGTTTCGCCGAGGACCGAGTCGATCCGCAGCGGGAAGTAGTGGAACATGTCCTGCTTGTCCTTGTCCTGGTACGCGACGACGCCATCCGCCGCGGCGGGACGGTTCAGCCTTCCGGCCATGGAAACTCCAGAAAAGGGAAGGAAAATGGGTGGGTGGAAACGTGATTCGACGGCCGCCGGGTTTCACGCCTCAGCCACGTTACGCAGAATTGACGCGCAACCATCAGTCCACGAACTGATGAGCTTCACTCACCGCGGGTCACAGCGGCTTCCCGTTCGACCCGGTTTTCCCCCGGTCAGGCAGAATCGTGCCGCCAAGCGGACCGCTTTCCCGGGCCGGCCGCCGTTCGCTTCCCCGCCGCGCAACCGCAAACCTCTTGCCCCCGCCGCGAAGACGGCGAGTGAGCTGAGCTGCTCCACGCGGGGGAACGCTTCCCGTCGTGACGGAATCACCGGCAACGCGGGTCAGCTGTCCGCGTTCCGATGGGGCCACCCGGAGGACCGGCCGTCGCTCGAAGCGGGCGGATTCCGGAGTCAGCGGGCACTCGCGAACAGAGCCTCGATCTCCGCGCAGTGCTCGGGCCGGTCCTCCCACCGCAACAGGTGGCCGGGTTCGACGACCACGCCGAAACCCGCGTGCGCCGGCATCCGCGCCTGGCGGGCATCCAGCTCCGGGTGGGCCTCTGCCAGGTGCTGTTCCCACACTGCGATGTGCTCGCTCGCGTGCGCCGCCGGCAGGCCCGCCGCCAACCGCTGACGCGGATCGCCGCCGGCATGACCGAACATCCACCGCGCTGACAGCCCGGTCAGGACAAGCCGTTTCCCCGCCGCGCGTCCGCACTTCCGGCCGCCTCACAGCAGCGGTTCACGGCACCGAGCCCGGCCTCGCGTCCCACACCGCGTCGAGCGGCCCCGGCAGCCGCAGTTTCCAGCCGTGGGGCGCCGCCCGGCGGCCGGGTGCCGGGCGCACGCCGGGCAGGCGCTCGAACAGCACGTCCAGCGCGGTGCGGGCCAGGGCGGGGACCAGGAGGGACGCCGGGCAGTGGTGCGGTCCGGTACCGAACCCGAGGTGGCCGCGGACGTCGCGACGCACGTCGAACCGGTCCGGCTCGGTGAACACCGCCTCGTCGCGGTTGGCCGAGGCGACGGCGACCGCGATCATGCCGCCCGCCGGGATCTCGCGTCCCCCCAGCGTCGTGGCGCACCTCGCGCGCCTGCCCAGCACGCCGACCGGGCCGCTCCACCGCAGCGCCTCGGACACCGCCGCGCCGAGCAACGCCCGGTCGGCGCGGACCGCGGCGAGCTGGGCGGGTTCCGACCACAGCGCCGCCAGCGTCCAGCCCGCGAGCCAGCCGGGCTCGATCACGCTCAGCGCGAGGTGCTTGAGCACCGGCACCACGTCGGCGTCCGGCCGGGGGTCGCCGCACGGGCGGTGGGCGTGCAGCAGGCCGGAGAGCACCGAACCGTCCGGCTCGGCGCGGAGCCGCCGGACGACCGCGGTCAGGGCCGTGTCGGCGGCCAGGTCCGCGGTCGCGGCCGCCCGCGCCGCCGGATCACGGCCGAAGTCGTTCGCCACCCCGGTCAGCCGCCTCCCCCAGCGGCGCAGCGTTTCCGCGCCGCGGCCCGGGCCCAGCCCGAGCAGGACGGACACGGCGATCGCCGCGACCGGCTCGAAGTAGTCCGCCGCGAGGTCGGCTCGGCCGGCGGGAAACACTTCGTCGGCGACCCGGCACGCGACCGGCCGGGCGACCGCGTCGGCGAAACCGCCGACTTGCCGGGCGCCGAAGCCGGGCCGCAACGCCTCCCGCACGTCCCGGTGGGCCGCACCCTCTCGCATCAGCAGCGGCGTTCCGCCGCACACCTCCAGCATCGGCGAGCCGGGCTGCTCGGTGGTGAACCGCGCCACGTCGGTCAGGACCCGGTGGACGTCGTCCCAGCCGGTCACCAGCCACTGGCGGAGTTCGGGCAGCCAGCTCACCGGCTCACTCCGGCGCAGCCGCGCGTACACCGGATACGGGTCGGCCTCCAGTTCCGCGACGGAGACCACGGGGTCAGTCCTGGAACGTCAGCGCGGTCGCCACGTCGGGGAGCGGGAACGGGTGGCTCGCCAGCCGTTCGGTGTGTTTGAGGAGACTTTCGAGGAACCTCTCCGCGAGGTCGAGGGTGAACCCCTGCCGGCACACCACGCGGATCACGTCGACGTGCTCCAGGTCCGGCGGCAGGCTGTAGGCGGGCACGTGCCAGCCGTCGCCCTTGAGCGCCTCGGACAGGTGGTAGACGGTGAAGCCCAGCTCTTCCGGGTCGCGCAGGCGGAACGCCACCACCGGCAGGTCCTCGCCGTCGGCGAGGACCTCGTACGGGGCGATGGCCCGGATGCCCGCCGCGACCTGCCGTGCGACCTCCTGGCACCGCTGCGCGATCAGCTGGTAGCCGGCGAGCCCGTTGCGCAGGAACTGGTAGTACTGGGCGATCACGCCGGAAGCCGGGCGGGAGAAGTTCAGCGTGAACGTGGGATGGTGGCCGCCGAGCACGTTGCAGTCGAAGATCAGCGACTTCGGCAGGTACTCCGGATCGCGCCACAGGCACCAGCCCGAGCCCGGGTAGACCAGGCCGAACTTGTGGCCGGACGCGTTGATCGACACCACCCGGGGCAGCGCGAAGTCCCAGGCGAAGTCGACGTCGAGGAACGGCGCGACGAAACCGCCGCTCGCGGCGTCGACGTGCAGCGGGACGTCGACGCCCCGGCCGGCGGCCACGCCGTCGAGGGCGGCCGCGATGCCGGCGACCGGGTCGTAGCGCCCGTCCTGCGTGCTGCCCAGGACCGCGACCACGCCGATCGTGTTCTCGTCGACCGCCTCCGCGGTCAGCGCCGGGTCCAGGGTTGTCCGGCCCGGCGCGAGCGGCACCATCCGCGCTTCCACGTCCCAGAAGTTGCAGAACTTCGGCCAGCAGACGTGGACGTGGGTGCCGAACACCATGTTGGGCCGCCCGGTGCCACCGCGTTCCCGCCAGCGGCGCAGCATCGCCAGGCCGGCGAGCATGGCCGCCTCGGAACTCCCGCTGGTGGAGCAGCCGACGAACGAGCCGTCGTCTTCGTGCCACAGGTTCGCGAGCGCGTTGATGCACTCCTGCTCGATGTGGGAGCTCGCCGGGTACTCCTCGCGGTTCATGAGGTTGATCGGCGCCGTCTCGGCGTAGATCTGCTCCAGTTCCGGCTCGGCGGCGGTGGTGCAGAACGTGGCCAGGTTGAGCGCCGCCCGGCCGTCGAGCAGGAGCCGGGACCGCACGATGCCGGCCGCGACGCTCGCCGGCATCGGGTTCTCCGCGAGCCGTCCTTTGGGGATGACGTCCTCGTCGATCCGCTGGGCGAACAGCGGAGCTATCTGCAGGTCGCGGTCATCGGTGATCACGCGCTGCAAGCTCATGGCAACCTCCGGAGCTCTTCGGGGAACAAGGCGAACTGTTTCGGCATCCGGCGCGGCCCTTGTCGATCCGGATCGGCAGAAGACGACCTGCTGGGATCGTGGCAGGTCGGTGGCAGGCAGGGGAACAGCACGGGCGACGCGCAACCCGGACGGGTCGGCGTCAGACCTCGTTGGCTGACCGCGGCTCTCACGTACCGTCCACGCGGGCCGTCTTCGCCGCCTCGGAGCGCACGAACGGCCCAACCCGGATCACCCGGCCGGGCACCGGGCCGCGAGCTCGCGGATGGCCCGGGGCGCCGGGCTGAGCAGAAAAGTCCTTTGTGGACTTTCCGGGGCAGCTGGACGCGAGGCGGTGCCCGGAGGTCCCGGCCGGGGCCCGTCTGCTCGCGAGCCTGCTCGTCCGCGGCTCCGGACGCGGGGCCCTGGGCGCCTCCTCACGCGGGTGCGGGGAGAGGGCCGAAAACGGCCTGCGCTCGACGCGCCAGGTCCAGCAGCGCACGGTCGTGGCCGGGTGCGCCGTCGAACTCGATGCCGATCGGGAGACCGTTTCCGGTCAGCCCGAGGGGAATGCTGATGCCCGGCAAGCCCGCTCCGCTGGCGGGCACGGTGTTCTTCGCGAGGAACAGCTCAGTGACCTCTTCGCCCGCGACCGTGAACTTCGCCTGCCGGTCGATCAGCGGAGCGGGGCAGGGCGTCGTCGGCAGGACCAGCGCGTCGAACCCCCGGCCGAACACCTCTCCGAACCGGCGCCGCAGCTCCGGGCGATCCGCCGACAGCGTCGCGGCGTAGTCTTCTGGTGCCAGGTGACCCGGCCCGGTCGGCAGGACCAGGTGATCCCACACTTCCCGCAGCTCCGGTTCGAGTCCGTCGTGGATCTCTTCGAAAGAAACCGGGAACCCGTTGTCGAGCAGGAACTTCGCCACCGCATCCCGCGTCTCGCGGAAGAGGATGTTCCACGTCGTCCGGTCCGCGAGGACGGAGAAGTCCTCGCCGAGGTCGATTTCGGCGACTTCGGCGCCCGCGTCCCGCAGCTGTCGAAGTGCTTCCCCGAACCGGGCTTCGGTTTCCGGGGCGACCAGCTCGAGGTACTGCCTGGGCGCGTAGGCGAACCGCGCTCCTTTCAGATCGGTGCGATCCGCGGCAGGCGGCCCGATCTCGTTCGTGACGATCCGATCGATCAGCGCGACGTCTTCGACGTCGCGGGCCAGGATGCCCGTTGTGTCGAGCGTGTGCGAGATCGGCGCGACCCCGTGACCGGGCCAGCGGCCCGTGGTCGGCTTGAACCCCACGACGCCGCACAGGGACGCGGGCACCCTGATCGAGCCGACCGTGTCGCCGCCGAACGCCGCGGGCACGATCCGGGCCGCGACCGCCGCTGCCGAGCCGCTGGACGAGCCGCCCGGCACGCGGTCGTGGGCGTAGGGGTTCCGCACTTGACCGTAGCGCCGGTTGCTCCCGGTCAGGCCGAAGGACATTTCGACGAGGTTGTTCTTGCCGAAGACGAGGCCACCGGCATTTTTGACCGCACGGACGACGACGGCGTCCTCGCGCGGCTCGAACTCCGCGAGGGTTCCCACCCCCAGCGTCGTGCGCAGACCCCGCGTCGCGTAGCTGTCCTTCACTCCGAACGGGACGCCGAGCAGCGGTGCGACGGAACCGGCCGCGCGTGCCTTGTCCGCGGCACCGGCCGCTTCCAGCACGGCGGATTCGTCGATCGTGATGAACGAGTGCAGTCCGGCGTTTTCCCGGGCACGCCGGAGAAGCGCGGACGTGTAGGACTCGGAGGTGGTGCCGCCGTCGCGGATCGCGGCGGCCGCCGCCGCCACGCCGAGTCCGGCCAGGTTTTCGTCTGCCATGAGTACCTCGCTAGTCCTGGGAAACGCTTGCGGTGAGGGCGGCGGGCACCGGGACGTCCAGCACCCGCAGGAGGTTGACGACCTTGCGGTCCAGTTCGAGTCCGACGGACGTGATGTCCGGGTCACCGAAGCCGGCGAAGCGGCTGCTCGGCTGGTCGAGGGAGAATCGCGTGACGCCTTGCCGGTCTTCGTGGATCGTCGTGCGCAGGGGCGCATAGAGCATCACGGCCGGGTCGTGCCGGTACATGCGTTCGGCGATGGTGTGGTTTCCCATCAGGTAGGTGGCGCAGGAGCCGCGATGGCCCGCAAGGCGCATGAGGTCCCCGACGTCCGCGCTCCAGAACCGCAGGAACCCGTGCGGTGCGCTGTCCGTGGCGTCGGCCAGCACGATGTCCCAGCTCGCGTGCTCGGCGCGCAGCCGCGCCATGCGGTCGAGGTCCACCGCCGGCACGGCGGCCTCGTAGCGCGCCTGGAATTCGCCGAAGGGCGACTGGGTGTCGATCGACCACCGGACCACCTCGTGGCGGGTCTCGGCCAGTTGCCGCGTGGACATGGGAGTTCTCCTCTCCGGCGAAGTACAACGATCGCTGTACTTGAACCTAGCAGGCGGATCCCGAGAAGTAAAACGATCGATATACTTGAGCCATGGAGACGAGTGAAGCGACGGCCGGCACCTCCCGGGGTGGACGCGGGGCACGGGAGCGCATCCTGCGCGCCGCGGTGGAGTTGTTCGCGAGCGAAGGCATCCACGCCACCGGCGTCGCCAAGCTGGCCGACGTGGCCCACGTGTCGACGCGGACGCTCTACCAGCACTTCCCCAGCAAGGAAGCGCTGGTCAGCGCGTATTTGCAGCGCATCGAGTCCGACGGGACGATCCTCGGCGAGACCGTTCTGGAGCGCCGCGACCTCGCCGCGCGCGAGCGCCTTTTGCGGCTGTTCGCCGAACGCCCGGCCGGCTCGCTTTCGGCGAAAGTAGTGCGCGGCTGCCCGATGCACAACGCCGCCGTCGAGTCGGCCGGGACGCTGCCCGAGGCCTCGGCGGCGGTCGAGCAGCACAAGCGGGAGTTCGCCGCGCGTCTGGTCGAAACCGCCGCCGAAGCAGGCGCGTCCCGGCCCGAAGCTCTGGGGCGGCAACTGGCCGTGCTGTTCGAAGGCGCCCGGGCGCTGGCCACCTCGCTCAACGACATGAGACCGCTCGAAGACGCCGAAGAGCTGGCGAAAGCGCTCATCGAGGGCGCGACCGAGCCCGCCCCACCGCGGCAGTGACCTCGCCCACATCGGTGGCTGAGAAATAGGCAAATGCGTCATGCTTATTTCATGACTTGGCTCGCGACGGCGCGCTACGGCCTCTCCCCCGCCCCCGGCGGCCTGGGGTTCGTCCACGACCTGCTCAACACCCGGTCCGCCGGCCGCCCGCGTCAGCCGGACCTGCTCGCCGATGTGACGTCGGCGCAGGGCTGGGCCGACGGCGCGCTGGTGGCCTGGACCGAAGAGACCGGGCTCGACGTTCCCGCCGTCGTTCTCGGCGAAGACGACCTCGACCCGCTTCGCGACCTTCGCGTCGATCTCCACGCCCAGGTCGCCGGATCGATTACGGGTGCGGCAGGACACCAGGCCGGAGTGGTGCTCCGCCTGGGCCCGGACGGCCGGGTCCGGCCGGAACCCCGCGGCACCGGCTGGCGGGCCCTGGCTTCACTCGCGCTGATCGCGATCGCGCAGGCGCAGTCCGCCGACACGTGGCGCCGTCTCAAGACCTGCCGCAACACCCGGTGCGAAGCCGCGTTCTTCGACCGTTCGCGCAACAACAGCGGCACCTGGCACGACGTGCGCGTCTGCGGTAACCCCGCGAACTTGCGCGCCTACCGCGCCCGGCAGCGTTCCGAACAGAACTGACCGAGCAACACCTACCGCAGAGGACAGCAAGATGCGCGCGATCCAGTACGACGAGTTCGGCGGCTACGACGTCCTCCGAGCCGTCGACGTCCCGGTTCCGGTCCCGGCCGACGGCCAAGCCCTCGTGCGGCTCACGTTGGCGGGCGTGAACCCGCTCGAGGACACCGTCCGCAGCGGCAAGCTCCCCGCCGCGGCCGTCAAACCGCTGCCGATCCGCCCCGGCGGGTTCGGCGTCGGTGTCCTCACCCAGCCCGGGGCGAGCGGGCTGCCGGCCGGCACCCGCGTCATCCTCAGCGGCGGCCGGTACGGCGTGGGCGCCGACGGCGCGTGGGCCGAGTACATCGCCGTCGACCCGCGGCACGTCGTGCCCGTTCCGGACGACGTCGACGACACCGCCGCGGCCGCGCTCACCGCCGCGACCGGGCACCTCACGGCCTACCTCGCGCTCACCGAACTCGCCGGGTTCCGCCCCGGGCAGTCCGTGCTCGCCCCCGGCGTCGGCGGCGGTGTCGGGCAGGGCGGCGTCGACGTCGCCCGCGTGCTCGGCGCGAGCGCGGCGATCACCACGGCCACCAGCACCGCGAAGGCCGACCGCGGCCGCGCGCTCGGGTTCGACGTGATCGACCTGACCACCGAGTCCCTCCGCGACGGCGTGCACCGGCTGACCGGCGGCCGGGGCGTCGACGTCGTCCTCGACGGCGTCGGCGGGTCAGTGACCGGAGCGGCGCTGGGCGCGCTCGCCGTGGACGGCACCCTGGTCAGCATCGGCTACGCCGCGAGCACCCGCACCGAAATCGACGTCACCGACCTCATCTGGAAGAACACCCACATCCACGGCTTCCGGTTCGCCCTGTTCACCCCGGAACAGATCAACGCCGCCAACACGCACCTGCTCGATCTGGTCGCCCGCAAGGAGATCACGCCCGTGGTCGACCGCGTGTTCCCGCTGGAGCAGGCCGCCCAGGCGCAACGCCACCTCGCCGAGAACGGCCCGTTCGGCCGCGTGCTCCTGGCGATGTAGCCGCGACCGGCACATCGATCAAGGAGCGCCCCGGGGCCGTTCTGGCACGGCGGCGGCTCCAGCCGGATGTCGCCCACCCGGATGCTACTCGCCGGTATGCACCTGGGAGACCCGCTCAACCGGGGAAGACGTGTCAGCGCGCCCCGTGGCGAGCCCGGGTCGTCCCGCGGTGAGGCGGACGGTGAAGCCGGTGTCGTCGCGGTGCAGGGCGACCTGGCTGCACACCTGGTGGGCGATCCAGAGTCCGCGTCCGCCGATGTCGCGGCCGGCGGGCAGGAGGCCGGCGAACGGGTCGCCGGGCCCCGCGCCGGTGTCGTGCACCGTGACGACCATGTGCTCGCAGTCGGCCCAGATCCGCATCCGGACCGGCGAGCGGCCGTACCGCAGCGCGTTGTCGACGATCTCACTCACCGCGAGGACGAGGTCGTCGATCTCGGCGGCGGGCAGGCCGGTCTTGTCGAAGTCCGCGACGGCGCGACGGGCCGCCGACGGCTGTGGGTCGATGAGCTCGGCAAGCGGCACGGTGTGCTGGATCGGGTAAAGCTTCATCGGTCGCGGCTCGGCCAGGAAGGACGGAGGGTCGACGTACCCGGCGTTCGTGAGGTGCCCCCCATCGGGGGTAGCGAGGAAGGGGTGGGTGCGGGCGACGTCGTCGAGCACGTGCCGCGGGGTGGTGCGGGTGTCGTAGGCGCACATGCTGCGCAGCGGGAACTCGTCGTAGGCGTGGTTGACCGCCGACTCGTAGCGGGCCCACCAGTCCCAGGACGTGTCGATCGCCTCGGGCGGCACCTCGCCGACGATCCGGATACCCGAGGCACCGTCGGCGACGAAACCGGCCATCAGCTCGCGATAGGACTTGATCGCGGCGGCCGGCCGGGCGTACAGGTCGTCGGTGGACAGGAACCGCGTGCTCGCGGACGGCGGAAGAGCCCTGCGCACCAGCTCGGCCCGTTCCGGCGCCAAGGACACCACGGTCGGCTCGCCCGCGGTGAGCCCGGCGGTGAGGAACGGCACGACGACGGCGAGCAGTTCGGCGTCGGAGGCGTAGTGGATGGCGGCGTGGTCGTAGCCCCGCTGGGCGGTGTTCAGTTCGGTGCTCATCACACGCGCTCCACGCGCACACCGGTCAGGTCCAGCAGCTCCACCAGGCGCGCCGGAGTGGACAACCGCGTCTTCAAGACCACTTCGGTGCCACGCCGCCCGGCGTAGTCGGCCAGTGCGGACAGGCTGCGGTGGTCGATGAAACCGAGCCCGGCGGCGTCGATCACGGTCGCCCCCGCCGTCGGTCGCAGGTCGGCCCGCTCCAGCGCCAGCGGCCACAGTTGGCGAGCTTCCATGTCCAGTTCTCCCTCCAGCGCGGCGGCGCTGCCGTCCCGCGTGTGGCCGTGCAGGTGAAACGGTGTCGCGACCTCGTGGGCCCGGGGATGCATGCAGGCCAGCTGCGCGACGGCGTCGCCGCCGAGCTCGGCCAGGTCGTAGCCGCACATCGCCGACATCGGCTGGGTGGCCATGAACCGGTCGACCAGGTGCTCGTAGCGGGCGAAAGCGTCCAGCTGCGCCGGGGTACGCACCAGCGACGTCGCGTCGGCCGCCACCCGAAACCCGCTGAACCCGGCCGCCAGCGCCTCCGCCGTCGCCGTGGCGTAGAGCTCCACCTGGCCGGCGGGGTCGACGACGGTGCCGGTGGTGTAGGTCGCGTCCACGGACGCGACCTGGACCGCTCCGCGTCGCAGGCCTTCGTCGAACCGCCCGTCCGTCCGCAACTGCGCTTCGAGGAAGCTCTGGTCGCCAGGGGCGACGTAAAGCACCCGCTCCCCCACGGCCAAGCCCTCGGCAAGGAACTCCCGCGCTTCGGCAACGAACTCCGCCGGCCGCCGGTAGCCCCAGCACACGTGGTGGCGGGCCGCCGGGGACGGGGTGCCGGTCCGCTTGGTCGGTGTCTGCACATCCGGATACTACGTGCCCGGTCTGTCTGTGCGTTGTGGATCAGCCGCCCAGCGGAATAGCGCGGGCACGCCGCACGTCTGTACCTCCGCACGTCCAGGTGCGTTCCACCTGGTGCCCCAGCTTCGCGCCGCAAGGCGGGGAAGGGAGAGCTGTGCCTCAGCAGGCCGAGTACCACAAGAATCCGGAATCCGTGTCGCGGCTGGACCCGGAGCAGTACCGCGTGACCCAGCAGGACGGCACGGAACGTCCGTTCGCGAACGCGTACTGGGACAACCACGAGCCGGGCATCTACGTCGACGTCGTGTCCGGCGAGCCGCTGTTCGCTTCGGTCGACAAGTACGACAGCCGGTCCGGGTGGCCGAGCTTCACCAAGCCGATCGCCGAGTCGAACGTCGTCGAGCGGGAAGACTTCAGCCACGGGATGATCCGGGCGGAGGTCCGCTCCCTGCACGGGGACAGCCACCTCGGCCACGTCTTCAACGACGGCCCGCTCGACAAGGGCGGAATGCGCTACTGCATCAACTCCGCGTCGTTGCGCTTCGTCCACCTCGACGACCTGGAAGACGCGGGCTACGGCGACTACCGCACCCTGTTCACCGACGAGACCGACGGCCAGTGAGAACACCGGCGCGCGAACCCGGAGTTCGCGCGCCGGCCCGATCGAGGAGAACCCCATGCCCGACACGATCTCAGCCCCCGTGGAGATCGTCGCGCTGCTGGTCTCCTCCACACACGCTTTCGAAGGCCGCCCCCCGGACGGCCCGCGGCCCGACCCGGAACCCGCCGAGCGCGACGAGGTGACCGTGCGCGCCACGCTCGGGCTCGTCGGTGACCGGTACTTCAACCAGCCCGCCCACCGCCGGGCCGCCGTCACCCTCTTCGCCGCCGAGTCCCTCGACATTCTCGCCCGGGACCTCGACCTCGCCGTGGTCCCGGGCCCCCACCTGCCGCGACGCAACATCGTCGTGCGCGGGTTTCCCGTCGACGAACTGGCCGCGCCGCGTCGCGGGACCGGAGCCGTCTTCAGCCTCGACTGCGGAGCGGGCGAAGTCCGGTTCCAGGCCTACCGCCCGGCCCACCCGTGCGCCTGGATGGACGTGGTGCTGGCGCCCGGCGCGTTCCGCGGGCTCCGCGGGCGCGGCGGCGTGCGCTGCGCTCCTCTCGACGACGGAATCCTGCGGGTCGGTCCCGCGACCCTCACCGTGGTGCGCTCCCCCGCGGCCTGACGCACCACCCTCGCTTTCTCTGATGTCCGGGAACGCCTGGGCCTGGTTCGGGTCGGTCACGACCGCGAAGGAACCGACGCCGCTGGACACCATGACCACCCGCGGCTGGTCGGCCGCCCGCAGCAGGGGCAGGAACGCGTGGCCGTCAGTGGAACTCGGGCAGGACGTGCTGCTGCCAGCCGCGGAAGAAGCCCTCGTGATCGTCGCCGACCTGCTGCACGTAGATCTCGTCGACCCCGGCGTCGACGTACTGGCGGACGCGTTCCGCGTGCGCCTTCGGGTCGTCGCCGCACACGATCGCCTCCCCGACGTCCTCGCGCGGAACGAACGACGTCGCCGCCTCGAAGTCCTCCGGCCGCGGCAGGATCTGGGCCAGCTGCCCGGGCAGGACGTCGTTGGCCCAGAGCCGGTGCGCCCGGTCCAGCGCCGCTTCGGCGTCGGCGTCCCAGCAGACCTTCATCCCGGCCTGCACCGGCTTGTCCCCGCCGCCGGCTTCGCGGAAGGCCCGGACCAGGTCGGCGTCCGGGACGACCGTGCAGTACCCGTCGCCGATCCGTCCGGCGAGCTTCGTGGCCTGTGGCCCGAACCCGGACACGTAGATCGGCACCGGACGGTCCGGCACGGTGTAGATCCGCGCGTCCTGCACCTCGTAGTGCTTCCCGTGGTGACTCACGGCTTCGCCGCGCACCCCCGCCTCGTGGAGCTTGCGGATGACCTCGACGGCCTCCTCCAGCATCTCCAGACGCTGCCCGGCCGAGGGCCAGGCGTCGCCGAGGATGTGCTCGTTCAGCGCCTCCCCCGAGCCCACGCCCAGCACGAACCGGCCGTCCAGCTGGACCGCGGCCGTGGCGGCGGCCTGGGCGAGCACAGCCGGGTGGATCCGGACGGTCGGGCAGGTGACCGCCGTCGTGATCGGCAGCGAGACGGCTTCCGACAGCGCTCCGATCACCGACCAGACGAACGGGCTCTGGCCCTGCGCGTCGTTCCAGGGGTGGAAGTGGTCCGAGATCCACAGCCGCTGGAACCCGGCGCGCTCGGCCGCGCGGGCCTGGGCGACGAGCTCGCGGGGGCCGTACTGCTCGCACGAAAGGAAGTAGCCGATCGACGTCATGCCGGCCGGATACCCCATCCACCCGGCCGAAACACCACCCGCGCCGGTGATCGCGGCAGCGCACGCGACGAAGCACCCCTCAGTGGCGCTCACCCCGCGCTCGGCCGGTGCCGCCGTCGGCTTCGGTTCCGGGCAGCCGCGGTCCGGACACCCGCGGAACCGGGCCGAAGACCGCTTCACCGGCTGATCGGCCGCGGTCTCGCCACCAGGGCATTCGCGACGCCACCGCCGTCTATGCTCGGCCGGTGGCGATCGACTCCCCCGCTCTGAACACCCGCCGGGCAGCGCCCCGGGACTGGATCCCGCGGTGGTCGTCGACCGCCGCCCTGCGCGCCGTCCGCGCCACCCTCGTGGTTCCCGTCCTCTTCGCGGTCAGCATCACGGTGATCGGCGACCTGCAGGTGGCGACGTTCGCCGCCTTCGGCGGGTTCGCCACGTTGGTCATGGCCTCGTTCGGCGGCGATCGGCGGGACAAGCTGCGCGCCCACTTCGGACTCGCCGTCACCGGCAGCGTCCTGCTGGTCATCGGCACCGCCGCGAGCGCGTCGCTGCTGCTGGCGGCGGTCGTCACGCTCGTCGTCACCTTCCTGGTGCTCTTCGGCGGAGTCGTCGGGCCGAACGCGGCCGCCGGGGGCGTCGCCGCGCTGCTCGCCTACGTCCTCCCGGCCGCCTCCCCCGGCACGATGAGCATGGTGCCGGCCCGCCTCGGCGGCTGGTGGCTGGCCTCGGTGGTCGGCACCGCAGCCGTCCTGCTGCTGTCGCCCCGGTCCCCCGCCACGGCGCTGCGGGACGCGGCGTCGCGGGCGGCCGGCGCGCTGGCCGACCACCTCGACGCGGCACTGCGCGGCGGCACGGGCGTGGACGCGGCGCACGAGGCGGCGGTCGAAGCCAAGCACCACCTGATCGACGAGTTCACCGCGACGCCCTACCGCCCCACCGGGCTGGCCGCCGAAGACCAGGCCCTCGACACCCTGGTGGGCCTGCTCGAATGGTGCGCTTCGGTCATCGCCGACACGACGAGCGAGTACCCGGACCTGAGCGGAGCGCCCGAAGTCGAACGGGAGCTCCTCGTCGAGACCAGCGCCGGCCTGCGCGAAGTCTCCCGGCTGATGGCCGGTCGCCCCGGCTCCTTCGACGCCGGCGAACTGGACCGCAGGATCCAGGCGAGCGTGGAACGGCTGCGCACGCTGGGCTCCGGCACCCCCGGCTACGTCGACGCGGTGCACCTCTCCTTCCACGCCCGCACCGGCGCTTTCGCCGTCCGTGAGGCCGTGACCGAAGCCCGCGCCGCGGTGCCCGGCGGACGACGATCGCGCCTTCCCGGCGGGCTCTCCATGGCCACGCTGGCCCGGGTCGCCTCGCCGCACACGAGCCTGCGGTCGGTGTGGTTCGTCAACAGCCTCCGTGGCGCGGTGGCCCTGACCGCAGCGGTCGTCGTCGCCGGGGCGAGCGGCGTCGAGCACGGGTTCTGGGTGGTGCTGGGCACGTTGTCCGTGCTGCGCGGCAACGCGGCGGCCACCGGGTCGACCGCGCTGCGGGCGCTGATCGGCACCGCGCTCGGCGTCGTCGCCGGTGCGGTGCTGCTGCTGGTCATCGGCACCAGCGCGCCCGCGCTGTGGATCGCCCTCCCGATCGCGGTGCTGGTCGCCGGCTACGCGCCGGGCGCGCTGCCCTTCACCGCCGGCCAGGCGGCCTTCACCGTGACGGTCTCGGTGCTGTTCAACCTGCTCGCCCCGGCCGGCTGGCAGATCGGGGTCGTGCGGATCGAGGACGTCGCGATCGGCTGCGCGGTGTGCCTGGTGGTGGGCGCGCTGTTCTGGCCCCGCGGCGCCCGGGCCGTGGTCGCCGACGACCTCGCCGACGCGTTCCGCGCCGGCGGCGCGTACCTGTCGGCGGCCGCGAACTGGGCGCTCGGCCTCCGCCACGACCAACCTTCCCCCGCCGCGGCGACCGCGGCCGGAGCGCGCCTCGACGACGCACTCCGCGGGTTCCTCAGCGAGCAGGGCACCAAGCACGTCCCCAAGCCCGACCTGTGGCGGCTGGTGATGGGAACCGTCCGCGCGCGACTCACCGCGCACTCGCTGGCCGGGCTCCCGAACCCGCACGTCGAGCCGGACCCGTTCCGCCGGCTCCTCGGCGACCAGGCGGGCCAGCTCGCCGCCTGGTACGACCACCTGGCCTCCCGCCTGGACCGCACCGACCACGGCGACGTCCCCATGCTCGCCCCACCCGTCTTCCCGGACCTCCTCCGGCAACCCGGCGCCTCGGTGCGCGACCTCGCCTGCGCACTGTGGGTCCACGAGCACATCAAGCACATCTCCGCCCGTCTCGCCGAACTCGTCGAGCCGGCCGGCGTGGTGGCCGCCCAGCGCCACCGCCCCTGGTGGCGGTAAGTGAACCAGGGCGACGCTGGAGGAATCAGAACGCCGGCGTCAACGGGCCGACGCCGTGTCGGGGCCGCAGAGCGCGTGGTTGACGAGGTCGTACGCGAGGTCCGTCGCCGGCAGGTTGACGCCGGGATCCGGCTTCGGCGAGTCGGTGTTGATGGACACGACCACGCTCCGAGAACCGTCTGATGTCACCCCGTTGCGGGTTTTGAAGCCGTGGATGTCGCCGCCGTGCGTCCACGCACCGCCGCAGGAGTTGGGGACGTACATGATACCCAGCCCGTACCGCACGCCCGGCAGGATCTTGCGGAAGACGTCATCGGTGTCGACAGTGGTGCGCATTTGCGCGAGCTGGGCGGGTTTGAGCACCTTGCCGCCCAGCAGAGCGCGCAGGAACCGGTTGGTGTCGTCGACGGTGCTGATCATTTCCCCCGCCGCGTTCGCCCACGACGGGTTCATCACGGTCGCGTCGATCTCGGCACCGAACTTCGGGTCCTCGGCCGTGGCCCCGTCCCCGGGGAATCGCTGGTAGCCGACGGCGTGGGGGGCGGGAAGCGTCGTTTTCGTTCCGGGAATGGAGGTGTTGTCGAGCTTGAGCGGCTTGATGATGCGCCTGGTCACCTCGTCGCGCCAGCTGTTGCCGGTGACCGCACCGATGATCATGCCGGCGAGCAGGTAGTTGGTGTTCGAGTAACTCCATGACGCCCCCGGCTCGAACAGCGGCGCGGACTTCATGGCCAAGGCCATGGCCTCTCGGGGCGTCATGGTCGTGGCGCGCTCGGTCAGGAACTTTTCCTTGTCGCCGAGCCATGGCATGAAGTGGGTGTAGTCGGGCAGCCCGCTCGTGTGCTGCAGAAGCTGCCGGACGGTGATCTTGGCGCCGTCGTTGCCGTTGCCCGCGACCAGACCAGGCAGCCAATGGTCCACGGTGTCATCGAGTGAAAGCCTTCCCTCGCCGACAAGCTGGAGCAGCGTCGCCGCCACGAAGGTTTTCGTGAAGCTGCCGATCCGGAACTTCGCCTCCCAGGGCACCGGCATCCGGGTGATGCGGTTCCCCACCCCGCTGCGGACTTTGACGTCGCCGTTCTTGCCGTCCAGGCCGACCAGCACCCCGGGGGCGCCGAACTTCAACAACGCGTCGGCGTCGCGTTGTGCGACGACGCGGGGAGTGTCGGACGACGGGCGGGTGGTTGCGTCCGAAATCGGGGTTCCGGCGGCCAGAACCGATGCCACCACTACAGTCGCAACCGAGGCGAGCGCAAAATTCTTCTTGGTACTGACCGGGGTTGAATTTGCGTGCGAAACCATTGGTTTTCCTTTCGTGAATGGAATTTTTGACACCATTGTTCGTCCTGTTTACATCGCGAAAGCGCTTTCTAGACGCCTCAAACCGTGATGACCACAGGTGAAATTACGGGAAACAGACCCAGAGTTACCCTTTGTTTCTACAAAAGGGCGAGTATTCCTGCTGCGACGCCCGCCGCGGCGAGCGTCGCCGCCACGCCGGCGAGGAAGCGCGGGTTACCGAGGTTGACGGTCCAGCCACCGCCCACCCGGCTGGGCACCAGTACCGCCGGGTCGTCGGCATTGACGTAGAACAGCCCAGCAGCCATCGCGTGACGGTCGTCGTCTCGGCGCACGAAACCGGTTGGCGCCTCCGCGTCCGCCATGGACACCCTGCGCCGCCCGCCTCCGACCCGCAGAACCAGGTGCGCAGCCACCGCGAGCGACGCCGCCACGGGAACGCCGACGATTGTCACCAGAAGCCAGCCGGAGCGGTTGCCACTCCAGATCGCGGCGGAAAGGCCTGACAGCATGAGGTCGAGCAGGGTGGCTATTCCCAGGATGGCGCGAGCCGTGCCGCCGAGATAGTCGCGGTATCGCGCGGCACTTTCGCGAGGCCGCGCAGGGTCCAGCTCCGGCCGGGCGCGCAACACCAAGACGACCATGCCGGCCGTGAGCACGGTGAGCAGCACCTGACCGAAGACCAAACCGAAGGCACTCCAGACCGTGGTGGGATATTCCAGGTAACCGGTTTCTCCGAGCGAATACCGAGGCAGGTTGAGCGTGACGGGCAGGTCCGGGTACACGACGACGCCGGCTAGCGCGGTGACGGCGATGATCAGCGCCGAGGGGATTGTCCACCACCAGGGAAAGCGAACCGGGCTGGTGCGCAGCGAGGTGTCGGTGACTACGCCTTGCCGCAGGTCTCCGTACCAGTTCCCCGCGTCCTTGGCTTGGCTGACCGCGCGGTGAGCGCGTGCCCACAGGGCGGCGGCGGCGAAGCAGAGGACGGCGACACCTACGCCCACGGGCGCAGCACTGTCGAGCAACGCCCCGGCGAGACCGGCGAGCAGCGAGACCACCGAGGTGATGACGAGGAGGGTGCCGCCGTACCGGCGGCGCTGCCGAAGGATCACCGGATCGTCGTTCAGGTCCGGAGGGATCCGGACTCCGAAGGCGATGGACGGCGAACTGAGGCCTGAACGCGGGACGAATTGGAGAACGGCGCCCACCATCGCGGTGATGCCGAAGTCGAAGGCTCCGATGATCAGCACAACGTTCACCTGTTTCGGTTGACGGGAGATCGCGGGAGGGAACGCGGCCTGCCGCGGCCGCCCTTGTCGTGGTGCTCGGTTCACCGTTCACCCGGATCACCGCCCCCGCCGCGACCGGGGAAGCCGGACAGGGTCGCGCGGACGAACTCCAGGACGTCCGCCTTCGGCAGCCCACGGACGTCGGCCTCGGCAAGCAGGGTCCGGGCACGCTGTTTCCAGTCGGCGTCGGCCCCCGCGTCACCGGACGGCTGCTTGACGTCCGGCCGGACGACCGCACCACTTTTCCGGTTGATCCGGATGATCCCCTCGCGGCGCAACAGGTCGTACGCCTTGCTCACGGTGTGGAAGTTGACCGCCAGATCGACGCCCAACTGCCTGGTCGAGGGGAGGTCGGCGCCGGCCGCCAGTTCTCCGTCGGCGATGGCCTCGACTATGCGGTCGCGGATCTGCTGGTAGATCGGCGTCTCGCTGTCGAGGTCCAGGATGAGGTGCACACCAGGCACTCTATCTGATCTACATCTAATAGAACAGAGGTCCACCAGAAAAGTTCGCCGGCCTCCGCGCCGACACGGACGGCAACGGCGCGCTGGTGGCGCCACACCCGGGGTGAGCTCGCCGACGAAGTCGCCGTTGGTCAGGACGCGATGGGCTGACCTTCGCCGAACTGGACCGCATCTCCGGCCGGCCCGTGGCCGGCCTCCACCGGCTCGGGCCGGCGCCGGGCGGGAGCAGGCTACCGGTCGAGCTCGCCGGAACCACCGATCTCGGCAAGCACTTCTTCCGTGTGCTCCCCGAGTTTCGGCGCTCGGCCCGGCATGGTCACGAGGTGACGGGAAAACCGCGGAGCGGGCATCGCCTGCAGGACACCGTCCACTTCGAGCAAGGTGCGGCGTTCGGTCAGCTGTGCGTGTCCAGCGGCTTCGCGCATGGACAGGACCGGGGCCACGCAGGCGTCGCTTCCGGCGAAGATATCGGTCCATTCCTGCTGGGTACGGGTGGCGAAGGCGTCGGCGATCGTCGTGCGCAGGTCGTCCCAGCGAGTGCGGTCGTACTGGGTTGCCGGCTCTGCCTCGACACCCAGAAGCCGCACGAAAGCGGCGAAGAACGCAGGTTCCAGGGCACCGACGGCCATGTACCGGCCGTCCGCCGTGCGGTAGACGGAGTAGAACGGCGCGCCGCCGTCGATCAGGTTGGCTCCGCGCTGGTCGGTCCACCGGTCCTCGGCGAGCAGACTGTGGACGATCGCCAGCATGTGCGCTGTCCCGTCGACGATCGCCGCGTCGACGACTTGCCCGTGGCCGGTGGATCTCGCTTCCCACAGCGCGGCCAACACGCCCATCACCAGGTACGTCGCGCCGCCGCCGATGTCGCCGACGACGTTGAGCGGGATTTGGGGCGGTCCGCCGGCCTCGCCGATCGCGTGCAACGCACCCGTGGGCGCGATGTAGGTGATGTCGTGGCCCGCGGTGGCGGCCGCCGGGCCGCTCTGGCCCCAGCCGGTCATCCTGCCGTAGACGAGCCGGGGGTTGCGGGCCCACAGATCCTCCGGACCGAGGGCCAGCCGCTCGGCGACTCCGGGGCGGAATCCTTCCAGGAACACGTCGGCCGTGGCGCAGAGATCGAGCAGTGTCCGGACGGACTCCGGGCGCTTGAGGTCGAGCAGAACCGACCGTTTGCCGCGGCCCAGCAGGTCGGAGCCGGGGCCCGCCATCTCCAGGAAGCCGCGGGACGGGCGATCGATGCGGATGACATCGGCGCCCATCTCGGCGAGGATCATGGCGGCGAACGGGCAGGGCCCCAGACCGGCCAGCTCGACGACACGAACACCGGCGAGAGGGCCGCCGGCCGGCTCCGGCTCAGCCTCGTTCACGGCGCCAGCTCCAGGGCACGACCGACGATCTCCTTCATGATTTCCGTGGTACCTCCGTAGATCCTCGAGACCCGGGCGTCCGCATACGCCCGGGCGACCGGGTATTCGAGCATGTACCCGTAGCCGCCGTGCAGTTGCACGCAAGCGTCGACGACCCGTCCTTGCAGCTCGGTGCTCCACCACTTGGCCTTGGCCGCGTCGACCGCGGAGAGCTCCCCCGCGTTCAGCTCTTCCACGCACCGATCGAGGAAGTGCTGCGCCAGGTCGAGTTCGGTGTCCATCTCGGCCAGCCGGAACCGGGTGTTCTGCAACGCGCCGATCGGGGCGCCGAAAGCGTGCCGGTCCCGGACGTGGCCGACCGTCGCCGTGAACGCCGCCCGTGCCTGCGCCACCGCCCCGATCGCCACGGAAAGCCGCTCCTGCACCAGATTGCCGGTGAGCCCGGCGAATCCGGCCCCCTCGGCGCCGAGCCGGTTGGCCACGGGGACCCGGACGTCGGCCAGCGACAACTCGGCGGTGTCCTGCGCGTGCTGGCCGATCTTGTCCAGATTGCGCCCACGCGTGAACCCGTCCATCCCCCGTTCGAGCACCAGCAGGCTGAGTCCCCGGTGGGGATGGTCTCCCGTGCGCACCGCCGTGACGACGAGGTCGGCGTTGATCCCGTTGGTGATGAAGGTCTTCGTCCCGTTGACGACGTAGTGGTCACCCTCCCGGCGGGCCGTGGTCCGGATTCCGGACAGGTCCGAACCGGTGCCGGGCTCCGTCATCGCCACCGCGGCGATCACCTGCCCGGTCGCGATCCCGGGGAGCCACCTCCCGCGCTGTTCCTCGGTCGTGAGGTGGAGAAGGTAGGGCAGGACGACGTCGGCTTGCAACGACGGACCCGCCATGGCGGGGGCGACGCCGAGTGCCGCCGACTCTTCGAGGACCACCGCGTTGAAGCGGAAGTCCCTGACACCGGCACCGCCGTAGGTCTCCGGAACCGCGGCGAACATGCCGAGGGAACCGGCCGTCACGAACAGAGCACGCGGGACGATGCCGGCCCGCTCCCACTCCGGGTAGTACGGGACGACTTCCCTCTCCAGCATCGTCCGCACACTCTCGCGGTACGTTTCGTGATCGGCTTCGAACAAGGTGCGTCGCATGGTTGTGATCGCTTTCAGAGAGTCATACCGCCGCCGCAGACGACGGTCTGCCCGCTCACGTAGTCCGATTCCGGCAGGCACAGCAGGGAAACCGCGCCGGCGGCCTCGGCGGGTGTGCCGGTACGGCCCAGCGGGATCATCTGCTCGGCGGCCGCGAGCAGTTGCGGGTTCACCCCGACCTTGATGTCCCGGCCGGCGACGGTGATCGTGCTGTCGCCGCCGGCTGAGGCGTCCGTCAACCGCGTGCGGATGAAGCCGAAGGCCACGGCGTTGACGGTGACGTTGTACCGGCCCCATTCCTTCGCGAGCGTCTTGGTCATCCCGAGGATTCCGGCTTTCGCGGTGGAATAGTTGACCTGCCCGGCATTGCCTCCGGTACCGGCGAGGGAGGAGACGTTGACGACCTTGCGGCAAAGGACGGGCTCGCCGGCCTCCTTGGCCTTGCGGACCGCCGCCGCGATCACCGGCTGGGCCGCGCGCAGGATGCGGAAGGGCGCGGTCAGGTGCACGTCGATGATGGCTTCCCACTGCTCGTCGGTCATCTTCTGGATGACCGAATCCCAGGTGTAACCGGCATTGTTGACGATGATGTCCACGCCGCCGAAGGTGTCGACCGCCGTGTCGACGAACCTCTGGGCGAACGCGGGGTCGGTGACGCTGCCGGCACACGCGGCCGCCACCCCGCCGCGGGCTTCCACCTCCTTGGCCACTTCCAGTGCCGGTTCGTGGTCCAAGTCGTTCACCACGACGCGGGCGCCGTCCGCGGCCAGCTTGAACGCGATCTCCCGGCCGATTCCCCGTCCGGCTCCGGTCACCAGTGCGGTGCGGCCGTCCAATTTCCCCATGGGTCGAGTCCTCTCTTTCACGTCGTTTTCCTCCGCGCAGCCGAGCTGACCGTCCGCGGCCGCCGGATGGCCAAGCCGATCGCCACCACGGTCAGCGCCGCACACAGCCAGGAGAAGGCATCGCCGATCACCCGGTACACCGTCACCGTCCCCCTCGTCGGCACATCCGTGATCCACGGCAGGTTGTCCCCGGTCGTGGTGTCCTGCTGGGACAGCACGTGCCCTTGCCGGTCGAAGGCCTGCGACGAGCCGTTCACGTCCGACCGGACCAGGGCGTAGCCGTTTTCGACCGCGCGCAAGCTCGCCATCTGGGTGTGGATGCGGCCCATCTCGGGCCAGTCGCCCCCGGGAACGAGCATGATGTCCGCCGCAACGTGCGCCCCAGCGGGAAAGTCCGCGTCGTAGCAGATGATGTTGGACAGGCGGCCGTACGGGGTGTCGACCACCGGTACCGGCCCGGTGCCGGCGACGTACCGCTCGAGACCGGGAATCGGGTGGTGCTTCTGGTAAGTCCACAACACCCGGCCATCCGGGCCGAGCAGCACCGTTTGGTCGCGTCCGTAAGCCGGCGCGTCATGGGTGTAGACGTTCGCCGCGACGTTGAGGTAGATGCCTTCCTGCTGAGCGAGCGCGCCCGCTTGCGCGAGGAACGCCGGTTCGTCCTCGACTCGCACCCGCGCCGAGTTCTCCGACCAGAAGACGATCTTCGCGCCGGACCGCGCCGCCTTCCGGGTGTCGGCGAAGAGCGGGGCGTTGATCACGTCCGAGGCCGCGCGCACTTTCGCCGCGTCGAGCTTGGACACGGCTTCGAGATCGGTGGGAGCCGTACCCAGGATCCGTTCGGCTGAGGACAACGAAGCCGAGCTCGGGTTGATGCCCGCGACGCGCACGGTCGGCGAGCTCGGTGCGGGCGCGAACGCCAGCCATGCCTGTCCGAGCGCGATGACCGCGGCCAGCACGGCGGCGACGACGGCGACCGGCTTCGCGCTGCGCCACGACGTGCCGTGCTCCCAGAAGTGGTTGGCGGCGGTGGCGACCAGGCCGACCAGGAACGTGATCACGTAGGGGCCGAAGACCGAGATCACCTGGAGCAGGGCGAGGTTCTCGTGCTGGGTGACCGCCAGCAGACCGTAGGCCGTGCCGAACGGGTTGAAGCTGCCCAGCAGGTACGCGACCGTGGTCAGCGCGACGGGGAAAGCGAGCAGCCTGCCGACCCACCCCAGCCGGGGAGCCACCAGGCGATCCGTGAGGTAGGGCAGCACGACCACGGCCGAAAGGAACACCACCCCGGCGACCACCAGCAACGTCAGCGGAACGGCGAGTTGCACGGCCCAGAAGAGGCCGCCGGCGATCAGCACCAGCAACACCGGCGCAAGGCCACGCACCGGCCGGCTGACCCGGAGGAACCTCAGCAGGAAAACCGGGAAGAACCACACGGCCAGCGCGACGTCCCACCGGCCGCCGACGGCGAACAGGTGAAAGATCAACCCCAGGACGAGCCAGAGGTGCCGACGGTGCGGAGAAAGCCTGAGCGCCGGGCCGCCGTCGGTCCGGCGGACCGAACCGAGCAAGCGGCGGACGCCGCTCGGCGGCGCGCTATCGAGGGTGTCGGTCGACATGGCTGCTCCCAACCTGGCCTGCCGGGCAGGCGAAATCCGAAGTGGTGTACCGGGCCGGTCGGCGGCCGCCTGGTCGCGCGTTCATCGCTCGGCCGGCCGGTAGGCGGTGACCACGGCAGCACCGCCGAGCCCGATGTTGTGCGCCAGTGCGACACCGGATCGGGTCGCCGCGGCCGGAACCTGCCGTTTCCCGGCCGTCCCGCGGAGCTGCCACGTCAGCTCCGCACACTGCGCGAGTCCCGTCGCGCCGAGGGGGTGCCCCTTCGAGATCAAGCCTCCCGACGGGTTCACCACCCACGTGCCACCGTGCGTCGTCCGTCCCGCGTCGACGAGCTCGCCGCCTTCGCCCGGTGCGCACAGCCCAAGGGCTTCGTACGTCAGCAGTTCGTTCGTCGAGAAGCAGTCGTGGAGCTCGATGACGTCCACGTCCTCGGGACCGAGGCCCGCCTGGTCGTACACCCGCTGCGCCGCGGTCCGGGACATGTGCGCTCCGACGATCGCGGCCGCGGTGCCGTCGAAGGTGTCTTCCCTGTCCGTCACCACCGACTGGCCCACCACCTCGATCGCTTGCGCTGCGAGGCCGTGGTGGTCGACGAACTCCTCACTCGCCAGAATCGCCGCGGCAGAGCCGTCCGAGGTCGGCGAGCACTGCAGCTTGGTGAGCGGGCCGACGATCGTCGGCGCGGCCAGGATTTCGTCGAGCGAGAACTCGCGTCGGAACTGCGCGAACGGGTTGTCCACCGAATGCCGGTGGTTCTTGTGCGCGATCTTCGCGAACTGCTCGGCGGTCGTGCCGTACTTCTCCATGTGTTCCTGCCCGGCGGCGGCGAACATCCACGGAGCCATCGGCGCCCCGGGTCCGCGCGACTCCGCGAGGGCGCGCACGTGCCGGGACAGCGGCCCTTCCCGATCCGGCCAGACCTCCGACAGCGAGCCGGGCGCCATCTTCTCGAACCCGACCGCGAGAACGCAGTCGGCAAGTCCGCCCTTGACCGACCGCGCGGCCAGCCACAGCGCCGATGATCCGGTGGCGCAGTTGTTGTTCACGTTGACGACCGGCACGCCGGTCGCACCCAGTTCGTAGACGGCGCGCTGTCCGCTGGTGGAGTCGCCGTAGACGTACCCCGCGTACACCTCCTGGACGGCCGAGTAGTCGAGGCCGGCGTCGTTGAGCGCTGCCGTACCGGACTCGGCCACCATCGCCGGGTAGTCCCAGCCTTCGCGTCGTCCTGGCTTTTCGAACTTCGTCATCCCGACCCCGATGACGAACACCTTGCGTGGCATGTCGATCTCCTGCCTTTCGGACTCGGTCAAGCAGCGAATTCGGCTCGGCCGTCGGTGAGGAGGCGCGCACCTTCTCCGTTGACCGTGGTGAAGGCGTACCGGTCCGCCCCGAGCGACCAGACAGAGGTGCTGATCTCCTGACCGGGCCGGCCGGGGGCGCTGAACCGCACCGCCAGCCGCCGCAGCCTGCTCGGGTCGTCCGCGGCGAACGACCTGATCAGCGCGTGGGAAGCGAAAGCCATCGTGCACAAGCCGTGCACGATGATGCCGGGCAGTCCCACCCGGCGCGCGAAGTCCTCGTCGAGGTGGATGGGCATGGTGTCCCCGGACGCCTTCGCGTACCGGAAGGTCTGGTCATCGTCGAACTTCTGGACGATGGTGGCTACGGCGTCCAGGTCCTGCACCCCTTCCGGCGTGCGGTGGACGGGCGCTGTCCGCCCGACGTCGCCCTCGTGCTCGGCCTCGCGGAAGAACGCGGTGAAGTACTGTTCGTTGACCAGGTCGGCTGCTTCGTCGCGCGTCTCCACGACCGTGGTCACCACGACCCCGGAACGTCGCGAGTGGACGCCGACGACCTGCGCACGGGTCGTCAGGACGTCGCCGGGCACGATGGGCCGGCGGATGTGGATGTCGTGCTGCCCGTGCAGGATCTTGCCGGCGACTTCCTCGGGCACGAGCGCGAGGGTTTGGCCGGCCATCGCCGAGAAGCCCGGTACGACCGCGAAGACCGGCGGAGCGAGGGTGCCGTCCAGGTGGGCGGCAATCGGGTCGTTGGTGGCTTCGGCATAGGCGACTGTCCGGTCGGCACTGACGCGGAACTCGGCCGGGTCGCTCCAGAGACCAACTCGGTTCGTGGTGAACATGTCCGGTACGTTAAGGACCGGCCGCGCTCTTTCCGAGAACCGTGCCTAGCGCATATGGGGACCTTCGTGCGCATGGGCCGTGTCACCCCGGCGGAGGACATCCGCCCGGCGCGTAGGTCGCCAGGTCCACCGGGAGTTATATTGCGGGCGTGAGCGGTTCGACGCTGCCGGGCGACATCGTCCGGCGATTGGCGCGCATCGGCGAGCAACGAGGTTTGGACGTCGCCTCGATGCTGCGCCGGACGGGCATCCCGGTCGACGGGTCGGGTCAGCCGCTCACCACGAGGACCACGCCGACGCAGGTGGCCGAGCTGACCCAGGAGCTGTGGATCCTGACCGGGGACGAGCTCTTCGGCCTCGGCCCGGCCGCGCCGAGAGGCCTGTTCCAGCTCGTGATGCGGTCGGTGATCCACGCGCCCGACCTGCAGGCCGCTCTCCAGCGGCTGACGGAGGCCGGCAAGGTGCATCCCGGGATGCCCGGGCTGGCGGTGTCGGTCGATGGCGAAACCGTGCACGTCGAAATCGACGTCAGCCGGCTGAACGATCCCGATCACCTCGGCGCCGAACTCCTCGCCACGCTCGTGCACCGCATGCTGGGCTGGCTCGTCGGGCGCCGCATCGCCCTGCTGGACCTGCGGCTGCCGTGGCCGGCACCCGAGTACGCGGCCGACTACGAGCGCGTGTTCGGCCGGCACCCGGCTTTCGACGCCGACCGGCTCAGCTTCGCCTTCGACAAGCGCCTGCTGACCTTGCCCTTGGTACGGGACGAAGACGAACTCGCGGACTACCTCCGCGATCAGCCGAACGTCTGGTTCACCACCCGCGACTACGGATCGTCGACGGCCGACCACGTGCGCCGGGTCCTCGAGCGTGGCCTCCGGGGCCACTGGCCGTCCCCGGACACCATCGCCGCCCAGCTCAACGTGAGCACCCAGCACCTGCGCCGGCTGTTGCACGGCGAGCACACCTCGATCGGCCAGATCAAGGAGGACATCCTCCGCGACGCCGCCATCGCGAGCTTGGCCCGCGGTGAAGAGTCGATCGTGGCGCTGGCGCGACGGTTGGGCTTCTCCGAAGCCAGTGCGTTCCGCCGCGCGTTCCGTCGGTGGACGGGGCAGCCGCTCAGCGCGTACCGCGCCGCCGACGCCGGTGGGCCGGTTTCACCGCCCGGGTGAACCCGCTCGCCGTTGATCGGCCCTCTTCACCCGGCCGAAGGCGACTTGGCCTGGTACAGCGCATCGATGTCGGCTGCGTACTTCTCGACGATGTTGTGCCGCCTCAGCTTGTTCGTCGGCGTCAGCTCGTCGCCGCCGGGAGACCAGCTGTCCGGCAGGATGCGGAAGTACTTGATCTGTTCGACGCGGGACAGCGTGGCGTTGGCCGCCAGAACGCTCGCCTCGACTTCCGCGTGCACCTCGGGCATCGCCGCGAGGGAGGCCAAGTCGTGCTCACCCGGCAAGCGCCGTTCGGCGGCGAACTTCCGGACCGCGTCGACGTCGAGGGTGACCAAGGCGACCACGTAGGGGCGCCGGTCGCCTACCGCGACGACGGAATCGGCCAGCGAACACGCGGCCAGGACGGCGTTCTCGATGTTGGCGGGCGACATGTTCTTCCCGGACGCGTTGATGATCAGCTCCTTCTTGCGGTCGACGATCGTGACGTACCCGGCGGCGTCGACCGTGCCGACGTCGCCGGTGCGGAGCCACCCGTCCGGGCCGAGTGCTTCCGCGGTCTTCGCCGGGTTCCCGCGGTAGCCGCGCATCAGGGTCGGGCTGCGCATCAGCAGCTCACCGTCCTCGGCCACCTTCACCTCGATGCCGGGCATCGGTTTCCCGACCGTCCCCGGCCGGACCGCGCCCGGGCGGTTGATCGCTCCCCCGGCCGCCGACTCGGACATCGCCCAGCCCTCGCAGAGCTCGATCCCCAAGCTGAGGAAGAACCAGACGATGTCCGGGGCGATGGGGGCCGCGCCGGTGGCGGTCAGCCCCGACCGGTCCAGGCCGATCCGGGTGCGTAGCCGACGCAGCACCAGCCGGTCGGCGAGCGCGCGCCGGAAGGCCAGCCGGGCGGAGACCGGGCGTCCGGCGGCCTGCCGCTCCGCAACGGCACGACCCGTGGCGAAGGCCCACTCGACCAGGCGACGGCGCGAAGCGGGCTGAGCCGCGATCGCCTGACCGAGCGCCGCTTGCATCTTGTGCCAGAACGCGGGGACGCCCAGGAAGACCGTCGGCCGCACGGCCGGGAGCACCTCGGCGATCGTCTTGAGGTCGGCGACGGTGACGACGGTGGCGCCACCGGCCATCGCGAGGTAGTGGCTGAAGTAGCGATTCGCCACGTGCGCGTCGGGGAGGTAGGAAATCAGCCGACCCTCTGCGGCGCCGGCGGCCATCTCCGGCAAGGCCAGCCCGCTGCGGAGCGACTCCAGGATCGCGCGGTGCTCCAGTTCCACGCCCTTCGGCGGCCCGGTCGTCCCCGACGTGTAGATGATCGTGGCGAGGTCGTCCGGACCGGCGGCCCGCCAGGTGGCGTCGAAGTCGAACTCGTCGGGGCGCAGTGCCTCGAGTTCGGCCAAGGAGATGGTGCCCTCGACGCCGTCGTCCACGCAGATGATGTGCTCCACGAGCCCACCGGCCGCCTTGATCGTGTCCGCCCATTGCCGTTCGGTGATCACCACCCGGTTGCCGGCATCGGTGAACAGGTACCCGATCTGCGTGGCGGGGCTCGTGTTGTAGATCGAGAACGGAACGGCCCCGAGATGCAGCGACGCCGTATCCACGAGGTGGAACTCGGGACGGTTGGTCAGCATGATCGCCACCGCGTCCCCCCTGCGGACACCCAGCGCGGCCAGGCCGCCGGCGATGCGCTCCACGTGCTCGGCGTACCGGCCCCAGGTCAGTTCCACAGCGCCGTCGGAACTGCGCAGGGCAATCCGCTCCCGGCACCGCAGCGCCGTTCGCTGGAAGAGTTCGGGCAGAGTCTGCCCCGCATGCCATCCGTCACCGGTGATCACGAGCGTGCGACCTCCTCGTCTCGGCGCTGCATCCGCTCAACCACCGGAAGTCGCTTCCGGCAGTCCGGGATGGACAATCATCCGGAACATCACCGAGGTCGCCTAGGACCGCAGCGCGCCGCATACAGGACCGCCGCGCGCAAGCCACGGTGACCGGGACAGGTTCACCGCCGGTTCACCGCCGACGCGCCGGCGCACTAGTCCAGGAACTCGGTCATCCGCTCGCGGGACCGGGATCTGCGGGAGCGGACACCTTCGATGTAGGCGTTGCTCGCCGGCAAGTACAGCAGCACCACCCCGATCACCGTGGACACGAAGCCGAGTACCTCGACGACGATGACGGAGACAGTCACTCCCGTGAGAGGCATCTGCCGGCCACGCCCTGCCGCACGCTCGATCAAGTCCTGGTACTCGAGCACGGAAAAGGCTGTTGACAGCAACGCCACCAGACCCAGGACGACCGACGTGATCGTGAGAACGACACGGACGGACCTCAACCCGGTTCGCACCAGCACGCAGAGGATCCAATGCACGAAGGCCGCGGCCAGCAAAGGCGAAACCCGCAGCCCGGTCCGCTGTTCTTCGGCCACCCGGCCGGACGTCTGGGGAATCGTCTCGTCCAACGGCAGGAAGAACAGGGCGATCAGCCAGACGGCAGCCAGCCACAGTCCGGACAGGGCCAAGATGACGGACGCGCGACGCAGGGTTTTCGGCATTTCACCTCCTCAGGCGGCGGCCACACCTCATCCGGGGGACGGCGGTGGCTCGGGCAGTTCGAGCCATTCGAGGTCCATCGGCACCAGCGTCGTCGACAGCACCAGCTCGCGCAGCAGATTCACGGTCAGGGTCAGCCCCACCGGCTCCCCCACCTCCTCCCGCCGCAGCCCGTGCACGCCGGCGTCGGAAAGCCGTTGCCGGACCCGGGAAACGAGGTGCTCGACGCGCTTGACCGTCCAGTTCTCGTGCGGCCGCCGTTCGGCGAGCTCGGCGGCCGCCTGCTGCCGGGACAGCGGCAGCGGGTGGGGGTCGTAGCCGAGGTAGCGCTGCCCGAGCACGGCCAGCACGAGGTGCTCCTCCGGAGAGAGCCGCCACCGTTTCGGCGGCGCCGTCGGCTGCGTCGGGCGGCGCGTGGCCACCCCGGCCTCGCCGCCGGAGACGAGCAGCTCCAGCACGTGCTCACGGGTGCCGCGCAGGAACAGCGCGGTGTAGCCGTCGGCCAGCGGCAGCGGTTCGCTGTCGCGGTGCAGCAGGACGTTGTCGGACAGCCGGATCGGCGAGCGGCCGGTGTTGCTCAGCCACCAGTGGCCCCGCTCGCGCACGAGCAGCCCGTGCACCCGGCTGATCCGCACGTCCTCCTCGCCGACGCAGACGTCGACCTCGAGCCGGTTGCGCCCGAAGGTCACCCGGCTGCCGGGCGAGGGCGGCACCGCGATGCCGCCGGTGACGGTGAGCGCGCTCAACGTGCCCGGCGCGGCGTCGGCGACGCCGTGGCGCAGGCTGCGCCCGCGGTGCGGGTCGAGACGTCCGGTGCTCACGGCCACCTCCGTTCGTAGGCGCCGATGTCGAAGCCCGCGCCGGCGGGCCGGGCGACGCCGTCGAGATCGAACGCGGGAGCGCGCCGGGGGCTGCCGGCGTCCACCGCGGCCGAGCCCGCGGCGAGGTGGTAGTCGCCGCGGGCCGGATCGGTGAACCCCGGGTTCCCGGCGAAGTTGTGGTCGGCGGCGAACGGCCCGGCGTCGACCGGCCCGTCCCCGAACACGTTGTTGCGCAAGATGTTCCTCCCGGTGAACCGGTCGGCGTCGATCAGCAGGGAGCCGCGGGCGTTGCCGGCGAAGGTGTTGTTGACGATCGTCAGGTTCCGCATGGTCCCGGCCGACTCGACCCAGAGGCTCAGCCCGGCCTGCGCGTTGCCGGTGGACAGGTTGTCGAAGACCCGGATGTCCGAGAGCAGCCGGCTTTCCGAGTAGTCCTCGACGGCGAGCCCGATCCCGGCCTTGGTGGCCTCGCGGGTACCGCCGACGACGTTGGCGTAGACGTCCACGGTGGACGATGAGTCGACGTAGATGTCCGGCCCCCGGTTACCGGTCACGACGTTGTGGTGGATCTTCACCCGGGCGGCGTCGTCGTACTTCACGTCGATGCCTTCCTCGCCGTTGTCGTGCACGCGGCAGCCGGACACCTCGACGTCCGACGAACCGGAGGCGATGCTCAGCGCTTCGTGGTCGGCCGCCGTGCCGCGGGAGTTGGTGCCGCGGATGTCGCACTGCGCGACGCGCACCCGCCGGGTGCCGACCAGCACGAGCCCGCCGTCACGGGCGCCGTCGACGCCGAAGCGGTCGAACACGAGGTCGTGCGCGCCCTCGGCGTACACGCCGAAGCCGGTCGAACCGGACACGGTCACGTCGGTGAACTCCAGCCAGCTGTGCCCGCCGACGACCAGGCCGCCGGCGCCCGTCAGCACCGCGGTGCCGCCCGTGCCGGCGAACCGGATCGGGCGGCCCGGGGCGCCGTCGCGGCGGACGGTGAGCCCGCCCGGGTAGCTGCCGGCCTCGATCGCGACCGTGTCGCCCGGGCGGGCCACGTCGGCCGCCGCCTGCACCGCGGCGTACTGCCCGTGCGGCCCCACCCGCCAGGTGCGCGGCGCCGGTCCGGCAGCCCCCTCGGCCGTCGGACCGGCCATGGCCCCCACCAGGAGCGCCACACCGGCCAGTACCCGTATCGCCACTTCTCGTCCCGTCTCCTCCGGCCCGCGAACCCGGCCTCGGCCCTCCCTTTCTAGCCGGGACCGCCGGGGACCGGTCCCCGGTTCACGGCAGGTGCCGGACGAGGACCTCCGCCAGCGAGCGCGCGGTCGCGCACAGCGCGTCACCACCGGCCGCCGTGGTGTCCTCGACGGAGACGACGGCGACCTCCTCCCGATCCGAGGGGGTGCCGGGCAGCACCGGCAACGCCGGGACGTACGGGCGGTGCACGACCTTGACGGCGCACTCCGGATGCCCGCCCGGCACCGGCGCGACGACGGCGTTGCGGTTCCCCACGCGGATCCGGTCGCCCGGCACCTCCTCGTCCGCCTCGATCGGCCATTCCCGGGTGAACTCCACGGTGATCGTGCGGGGATCGTGCTCCCAGGTGCAGCCCCAGCCACCGAACCCGCGATCCGGTTTCTTGGCCCGGCCGAGCACACCCGACGTCGTGGCGTCGTCGAGCAGGCCGCAGGCGTCGACGCGGGCCAGCGACCGCTCGGGAAACGGCCGCTCGCGCGCGGGCAGGGGCCCGTTGGCGAGCTTGGCCAGCACGCCGGAGAGCACCGAATCCGAGAAGTTGCACAGCGGCGCGTCCTGTGCGCGGGTCACCGGGTACGAGGTGACGACGATCCGGTTGGCGTCGGCCAGCGAGATGGCACGCTCGCAGGAGCCGTCGTGGGCTTCGGGATACTCGATTTCGCCCATCTTGCCCGGCACCGGCGGCCGGGGCGGGTACCGCAGCGGGCCGGTCAGCTCGAGCCGGGTCTGCACCTGCCCGGTCTTGTCGGCCAGCGTGGTCGTGACCACGCAGGTGCCGAAGTTCAGCACCTCGGGGTCGACGAACGGCTCCCCGAACCCGGTTAGCGAGTTGAGCGAGATCGCCGCGCACGGGTCCGTCCCGGCGGGGTCGGCACCGAGGGTGTTCGCGCCGGCCGGTGCGCCGTGGGTGGTGGGGCCGGCCGGGGAGCCGTCAGTGGTGGTCCACAGCGGCCGGACGAGGACGAATCCCGCCACCAGCGCGGCCACCGCCGCCACCGCGGCCCCGGCGAGCCACCGGCGGCGCAGGTGGCGTCGCGGCCGCCGGGGCACGGGCGCGTCCGCCGTGAGCAGCGTGACCGCCTCGGCGGCACCGGGCCGGTCGGCCGGGCGCCGGGCCATCAGCGCGTCGAGCACCGGCGCGAACCGGCCCGCGCGCTCGGCGGGCGCGGGCCGTCCGGCGGCGGCGCGGCGCACCTGCGCGAACGGGCCGTCCTCGCCCGAGCCCCACGGCGACCGGCCTTCGATCGCGGCGTAGAGGGTGGCGCCCAGGGAGAAGACGTCCGAGGCGGGCCCGGCTTCGGCGCCGTCGGCCACCTCCGGCGCGACGTACCCGAGCGTGCCGGTCAGCTGGGCGCCGCCGGTGCGGGTGACCTCGGTCCAGCGCGCGATGCCCAGGTCGGTCAGCTTGGCGACGTCGTCCGCGGTCACCAGGACGTTGCCCGGCTTGACGTCGCGGTGGACGATGCCGCGGGCGTGCATGTCCGCGAGCGCCGCGGCGAGCTGCGCGCCGATGCGCCGGACGCGGTCCTCGGGCAGCGGCCCCCCGTCGTCGACGAGTTCCTCGAGGCTCCGGGCGGCCAGGTACTCCGTGACCAGCCACTGGGCGTCCCCGTCGGCGACCGTGTCGAACACGGTGACGACGTTCGAGTGCAGCAGCCCGGCACCGATCCGCGCCTCACGCCGGATCTGCCCGGCGTCCTCGCCCAGCGCCCGCTTGAGCGTCACCTGCCGGCCGAGCTCGAGATCGACCGCCCGCCAGACGACGCCCATGCCACCTCGGCCGAGCTCCTCTTCCAGCCGATAACGGCCGGCCACCACTCGCCCCTTGGTCACCCGGGCAGTCTACGAAATGCCGTATCGATCTGCTGACGCCGCGTCACCACGGCCTGGATCTCGCGGCCGGGGACCGGTCCCGCGGATCCCGCCCGATACTGCGGACGCGGCACGCGGCACGGGAATTCGTGAGGGGAGCAGTGGCCAAGACAGGCGAATATCCACAGGTGCGTCTGGCCTGCATCCACGGCGAGCGGCACCGCGAGCACGCCTCCGTGTTCACGACCACCGTCCGGTACTCGCTGAGCGACATCCCGGTTCCGCGGCCCGCCACCGGCCTCGTCGAAGCCGTGGTGGCCTGCGGATCGTGCGAGAGCCGGTTGCCCGTGCGGGTGTTCAGCCCCGCCACGCGCCGGCGGTGGAAGCTGGCTTGGTCCGGGATGTTCGTGGTGGGGGCGTTGATCGCCACGCCGTCGACCATCCGCCTGCTCGCCTTGGACGCACTCGGCGGCTCACCCCCGCAGCCGTACGTGCTGCCGCTGCTGGCCACGGTGTTCGGCCTCGGCACGGCGGTGATGGGAGCCAGGTTCTTCGTCACCGAAGACGGGGTCCGGCTCACCTCGTTCTGGGGTGCTGCCGGCCACCGCCTCCGCCGGTGGTGACCCGTCAGGGACCGGTGCTCGCGGGCGCTCGCCGTCGCCGTCAACCCGTTTCAGGCCGGCCTGAAACGGGTTGACGTCGCCTTGGGCCCCTTTTACGCTCATCGACATCCGGCACATTCCTGAATATGTGAATTGTTTCGACTGAAAAGTTCGTCGTACCAGAAACGCGTTCTGGGGATCCAACAAAACAGACCCGAGATCGTTGGTATGGCAATCCGTCACTTCCCAATCAAGGGCGCGCGGGGGCCACGCGGTGCGGGGACGCGGCGGATATGGCGTGGCCGGCAGTGACCAGGGTCCGCCGGGGGTGTTTCGGCAGGGAGCCACACGTCGGTTTCTGACTTTCGAGACCCATCCGCAAGTCAAGGAAGAACGAGAAAAGTCAAGGGAGAACGATGAAGAAGTCCCTGTTCGCGCTGGCCATGCTGCCCGCCGCCGGTGCGCTGGCCGTTCTGGGTGCGGGCACCGCCTCCGCCACCACCACGACCAGCGCGGCGTCCCCGATCCAGGTGATGGCGAGCTGCGATCCCATCTGGATGCTGTCCGACCGGGCCGGGGGCAACTGCTACGACATCGCGTTCCGGGTGGGTGTCCGGTGCAAGTCAACCCGCGGTGACTGGCAGGTCTTCTTCAGCGACTGGCACCAGCCGCGCAACCCCGCAACGGCCTTCTGCCCGGCCGGCTGGGAAACCGTGAGCGCCGACTACGACCTTCCCGAATAGGTTCGAGAACGGCCTTCTTGGCGATCACCACCGGGAAGGCCGTTCCACCCCCGCTCGTCCCCGCGGGTGGGCGATCACCGGCCCGGCCGCGGCGCAGCCGGTTGGCTCGCTGGTCCCGGCGTTCGGGAATGGTCGCCGGGACGCGGCGTCGGCGCAGATAAATGCCGATGGCGCGGCTGGAGTAGCCCTTGTCCGCCAGGACCCGGCTGGGCCGCCTCGCCGTCGCCCCCGACCCCGGCGGCGGAACTCGACACCGGCCACGACCTGGCTCGCTCTGCCCGCCGCAGACAAGGAGAGCGCGCTCTGCCAGTTCTGGTTCCGCCGCAATGGTGTCACGCTCAGCTGGGCCTTGCGCAGCTTCCCGGTAGCGTCTCGGACGAAAGTACGATGAGGCATGGCGAACTGGACGCTGGTGCTGCCGCAGCGCGACACGGTCCGCGCGCCCGCCGAACGACGTTCCGCGTGCCCCCACCCCCGGCTGGCCGGGCCGGTGCTCGGCTACGTCTACCACGACTTCCACCGCACGGACGCGCTGCCGTGGCGGTTCACTCCGCTCGGCCTGGTCACCGTGACGCTCGACTTCACCGCGCCCATCCGACGGGTGGTCGACGCGACACACGACCTGCCGGTATCACCGGTGCTCGGCCTGCGCGACCGGCCCCTGGAGGTGGTCCAGTCCGGTCCGTCCCGCGGGATCGCCGTCGCCCTGACGCCGCCCGGCGCGTACGCGCTGTTCGGCATGCCGCTGCGGGAGCTGGCGAACACCACCGCCGGCTTCGCCGACCTGCTCGGCCGGGAGGCGGAACTGCTGACCGAGCGGCTCAGCGAACACCCGGACCCCCGGCTCCTCGACGCCTTCCTCGGCGCGCGGCTGCGCGACCCGGCAACGCCGCCGCGGCCGGTGCTCGGCGCGTGGCACCGCCTCCTGGCCACCCGTGGCCGGGTGCGGATCGAGGACCTCGCCGAAGAAGCCGGCTGGACGCGCCAGCACCTCACCAACCGCTTCCGGGCGGCGTTCGGGTTCGGCCCGAAGACCGTCGCCCGCGTCGTCCGGCTTCAGCACGCGACGTCACTGGCCGGCCGGCTACCGTGGCCGGAGATCGCCCACCGGTGCGGCTACGCCGACCAGTCCCACCTCAACCGCGACTTCCGCGCGATCACCGGGTGCACCCCGACGGAGTACGCGCCCCCTGAAGCCGGGAACCTCGGGTGAATCCGGCGACCCCAGGCCGCAGCCACCCACGCATCGGCGCTGTGAATCAAGCCCGGCCATGCCACCACCGGGTGAGGCCGGCCCCACCGGGCGCATCTGCCTGCACATGGGGGTAGGCCGTCGCGGCGCCGGGTCATGCGCCCGGGAACGCCGAGCTGTGGCGCCGACCCTTAGCTTGGCGTTCCATGCCGGTCCGGCGGCGGCGCACGAGGTCGTCCCGGTCGCCGCGTCTTCTGGACAGCTAGTCGCGCTGGTGTTCGCAGGGGGTCAGGACATCAAGCTGCTCAAGGGGGTCAAGCTTGAATCTGGCTCGGGTTGGGCAGAGCCCTTTCCTGTCAACCGCAGCAATGAAAGATGAGGACCATGCGGATCGGAATCGTCGGTCTCGGCGTCGGCGGAGCCACCGCCGCAGCCGCTATGTCCCAGGACGGTCATGAGGTGACCGTGTTCGAGCAAGCGCCTGCCATCGAGGAGGTCGGAGCCGGCCTCGCTTTGGGACCGAACGCGGTTCGACTGCTGCGCGGCTTGGGCCTTGGTTCCCGGATGGCCGAGCGCGGATGCGTTCGGTCGGGCGAGGGCCTCATGCTCGTGGCTGATCCTCGCCGTGGGCGTGGCCTACGCGGGAGTCCGGCTGCGCCCCCGAGTCGGCGACGCCCTGCTCGTCGGCTTCGGAGTCGGCGTCCTGATCATCGCGTTGGCCACCGGCATGCAGATGCTCGCCTGAGCATCGGGGCCAGGATGTCGTAAGCAGCCTTCGTGGTGTGGTGGCACCGATCACGGGTACCCGAGCCGCAGACCGAAGACCGACGAAGGAAGCGGGGGTCCCATGCAGACCGAATACGCGCCGACGACTGTCGAACAGGTCGAAACCCGGGTGCTGGACGTCGAGGACGACCTGGCCGAACTGTCCTGGGTTCGCCGATGGGCCCGCTCCGCGCTGAGCGATCTGTCCGAAGCAGACCTGACCGACACGATCATGGTGCTGGACGAGCTCGTATCGAACGCGCTCCGGCACGGGACCCCGCCGCGGCAGGTGCGGCTGCTGCGCCGGGCGGGCTGGCTGCGCATCGAAGTCGACGACTCGTGCCGCGACCCGGCGTGTCCGCGCCCGCCCTCGGAAACCGGCGGACGGGGACTCGCACTGGTCGAGCAGTGCACCATCGCCTGGGGACAGGAACAGCGGCCTACCGGGAAGACGGTCTGGGCCGAGATCGTCCCCACCGTCCAGCCCTCCGGATGAGAACGGCCGTTTGACCGGCAGGGGGTCCGGGGTACCTCCGCGCTCGAAGCGAGCCGCCACCCGCTCAGGGGTGGCGGGTCCCCCGGAAAAGGAGTTCCCCACCGTGATCGTCCTCGGCGTCATCCTGATCATCATCGGCTTCCTCATCGGCATCCCGGTGCTGTACACGATCGGCACCGTGCTCGCCGTCGCGGGCGTCGTCCTCGCGATCCTCGGCGGGACCGGCCGCAGGATCGGCGGCCGCGCGCACTGGTACTGAGCCCGGAACGGGCCGGAAGCCCCGGCTTCCGGCCCTTTCCGTGCGCGTTGACGGACAGCACCACGGTCGCCGGCTGCTGCCCGGCCGCATGGGAGCCGTCCTGAGTGCGAACTCCCCCATACCCGGCCACTTCGGCAGTCTTCCGCGTCTCGGGGTCAACACCGGTCCAGCCGCGTTTCACCTGGGGCGTAGAAGTCCCATCGCTCATCTGCCCTCCTTCGCCAGTTAAGTCGGCGAAGGCACTCGAAAGGTTCACAACGCTGCCCGAGCAGGATCATGCCCGTGACGATCGCGGCATAGGGGGCACCTGGACGCGGCGGCACCGTGCGCGGACCGGATCGGCGGCCGGGTCGTGGAATCACTCGTCCTGGCGCGCGGCCTCGCTGCCGACACCACCGGACGGCATCACCTGCACCCTCGAACTGGGCCGAGGCCCCGCCGGCCGGCCCGCCCGCCCCGGCCCCGCACTGAGCGGGCCTCCTCAGGCGAGCCACCGGTCGACCGCGCGTGCCACCTCCCGCGCGTTCTCCTGTTCCATCACGTTCATGTGGTGCCCCGGCACCTCGACCGTCTCGTCGGCGAAGGGGATCTCGTGCCGCCAGATGGGGTGGTCGGGACCGACGCCGTCGCCCTCGGAAGGGAGCGGGTCCTGCGCCCGGACGAACAGCATCGGTGCCTTCGTCGCGCGCGGGGTGAACGTGTCCAGCACGTTGAGGTAGCCGCCCATCCCGGTGAGCCGGGCGTGGCCGATGCGGCCGAAGAAGTCCTCGCGCGCGAACATCTCGTCGGCCAGGGTCGGCTCGATCAGCGGCAGGTCCGCGTCGAAGAAGTACGTGTCGACGAGGACCACGCCCGCAGGGGTGCGGCCGCGGTGCTCCAGGCGCAGGGCCGCCGCCGTGGCCAGCCAGCCCCCCGCCGAATAGCCGACCAGCGCGAACGGCTCCCCGTCCGCGGCCCGCTCCACCGAATCCGCCAGCAGGCCGGCCATCGCGTCGAACGACGCCGGCAGCTTCTCCCGCGCGTCGGCGTACCCCGGCAGGTACACGACCGAGACGTCCCTGACGCCTTGCAGTTCGGCCGCGAACCGCGCGTAGTGCAGCGGGCTCGACGACGCCGCCAGCGTGGGGACGCAGATCAGCCGCGGCCGCGCGGGGCCGGTGGCCAGGGTGACCGGCGGCGGCAGTTCCGCCAGGTAGGCCGCGTCGTCGTACTTCGGCCGCAGCCGCGCCGCCGCGCGGAGGAACTCGTTGCCGGCGACGATGTCCCGCCGTTCCCAGGCCTGGCGGTACAGGGCGTTGACGGTGTCGCCCGCGTCCGCCGGGGCGGCGGGGCGGCCGGGCGCCAGCTCCCCGGCGAGGCGGCCGGCCAGCGCCGCGGGCGTGGCCAGGTCGAAGACGACCGACACGGGCAGCCGCGTCCCGGTCGCCGCGGCGAGGCGGTTGCGCAGTTCGACCGCCGTGAGCGAGTCGAACCCGGCTTCGAGGAAGGGCCGCCCGGCGGTGATCGCGTCCGCGCCCGCGTGGCCGAGCACGACGGCGGCCTCCTGCCGCACCAATTCCAGGACGCGGGCCCGGCGGTCCTCCTCGGACAGTTCGGCGAGCCCGCCGGCGAACGACCCGGCGGAATCGGGCGCGGTTTTCGCCGCCCGCCGGACGGGGGCCCGGACCAGCCCGCGCAGCAGCGCCGGCACCCGCTCGCCGGAGTTCCGGAGCACGGCCCGGTCGAGCCCGATCGGCACCACGACCGCCTCTTCACCGGCGAGCGCCGCGTCGAAGAGCCGCAGACCGTCCTCTTCGGACAGTGCGACGACGCCGGCGCGGGCCATCCGGTTTCGGTCGGCGGCGCCGAGGCCGCCCGCCATGCCGTCGTGCTGCTGCCACAGGCCCCAGGCGAGGGCCGTGGCGGGCAGGCCGTCGGCCCGGCGCCGCCGGGCCAGCGCGTCGGCGAAGGCGTTCGCGGCGGCGTAGCCGGCCTGTCCCGGCGCGCCGAACTGGCCGGCGGCCGAGGAGAACAGGACGAACGCCGCCAGACCGAGGTCCCGGGTCAGCTCGTCGAGGACGAGGCCGCCGTCGACCTTCGGCCGCAGGACGGCTTCGAGCTGCCCGGGCCGCAGCGAGGTGAGCACGCCGTCGTCGAGCACGCCGGCGGTGTGCAGCACGGCGGTGAGCGGATGCGCGGCGGGCACCGCGGCGAGCAGCGAGCGAACGGCTTCCCGATCGGCGACGTCACAGGCGGCGGCGGTCACATCGGCGCCCGCGCCGGTCAGCTCGGCGGCGAGGTCGGCGGCCCGTTCCGGCCGCCGGGCGGCGAGCAGCAGGTGCCGCACCCCGTGGACGCGGACGAGGTGCCGGGCGAGCACGCGGGCCAGGTCCCCGGAGCCGCCGGTGAGGAGAACGGTTCCGTCGCGGTCGAAGGCGACCGGCCCGGCAGCGGAGGCGGCAGCGGTCAGCCGAGGCACGCGGGCGGCGCCGTCGCGGAGCACGAGCTGCGGCTCACCGGTGGCCACGGCGCCGGCGAGCGCTTCGGCGGAGGCTTCGGTGGCGTCGCTGTCGACGAGGACGAACCGGTCCGGGTGCTCCGCCTGCGCGGACCGCAGCAGGCCCCAGAGTGGAGCTTGGACCAGATCGGGAGCGGGGGCGGCGACCGCGTTGCGGGTGACGAGCACGAGTTTCGAGCCGTCGAACCGCGCCTCTTCGACCCAAAAACGGGCGAGGGCGAGGGTGCGCTGGACGGCATCACGAACGGCGGCGGCGCTCACGGCGGACGCGGCCGGGGCGGCGCCGCGATCGGCCGAGCCGACGCTGCCCGGGCCGGCACCGCGCGGGACCGTTGCCCCCAGGCCGGCGTCGGCCGGGCCCGGGTCACCGGCAGGTACCGTGGCCAGCACCACCGGCGGCACCGCCGTCCCCGCGTCGAGGGCCCGGCCCAGCTCCGCCAGGTCGCCGTACTTCGCCGATACCGTCACGTGTTCCGGTGCCGGGCCGACCACCGGCCACGCCGCCTGCTCGGCCGCCGCGAGTGGCAGCCGGGACCAGTCGACCCGCAGGAGCTCGCCCGCACGGGGCCGGTCGCCCGGCCGGCCGGCCGGGCGCAGGACCAGGGACTCCACCGTCAGCACCGGCCGGCCGGCCGGATCCCACGCCACCAGCGAAAACGCTTCTCCCCCGGCCGGGGCGAGCCGGACCCGCAGGCTCGTCGCCCCCTCCGCGTGCAGGCGGACGCCGCTCCACGCGAACGGCAGCCGGGGTACTCCCGGCTCCGCCGCCGACGCGAGGCGTGCCGCCGCGTGCAGGGCCGCGTCGAGCAGGGCCGGGTGGATGCCGAACCCGTCCGCGTCGACCGGCAGCGTCACCTCGGCGAACACCTCCTCGCCCGCTCGCCACGCGGCGTCGAGGCCCTGGAACGCCGGGCCGTAGCCGAGTCCCGCGGCCGCCAGGTCGTCGTGCAGCTCCGGGACGGACAGCTCCTCGCCCGCCGGTGGCCAGTCCGGTGCCTCGCCGGGCACCTCGCCCGCCGCCACGACGACGGACCCCGTCGCGTGCCGCGTCCACGGCCCTTCGCCGGTCTGCGCGTGGACGCCGACCGTGCGGCGGCCCGACGGCTCGGGCGCGCCGAGCACCACCTGGACGCGGGTCGCCTCGTCCGGCAGGACCAGCGGGGCCTCGAGCGTCAGTTCTTCCAGCTGCCCGTACCCGGCTTCCGCCGCGGCCCGCAGCACCAGCTCCACGACGGCGGCACCCGGCAGCAGCCGCTTGCCCAGCACCTCGTGGTCGGCAGGCCACGACCCCGCCGCGGCCGGAAGCCGCCCGGTCAGCACCAGTGCACCGGTCGATGGCACCGGCACGCACGCGGTGAGCAGCGGGTGCCCGATCGCGGTGAGCCCGGCGGCTTCGACGCCCCCCGTCCGCGGCGGCTCCCGGAGCCAGAAGTGCTCGCGCTGGAAGGCGTAGGTCGGCAAGTCGACAGTGCGGCCCTCCGCGACCACCGCCGCCCAGTCCGGCGCCAGCGTCGTGAGCGCGCCGAAGAGCGTTTCCGGCTCCGGCCGCCCGCCCCGCAGCCCGGGCACGAAGCGGATGTCGCCGGTGCACGCCGGGCCCATCCCGGACAGCACGCCGCCGGGCCCGAGTTCCAGGGCGGTCGTCACGCCCGCGGTCCGCAGCTGCTCGACGGCGTCGGCGAAGCGCACGGTCGCGCGGACGTGCGTCACCCAGTAGTCCACAGTGGCCATGTCGGCGGCGCGGGACACCGTCGAGTGCACCGGGATCAGCGGCTCGGCGAAGGTGAGGCCTTCGACGACGCGGCGGAACTCCGCCAGCATCGGCTCCATCAGCGGTGAGTGGAACGCGTGCGACACGGCGAGGGCCTTCGTCCGGCGGCCCTGCCCGGCGAACGTCTCCGCGATCCGCTCGACGTCCGCCCGCGCCCCGGACACCACGACCGCCCGCGGCCCGTTGACGGCGGCGATCCCGGTCGTGGCCCCCAGGAGCGGGCGCACTTCGGCCTCGGTGGCCTCGACGGCGGTCATCGCCCCGCCCGCGGGCAGGGCCTGCATCAGCGCGCCGCGAGCGGCGACCAGCGTCGCGGCGTCGTCGAGCGAGAAGATCCCGGCGGCGTGCGCGGCCGCGATCTCGCCGATCGAATGCCCGGCCAGCGTGTCCGGGAGCAGGCCCCACGACTCCAGCAGGCGGAACAGGGCAACCTCGACGGCGAACAACGCCGGCTGCGCGTACTCGGTGCGGTCGAGGGCTTCGGCGTCCCCGAAGACGACTTCCCGCACCGGCAGCGGGAACCGCGCGCACACCGCGTCGAAGGCCTCGGCGTAGACCGGGAACCGGTCGTACAGCTCACGGCCCATGCCGGCGCGCTGGGCGCCCTGGCCGGAGAACAGGAACGCCACCTTGCCCTCGGCGGCCGCTTCGGCTTCCGCCCGCGCGAGCGCGTCGAGCAGCGCCGTCCGGTCCGCTCCGGCGGCCACCGCCCGGAAGCCGAACCGGGACCGCGTGACGGCCAGTGATCGCGCGATGTCCACCACGGACAGTTCCGGCCGCTCCGCCACGAAGGACGCCAGGCGGGCGGCCTGGTCCCGCACGGCCTGGGCGGTCCTGCCGGACAGCACCCATGGCACCACCCCGGTTTCCGGGCCCGGCGCCGGTTCCTCGTCCGGAGGCACCTGCTCGACGATCACGTGCGCGTTCGTCCCGGACAGCCCGAACGCCGACACCCCGGCCCGGCGGGGGCGTCCGGTCTCCGGCCACGCCACCGCCTCGGTGAGCAGCCGCACCGCCCCCTCGGTCCAGTCCACCTGCGGGGTCGGCTCGTCGACGTGCAACGTCCGCGGCAGCACACCCCGGCGCATCGCCTCGACCATCTTGATGACCCCGGCCACCCCCGCCGCCGCCTGCGTGTGCCCGATGTTCGACTTCACCGAACCCAGCCACAACGGCCGGTCCCCCGGCCGGTCCCGGCCGTACGTCGCCAGCAGCGCCTGCGCCTCGATCGGGTCGCCCAGTTTCGTGCCGGTGCCGTGCGCTTCGACGGCGTCGACGTCCGAAGTGGACAGTCCGGCGTTCGCCAGTGCCGCCCGGATCACGCGCTGCTGCGCGGGTCCGTTCGGCGCGGTCAGGCCGCTGCTCGCGCCGTCGGAGTTGACCGCCGAGCCGCGGATCACCGCCAGCACCGGGTGACCGCGGCGGCGAGCTTCGGACAGCCGTTCCAGCAGCAGGATCCCGGCCCCTTCGGCCCAGCCGGTGCCGTCCGCCGCGGCGGCGAACGCCTTGCACCGGCCGTCCGGGGCGAGGCCGCGCTGCCGGGAGAACTCGAGGAACGCGGCCGGCGTGGCCAGGACGGTGACCCCGCCGGCCAGTGCGAGCGTGCATTCCCCGCGCCGCAGCGACTCGCTCGCCAGGTGCAGCGCCACCAGCGCCGACGAGCACGCCGTGTCCACCGTGATCGCCGGGCCTTCGAGACCGAGGGTGTAGGCGATCCGGCCGGAGGCGATACCGCCGGCGCTGCCCGTGCCGAGGAAGCCTTCGAGTCCTTCCGGCGCGCTGCCGTTCCAGACGCGGGCGCCGTACTCGGTGTAGATGACCCCGGCGAACACTCCCGTGCGGGTGCCGCGCAGCGACGCCGGGTCGATCCGGGCGCGTTCCACCGCCTCCCAGGCGGTCTCCAGCAGCAGCCGGTGCTGCGGGTCGGTGGCCAGTGCTTCGCGCGGGCTGATCCCGAAGAAGCCGGCGTCGAACTCGGCCGCGCCGGGCAGGAACGCGCCCGCCGCGGTGGTGGACGTGCCGGGGTGGTCGGGGTCGGGGTCGAACAGCCCGCCGAGGTCCCAGCCCCGGTCGGCCGGGAACTCGCCGACCGCGTCGACGCCGTCGGCGACCAGCCGCCACAGCTGCTCCGGCGACTCGGCCCCGCCGGGGAAGCGGCAGGCCGTCCCGATGATCGCGATCGGCTCCCTGGCTCGCTCTTCGAGTTCGCGCTGTTTCTGCCGGGCGTCGCGTGCCTCGGTGACCGCGCGCTTGAGGTAGGCGCGGAGCTGGTCCTGCGAGGCCATGTCACGCCATCCCGAAGTCGTTGTCGATGAGGTCGAAGAGTTCTTCGTCGGACACCCCGTCGAGGTCACGGGGGCCGTCGTCCGGCGCGGTGCCGGGATCGGCGGCGAGGGCCCGCAGGCGGGTGAGGATCCGGGCCCGCGCTTCCGGCCCGGCGGTCCGGAGCGCGGCGGCCACGCCGTCGAGGCCGGCGAGGGCCGCGGCCGCGGTGTCGTCGGCGTCCCCGGCGAGCCGGGCCTCGGTGAACGCGGCCACCGCGGCCGGTGACGGGTGGTCGAAGACCAGCGTGCTCGGCAGCTTGACGCCGGTGGCGGCGCTGAGCCGGTTGCGGAACTCCACGGCGATCAGCGAGTCGAAGCCGATCTCCAGGAACCCGCGGTCGTCGCGGACCGCCGCGGCGGACGTGAGTCCCAGCGCGTCCGCGGTCAGCTGCCGCACCAGGCCGAGCACGGCTTCGGCGCGCTCCGCCGGGGCCGCGCCGCGCACCCGCCGCGCGAAGCCGGCCGGGTCCGGGCCGCGGCCGGTGTCCCGCCGCCGCGGCGGCCCGGCCAGGCCGCGCAGCACCGCCGGGACCTCGGCCGGATCCTCCGCCGAGCGCAGGACGGTCGTGTCGACGCGCACCGGGACGACGACGGCGTCGTCCACGGCCAGCGCCGCGTCGAACAGTTCGAGGCCCTGGGCCGAGGACAGCGGGAGCAGGCCGATGCGGGCGCCGCGGGCGAGGTAGACGTCGCCGAGGCCGCCGCTCATCCCGCTCGGCTCGGCCCACAGGCCCCAGGCCAGCGCCTTCGCCGGCACGCCCGCGGCGCGCAGCCGCCGGGCGAACGCGTCGAGGAAGGCGTTCGCGGCCGCGTAACCGGCTTGCCCGGCCGTCCCCAGCAAGCCCGCCGCCGACGAGAACAGCAGGAACGCCGCGAGGTCGTGGTCCTTCGTCACCTCGTGCAGGGCCAGTGCCGCGTCGAGCTTGGGCCGCAGCACCGTCTCGACCCGCTCGGGGGTCAGGGCCGTGACGACGCCGTCGTCCAGCGCACCCGCCGAGTGCACGACCGCGGTGAGGTCCGGCAGGCCGGCCACGACCTCGGCCAGCGCGGCCCGGTCCGCCGCGTCGCACGCGTGCCAGCTGACGTCGGCACCCCGGTCGCGCAGCTCCGCCAGCAGGGCGGCGGCTTCCGGGCTGCCGGCCCCGCGCCGGCCAAGCAGGGCGAGCCGGGTGACGCCGTGGTGGCCGACCAGCCGCCGGGCCACCAGGCCGCCGATCAGCCCGGAGGCGCCGGTGACCAGCACGGTCCCGTCGCCCCACGCCGGAGCCGCCTCGCCGGGGGCCGCCCGGGTCAGGCGCGGGACGCGGAACTCGCCGTCCCGGACGGCCACCTGCGGCTCGCCGAGGGCGACAGCTGCTGCGAGGTGGTCGCCCGCCGGGTCGTCCACGAGCACGAACCGGCCGGGGTGCTCGGACTGCGCGGAGCGCACCAGGCCCCAGAGCGCGGCCTGCGCCGGGTCCGGCAGCTCCCCGGTCGCGGCCGCGACGCCGCCGCGGGTGTGCAGCACGAGCCGGTCGGTCCCGGCGCGGTGCTCGTCGTCGAGGAAGGCCTGCACGAGTTCCAGCGCCCGGAACGTCGTCCGGCGGACGGTCTCCGCCGGATCGCCGTCCTCGGCGGCGAACCCGGCCAGCAGGTCCCCGCGCGCGGTCGCCACGTCGTCCACCGTGGACACCTCGGTCCAGCTCGCCGGCGGCTCGGCCGGGGCCGCGACGGGCACCCAGTCGAGCCGGTGCAGCCCGTCGGTGGCCGGGCGGGCCGGTTCGGGGACCGGCCGCGTCACCAGCGCGCCGATCCGGGCGAGGAGTTCCCCGGTCTCGCTCGCGACGGTCACCGCGAGCCCGTCGCCGGCCGGGGACAGCCGGACGCGCACCGCGGTGGCCTCGGCCGCGAACCGCGTGTAGCCGGTCCACGAGAACGGCAGGCCGTCCGGGGCAGTCCGCAGCGCGGACGCGTGCAGCGCGGCGTCCAGCAACGCCGGGTGCAGCCCGAAGGAGTCCGGTGCGCAGCCGTCCGGGAGGCGGACCTCGGCGTAGACGTCGTCGCCTGCCACCCAGGCCGCGTGCAGGCCGCGAAAGGCCGGGCCGTAGCCGTAGCCCCGCTCGGCGAGGTCGTCGTAGAAGCCGGCCAGATCGACGGGAACCGCGCCGGGCGGCGGCCATCCGGGCAGCCCGGTCGCGGCCGGCGCGGCCGCCGACAGCACCCCGGTGGCGTGGCGTGTCCAGGTCTCCTCGTCGTCCGGCCGGGAGTGGACGGTGACGGCCCGGCGGCCCCCCTCGTCCGGCTCGCCGACCAGCACCTGCGTCTCGACGGTGCCGGTCGTCCCGAGCACCAGCGGTGCTTCGAGCGTCAGTTCGTCGACGGCCGGGCAGCCGGTCCGCTCGCCCGCGGCGCTCGCGAGTTCGAGAAAACCGGTGCCGGGAAACAGGATCACGCCGTGCACGGCGTGGTCGGCGAGCCACGGCCGGCCCGCGACGCTCAGCCGTCCGGCGAACGCGACTTCCGTGCGCCCGGCGACCGCGACGACCGCGCCGAGCAGCGGGTGCCCGGAGCCGGGTGGCCCGTCCGGCGAACCGCCGGACGGCGCACCGCGGTCCAGCCAGAACCGCTCGCGCTCGAACGGGTAGGTCGGCAGCGGGACGCGCCGCGCGTCCGGGAAGAACGGCCGCCAGTCGGCGGGAACACCCCGCACGTGCAGGGTGGCCACCGATTCGGCGAACCGGTCCGTGCCGCCGTCGTCGCGGCGCAGGGTGCCGGTCACCACCGCGTCGGCGCCCCGGTTCTCGACGGTTTCCAGCAGCGCGTTCAGCAGCACCGGGTGCGGCCCGACCTCGACGAACGCCGTGTGCCCCAGCCCGGCCAGCCGCTCGACGACCGGTTCGAGCAGCACGGTCTGCCGCAGGTTCCGGTACCAGTAACCGGCGTCCGTCGCCGGGCCGTCCAGCCGTTCGCCGGTGACGGTCGACCAGAACGCGATCTCGGGCACCCGCGCCCGGATCGGGGCCAGCTCGCGCAGCAGCCGGTCGTGGATCCGCTCGACGTGCGCCGAGTGCGAGGCGTAGTCCACCGGCACCGCCCGGGTCCGCACGCCTTCGCCGTCGCAGTACGCGATCAGCTCACCCAGCGCTTCGGGATCGCCCGAGACCACTGTGGACGACGGCCCGTTGACGGCGGCGAGCGCGAGCCGGCCGCCCCAGCGGGCCGGCAGCAGGTCCGCCGCCGCGGCCCCGGGCAGGGCGACCGAGACCATCCCGCCCTGCCCGGCCAGCTCGCCCAGTGCCCTGCTGCGCAGGGTGACCACGCGCGCCGCGTCCGCAAGGGACAGTGCACCGGAGACGCACGCCGCGGCGATCTCGCCCTGCGAGTGCCCGACGACCGCGTCCGGCTCGACACCGGCGGACTGCCAGAGCCGGGCCAGGGAGACCATCATCGCGAACAACGCCGGTTGCACGACGTCGACGCGGTCCAGGCCCGGTGTACCGGGTTCGCCGAGCAGCACGCCGGTCACCGACCGGCCGGCGAACTCGCCGAGTGCGGCGTCGCATTCGGCCATCCGCTTGGCGAACACCTCCGACTCGCGCAGCAACCGCGCGCCCATCCCCGCCCACTGGCCGCCCTGGCCGGGGAAGACGAACACGGTCCGGCCGGGGCTCGTCGCGGCGCCGGAAACCACCGAGGAGGCCGGGCGGCCCGCCGCGAGTGCCCGCAGCGCCGCCCGTGGGTCCGCGGCCGGCAGCACCACGGCGCGGTGCTCGAACCGGGGGCGCGCGGCCAGGGACGCACCCAGATCCGCCCACCGGACGTCCTCTTCACCGTCCACATGGGACAATAAGCGGGCGGCCAGCGCGGCCAGCGCGGTCCCGGTCTTCGCCGACAGGACCAGCGGCCCGGCCGCCGGGGCCGGGGCCGGTCGCGGGCGCTCGCGCACCGGTGTGTGTTCGAGCACGACGTGCGCGTTGGTGCCGCTCATGCCGAACGACGAGACACCGGCCCGGCGCGGCCGGCCGCCGTCGGGCCACGCCACGGCCTCGGTGAGCAGCCGCACCGCGCCCCCGGTCCAATCCACCTGCGACGTCGGCTCGTCGGCGTGCAACGTCCGCGGCAGCACACCACGGCGCATCGCCGCCACCATCTTGATCACCCCGGCCACCCCGGCCGCCGCCTGCGTGTGCCCGATGTTCGACTTCACCGAACCCAGCCACAGCGGCGTTTCCCGGTCCTGGCCGTACGTCGCCAGCAGCGCCTGCGCCTCGATCGGGTCGCCGAGCGTCGTGCCGGTGCCGTGCGCTTCGACGGCGTCCACTTCGGACGGCCGGAGCCCGGCCCGCGCCAGCGCGTCCCGGATCACCCGCTGCTGCGAAGGGCCGTTCGGCGCCGTGAGGCCGTTGCTCGCGCCGTCGGAGTTGACCGCGGAACCGCGGATCACCGCCAGCACCTCGTGGCCGTGGCGCTCGGCGTCGGAGAGCCGTTCCAGCAGGAGCACACCCGCGCCTTCGCCCCAGGCCGTCCCGTCGGCGGCGGCCGAGAACGGCTTGCACCGCCCATCCGGGGCCAGTCCGCGCTGCCGCCCGAACTCGACGAACGCGCCGGGGTTGCTCATCACGGTCACGCCGCCGGCCAGTGCCAGGGTGCATTCGCCGCGCCGCAGCGACTCGGCCGCCAGGTGCAGCGCCACCAGGGAGGACGAACACGACGTGTCGATCGACAGCGCCGGGCCTTCCAGGCCGAAGGTGTAGGCCACCCGGCCGGCCACGACGCTGGAGGCGATGCCGGTGAGCAGGTGCCCGGCCGCGGCTCCGGCGGCCGAGTCCCACGGCGGGCCGTAGCCCTGGTGCGTCACGCCGGCGAACACGCCGGTGCGGCTGCCGCGCAGGCCGTGCGGATCCAGGCCGGCGCGTTCGACGGCCTCCCACGAGGTCTCCAGCAGCAGCCGCTGCTGCGGGTCCATCGCCCTGGCCTCCCGCGGGCTGATGCCGAAGAACGCGGCGTCGAACCCGGCGGCGTCGTCGAGGAAGCCGCCGGAGCGGGTGTAGGTCTTGCCGGGGAGTCCCGGCTCGGGGTCGTACAGGTCCTCAAGGTCCCAGCCGCGGTCGGCCGGGAAGCCCGAGATGGCGTCGCGGCCCTCGCGGACGAGGTTCCAGAACTCCTCCGGCGTGTCGGCACCGCCGGGGAACCGGCAGGCGATGCCGACGACGGCGATCGGCTCGTCGGCGGCGACGGGTGCGGCCGCGGTTTCGTCGAGGACCGTTCCCAGCGCCGTGCGGTGCAGTTCCGCGGCGAGCGCGGTGACGTCCGGGTGGTCGAACACGACGGTCGCCGGCAGCCGCAGCCCGGTGTCGCCGTTGAGCCGGTCGCGCAGGTCGACGGCGGTGAGCGAGTCGAACCCGAGTTCGCGGAAGGCACGGCCGGGGTCGACGCCGCCCGGCTCGTGGTGCCCGAGCACCGCGGCGACGTGCCCACGGACCAGCGCGGTGACGAAGGGCAGCCGGTCGGCCTCGGGCAACTGTGCGAGCCGGGTCGCGAGCGGCGTGGTCCCGGCCGGGGCGGGGGCCGCGAACCGCCGTCCTTCGGGTAGTTCGTCCAGGAAGAAGCCAGGACGGCCGGCGGTGAAGGCGGGCACGAAGGCGGCCCAGTCGATGTCGGCGACGACGACGGCGGTTTCGCCGTGGTCGAGGGCGTGCTGCACCGCGGCGACCGCGCGCCGGGGCGGCATCGCGGCCAGACCGCGACGGCGCAGGTGCTCCTCGACGCCGTCGTGGGCCGCCATTCCGGTTTCGCCCCACGCGCCCCAGGCGATGGCCGTGGCCGGCAGGCCGCGAGCGCGGCGGCGCTGCGCGAGGGCGTCGAGGTAGGCGTTCGCGGCCGCGTAGGCCGCCTGGCCGTCGGCGCCCCAAACCCCCGAAACGGAGGAGAACAGCACGAAGGCGTCCAGGTCGGTGCCGGCGAGCAGGTCGTCGAGGTGGGCCGCGCCGGCGGCCTTGGGCGCGGCGACCCGGGCCAGCTCGGCGGCGCTCGTGCCGTCGAGCGGGGTGAACTGCGGGACGCCCGCGGCGTGGACGACGGCGTTCGGCGGGTGCTCGGCCAGCAGCGCGGCGAGCGCGGCGCGGTCGGCGACGTCGCACGCGGCGACGGTCACCCGGGCGCCGAGCGCGGTCAGTTCGTCTCGCAGGTCCGCGGCGCCCGGCGCGTCGAGCCCTCGGCGGCTGCCGAGGACCAGGTGCTCGGCGCCGTTCTCGGCGAGCCACCGGGCGACGTGCGCGCCGAGCGCACCGGTGCCGCCGGTCACCAGGACCGTTCCGCGCGGGCGCCACGGCCGTTCGGGGGCGGTGGCGGGGGCCGCCGCCCGGACCAGCCGCCGGCCGTGGACGGCGTCCCGGCGGACCGCGACCCGGTCCTCGCTCGCCGTGCCGAGCAGGCCGGCGAACCGCGGCACCGCGCCGTCGGCGACGTCGGCGAGCCGGAGTTCGCGCTCCGGCACCTCCAGTGCGGCCACCTGGCCGAGGCCCCAGATCCGGGCCTGGTCGGGGTCGGGGGTTTCGGCCGGGTCCACCGCGACGCCGGACCACGTGACGAGCCAGCACGGCGCGTCGATCCCCGCCAGGGCCTGCAGCGCCACGGTGGTGAGCGCGAGCCCGGCCGGGATCTCCGGGTGCCCGGGGTGGGGCGTGGTCCCGGCGGCCAGGAGCGAAAGGACACCGGCGGGGGTCGTGCCGCCCAGTGCGGAGTGCAGGCGTTCGGCGACGGCGTGGCGGTCCAGACCGGTGTCGAGCGTGACGGTGACGGCGTCCGGGTCCAGGGCCTGGCGGATTTCCCCGGCCCAGGACGCGCCATCGGCCGGGAGCAGGACCAGCCAGGTGCCCGACGGCGGGGTCGCGGGCCGCTCCGGCAGGGCCGGCCACGCGATCCGGTAGCGCCACGGATCGCCGGCCGGCCGGTCGTGCTCGAGCCAGAACCGCTCGCGCTGGAAGGCGTAGGCAGGCAGGTCGACGGTCCGCGCCCCGGCGAAGAACGCCGTCCAGTCGGCGTCCCGGACGTGCCCGAGCGCGGCCACGGCGGTGACGGTCTCGGACTCCCCCGCTCGCAGGGCGGGGACGAAGGTGAGGTCTTCGGCGCACTCGGCACCCATCGCGGACAGCACGGCGTCCGGCCCGAGCTCGACGCAGGTCGTCACGCCCGCCTCGGCCAGCGCGCCGATCGCGTCGGCGAAGCGGACGGTCGCGCGCACGTGCTCGACCCAGTAGCCGGGGGTGGCCGGGTCCGCCGACGGCGAGACGGCCGAGACGAGCGGAATCCGGGGCCGCGCGTAGGACAGCCCGGCGGCGACCGCCCGGAATTCTTCGAGCATCGGCTCGACCAGCGGCGAATGGAAGGCGTGCGACACGTCGAGCCGCTTGGTCCGCCTCCCGAGTCCGGTGAAGTGGGCGGCGATCGCGGCAACGGCGTCTTCGGCACCGGAGACGACGACGGCTTCGGGCCCGTTGACGGCGGCGATGTCGGCGGTGGCGGCCAACCGCGGACGCACTTCGGCTTCGGCCGCCTGGATCGCGACCATCGCACCGGTCTCCGGCAGGGCCTGCAGCAGCCTCCCACGGGCGGCGACCAGCTTTCCGGCGTCGGCCAGGGACAGCACCCCGGCGGCGTGGGCCGCCGCGAGCTCGCCCACCGAATGGCCCGCCAGCCGGTCCGGGCGGGCGCCCCACGACTCGAACAGCCGGTAGAGCGCCACTTCCAGGGCGAAGATCGCCGGCTGGGCCAGGTCCGTCCGGGTCAGCTCGGCGCCGCCGAGCACGAGGTCGCGGTCGATTCCCGCGGCAGCGCACGCTTCGTCGAAGGCCCGCGCGTACGCCGGGTACCGCTCGTGCAGCTCACGCCCCATCCCCCGGCGCTGGCTGCCCTGGCCGGTGAAGAGGAACGCGGGCTTCCCGGCCGCGACCCGCCGCGGCCGCGCGGTCTCGAGCGCGACCGGCAGGGTGTCCCGATCCGCACCGGCGACGACGATCCGGTGCTCCCACGCGGACCGGGTGGTGAGCAGGGAAAGCCCGATGTCCGATGGGGACAGTTCCGGGTGGTCCGCCGCGAAGGCACGCAGCCGCGCGGCCTGGTCCCGGGCCGCGGCCGGGGTCGCGCCGGTGACCACCCAGGGCACCACCCCCTCGTGCGTGCCCGGTTCGTCGCCCTCCGGCGCCTGCTCGAGCACGACGTGCGCGTTGGTCCCGGAGATCCCGAACGACGACACCCCCGCCCGGCGCGGGCGGCCGGTCTCCGGCCACGGCACCGGTTCGGACAGCAGGGAGATCGCTCCCGCGGTCCAGTCCACCTGCGGAGTCGGCTCGTCGAGGTGCAGGGACTTCGGCAGCACGCCGTGGCGCATCGCCTGCACCAGCTTGATGATGCTCGCGACACCCGCCGCGGCCTGGGTGTGGCCGAGGTTGGACTTCACCGAGCCCAGCCACAGCGGGGTTTCCCGGTCCTGGCCGTAGGTGGCCAGCAGCGCCTGCGCCTCGATCGGGTCGCCCAGCCGGGTGCCGGTGCCGTGGGCCTCCACCACATCGACGTCCGATGTGGACAGCCCGGCGTTCGCCAGCGCGGACCGGATCACCTGCTGCTGCGCCGGTCCGTTCGGGGCGGTCAGGCCACTGCTCGCGCCGTCGGAGTTGATCGCCGAGCCCCGGACGACCGCGAGCACCGGGTGCCCCAGCCGCCGCGCGTCGGACAGCCGCTCGACCAGCAGCATGCCGACGCCTTCGCTCAGCGCCGTCCCGTCGGCGCCGGCGGCGAACGACCGGCACCGCCCGTCGGCCGACAGCGCACCCTGCCGGGCGAACTCGACGAACATCATCGGCGTCGCCAGCACGGCGACCCCGCCGGCCAGCGCGAGCGCGCATTCGCCGCGGCGCAGGGATTCGCAAGCCAGGTGCAGGGCCACCAGCGACGACGAGCACGCCGTGTCGACGGTGACCGCGGGACCGGTCAGGCCGAGGGTGTAGGAGATCCGCCCCGAGGCGACGCTGCCGGAGATCCCGGTGCTGAGGTAGCCCTCGAGGTCCTCCGGCGCCCGGCTCAGCCAGGACCCGTAGTCGTGGTAGACGAGCCCCGCGAACACCCCGGTCCGGGTGCCGCGCAGGGAAAGCGGGTCGATCCGCGCGTGCTCGATCGCCTCCCACGAAGCTTCGAGCAGCAGCCGGTGCTGCGGGTCCATCGAGAGGGCTTCGCGCGGGCTGATCCCGAAGAAGGCCGGGTCGAAGTCGGCGACGCCGTCGAGGAAGCCGCCCGAGCGCGTGTAGGTGGTGCCCGGCCGGTCGCGGTCGGCGCTGTAGAGCGCGTCGAGGTCCCAGCCGCGGTCGGCGGGGAACCCGGAGATGACGTCGGCGCCGGAGGTGACGACCTGCCACAGGTCCGCCGGCTCCCGGACGCCGCCGGGGAACCGGCAGCTCATCCCGACGACGGCGATCGGCTCGGCGGCCCCGGCGGTCAGCTCCCGATTCCGGTGCTTGAGCCGCTCGTTCTCCTTCAGCGCGGCGCGCAGGGCCTCGACGATCCGCTCGGGCGTGGTGGTCATCGTCAGCTCACGTTTCGTCGGGAGGGTCGGCGGGGTCGCCGAGGGCGAGCCGGACCAGGTCGGCGACGTCCATCGCGTCGATCCGGTCGTCGTGGGCGGGCGCCGCCGCCAGGTCGAGGACGGTGCGCACCAGCCCGGCTTCTTTCAGGCGCGCGTAACCGAGGGCGGAGAGGGCGGCGCGGAAGTCCCGTTCTCCGGTGTCCGCCGGTTGCCTGCCCGTGTCGGGGACGAGCAGGGTGGTGAGGTGGCCGGCGATGTCGGCCGCGGTCGGGTGGTCGAAGACGAGGGTCGCGGGCAGCCGCAGGCCGGTCAGCTCCCCGAGCCGGCTCCGCAGTTCGACGGCGGTCAGCGAGTCGAAGCCGAGCTGCAGCAGTCCGCGATCGTCACGCACGTGCGCGGGATTCGCCAGCCCGAGCACGGCGGCGATCTGTTCCCGCACCAGCCCGAGCACGGCGGCCGGGCGGTCTTCCGCGGGCAGTGAGCCGAGCCGCTGGGCCCAGGTGCGGTCGGCCGCGGTGCGCCTGCCCGGCCGCACGAGCTTCCGCAGCACCGCGGGAACCGCGCCGGACGGCGAAGTGGGCAGCACGGCGGCGACGAGCCCGGTGACCGCGATCCGCCGCACGGCTTCGACGAAGTCACTCGGCGAATGGTCCGGCGGTGGTGCCTCGGGAAGCCCCCAGGTGAGGGTCCGGGTCGAGTGTCCCAGTGCTCGCCGGTGGGCGGCCAGCGCCTCGGCGAGCGGGCTGCCGGCCGGGCCGGTGATCACGATCAGCTCGCCCGAGGCGGGCAGCGACGGAAGATCGGCCGGGGACGCGATCCGCACCCAGCCGGGAGAGCCGGGGTCATCAGCGGCCCGGCCGGCAGCCCGCGCACCGGGCCCGGCGCCGGCAGCAGGCCCGCCCGCCGCAGCACCGGAACCGGCAACCACGTCGGCCGCTTCGCCGGGTGCCTCGATCTCCGCCCCGGCCACCACGACCGTGCCGGTGAAGGGTTCCGGCTCCGCCGGCGACGGCTGCACCCGCTCCAGCCGCGGGACGTGCACCGCTCCCCCGCGTACCGCCAGTTCCGGCTCGCCGAGCGCCGCGGCCGCCTTGGCCAGGTTCTCCGCGTCCGGTGAGTCGTCGAGGTCCGCCAGGACGATGCGCTTCTCCGCGAGTCCGCGGATCGCGCTCCACACCGCCGCCCGAGCCGGGTCGGGCAGCTCCGCGTCGGACACCGCCACCGCTGCGCGGGTGGCCACGATCACCGGGCCCGGGCCCGGGCCCGCCGTGCGGACCCACTCGAGCGCTTCCGCCGGGTCGTCGCAGATCCGCAGTGCACCCTCCGGCGGCCCGGGAAGGGCCGGCAACGGCACCCATCCGAGCCGGAAGAGCGCGGCCTGGCCCGGCGGCCCGGCCGGCACCGGCCGCAGGGTCAGTGACTCGGCCGACAGCACCGGCGACCCGGCCGAATCGGTCAGCTCCACCGCCAGCGCGTCCGCACCCGTCCGGTGCAGCCGGACCCGCGCCGCGGCGGCACCGGCGGCGTGCAGCGACACCCCGGACCACGCGAACGGCATGAGGTCCGGCCCGGACACCAGTCCGCCGGGGCCGATCGGCTGCAGTGCCGCGTCCAGCAGCGCCGGGTGGACGCCGTACCGGCCGGCGTCGGCCGCCTCGCGCTCGGGCAGGCGGACCTCCGCGAGCACGTCGGCGCCGTGCCGCCAGGCCCGTCCGGCACCCCGGAACGCCGGTCCGTAGTGGACACCCGCGTCGGCGAGCACGTCGTAGAGGCCGTCGAGGTCCAGTGGCTCGGCCCCCTCCGGCGGCCACGGCCCGGTTCGCGGCGCCGGGACGTCCTCGGCCGCCGTCAGGGTGCCCTCGGCGTGCTGGGTCCAGGCCGTGTCCGCGCCCTCCGGCCGGGTGAACACCCGGAACGGGTGACGGCCGGTCGCGTCCGGCTCGTCGGCGACCAGCCGAAGCTGCAGGCCGCCCCGGCCGGGCAGGACCACCGGCGCGGCCAGGACGAGGTCCTCGACGCGGTCGCAGCCGAGGTGCTCGCCCGCGCGGAACGCGAGTTCCAGCATCGCCGTGCCCGGCAGCAGAGTCGTCTCGCGCAGGGCGTGCTCGCCCAGCCACGCCGGGGCCGACGCCGCGATCCGGCCGGTGAACACGACCGCCTCCGACCCCGGCACCGCGACGATCGCGCCCAGCAGGGGGTGCCCGAGCGGGGTCACCCCGGCCGACGACACGTCCGCCGCGGCAGTACCCGACCGCAGCCAGAACCGCTGCCGCCGGAACGGGTACGCGGGCAGGGGGATCCGCCGTCCGCCGGGCCGCAGCCCGGCCCAGTCGACTCCGACACCGCGGACGTGCAGTTCGGCCGCCGACGTGACGAACCGGGTGAGCCCGCCTTCGCCGCGGCGGAGCGTGCCGGTCACGACCGGGGCCGGGGTGCCGGGCTCGTCGAGCAGTTCCCGGATCGCCGCCGGCAGCACCGGGTGCGGGCCGATCTCGACGAACGTCGTGTGCTTCTGCTCGGCCAGCGCCCGGACCGCCCGGTCGAACCGCACCGGCTGCCGCAGGTTGCGGTACCAGTAGCCGGCGTCCAGCTCGTTCCCGTCGAGCACGTCCCCCGTGACCGTCGAGTAGAACGCCACCTCGCCGGTCCGGGGGCGGACCGGGGCGAACGCGGCGAGCAGCTCGTCACGGATCGGTTCCACCGCCGGGGAGTGCGACGCGAACGCGGCCGGGATCAGCCGGGCCCGCACGCCCTCCGCCGCGCAGCGGGCGACCAGTTCGTGCAGCGCGCCGAGGTCACCGGCGACGGCGACCGAGTTCGGCCCGTTGACCGCCGCGATCGAGAGCCGGTCACCCCAGCCGGCGACGAGTCCGGCCGCGGCTTCTTCGCCGAGCGCGACCGGCGCCATGCTGCCGCGCCCGATGAGCACCCGGGAAATGGCGCTGCGCGAGGCGATCACGCGGGCGGCGTCCGCAAGGGACAGTGCGCCGGCGACGCAGGCCGCGGCGATCTCGCCCTGGCTGTGCCCGACCACCGCGTCCGGCCGCACGCCGGCGGCCGCCCACAGCTCGGCCAGGGAGACCATGACGGCGAACAGCGCGGGCTGGACGACCTCGACGTCGTCGAGCGAGGGCGCGCCCGGTGCGCCGCGCAGGACGTCGCGCACGGACCAGCCGGTGAACTCCGCCAGCGCCGCGTCGCAGTCACGCATCCGCCGCGCGAAGACGGGCGAGCTGTCGAGCAGTTCGACGCCCATGCCCGCCCACTGGCCGCCCTGCCCGGGGAACACGAAGACGGTCCGGCCCGGGGTCCCGGCGGTCCCGCGCACCACGGCGGGATCGCGGCGGCCCTCGGCCAGCGCCGGCAGGGCCGGCGCGGCGACGACGACGGCCCGGTGCTCGAACCGCGGCAGCGCGGCCAGGCTGTGCGCCACGTCCGCGAGGTCTTCGGCTTCCAGGACGGTGGCGACCTGCCCCGCACGGGCCCGCAACGCCTCTTCGGACCGGGCCGAAAGCACCAGCGGCATCGGCTCCGCCGCGGGGCCGGCGGGCTCCGCGGGCGGCGCCTCGGCCGCCTGCTCCAGGATCAGGTGCGCGTTCGTCCCGCTGATGCCGAACGAGGAGACGGCCGCCCGCGGCGCCCGGCCCGTCTCAGGCCAGGCGAGGTGCTCGGTCAGCAGGCGGACCGTGCCGGGCGACCAGTCGACGTGCGGGGTCGGCTCGTCGAGGTTGATCGTGCGCGGCAGTTCGCCGTGCCGCAGCGCCAGCACCATCTTGATCACGGCGGCGACCCCCGCCGCCGACTGGGCGTGGCCGATGTTGGACTTGAGCGAACCGAGCCACAGCGGGTGGTCCGCCGTCCGGTCACGGCCGTACGTCGCCAGCAGGGCCTGTGCCTCGATCGGGTCGCCGAGCCGGGTGCCGGTGCCGTGGGCCTCGACCGCGTCGACGTCCGAAGGGGACAGTCCGGCGTCGGCCAGCGCGGCGCGGATCACCCGTTGCTGCGACGGCCCGTTGGGCGCGGTCAGGCCGTTGCTCGCACCGTCGGAGTTGACCGCCGAGCCGCGGATCACGGCCAGTACCTCGTGCCCGTGGCGCCGTGCGTCGGACAGCCGTTCCAGCAGCAGCATCCCGACGCCTTCGCCCCACGCCGTGCCGTCGGCGGCCGCCGCGAACGGCTTGCACCGCCCGTCCGGCGCCAGTCCGCGCTGGCGGCTCAGCTCGACGAACAGGTCCGTGTTCGCCATGATCGCCGCCCCGCCGGACAGCGCGATCGAGCACTCTCCGCGGCGGATCGCCTGCACCGCCAGGTGCAGCGCCACCAGCGACGACGAACACGCCGTGTCCACGGTGAGGGCCGGGCCCTCCAGACCGAAGGTGTAGGCGATCCGGCCGGACAGGACGCTGGTCGTGCTGCCGGTCAGCCGGTAGCCCTCCAGCTCGCCGGGGAACTCGCGCGAGTCGGTGCCGTAGCCGAGCGACGCGCCGCCGACGAAGACGCCGAGCCGTTGCCCCCGCACGGAACCCGGGTCGATGCCCGCCGCTTCGAAGACCTCCCACGCGGTCTCCAGGAGCAACCGCTGCTGCGGGTCCATGGCCAGCGCTTCGCGCGGGCTGATCCCGAAGAACTCCGGGTCGAACTCGTCCGCGTCGTGCAGGAAGCCGCCCGCCCGCGCGTAGGTGGTGCCGGGGCGCTCGGGGTCCGGGTCGTAGAGCGCGTCGAGGTCCCAGCCGCGGTTGGCCGGCGGCCCGGTGACCGCGTCGGCGCCGTCGCGCACCAGCCGCCACAGGTCTTCGGGCGACCGGACGCCGCCGGGCAGCCGGCAGCTCATCGCGACGATCGCGACCGGGTCGTCACCGGCCTCGGTGACCACGGTGGCCACGGGCGCGGCCACCGCACCGGACAGCTCGGCCCGCAGGTAGGCCGCGAGGGCTTCCGGGGTCGGCTGGTCGAACACGACGGTCGCGGGCAGCCGCAGCCCGGTTGCCGCCGAAAGCACGTTGCGCAGTTCGACCGAGCTCAGCGAGTCGAACCCGAGGTCCTTGAACGCCCTGTCCGGCGCCACCTCCGCGGCCCCGGTGTGCCCGAGCACCGCGGCGACCCGATCGCGGACCAGGTCGAGCACGTCTTCGGTCCGGGCGCGCCCGGGCTCCGGCCGCCGCGCGGTGGCCCCGGCGAGACCGCGCAGCGACGGCGGGACGTCCTCGCCGCCGCGGCGCAGGGCCGCGATGTCCAGTTCCGCGGCCACGACGAGCGGCCGGCCGAGCCGGCGGGCCGCGTCGAACAGGGCGAGCCCGCGCTCGTCGGCCAGCGCCGCCAGGCCGGCCCTGGCCAGCCGGGCGTGGTCGGCCGCGCCGAGCTGCCCGGTCATGCTGCCTTCGTGCGCCCACGCGCCCCAGGCGATCGACACGGCGGGCAGCCCGGCCGCGCGGCGGCGGGCCGCGAGGGCGTCGAGGGCCGCGTTGGCCGCGGTGTAGTTGCACTGGCCGGCGCCGCCGAAGAACGCCGACGCCGAGGAGAACAGCACGAACTCGGCGAGGTCGCTGCCGCGGGTCAGCTCGTCGAGGTGCCGCGCGGCGGCGACCTTGGGCCGCAGCACGCGCTCCAGCCGCTCGGGCGTCATCGCCGCCACCAGGCCGTCGTCGAGCACGCCCGCGGCGTGGACGACCGCCGTCAGCGGGTGCTCGGCGGGGATTCCGGCCAGCAGGGCGGCGAGCTGGCCGCGATCGGCGACGTCGCACGCGGCGACGGTCACCGACGCGCCGAGCCCGGCCAGCTCCGCGGTCAGTTCGCGCACCCCGGGGGCGGCCGGGCCACGCCGTCCGGCCAGCAGCAGGTGCCGCGCACCCTGCCCGGCGAGGTGCCGGGCGACCAGGCGGCCGAGTGCGCCGGTGCCGCCGGTGATCAGCACCGTGCCGTCCGGCGCCGGCCCGGCCGGCACGGTCAGCACGACCTTGCCGACGTGCTTGGCCTGGCTGACGAACCGGAACGCCTCGACCGCTCGCCGGATGTCCCATGTGGACAGGGGCAGCGGCCGGAGCGCGCCGGCGGCGAACATGCCCACCAGGGCGCGGAGCATCTCCTGGATCCGCTCGGCGCCGGGCTCGGTGAGGTCGAACGTCCGGTAGGTCACCCCGGCCGGGATCTCCCCGGCCGGCCGGACGTCCGTCTTGCCCAGCTCGACGAACCGGCCGCCGTCGCCCAGCAGGCCCAGCGACGCGTCGACGAACTCGCCGGCGAGCGAATTCAGCACGACGTCGAACCTGGTGCCCGCGAACGCCGTCGCGAAGTCCAGGGTCCGCGACGAGGCGATGTGGGTGTCCGGCAGGCCGAGTGCGCGCAGGACGTCGTGCTTGGCCGGGCTCGCGGTGGCGTAGACGTCGGCGCCGAGGTGACGCGCCAGCTGGATCGCCGCCATCCCGACCCCGCCGGCCCCGGCGTGCACGAGCACCTTCTCCCCGGCCCGCAGCCCGGCCAGGTCGCGCAGCCCGTACCAGGCCGTGAGGAAGACGACGGGCACGGCCGCCGCTTCGGCGAACGTCCAGTCCGCCGGCACGCGCACCAGGTTTCGGCGGTCGGTGACGGCGAGCCTGCCGAAGGCGTGGTCGAGCAGGCCCAGCACCCGGTCGCCCGGCGCGAACTCCGTGACCCCCGGACCGGTCTCGGTGACGACACCCGCGCCTTCGATGCCCAACGGCGGGGCCTCACCCGGGTAGAGCCCGAGCGTGTTGAGCACGTCGCGGAAGTTGAGTCCCGCGGCCCGCACGGCGACCCGGACCTGGCCGGGGGCCGGCGGCTCGGCCGGATGCGCGATCGGGGCGAGCCCGTCGAGTCGTCCCTTGTCGACGACGGCAAGCCGCCACGGTTCGTCCGGCAGGGCCAGGTCGTCGCCGGTGCTCGCCCGCTTCAGGCGCGGCACCAGCACTTCCCCGGCCCGGACGGCCACTTCGGGTTCGCCGGTCGCGATCGCGGCGGCGAGCCCGGCGGTGTCTTCGGTGCCGGCGTCGAGCAGCACGAACCGGCCGGGGTGCTCGGTCTGCGCCGACCGCACGAGCCCCCAGACGGCGGCCTGGTCCGGGTCGGTGACCGCGTTCCGGGTGCGCAGGACCAGCCGCGCGGCGGCGAACCGGTCGTCGGCCGCCCACTGCCGGCACAACGCGAGGGCGCGGGCCGGGTCCCCGGCCGGGACGACCACGGCCCCCGGCACCGGCTCGCCGGCCAGTTCCGCGAGGTCGCCGACCGCCACGACGTCCGGCTCGGTCACGTCCGGGGCGGTGACTTCCCGGGCGGTGACGCGGACCCAGTCCGGTTCGAGGAGGCCGTCGCGCGGCGCCGGAGCGGCCGGACGCAGGACGAGCGAATCCACCGTGGCCACCGGACGGCCCTCGGTGTCCGTGACGTGCAGCGAGACGGCGTCCCCGGCGGCCGGGGTGAGGCGGACGCGGATGGCCGATGGTCCCGGTGCGGTGACGGAAACCCCGCGCCAGGCGAACGGGACCGGGGTGCCGCCGTCGAGCCTGCCGGTGAAACCGAGCGCGTGCAACGCGGAGTCGAGCAACGCCGGGTGCAGCGTGCAGTTCGGGGCGTCGTCGCGGAGTTCCTCGGGCAGGACCGCCTCGGCGTAGACGTCTTCGCCGTGGCGCCAGGCGGCGGTGAGGCCGCGGAAGGCCGGTCCGTAGCCGTATCCCGCGTCGGCCAGCTGCTCGTAGAGCCCCTCGACGGCAATGGGTTCCGCGTCGGCGGGAAGGGGCCGGGCGGAATCCGCGGGCGCACCGGGACCGGCGAGCCCGGTGGCGTGCCGGGTCCACTCGCCGTTCCGTCCGGAGTGGACGGTCAGCGGCCGGTGGCCGTCGTCGTCGGCCGCCCCGGCCCGGACCTGGACCGACACCGATCCGTGGTCCGGCAGGACGAGCGGGGTCTCCAGGGTGAGTTCCCCGACGGTCGCGCAGCCCGCCGCGGCGGCGGCCCGCAGCGCCAGTTCGAGGACGGCGGTGCCGGGCACCAGCGTCGCCCCGCCGATCGTGTGGTCGCCGAGCCAGCCGGGCGCGGTCGCGGAGAGCGTGCCGGTCACCAGCGCGCCCCCGCCGTCCGCCAGCCGGACGGCCGTTGCGGCCAGCGGGTGCCCGGACCCCTCCGGCGCCTGACCGGGGGCCAGCCAGAAGCTGCGGTGCCGGAACGGGTAGGCGGGCAGGTCGGCGAGCCTGCCGCCGGTGCACAGGCCGGCCAGGGCGACGTCGTGGCCGAGCACGTGCAGGCGGCCGGCGGCCTCGACGGCCGTGCGCGCGCCGGGGCGGTCGGCGCGCTGCGCCGGGACGAAGTCGATGGCGGGGTCGATCGCCGGGCCGAGCGCGGACAGCACCCGGTCGGGCCCGATCTCCAGGCACGTGGTGACGCCGTCGGCGCCGAGCCGCCCGACCGCGTCGGCGAACCGCACGGTGCCGAGCACGTGGCCGGCCCAGTACTCCGGCGTCGCCGGATCGCCGGCCGCGGCCGGCCGCAGCGGGACGGCGGGCTCGGCGAACTCCAGCCCGGCCAGGACTTCGCGGAACCGCTCGACCATCGGAGCCATCAGCGGCGAATGGAACGCGTGCCCGCCGGGCAGGCGTTTCGTCCGGCGGCCCCGTGCGGCGAACTCCGCGGCGACGGCCTCGGCGGCGTCCGCGGCCCCCGAGAGCACGACGGCGGCCGGGCCGTTGACCGCCGCGATCGCGACCTCGCCGGTCAGCGCGGCACGGACTTCGTCTTCGCTCGCCTCGACCGCGATCATCGCGCCGCCGGCGGGCAGTTCCTGCATCAGCCGGCCGCGCGCCGCGACCAGCGTTCCGGCGTCCGCGAGTGACAGCACGCCGGCGACGTGCGCCGCCGCGATCTCCCCGACCGAGTGCCCGATGAGGACGTCCGGGCGCAGCCCCCACGACTCGGCGAGCCGGTACAGCGCGACCTGCAGCGCGAACAGCGCCGGCTGCGCGAACTCCGTGCGGGCGAGCGCGTCGCCGTCGGCCACGACCGCCGGGTCGAGACCCGCCGCCGCGCAGGCGGCGTCGAAAGCCCCGGCGTACACCGGGAACCGCTCACGCAGGCCGCGGCCCATCCCGGCGTACTGGCTGCCCTGGCCGGTGAACAGGAACGCCAGCTTCCCGCCGGTCCCCCGCTCGGGCCGGACGCCGGCGAGCGCGGCCAGCAGTTCTTCGCGGCCTTCGCCGACGACGACGGCCCGGTGGGCGTGCGCGGACCGCGCGGCCAGCGTCCGGGCCACGTCCCGGACGGTCAGCTCCGGCCGCCCGGCGACGAACGACCGCATCCGGCCGGCCAGGTCGTGGACGGCCTCCGGGGTCGCCGCGGTCAGCACCCACGGCACCACGCCCGCCGGGCCGCCGTCGGCCGGCTCCGGGTCGGCCGGTGCCTGCTCGAGGACCACGTGCGCGTTGGTGCCGGAGATGCCGAAGGACGAGACCCCGGCCCGTCGCGGCCGCCCGGTGGCCGGCCACGGCGCCGGCTCGGTCAGCAGGGACAGCGCGCCGCGCGTCCAGTCCACGTGGGACGACGGCCGGTCGGCGTGCAGCGTGCGCGGAAGCTCCCCGTTGCGCAGCGCGAGGACCGTCTTGATCACGCCGGCGAGACCGGACACGGCCTGCGTGTGGCCGAGGTTCGACTTGACCGACCCCACCAGGACCGGCCGGTCGGCCGGGCGGTCACGGCCGTAGGTCTCCTGCAGCGCCAGCGCTTCCACCGGGTCGCCCAGCCGGGTGCCGGTGCCGTGCGCTTCGACGGCGTCGACGTCCGAAGCGGACAGTCCGGCGTCCGCGAGGGCCGCGCGGATGACGCGCTGCTGGGCCAGGCCGTTCGGAGCGGTGAGCCCGTTGCTGGCGCCGTCGGAGTTGACCGCCGAACCGCGCAGCACGGCCAGCACGCGGTGGCCGTTCCGCCGCGCGTCCGAGAGGCGCTCCACGACCAGCGCCGCGACCCCTTCGGCGGCGCCGAACCCGTCGGCGTCGTCCGAGAACGCCTTGCACCGGCCGTCCGGGGACAGGGCCCGCTGCCGGCTGAGGCTGCGCAGCGCCGCCGGGGTGGTCATCACCGTCGCGCCGCCCACGATCGCCAGCGAGCACTCCCCCGCGCGCAGCGAGCGCGCCGCCAGGTGCAGCGCGACCAGCGACGACGAACACGCGGTGTCCACGGTCATCGCCGGGCCTTCCAGCCCGAAGGTGTACGCGATCCGGCCCGCCGCCACGCTCGGCGCGCCCGCCGTGACCTGGTAGGCCTCGAGGGCGCCGGGGATCCGGTCCGGCGTCCAGTAGTCGGGCACCTGGATGCCCGCGAACACGGCGGTGCCGCTGCCGGAAAGGGAGTCCGGCGCGATGCCCGCGTGCTCCAGCGCCGTCCAGGTGGCTTCGAGCAGCAGCCGCTGCTGCGGGTCCATCACCAGCGCTTCGCGCGGCGCGATGCCGAACAGGTCGGCGTCGAACCGGTCGATCCCGCTCAGGTAGCCGCCGCCGCGGACGTAACTGGTCCCCGGCCGGTCCGGGTCCGGGTCGTACAGCGCGCCGAGGTCCCAGCCCCGGTCGGCCGGGAGCCCGCCGACGGCGTCGCCGCCCTCGGCCAGCAACCGCCACAGGTCCTCGGGGTCTTCGATGCCGCCGGGCAGCCGGCAGCTCATGCCCACGATGGCCAGCGGCTCGTCCGCGGGGGCGGCCGGCGCGGCGGCTTCGGCCCCGTGCGTGCCGAGGGCGGTGTCACGCAGGTGCGTGGCCAGCGCGGTCGCGGTCGGGTGGTCGAAGACGATCGTGACCGGCAGCGCGAGCTCCGTCGCGGCCGCCAGCCGGTCGCGCAGCTCGACCGCCGTGAGCGAGTCCAGCCCGAGCGCGGAGAACGGCCGGTCCGCGGCCACCGCCGCCGGCCCGTCGTGCCCGAGAACGGCCGCGAGCTGGGTGCGGACCAGCGTCCGCAGCAGGTCGTGCTGCCCGGCCTCCGGCAACTCGCGAAGGCGCTGCCCGAGCGCGGAAGCCGGCTGCCGCGGCTGCGCCGGACGGCGGGTTGCGGCGAGCTCGCCGAGCAGCGGGCTCGGCCGCGCCATCGTGTAGAGCGCGGCGAAGCGGGGCCAGTCGACGTCGGCCACGACCGTGGCGGTCTCGCCACCGCCGACGGCCGTCGCGAGCGCGTCGAGCGCGACACCCGGATCGATCGGGGTGAACCCGCGGGCACGCAGGACCGTCTCGAACTCACGCGTGACCATGCCGCCGCCGGGCCAGGGGCCCCACGCCACCGCCGTCGCGACCCGGCCGAGCGCCCGGCGCCGGTGGGCGAGCGCGTCGAGGCAGGCGTTCGCGGCCGAGTACGCGCCCTGCTCGGCGCCGCCCCAGACGCCGGCGGCCGAGGAGAACAGCACGAAAGCGTCCAGCGGCCGGTCGCCGAGCACGCGGTCGAGGACCTCGGCTCCCAGCACCTTCGCGCCGAACACCTCCGCCAGGTGCGCCGGGCCGATGTCGGCCAGCCGCCCGAACCGGCTCGTCCCGGCGGCGTGCACCACGGCCGTCAGCTCGCCGGGGACCGACGCGACCAGGCCGGCCACCGCGTTCTCGTCGGTGACGTCGCAGGCGGCGACGGTGACGCGGTCCGCACCCAGTTCTTCGGTGATGGCCACGGCTTCCGGCGCCGCCGGGCCGCTCCGGCCGGCGAGCACGACGTGCGCGGCTCCGTTTCCGGCGAGCCAGCGCGCGACCCGGCGGCCGAGCGCGCCGGTCCCGCCGGTGACCAGGACGGTCCCCCGCGGCCGCCAGGCCGGCCGGGCCGGCGGGGCCGGGCGCACCAGGCGCCGGGCGAAGACGCCGGAGGGCCGGACGGCTATCTGGTCCTCGGTCCCGGTCAGCAGTCCGGCCAGCCGCCGCGCGGATTCCGCGGCCGGCTGCTCGGGCAGGTCGGCGAGCCCGCCCCAGCGGCGGGGCTGCTCCAGCGCGGCCACCTGGCCGAGACCCCAGACGGCGGCCTGCCGGGGCGCGCGGACCGGGTCGCCGTCGCCGGTGCCGACCGCTCCGCACGTGACACTCCACATCGGACAGCCGAACCGCCGCAGCAGCGAAAGCGTCCCGGTGAGCGCGCCTTCTTCGTCGAGGGCGTGCAGGGAAACGACACCGGCGGGTTCCCCGGTGAAGTCCTCGTCGCGGACGTCGGCGCCCGCCTCCGCCAGTGCCGCGGCGATCAGCGGGCGCCACGGTGACCGGCGGCCGCCGGCGACGAGCCACGTTCCGGACAGCCGCGCGGTGCCTTCGGCCGTCGCCGGCCACCACTCGATCCCGTAGCGCAGGCCGGCGGCGGGATCGGTGCCGGTGCGCGCCTCGGCCGGCGGGCGCCACCAGAACCGCCGTCGCCGGAACGGGTACGTCGGCAGGCCGGTGCGCCGGGCGCCGGTTCCGGCGAAGACGGCGTCCCAGCGCACGGCGGCGCCGCAGGCGTGGGCCTCGGCCAGGGACCGGAGGAAGCGCTCTCGGCCGCCGTCGCCGCGCCGCAGCGTCCCGACGGCCGCCGCGGCCACGCCCGCGTCGTCGAACGTCTCCCGCATCCCGAGCGCGAGCACGGGGTGCGGGCCGACCTCGGCGAACACGCGGTGCCCGGCGGCCAGCAGCCGCCGCACCCCGGCTTCGAAGCGCACCGGCTCCCGCAGGTTGCGGTACCAGTAGGCGGCGTCGAGGACGGCGTGCGGTTCCCCGGTGACGGTCGAGTAGAACGGGATGTCCGGCGGCCGCGGCGTGATCGGCGCGAGCGCGGCCAGTAGCCGGTCGCGGAGCCGTTCGACGTGCCGGGAGTGGGACGCGTAGTCGATCGGGATCTCCCTGGCCCGCACGTCGCGCAGCGCGCACGCGGCGACGAGTTCCCGCAACGCGTCCGGGTCGCCGGACACCGCGACCGAGCGCGGCCCGTTGACGGCGGCGACCGAGACGCGGTCACCCCAGCCGGTCAGCAGCTCGGTGACCTCGGCCTCGGGCAGCGGAACCGAAACCATCCCGGAGAGCCCGGCCAGCTCGCTCAGCAGCCGGGCGCGCCGGGCGACGACCCGGGCGGCGTCCGCGAGCGACAGCGCGCCGGCGACGCAGGCGGCGGCGATCTCGCCCTGCGAGTGGCCGATCACCGCGTCGGGCTCGACGCCGTGGGCACGCCAGAGCGCGGCCAGCGACACCATCACCGCGAACAGCACCGGCTGGACCACGTCGTCACGGTCCAGCGCGGGTGCCCCCGGCCGCTCGCGCAGGACGTCGGCGGGAGACCAGCCGAGGTGCTCCGCCAGCGCCCGCTCGCACTCGGCGAACCGGGCCGTGAACACCGGCGAGGTGCCGAGGAGCCCGGCCGCCATCCCGGCCCACTGCGCGCCCTGGCCGGGGAAGACGAAGACGGTCCCGCCGGTCGTGGCGCGCACGACGCCGGTGGTCTCGCCACCGGCGACGGAGTCGAGGGCGTCGAGGAGGCCGGACCGTCCGGTGGCGACGAACGCGGCCCGCTCGTCGAAGCGGGTGCGGGTGGTGGCCAGGGAGTAGGCGATGTCCGCCGGGGTCTCGTCCGGGTGGTCGGTGAGGTGGTCCCGCAGCCGCCGGGCCTGAGCCTGCAGGGCGGTGGTGTCACGGGCGGAAAGGACATAGGGCAAGGGGGATTCGGGCGCCGGATCAGCCGGGGTTTCCGGTTCGGCTGGGGTTTCCGGTTCGGCCGGGGCCTGTTCCAGGACCACGTGGGCGTTCGTGCCGCTGATCCCGAACGACGACACCGCCGCCCGGCGGGGGCGGCCGGCCTCCGGCCACTCCCTCGCCGAGGTGAGCAGCCGGACCCGGCCGGCCGACCAGTCGACGTGCGGGGACGGCTCGTCCGCGTGCAGGGTCGCCGGCAGGACCCCGTGGTGCATCGCCTGCACCATCTTCACCACGCCGCCGATGCCGGCGGCGGCCTGCGCGTGGCCGATGTTGGACTTCAGCGAACCCAGCCACAGCGGCGTTTCCCGGTCGCGGCCGTACGTCGCGAGCAGGGCGCCGGCCTCGATCGGGTCGCCGAGCGCCGTCCCCGTGCCGTGGGCCTCGACCACATCGACGTCCGATGTGGACAGTCTCGCATCGGCGAGCGCGGCGCGGATCACGCGTTCCTGGGCGGGGCCGCTCGGTGCGGTCAGGCCGTTGCTGGCGCCGTCGGAGTTGATCGCCGACCCGGCGACCAGCGCGAGCACGGGGTGGCCGTGGCGACGCGCGTCCGACAGCCGCTCCAGCAGGACGAGCCCGGCGCCTTCGGCCCAGGCCGTGCCGTCGGCGCCCGCGCCGAACGCCTTGCAGCGGCCGTCCGCGGCCAGCCCGCCCTGCCTGCCGAACTCGAGGAAGATCCCCGGCGTCGCCAGTACCGTGACCCCGCCGGCGAGGGCGAGCGTGCACTCGCCCTGCCGCAGGGCCCGCGCGGCCAGGTGCAGCGCGACCAGCGACGACGAGCACGCCGTGTCGACGGTCACCGCCGGGCCCTCGAACCCGAGCGTGTAGGCGACCCGGCCGGACAGCAGGCTCGCCGAACTGCCGGTGAGCACGTGTCCCTCCGCGCCGTGGCCGGCTTCGTGCAGCCGGGGGCCGTAGTCGCTCGCCGTCGCGCCGACGAACACGCCCGCCGGGGTGCCGCGCAGCGCCGCCGGGTCGAGGCCGGCCCGTTCCAGCGCTTCCCACGCCGTCTCGAGCAGCAACCGCTGCTGCGGGTCCATGGCGAGCGCCTCGCGCGGGCTGATGCCGAAGAACTCCGGGTCGAACAGGGCGGCATCGGGCAGGAAGCCACCGCGGCGCGGGATCTCCGCGCCCGCCGCGCCGAGGTCCCAGCCGCGGTCGCCGGGAAAGCCCGTGATCGCGTCGACGCCGTCCGCGACCAGCCGCCACAGGTCTTCGGGCGAGCCGGCCCCACCGGGGAACCGGCAGCCCATGCCGACGATCGCGATCGGCTCGCCGGGTTCGGCGACGGCCACCCGAGCGGCGGGTGCGCGCCGCTCGCCACGCAGGTGCGCGGCGAGCGCCAGCGGGGTGGGGTGGTTGAACGTCAGCGTCGGCGGGAGCTCGACGCCGGTCGCCGCGGTGAGCCGGTCCCGCAGCTCGACCGCGGCCAGGGAGTCGAAGCCGAGGTCGCGGAAGGTCCGGCGCGGATCGACGTCGCCGGCGCCGGGGTACCCGAGCACGACCGCGGTGGCGGACCGGACGACGTCGAGCGGGTCCCCGCCGTCGGCGGGCACTTCCCGTCGTTCGTCCACAGTGGACAAGGTGGTGCCGAGCCAGTACGGCTTGCGCTGGAAGGCGTAACCGGGCAGCCCGATCGCCCTGGCCGGCGCCGGGTCGCCGAACACCGCGGGCCAATCGACCGGCGCGCCGTCGGCGAAGGCCTGGGCCACCCCGGAAACCACGGTACGCGGCTCGGGCCGGCCGGCGCGCAGCACCGCCGTGACCGACACCGCCGCGTCCGGCAGGGTGCCGCGCACCAGCGCGGCCAGCACCCGGTCCGGGCTCACCTCGACGAACCGGGTGGCGCCGAGCTCGTGCAGCGTCCGGACGGCGTCGCCGAACCGGACGGGCTCGCGGACCTGGCGCACCCAGTAGCCGGGTTCGCGCAGTTCGCCTTCCGCCGCGAGCCGGCCGGTGAGGTTGGTGACGACCGGGATCTCGGGCTCGCCGTAGGCCAGCCGCCCGGCCGTGCGGCCGAACTCGCCGAGGATCGGGTCGAGCAGCGCGGAGTGCCCGGCCACGCCGACCGGGAGCCGTTTCACGCGGCGGCCGCGCTCGCGCCACCGGGCGGCCACCGCGAGAACGGCTTCCTCCGCCCCGGAAACGACCGTGGCGCGCGGGCCGTTGACGGCGGAGACGCAGGCGCCCTCTTCGACGCCCTCGCCGAGCACCTCGTCTTCACCCGCCTCGATGGCGGCCATCGCCCCGCCGCCGGCGACCGTCTGCATGAGCCGGGCGCGTTCCGCCACGAGGGTGGCCGCGTCCGGCAGGGACAGCACGCCGGCCACGTGCGCGGCGGCGAGCTCGCCCGCCGAGTGCCCGGCGAGCAGGTCCGGGCGCAGGCCCCAGTGCGCGAGCAGCCGGACCAGCGCGACCTCGACGGCGAACACGGCGGGCTGGGTGAACCGCGTCTGGTCCAGGAGGGCGCCCCCGGCGAAGACGACGTCCTTCAGCGAGGTGCCCAGCAGCGGGTCGAACGCGGCGCAGACCTCGTCGAACGCGGCGGCGTAGACCGGAAACGCCGAGTACAGCTCGCGTCCCATGCCGGGGCGCTGGCTGCCCTGGCCGGCGAAGAGGAACGCGGTGGTCCCGCCGGTTGCCGTGCCGCGCAGGACGTTCCCCGTGTCGGTGCCCGCCGCGAGCGCGGCCAGCCCGGACCGGAGTTCGCCGTCGCCGATGCCGACGACGACGGCACGTTCGGGAAAAGCGGTCCGGCCCGCGGCGAGCGCACCGGCGATCTCGGCCGGCGTGCGGCCGGGCTCGGCCGCCACGAATTCCGCGAGCCGCCCGGCTTGCTGGCGGACGGCGTCGCGGGTCCGGGCGGACACGGTCCAGGCCAGTACCGGCGGCGCGGCCACCGGCAAGCGGCCGGCCGGCGCGGGGCGGGACAGCACCAGGTGGCAGTTCGTCCCGCCCATGCCGAACGAGCTCACCCCGGCGAACCGGCCGCGGTCCGGCCACGGCGTGCGGCGGCTGTTGACCGCGAGGTTCAACTCGGCCAAGGGGATTTCCGGTGGCGGAGCCACGTGGTTGAGGCTGGCGGGCACTTCGCCGTGGTGCAGCGCGAGCACCGTCTTGACCAGCCCGGCGACGCCCGCGGCCGCGTCGAGGTGGCCGATGTTCGTCTTGACGGAACCCACGAGCAGCGGCCGGTCGCCGGTCCGCGCGGCGCCGAGGACCGACCCCAGTGCGGCGGCCTCGACCGGATCGCCTCGCCGCGTCCCGGTGCCGTGCAGTTCGACGTAGCCGACGTCCTCGGGCCGGACCCCGGCGCGGGTGTAGGCGGCGCGCAGGACGGCCCGTTGGGCGGCTTCGTCCGGCACGGTCAGGGCCTCGCTCGCGCCGCCGTGGTTCATCGCACCGCCGTGGACGAGCGCGTAGACCCGGTCGCCGTCCGCTTCCGCGTCGGCCAGCCGCTTGAGGACGACGACGGCACCGCCCTCGCCCCGCACCGTTCCGTTCGCGCGGGCGTCGAAGGCGTAGCAGCGGCCGTCCGGGGAGAGGCCGCCGAACTCCGCGAAGGCGACCGCGCCGTCCGGCACCAGGTTCAGGTGCACGCCGCCGGCGAGGGCCACGGCGGTCTCGCCGCGCCGGAGGCTTTCGCACGCGAGGTGCACCGCGACCAGCGACGACGACTGGGCGGTGTCGACGGTCAGGCTGGGCCCGTGCAGGCCGAGGAAGTGCGAGACGCGGTTCGCGGCGAGCCCGCGGTGCAGCCCGGCGAAGGTGTGCGAGGTGATGGCGGAACGCCCGGCCTGGTGGGTGAGCAGGGCGTAGTCGTCCCCGCCGGTCGCGAGGAAGACCCCGGTGTCGCTGCCGCAAAGCCGCGCCGGGACCACCCCGGCGTCTTCGAGGGCCTCCCACCCGAGTTCGAGCGCGAGCCGCTGCTGCGGATCCAGCGCGGCGGCCGCCCTCGGCGAAATGCCGAAGAAGCCGGGATCGAAGCCCCGCACGTCGTCGAGGAAGCCACCGCGGCCGGCCGGATCGGCACCGGCGACGGCTCGGGCGTCCCAGCGGCCGGCGGGGACGTCGGTGATCGCCTCGGTGCCGTCCCGCAGCAGCCGCCAGAACGCACCGGGGTCGGCGGCTCCCGGCACCCGGCAGGACAGCCCGACCACCGCGATCGGCCCGTTCGCGATCATGCCGCCTCCTCGCCGCCCTCCCGACCGACCCTCGCAGCCACGCCGGGCCCGTGACGTCTCCGGCATTGCGGCTCGGCACACGAGTGGCGACGCGGTCGCCGGCGGACGTCGCCGCGGCCGCGGCCGGGGTTTCACGCAGCGCGGCTACCGCGAGACCGGCATCTCCGACGTGGCGCAGGAGCTCGGCCCCAGCCACGGGGCGCTCTACACCCACGGGCGCGGTCGTCGTCGAACGCGAGTAGCCCGGGCGGCGGAAGCGCCTTCACCAGCGGATCCGGCCCTGAACGCCAACGGCTGCACCGGCGCTGCTCAACCTCGAGTCCGGTGTGGTCACCAGCGCCAGGCGGCTAGGGAGCGGTCTGTTCATCCACCGGCGGTTCCCAGCGGCGGGCGTACCGCGCCATGGGCTGCAACGACCGGAGGAGTTCCATGCCACGTTCGGAGAGTCGGTAGCGGACGCTCACGGGTGTCGTCGGCTCCACGAGCCGGTCGACAAGGCCGGCCGATTCGAGGTCGCGGAGCCGGACACTGAGCATCCGCCCGGAGAGCCCTTCGACGCGGCGCTCGATCTCGGTGAAGCGTTCGGCCCCCATGCCCAAGGCGAGGAGGATCCCGCCGGACCAGCGCTTGCCGACGATCTCCATGACGCCCGCGAGACGACGGCATTCCTCGTCATCGATACGCAGAGGGCGTCGCGCCGCACCGGTCTTCTCCGAAGTCACTTACTAAAAGTAAGTCGGTTATGGGTCGTTTGTCAAGGACGTCGCGTACCTCGAAGCTGGACACATGCCCGACTATCTTCACCCGCTGCGCTTCGGCAGCTTCGTCACCCCGATCGCCTCCGCCCCGCAGCATCCGGTCGATCTCGCCCTGTTCAGCGAGGAGCTGGGCCTGGACCTGGTGACCTTCCAGGACCACCCGTACCAGGCGGTGTTCCAGGACACGTGGACTCTGCTGGCCTGGGTCGCGGCGAAGACGTCCCGCATCCACGTCTCCGGGAACGTCCTGAATCTCCCGCTGCGTCAGCCCGCTGTTCTGGCGCGCGCGCTGGCGAGCCTGGACCAGCTCAGCGGCGGCCGTGCCGAACTGGGCATCGGCACCGGCGGGTACTTCGAGGCGATGGCGACGATGGGCGCGCCGCTGCTGACCCCGGCGGAGGCGGTCAGCGGTCTCGATGAGGCACTGGACATCATCCGGGGCATCTGGGATGTCAGCGTCCGGGCACCCCTGCACGTGGACGGCGAGCACCACCGCGTGGCCGGCGCCGCTCGAGGCCCGGCGCCGGCGCACGAGATCCCGATCTGGGTGGGCGCGTACAAGCCGCGGGTGCAGCGGATACTGGGGCGCAAGGGCGACGGGTGGCTGCCGAGCCTGCCATGGCTGAAACCCGGCGACATCGAGCGCGGCAACCAGGTCATCGACGACTCCGCCCGCAAGGCCGGCCGCGACCCGCGGGACATCGCCCGCCTGCTGAACGTGACGCCGCAGTACGACGCGAACGACCTGGCCGAGCTGGCGATCGAGCACGGGATCAGCGTGTTCATCATGGGCTCGGACGACCCGCGGGAGATCCGGAAGTTCGCGGAAGACACCGCACCTCGCATCCGCGACCGCCTCGAACAGGCCCGCGCCAAGACGAGCACCCTTGCGGTGGCGCCGGTGGCCCGATCGTTCCGCGACGACCCGATCCCCGGGACGCTCCGGTCGCGGGTGCTGCTCCCCGGCGACCGCGGCTACCACCGGTACACCTCCGGGTACTTCCGCGGTGGGCGTCCGGGCATGGTCATCCGTCCGGAGTCGGTCGCCGAGGTGCAGGAAGCCGTGCGGCTCGCCGGCCGGCACCGGGACGTGCCGCTGGGACTGTTCAGCGGCGGCCACGGCCTCTCCGGCAGGTCGCTGAACAGTGACGGGATCGTCATCGCCCTCGACGCGCTGAACGAAATCGCGATCAGCGACGGCCACCGCGTCCGCGTCGGCCCGGGAGCGCACTGGGGCCAGGTCGCGAAGGCCCTCTCCCCGCACAACCTCGCGATCACCGCGGGCGACCACGGCGGCGTCGGCGTCGGCGGCCTCGCCACCACCGCGGGGATCGGATGGTTCGCCCGCGAACGAGGCCTGACGATCGACTACCTCCGCGCGGTCGACATCGTCACCGCCGACGGCGAACTCGTCCACGCCGGCGCCCAGGAGAACCCCGACCTGTTCTGGGCCGTGCGTGGGGCAGGGGCGAACTTCGGAGTCGTGGTGTCGTTCGAGTTCGAGGCGCACCCGGTCTCGGCGCGGGTCGGGTTCGCGATGCTCGTGTTCGTCCCCGACGACATCGCCGGCTTCCTCGAAGCCTGGGGCACCACGATCGAGCACGCCGACCCGACCGTGACGGGAACCCTGATGATCGGCCCGTCCGGACCCGGCACGCAAACGGCCGTGCAGGCGCTGATCGTCGTCGACGAGAACGACCCGGACACGGTCGTCGAGCGCCTGCGGCCCTTCGCCCGGCTCGCGCCGATGGCGAACCAGTCCGTGCAGATGGTCCCCTACGCGGCCCTCCTCGAACTCCCCGCCGGTGAAGAGCGGCAGCACGGGCACGGGGAACCCCACGGACACGCCGGCCTCGCACGGCACCTCTCTCGCGATGTCGCCGGTGGCCTGGCGGATCTGCTCGCGTCGCGGTCGTCGTTCCTCCTCAGCATCCGCTCGGCCGGCGGCGCGGTCGCCAACCAGCCCGCCGACTCGGCCGCGTACGGGTGGCGGGACGCGAACTTCCTCATCGCGATGCTCGGCGGCGGGACCGGCGAGGTCGAGCAGCGGTGGGCCGACCTCGTCCCGAAGCTCGAAGGCATGTACCTCAGCTTCGAGACCGACACCGGCCCCGACGTCCTCGCCCGCGCCTTCCCGCCCGCTCACCTGAACCGGTTACGCCAGTTGAAGGCGGTGTGGGATCCGAGCGGTTTGTTCCGCGACAACTTCTACATCGCCCCCGACCTCGCTGAGATCACGGCGGCCTCCCAGTCCTGAACGCACAGCCGGGCGTCGTCGCACGGCTCGCCCGACCGGACGTTCAGTCCATGAAGCACATCACTGTCACCAGGAGCTGACTCCCTTTGTCCCTGCTTCGCATCGACGCATCCATCCGTCATGACGGCTCCGCCAGCCGCGCCCTCGCAGACATCGCCGAAGCCCAGTGGCTCGACACCGCAACCGACACTCGGGTCGTGCGCCGCGAGATCGGCACCACCCCCCTGCCCAGCGACGCCTGGGCGCAGACACTGGCGGCGGGTGCGACACCGGAAGACGATCGCACACCCGAACAGCAGAGCGCCTGCGACCTCGTCACCACACTGGTGGACGAGCTCGCCGAAGCCGACGCCTATCTGTTCGCCGTGCCGCTCTACAACTTCGGGGTTTCGCAGCACTTCAAGATCTACGCCGACCTCGTCATCGCAGATCCACGCATGTCGCCAGGACTCACCCCGGTCACCGCGGGCAAGCCCGGCGTGCTGGTGACCGTGCAGGGCGGGAACTACTCGCCGGGCACACCCCGGGAAGGATGGGACCACGCGACCGCCTGGATGCGCCGCATCCTCGAAGACGTGTGGCAGATCGACCTGGAGGTCGTGACCCGCGAGTTCACCCTCGTGGGCGTCAATCCAGCCCTGGACGCCTTCACCGACATGGCCGAGGACCTCAAATCCAGCGCAGAGCAGCGTGCCCACCGCACGGGCCGTGAACTCGCCGAGCGGCAGCTCAAGACTGCGAGCCGCTGACCTGCCGCCGCCCTGGTCCCGGACCCCGCGTCGGGCCGGGACCAGGCCGCCGCAGCCACCCAACTCGGAATGCGGGCCTGGCAACCGATCCAGGTTGGGTGGTGGCGGGCGAGTCGGCTGCAGCGCGCCGTAAAGGGCGCGTCCCCACGCCGGATCCGCGCCCCGGCTGCGCAACAGCCGCACGGTCGGCCATCGACCTGCTCGGACATTCAGGAACCTCGCTTCCGGACACACCACCGGACCGGAAACCCGGACTTGTTTCGACTTGTATACGGCCGGCCTCGACCGCGGCAAGCGTGCGGGAAATTCGGCGACCTGCGCTGCCCGAAGAGTCCCGCCCCGGTCAGGGACCGTCGCGGAGCCGTTGCGAACCGAACTGTCGCTGCCCTCGGGCGAGGTGGTCGCCCCGGAAAGGCGCTGGGAACCGATCGGATTCACCCAAACCGTGCCGCCCGGCCGCTACCCGGTGCTGCTTCATACGATGATTCCTGACCGTGGCGAGGCACCCAGACCGGTCCCCTTGGCGGTTCGCCTGGTCATTCGCGACGAGCCGGCGGCGTCCTGGAGCTGGAGAAGGCCGAGCTGAAGCGGTTCACCAAGGAGACGATCACCGACGTCGACGCTCTGCTGGCCCGGATGGACCGGATCCGGTCCGACGGGTACGCGGTGTCCCGCTCGGAACTCGATCCGGACGTCATGGGAATCGCGGCGCCGATCTGGGGAGTCCACGAAGGCGAGGTGGCCGGGGCGGTCAGTGTCGTCGGCCTCGTCTCCCACATTCCCCCGCAGGCCGAGCGCAGAATCGTCGCCAAGGTCCGCCTCGCCGCGGCGAGAATCAGCGAACTCAACGCGACGGCGCAAGGATAACCGACGCATAGCGCCTTCACCGGTTTTGTCGCGGATGTGGGCGATGGCTTCGGTCAACGTCGTCGGTGGTCGTCGCCGGCAGCGCGCTCACCGTGCTGCCACTGCCGTTCGCGTGGCTGAGGTCGGCACGGCGGCCCAGGGCGTCGGGCTGACGACCTTCGTCGCCGGGCTGGTCCTCATCCCGTCCAGGACGCGATCGCTGGGCCATGCCCACATCCGGGCACGGTCACGTCGGCGCCGTCGACGACAACACCAAGCCCGCCTCAGTCACTACAAACGCCGCGGCCACCCACTCACTCAACTGCCGTTGCAGTACTGAACGAGGGCTCCTTCCCGAACGGTGGTTCACCCGGATTGCCGCATACCTTCTTACAGGAGCGCTCTTGTGAGCGTGAACATTGAGTGCCAGACTGTCTCGGTCGAAGCCTGCGCCGCTGACGGAAGCCGCTGCGCCACAGCCCGCCGGTGAATTTGTCGAAACCGGAATTCCGGAGCAACGGGCAGAGCTGTGCCCGGCCGTGCGGCAGCAGGGATGGCAGCCGGAACGTCCTACGCACCGAGGAGTGAGATCAGGGTGACAGCAACACGACTTCCCCGTCCTCGCAGAGCGGCAACGCTGTTGGCGGCAGGCGTGCTGATCTCCGCGATGACGACGGTACTGCATACGTCGTCCGCGGAGGCGTTGGACAACGGGGTGGCGCGCACACCGCCGATGGGGTGGAACTCGTGGAACACGTTCGGCTGCAACATCAACGAGGCGCTGATCAGGCAGATGGCCGATACGATGGTCAACTCCGGCATTCGTGACGCGGGCTACGAGTACGTCGTGGTGGACGACTGCTGGATGAACCCGAACCGGGACTCCGCGGGCAACCTCCAAGGCGACCCGAGCCGGTTCCCCAGCGGCATGAAGGCGCTCGGCGACTACATCCACGGCAAGGGCCTCAAGTTCGGGATCTACCAGGCGCCGTTGGCCGAGACGTGCGCCCAGTACTTCAACTCCTACGCCGGTTCGACCGGGGCGCTGGGCCACGAGGAGCAGGACGCCCGCCAGTTCGCGGCCTGGGGCGTGGACTACCTCAAGTACGACTGGTGCTCGCCCAGCGGCACGATCGACGACCAGGTGCGCACCTTCGCCAAGATGCGCGACGCGCTACGCGCCACCGGCCGCCCGATCGTCTACAGCATCAACTCCAACAGCATCCACGACAAGACCGGACCCCGGCGCAACTGGGGCGACGTCGCGAACATGTGGCGCACCACCGAGGACATCACCAACAAGTGGGACACCGGGCAGACCAACGGCTACCCGATGGGCATCCAGAACATCGTCAACGTCACCGTGCCCCTGGCGTCCTACGCCACGCCCGGCGGGTTCAACGACCCGGACATGATGGAAGTCGGGCGCGGCGGCATGAACGACACCGAGATGCGCAGCCACTTCGCACTGTGGGCCGTCATGGCCTCGCCCCTCATCGCGGGCAACGACCTGCGCAACATGGACGCCGCCACGTCGACCATCCTGAAGAACGCGAACCTCATCGCCATCAACCAGGACAGCCTCGGCCTGCAGGCCAGGCAGGTCTCCAACGACGGCACCCGGCGCGTCCTGGCCAAGCGGCTGGCCAACGGCAACGTCGCGGTCGCCCTGTTCAACCAGGGCGGCGGCACGACCACCGTCTCGACCACGGCGAGCGCGATCGGCCTGTCGGGCAGCTCGTTCACGCTGCGCGACGCCTGGACCAACGGCACGACCACCACGTCCGGCGCCATCTCGGCCAGCGTCCCGGCGCACGGCACCGCGGTGTACGTCGTCAGCGGGGGTGGGGGCCCCGCGCCCACGTCGTTCTCCTTGGTGAGCCAGAACTCCGGCCGCTGCCTGGACATCGCCGGCAGCACGCCGGCCAACGGCGCCCTGGCCCAGATCTGGGACTGCAACAACCAGACCAACCAGCGCTTCACCACGACCGCGGCCGGTGAGCTGCGCGCCTACGACGGCGCGAAGTGCCTGGACGTCTCCAACCAAGGCACGGCCAACGGCACCGCCGTGACGGTGTGGGACTGCAACGGCCAGGGCAACCAGCAGTTCCGCGTCAACTCCGACGGCAGCGTGACGGCGGTGGCGTCGGGCAGGTGCCTGGACGTCAACGGCGGCGCCACCGCCAACGGGACGAAGGTCATCATCTGGGACTGCCACGGCGGCACCAACCAGAGGTGGACCCGCACCTGATCCCGCGGCGGCGACCGCGAACTCCGCGGCCGCCGCCGATCGGTGAGCCGGAAGGTGCCGCCGAGCGCGGTCCTCACCCTGGGCGACCACCGCGCGGCGGGCCGGGCCGGCTCCAGGAGACGACCCAGACCACCAGCCGCTGAGGTGCGTGGACGGCCGCGACCCGGTCGAGCTCGATGCGCCGGTCGCCATGGGGGTGGCTGATCATCGAGGCGGCAGGACGAGGGAGTCGCTGCCCCCAGGGCCGGTCACGGTGGCGCGGACGGTGATCTCGGCCGGCAGGCGGACGATCGTGACCTGCCAAGCCTGCGGTGAGCCGACGTCGTGGTCGCTCGTGGCCCGCCGGACCAGGTCCGGGATGCGGTCGGCAGGCACCTCGCGGAGGTCGAATCGCGCGACCGGGGCGTCGGTGCGGCGAGCGGCGACTCCAGCGGAGCAGGCCGCCCGGCGATAGCATCGCTCAATGGAGCTGAGGCAGGTCGAGCACTTCCTCGCCGTGGTCCAGACCGGGAGCTTCACCGGGGCCGCACAGCGGGCGCACATCGTCCAATCGGCGTTGAGTGCTTCGATCCGGAAGCTCGAAGCCGAGCTGGGGACGCAGCTTTTCGAGCGGACCACCCGTCGGGTCGCGCTGACCGAGGCCGGACGGGCGCTGCTGCCGGCGGCGCATCGGATCGCGGCCGACGTCGACGCGGCGCGGAGCGAAGTGTCCGCGGTGGCCGGGCTGACGCGCGGGCGGGTGTCCATCGGCACGATCCAGACGCTGACGGTGGTGAACCTGCCCGCGAAGCTGGGCGAATTCCGGCTGCGCCACCCCGGCGTCCGCATCCACGTGCGCGACGGCACGGTGCCCGACCTGGCCGCGGCGGTCGCGAGCGGCGAACTCGACCTGTCCTTCCTCGCGGGCGACGAACCGCTATCGGACGAGCTCCACAGTTTCGCCCGCTGGGGTCAGAACCTGGTGCTGCTGTGTCACCCAGGACACCGCTTGGAGCGCCGTCGCCGGGTCAGGCTCGCGGAGCTGGACGACGAGCCGTTCGTCGACTTCAGCGGCAGCGGCATCCAGGCGATGACCGCTCGGCGCTTCGCCACCGCGGGGATCAAGCACAACCGGGTCTGCGAGGCCACCCACATGCCGTTGCTGGTCGAGCTCGTGGCGGCCGGTCTCGGCATCGCCATCGTCCCGCGGCCGGTCGCCGAAAAGTCCGGCCTCCCGTTCGCCCGGATCGAGCAACCGGGGTTCGACCGGGCCGTCCACCTCGCGGGCCGCGCGTCGGAGCTGACGAACCCGGCCGCGCGGGCGCTGCTGGACCACCTGCTCGCTACTTCGCCCTGACCGGCGCGTAGAGCAGGACCAGCCCCGCGATGGTGAGGCACAGGGCCACCGTCGTCATCCCGGTCAGGCACGACACGAACGCCAGCACGACAGCCCGGACACCGAAGTGCCGCAGGAGACGCACGCACTCCGGCGTCCCGGGCTCCTCCGCGGGGCCGGACGTCGCGTCTGGCAGCTCGCGAAGACCAGGGTCCATGGCCATCAGTATTCGCCCGCCTGAGCATTCGGTCCAACGAATCTTTTCACTAAAATTCAGCTGTCAAATCGCTCAATACCGGGGGAGCCGCTGGTCGGTGCCCGGGCGCCCGCGAACCACGGCCTGGAACGTCGTCCGCTGTGCGTTGCGCCACCGCGAGCTTGCGTTGTCCGCCGACCCGATCCGCCTCATGCACCGCCGTCGTCTCCAACACCCGCTGGGAAAACGTCCGGGTCGAGCAAACCGACAACCTGATCGACCTGCAGGAGGACAGTCCGCCGTCCTGGCGCACGGCGAAGAACATCGCCACGATCCGCGAAGCCTACTTCACCAACATCTCCTCGGACGTCAAGAAGGTGGTCAGCCTTCGCGGCCGCAACGCCACCATCAACATCAGTGGCGTTCACTTCACCAACTTCACCGTCCAAGGCAACCCCGTCACCAGCCGGACCGACCCGGACGCGAGCTGGAACATCAACAGCTACGTCTCCAACATCACCTTCGCCACGGCGCCGACGAGCGAACCACCGACCCCGACCACCACGCCGACCAGCGAACCCCCGGCCCGTCCGGCGCCTGCTCCGTCGGCTACACGATGAACTCCTGGAGCGACGGATTCACCGCCAGCATCCACGTCACCAACCGCGGCACCACCGCCATCGACGGCTGGGCCCTCGCGTTCACCCTGCCCGGCGGCCAAACCCTCACCAACGGCTGGAACGCGACCTACACCGGCTCCAGCGGTCCCATCTCCGCACGCAACGTCTCCTACAACGCCACACTCGCCGCCGGCGACTCCGCCGACATCGGCTTCCAGGCCACCCATACCGGCAACACCGCCACACCGGACGCCTTCACCCTCAACGGCGTCAGCTGCGCCACCTCCTGACCGCAACGCCGACCCGGCCGGTGGGACGACAGCACGTCCCACCGGCCCGGCCACCCAAGCGGCGGCCGGATTCAGTGCACCCGGTGAGCCCGCTGTCGCCGCGCCGGAACGCGCCCGAGGGCAATTCAATCCGAGCGGCGCAAGACACACCACCGAATGTTTGAAACTTCAAGCATCAACACCGGACTCATCGGCTCCGCCTCGCCCGCTCCCTGCTCGACGACGGCCACCAGGTCGTCCGCCTCATCCGGGACCAGGCAGCACCGGCAGTCACGGACGGTAGCGACTCGGCTCGGTGGGACCCGACCGCCGGTCAGCTCGATCGAATCGCACGCCGCGGTCCTGCGCCGCCTTGATGGCGCTCGCGAATCCGGCGAGGTGCTCGGCGCGGGTGAACAGGTAGACGTGCTTCTCCGCCCCCCCGAGCGTTTCTTCGGTCCCCGCCGCGACGGCGTCCCAGTCCGGCAGGGCGGGCAGCACGTGGGCGTGGTGCTCCCGCCGCGGCTGATCCAATTCGGCCAGGCTCCGCTCGACCTCGGCGACGCGCGTGCGCAGCCGTTCCGACAGGTTCGCCATGAGCCGCTCGGCGGTACGGCGACGAACCGAGCCGGTTCCTCACCGACGCGGATGACGGCCTCCTTGTCCTCGAGGCGCCGCAACGTCTCGTAGACCTTCGGCTGCGGAATCTTCGTGTGGTTGGCCAGGGCGTAGCCGGTCATCGGCTCGCCACCGAGCAGGCCGATGTACGCGCGGGCCTCGTACTGCGAGAACCCGAGCGCGGTGAGCTGTTCGACCGCCTTCGATGTTCCGGCAACGCCTGGCCGGGCACAGGATCGCCCGGCAGCTCAACGAGGGTGGTGTCCCCTGCCCGTCCAGTGCCGACCCGGGCCGCAACCGCCACCGAACCCGCGGCGCCTGAACGCTACGCACCGTCGCCGTCATCCTCGCGAACCCGCGTTACTCCCAGTTTCAGAACCAGCACTGTCCACCAAGCTTGCGCATCCGGCTCTCGTCACGGTCCAGGACTTCGTCGCCGCACAGCAGATCGGGGCGACCCGCACAGCCAGCGATGGTCAGCATCGCCGATTCGCCCTGGCCGGCCTGATCCACTGCGGGGTCTGTAACCGACGGCTGACTCACACTGGAACCACGGACGCCCGACCTACCGCTGCCGCCACGACCACACCAGCACCCAACCCACGAACCAGCCGCGACCGAAGAGCCACGTGCACACGGTCGCCGGGTGCAGCGGTAGTCGCTGCGGCCGGTAATGGAGACCGATACCTGGAATCGCTCGCGTCGCCCAGCGGTCGGCGACGACGCAGGGGCCGGGCGGGAGTCTGCCGCAAGGGGACAGAGGCGCGCTACCGTGGGTCACGAGATTCTTCGCTCGTCGGCGTTGGCGGGGTCGGCGTCGCAATCCACACCGAACACGAATTCGATCATCTGTCGCCACGATCCCAACCTTTCCGTGGGAACAGCCACGACGCCACCGTGAGGCTTCGGCGTGCTCGCTCACCGGCTCTCGACATCAGTTGTGGGACCGAACCTGCGAGCTTCGTATACCGGCGCCGACAGCTAGCGGCTTCGACCGGGCGGCGATTGGTGCCCTCACGCCTTCGGTCTGACCGCTAGTCCCGCAGCCGGGCCGACTCCGTTGTTCTGGTGGTCGAGAACCTGTGCGTCATCGAAGCGGCGCCGACCGCAGGCTTCACCGGCCCGCTGGTCTCCACGAACGGACAACTGCGAGCGGTGGACCATGCATTCCTCCAGCGCGGCAACACCCTGCCACCAGCGGTGCCGCGGCGCTTCCAAAGAAACCAGCGCTGGCCCCCGCCCCGGACCGAACACCGTCAACCGTCTATCACGAGCAGAGGTCATCCCGCGGACTTTTGGGGCACCCGCTGAATCGCCGACAGACCCACATCCCGAAAACGTCGATGTCTCCGAACGACAGCGATCAGCTCACTAGCTTCCGCACCCGCGAAGAACGGCTTCGGCCTGCCGACGACGCAGCCTTAAGTCAGAGCCGTCCCGTCGTCTCTACCCGTCGCACCACTTCGCCCGGGCTCAAGGACCCCAGCTTGCGGCACACAGACCGGTAACCATCGCCGTACACCGGGTCGGGGTTTTGCCACATCTGCTCGAGGTAGTATGCGGCGAGACGGCCGCCACGGTGTCGCAGCCACCAGCTGCCGATCAGTTCGCAAATACCCTCCTCCGTGGTAAGCGAGCGGTCGCCCGGACAACGGGTCAGCCAGCCATGGCCCATTTCGTGGGCCACGACGTGACCGAATCGGGTCGCGGGCATCCCGGACACCACCTTGATGCTCTGCACTCCACTCACGCCGCGCAGCCGTCTCTGCTCCACGACCGTCTCACCGACAAAGCCTTCGCCCGTTCCCGCACGAAGGATGCCTGGCTCGACGAGTTCCACACGTACCTGGTTGGGGAGGCGAATACCGTAAGAATGCAGCAGGGGCCGAACGGTGCGGACCACGGCACCCACGTCCACCTGACGATCGACGGCCCATTTCGAGCACCGGGCACATCGACTCCGGCCGTCAGGAAGAACGATCTCGGCGCGCACTCCCGTTCCACCGGTGACGGCCGCGCAACTCCAGCACCGCCGACCGTCTCGGCATTTCTGACAAATCTGCTCGTCAAAGTGGTCTACAAGCCACGCAAACCCAAGACGTCCACCGCAAACGATGCATGAAGAATTGGCGTTCATCGGCTACGATGACACTATGAGAGCTGAAGTCTTGATCGCAAGATGCCGACGTGACGCCGCACTCTTCGGACTTCGCGTGGAGGAGCGACCCAATTCATGGTATGTGACGTGGACATTCAACATCGACGAAACCTCTGCCCAGAGGGAAAAATATGCAGAAACCACCATCAACGGCACCATTCGAGTTGATCCAGGCGTCGCAGCGTGCGCCCGGTGCCACGCGGACTCGTTCGTGAAATGCAATTTGTGCGACCGGTTGAGCTGCTGGGTCGGCGGAGACCCCGAATGGTTCTGCAAATGGGCACCCTGCCCCGGTTTCGGGACACCGAGCGGCCAGATCCAGTCGCTCACCGCGCAGGGGGACCTCTAGGTCGCCCTGCAGGTCCCGTGAACCACGCGGGACCTGCAGGACACGGACCGCTAAAGCTCGACAACGGCGTCCTGGGTGCCGAAGCCGATCCGGGTCCCCGGCAGCAGGCTGATCGACTGGCCCTGTCCGATCGATCGCGCGGTGTTCGAACCGCTCGGCGTGGCGAACCACTGACGATCGGTCAGGTTGCGCAGCCCGTACTCGTCCCGAGTCGGATGCTTCACCACCTCAGCCACCGGCACATCGCCCGGTGTCGCTGCACTGCCCTTGGTCAGGTGACGGGCGTACAACTTGGTCTCCGGATCCACCACGACGGTGGTGCGGCCACCGATCAGCAGACGCCTCGGCTTCACGAGCATCCGCCGGCAGCCCCAGCACGCCGCATCCGCCTTCTCACGGCAGTAGAAGTTCTGCCTGCCGCAGGCGCTGCACGAATAGATCGCGTCGGAGACGGCCGCGAGGACCGCTTCCCATTCTCCGAACGTCGGGCGTTTGCCCGGATCGGCCAGGCCGGCGGTGAACGCACGGATGAAGATCCTGCTCAGCACCGACGGGTACAGCGACCAGAACGTCAGGGCGTTGTCGTGCATCCCGGGCACCGGCTGGTTGCGCCGGTCGTCCGGGTCGAAGACGAACACCGGGTCGGTACCGAAGATCTGCTGCATCGCCCGCGCGTCCAGCACGTGGATCTTCGACTCGATCGCCCCCTGCAGCGGATGGTCGTTCATGAGCAGCATGAACAACAGGACGGACATCGAGAAACTGTCCGTGAGCGCGGAGGGCTTCGCATCGCCGCGAACGATCTCGGGAGCCATGAACCTCGGCGTGCCCAACACCCGCGGCGCCGTGCGGCTGGAGCCGACGTTGTCGTTGTCGCAGATCAAGATGTCACCGGTGGCCGGGTCGACGAACAGGTTGCCATCGGAGATGTCGCAGTAGAACAGTCCTTTGGCCTGCAGCGCCTTGAAGGCCGCCACGGTGTGGCTCGCCGCACGGACGATCTCACGGAAGCCCATGGTCACCTTGCGCCCGAGTACCTGCGCCAGTCCCGCATAGTGGGCCGGCCGCAACGGCATCAGGTACCCGAATTCCCCCGCCCGGACGACGATGTCCTCCGGCCACAGGAAATGGGCCGACGGCGCCTTCTCCCGCACCAGCATCGCGATGCTTTCGCGCAGCTCACCGGTCTGGAACTGCGGGTTGAACCACTTGACGGCCACTGCCCGGCCATCGCTCATCCGGCATTCCCGCACCTCACCCTGACCACCCGCGCCGAGCACCTCGCCGACCGTGACCAGCGCACCGGATTCACAGTGCAGTTCATCGCCCGTCTTCAACACCGCGGTCACTTCCCTTCCCTGGTCCGTCAGCAGCCTCGACCGGATGTCCTGGTTCGAGCGGCCCGGCGTCGTCGCCTTCGACGACTTGACGGCCGGTTCCGGGGTCACGCCCGCCTTGGGTCGCCTGACACTGGATGTCCAGCTCTTCGCCGCCCCTTTCGTCGACGGGCTCGGCGGTGGCCTCGACGATCTCGCCGGTGTTCTCGTGGGGATCCGACGGCACCTCGACCGGCGGATCGTGCCGCTTCGCCGGCAGCTCCGTCAGCCATGCCATGGCGACACTGACGTCGTCGCCGCTGCCCTTGCGCGACATTTCGCGCAGCCACCCCGGCAAGCGCTGCGTGAGATCCGGAGCCGCCTTCGCCAGCTCCTGACAGAAGGCGAAGAACCCACCGATCTCGGCGAAGGAATTGGGCACGCCGTCGGTGGTCAGCAGGACTGCCGACGGGATCTTTCCGTTGCGGATCAACGAGGTACCGTACCGCAGCTCCTGCTGCGCGTCTTCGTCACACAATGACGGAGTCAGGTTGCCGAGCGCTTCGGGCGGGGGAGGCACGAGGTACGTCGCCTCGCCGCCGACGATCTGCACCATCGCACCATCACCCAGCTGCACCCAGTGGAGTGAATCCGGGCCGATCAGCACGCCGAGCACCGTGGTGCCATAGGCCTTCGCCTGCCACCCCCCGAACTTCGCTTGGTCCCACGCAGGATCGTTGAAGTACGGCAATGGGCCGAGCAAAGCCGCTTCCTTCGAGATGGCTCCTCGCGCGTACTCCTCGAATCGGCGCAACTGCCAGAACAACATCTCCAGCTGGGCGTAGCCGTTGCGCTTGGCGAAGTCGTCGAGGTAGCGCACCAATCCGCGCTCGCCTTCGGTCTTGCCCGGCACTTGGGCCGGGCGCGTCACCAGGTCGGCGTGGACCTTGGCCCGCCACCTCGCTACGACCTCGCCGGCCTCGATCTCCCAGAGCTGGGCCAGCTCGTCGATCCCGGGCTCACCGAGGTCGCGCGCCCTGTTCCGGAACGCGTGGAAGGTGTCCCGCATGGCGGCCACGGCGAGCGCGGATCCCCGGTCGCTGCGGAAGTGCCGGTCGGAACCGTGTCCGTCCGCGACCACCACGTACGCCCAAGCCCCGTCCTCGAGCGCCCTGCTGTCGCTTTCGTCCTGACACGGTGAGCCGTCCCGGACGTGCTTGTCGCCTTGGATCGACAGGTGCGCGGCCTGCCAGAAGCCGAGCCTGTGCCCTGCCACCTTCTGCGCCGGCTGTTTGAAGAACCCCACCCAGCTCACCACACCTGATCGTCGTCGACCGTCGTGGGCGGCGGTGGAGGAGGTGGTGGCGGAGTACCGTTCAGCGTGCTGTCCGCAGGCTGGCTCGCGGGCGCCGAAGCGGACTTCAGCACGACCGTCGAGACGTACTTGATGAACTGGACCAGGTCACCGGCGTTGTGCACCTCGAGCGGCTCGATCTCCTGGTGGTCGATGAACCGACGCAGGACGTCCAGATCAGCGTCATCGCCGATACCGATCGCGATCCGGACGGCGCGTCTTCCCCACGGCTCAGCGAGCAAGGCGTTGAGCCCGGACACGAAGTCGTCGGTGGGCTGGCCGTCGGAAACCAGGACCAACACCGGCGGCAGACCGCGGTCGGGCATCCTGCCGACCGAAAGCTCCTGTGCCATCAGCTTCAACGCGGCACCCATGTCGGTGATGCCGTTGATGGTCACGTCGGTCCAACTGAAGTCGGCGAGCGGCACCGGGTTCGGAGTCATCCAGCGGGCACCGGTGCCGAAGGTCATCGCGCGCACCTCGACAGCGGCGTGTGGATTCTCGTCGGCGGAGTCTCGCATGAACGGCAACGCCTCGCGGATCGCGTGGTTCAGCTGGCCGATTTTCGTTCCGGCCATCGAGCCGGACACGTCCAGCATCCAGTAGAACCGAAGGGGTCGGTGCGAAATCGGACCGCCCGGCAAGTCGGTTGAAGTCAAAGCACATCTCCTGAGGTCAGCAGTCCTCGGGGGGAGGACCGGCGAGCGGTTCCTGCCCGGTTTCGAGTAGCGGGTAGACGTTCACGGTGATCACGCCGTCGGACTTGCCCGCCTTCGGGTTGCCGCCCCAGAAGGCGCGGTTGGCGACCGGGCCGTGGTCGTCGCGGGTCGCGAACGCGCCGAGGCGTGGCAGGATTTCGGCGTTGAAGGCGTTCGCCCGGGCGACGCCGACCTGTGGTTGTTCCGCGACACCGAACGACAGCACGACACCGGCGCGCCTGCCCTTCAAGTCGGGCTGCGCCAACCTGTCCCCCACCTGTCGCTCGATCGCCTTCAGGTGCTCGTCGCGTTGCGGTGACGGCGATCCGGTGAGCAGGGCCGGGTTGGTCGTGACCCGGAAGCAGACGAACCCGCTGTCCACGCCGCGCGTGACCGGTTTCGGTGTCGCCGTCGTCGTCGGCGTGGCGCGCGGAGCCGGCGGCTTCTGCACCGCGCCGCCGGTCTGGGTAGCCAGGAAGATCACCACCAGCACCAGCAATGTGTCCGCGAAGATCCAGCCCACCAGGCCGACGACCTGGGCGCCACGGCCTTTCCCTCCAGCCATCGCCGGTCACCGTCCGCCCTTTGTGGCGCGCCCGAACAACCGCCCGCGCGGCTTCCGGCCGTTGGCTGCGACGAGTTCCGTCACCAGGCTGCGGGACTGTTCGAGTGCGTCCGCCAGATCCTGCGAAGCCGTCCGCAGTTCCGGCAGCATCAGCGTGGGTGCCGACCGCAGGCCCTCGACCGCGTTCCGGAGAGCCTGCGCGGTTTCCCCCGCCGTACCGTTGAACCGGCCGACCGACGCGCCGAGGCTGTCCGCCGCAGCTCTGCGGTGCTCGAGCTCGCGGTCGAACGCAGCCACCATCGCGACGCGGAGCTGGTCCATCTGACGAGGCAGCGCCTCGACCGCCTCCCGCAACGCTCTTTCCGCATCGCGGGCCGTCTCCGCGGTGCGCTTCGCCGCACTCGCCGCGGCTTGCGGGTTGTCCGCGAGTGCGGCGATGTTCGCCGTGAGCCGCTCTTGCCTTTCGTGGACGCCGTCGAGCTTCTTGCTCAGCTGAGTCACTGCCGCGAGGACGTCGAGGACGCCCTTCTGCGCCGCAGGAAGCTGGGTGGCGAGTGCTTCGGTGCCGGACACCATCGAACCGACGGTCCGATCGAACTCCTGCGACGCATCCCGCAGCGCGTCGACGTTCTCCCGGAACTCACGGGCGCTGTCCGCCACGCCGCTTCCGCCGGCGGCGATCGCTTCGGCGCCGCGCAGCCACTGCGCCACTCCGGCCCGTCCCGACTCGATCGAGCGGCTCAGCTCCTCTTGAGACTTGGTCAGCTTCCCCACCGTCGCGGCATGCACGGTGGACTCCTCTCGCAATTCCTCGATCCGGTTCGTGTAAGCCTCACGCAGCTCGCGGCTGAGGTCGCCGGCCCCTTTGACCACATCCGACATGCCGTCACGCGCAGCTGTGACGCCGGTCGTGACGTGCCCGAGGTTGGTGACGAGGTCCTGGGCTGTCGCCTTCATGTCGTGCACGTGCTCAGCCAACTGGCGGGTGGGGCCGTCCATGCTCTCGGCGCTCGCCGCGATCGTCGTACTGCTGACCGCCAGTTCACCGGCGGCTCGCGCCATCAGCGCGATGTTGTCCTTGCCGTCGGTGACGAGGCTGCTCATCTCCCGCTGGGCCGTCACCAACTGCTGCACCGTCTTCTGGCATTCGGGCAACAGCGAGCGCAAGCTCGAACTGATCCGGTCGACCAGCTCGGTGCTCTCCTGCCGCAGCGACAACCCGGCGTCGACGAGCGCCGAGCGCAGCTCATTCACATTCGCTCTGCGATCTTTCTCCTCTGTGTCGGCTGTGCGGTTCTGCATCCAGGAGCCGACGAGGAACGTGGTGATCACCGCCGCCAGCGCGATGAAGTCGCACATCGCGACGTGGTCCAGCGTCCACCAGGTGCGGTCGCCGAAACCCCTCGTCCACAGTTGCAGGAACGACGCTTCCTGAAACGGCGCCTGTTCGCTCCACGGGGCCCCGAGCAACTCCCGGTACGCCTTTACCGCGGCGAAGATGCCCACCCAGGTGAAGAACAAGGGCGTGAAGAGGAGGACGTTCCGGACGATTTCGACGTGCCGCGACAACGCGGCGAGCACGCCCTTCGCACGCCCCTCCACCGAACCGGCGTCGAAGTAGGCCACGAGGTCGACCCGGCGCCACGCCGCGACGTTTCCGGCGCGGAGATCCCGGGCGAGCCGGCTCAGTTCCACCTCGAAACTGCGGTACGAGGGCTTACTCGCCAGGTCGTCGAGCCTGCTCGCGACCGCGTTTACCGAACTCACTTGCCCTCGTTCCCATGCACACGTAGAAAGGCTGCTGTTACCTCGACCGGGCAGCTCTCGCGGTCTACTATCGCGCGGGTCTGGCGCGTTGTTACGCCTATCCGAAAATCGCCCGAAAATCGGCAACCGAATCGGCGGGGCTTCGGGTCGGCCGTGAACTGACCACTAAGGTCTGGCTCGACGGACGAAGAGGGGCGAGGCGACTACGACGTCGAACGGCAGTGAGGACGATTCGACGACCGCCGAGACGCGCGCGCAGCCGACGAGAAACGGCGAGTAGGTTCGGAACCAATCAGTGCAGGCGACCTCTTCGAAAAGGGTCTCCACGTGCCGGGTGAGGGACCCCGGGCCCGCGAACGGATGCTCCGGCGCGTTACCAGTGAACCGGCGCCAGAACTGCCGCTCGGCGACCTCGAGCTTTTCGGGCCGCCCCAGCGCGGCTGCCAGCACGGCGACAGCTCCCCCTTGGTTCGAGTACCCACCGGGGGGCACCGACGACAATGGGGTCGCGGCCGCGGTCGTGCTCATGAGGTGCGCCGCCGTTCCGTGCAGCACGATCCGGTTGCCGGACGGCTTGAGCTCGCCGGACTGGCAGAACAGGACAGCTCCACCCTCGAGCGCCTGGTAGCCGATCCGCCCTTCGAAAAATACCCACTCCCCCGGTGTCAACCCGGGCTCCTCGAACCAGCGACCGGCTTCTCCGATGTGGTCGCGGATCTTCTCCAGCCGCGCGGTGGACGCGGCGGCCTCGACCGGCTCGAATTCCAGCGACACCTCCGCTCCTGCCGCGCCGGCCTTGGCGGCGAACTTCTTCGCCCTGATCCGCGACCACCACCGCTGCTCGACCGGCAGAAATTCCGCCAGCTTCGCGTGGGACAGATACACGTACTCCATGAACACGATGCCTCCATCTTCTACAGCACCTTCAAACCTCGGGACCACGAACCGGAGGCGTCCTCGGTGGCCACCACGACCTGGCCGTCGACCACGGCCACGAGCCGCAACCTCCAGGCCGCGCCCACCTCGAGCGCCACCCGGTGACCCGGTTCGGCGGTCAGCCGCTGCCAGTTCGCGATCACGCCGTCCTGTTCCGTCGCGATCCACAGCCCGTTGTCGCCCGCGATCGCCATCGAGATCCCACCGCGGCGTCCGACGCACGCAAGGTCGGTCACCGAACCGGGCGGGTTGATCGGCGCCATCTCGGTCCACCTGCCGTACAGCTGCTCAAACACCGCGATCTCCCGGGTGCCGGCCTTGGCGCACAGGCACTGCAGCTCGCCCCACGAAGTCACGCAGACACCCGCGACCGACACTTCCTGCCTGGCGAGCCGGACCGGATCGCCCGCACCGATCACGGTGGGTGCACCGTCAGCCGTCATGGCCACCACAGCGGGCCGGCCGTCCGGTCCGGCCGCCGCGGCGAGCACGTGCTGCACATACGGCCCGCCGGTGCTGCGCACGACCCTTCCGTCGACGCGAACCTCCACCGTAGTGAGCCGTTCCGCCACCGGATCGACGGTGAACGCGACGGCTGAGCCGTCCGGGGTCCGCACCACCGCCACACCACCGGTCAGCGCCGCGGCGCCCGCCGTCGTCCACTTCCCGGCGCGCCCGACCGACAACGTGTCCGATCTGCTGAGCACGAATCGGACGATGTTACCGGCACCGTCGCACGTCGTCCGGACGGCGGCTGGGGTACGCGGGACGTTCTCGCGCCCGTCTGCCACGAGCGACCACAGCGCGCCCGTGGCCAGCGGTGCACTGGCCACGGTCGCCGTGCCGGCGGCGACGACCTGCACGGTGTTGGTGCCGTCGACCGTGAGGTCCACGTCTCCCCAGCTGGGTTCGCCGCTGCCGGTGTCGACTTCGGCGGCCAGTCCGCGCAGCTGCTCCGCCCAGCGCACTAGCGACACCGGGCGCCGGGCCGGATCCTCGGCCAGCAGGTCGCTGACATGCCGCGCGACGGTCTCGGGGAAGTTCGCGCGGATCAACGCCGACCGGCCGCCGTTGGCTGCGTCGTGCTCGGGCGGCGGCTGCCCGACCAGCAGGTAGTAGACCACCGCACCGAACGAGTACCGGTCGGCCGCGGCGCTGCCCATCCCGGTGGCCCGGGCCTCCGGGGCGGTGTAACCCCGGTTCACGACGACCGTGCCCGGGCCACTCTGGACAGGCACGGCGAACGTGAAGTCGATCAGCTTCACCTCGGCGGAACGGGCCTCCACCATGACGTTCGCCGGAGAGATGTCCCGGTGGATGATGCCCAGCGCCCGGTTGGTGATCGAATCGACGATGCGGGCGAGAGCCTCCACCACGCCGCACACGTCGAGGAAGGTGCGGTCGTCCTGTTTCCGCCAAACCGGCAGGTTCGCGCCGTCGATCCACTCCGAAACCACGTAGAGCACCCGGCTTTCGCCAGCTTCGCCGGGGAGGTGCGGTTCACCGCCGACGAACACGTCGAACGCACCGATTACACCGGGCAGACGGAGTTGTTTCACCTCCCGTGCGGAATCCTTGGCTCGCAGGTAGCAGCGCTGCAGCGCATCGGCGGCGGACTCCAGGTGGTGCGCCTTGAGCCGTTCGTCGTGGACGATCTTCACCGCCCACTCGTGGTGGGTGTCACCATCGCGTCGTGCGGTGGTGGCGCGCCAGACCTCGCCTTCGCCACCGTCGAAGGCCCATTCCTTGAGCTCGTAGTCGTCCGGGAACTCGGCCGAACCGAGCCGGTTCCCCACTTCCGCACCGCGCATGAGATCAGTCCCGGTAGGTGAAGTCGCCAGTGGCGGCCGGCGGTTCGGGTGGCGGCTCGGCCCGCCCGGCCGCCAGCACGGTGCGCAGATCGCCCAGGCAGTCGTGCACCCGCTGCAGGACGGCGACCTGGCACCCACCGGCGGAGTCGACCGGGGTACCGCACAGAGCGGCCACGCGCCCGTAGTCGACCGCGCGACCCCGTCCGAGCATCCGGAATTCTTCGAGCAGCGCCACGAATGCGGTGAACCGCGGGTCGGCCGACGGTGGCCGGAAACCCTCGGACAAGCCGATCAGGAACGCGGGCACGCGCCGGTCGTCGGTCACGAGGAGGCCGAGCTCGCGGTCGGACAGCATGCTGATGCGTCCGTCGTCCCACACCACCTGGCCACCGGTGCGTTGCGCTTCGGTGTTGCACTGGCCCGCCAGCTCCGCAATACGTCCTTTCAGGTCTTCCCGGCGCTGGTTGAAGTCCGCGGCTCCTGCGGGTCGCAGCAGATCGAGTGCGGCACGGGTGTGATCGAGCAACGGTCCTGGCCGGGCGGGTTCGGTGAGGCGCCCCTGGACCCGGTGGACGATTCCGCCGCCGAGTCCCGCGAAGTAGTCCGCGAGCACGTCCAGCCCACCCACTGTCGTCGGATCGCCACCGCCCACCTTGACCAGCTCTTCCAAGAGCCCGTGGTCGGGTACCAAGGGCCGCTTGGACATGTCGCCACCCGCCTGCCGGTACCACTCCGGGGTACTGATGCCGATGGCGTGCAGGCGGATGCCGAGTTCCCGGTTCAAGTGCGCCATGAGGCTCACTGGCTCCCTGACGGTCTGCACGACCTCGCCGGTTCCGCCATCGCCCGCCGGTGTCCATTCCGCACCGTCGCTCACTAGTACGACCAGTTTGTCGTTGCCCGGCCTGCCGTGGCGGTGGAGCAGGTTCGCTGCCTCGTGCAGCGCGTTGCCGATGTCCGTCCGTCCGTCTGGTGCCAGCAGCGCCACGGCCTGCCGGTACTCGGTGATGAGCTGGTCCGGTGAGGTGGCGTCGAGCTGCTCCATGCCACCGTCCCGAGGGAACCGGTGCCGGACCCGATGATCGAACTCCAGGAGGGCGAACCGCGAAATGCGGCCGGAGACCTGCAGCCGGATTTCCAGCAGTTCCCGCAACGATTGCTTGAGCGCCTCCATCCTGGACATCCGCCGGCGGGTGGTCTTCGACAGCAACGCCGTCTCGGTGGAAATCGGCAGGTCCACGAACCCCATCGATCCGCTGGTGTCCGCCAGGACAACGACATCGACCCCGGCACGCACGGCGGAGGCGTAGAGCTCCACTTCGGTGTCTTTGGTGAGCCGGGCGACCACCTGCCGTTTCTTGCCGACGTCCAGTTCGCGCACGCGATACGGCACGCCGGCGATGACCAGCGACACCTCCTCGTCTCCGCCGGGCACCCAGAGCGGCATGCCGGCGAGTCCCGCGTGCGCGATGTCCCTGGCCACGCCGGCCGGCTCGCGTTCGGTCGGCAGGTCCAACACGACACTCCGCACGGGCACCGGCGCCACCCGGTCCAGCCGCCAGCCCGGCTGGTCAGCGGGACCGATGTCCCACGCCTCCGCCAGTCCCTCGTCGACGGCGATGTGGCCGGCCGGCACTTCGGTGAGCTCCACGGCGTGGACGGCGGCACGGATGACGCGGCGGCCGTGCTGGATGCTCATCAGGCACGGACCCTCGCCCATCCCCGGTGGGAGTGCGATGCGGTCACCGCTGAGCGGCCCGCTGCCCGGGACGACGGCGAGCCGGTGCGATCCCGAGTCGGCCACGACGGAGCGCGTCATCGGCGCCTGTCCCCTTCGATCTGCACGTCGACGCCGAGGCGGCTGCGGTATGACTTGATGGCGGCTCCCTTGGGCCCGATGAAGTGACCGCGCTGGTGCTCCGGGACCTTCACGAAGAGCAGCGCCGGCCGGTCGACCCCACCACGGCGGGTGGCGGGCCGGTAGTCCGCGTATTCGATCGTGCCGGCGAGGGCTGTGGGGACGAGACCACGCAGCTGTTCGACGAGGTGCCGCCCTGTCTGCGACGTCACCTTGATCTTCTCGAACTGCTCGTCCCACTCCGACTTCGCCTTCATCGCCTCCGCCGAGACGGCGGCATCCGGCTGGGTGCGGCGGACCACCGCGGCCAGCGTCCGGTGGATCCACGCGAAGTCGAGCGCGAGTTCGTTCATGCCGACCCCGCGCAGGTTGTGCGCGAAGCCCTGAAGGCTCGGCAACCGATCCTTGCGCTTGCGCAAGGCGGCTCCGGCGACGATCTGGAAGAGCACGTCCTCCGGGCCGAGGTTGCGCACCTCACGATGACCGGCGCACCGGCCCAGGCCGACGCGTTCGCCGCCGAACACCTGCCACCGGCTGGCGTGCCGGGTGCACATCCGACGTCCGCAACGCCGGAATCCAGAGGTCACGTGCTCGCACCGGACACTGCCCAGATCCGGACAGGGCCGTTCGTCGCACCGCGGAAAGGTCACGTCGTAGCAGGATGGGCAGTAGTTCAGGTCGTGGTCGCGTGGATGTCGCTTGCGGTGTGCGTCGCACCACGCGGTCACCGTCCGGCACGCCTTGCCCGCGCAGCGGAACGTCGCGGGTGCGTCACATCGGCACGCCGGGCGGTGGTCCGGGCAGGTCGCGGTCAGCGAGCCGTCGAGGATCACGACGTGCCGGTCGCAAACGCGGTTTTCCCCATCGGACGGGCACGTCTTGCAGAGGAACGGGCCGTAGGTGCCACGGCCGCGACAGTGGGTGCAGCGGTAGCGCAGCCGGGCTGTCTCCCGCACCGCGACAATCGAAAACCTCGTGTCCGGACCGACCAGCCCGGCACCCGGCGGCAGCCGCACGATCTCGAGGCGCAGCCGGCCGGCCGCACCGTCCAGCTCGTGCACGGCTTTCCGGCTGATGTCACGTCCGACGAGTTCAGGTTCGACCGAAGCCCACAGCTCGGCGAACCCCGTCGGGGTGGACGGCGCTGCCCGCAGATCACGGACGTCCAGCACGACCTCGACGTCGACCGTCATCGAGCCTCCTGGCGGCTGCGCCGCAGCGGTTTCGCCGGTCCTTCGATCCGCTCCCGCCACGACCCCAGCACCACCGAGGTGCGGCCCGGCACCTCCGCGTTCAGATGCGCGAGAAGCGGACCTCCGGGAGTGGCATCACCCAACGCCCGACGACACTCCGAGACCAGCGTTTCCTCTCCCGAGACTGCCCACCGCGCGAGCAACCCACGTTCGGATATCTCGGCGCGGACGCCGAGACCGGGCAGGTCGACGCCCATCAGCAGCGGGGCGATCTCCGCCACGTCCGTCTCCAGGTTGCCGAACTCGACGACGACCTCCCGCAGCAAGTCACGCACCGCGTCGCGGGCAGCTCGGCGGTGCCGGTTTCGCCGTCCCGTGGCACGGGAATCTTCGACCGCGAACCGGGCGCGCAAGCCGTCCGCTATCGCCCGTGCACGGTTCTCCTCCAGCATCCTTTGGGGCGCGTGGCCGGTTCGCCTGCCGTCGCGCACCAGGCGCCGGGCGTGCAGCGCCAAAGCACTGAGCAGCAAGGCAGCCGCCCGGGTGCCGGCGAGGGTGGCGGCGGCGTCGAGGCAACGCACCAGCACGACCGGGGTGCCGTCCGCGCGCACTCCCGGTGCCACGTCCATCCGGTCGAGCCGAGCGACACCGTCTCGCCTGCGCAGTTCGGCTTTCACCCGTTCGAGGTGTTCGGGGGTGGTCGAGGCCAGAAATCTGGTCGCGAGGTGCGAATTCGACGTGGCCAGCCACCGGGAACCTGTCCGGTCCGGCGAACGGCCCACTGAGGTAAGGCCGTGTCCGGCGACCGCGATGAGCGCCGGCACCCAGCCGCGCAGCAGGTTGCACAGCACTTCCTGCTCCACCGGCGAAAGCACCTCGATCATGTGCACGTCGCCGCCGAAGACGGCGCGGTGGTCACCGACCGCGACTCCCGGCGGTACCAGAACGCCGCCGGTGCGTGCGGTGACGCGGCACAGCTCGGCGAGCGCGGCCGCGAGACCGGAGAAGACCTCGTCCCGTCCGCGGCGGGTGCCCAGCCACACTGGCGGCACTCGAAGGGTGAACAACCCCGGAGACCCGGAGACGGGGACGACACCGAGCGGCGTCCCCCGGACATCGAGGCTGACGCTTTCGAACGCGCGAGCCATCGTGGCAGGGTCAGCGCCGAGAACGGTGAACGCCTTCTCGATCCCCTGCTTGGTGGCACCTACGCGCGTCAGACTGACCAGCATGCTCCACAGATCGGCCGTCGGCACCGCGTCCGTTACAGTGAAATAGCTACGATACCGACGAGCGTTAATACGTTTGGGTGAAGCTCAGGGCGCTTAACGCCGCACTACCTGGCGCTTCGACGACCGGAAAAAGCGTAGACGCCGGTGGCGTAACGCTACGCAAAGTGATGACTTCACATGATACAAGAGTCGGGAGCGAACTTTGACCACTCGTTTCTGGCGACATAGCAGCCGGATGCAGCGGCCCGCCAGACTCACCGTCGTGCGTTGCTTCGCTGGTGGATCCGCAGAGCGGAGTTTGGAACCGGCGCGCGAGTGAGCGACCATACCTACGTGGGCGTAGCCTCCCAGAACAGCGGCAACCGCACCATGCGCTGGAAGGCGATCACCGGCGAGGCGATGAATCATGCGTCAGTTGACTAGCAAGATCCGTGTCCATAGGGATACAACCCAGTGTCCGAGGACGATCTTGCTCACTATCTACACGCCTGCAACCCCCAGCTTGACCTGCAGGTTCCCACGAGTTGGGCTTGAAGCCACCCCGCACCTCATGGAGTAATTGAGTGTCCGAAATGGTCTGCGGGTCGGTAAATTCCCACTCTCACCGACGCGTGAAGAAAGGCCGGGCCGGCAAGGCGTCCACCGCCGCCAGAAGGATGCCTGGGGCCGCAGCCGACCGCGCGCCGCTGCTGACATTCGCATCGACTGATCTCTGCCACTTGGCGTTCGGCACCAGAGGTGGCCGCATCGGTCGACCAGCAATGGCCGGTCCGGCGTCGGCTCGCCGGGCGCGAACATCTCTTACTGCTTTCGTGCATTATCCCTTGGCACCCAGGAGGACCGACAAGCTTCCTTGCGTTCGACTTGCAGGCCTAGTACTGCAACGGCAATTAGGTGAGTGGGTAGCCGCGTCGTTTGTAGTGGCTGAGCCGTGCTTGGTGTTGTCGTCGGCGGCGCCAGCGGGACCAGGCCCAGATGTGGTCGGCGGCGTCGGCGACACGCAACACCAGCTTGGTGAACAGGCGCCGGTTCTCCGGTAGCGTGAACCCGATCATGTCCGCCTCGGCGACACCGGTTCCCCTTTTGTGACAAGAGATCGTGAGACAGCGAGCCAGGCGTGGGCGAGCATCGACAGGGTGATGTGGGCATACCATGCCCGCCACGACCGGACCTGATACTGATCCATCCCGGCCTCGTTCTTGGCCTGCTGAAAGTACTCCTCGATCCGCCACCGACTGCCGGCGATCCAGGACAGGTCCAGCAGCGTCGAGCGGCGGGGTCCGTAGCAGACGTAGTAGGCGATCTCCGCCGGATCGGTGATCGAGCGGCGGGCAAGCATCCAGAGCCCCCGCCCGGCCTGCCAGCCGATCCGGATCGGCATCCGCGCCCAGTCATACTCCCGCGGCCCGTGTGCTCCGGCACCGACCGACAGCCGCCGCCACGACCGGGCTGGCAAGTCCGTGATCAGCTCGTCGGCGCGGGCTTCGCGGCCGCCGGTGGTAACCAGGGTGTCGTTGACCTTGGTGGCCTGCACGTGGGCCGCGTCGTGGGCTTCCAGCCACAATCACAGGTCCTTGACCTGCCCATAGGCCTCATCGGCGGTGATCCAGGCGAAGAGCACCTTCGCAGCGAACGCCCGGGCCAGTATCGCCGTGGCCTGCCGCGGCTTGGTCTCGAACTCGGTGCCCTCCGGGATCCCTGCGCGCCGGCACCGGTCCTGGTCAGCGATCCATGGCTCGGGCAGATATAGCTCCCGTCGATCAGCGCATGCCCACCAGCACCGGCATAGGCCAAAAAGTGTCGATCTGGCAGTTCTCGATCCGTCCGGCGGTTCCGGAGTACTGCCGCTGCACGCCGGCCGAACGGGTGCCTTTCTTCAGGAACCCGGTGTCGTCGACGATCAGCACCCCGCCCGGCTCGCCGAGGTGCTCGACCACGTAGTCGCGAACGTCGTCACGGACGCCGTCGATGTCCCAGTCCGCCCAGCGCAGCAGCCGCTGCTCCCCGTCCGGGGACACCTCGCCGGCCTGCTCGGCCAGCGTCCACCCGTTCTTCCGCTCCAACCCCGCCACCGGCCCGGACACATTCTCCCGCGCCCGGCCCCGCGGCTCCGACCGGGTGAACCGACCCGCGATCCGCTCATGCACCCGATCCATCACCACATCGACCACCACCAGGATGATCTACCACAAGCCACCCGAGTACCGTTGCATTACTAGGTGTGATGTCCAGGGACGTTGTCCCGAGTTGAGGTGACCAGTGGCGGCCTGTCGTGCTGACAGGTGAAGGCCTCCGGATGTGAAGTGGAGCTGTCTAGGAACCACATCACCAGTCCGGAGGCCTTCGTGTCCCACCCTAACGCCACCCTGACCCCACGCACCCGGCTGCGACTGGCCCGGCTGATCGTGGAGCAGGGCTGGACCTGCACGGCAGCGGCGAAGATGTTCATGATCGCGCCTGAAACCGCCACGAAGTGGGCCGCCCGCTACCGCGCCGAAGGTGTGGCCGGGATGACTGACCGCAGCTGCCGCCCGCATCGCAGCCCGGCCCGCACGCCCGAGCACCTGGTGCTGGCGATCGTGCGGCTGCGGTGGCGGCAGCGGCTGGGCCCGCTGCGGATCGGTGGCCGGCTCGGCCTGCCCGCCTCGACCGTGCACGCGGTGCTGACCCGGTGCCGGATCAACCGGCTCGCCCGGATCGACCGGTTTGTCGGCCGCGCCCAAGGCAAGCGCAACCGGGCGCGACACCGGGCAAGCCCCGCAACGCCCACCGCAACCCCAAGATCGGGACCGCGTTCGTGCACACGGTGCTCGACGACCACTCCCGCATCGCCTACGCCGAAATCCACGCCGACGAAACCGCCGCCACCGCCACCGCAGTACTGCGGCGAGCAGTGGCATGGCTCGCTGCCCGCGGCGTCACCGTCGAACGGGGGTGCTGTCGGACAACGGCTCGGCCTACCGCTCGCACTCTTGGCGCGGCACCTGCACCGAGCTGGGGATCATCCCGAAACGGACCCGGCCTTACCGGCCGTAGACCAACGGCAAGATCGAACGGTTCCACCGGACCCTGGCCGACGGGTGAGCCACGCTATACACCGTGACCTGACTGTCATCCTGACGCTGCAAGGCAGCTCGTGGATACTGTCATCCATCTGTCCAGGGTTTGTCAGGTTCTCTGGAAATACCAACACTTCGGGCGAGGCGGCGGTCACCCCTTCGCCTCCTTCCGACACGTCTCACTTAGGAAACGGAATGAGCACCCGGCCCGGCAACCGTAACGACATACAACCACCACACGACTTGCTCAGCGTTCAGTTCAACAACTCCAGTTAGGAGGAGTGCATGGACGCCGCTACTTTTTTTGGCCTGGCCTACTTAGCAGGCGTCTTTGTCAGCTGGGCGGTGTACATGCGTCGTTCCGGCCTGACCGACATCAAGCACGAGCAAGGTGTGACATGGCGGGGGTTTCTACTGCCCAATCTGCTTTTCTTCATCTTGACCTGGGTAAAATCGATCTACTGGCCGCCCACCCTCTTGGTATGGATGATCTTGTACGCCTTGGGGCTGTCCAGGTGCCCATGGAAGGCGGCAACCTCATTTCAAGGACGACCAGTACGCAAAATATTTCGCATCGGCTACCGGCGCGCTATCCCAGAACTGGGCATACCTGAAGCGGGCGACGAGCCCGCATAACGCGTATCTTTGAAGCACGACCTCAGCTTTTGAGCAAGTTAACTGGCCGGGCAACTTCAACAGTCGGGCCCATCGAGGATGTACTACCCAAATGAAAGGCTAGAGCATGGCTGACAACACTGCGCGAGCCCGAGATCAAGTCGAAGGGCACCGGAGGGCTATTCGTGAGCATATCGACAAATGGAAGAGGTACCCTCAGCAGCACGACAAGGATACCGCGCTGAAGACAATCGCGAACGCCCAGAGCCAGATTCTAAAGCTGAAGGATCGGCACCCAACCCTGAAGCGGGACAACTCCTCGGAAGATACATGGCGCCCTCCTCGGTAGGAGCGGTTAGAGAGATATATATTTCCTGCTATAATAGCTAGCAGGAATGCCTTGTAGCCCAACGGTAGGGCGCTCGCTTCTGGAGCGAGAAGTCTTGGTTCGAGTCCAAGCGAGGCAACCATTTATTCGGGAGTAGACAAATTGGTAAAGTCGCCTGGTTTTGATCCAGGAGTTTGAGGGTTCAAGTCCTTCCTTCCGGACCACTGATATTATCAGACGCTCAAGCCCATGTTGATTCCCGGCATTGCAGCGGTGGCGCGAGCAAAGAACTAGCTCTGCCCGCACCGAACCCGCCGTATTATTCAGCCGTTCTCATGGTACTAGTCGTTCGCCCCCTCAAAGGTGGCGATCATACTCTTCGCCTCCTCGATCTGCCTACCGTAGGTTCCCAGAACCGTTTCTCTCACGCCAGGACTGGCGTCAGCCAATTTAATAACGGCTTCGTCATATTTTTTCTGAGCCTCGGCCAGCATCTGCTTCGAACGTTCAATCTGCTTGTCATATTTTCCCATTTGCTCAACTCCCTCTTCGGAAAACTTTCACTCTAATGCGTTGGACAGATTTGTTCGCTGTCGCCCTGAACGCACAGCACCTTTCGTCTCAAATGCCGGAGAGTTCTCGCGTAAGACGTTGACGATTAATAATCGTCTTGCGCTGTCGGGCCGTTACAGCGATCGAGACGATGGAGTAGGTGAGTTCTTCACAACCTCCGCAACTTGTACCGATACCTCGTCTATCCGCGGCGCTTCGTCTAAGCTTGAGTTTAACCTTTGAGTGGCCGGGTGAGGCCCTGGTTGATCATGAGTGAAGCCCTTGGTCGATCATTCCTCTTGCGACAGATGGAAGATCGAACCAAGGGCTTCAGTTGATCAGTGTGCACCATGCCGTGGACGCCGGTGCGGCGAGGGAGCTGTCGGCGTTGCGGGCGGAGTTCTATCGTTGTCTGCCCCGGCGGGCGGACGCGTTGTTCGAACTGACCGACGCGGTGTTGTGCACGGACGGGCCGGTGCGGTCGGTCGCGGTGCTGTCGCTGGTTGGTGAGCACCGGCGCGGGCATGGCAGCGGCGATGCCGCGCTGGCCCGGGGCCGGGTGAACATCAACCGGTTGCGCACTGCGCTGACCGCGGTGTCACTGCCACGTGCAGCGGACGGGCGGCTGGTGCTGGCGGTGGACGTCACCTGCTGGCTGCGGCCGGAGGCACACACCTGCTCGCAGCGGATCCTGTGTCACACCTAGGGCCGGGGCAAAGACCAGCACATCATGGTGCCGGGCTGGCCCTACTCCGTCGTCGTCGCCCTGGAAACCGGGCGCCATTCGTGGACCGCGCCGCTGGACGCGATCCGGCTGGTCGCCGCCGGGCACTGGCAACCGGGAGATCCGCAGATCCTGCTGGTCGCCGACGCCGGCTACGACGGACCCCGGCTGGCCCACGTGCTGGCCGATCTCCCGATCACCGTGCTGGTGCGAATGCGCTCAGACCGGGTACTGCACCGTCCCGCGCCCGCACCCTCACCTGGCACAACAGGCCGGCCCCGCCGCCACGGCGGCGAGTTCATCTTCGGTGACCCGAACACGTGGGGCGAGCCGGATATCACCATCGACACCACGACCCGGCTATATGGTCCCGCCCTGATCCGGGCCTGGGACCGGCTGCATCCACGGCTGACCCACCGCATCGCCTGGGCCGGCCACGACGGCGCCCTGCCAATCATCGAGGGCACCATGATCCGGCTGCAGGTCCAGCGCCTGCCTTCCGGCGCGATCCCCGAACCCGTGGGGCTCTAGCACTCCCACACCGGCCTCGACCACGCCGAGGTCGATCTGGCCTGGCAAACGTTCCTGCGCTGGTTCCACATCGAACACACCTTCCGCATGCTCAAGCAAACCCTCGGCTGGACCATCCCGAAACTTCGCTCACCCGAAGCGGCCGACCGCTGGACCTGGCTACTGCTCACCGCCTACACCCAGCTCCGCCTCACCCGTGACATCACTACCGATCTGCGCGCCCCTGGGAGAAACCCCGACCCGCTCAGCGGCTCACCCGCGCCAGGATCCGCCGAGGATTTCGGAACCTGCGTCCACAACCCGCCTGTCCAGCCCGTGTCCCGAAACCCTCCCGGCCCGGCCCCGGACGCCCCGCCGGACTGCCCAACCACCAGCCCACAGCACGCCACGACGTCCACACCGTCACCAGCACAAACAAGCGGAAACCCAAACACGGCAAGAACACCAAGTCAAGCAGCTTACGACCCCGCCGAACAGGTTAAAACTCAAGCTAAGGGGATGTCTCGTAACCCGGTGGGCGATTCGTCGGGCCGATAGTTGATCATGTTGGTGTGGTTCAGGTGATCACAGCGTCGCGGCCGGAGTGGATTGCCCCGTTCACTGGACTGCACCGGGTCAGTTCCGCAAGCTGGTGCGGCTGGTCGCGAAGCGGGGCGGAGACGAGATCGCGGACGGGCGTCCGGGCCGGCAGTGGGCGTTGCCGCTGGCCGACCGGGTGTTGCTGGTCGCGACCTACTGGCGGACGAACCTGATGATGCGCCAGATCGGGCCGCTGTTCGGAGTGTCGCATTCCGCCGCGCACCGGGTGATCGACACGATCGGGCCGCTGCTGGCGCTGGCGCCAGTCCGTAAACGCCGGGTCGACTCCGTGGCGATCGCGGACGGCACCCTGTCCCGACCCGGGATCACCGGTTGGCGACCGTCGAAGAACTACCGATATTCGACCAACGTGCAGGTCGCGATCGATGCCGAGACCCGGCTGGTGATCGCCACCGGTGACCCGCGGCCGGGCAGCCGCAACGACAGCCGGCACACCGAAGCGGCCCTGGAGAGGTTCCTACCTCATTAAGGCACGAAAGTGCTCTACGCGGCGTCGGGTCGACGTCACTCATCGCCTGGAGGACCAGGCCTGGGACGCCGTGATTGTGCAGCACTTGAACCACGCGGCGTTCAGCCGGATAGTCGCGGCTCCGGGTTACCAGCACGTTGTGGCGGGGTCGTTGGTCTTGCCGGGTGATCGCTTGCCGTGGTGTATCACGCGTCAACGGTTCTCGCGTCGCACCCGTGACAGCCGGCGACGCGAGGGTGGCAAGTATGGAAACTCCTGATCTTCTCAGTGCCTGGGTTCAGGGCGCACGCCAAAGGATTGCTCACCGTCCACAGCGGCGAGCCCGCGGCGCGGCCAGGTTCGCGTTCTACGGTCGGACGTCGACGGTTGAACACCAGGATCCGGTAAGTCCGCCGCGTGGCAATGTGAGGCAGCCGAAACCTTGATCACCAGGCGCGGAGTGATCATGGCGGAGTATTTCGATGCCGGGTGTTCACGGCGGTTGCCGTGGCGCGACCGGCCGGAGGCAGCAGCAGCGTTGCTGGCGGCTCTTCCTGATCCGGATCGCGGGTTCGATGCGATCGTGGTCGGAGAGTACAAACGCGCATTCGCCGCGAACCAGTTCGAACAGCTGACCCCGACACTCACCCGATACGGTGTGCAGGTCTGGCTCCCGGAGGCCGGCGGACCAGTCGAGGCCGGCTGTCCCCTGCACCGGATGCTCATGACCGTGCTCGGCGCACAATCGCAGCGGGAGGTGCTACGCGCCCGACATCGGACGTTGGCAGCGATGCGCGCCCAGGTACGCATGCAGGGCCGCTACCTGGGAGGGCGGCCACCGTACGGGTACCGCCTGGTCGATGCGGGACCGCATCCAAACCGGACGCACGCCGCCTGGTGCCGCCGACTCCAGCGACTAGATCCGGACCCGGTGACAGCCCCGCATGTGAAATGGATCTTCGCCAAGCGACTTGCCTGCCGCAGCGCTGCGGGTATCGCTCGCGAGCTGAACGAGCGAGGCGTGCCGTGCCCGTCCGCAGCGGATCCGGGCCGCAACCGGCACCGTTCCGACCGGACGTGGTCACTCCGCACGATCGTCGAGATCCTCCGAATCCGCGATACACCGGTCGAGGAGTCTGGGACCGCGTCCCGGGCCGTAACCTGCAGGACCCGGAAACACCGCGTGGCAAGTTGACCATCGCAGCCGGACCTTCTCGTCCAGCGCTGGTCAGCGAGCGGGATTTCGTCGCCGTCCAGGCTGTCCGGGTCACTCGGACGGCGTCCGACGGCACGAGACGCGTCTACCAGCTGTCGGGGCTGGTGCAGTGCGGGTCCTGCGGACGCCGGATGGACTCACATTGGGTGAACGGTCGCCCTGGCTATCGCTGCCGACACGGGCGCGCTCGAGCGCCCACCCCGGCCAGCGACCGGCGTGAAGAACCTCTATCTACGGGAAGACGATCTTCTCGAACGGATCGCCACGCGCCTGCTCCCCCAAGGCAGCCGAACCGGCGATGTTGCCGGATACTTGCGCACACAGAAGCTGACGATCAAGTGCGACGCCGCGACACTGACGCTTCGATCCGCAGAAGTTCAGCAAACAGAATTGCCACACAGCTGATCGTGACTCAATCGTCCATGAGGCAATGATGTGCCCGAGACGATCTTGCACACTATCTACACGGCTGCTAATCGGAACGTATAAGGAAGCAACGTCGCAAAGTTGACTACCCACTCTGTATCGACCTCATAACTGCCAGTGAGGAACTGGCCCCGACTTCCCCCAGCGACTGGCCAAGGACGCTCAAAGACCAAGCGAGACGTCCGAATCGGCGAAGCCGACCGACTGGTAACAGCACCCTCGAAGCCCAGACACCGATAAGCAAAGACCACCTATCGGTGTCTGCTCTTCCAGAGTCTAAGTCTTCTGACATGTATAGCGACGACCGCGCACCGCGTACGCTCCCTGCCCTGAGGCCCATCAGGTCGAGCAGTCGACGGGGCCTAGAGGCCGATCGTGTGGAAAGTCGCCAGTTCAATCCACCGCTACTGCGTCCCCCAGGTCGCGATCAGGCGTCTACCCCGCCAGCACCCTTCCATCGTCGATACATGCGCTACTTGATGTCATTTTATCCATATCCTTAGGATTGCCGTAACAACCGCGGCGATAACCCCCCGTCGAGAGCGCCACCGGCAAATACTCGCGCGTATTGCAGCGCTTTATATCTCGGCGACCGCGCGCGAAATCGCGCAGCAGAAATAAAATGCACCTGCGGTATATCACCCCCGGAAGGAAAGCCCTTGCTCGGTGATGAGTCGTCCGTAGTGCCGCGCCACCGCCCGGTAGCGCGGTGTGCCCGTCACCGCGCGCACGAGCCCCGTCCGGCGGGCGGCACATCGGTCGCCGGCAGCCAGCCGTCGCTCTGCAATGACTAGCCGGTCGCGGGCGGGGTACGTGCACCCATGACCCAAGTTCGAGGCACCAGCCGCGCGATGGCCGCGGACGTCGACATCGTCCTCAACACCGCCTCCGACCTCACCCGGGCCCCGGCGTGGCTGCCGGCTCCGGTGCAGGTGGTCGGCACCGGAGCCGGCACGGTCGACTTGCGGTGGCGCGACGAGAGCGTGCACCGCTACGAGATCGACCTCAAAGCGGCCGAGCACCGGCTGGCCTGGCACCCGACCGGGGACGGCGGCTGGGCGGGCGAGCTGCGGGTCACCGAACAGGGTGCCGGGTCCAGCCGCGCGGAGCTGTTGGTGGAGGCCGCCGACGACGCCGACGCCGGCGAAGTGCGCACGGTGCTCGACGCGGCACTGCAGGCCTTGGCCGCCGAAGTCGACCAGAATTTCAACGTGAGCTGACCGCGCCACCAGCACGGGAGTGAGGACCAGATGCCCAGGCGGTCGGATCCCGCGGTAGCCGCGTCCAGCCGGTGGACCGACGACGACGGCGTGCGCGAGCCCGGCGGATCCCTGCACGCTTGGCGGCCGGGGACCAACCAGACTGCCGTTGCACACAGCCGGTTTGGAGCGGTTCCCGCATGTGTTGTGGATCGACGCCCGCACTCTTCGAAGGTGCTGTTACCCGGTCGTCGACCGCCCGGCCAATCACTGTGAGCAGATCCCGAGCGCAAGCGCGTGCGGCGTAGACCGCGGGCCCTCGGTAACCCGGCCCTGCATGCTTCGCCGGGTCGAGGAGGTCCCTGGCCCGCTCGGCGACCGCGTCGAGCAACGGGCGCGGTAGTTCCTCCCCGGACCCGATCGCCGCCCGGGCGACACGCACCAGGCTCAGCACGGCGTTCGCCTGCAGCGTCAGGTACTTGCTCCGCGCGATGGCGCGGTGCACGGCCGCGCGCGAACGCCACCGGCGCGGTGCGATCAGCGCCACCTGCTGCGCAGTGCCGCGCGCCTGCTTGAGCACGGCGAGCCGGTTGTGGATGCGCTGCCCGATCGCCGGCTCCCGGCCGGCGTCGTCGCGGGACCCGGCCGGCGTCTCGTCCGCGAGCTGGTCCCGCTGCCCGCCACCGCTTCCACCACGGTGCCGAGCGCGATGCCCAGCGCCACCCCGCTCATCAGCTGCACGGCCCGCTGACCCCGCAGGACATCACTGGCCGACAGCGACACCGCGGCCGCGATCGGCGCGAAGAAGGGCTGTGGATGCCCCAGCAGGTCGTGCGCGACGAACCACGACGCACTGACCGGCTGCGGCCGTCTGTACCACGGCCCAGCGGGCACGCCGAACCCGCCCGGCGACCGCCCGGGTCACCGAGCGCAGCCACTCGCTTCCCCGGAACACCATTCCCGGCGGGTACCCATGCGGGCGCGCCTGAAGTCCGTCCCACGCGGCCGGGGCGGACCACGGTCACGCGGACCGGCTGTGCGCCGCCTGCGCCGGCAGCAGCGTTGTTCGCGCTGCTCACACCCGGCTCCCGCACGAGCGAGGAGCCGATCACCGACGACGTCAGCCAGCTGAGCGTGTCCGCGCAGGGGCCCGGCTGCTTGGCCGGCCCCATCCCGCTCGCCGCGCCTTGACCCCCGTCACCTTCACCCGATCGCGCAGCTGGGCCGCCGAATGAGCGGCCACCCGCAACCGCCCGTCCCGGTAGGAAACACCGCCGCGCAGTACGCGCGTGCCCACCGCCAGCCAGCTGCACACCCCTCGCTCCGCCAGCCACAAGGGCACCCACAACGCGCTGTCGGCCGGGTACACCGCCGCGGCGCCGGCCCGCCGCCGTCCCGCTTCGGCCAGCAACGCCGCCGCCACCAAGCCGCCGGCGACCAGCCGTCCGCCACGGCGGGCAGCCGCCACTGCGGCCGGGAGGATCGCCAGCTCGGCGGCCAGCCGCCAGGGCTGCGCGAAACTGTCGTAGGCCTGGCGGACCCGCTGGGACAGGAAGGTCCGCACGTCCGGGGGCAGGCGCCGGACCAGCGGCGAGAGCAGGTACTGGACGGTGCCGCCCCGCGCCCGAACCGTCCGGATCAGTTCGAGGTTCTCGAAGAGCACATCGCCGTCGTAGCAGCCGAACCGGTGAAAGGCGGTGCGCCGCACGGCCAACGTCCCGGGATAGTCGTGGGCGAACGCCCGGTTGAGCAGGCTGCGGGCGGTGTCCCACCGGCAGTGCCACGGCGTCGGCCGGAAGTAGTTCTGGGGCACGACGAGGTCGGCGCCGTCGAGGGCCCCGGCCACCGCGGCGAGGGCGTCTCCGTCATACCGGACGTCGTCATCGGCGATGATCACCCGCTCCGCCCGCACCAGGCACACGCCGGTGATGACGCCGGCGACTTTCCCGTTGGCGCACCGCAGCTCCGGATCGGGCCGGACGTGGACGACCAGATCTCCCCACGCTCGCCGGTGTCGTTCGAACCAGCGCGGCGCCGAGCCGTCGACGACCACGACCTCCGCCCGGCCGGACAGCCACCGCAGGTACGCGGTCAGCTCGGCCAGGTCGGCGTCGCGGTCGTGGCGCAGCGGCAAAACGTAAGCGGGTCGGTGAGTCGCCGTCGTCATAGTGCGGAGTAGCCCGGGGGTGGGGGGCTACACCTGACGACGACCGTCCACATGTGAATACCTTTTCGAGTGGCGGTGCGGGAAACCACCCACCAGTACGCCGAAACGATCCTGGCCGTACGGACGATCCCGTGGCGGCATGATCTGGCGATCATCTGCGCCGCCGGGGAGATCGACACAGGTTCCGTCGGCCTGCTGCAGCAAGCGTTGTGGCAGGACTTGCCGGCCGGCCTCGTGCTGGACTTGTCCGGGGTGACCTTCTTCGGCTCGGCGGGATTGCGGGCGATCGAGGTCGCCGTCAGCCGGGCCCGCGCCGAGCGCCGCCGGATCGGAATCGTCGCCGCTGCCCGCCCGGTTCTCCGCCCACTGCGCATTTTCGGCGTGGACGCCTGGGTCGGGGTCTATCCGATTCTGGCCGATGCCCTGCGCGAAGTGCCGCTGTCCCCGCCACCGCCGGAGCGACCGGCCGGATTTGAGCCGCGTTCATGAGGTCCCGCAGGATCGACACGGTCGACGGCTCGCCGGGACAGCGGTGGTTCGTCGCCGGGTCGCCGCCGCCTTGCGGGACCAGGTCGAAAGCGCCGATGTCCTGACCGAGGAACCGCTCCGGGCCGAACGCGGCCGCCGATGAACGGCGCGAAGGGGGAGAACCGGCGCAGCTCGCGGGCGAACGCGGTGTCGCCGTTGGCCAAGCGCTACCGGTGCTGCGGCCAGCGGTGCAGGGCGTGCCCGGCGTCCGGTCCGCACAGGCCGACCGCGCGCTCGCTGAGCAGCCGGGTGTGGGCCACCACGGACGCCTTGCGAGCACGGAAGCCGGACAGTCAGGCGTAGCCGCCGAGCAGGTCAGGGAGGGACTCGTCCAGCAGGCGGAAGGGGAGCGCATTCTCCTCACCGGCTACCCGTCGCCGGACACGGACAACCGCGACTCCGCCGGTCTCAGGTGTTGGCTTCCTCGGAGCTGATTTCGGCGAGCGCCGAATCCGGGTCGCGTTCCATGGCCGCGTCACCGAGCGAAAGCACGCCCACGGGCCGGTCGTTCTCGACCACCGGAATGCGGCGCACGGCGGCCTCGCGCATGCGGGCGATGGCGGCGTCGGCGGCGTCGTCCGGCGCCACAGTGAGCAGCTGGTCGCTGCACACGTCGCCGAGCGCACAGGCGGCCAGGTCGTCGAAGTCGGCCACGCCCCGGACGACGATGTCGCGGTCGGTGACGATCCCGCGCAGCTGCCCGTCTTCGACGACGAGCACGGCACCGACGTCCTGCTGCCGCATGGCTTGCGCGGCCTGCCGCACCGGGGCGTCCGGCGGCAGGCTCACGAGGTCGGTGGTCATGAGGTCCCGGACCAGTTGAGTCATGACGGTTTTCCTTTCCCGGTGCCGAACCGGCTCGTGGCGGCCGAGTGCTCCGGGTGCCACCGGGTGAGAGCGCTAAACGGGTGATCGGCTCCCGTGTCGCCGAAACGGGAGCACAGTCCCCGCAACGCGCGTCACGCCCGCCGGCGGGGAACACCGCACCGCGCGTCGAAAGGGATGTCGGTACGGCGGAGTCCCCGGGCCTCACCCCTTCCGCCTCCCGGAACACCGGTGCACGCCCGAGCCGGGTCGCGCAACCGCCGAGAAGCGACCCCCATGCCGGCTCTCATGCCACCGCTTCCGCTCGCAGGCCTCCTCCACCCATCGCTGAGCGGAAGCGGTTCTCGTCGGCCGACACCCGATCAGGTCAAGCTGCCCGGACGGGCGATGGTCATGCCCCCGTCTGCGGCGGGACTACACCTGGAGCACGCAGGCGGCTAGCGTGGTGGGTGAGGGACGGAGGCTCGCTGGTGGACCGACAGGATCGGGAACACGCGGCGCGCGCGGCGCGCGCGAAGGCCGACCGGCGGGCGGCGATCGGCGAGGCGACGGGCATCCTCCTCGCCCAGGGCGACGACCATGCCCGCGCGACGCTGCGCGAGCCCCACGGTCCGGCCGGGGAGGACGACGAAGCCGCCCGCGTGGTCGCGACGGCGAACGCGGCCGCCGAGGACGGAGCCGATCCGGACTGGATCTGACCGGCGGCGCACCGATTCCGCGGCATGACGGCTCGCGGGGCGGAACCCGGGGTCAGCCGTCTTCGGCCAAGCGGCCCGCGGCCGAGGTCGACAGGCTGGGCGAGGCGGCCGCCACGAGCGCGGGGTCGAGGGTACCCCCGGTGATCGCCCCCGCGACCTCGCCGGTCGTGGCCCGGGTCCGGTCGGCATGGGCCTGCAGCAGAACCCGCGCCGCACCCGGATCGAGGTCACGCGCCGCGGCCACCATGCCCACCGCCTGGGCGACCCGGACCCGGCCGTTGAGGACCGCGAGGGTCGTCTCGGCCAAGCGGGCTTCGCGGCGGTCGCCGGATTCCACTGTCATGCCGAGCACCGCGAGATCCGCCAGCGCCTGCGCGGCCGCCAGCTCCTCGCGGCCGAGTTCACGCGGACGCGTGTGGAAGACGTTCACACCGCCCAGCGTCCGCCCCCGCAACCGCAGCGGAAACGCGTGCACTGCGGCGAACCCGCCGGCCGACGCCGCGAGCCGGAACGCCGGCCAGCGCGCCGGGTCCACTGCATCGAGGTGGGGCGCGGCGACGATCTCGCCGGTGCGGATGCAGTCCACGCACGGCCCCTCCCCGGTCAAGGTCTGGAGCAGTTCGAGAAACCGGGACGTGTCGTCGGACGCCGCGAGCACCTCGACGCCGCCTCGAGGGTCGGCCACCAGCAGGCCCGCCGCGGAAGCGCCGGTCACCTCGCCCAGCGACCGCGTCGCCGTCCGCAGCAGCGAAGCCGGGTCGGTGCCGTCGGCGACGAGGCGGGTGGTGAGCTCCACCATCGCGTGCGCAAGCTGTTCCCGGTCGACGGACACTCCGTGAGCATACGGCCCGGTACCGCCGGACGCGGTGCGGTCGGCCGCCGGAGTCACTCCGCCCACCGGTCGAGCGTGATGCGCCGGGCGATCACGTCCCGCGACACCTCCAGCAACGACCGTCCCTCCCCGAAAGCGTGCGCCCGCAGGCGCATGGAGGCGTCGACGAGGCTGATCCGCAGCTGGACGGCGACCATGCCCGTCGCGATGTGCACGTCTTCGTACGCACCGCCGCCCTGTTCCGCCGGATCCAAGCCCGCCGCCTCGTCGTTGAGGGCCTGCCGGAGGACCACCGCGATGGCGAGGTCGGCCAGGACCGTCGCGTCGGCCAGGGCGTCGGACGTCAGCCGTCCGGGGGCGCGGCGGTACAGGTCCAGGGTGCCGAGCTTGATCGCGCCGCTGTGCAGCGGGAAGGCGAACACCGCGGCCACCCCTTCGGCGCGGGCGGCGTCGGTGAACATCGGCCACCGGCCGTCTTCGGCGGTGATGTCGGTGATGAGCACGGGCTCATCGCTGGTGTAGGCCAGGACGCCGGGGCCTTCGCCCAGTGCGTACTGAGCTTCCTCCAGCTTCGACGCCCACGGCCCGCTCGTGGCCAGCAGCTCCTGCGTGCGGCCCGCAGAGCGCATCGAGAGCGCGGCGCCGTCCGCCAGTCCGCCGACGCAGGTGGCGCAGACCGCGGCGGGCAGTCCCGCGCCGTCCCGTGCAGCCCGCCGGGTGACCTCCTGCCACAGCCGCTCGCGGTCGGCGGCCGGCTGCACGCCGGGATGGGCACGTCAACGACCAGACCGTCAACGACGAAACCATCGCGCCCTTCGGCGGCCATGACGTAATGCCCGGCGTCAGCTCCCCGAGACGTCCGTAACGGGATAATCGCTCTGCCCCACCGCACCGGTCGGTGACGCCGGCTCCCGCCGCTCGGACACCTCGGCCCGCCCGGGCTGCGGATCCGGTTCGCCGGCGAGCCCGGGCCCGCTTTCGGCCATCGACGCCCGGCTGCCTTCTTCTTCGGTCCAGGCCGGAGTCGTGTCGCGCTTCTCGTCATCGCTCATGCCCGTCGGCTACCCGCGCAGCCGCCTGACAACCGCCCCGGCTCAGGCGGTCGCGGTGACCTCGGGCGTGTCATGAACTGCCCTCATGGCCTTCGTCGGATCGCTGCTTCGCGACGTTCTCGCCGGCCCCGGCGTCGTCGGTTTCCTGCTCGAGACCCTGGTGGATCTTCTCGACCTTGGCGTCCGGCAGGTGTGGCGCGAGCAGCGGCACGGCGGGGTCGACGATCGCTTCGACCACCACCGGCCGGTCCGCGGCGAACGCCTGTTCCCAGACGTCGTCGACCTGTTTCGGGTCGTCCAGCCGTAAACCACGCAGCCCGACCAGGTCCGCGTATGCGGCATACGGGAAATCGGGGACGCGCTGGGACTCTTCGTACCGCGGATCGCCCTCCATCTCCCGCTGCTCCCAGGTGACCTCGTTGAGGTCGCGGTTGTGCAGCACCAGCACGACGAACCGCGGATCGGCCCACGAACGCCAGCGGTCGGCGACGGTGATCAGCTCCAGCAGCCCGTTCATCTCCATCGCGCCGTCGCCGGCCAGCGCCACGACCGGGCGGTCCGGCGCGTCCAGCTTCGCCGCCAGCGCGTACGGCAGCGCACACCCCATCGCCGCCAGGTAGCTCGACACGTGCGCGGGCACCCCCGCTGGCAAGGCCAGGTGCCGCGCGTACCAGTACGTCGAGGACCCGACGTCGACCGCGACCCGCGCCGACGGCGGAACGTGGTCCGACAGCTTCCGCACCACCAGCTCCGGGTTCAGCGGATCCGCGGGACGCTCGGCGCGGTCCCGGGCGATCTCGCGCCACCGCTCGACACTCTTGCCGACTTCGCCGTGCCAGCGCCGGTCGGGGTTGCGAGGAAGCAGCTTCAGCAGCGCACGCAGCGTCTCGCGGGCGTCTCCGGCCAGCGCGACCTCGACCGGGTACTTGCTGCCGATCACGCGGGGCTCGTTGTCGATCTGCACGGCCCGGGCCTGGCCGGGCGCCGGGTAGAACTCCGTCCACGGGTCGTTGCAGCCGACGATCAGCAGCGTGTCGCAGCCGCTCATCAGCTCCGCGCTCGCCGTCGTCCCGAGGTGGCCCATGACGCCGGTGTGCCAGTCCGGGCCCTCCGGCAGTTCCGGCTTGCCGACCAGCGACACGGTCACACCCGCGCCGAGCCGGTCGACGACCTGCTCGATCTCCCGTCGCGCACCCGCGCCGCCGCGCCCGACCAGCAACGCCACCTTCCGGCCACCGCGCAGCACGTCGACCGCCTGGCGCACCGCGCCGTCGTCCGGCAGCACCCGGGGCCGGGCCGAGACCGGCGACGACGGCACCACACCGTGCGCGTGCGGGATCTCCCCGGGCGCTTCGGCGCGCTGCACGTCGTGCGGCAAGATCACACACGTCGGCGTCCGCGTCTCGATCGCCGTCCGCATCGCGTTGTCCAGCAGCATCGGCACCTGCTCGGGCGCGAACGCCGTCTGCAGGTATTGCGCGCAGACGTCCTTGAACAGCGCGTGGAGGTCGACTTCCTGGAGGTAGCCGCTGCCCAGCGCGGTCGACACGACCTGCCCGACGAGCGCGACGACCGGCCGCCGGTCGAGCTTGGCGTCGTAGAGCCCGCCGAGCAGGTGGATCGCGCCGGGTCCCTGCGTCGACAGGCAGACACCCGGCGTCCCGGTGTACTTCGCGTGCCCGGACGCCATGAACGCGGCCATCTCCTCGTGCCGCGCCTGGACGTACTCCGGGTTTCCGCCCGCTCGGCGCAGGGCGGCGAGCACCGGGTCGATCCCGTCGCCCGCGTAGCCGAACACCCGACGCACCTGCCAGGTCGCGAGCCGTTCGACCACCAGGTCGGCGACCGTGCGGGTCATGCGGACACGTCCAGGACGGTCTTGAGCCAGCCTTCCTCGCGCCGGTCGAAGGTCTCGTACGCCTCGATCGCGTTCGCGGGCTCTTCGTGCTGCGTGATGAAGGCGAGCGGGTCCACCGCGCCGGAGGAGACCAGGTCCAGCAGCCGCGGCACGTACCGGCGGTGGTTGCAGTTGCCCAGCTTGATCGTGAGGTTGCGGTTCATCGCCTCCCCCAGCGGGAACCGGTCGAACCCCGGCGGGTACACCCCGATCACCCCGATGGTGCCCGCCTTCGCGACCGCCTCGACCGCCCACCGCACGGCCAGGCTCGGCGCGTTCCCGGGCACCCACTGCTCCCCCGAGGGCGAGGCGTCCGGGGCGGCCTGCGCCCGCTCCTGCTCGAACTGCTCCGCCTGCTGCGCGAGCTTCTCCGCGGCCGGGCCGCTCGAGGGCCGCTGTGCGTCGACGCCGACCGCGTCGATCACCCGGTCGACGCCGATGCCGCCGGTGAGTTCCTTGACCATGGCGACCGGGTCTTCGCGGTTGAAGTCGATGGTCTCGGCGTTCTGGCCACGGGCCTTGTCCAGCCGCGACGGCAGGCCGTCGACGACGAACACCCGGCCCGCACCCTGCCGCTTGGCCGAGGCGATGGCGAACTGCCCGACCACGCCGGCGCCCAGCACCAGCACGCTGTCGCCCTGGCCGACCTCGGCCAGCCGGGCGCCGAACCACGCGGTCGGGAAGATGTCCGAAACCAGGATCGCCTGATCGTCGCTCACCGAATCGGGAATCCGCACCAGCGTGGTCATCGCGAACGGAATCCGCGCGTACTCGGCCTGCAGCCCGTCGATCGGGCCGGTCGTCTCCGGTCCGCCGAAGAACGACGTCCCCGCCGACGGCCCGTTCGGGTTCGCGGTGTCACACTGCGCGAAGTACCCGGCCCGGCAATACGAACACGTGCCACACCCGATCGTGGACGTGACGACTACGCGGTCACCGGGTGAGAACCCGCGCACGGCCGGGCCGATCTCCTCCACCACCCCGACGGCCTCGTGGCCCAGGATCGTGCCCGGTTGCATGCCGGGCATGGTGCCGCGGACCAGGTGCAGGTCGGTGCCGCAGATCGCCGATCGGGTGATCCGGATGATCACGTCGCTGGGTTCGAGGATCTTCGGGTCGGGCACCTCGTCGATGCGGATGTCCCCGATACCGTGCCAGACCACTGCCTTCACTGCTCCTCCTTCGACCGGAACCACCCGCATACCCGCGCCGGTGGCCGGTACGCGTTCCGCGGCGACGCGGTTGACGCCGCCATGGCCGGGTACGCCGCAACGGCCCCGACCCGAACGGAGCTGCTGACCGCCATGCTGAAACCCCTCCTGCGCGGCGTGGCCGCGGGCGCCGCCGGAACCACCGCGTTGAACGCCGTGACCTACCTCGACATGGTCCTGCGCGGCCGGGCCGCCAGCAGCACGCCCGAGGAGAGCGTCCGGCGGCTCGCGGCCAAGACCGGCATCCCGATACCCGGCGACGAAGAGCAGCGGTCCCACCGGGAGCCCGGAGCGGGCGCGTTGCTACGGCGCCGCCCGCGCCGCCGGCCGGCGGCCGGCCTGCCGATGGCGTCGATGGGCGTGTCCGACCCCCGCGAATGGAACGTGCCGGACTGGCTCAGCGACCTGATCCCGCACCTGGCCTACGGCTTGACCACCGCCACCACCTACGCCGCCATGACGGAGGACGACTGATGACCCTGCCGCTGCTCGAAAGCCACCCCGACCAGCTCGGCGGCCTCGACCCGACCGCGATCGCGAACTGCATCGACGACTGCCTGGCCTGCGCCCGCGCGTGCACGGTCTGCGCCGACGCCTGCCTGTCGGAACCGTCGGTCGCCGAACTGGCGCACTGCATCCGCACCGACCTCGACTGCGCGGACCTCTGCGGCGCCACGGCCCGGATACTGTCCCGCCGGACCGGCACCACCGCGGTCCTCGACGCGCTCCTGCAAGCGTGCGCGGAAGCGTGCCGCGCCTGCGCCGAAGAATGCGAACAGCACGCCGATCACCACCGGCACTGCGCTCTCTGCGCCGAGGCCTGCCGCAAGTGCGAGGACAGCTGCCGGCAGCTGCGCGAGCACCTCGTCGGGACGGCGTGATCGCCATGACCGGAACCGACCAGCCCCTCGGCGACCTCGAAGTCGTCCACGAATTCACCGGGCCCATGCCGACCGGGGTCAGCGTGTCCCGCGGCGGCCGCGTCTTCGTCAACTTCCCGAAATGGGGCGACGACGTGCGCTTCACCGTCGCCGAAATCCGCGACGGCGAACTCGTCCCCTACCCCAGCCAAGCCCTCAACGACAACAAGAGCCAGACCGATCCCAGCGCGCTGGTGTCGGTGCAGAGCATCGTCGTCGACCCGAGCGACCGCCTCTGGATCCTCGACACCGGCAGCCCGCTGTTCGAACCCACCGCCCACGGCGGCCCCAAGCTCGTTTGCGTCGACCTCGACCGCGACGAAGTCACCACGACCATTTTGTTCCCCGAGGACGTCGCGCTGCCCACCACCTACCTCAACGACGTGCGCTTCGACCTCGGCCGCGGGGTCGCGTTCATCACCGATTCCGCCGACCAGGGCCCCAACGGCATCATCGTCGTCGACCTGAACACCGGCGAGTCCTGGCGGCGCCTGCACGACCACCCCAGCACCAAGGCCGAGGAACCGCCGGACCTGCGGATGGTCGTGGAAGGCCGCGACTTCGTCGAACGATCCGAAGACGGCTCGACGAGCCCGATCAAGATGGGGGCCGACGGCATCGCCATCGGGGCCGACGGCGCCCGCCTGTACTACTGCTGCCTCGCCTCCCGACGCTGGTGGAGCGTCTCCACCGAGGCCCTGATCAACCGCGACACCGACGACGACGCGGTCGCCGCGACCGTCATCGACGAAGGCGACAAGGGCGGTGCCGGCGACGGCCTGGAAACCGACGACCAAGGCCGCCTCTACGTCACCGACGGCGAGCACAACGCGATCCATCGCCGCCATCCCGACGGGCGGTGGGAAACCGTCGCCCACGACCCACGGCTGCTCTGGCCGGACACGATGTCGGTGGCCGACGGCTACCTGTACGTAACGGCGAACCAGCTGCACCGCCAGGACAAGTACCGCGGCGGCAAGGACGAACGCCAATACCCGTACGTCCTGTTCCGCACCCCGATCGACGCCGGACCGGTAGCCCTGCGATAGCCATCAGGAGGTGCTTGGCGGAAAGCCAGGCGTCCGGCTCACCCTCGTAGGGTCTCCCGCGCCGGCACCGCGGCAGCCACCGCCCCGATCGGACGGTGTAATCCCGCGGCTCCGGGGAAGCCTGCAAGATCCGGAGAAGGGAAAACCATGTCCGAACCCGAACTTCCCCTGCCCGACTACGACCAGACTCCACTCGGGGCCCTGCAGCACCGCATCCGCTCGCTCGACGAGGCTCAGCTGCGCACGCTCGTCGAGCACGAACGCGCGCACGGCGACCGCGTACCGGTCCTGCAGGTCCTTCGAGCACGGCTCGATCAGCTGCGCGACGGCGCCGAACCGGCACCGGGCGACCCCGCCGCGGCGCCGCCCGCCCAGGGGACTCCGGGCGGTTCGCCGGTCAGCGAGTCGACGGCCGCGCCCGGCAACACACCGCTGCGGCACGGTGTTGCGGGCCAGACTCCGGCTCGCGGGCGTCCCTGACGGCCGCGGCGGTCGCCGGGGCGGCCGAATCCTCGGTCGCCCCGGCTCCGGGCGAGTACGGCGATCGCGCCGGTGACCGCCGCCGGCAGGTTGCCGCTCCGCGCCCGCGCGCCAAGGACCGCGCTCTGCCGCCCGGGACGTCAGGCGCAGTCACCCTGGCGGTCTCACGCCGCCGCGCGGAATCCGCGGCCGGCCGCCAGCCGGCTGCACCCCGCGCTCCGCCGACCACAACGGCGCTTCATGGGCCGTCAGTTGTGCCGCAGCAGTGCGCCCACGCCGTCCTTGAGTTCGACGCGTTCGTCCATGACGGTCACCGACGCCCCGGACGCCAGGGCCGCCCACGGCAGCGCCTCGTCCACCCGTTGCTCGTGGCCGCCTTCGACGCCGAAGGCGCGCAAGCTTTCGCGGTCGGTGGCGATTTCGCCGGTGTTCTCGCCCACCCAGACCACGGTGTCGGCCGGATCGCCGATCAGCAGCGTGTCGACGTTGGCTGCGGCCAAGGCAGCGACGACGTCGGCGAGCCCGGTGACCGCCAGCCCGTCGCCGCGGCCCAGGCCCATGCGGTAGCGCTCGGCCAGGCCGTCCAGCTCCTGCAACCGGTGCTCGGCGAGCACGGTCTCGACCTCCTGCCGGAGGTCGTCGCGGGAGGCGCCGGCCGCACGGCCGCCGGAGGACAGCTCCCGGGTGATCTCCTGCAGCGCGGGCGCCAGCTTGGTGTGCAGCGCCCGGCGGGACTGTTGCTCGCCGGCCAGCAACACCAGCTCGGGACCGAGCACGGCGATCCGGTCGGCGACGTCCTCGATGTTCTGGTTGCGGGTTTCTTCGACACTGGCCTGCATGCTGGTGTGCGCGAGCCCGCCACCCCGCACCTTGTGCAGCGGCGAGTCCTCCCCCGTCACCGTCTCGGTGGCCACCTCGCGGCCGTCCCGGTCGTACGAGACCAGGTCGGCGCCGCGGTTGTCCACCAGCACCAGCAGATAGCCCACACCGGCGTGACCGTGCGAAGCGAACGGCAGCAGATAAGGCCGCGCCGACACCCGCGCGACCTCCACCGCCGGAGCACCCGCGAGCCGCCGATCCAGCAGCACCCGGCCACCGGCGGCCACCACGCCGCGGCCACCACGCCCGACCGCCCGCTCACCATCCCGGACGGCGGTGACGACGGCGTCGACCGTCGCCTCGTCCGCGCCTTGCTCCCTGAGCCGGGCGGCGATGTCCCTCAGCTTGAGGTCGAGCTGACGGCCCGCGTCCTCGGTGTCGTGTGAATCCTCCAGGAAAACCGACACGAACGGACCGTCCGCGTCGAGCACCGGACGAAACTCGTCTTGCTCCATTGCCCCTCCTGGACCGATGGGTGAACAAGCCTTGCCGATACCCCTGGGCGCCGGGGACAAACGGCCGCCGTGGCGGTGGGGCCGGGCGGACCGCGAAGCACGGGCATAGATCAACACCAACGGGTTAACCCTTGTCCTTGGAGACCACTCGTCGGCGCCGCGCTGCGGACTTGCGGCGTAGAAAATCGGTACGGTGGGCAATTAGTGATCACGCTCAGTCGTATTCAAGGAGCGTGATAATGCGAAATTCCGAGACGACCACGGCCACGTCAGTAACTGACGCTGCCCGCGTGACGATACGGACCGCCACGCCACGCCACGCCGGCGGGCTGGCCGTCGCCGTCACGTTCGGCATCGGCCGGCTCACCGGCACCCCGCCGGCCGGCCAGGACTTCTAGGCCGGCGTGGCCGCTCGTTCGGTGCCGACCTCCGCCAGCGGCACCGAGACGTCGACGAGGCGGTCGACGTCGACCGTGCCGCCGGAGCGGATGAGGGCCTTGATCGGGTCGGTGACGTCCCAGACGTTGACGTTCATCCCCGCGACGACTTTGCCTTCCCTGAGCCAGAAGGCGATGAACTCGCGGGCTTCGACGTCGCCGCGGAAGACAACGCGGTCGTAGCCAGCGTTGTGGCCCAGGTACTCCATCCCGAGGTCGTACTGGTCGGTGAAGAAGTACGGCAGCTCGTCGTAGGTTTCGTCCTGGCCCAGCATCCCGGCGGCCGCGACGGCCGGCTGGTTGAGCGCGTTGGCCCAGTGCTCCACGCGGATCGGGCGGCCCAGGAACGGGTGGTCGGCGTTGGCGACGTCACCGGCGGCGAAGATGTCCGGGTCGCTGGTGCGCAGGTGGGCGTCGACGCGGATACCGTTGTCCACGGTCAGCCCGGCCGCTTCGGCCAGCGCCGTGTTCGGGACCGCGCCGATGCCGACGAGGACGGCGTCGGCGTCGATGCGCGTGCCGCCGACGAGGCTGACCCCGTCGGGGCCCGCTTCGGCGACCTGAACGCCGAGCCGCAGGTCGACGCCGTGCGCGGTGTGCAGGTCCGCGAACACCCGCGCGGCTTCCCGGCCGAGGGCGGGCAGCAGCGGCAGCTCGAGGGCTTCCAGCACGGTGACCTCCAAACCGGCCTGCCGGGCCGCCGCGGCGACCTCGAGGCCGATCCACCCGGCGCCCACCACGGCGAGCCGCGACCCGGTCTCCAAGACCTGCCGCAGCTGTTCGGTGTCGCCGAAGCGGCGCAGCTGCAGCGTGTCCTGCGCGCCCGGCAGGGCGCGGGGTTCGGCGCCGGTGGCCAGCAGGAGCTTGGCATAGCCGATGCGGCTGCCGTCGCCGAGCACGACCTCGTGGGCGGCGCGGTCGATGGCCGTCACCTGGGTGCCGAGCCGCAGGTCGATGTCGTGGTCGGCGTACCAGCTTTCGGGGTGCACGAACGCGCTCTCGCGCTCGGCTTTGCCGGTGAGCACGTCCTTGGACAGCGGGGGCCGCTCGTAGGGGCGGTGGTGCTCGTCGCCGAGCAGGACGATCTGCCCGTCGAAGCCTTTCTCCCGCAACGCTTCGGCGGCCTTCGCGCCGGCCAGGCCCGCTCCGATGATCACGAACGTCGGCGATGCCACTGATGAGCTCCTCGAGGGAATTGTCGGATGGTGCGCGGACCGAGGTAGGATCAGCTGCCGACGCCGAGGGCGGCGAGCAGGACGAGGACGACGGTGGCGACGGCGACCAGACCGTGCGCGCCGACCACCACGACCGGGAAGTGCTGCTCGGGCGCTCGGTCACCACCGGCGGTCCCGGCTCGGCGGCCGGGGATCCACCGGGCCAGCATGGTGAAGCCCAGCGCTGCGACGGGCACGAGCAGGACGAACGCGATCCACGCGAGCGTCTTGCCGCCGGCGACGAGGTAGCTGATCCACAGGACCAGCCCGGCCGCGGCGAGCGCGAAGTGCCCGAACACCAGCCCCGGGGAGAACCGGCTGCGGCCCGGTTCGCGAGTGCCGCCCTTGGCGATCCAGGTGCCCAGCATGACGAAGCCACCCACGGCGGTGACCAGCCAGGCGATCAGCGCGGCGATGTCCATGGAACGTCTCCTCGATGTGGTGGGGGAACGGAATGGTTCAGGCGGTGTGCTGCCGGGTCGTGTAGCCCTGGGCCTGGGTGGATTCGGCGGCGACGCGGACGCCGTAGTGGTAGGCCAGCTTGCCGCCGAGGTAGCCGGACGCGCCGAGCACGACGAGTGCGGCCGCCGACAGCACCAGCGGGCCGATCCCGACCGGGCCCGGCCCGTCGGAGGCCGCGCGGCGCCAGAAGAAGCCCACGACGTAGGCCGCGGTGACCACGAGGTTGAGGCTCATGTGCGTCAGCCCGGTGCGGAACGCCCGCGTGCCCTTGGGAATCGCCAGCAGGTCGAGCGTGCCGATCAGGGCCGCGGCGAGCGCGCCGACGACGCCGATCGCGATGAGCCAGACCGATCCACGGGCCAGGAACCCGGGATCGTCGACGATCAGCGACCCGATGTCGAACACCAGGCTGGAGACCCAGGCACCGATCGGGACGGTGACCAGGATCGGGTGGAACGGGTGCCCGTACGGGCCGGCCAGCACGGCGCTCACCGGCTGCTTCGCCTGTTCGAGTTCGTTCGTCATGGCGGCCTCCTTTTCGCCAGCGAAGTTTGGTCTTATTTGCGTCGACGGTCAAGTCGAGCAGGTGAGCGGTACCCGATCGGAGTTACCTCCATACGGTTCGGTGTTAGCCTGCTGCCATGAACGAGGAGCCGATCAGCGCGCTCGCCGCGCTGGACGACCCGCTGCGGCGGGGCATGTACGGCCACATCCGGCAGGCCCGGCACCCGGTCACCCGCGACGAAGCCGCCGAGGCGGTCGGCATCTCCCGCAAGCTGGCCGCGTTCCACCTCGACAAGCTCGTCGCGGCCGGGTTGCTGCGGACCCGCTACGAGTTCGTCGGCGGGATCCGCAAGGTCGGGCGGGCTCCCAAGGTCTATGAGCCGTCCGATCTGGAGGTACAGGTCAGCATCCCGCCCCGCCAGCACGACGTTCTCGCCGACATCCTGCTGGACGCCATCCTGGACGAAGGCGACGGCGAAACCGCCCGCGACTCGGCGCTGCGCGCCGCCCACCGCCACGGCGAAGCGCTCGGCGCGACGGAACGCGATCAGCTCCGGCCCGGACGCCTCGGCACCGAGCGCGCGTTGACCCTCACCTCGGCCATCGTCGAACGCCACGGATTCGAACCGGATCGGGAAAACCCGACGTGCCTGCGGCTGCGGAACTGCCCGTTCCACCCGCTCGCCGCCAAGGCCCCCGATCTCGTGTGCGGCATCAACCAGGCCTTCCTCAGCGGCCTGCTCGACGGCATCCAGGCCCCCACCGTCGAAGCCGTCCTCGATCCCCGTGCCGGCGAGTGCTGCGTGGAACTGCGGCCCGCCACGCCACACGACCACACATCAACGGGCTCTTGTTCTGCGTAAGGTGATCGTGGCCGGCGGAAGGGGTGCTGGTACGGCCCCGCCGACCGCTGGTGATCAGCACAGCCGGCCTCGCGGCCGGACTGGGACCGGCGGCGTGGAACGCCATCCTCAACGCCGTCCACGCACCCGGCTTCTTCACCGACGCACCGATCCCGGTGTTCCCGGTGAGCCGGCAGGACACCGGCAGCGGAGTGTTCGCCTGGCAACCGCCGCGCTGCTGCTCGGCCTCGGACCGCTGGCCCGCGTGAACACCACCCGCTGGGGCGGCGCCGTCACCGCGGACCACCAGGCGACGTCGATCAGCCGCAGGCCACCTCCGCCCGCGTCCCGAGCGGGCGAGCTCGTCACAGGCTTCGGGCAGGACTCGGCGTGCTGCTCGTCTCCGGCTCGCCGACCGGCTCTTTCCGGCTCTTCATCACGATGGTTGGACGGAGTTGTCCGGGGTATCCGCGAAACGGTGAGGCATGCAGCCACCACCGACGCCGGATCCCCGCGGTCCGCCCTCGGAGTGGCCTCGGGTTCAACCTCAGCTCGCGCGTCGTGATCACCGCCACCGGGGGCGCCCGGACAGAACTGCGTTGCGACGGCCCTGCGTCAGGGGCGCGCCGACCGATTCGACGCGGAAACGACGCCGCCCGCTAAGCGACAACTCGAGCCGGTTGAAGGGGCTTCCCATGGCCGAAGGCGACGTGCACACCTATTTCGAAGATGGTCAGTGGAAGAACCGGGTCGAGGGCGGCGTCCGCGCCTCCAACACCTCGCCGCACCGGGTGGACGCCGTGCTGGCGGGCCGGCAGGCAGCGAGGAAACGACGCGTCAGCCACGTCATCCACGACTGCGACGGCGGAGTCGAGAGCGAGAAGAACTTCCGGCCACGCACTTCGGCGCGCTGATCAGTCAGTCCGGCGGCTCCGGCGCAGCGGCTCCCGGACGTGGCGACGGCGGGTCCTCCCGCATGAACTGCGCGACATCGACGTCCAAGTCCGGCACGGGCGCCGTGCCGGGCGACACCGGCGCGTCGGGGTTGATCTCCTTGGTGTCCTTGTCGGCCATGGTCCCAATCCTTTCCTCGGTGTGGGGCTGGGCGGTGCTCGCGTCACTGAAGCGGCGGTGGATTCGCCGACCGGTCACCTTCTCGGGTGTCGTCCGCGAGTGAACGGCCGCCGCTTCACCCCCACCTACCCGCTGTATCGGAGGAAAAACCGTGGCGAACGGTGTATCGACGCGATGGGGTGACGGTCCACATGTGAATATCTTTTCGGGCGCTGCCGACCGCGACAAAAGACGGAAAGGCGGCTACAGTGAAGGAGAGCGTGGTTGAGCCTGCTAGCTGCGCACCATCCTCGTCCGGCGACAGATGTCACGGCGAGGTGCCGGGCTCCCCCCTGTTGCGCTCGAATCTTCTCGGTGGCCGCACCGACGCTTCGCCCCGAATCATTCGGGAGCACCCAGCCATGCCTTCACCCCTTTCCCATTCCGTATATCCACCGGCCGCGACGAAGCGGGACTCCATCCGTCACCACGCCGAACCGATCCTGACCGTGCGGCACGTCCCGTGGCGGCACGATCTGTCGATCATCACCGCCGCCGGAGAAATCGACACCGATTCCGTCCGGTTGCTGCAGCGGGCGCTGTGGCAGGATTTGCCGGCCGGCCTCGTACTGGACTTGTCCCGAGTGACCTTCTTCGGCTCGGCGGGGTTGCGGGCGGTCGAGGGCGCCGTGAGCCGGGCCTGCGCCGAGCGCCGCCGCATCGGGATCGTCTCCGCGACTCGCGCGGTCCTTCGCCCACTGCGGATCTTCGGCATCGACACCCACGTCGGTGTCTACCCGATCCTCGCCGACGCCCTGCGCGAAGTCCCGCTGTCCCCGCCACCGCCGGTCGCGATTCCCGGTGTCTGACACCCCGGCGCCGTCGGATTCGACTCCGCCAGAAGGACGTCGTATGCCGAACAGGGTGATGATCAGCCCGGACACCAGCCCGATCCCGTGTGAGCGATGCGGCCGGGACACCCTTTACGTCGCCAGGTTGGTCTCCGGCGAGGGCACGCTCCTCGGACAGGTCATGGTTTGCACGTCCTGCCGGCAGGACCGCCGGGCGCAGCGGTCCAGGCGCGGCGGGTAGCGGCCTCGAACCGGCCGTCGCCGAGTGGCGAACGGTTCGGCCAAGGGGGTTCTCGACGCTGTTTGACCCGACTCTGATGAACACAGCTCGGCGACCAGCCGGCTGATCCGGTGCGCCTGGAAGAGCGACCGGACCGCGCCGGAGCGCTTTCCCGGATCACCTGCGGATCCGAAGCCGACGCGGGATCTCCGGTCAAGTTCACCGGTCCGGAAAGACTTCGCCGTGATGATCGCCGGAAGACCGGGTATCCGTCAGCGTCGAGGGAGGCGGGGATGAACCCCAACGGACAGGACAACGAGGCCGACACCGGGCTCGCCCGGCTGCTCGGACAGATCGCGCGCTCGCTGCAGGCGGAACCCGACGTCGACGCGACCCTGATGGCGATCGTGAAGGCCGCCGTCGACTACGTCGACGGCGCCGAGTAGGCCGGGATCTCCCTCGCCGAACGCCGGGGCCGGATCCGCACCGTCGCCCCGACCGCGGCCCTGGTCGCCGAGATCGACCGGATCCAGTACCGCACCCACGAAGGACCGTGCGTCGACGCCATCGCCGAACATGAGATCTTCCGCGTCGGCGACCTCGTCACCGAACCACGCTGGCCGCGGTTCGCCCCGGCCGCCGCCGAGACGGGGGTGCGGTCGATGCTGTCCTACCGGCTTTTCCTCACCGACAGCACTCTCGGCGCCTTGAACCTCTACTCCGGCCGCCCCGACGCGTTCAGCGACCGGACCGAGCAGGACGGCCGGGTTTTCGCCACCCACGCCGCGATCGCCCTCGCCGCCGCCCAACAGGATGCCCACCTGCGCGCCGCGGTCGAGCACCGCGACACGATCGGCATGGCCAAGGGCATCCTGATGCAGCGCCACGACGTCGACCCGGTCCACGCGTTCCGCATGCTCGTCGACGCCTCCCAGCACGGCAACATGAAACTGCACCAGGTCGCCACCTGGCTCGTCGAGCACCGCCGGGACCTGTGAGCGACGCACGTCACGCCCGCCGCGGTCGCCGCCGGGGAACACCGCACCGCGCCGGGCGTTGTACTGGGTGTCGGTACGGCGGAGTTCCCCGGGCCTCACCCCTTCCGCCTTCCCGGAACACCGGTTCACCCCGGAGCCGGGTCGCGCCACCCGCCGAGAGGCGACCCCCGTACCGACCCCCAGCAACCGCTTCCGCTCGCAGGTCTCCCCCACCTTCGCCGAGCGGAAGCGGTTCTTTTCGCCGGAACCCGGTCAGGTCAGGGGCTGGCCGCCGCCGCCCTACCTCGCGCACGAGTTCCGCCGTGGTCGGGCAGGTCGAGGGGCCCGCCCATAACGACCGGACGCGCGACCTTGCCCGCCCAGCCGGGATCGATCGTCTCGCGTGGGCGTCCAATGTGCCCTGAGAGCGGTCGAGGCCGCCGGTCTGACCGAGGATCGCTCTAGGATTCAGCGCGGACTGCCCGCCCCAACAGGAAGCGGTCTTCGGCCGTGCTGACCGATCAACGGCGGTCGGCGCGCTGACGAGCCCCGGCCTTGGCCAAACCACGGCTGATCATGTAGCCGATGGCGAGGAACGTGATGTAGCGCAACGCTTGTTCGGCGTTGAACGGGTCACCACCGGTGGTGGCGTCGCCGTCGACCGTTACGGCGGTGATCACGATCGCCACGACACCGGCCAGGAAGACGAAGAACTCGGTCGTCTTGAAAGCCGGTTTCGTCTCCGCGCCGGTGGCGCGTCCGGAGGTCGCCGGCCCCAGATCCCTTGCCTGCGGGCCTGCCGGAGCCGCATTCGGCGGAACGGGCTGTCCGGGCACGGGTCCGGCCGGGCGTGCTGCGCTCGTCATGGTTCTCCCTTCGGCCGGATGTCCCTCACCCGACTCCTACTCGCCGGTAGGTACCCGCGAAGCCGACCGACAAACAGCGGAGACGGGGTCAGCGCGCCGTGGGCCAAGACCCAGGTCGTCCCGCGGTGAGACGGACGGTGAAGCCGGTGTCGTCGCGGTGCAGGGCGACCTGGCTGCACACCTGGTGGGTGATCCACAGCCCGCGACCGCCGATGCCGCGGGCGACGGGCAGCAGCCCGGCGAACGGGTCGCCCGGCCCCTCGCCACTGTCGTGGACGGTGACGACCATGTGCTCGGCGTCCGCTCAGATCCGCATCCGGACCGGCGAGCGGCCGTACCGCAGCGCGTTGTCGACCACTTCGCTGACCGCGAGGACGAGGTCGTCGATCTCGGCGGCGGGCAGGCCGGTCTTGTCGAAGTCGGTGACGGCCCGGCGGGCGGCCCTGGGCTGGCGGTCCCGGCGTGTTCGGCGTCGATCACCAGCGGTGCGGACAAAAGCAGTCAAATCCCGGGTGGTGGGCGTCGCCTGCGAACTTCGCTTACCGCTCGCGCGCGGACGGCGCGCACGGATCACGGGGACCTCGGTCAGAACCATTGTGACGTCCGGTAGTCGCCGAAGGGACGCAGGAGCAGGACGGTGGCGTCGTCGGCCAGGGCCTCACCGCCGTGGGCCAGAACTGCCTGGGTGATGCGCCGGGCGACTTCCGGCGGCAACCGGTTCGCGCCTTCCCGTTCGAGGACCTCGATCAGCCCGGACCGGCCGAAGGGCACGCCGTGGCGGTCGCGCGCGGCGACGATCCCGTCGGTGTGGAGCACCAGCAGGTCGCCGGGCCGCAGCTCTTCCTCCGTCACCGTCCACTCACCGTCGCCGCGGCCGAACGGCGCCGCGCGGCCTTCGCGCAGCGATCTCGTCGCTTCGCCTTCCCGCAACAGCAACGGGGGCGGGTGCCCGGCCGCCACGTACGTGACGCGGCCGGTGGTCACGTCGAACTCACCCAGCACCCCGGAGACGGCCTTGCCGAGGTCGCCGGCCGCCTCGTCGACCGCGCGTGCCTGAGCCTGAAGGCCCGTCCCGTCGCGGCGGGCGGCGCGGTAGGCCGACAGCGCGGCCACCGCACTGAGGGCGGCGGTGGGCTCGCGCACACCCGCGTCGAACATCGCGAACGACGCCGACGTCTCCGACAGCGCGTAGTCGAACACATCAGTGCCGAGGGCGTACGCCGGCTCCGCCGCCGCCGCGACGGTCACCGACTCCGTCGCCGCCGTCAGCGGCGGCAGCGCCGTCCACAGCAGCTCGGTGACCGGGCCGCGGTGCTCCCGCCGTCGCACCCGGTCCAGCCCGTCGCCGTAGTGCGTGGTGATCGTGACCAGGTGGCCGAACAGGTAGGCCAGCCAGCGGCACTGCTCCTGGAGCAGCGGGTCGTGCGGATCCGTGCCGTCGGTCGGCGCCACCTCCAGCACACCGAGCCGCTCCACGCCGTCCAGCAGCACCGCCCACATCCGGGGTTCGTCCCGCTCGTCGTCGATCACCACGTCCCCGCGCTGGAAAGCCTCCCCCGCGACCGTGTTCCCGACCTCCAGCGGCTGACGTCCGGCACCACCGACGGGCAGGAGGATGCGCCCGGAGTAGTCGGCCAGGTAGACGCCCAGGCGCAGGTCCAGGGCCTCCCCCGCGGCGTCCAGGATCGCGGGCAGGCGTTCCGGCGGCGCGCGATGAGCGCCTTCCAGCAGTCTCACCAGCGCCGCCAGCGGGCCGTGTGCCGGGCGGCCCGGCCGGATCGGCCGGCTGTAGGGCACCCGGTTCCGGCCGATCAGCTCGTCGAGCCGCTCGTTGACCGCGTGCGCGACCATGTCCCGCTGAACCCGCGGCAGCGACATGACCCCGTGCAGATACGCGTCCAGCTCCAGCAAACCCGCGTCGCCGCCCAGCGCGAAGTACCGCATCCACAGCTGCTCCAGCGTCAGACCGGCGCGCTCGAAGCACTCGACGAGCCGGCGCCGCTGCTCCTCTTCGGTGTCGGTCATGTCACCAGGTTCCCCGCCCGGCCTGCTCGACACGGGCGGCCAGTTCGTCAGCCGACGGCAGGTCGGCAGCCACCATCGTCACCTCTTCGGTCCCGCCTGTGATGTCTGCCCGCGAACTACCCGGGCCGAGACCGATTACTCGGACCCGTGCGCCGCGACGCGGATTTCGAAGCTGTCCCGAGCTGACGGCCTGGGCGCGAGGACCGGCACGGTGAAGGGACTCCGGCCGAATCGACCCGGGTTATCACCGGAAGCGCCGGGTAGCTGCTGAACATGTACCCGAACGAGACGCCGGACGGCGTCCCTCCCCCGGAGTGCCACCGGCTCTCGACAGCATTGCTGCGGGCCGCCCGCGGCGGAGCGGACGACGACCTGGCCGACGCGGTCATCGCCGTCGCCCGGTCACGGTCGCCGCGGCTGCCCGCCGCCGTGGTGGTCGAGCTGACCGGTCTGTGCGCGGAAGCGATCACGGGCCGCCGGCCGACCGCAGGGAACAGGGTCTACACGGCCCAGATCGAGAACGAGCAAGCCGGAGCGGTGGGGATCGACCACCTGCCGCCGAACCTCCGGGGTGCCGTACGCGCGGTGCTGGCCGCGCTCAACGACGATCCTTTCGACTCCGCCGTGCAGGCGGAACTCGCGACGTCAGGTGATCCGGCCGAGATCGCCGAAGTGATCTTCCACTGCCTCGGCTGGCTGCTCGAACTGGACGAAGAGCCGCGGTCACTGCCGCCGTCGTTGCGCTGCTTCACCGACTGACCGGCATCGAAGCGATCCAAAATGGACAGTCTGGCATCGGGGGACGGCCCGGTGCCCTCGGCACGTTCCGTTCACCGCTTGCTCGCCGGGATACGGGGCAGGGGTCCGACGTCGGAATGCCGGCCCGGCTGCACGGCGGCGTGCCGCTGTCCCGGCCCGGGGCCGGACCGGGCGGCGAGAGCGTCGGCGACAACGCCGGTCACTGCGGCGTAGACGCCCTTGTGCAGCAGGTCGACGACGAGCTCGCCGCGCGGCCAGGTCGGCGGAGGCGCGCCGACACCGGTGGCGTTCTCGAGGATCTGGTCGTTGGTCAGCCGGATCACGGCGAACTTCGCCGAAGACCACGGACCGCGCAGACCCGCCTGCGCCATCACCGAGCGCACGACGCCCAGCACCACGCCCTGGCCGAAGTGCATCACCCAGTTCGCCGGCAACGGCCGTCCGGGGTCGTCCGGTCTTCCGGTCAGCCGGCGCAGGACCCGGGCGGGGACGTGGGAGTCGGGCCGGCCGGTGAGGCGCTGCTCCAGTTTCTCGCCGATCGTCATCGCCGTGACCCCGGCCGCCCCGGCGACCAGGCCTTCCCACAGTGCGCGTCTCATCATTCCGGCCGGGTACCCCGCACTTCCCCGGCTACGCCGCTGCCCGCAAGCCGGGCGAGGTGGTCCGCAACGGGGTAGTCGCCGGTTTGGCCACGGGCGAACCGGGCACCCCGCACCACGCGACGACCCCGGGCTCTCCTGGGCAACAGCCTGCTCGCCCTGGCCGAGGGCTACACCTGGCTCCCGGCCCGGCGGGCCCGCTCGGCCTCCGGCGTGGCGCACACCCGCGTCCTCGGTCAGCGCGCGGCCGGGCTGTGCGGCCCGGACGCTGCCCGCTTCTTCTACGCCGAGAACCACGTCCGGCGGCACACCGCGATCCCGTGGCCGGTGCAGAGCACCCTGTTCGGCCACGGCGCGGTGCACACCCTCGACGGCGAACATCACGGCGTCCGCAAGAGCCTCTTCCACGCCGTCGTCACCCCGGACACCACCGCGGGCCTGCTCGACGACGTGGCCACGGCGTGGGACGACGCCGTGGCCTCCTGGCCGCCCGGCCGGCCGATCGTGTTGTCCGACGAAGCCGCCGCGATCATCACCCGCGCCGTGTGCCGCCGGGCGGGCGTCCCGCTCGCCGACGCCGACGTGCCCTCGGTGGCGCGCGATCTGGTGGCCATGGTCGACGGGTTCGCCACGCCCGGACCCCGGCACTGGCGCGCCCGTGCCGCGCGCAACCGGCGGGAGGCCTGGCTCGGCGGCCTTGTCACGCGAGTGCGTTCCGGTGCGGCCGACGCCCCGGCGAAGTCGTGGCCCACCACCGCGAACCGGATGGCGAGCAGCTGGACCCCCGGCTCACGGCGGTCGAGTTGCTCGACGTCATCCGCCCGACCGTCGCGGTCGCCTGGTTCGTCGCCTACGCCGGGCACGCCCTGCACCGCTGGCCCAACCGCGAGCGTCTGCGCTCCGGCGACGTCGCCTACGCCGAGGCGTTCACCCACGAGCTGCGCCGGTTCTACCCGTTCGCGCCGTTCATCGGCGGCCGCGCCGTGAAAACGCTGACCTGGAACGGCGACCGCATCCCGAAGCACGCCATGGTGCTGCTGGACCTGTGGGGCCAGAACCACGACGCCGAACTGTGGGGCGACCCGTACACGCTCCGCCCGGAGCGGTTCCTGGGCCACGACATCGGCGCGTACGAGCTCGTCCCGCAGGGCGGCGGCGATCCCCACACCAACCACCGCTGCCCGGGCGAACCGTTCTCGATCGGGATCGTGCGTACGCTGGCCGGGCGATTGGCCACCCTCGACTACGACGTCCCCGAGCAGGACCTGAGCATTTCCCTGCGGCGGGTCCCGGCACGGCCGAAGAGCGGGTTCATCCTGGTGCCGCGGCCGTCGTGACCGGCCACGGCCGGACGGCTCGGCAACCGGCGAGTCGGCGCCGGGCCGGCCACGACGGAGGCTGCACGGCGAACTGGTCGATCGGCAGAGCCGTCATGGGAGCGATGGACGCAGGCCTCGATCACCTCCGGCCGCGTTCGCCTCCAGGTGCCCTTGCTCGCCGGGGCGCGGTGGTCCGGCCACGGCGAGTTCCGCCAGCAGATCCCGGCCCCGCTCGGCGTGGCGGGGCTCGCACAACACGTCGTACCGCCGGGCGACGAGCTGCGTGGTCGTGGCGAAGTCCCGTTGGCCCCGCACCACGGCGTAGCCGACCGCGGCGGACGCCAGGCCCACGAAGACCCCGGTCACCAGCCCGGCCGACATCAGTGCCACCAGCGGCCGGTTGCTGAACAAGCCGAGCAGCAGGCCCAGGAAAAGACCGGACCAGGCGCCGGAAGCCGCGCCGCCGGCCAGGACCCGTTTCCAGGTCAGGCGGGCGGTGACGCGTTCGACCACCATGGGTTCGACGCCGACGATCGTGACGTCCTCGACAGGGAAGTCGTGGCCGGCCAGGTACTCCACGGCGCGCTGGGCTTCGGCGTAGCTGCCGTAAACGCCGATGGGCCACCCGGTGGGCGGCGTCGGCACCGCGGCCGGCTCACGCAGTGGCGAAAAAGTGGTCATCGAGTCTCACCTCCGCGCCGGGTCAGGATCGGCTGCTGGTGACGGCGATGCGCCGCCGCCGAGCGAACTCCCGTTTCGGCGCCCGGACGGTGAGCACGCCCTTGGCCAAGGCGGCCGAGACGGCGTCGGTGTCCACCTCGTCCGGCAGCGTGACGCGGCAGGAGACCTCCCCGACCTGGCGGGCGCGGCGCCGGAACAGCCCGCGCCGCCTGGCCTCGCCCTTGACGGCCACCTCGCTCCCGGTGACCTCGACCGTGACGTCCCGCCGCTTGAGCCCGGGCAGCTGCACCTCGACCAGGTAGGCATCGTCCGTTTCCCGCACGTCGAACTCGCCGAACGGGTCCCAGCGGTCCAGCGCGGAAACCGATCGCACAGCCGTCAGTGTCATCAGTCCCACCTCCAGAAATCCGGACAGGCTTACGAGTGGTGCTCTCACCCCTATGACGAACCAGCCTGCACGTATGTTCCCCACACATGAGCGTCTTCGACTCAGCCGCCTACCAGCGCTTTCTTCAACCAGTTAGCGTGACAGTACTCCATTCGAGTGATTCTGGAAGTCATGGGAACAGGCGTCGCGGAGATACCCGTTTCCGGGATGTCAGCGCAGCGGTGGTGCCGGCGAGACGCAGGATCAAGACGTCGCCGAAGCACCACCTCACGATGGGAAGGAGGAAAACCACCATGCTCGTTCGCACGGATCCGTTCCAGGCACTGGACCGGCTGACCCAGCAGTTCTTCGGCGCGGCGACCCGCTCCGCGGCGATGCCGCTGGACGCCTACCGCGAGGGCGACCGGTTCGTGGTGCACTTCGACCTGCCCGGCGTGAGCCCGGAGTCCATCGAGGTCGATGTGCAGAACGACGTGCTCACCGTGAAGGCGGAGCGCACCGCGGTCACCGGCGACGGCGTCCGGACGCTGATCAGCGAGCGACCGGCGGGGACGTTCAGCCGGCAGCTGTTCCTGGGTGACACCCTGGACACCGACCACATCGAGGCCGGCTACGACGCCGGGGTGCTGACCCTGCGCATCCCGGTCGCCGAGCAGGCCAAGCCGCGCAAGATCGCCGTCACGAGCGGTCGCGTCGAGCGCAAGGCGATCAACGCCTGACCCGCGCCGTCCGCGGCGGTGGGCGCGTTCACCCGGAGCCTGACCGGCAACGCGGTACCGACGCCGGTGGCGTACCGGACCGCCCGGCCTCCCACGGACGCGAGAAGGCACGGGTGAACGGCCACCCACCGGCCATTCCCCAGGCGGGCGCGCCGGTGGCCCCGACGGCACGGGCCGTCGGGGCCACCGTGGCGGAAGGCGGCAGGGACTCCGGCACCACGTTCAGGACGATGCCGGCCTGTCGTGGGCCGCACTCCCTGTCTGCCGAACTCGACCTGCTGACTCGGCGGGATGCTCGCCGCCGTGGCCGCGATCATGTTTGTCCGTCGGCGGAGGCGGTATTCCCGATCATGAGCGGCGGGCGCCGGCTGGTTCCGGCACCCGAGCCTCGGCCGAACAGTGTGCCGGATCCTCGCTCCCCCGTTTTGGTGTGGCGTACGGCCCGCGCCGTGCGCCCGAGGACGAATCCAGGTGCGGTCATGAACGTATTTCCCGACGCCGGACCCACGATCGGTGTAGAAGAAGAATTCTTTTTGACCGACCCGGTCTCGGGCGAATTGGTCGCCCTGAACCGGCAGGTCGTGGACGCGGCGGCCACGTTCGGGGTCGACGTCGGACTCGAACTCTCGCCTGCGCAGGTGGAGACCGCCACGCCGGTGTGTCACAGCATGCGCGAGGTGCGTGACCGCGTGGTCGAGCTGCGGGCGGTGACCGCGGCGGCCGCTCTGCAGGTCGGCGCGCGGCTGCTCGCCGTCGGCGTCCCGGTCGCCGGGGCCCCGCTGGGCCGGGTGACCGACACCCCGCGGTACCGCCGGATGGCCCGCGAATACGGCGCACTGATCACCGGGCAGGAGGTCAGCGGCTGCCACGTGCACGTCGGCGTGCCCGACCGGGAGATCGCCGTGCGGGTGAGCAACCACCTGCGGCCCTGGCTGCCGGTGCTGCTGGGCCTGACCGCGAACTCGGCCGTCCACCACGGGCGGGACACCGGATTCGCCAGCTGGCGCGCGGTCCGGACGTCCCGGTGGCCGTGCTCGGGTCCGCCGCCGGTCTGGACCTCGGCCGCCGAGTACGACGCCACGGTGGCCAGGATGATCGACTGCGGCACCGTTCTCGACGAACGCATGGTGTACTGGGACATCCGGCCGTCGACGCACGTGCCGACCCTCGAAGTGCGGATCAGCGACGTCCCGGCGACAGCCAACGAAACCGCGCTGCTCGCCGCCGTGGTCCGGGCGCTGGTGTCGGCTTCGCTGCGGAAGGTGCACGCCGGCGAACCGGCGCCGCAGGTGCCCGATCAGGTTTTGCGCATGGCGAGCTTCCGGGCCGCGCGAGAGGGCCTGACCGGGCAGTGGCTCGACCCCGCCACCGGCCGGCTTGTCCCGCCTGCTCACCTGCTGAACAGACTGCTCAAGCAGCTGCGCCCGGAACTCGAAGCGTTCGGCGAGTACCCCCGCGTCGCGAAACTCCTGGCTCGCCAGCTCGGCTCGGGCAATGGAGCCGCATGGCAGCGGGCCGTCTGGCGAGAGCGCCAGGACGTGCCGGACCTCGTCGCCTCCATTGCCCACCGGACTCTGGCCGACTCCCAACCCGACCTGCCCGCGCCGCGCCCCCTCACCGCCTGACGCACGCAACGGGTAACGTCCCGCAGCTGCGGATCATGCTGGCCTATTACGTCCTGCTGGACGTGCAGGTCAACGATCAGTACAAAGTGGACGCCTTCGCGCCGGAAAGCACACCTCAGGCGCGTTCGAGACGGTCCCGGGCCGAGCGTTCGACCAGGACCGGCAGGAAGCTTCGGACACCAGCGTCGTCGAACCGCCGCCGTTCCGCCGCGATCGCCGCCCGGATGTCCTGACTGCGTTCGGGCCCGTACTCGTCGATGAGCCGCGATGCGAGCGCGTCGAAGCTGTCGTCCTCGCCTCTGCTGGTCAGTTCATCCATGGCGGTGTGGTGCGACATGCGACGTCCTCCGTGCCGTCGAAGTATCTCGATCACGAATTTCCCGGTGATCGGCAGGCTCAAACGGCGGGTGCCTCGGTGACCGCGCAAACGAGCCGGTCGCCGCCGTGCTACCAGCTCGTGCCCGATTCGGCGAGCCCCGCTGCTCGCAGGGCACGTTCGTGGGCTGTCAGCTGCGCCGATCCGGCTCGCGGTGACCGGCTCCGTCTCCATCCTCGGCGACACCGTCCCGTCACCCGCCGCCAGTCGTCGAGGCTTTCCCGACGCGGGCGGTCGCCCGCCGCAGCAGCTGCCGTTCGAATCCCGCAACTCCGGGTGCGGTGAAACGCGATGCGGTGGGCGCACCGAAGAGCTGACCGAGGAGCCCCCGTAGGCGACGGTGGCCATGGTGCCGTATTCGAGGTGGTTCGCTTCCCGGTCGAGTTTGCCGAGTACGGCGGCCGGACCGTCGTTGTCGAAAGCGTAGGCACGCTGCGCATGCGGCCCATGATCACTGCCGCGTCCGGTCCCTGTCCGGCGACATCGCCGATGACGACCCTCAGGCGGCCCGCTGGGAGCGGGAACAGGTCGTACCCGTCGCCGCCCAGGCCGATCTCGGCGCCGCCGACGAACCGGGCAGCCGTCCGCAGGCCGTCGGCTGGGGCGAGGGGGCCGGGAAGCAGGCTGCGTTGCAGCTGGGCCGCGGTGGTGCGGGCCCGGCGCAGCGTTCGAGATCGCCTTCGACGGCCGCCTGGCCGCCGACGCAAGTAGTTCCCTTCAACCCGAGTTACACCGCTCGTTTGACAGCCCCCGCGAACGCCCGCTCATGCCGATGAGGAAGCGTTCATCAGCGCGAGTCGATGTCGATATGCTCAGTGATCCACCGGGTCAGAGCGCCGAGGTAGCCGGACACCAACGCGGTCCCATCGCGTACTTGAACACGGTGGTTCGCATGGGGGAACACCTCGACGGTCAGGGTTGCCTGCGGATGGCGTTCGGCATGGCAGGCGGCTGTGGCGAACAGGCCGATGCTGTCCGCGACCGGAACCAGTTCGTCGGCGCCGCCGAATGTCGCCAGGTGCGGACAACGCAGACGCAGCACGTCCGGAATCGGATCGTGGTCTTGTTTGCGTTTGGTGAACTCCCAGAGGTGCTCGTCCGTCTCGGACCAGTATTCGTCGAACAGGTCTTCGACGGCTGCGGGGATCGAGAAAGACTGGACCAATCGCGTCGCTTCGGCGAAGTCAGCGCCGCGTCGACCGGCTTCGACGAGACGGTCGTACACGGCGAGTGTCACCTCGGCGTCGTGGAGCGTGACACCGGGGATCGCCTGGAGGGCGGTGGCCAGCGCATGGCGGTCCTGAGCTGCGGGTGTCATGCCGGGGCAACCGTTGGTGACCACCCAGGGCACATTCTCGCGAGCCGCGGCGCGCACGACGACCCAACCGCCTTCGCTGTGCCCGAACAGGCCGGTGGTTTCGGCTTCGACACCAGGCTGGGAGCGGAGGAAGTTCAGCGCTGCGACGGCGTCAGCTGCGAAGTCGTCGATCGTTCCCGCGAGCCAGTCGCCGGAGGACGCGCCGACACCGCGCTTGTCGTAGGCGAGCACGGCGAATCCGGCTTCCACGAGGTGCTGGCGGATCGGCGGGAAGAAATTGTCGTTGGTCCGGTCCGACGGTCCGGACCCGCCGACCATCACCACCCCAGGAGTCGGATCAGGGCGACGAGGAATCGCAAGCGTCCCCGCCAGCTCCACATCGGCGCTGAGGAAACCCACATCGCAGACGCGCTCACCGGTCACCATAAACCCAGTATCCGGACCCCGGACAGAACGCGCTCTTGTGCCGCTGATCGGTCGTTGACCGGGATGTCGCTCACGCGCACAGCGATCATGGCGAGTTCGGTGTTCGGCTGCTTACAGCGCTATAACCAGGTCAGCTCTTGGTTGTGCAGGTGAACCAGCGTGCCGGCGCCCGAGTCCTGCGGTCATTGCGGCCGGTTCCGCAGGATTGCCCTCCAGGAATCAACGAACCTGCTTGTACTCATACGCCCACTCCGGGCCTTGCTGGAGCCGGCCGCCGTCGGCCTTGGCCAGCATCGGCTCGACCCAGTTCGGGACGCGGGAGGAGGCACGCGCAGCCATGCGCAGCCGGTGCAGCGCATGTATTCGATCGTGCGCTATTCGCGTTGGCGCTCATGTGTTCGAGTCGGGCCTAACCTGATCCAACGCCGTTGGCTTCGATCGCTGTGCCTCGTCGCTGCGCCGATTGGGTGGTCGGGGAGTCGGATCGGAACGGGGCGGCGCGACAACCGATCACTTGCCTCAGTCACCCTGACTGCCCCCGAAGCTGCCATGTAAACACACCCGCACGGCCACGAAACCCGAGGTTCGTGTTCGCCTCCGAGCGCGGCCGCCGCGTCAGGAGCGTCCGGTGGTCGTGGCAGCAATAGGTCACGGCCCCCCGGCGCTGCCGTCCGACCTCGAAACTGGTTTCACAGCAGCACCGTGGAAGTCCGCCCGATCGAGAAGGGGAGAACAGCATGGACCGCACGAACCGCGCGTTGCGGACGCCGCCGCCGAAGGCCCTCCGCACCGCCAGAATCCTGATGTTCGTGCAGTCGGTCCTCGGCATCGCCGTGGGGACGGTGTTGCTTTCCGTGGTCGCTTCGTCGGCTGCGGGCGACGACGCCGGCTTCGAGCTGACGCTGGCCGCGGGCGTTGTCCTGGCCGCGGTCCTCTTCGTGTGCGCCGTCCTGCTCCCTCTGCGGCTGGCGTGGGTGCGTGGCGTCGCCATCGCCGTCGAGGGCATCAACGCGGCGAGCGCCCTCGTCGGCGTGATCATCGCGCTGGCGTCCGATTCGGCACCAACCCCCACCGCGGCGATGCCGTTCATCCTGTCCGCGCTGGTGCTCAGGCCACTGCTCCAGCCGGAGGTCCGCGCCTGGTTCGCGGACCGGGCCCCGTGGCCGCCGGCCGGCCACACCGAACCGAAGGAGAACTGAATGAAGAAGGCCTACGTCTACGGCATGGCGGGCCTCGTGACCGCCGCGGTCGGCGTCACGGCGGCGTCGGGCCTCTGGGACGGCGCCGAAAGCGACGCGGGCGAGCAGCACGTCCCGGCCGCGCTCGCGAGCACGGCGGTGACGCCCAACGCCGCGCCCACCGCGACACCGGCGCCCGCCGCCGTCCAGGTGGCACCCGCGGCTCCCGTGGCCGCACCCGGCCCGGTCGTCAAGGTGGCCAAGCCCGAGGCCCGCGCCGCTGCCCACCAGCAGCACAAGAAGCCGGTCAAGAAAGCGAACCGGCCGCGCCCCTCGGTGGTCCACGCCGCCGTGGTCAAGAACCACGTCACCCCGCCGGTGAAGCCGATCGCGCAGCCGGTGAAGCCGATCGCCGTCGCGGTGCCGAACGCCGATCCCGTCGTCTCGGCGCGTCAGTCGCTAGACAATGCTTCGAAGGCGGTGAAGGACGCCCGGCGTCTGCTGGACACCGCGTCGGCGGACGTCAAGCACGCGAGGTCGGAGCTCAAGAAGGTCAAGCAGTGCGACGGCAAGCACCGGCCGCAGGCAAAGAAGACCACGCGGGTCAAGGACCGGCCGGTGGCCGCCGGTCAGACGACGAGCGGAAGTTCCGTGTCGGTGTCGCTCGACTCGTCGCAGGTGAAGCCCGGCCAGAGCAAGACGATCACCAAGTCCACTTCGGACGGATCAGCCTGGTCGAGCGTCACCGTGACCCGGAAGTGACGGAGGGGAGAGAAAGCGGCGGCGGCGCGGGGAAACCCCCGCGCCGCCGCCGTGCGTCTCAGGCGTCTTCGCCGTGGTGGCGGGTGTAGTACTCGTCGGCCAGCGAACGCCCGGCCAGCCAGCCGAAGATCCCGGCGGCCGCGCCGACCGCGAGGCCGGCCGGGGTGCCGATCAGCACGCTCGTCGGCACCCCGTAGAGCAGGGTGGCCGTGACGGCACCGAAGCGCGTCACCGCCGCCCTGCTGAGCGGCGGGAGATCCGGCTCACGCACGTCCTGCTCCATCCCGACCTCGTCTTCGGGCTCGGCTTCCGCAGCCGGGTGGCCCAGCCACGCCGTCCGGGGCACCGCGATATAGCGGGCCTCGGTGCGGCGCGCGAAAGCCGCGTTGCGCAGTGCCGCCCGCGCAGAAAGCACCGGCCGCTCCGCCTTGCTGGTCACCATGTCGCATCCTCCCCGTCGCGGAACAAGCAGCACACCGGAGTCTTCCCGAGCACGCGGGCACGCGACGGGGCGTGGCAGCAACCGGCCACGGCCCGTCGCGACGCGGTCCGACGCGCGACGATCGACCGGACACCAGCAGGCGGCGTCCGGGAGCGTGCGATGGAAACGGCGGAAGTGGGCCAGTACAGCCTGGTGCCGCTGGGCGGCGGTGCGTCGGGGACCGTGTGCGCGTGCCGGCGCGGCGGGGAGGCCGTCGCGCTGAAGATTTTCCCCGGCCGCCTCTACCGGCGGACCCGCGCCCGCCTCGACCGGGAGCTGGCCACCCTCGCGCAGCTCGCGGACACGGTCGGGATCGTGGTTCCGCAGGGTGTCGAGCCGATGCCCGACGGCCGGTGTGCGCTGCGCATGGAGCTGTGCACGCAGTCCCTCGCCGGGCTGGTCGCCACGTCCGGCCCGCTCCCCGTCACCGACGTGCTCGTCCTCGGCATCACGCTCGCCTCCACCCTCGTCGCCGCCCACCGGGCCGGCATCGTGCACGGCCGGGTCACGCCGTCGAACGTGCTCTTCCGGACGTCGGGTGAGCCCGTGCTGAGCGATTTCGAGCGCACCCTCCGTGCGGTGTTCGTCCGCGACCACGACCACGGGATCGCCTACCTCGCCCCGGAAACCCTCGACGACGGCGTCGCCGAGCCGGCGTCGGACCTGTACGGGCTCGGCGTCGTCCTGCACACGGCGCTGGCGGCAAACCCGCCGTTCCCGGCCGAGGCCGACGCCGGCGCCCTGCGGGAAGCGGTCCGCCACACCCCGGCACCGCCGGTGGACCGCCCGGAGGCGCCGATCGACCTGCTCGTGCTCGTCGACCAGCTGCTGCTGAAGGACCCGCACCAGCGGCCGCCGTCCGCCGAAGCGGTGACGCGGCAGCTGCTCCGGCTGTGGGACGACCACGAACCCGAACCCGAGGTTCCCGGCGCGCCTCGGACGTCCTTCGGGACCGAGGTGTTCGCCTGGCCGCCGCCCCCGGCCGACGACGCCGGACCGGTTCCGCCCGTCCGCAAGAACCGGGCGTGGCGGTTCGCCGCGATCCCGGCGGCCGTCGCGATCGCCGCTGCGGCCGGATGGTTCCTCACCCGCGGGCCCGCCGAATACGCACCGCCCGCAGCGGCGGCGTCCGCGCCGGGCGTCCCGTCGCGCACCACCGAACCGGTCCCGCTCGCCCTGGCCGAGCCCGCGGACCTCGGCACGACGGCCGCGCTGTCCTGGACCGGCCCCGCCGGGTGGGAGTTCGCCGTGGTCGTCGCCGTCGAGTCCGGCCCGACGAAGACCACCCTGGTCCGGCACGACCACTCGGCGCGGGTGCCGATCGACCCGCGGCTGAAGTACTGCTTCCAGGTCCAGGCGACGAACGGGGTCCGGGTCCAGGCCAGCCCCCCGCGGGCGCTGCGCGGCGCCACCTGCAGGGAGTGATCCGCCGATCGCCGGGCGCTACGATGACCGGCGAGATGGAGAATCCGCCCGCCGACGGCCTGATCCCGTTCCGGGACGGCCCGCACGCGTCGTCGTACCTCGCCCCCGGGGACCGGCCCGGTGAGCGGGTCGTCGTCAAGGTGCTCCGCGAACCCCTGGACCGGCAGACGCGGGCCGCGTTCGACCGCGAGCAGGCGGCGCTCGCCAAGCTGCGCCCCGCGCCGATCCGGCTCGCCGAACGGGTCACGAAGCTGCCGGACGGGCGCACGGCCCTGTCCGCGCCCTGGTGCGCGGAATCGCTGGCGGACCGGGTCGCGCGCACCGGCCCGCTCGGCGTGCCCGAAACCGTGGCGGTGGCCACGGCCGTCGCGAAGGCGCTCGCCACCGCGCACGACGCCGGGGTGCCGCACGGCGGGGTCCACCCGGGCAACGTGCTCTTCGCCGACGGCGGCGAGCCGGTGGTCGCGGACTTCGGCGTCAGCCTGCGCCGGCGGTTCGGGCGGAGCCCAGCGGCCGACGTGGGGTTCCTCGCGCCGGAAACGCTGAGCCGCGGGGTCCTGGACGCGGCGTCGGACCGCTACTGCCTGGGCGCGGTGCTGCACTTCTGCCGCACCGGGCAGGCCCCCTTCCAGGCGGCGCCGGGCGAGCGGCCGGAGGCCCTCGTGCTGCGGGTGTTCGACGCTGCCCCGCCCGAACTCCCGGACGCCCCGCCGGCGCTGGCGAGCCTGGTGACCCGGCTGCTCGCCAAGGAACCGCGGGACCGGCCGGACGACGAGGCCGTCCTCGCCGCGCTGGCCGCGCTGCGGGAAGCGCCCGGCGAGCCGCTGCTCGTGCTCGAACCACCGTCGGGGGAATCGCCTGCACCACAACGGAAGCGGCGCGGTCCCGCCCTCGCGCTCGCCGGGCTCGCCGGTGCTGTCGTCGTGGTGGCCGCGGTGCTGCTGTGGCCCGGGGGCGCCACGAGCCCCGCGCCGCCGCCCGCGCCGGTTCCCGCACCCGCGTCTTCGACGTCCGCTGCCGCCGTGCGGATCGACCTCGACCCGCCGGTCGACCGGCAGGACCACGTCGAGCTGACCTGGCACGCCCCGCCGAACCTCGACTTCGCCGTACTGGTGACCGAAGCGGGGCAGGCCCGGCCCACGGTGGTCCTCGCCCAGCGCCTCACGAGCAAGCGGATCACCGTGCGGCCCGACCGCGCCTACTGTTTCCGGATCCAGGCGACGAGCCCGCGGGGCAGCTGGCAGAGCGAGCCCCGGGGGATTCGCGACGCCGTGTGCTGACCGGGTCGACGCTCAGCGTGGCGGGCGCAGCACCGCCGGGTTGAGCGCCGCCCGGAGCCGCTCCCGCCACGGCCGTCTGCCGAGGCCCTCGCGGACGGCTCGCACCGCGGTCCACGCGGCTCCGCCCGCGTCGGGTGGGGCGGCGCCGGACCACAGCGCCACGTCGACCGTCCTGGCCAGCGCGCCGAGTCCCTGCACCGCGGTCCGGTCGGCGACCGGGCCCGCCGCCGCCGCGAGGTCTCGGACCGTCATGCCCGCCGTGACCGCGACACCGTGGGCGCGCAGCCGGTCGCGTGCCTCGGCCCAGGCGCCGAGCACCGCGTCGCGGCCCGTCCGGCGGCGCCTTCGCCAGGTTCGCACGGCGACCGCCGCGGGAACTCCGGCCAGCCAGGCCAGCGCGACGACGGCCAGCAGCACCACCGCCGCGAGCGCCAGGGCCAGCCAGTCCACACCGGACACCGACGAGTCCTCTGTGGACGAATCGGTGGTGATCTCCGGGTTCTGCAGCTGGGGATCCGGCGGCAGTTCCGCTCGCGCCCGGGCGACCGCGGCCGCGACACCGGCGGTCCCGGTGCCGCTGCGGGCCGCTCCCGCGGCCGGGTCCAGCGCGACCCAGCCGACGCCGGTGACCGCCACTTCCGGCCAGGCCGCGGCGTTCCCGTTGCGCACCACGAAGGAGCCGTCCGGCTCCGGCCGTTCCGGCGCCCGGAACCCGGTCACCAGGCGCGCCGGGATGCCCTGCAGCCGGGCCAGCACCACGTAGGCCGCGGCGAACTGCTCGCTCGTGCCGCGCTTGTCCTCCACCAGGAACCGCCGCAGCTGCGGCCACCCGTGCCCGGTCGGCAGGTCGGTGCCGACGGCCAGGCGGTAGTTCTCGGCGAGGAACCGCTCCAGCGCCAGCGCGGACCGGAACGACGGCCTCAACCCGGGCAGGACCCGCTCGGCGAGCGCGTCGATGTCCGGCGGCACCTCGCGCAGGCCGCCCAGGCCCGCCTCCGGGTCCAGCGCCGCGTCGCTCAGGGCGCCGGCGTCGGTCTCCGGTTCCCACCAGCCGACCGTGTACCGGGCACCGGCCGCGGACCGCTCCGCGACGAGCGTGCCGCGGTGCTCGTCCACCAGCGCCGGAACCCCTTCGACGGAGGCCGGCCACGTCTGGCTCGGCAGCCACGGCCCGGTCAGCCCGGTGACCTCGACCCGCGCCGACTTGCGGGACACCGGTGCGCTGACCGCCGGCCCGGGCGCGATCTCCCGCCCCACGCGCCGGAAGTCGGTGTCCGCCCGCCAGTTCGCGCCGTCGAAGTCGTCGAAGACGGCGACCGGCCAGGCGGCCACCGGCTCCGGGGCCGTGTAGCGGAACACCGGCGCCGCCGGGGTGCGGAGGCGGGCGGCGATGTCGTCCAGCGGGCTGGCCACGGACGCGGCGGGCACCGGCGCGGGTTCGTCGTCCCGCAACGAATACACCGGCCTGCCGGTCGGGTGCAGGGCACCGGCGGCGACGGCCCCGGCCAGGCCCAGCGCGACCGCCGGGACCACGAGCACCGGTACCCGCCCGCCCCGGCGGAAAAGCACCATCAGCGCGGCGAAGAGCGCGAGGGCGAGTCCCGCCAGGACAGCGGCCAGGCCGCTCGCCGCCGCGTACGCCTGGCTCAGCACCACCACGAGCAACGCGGGGACCAGGGCCAGGAGCGGCCGCGTCCGGTGCAGCAGTTCGAGTCCGAGCAGTCCGGCGAGCAGGACGAGCAGCGGCACGAAGACCACCAGCCGGGGCTCGGGCAGCGCGGGCCAGGTGGACTGCAGGGTGCGCTGCCAGCCGTGCAGGGCGCCGTCGGCGAGCACCGACAGCGAGGCCACGGTCGGCAGCCCGCCCAGTGTCGTGCCGGGCAGGACGGTTTCGACGACCGCCAGCAGCCCCGCCCCCAGCACGAGGAGCGGACGCCACGGCGTGAGCCCCGGACGGCGGCGGCACAGCTCGGCGACCCCGAACGTGGTCAGCACGACGACCAGCCCGGGCAGCAGCGCCGGAACGCCGAACACCGGGCCGAACAGCAGCCCGCCGAGCGCCGCCGCGGCCAGCATCGCCGCTTCGGAACCGCGGGGAACAGCGTGGCCTCCCGGGTGACTCCCCCGGTCCGTCACGACACCAGCTGGTTCCACCGGCTCACCGCCTCCCGCGCGTCCGGGGCGCTGAGCCGGCGGGCACCGTGCACCCCGTCGATGCCGTGCACGCCGAGGCCGTCCATGCCGAGCCCGTGCGTTCCGACGCCGAGCACGTACAACGCCGAAAAGTGCGCGCGCACCGCGGCCAGCAGCGGAAGGTCCTTGCTCGCCCGGCCGGTGACCACCACGAGGCAGCCGCCGCGCATACCGGTCCGGCCCAGCCCCGCCGGCACCATGGCGTCGCCGGCCTCCTGTACGGCTTCGCACAGGACGTCGAGCAGGGGGCGCACGCCGACCGCGCCGCCGTCGGTGGCCACGTCCGCTCCGGCCGGGGTGAGCAGGCGGCAGCGGTGCCCGGCCGTCGCCGCCGCGTTCACCAGCGAGGCCGCCAGCTCGACCGCTTCTTCGAACTCGACGGCGGACAGCACGTGCGGGCGGGTGTCGAGCAGCAGCGTGAACCGCGGGTGGTCCGGGTCGACGTAGTCGCGCACCATAAGCCGCCCGGTGCGCGCGGTCGCCTTCCAGTGCAGGTGCCGCACCTCGTCGCCGACCACGTACTCCCGCACGTCGCGCAGGTCGGCCGAGCCGTGCAGCGAGTCGTCGGTCGTCGGGCCGTCGTGGTGGTGGCGCGGGTGTCCCGCGCCGGGTGCCCGCGCCGACCGCAGCGGCGGGTAGACCCACAGAGTCGCGGTGTCACCGGCCGCGACCGGGCGCCGGAGCAGGCCCAGCGGGTCGGTGCGCTCGAGCGTCAGCGGCCCGACGGTGAAGCGGCCCCGGCGACGGCCGGTCAGCTTGTAGTAGTACGTCTCGGAAGCTCCCGGGGCGAGCGAGCCGACGTCGACGACCTCGCCGTGGCCGCTCTGTTCCCGTGCGGTGAAGCCCGGCTGCCGCCGCGGGCCGGGGTTGCTCACCACGAGCTTGGCCGCCGTCGCGCCGCCGCGCTGGATGCGGTTCGCGGAGATCTCCCGCCGCACCGCGACCCGGGGACGGCGCAGCGTCACCGCGATCCCGGCGAGCACCGCGCCCACGGCGGCCCCGGCCAGTGCCCGCAGCAGGACGTAATTCGCCACCTCGCCGAGGGCGTAGAGCAGTACTGCGGCAGCGAGGACTCCCGCGCCGCGAGGGGTCAGCCGCATCGGTTTCACACCGCGCTGATGGCGGGTGCGGGCGTCTTGTCGAGTGCTTCCTGCACGACGTCGGCGGGCTCTCGCTGGTTCAGCTCGGCGTCGGCGGTGAGCACGAGGCGGTGCGCCAGCACCGGTTTCGCGACCAGTTTGATGTCGTCCGGGGTCACGTAGGCCCGGCCCTCGGTGGCGGCGATCGCCTGCGCCGCGCGGACCAGCGCGATGCTGCCTCGCGGGCTCGCCCCGAAGCGGACGTCGGCGTGGTCGCGGGTGTACTCGGCGAGCCGGACCGCGTACGACAGGATCGCCGGATCCAGCCGGGCGTCGCGGACTTCGTCGACCGCCGCGCGCAGGGTGACCAGGTCGACCACCGGCGACAGCTCGTCGGGACCGTAGCCGGCGCACGCGCGCATGATCACCTCCAGCTCGGCCTGGTGGTCGGGATAACCGACCGCGACCCGCATCAGGAACCGGTCGAGCTGCGCCTCGGGCAGCCGGTAGGTGCCCTCCATCTCGATCGGGTTCTGCGTGGCGATCACCAGGAACGGGTGCGGCACGTCGTGCGCGACCGAGTCGACGGTGGCCCGCCGCTCGGACATCACCTCCAGCAGCGCCGACTGCGTCTTGGGGGTGCCGCGGTTGATCTCGTCGGCGAGCACGACGTTGGCGAAGATCCCGCCGGGGTGGAATTCGAACCGCTCGTTGTTCTGGTGGTAGACCATGACGCCGGTGATGTCGCCGGGCAGCAGGTCCGGGGTGAACTGGATCCGGTTCCAGGTGCCTCCGATGCTGCGCGCCAGGCACCGGGCGAGCGTCGTCTTGCCGAGCCCGGGCACGTCCTCGATCAGGAGGTGCCCCTCGGCGAGCAGGGCGGCCACGGCGAGCCGGACGACTTCCGGCTTGCCGCGCAGCACTCCCTGCACGTTCTCGGCGATCCGGGCGTAGACCTCGGTCGCCCGCGGCTGCTGCACTGTTTCTCCCCTCACGACGGCGGCGCCTTGTGCGCCGAGGCGGACGGACCCTTCCCGGCACTGTTCTCCGCCGTCACGGTCACGGTGAACGGGATGTCCTTGCCGTCCCAGATGTCTTCGATCGTGTACGTCCTCGCCGAGCCCGACAGCGTCTTGGAACCGCTGCGGGAACCGTCGTCGCGGACCCAGCTCACGTGGTACGCGGTCACCGGGGCGCCGTTCGGCGCGGCGGCCGTCCAGGTCACCTTCGCCCACGTGTGCTTGGTCGTGGCCTCGACCGCCAGGCTTCCCGGGCGGCCCGGCGGACTGACCGCGGCCCGCGGCGTCACCGCCTTCGAGCTGACGCCGGGGCCTTCACCCGCCCGGTTCACCGCCACCACGGTGAACACGTACGCGGTGCCGTTGGCCAGGCCGCTGATCCGGGTGCTCCGGGCGGTTCCGTCGACGGTCTTCCCGCCACCGGCCCAGCTGATCCGGTAGCTCGTGACGGGCGCGCCGTTCGGTGCGGCCGCGCCCCACGACACGGTGGCCGCCCCCTCGTCCGCCGTCGCGGCGACCGAGCGCGGCGCGCCGGGCGGGCTGGCCGGCAGGGCCGCCTTCGTCGGCGGCGGCTGTTGCTGCTGCCTCGGCGGCTGCGTTTTCTTCGGCGGGGCAACGGGTCTGCGGTCCTCGGCGGCGGCGGGCGGTTGCGCCGGGGTCGAGGCGGCCGGCGGCGGCGGCTGCTGCGGCTGCGGCGGCTGCTGGTCGCTGTCGGGTTTCCGGTCGCCGGTGACCGGCACTTCGCTGACCCCGCCGTCGTGGTCGACGACCATGACGTGGGCGCCGTCCGCGCCGTCGACGTAGACCCGGGCGTCGCCGCCCTTGACCAGCGGCGGCTGGCTGTCCCCGCCGGGGATCGGGCGCTGCGCCCGCGGTACGCCGGCGCTGTCGAAGGTGTGCAGGGTGTGGGTGGTCCGGTTGACCACCGCGACGACCCCGCCGGAGGATTCGATGCCGGTGTAGTCGCCGGGCGGCAGGCTGACGGTCCGCGGGCGCGCCGGCGGACGGTCCTTGGTCAGGCCCGCGGTGTCCACCAGGTGCAGCTTCTGCCCCGGCGCGTCGAGGATGGCCAGCTGCCCGGCCACGTCGGTGGAGGCGAGCTGCGCGGTGTCGGGCACGTCGAGTTCCAGCGGCGCGGGGCTGCCCAGCTCCGTCGGCTCCACCGGCCGCATCGTGTCGTCGGTGGTGTCGACGAAGACCGGCCGGTCGGCCACCACGGTCAGCCGTCCCCGGTGTCCCTGGGGCAGCGCGACCGGGCAGGACAGGCGGTCGGCCTGCTCGGGGAGCTCGCACAGCAGCCCGGCGTCGGCGCGCTGCAGCCACAGCTTGCCGTCCCCGGTCGCGACGACGTCGCCGATCGGGCCGCCCGCCGGGATCAGGCCGAGCTCCCCGAGCCGGGCGATCGTGCCGGCCTGCCGGTACACGGCGTACGGGCCGCCGCGGACCTCCAGCGTGACCGGCCGCTCGTCGGACGGCGCGGCCGTGGTGTTCTCGACGGTCAGCGACGACTTCCCGAACTCGACGATCTTCGACGGCCCGATCACGAACCCGCTCGTGTCGCCCTGCACGACCGGGCCCGCCCCGGCCCCGGGCACGTCGACCTGGGCGTCGGCGCGGTCACCACCGCCGTTGACGTGGAAGGCCGCGCCCAGCTGCGGGTTGTAGACCCAGTGCCCGGACGGGCTGAACGCGAACCCGCCGAGCGGGTCCGCGGCACCCCCCACGGCGAGCCCCACCACGGCGAGACAGCCCGCCACCGCCACCGCGATCGGAGCCCGCGCCCGCCACGCGGCCCCCTTCCCTCCTCGGATCACGCACCCAGGGTACTTCGGCGGATACACACGGAGTACACGTTTGATCCATCCGGCTCGAATCGGACGTGCCGGATGTCTCCGGCCCGCCACGGCCCGAGCAGTCTCATCCGCTGACGGGCAGGCTCAGCTCGAAGATGGCGCCGCCTTCGTCGCGGTTGTAGACCCGGACCGTTCCCCCGTGGACCTCGGCCACCCACTTGACCACCGCCAGCCCGATGCCGGTCGACCCGCCGCCGCTGTAGTGCGGCTCGAACAGCTTGGGCGCCTCCTCCGGGTCGATGCCCGGGCCGCGGTCGGCCACGATCACCCGGCCGTCGAGCACCGTGACCTGGACGTCGGCGTCCTCGCCGCCGTGCCTGCCGTGGTTGAGGGCGTTGCCGATCAGGTTGCCGATCGCCCGGCGCAGCAGGGTGGCGTCGCCGTCGACGCGGGTCGGCACGGACGTCACCGAGACGCGGGCGCCGTCGGTCGGGATGTCCTCGGCCAGTGTCTCGACCAGCTGGTCGAGCATCAGCGGAGCGAGCGTCAGCTCCTCCACCCCGGCCGTCACCCGCGCCCGGCTGGGCCACAGGTCGATGATGTCGCCCATCATCCCGGCCAGCCGGATGGTGCGCGGCAGCAGCTCCGCCTGCGCTTCGGGGTTCCGCTGGGCCGCGTCGGCCAGCGCGCGCAGGCGCGCGACGGGGGTCTTCAGGTCGTGGACCACGCCGTCGAGCAGCTGGGAAACGCCGTTGAGCAGGGACCGCTGCTGTTCCAGCGCGGTCACCGCGGGCCGGGTGGCCCGGCCGGCGAGCAGGTAGCCGATGCCGCCGACCGCGGCCACCAGCAGCACGCACCCGCCCACGACGAACAGGGTGAACCGGTCGTGCCGGGCGTCCTCGGCCGCGGTGGGAGTCACCGCCACGACCGCGCCGACGTACTGCCGGTCGCTGTTGCGGATCGGGTCCACCGCGAAGTAGAGGGACTGCCCGTCCGGGGTGCGGGTGTACCCCGCCAGCGGGTGCGCGGCCCGGACCGCCTGGGTGGCGAGCCCGTCGAGGAACGCGTCGTCGACGTCGACGCACCGGCGTTTGCTGGCGTAGCCCGCGAAAGCGGGCGTGCCGCCCGGGAGCACGGCGAACTGCGGGCACTTGTCGTTGAGCGGGTCCTGGCCGATGAACGCGGTGACGAGCGAGCCACCCGAGTAGCCGAGCAGCCGGTTGACGCCGGTGACGACCAGCTGCACCTCGCTGTCGAGGCGCTGGGTGCTCCGGTCGGCGTCGACGTTGATCAGCAGCCAGGCGAAGGCGACCAGGCCGGCGGCGTTCATGACGGTGAACAGCAGCGTGAGCAGACGGCGCAGGCGGCGCAGCCGTCCGGCGGACGAGTCGCTCACGAGAGCCGGTACCCGACGCCGCGGAGGGTGTGCACCAGCTCCGGCTCGCCGAGCTTGTCCCGCAGCCGCTTGACCACCTTGTCCACCACGTTCGCCACGGGCTCGGTTTCCCAGCAGTGCTCGATCAGCTCGGTGCGGGTCACCGCCAGCCCCGGCCGGGCGGCCAGGTGCTCGAGGATCGCGAACTCCAGGGTGCTCAGCGACAGCAGGACCCCGCCACGGCGAACTTCCCGGCGCGCGCAGTCGACCTCGAGGTCGGCGTGGCGCAGCACCGGCGGCCGCACACCGCCCCGGCGGCACAGGTTGGTCACCCGCGCCAGCAGCTCGGCCAGCACGAACGGCTTGGTCACGTAGTCGTCGCCGCCGTGCGCGAACCCGGCGACCCGGTCCGCGCCGGCGTCGCGGGCGGTCAGGAAGAGCACCGGCACCGCCCGGCCGCGGCGGCGCAGTGCCTCGACGAACCCGAGCGCGTCGCCGTCCGGCAGGATGCGGTCGAAGACGGCACAGGCGTGCTCGGCCGCGTCGAGCGCCTTCGTCGCGTCGGCGAGCGTGCCCACCGCGTCGACCACGAAGCCGGCGCCCCGCAGCTCGGCCGTCACGGCCACCCGGATGTCCTCCTCGTCCTCGACGACGAGCACCCGGCCCCTCGCTCCGCTCATGTCATCAAATCCTCATCACCGGTCCGGCATCGTGACTTCAGTCGATCGAAGGAGGTGTCCAGTGTCGTTCGGGGTGCTCGGGCCGCTCGAAGTGCGCAGGCCGGGCGGGGCCGAGGTCAGGGTGGGTGCCGGCAAGCCCGCCGCCCTCCTCTCGGCACTGCTCGTCCACGCTAACGCGTGGGTGAGCGTAGACCAGCTGATCACGATGATGTGGCAGGAACAGGACGTGCCGCCGTCGGCGGAACGCAACCTGAAGACCTACGTCTGGCGGCTGCGCCGGGATCTGCCGCTCCCCTCGGCGGGAGCACGGATCCAGAGCGCAGCGGGTGCCTACCGCATCCGGCTCGAGCCCGGCGAGTCGGACATCGACCTGGCCCGGCTGGCGCTCGACGCCGCCGAGCGAGCGGTGCGCGCCGGGGATACCGCGGCCGCGGCGGAGCGCCTGACCGGCGCGCTGCGGCTGTGGCGCGGCCGCCCCTACGGGGGCCTCGAACACGACTGGGCGGTTCCCGCGGTCGCGGCCGCCGACCAGCTGCACGAGCGCCTCCGCAGCCGGCTGGCCGACGTGTACACCGCCGCCGGGCGGCACGACGAGGCCGTCGTCCTCGCGCGGGCGCTGGCCGAGGAGGACCCGCTGCGGGAGGACGCGTGGGCCCGGCTGGTCCTGGCCCTGCACCACGGCGGCCGCCGCGCCGAAGCGCTCGAAGTCTTCGCCCGTGCCCGGGCCGTGCTGCGGGCGGAGCTCGGCGTCGAGCCCGGGACGGCGCTGGCGAGCGCGCACCGCACGGTGCTGCTCGGCGGGCCGCCGTCGGACGCCGACCTCGCGCAGATCCAGGACCTCCTCGTCGGGGCCGTGCGTGCGGTCCAGACCGCCGTGCGGCTCGCCGACCGGATCGGCGTCACCATGCCGGAGACCCCGGCTCTCGTGCTCGGCGGGGTGCCGGCATGAGTGAGCTTGCGAACGAATCATTCACCACTGCGCCGTCGGCTCAGGCCGCGCCGAGCGTCAGCGAGGTGAACGCGTGAGCCAGGTGCTGACCGAACGCCCCGTCGTGCTGGCTGCCGACCGCGCCGGCGGGGCCGCGGGCCCGCTCGCCGCGGCCACCGCGGAGGTCGTCGTGATGACCGTCCTCGCTCCCGGGGCTCCCGACCCGATCGCGCCGCTGCGCCGGATCGACCTCGACAACCTGCGCCGCGGCGTGCGGTACCGGGTCCTCGTGCCGGACCGGGCGAGGCTGAACCCGGCGGTGGCGACGCGGCTGGCCGCGCTGGTGCAGGCGGGCGCCGCCGTGCGGACCGTCGCGCAGGTGCCGTCGAGCGCGCTGGTCGTCGACCAGGCGGTCGCCGTGCTGCCGGGCCGCCGCCCGGAGTCCGGGGTCACCGCCGTGCACCTGCCCGCCGTGGTCACGACGGTCGTCGAACTGTTCGAACGCCTCTGGTCCGGCGCGACGCCGTTCCGGTCCGCCGGCTCGGCGAGCGAAGCCGGGCTCACCGCGCGCCAGCGGGAACTGCTGACGCTGCTCTCGGAGGGCTGCACGGACGACACGGTGGCGGCGCGGCTGGACCTGTCGGTGCGCACGGTCCGCCGGATGGTGTCGGAGCTGATGAACCAGCTCGGGGCCCGCAGCCGCTTCCAGGCGGGGGTGAAGGCGGCCGATCGGGGCTGGCTGCTGGAACGCGCGAGCTGAGGCTGGTTTAGTGGCGGTGTGCGGATCTTGGTGACCGAGGACGACGCCGATCTGCGGCTGGCGATCACGACGTCGCTGCGCGGCGCGGGGTTCGCCGTCGACCCGGCAGGCGACCTGCCTGCCGCCGACGAGCTGCTGTGGGTCAACACCTACGACTGCGCGGTCTTCGACCGCATGCTGCCGGGCGGCGACGCACTCGGGTACGTCGAGCGGAAACGACGGGAGGGCTGGGCCGTCCCGGTGCTGTTCCTGACCGCGCTGGGCGATCCGGCCCAGCGGGTGGCCGGGCTGAGCCGAGGCGGCGACGACTACCTCGAAAAGCCGTTCCTGGCCGAGGAGATGGTGGCCAGGGTCCGGAGCTTGTGCCGCCGCAGCGCGTTGCCGCAGCCGGTGGTCCTGCGCTGCGCCGACCTCGAACTCGACACCGGACGACGCGAGGTCCGCCGCGGCCAGGTGCTGCTGAGCCTGACGCGCACCGAGTTCGACCTGCTGGAGCGGCTGATGTCCGAGGCGGGAAAACCGGTGTCCCGCAAGGACCTCATCGCCTGCGCGTGGCCGGACCCGCCGGCGTCGAACGCCCTCGAAGTGGCGATCCGCAACCTGCGGCGCAAGCTCGGCGAGCCACAGCCGGTCCGCACAGTACCGACGATCGGCTACCTGGTCGAGGCCTGACGCGGCGCCGTCTCCTGTCTCCGCGCCCGGAACCAGGCGGTGACGTCCGGCCGCCACATCAGGACCACCGCCGCGATCATGGCCGACGACAAGCCCAGCGGGATGAGGGCGACGGCGCCGGAACCGCCGGACCAGAGCACACCGCCGACGATGACGGGGAGGGACAGGAAGCTGCCCGCTCCGATGACGGTCAGCACGACGCGGGCGCCTCGGTAGCCGGCGCGGAGGTTGACCGCCGCCAGGACGATGATGATCCCGATGATCGCCACCGCGGTCAGCACCCCGAGCACCATCCAGACCACGAAGGCCCGGCTCAGGTTGGCGGGCCGGGCCGGTGCCGCGGCGGGCGGCGGGGTCGGGCGGGCGCGGCGCTCTTCGCGACGGCGGGCCCGGTTGCCGCGGTCGGCGTGCGGGTTCTCGGTCACGTGAACTCCTTCACCAGGACCAGGTCGGTGGGCGCAGCGAGGCGGGCGGCGGGCCGACCTTGCCGGAGACGAGCCGGAGGATCGCGGTGCCGGCGCGCAGATCGGCGAGCTGCAGGGCGAGCACGCCGTCCACCGGTCGCGGCCGCTCCGGTTCGCCGCTGCTGCAGCGGGACCCGCTTCCGTTCTCGTACAGGGTGATCACGCACCCGCGCGTCAGAGTGCCGGTGCCGCCACCGCCGGTGGTGAAGTCGATGCCGTTCGCGGTGACGGCGGTGACGGAGATCCGGTGCAGGCCGCCCTGCCCGCTCAGCGGGATGTCGACCGGGCCACTCACCCGCACCTCGCAGTTGCCGTCGGTGCAGGCGGAGTAGTCGCTGCTGTCGGCGGCGGCCGGGGCGGACACCACCGGGGAGGACGACGCCGGGATGGACGACGGTGGCGGCGCGGCGGCGCCCGGCCGCGCACCGTCGTCGCATCCGGCCACCAGCCCGAGGACTCCTGCGGACGCGAGCACCGCCGTGGCGACGGCCCGGCTCACGTGACGGCTCCGGGCTGGAGCACCAGCGCGGGCTTGCCGCCGACCTGGGTCAGGCCGACCTCGATCGACGGCGAGCCCCGGAACCCGAAGCTCGCCCCGCCGAGACCCGGGCCGATGCTGGACTGGGCACCGCCGCCTTGCCGGTAGCGGACGCTGATCGCGAGGCTATCCGCGCTGATCGCCGTCACCCGCAGGGACGAGTAGTGGAACTTCCCGGCGTCCAGCGGAATGGTCGCCGGTTTGGCCAGCAGCAGCGTGCAGTCGCCGTCGAAGCAGTCGCGGATCCGGTTGCTCGGCGGCGCGGGCGGGTTCGGGTTCCGGGAACGGGACGTCGGCGGCGGCGTGGGCGCGGCCGTGGTTGTCGGGGTGGGCGTAGCGGTGGTTGTCGGAGTGTGCGTGACAGGGGTCGTGGACGCGGGCGGCGGCTGGGCCACCGGGGCACTGCCACATCCGGTCAGGCTCAGGAAAACTACGGTGAGGGCGGTGAGTTCGCGGCGCATGCACCATGGATAACAGCCGGTTCCCGGCCGCGACGGCGCCTGTCCGGTTCCTGCCGTGCGCTGCTGGCTGCCCCGCGGTGGCGGACACCTTCGGCCGTACCGGCTGTATCTTCGCTGTATTCCCGGTGTATCGGCGACGCTAGCGTGAGCCACCTTCTGCTGGTGGTACGGCGAAAGCGGGGAGCGCGGTGACCAGGAAACCGGATCTGACGAAAGCCATCCTCTGCTCGGTCTCCGGGGGTGTGCTGACCGCGGTGGTCGGCGTGCTCGGCGCCGGGGAGGCCCATGCGGAGCCGAAGAACACCGCCGGGCAGCCTTCGCCGCCTCCCGCGAAGCAGAGCGCACACCAGAACACCGGCTCCGCGAACGCCGCGGAGCACCGCCAGGAAACCGCCGCGAAGAAACGGCAGGCTGCGACCGCCGGCTCGGAGAAGGCCGCCGAACGGCGCCGCGAGACGGCGGAGAAGAAGGAAGCGGAGGCGACCAAGGAGGGGTCGAAGAAACCCAGTGGGTCCGCCAACGCCGCGGAGCGCCGCCGGGAAAACGCCGACAAGAAGGCAAAGGCGGATCGCCGGAAAGTCGAAAGCAGCCAAGCGGGTCGTGGCGAACAGCGGGAACGGAGCGCCCGGCAGGACCGGTGGGCGAACGCGTCACCGGAGAACAAGAAGCAGGCCGAGTCGGCGCGGCAGCGGAAGGAGAAGACCGCTCGCCCGGCCCGGAACTCGAAGGAGGGCACTCCGAGCCGGTCCACGACCTCGGTCAAGCACGACGACAAGGGCGGCCGGCCGCAGCTGCGGCTCGCGTCCGGCTCCTCACGGGATCCCGACGGCGACTTCGAGTTCTGTACGTTGGGCGGGGAAAGCTGCGACGAAGCGGAGATGACCGGCGGGACCGGTTCCCACGACATGCCGGAACTCGAAGACAAGCCGCTCAAAGTACTGAGGCCATTCGTCGGCGGCGGGCTGCCGTTCTTCGGAAGCGGCGGGGGCAAGGGGGGTGCCGCACCGCCGCCCGCACGGGGCACTCCGCCGGCGGCCGGGCCGCAGAAAGCCGGGCCGCCGGCGGGTGGGCCAGGCGGCGGCAAGGGGCAGAGCGGTGGTGGCCCGGTTGCTTCGGAACCGCCTGCCCCGGAGCAACCACCCGGCGGCAAGGGGGCGACGGTCCGCCCCACTCCCCCGACGGAGCCGCCGACATTGCCGCGCGGCTCTTCGGCGGGCCCGCAACGGGCGGGCGGCTCGGCGCCGTCCCGCGCGACCGCCGACCGGACGACGGGGAAGGGAGGCGGGAAGTCGGCCGACCGGACCGAGGGCAGGAGCGGCCGGAAGTCCCCGGACCGGTCCCGGGGCGGCCAGGAAGCCGACGAGCGGAACCAGGACAAGAGCACCCGCAAGACCACCGACCGCACCCACAGCAGCCGGAAACCCGACAACCGGAACCAGGACAAGAGCACCCGCAAGACCACCGACCGCACCCACAGCAGCCGGAAACCCGACAACCGGAACCAGGACAAGAGCAACCGCGAGACCACCGAGCGACCGCACAGCCGGAAGTCCGCCGACCGGGCGGCGAACACCAGCGGCGGCAAGCCGGTCGAGCGGGCGGCGGGCAGGTCCGGTGATCGACGTGGCGAGCCGACTCTGGCGGAGGTCCTGGCCGCCAAGGGGAAACGCTACGAGAAGCAGGAAAAAGAATTCCTGGAGCAGGGCAAGGACATCTACGGCAACACGATCCCCGCCGGGGCCGACGCCGGGAAAATGGCTCAGGAGTTCCGGCACCACTCGCGCTACGAGCCGTTCACCCCCGACGGCAAGCTGACCGCGGTAGCCGTCGAAGAAGCGTTCCCCGTCCAGGCCGGCGAGGTGATCGGCAACCCCTACGTGAAGGAAGTGTTCGCCCGGTCGGGCGGGCCCTCCCAGTGGGCCAAGTACTCGACGCGGACCCACCACAGCCCCTACGGCGACTTCCAGATCCACTTCTACCACAACCGGACCACGGGCGAGGTGTACTACGGCCATGACTACAAGGTGGTCATGAACCGGCGGATCGAGGATTAGCGGTGCCCCGGCCAAGTACGTGGTGTTCCCATTCAGAACACGATCGTCCTCAGGGGTCGATGATCCGCCGCCCTTCTGCGCCGGCACGGCTTTCACGGCACCAGCTGATCCTGCGTGTCGCCGACGCCGCCGGCCACATCTGGGCCTAGCTTGAGTTTTAACCTGTTCGACGGGGTCGTGGGTTACTCGACTTGGTCTTCCTGCAAGGCTTGGGTTTCTGGGTGTTCGAGCTGCTGACGGTGTGGACGTCGTGACGTGACGCGGGCCGGTGGTTGGGCAGTCCGGCGGAGCGTCCCGGGCCGCGCCGGGAGGGTTTCGGGACACGGGCCGGGCAGGCGAGCGGTGGACGCAGGTTCCGAAACCCCCGGCGGATCCGTACCGGGCTGAGCCGCTGAGCTGGTCGGGGTTTCTCCCAGGGGCGGCGCAGATCGGTGGTGAGGTCACGGGCAAGGCAGAGCTGGGTGTAGGCGGCGAGCAGCAGCCAGGTCCAGCGGTCGGCGGCCTCGGGTGAGCGCAGTTTCGGGGTGGTCCAGCCGAGGGTTCGCTTCAGCATGCGAAGGTGTGCTCGATGTCGAACCGGCGCAGGAACGCTTGCCAGGCCAGATCGACCTCTGCGTGCCCGAGGCCGAACCGGCAAGCGTGTGCGCCACTGATTCAGCCCGACCGGTGACTGATACTTTCCCCTGGGATCGCCTGATCCGAGAGCGCAACACCCGTCGGTTGACGCCCGAGCCCGACGGCCGATGTTCGTGCGACACGACATGACGGCCATCTCGTTGGCGATTTCGGCGTCACCGGCCGCCCACCCGCAATGCCCTGCCCCCCGGAGGCCGGTCATAATGAGATCCATGACAACGCCGTCGCGCAACAGTCGGCTTTTGTGGAGTCCATTGCCGGCACCGGTAAGGCAATCACCGTCCGCCCGGCCCACGGCCACGCGGCGCACCGCCTACTGAGCGGTTCCACCTTCCCGACCCGGTGCACTAGAACCGGGTCGCCAGCCAAGGAGCAGCATCGTGATGGCCTGTCGGATCGTCGTGCTGAACTGGAATGGTCCACCACGCTCGGTGAGCCGGCCGTTCGCCGGACCCGGTCCTGAGGATGAGGCGTCGGAACTTTCACCTGCCGACCGCGTTGCCTGCTCTGCCGGAGCGACAGCACTTCAGCCGGTTGGCGCACCCGGCCGGACTGGCCTGGTCGTTGATGAACGCGCTGGGTCGCCCTTCGACGACGACTTGCCGTTGGGCACCCATCACTGAACTGCGCAACGTCGGAGGGCTTTTCCGCAGCCTCGGCTACCGGGCTTGCACCGCGGCCCCATGACCGACCCCGAACCGCCTATCGCCTGCGGTGACTGCCGGGCGGGCCGAAGGCCGCGCTGGGTGATGATCGCTGCAGCTGCGCGCCGCTGTTTGTCCGAGTCGGCCGGGCTCGACACAATGGCGTCATGGGGAAATGCGCGTGCGGGGGCGCCGGCCGCGGCGCTCGAGGGGTGGGATCGGGGATGAGGGCGAGCCGGTCGAGGTCGACGCCCAGTTCGGCGGCCGCCACCAGGCCGACCTCGGGCATACCGGTGATCGCCGCCCACGATCCTTCCCCCATCGCTTCGGCCAACAAGGCCAGGACCAAGGCGGTCGAGCCGCGGACCGCCACCGTGCTGCCGCGCCGCAGACCGTCTGGCACCAGCCAGCGAGAGCCGGCGCCACCGGCAAAGAACCTGCCGACGTCGAGGAATCCGGGGCTGGGTCGCCAAGCTGCGCCGCAGTGCGGACGCCGGGGATCGCCGCGAGCCCGGCCACCGCCTCGGGCACCGCCACCACGCACCTCCAGCACCACGAACACGCACCGGAGACGCCAACGAGGGAAGCCGCGAGCGAACCCGAACTCATCGAACACTTGTTCGGATATTGCGAGACGTTCCGCCCGCTGTCAAGCCGAGTCGCTCAAGCTCACCCCGCCGTGGCCGGACTGCAGCTCAGGGCGCTCGCCCCCGCACGCGGTGTCACCGATCAGGGTGTTGACCAGCGCAAACCCGGCGAGGTTAGGCCAGCCGGGTTACCGTCGAAACCAGACGATGATGTCTCGACCCCCGGGAGGCCGCCCATGGCTGCGCGTGCCTCCTCCAGCGTCCCGGGCTGGGTCGAGCCGATGCTGGCCAAGGCCGACGGCGGCCGGCTGCGCGAGGGCCCGGAGTGGGCGTATGAGTACAAGCTGGACGGCTACCGGGCCTGCATGCAGATCGCCGGCGACGGCACCACCGTGCTCACCAGCCGCAACGGGATCGACTTCACCCACGAGTTCGCCGACCTCGCCGGCGTCCTCGCTCCCGCCCTCCACGGCCGGGCCGCGGTGCTTGACGGGGAGATCGTCGTCTACAACGACGCGGGCCAGATCGACTTCGGGCTGCTGCAGGAACGCCGCGGCCGCTACCAGACCCACCGCAGCTCCCCACGCCGCACCGAACCGTTCCACGACGTCCCGGTCCGGTTCCTCGCCTTCGACCTGCTCCAGCTCGGCACCACGTCGCTGCTGCGCGAGCCGTACGAGGAACGGCGTGCCCTGCTCGCCGGGCTGGCAATGCCGGACCCGTTCCGGATCTCGGTGGTCCGGCAGTTCACCTTCACCGAACTGGCCGCCGACCGCCGCACTCCGCAGGATCTGCTCGACCACGTCGCCGCCACCGGACACGAAGGGCTCGTCGCCAAGCTTCTGCGCGCGCCGTACGTGCCGGGCAAGCGGCCGGACTACTGGTGCAAGCACGCCCTCATCCAGACCACCGAGGTCATCATCTGCGGCTGGAGACCGGGCCAGAGCCGCCTTTCCGGCAGCCTCGGCGGGCTGCTGCTCGGCGGCCACGACCCCGACACCGGCGAGCTGATCTACATCGGCGATGTCGGCACCGGCTTCACCGAGGCCGAACGCGGCCGCCTGCTCACCCGCCTCGAAGCGATCGAGCGGCGCAAGCATCCCTTCGCGGTCACCCCGCCGCGGGAGGACACCGTCCGAGCGCACTGGGTCAGGCCGGAGCTGGTCGGTGAGGTCGTCTACCGCCAGTTCACTCGCGGCGCCGGGCGGCTACGCCACACCGCCTGGCGCGGCCTGCGCGAAGATCGCGAGCCCGCTGACATCCTCGCCCCGCGCGCTCGCGAACGCGTCGCCGCCGAGGCCGCGCCGACACCGCCAGTGGGACCGAAGATCACCGTGCAGGCGGGGAGTCGGCGCCTGAAACTGTCCAATCTGGACAAGCCGTTGTACCCGGATGGGTTCACCAAGGGCGAGGTCATCAACTACTACTCCCGCATCGCGGAAGTCCTGCTGCCTCATCTCGCGGACCGGCCGGTGACGTTCATCCGGTTCCCCGACGGCGTCGGCGGGCAGCAGTTCTTCGAGAAGAACGTGCCCAACGGCGCCCCCGGCTGGCTGCCCACGGTCCGGCTGCCCAGCAGCGGCAGCCGCTCCGGCCGCGGCGAAAACGAAATCGAGTACGCCCTGCTCGACGAACTCGCCGCCCTGGTCTGGGCCGCGAACATGGCCGCCCTCGAACTCCACGTCCCGCAGTGGCGGGTCGACGCCGGCGGCCAGCGGCTACCGCCGGATCTGCTGGTGTTCGACCTCGACCCCGGACCCGGCACGTCGATCGTGCAGTGCTGCCGGGTCGCCGAGCGGCTGCGCGACGTCCTGCTCGGCGACGGGCTGACCCCGTTCCCGAAGACGTCCGGGTCGAAGGGCATGCAGCTCTACGCCGCGATCGACACCGACGACCCCACGGCACCATCCACGTACGCGAAGAAGCTCGCGCAGCAGCTGGCCCGCGAAACGCCCGACTCGGTCACCGCCGTGATGGCGAAGAACCAGCGCACCAACCGCATATTCATCGACTGGTCCCAGAACAACCCCGCCAAAACCACCATCGCCCCGTACTCCCTGCGCGGACGGGACCACCCCACGGTGTCCACCCCACTCACCTGGGACGAAGTCGAAGCATGCCGGCACGTCACCCAGCTGGTGTTCACCGCCGACGACGTCCTCGACCGCGTCGACGACCACGGAGACCTGCTGCTCAACCTGCCTGAGAAACGAACTCCTTTGCCATCGCGCTGACCTGCGAAGACCTTGTTTTGGCACACCGCGGACGGGTACTCGAAGGTCAACAAAGGTCGAAGGCAGCCGCCGCGCCGCCAACACCGCCGCCACCAAGGCCGAAGCCACCGCCAAGGGCAAGCAGATGGCGCAAAAACGGCACGTCGAGCACATCATCCGCAACAAGGACGGCGAGATCGGCCAACGCAACAGCTACGGCAACGACCCCCGTAACATTCCCGGCTGATGTGCGGTCGCTACGCCTCGGCCACCAGCGACAAGGACATCGCCGCCGCGTTCGGCGTCGGCGAGATCGACGGCGACGACCTCCCGCCGTCCTGGAACGTCGCCCCCACCCAGCAAGCCCGGGTCGTGCTCGAAGGAACCCCCCGCGGCGAGCCGGACGCCGAACCCGTCCGGCACCTGCGCACGCTGACGTGGGGGCTCGTCCCGTCGTGGGCCAAAGAAGTGAAGCTGAGCCGGCTGATCAACGCCCGCAGCGAGACGATCACCGAGAAGCCGGCCTTCAAGGCCGCCGCCCTCCGCCGACGGTGCCTCGTACCCGCAGACGGCTACTACGAGTGGGCCCTCCGCGATGGCAAGAAGATCCCGTACTTCCTGCACCAGGACGACGACCTGCTCGCATTCGCCGGGCTCTACGAACTCCGCCCCGACCGCTACCTGCCCGACGACCACCCCGACAAGTGGCTGTGGACCTACACGATCCTCACCACCACCGCCCACGACGCGGCCGGTCACGTCCATGACCGGTCCCCCGTTCTGATCCCGCCGAAGCTGCGCGACCGCCGGCGCGACCCACGCCTTGACGACGCCGACGACGTCCGCGACCTCCTCGACCACATCCCCGAGCCTCGGCTGCAGCCCTACGAGGTCAGCACCGCCGTCAACAACCCGCGGCACAACAGCCCAGAGCTACTGGACCCGGTTTGAGCAGTTCAACGCCGGCTCGAACACGGATCGCTCGCCGATCTCAGCACTGTGCAGTCCTCAATCTGGATCCCTGGAGCGACCAGAGCGAGGCTCGGCACCTGAGCCGAAGGGTGGGAACATGGGTAGCGTGGACGTCCCGGACGACCCTTGGCGCGGCCGCGGTGGAAGCCGGGCGGCGTGCCGCTGAGCGGGCCGAGGCCGCCCGGCACTGGCGACACACGCTGACCCACCGCGGCGACAACGAAGACGTCGAAGACGACGAGCCGCCACCGGCGTTCCCGACTTCGGATGACGCCCGGCAACGCGAAGAAGAAGCAGCGCGAACGCGCCTCCGGAACGCGTTGCAACGCTCTGCAGAAGCACACGATCGCGTTGCGTATCGCCTGCGTCCGAAGCTCGAGCTGGAGTGCGCTCCAACGCAATACGTTCCGGTCCGGAATTCGGAGGTGTGGGGCATGTGCGCCCTGTCAGGTTTCAACCGTTCTCAGCCGAGCGCGTGGAGCACCACTCAGCCCCGACGGTAAACCGCTCTCGCGGGTCCGTCGCCAGGACCGATCATCGCTCGATCAACAAGAGATTCCGCGGGTCCAGGCGAGGGTCGCGACGGCGCCCGGACCCGCGGGATCTCCGAGTAAGTGGTCCGCTGAGCGGATACTCCGCTCTGCCTGCACCAGCCTCCCGGGCACCGTGTACGGCGTCCCGAGAAGAACCACAATGCGCGAGCTCATGTTCCGGCAGACCCAGTTCTACGGCGCCACCCAGGACGACCGAACTCTCGAGGACCGACCACACCGATCGGCATCCCGAACCGCATCTGGCAATGACGTGGCGCCACCACCCCGTCGCCGACGGCATCCATCACGACGCAGGTCGACGGCTACTCCCTCACCCTGGCCAGTGATCGGCTGATGGCCGGGACTGCCAATACCAGGCGCTCGGCGATACTGGGCGACGTGACCGAACTGCAGAACTTGGCCTCACTGCTGCGCGCGTGGCGGACGCGGTGGGAACCGAGCGCGGCCGGCGTTGCTCCCGACCGCCGCCGTGCGCCGACCACCCCGCCGACGAGCAACTTCTCGACCTGGTCACGAACCTCCGCGCCGCCAGCGCCGCGTTCGACGAGCAGTGGGCGGCCGGCCGGGCGGCCGTGCACTGCTCGGAGCGCAAGAACATCCGGCACCCGTCCGGCGACCTCGTGCTCGACTGCGACGTGCGCAAGGTCGCCGGCTCGGACACCAACGTCCTGGCGTGATTGACGTGAATCCGAGCAGGGGTCGACGCTACCTGCGGTCAGGGCCCGGCGACTGACGGCTACTCGACGTTGTTTTAGCACACAACGTCGGAACCGCTGGCCTTGCATATCCGGGCAGCAGAGCCTCCAGCCGCCGGACACCACCTGGCGTTGTTCCCGCGCCTGAGCGACCGCCACACCGCCCGTTGAGCAGCGCCAGGGTCTGCCCGCCGCCTCGTCGCCCTCCCCTGGTAGCTTCCCTCAGTAAGCAGGGCGACGCCGAACGCTCAGACTGCTGGTCCACAACGTGTTATCGCGGGCGAATGAGACCGCCTCCTGGATCGTCACGATGGGCCGAGTTTGAGGCGAATTCCCGCGAGGGTAGCCCGGATCGCCCGCGTCGCGAGTTCGTCGGCGGCGCCGATCGCTGCGACATCGCGCTCCTGTCTCAGTCGCGAGAAGCAGCGGCCGCATCACCGGTGTGGGTGCGCGCCGGGACCGAGTGCACCGTCAATCGGGCACGACCGCACAGTACGAGAGCGTACGGGGTGTTCGTCACGATCAATCCTTGCACAGACATCGTCCGCGGCGAGGTATCTACCGAGCTGGTGTCGCAGCGGCCCTGCACGACCAGGGTTTGCCCGGCAAAAAGTCGGGTGAGCGGGGCTTTTCGGACGGCCGCTGCGGTCGGTCACCGGGGCACTGGGTCGTAGCCGCGGGGGCCGCCGGGTCGGCAGCGGGTCAGCCGGCGGATGGTGAGCCAGCCGCCGCGGGCGGCGCCGTGGTGGGTCAGCGCCTCGACCGCATACGCCGAGCAGCTGGGCGAGAAGCGGCAGCACGCAGGGCGCCGTGCGCTGACCTCGCGCTGGTACACCCGGATCGCCGCGACCAGCATGTCGGCCGGGCGCTTGCGCCCGGTGCCGCGACGCAGGACCGGGCCCGACGCCACCAGCAGGTGCGGCAGCGACAGGACCATCACCCACAAGCAGTTGTTGTCACAGGTTTCGCCGATGCAGCAACCCGCGTCGAGCAGACACGCGTCGCGTACGCAGGAGCCACCCCTCGGCCGCCGGCGGTAGGGAGGCGGGCCCCACCCTCGCCGGTCGTCGTCGTAGTACCAGCGGCCGGCCCGGTCATACGGTCTGCGACGTCTGCAGAATCCCATAGCCGGGGATATCCACTTTCACCCGATCGAACCTCAGGTTTATCCGCCTGCCGGCACCGTCATCTCGAGCACCCAGCGACAGCTTCTGAACCACGCGACGCAACGATCGAAGCGCTTGACCGTCCACCCCGTCCTCTTCGCCGCATCGTCTTTCAGCGTTCAGTTGCCGAGGTAAGCCGGACCTTCGCGGGCGGCCGGCCCATCAGGGTCTGCTCACGGAAGGGCCGACCGCCGCTCCGACGAAATACGCATTCTGCAACCCCGCCGCAACCCGAAAACATGACTGCCACTCTCGGGCAGCGCGGACCATCCACCTCAACAAGAGAGCGGGCCGGCGGCGGCGCGGGATCGATCAGCGGCGGTCGTCTCCACGCTGACGAGCACCGGCCTTAGCCAATCCTCGGCTGATCATGTAGCCGATGGCGAGGAAAGTGATGTAGCGCAATGCTTGTTCGGCATTGAACGGATCACCGCCGGTGCTGGCGTCACCGTCGACCGTTACCGCCGTGATCACGATCGCGACCACACCGGCCAGAAAAACGAATAACTCGGTCGTCTTGAAAGCCGGTTTCGTCTCCACCCCGGCCGCGCGTCCCGGAGTCGCGGCACCGAGGTCTCTCGCTTGCGGACCCGCCGGAGCCGCGTTCGTGGGAACATGCTGTCCGGGAACGGTGCCGGCCGGGCGTCCTGCGCTGGTCATGGTTCTCCTTCGGCCGGATGGCTCACTCGACTCCTACTCGCCCGCAGATACCCGTCGAACTCAGCGACAAACAACCTACCGACGAACGTCTGGATTGGCTCTGACGCGGGCCTACGGTGCTCCAGCCGTCAGTGGAACCACCCGCAAGGTGTCCTGGGCCCCGCGCCCTGCACAGCGAACGTGCACTGGTGGTGATCACGCCCGGTCGACGCAGCAACCGCTTCCGCTCGCAGGTCTCCCCCACCCTTCGCCGAGCGGAAGCGGTTCGCCTTCCCCGGGAACCCGGTCAGGTCAACGGCTGTCCGCCCGTGACACCCAGGACTTCGCCGGTGACGTAACTGGACTCCTGGGAAGCGAAGAACACGAACGCCGGGGCGAGCTCGGCCGGCTGCCCGGCCCGGCCCATCGGGGTCTGCTCGCCGAAGGAGTCCACCTTCTCCTCGGGCATGGTGGCCGGGATCAGCGGTGTCCACACCGGACCGGGCGCGACCGAGTTCACCCGGATCCCCTTCTCGGCCAGGTCCTGCGCGAGTCCCTTGGTGAAGTTCGCGATGCCCGCCTTGGTCGTGGCGTAGTCCAGCAGTTCCGGTGAGGGCTGGAACGCCTGGATCGACGAGGTGTTGATGATCGCCGATCCCCGGGGCATGTGCGGCACGGCCGCCTTGCACAGCCAGAACATCGCGTACAAGTTGGTCTTCAGCACCCGATCGAACTGTTCGGTGGAGATGGCGAGCAGGCCTTCCTCCTGGGCCATCTGGTAGGCGGCGTTGTTCACCAGCACGTCGATGCCCCCGAGCTCGGCCACGGCCGTGTCGATGACGTGCGTGCAATGCTGCTCGTCGCGGATGTCCCCGGGCACCAGCACGACCCGCCGCCCCGCCTCGCGCACCAGCTCCGCCGTGCGCTCGGC
>NZ_JMQI01000027.1 GCF_000695625.1 Amycolatopsis rifamycinica
CGGGGCCCGGGCAGGTGCGGGTCCGGGTGGCGGCGACGTCGTTCAATTCCGTCGACGGCAACATCCGGGGTGGATTCATGCAGGGGCCGATTCCGGTGGTGCTGCCGCACACGCCGGGTCTGGACGTCGCCGGGACGGTCGACGCGCTGGGTCAAGGTGTGACCGGGTTCGAGGTGGGTGATCCGGTCGTCGGTTTTCTGCCGATGGACGGGACCGGTGCGGCGGCGGAGTACGTTCTGGCGCCGGTGGAGGTGCTGACGTCGGCGCCGAGGAGCATCCCGTTGGCCGAGGCCGCGGCGTTGCCGGTGGTGGGATTGACGGCGTATCAGGCGTTGTTCGATCACGGGAAGCTGGCGGCCGGGCAGCGGGTGCTGATCAACGGTGCGGGGGGTGCGGTCGGGGGTTATGCGGTGCAGCTGGCGAAGAACGCTGGTGCTTATGTGATCGCGACGGCCAGTCCGCGTAGTGCCGAGGCGGTCAAGACCGCTGATGAGGTCGTCGACCACACCGCCACCGCGGTGACCGACGCGGTGACCGAGCCGGTCGATCTGGCCCTCAATCTGGCCCCGGTCGCTCCGGAGCAGCTGGCCGCGCTGGCTGGTGTGGTCCGTCCGGGCGGGGTGGTAGTGAACACGACGGTGTGGATGCCCGCGCCGTCGGATGAGGGGCGTGGGGTGCGGGGGATCGATCTGTTCGTGCGGAGTGATGCCGGGCAGCTGGCGCGGTTGGTGGGGCTGGTCGACCGTGGTGAGCTGCGGATCGACGTGGCCGAGCGGGTGGCGTTGGCGGAGTTGCCGTCGTTGCACGCCCGGGCCGCCGACGGCTTGGTGCACGGCAAGGTCATCGTCGTCCCGTCCGCCGCCTGATCCATTTCACGCGAGAGGAAACACCATGAGCGACAAGAAGACCATCGTGGTCCTGGGTGCGACGGGGGCGCAGGGCGGAGGTCTCGCCCGGGCCATTGTGGACGATCCCGGCGGTCCGTTCGCCGCGCGGGCCGTCACCAGGAACCCGGGCTCGCCAAAGGCGCGCGCGCTGGCTGAGCGTGGTGCCGAGGTGGTGGAGGCGACCCTGGACGACGAGGATTCCCTGCGGAGGGCGTTCGACGGCGCGCACGGCGCCTTCGTGGTGACCAACTTCTGGGAGTCCATGTCCGCCGACGTCGAACTGGCGCAGGCCGCGACAGCCGCCCGTGCCGCGAAGGCGGCCGGGCTGGCCCACGTCGTCTGGTCGACCCTGGAGGACACCCGCGAGGTCCTTCCCGCGTCCGGCCAACGGGTCCCGGTGCTGCAGGACCGCTACACCGTCCCGCACTTCGACGCCAAGGCCGAGGCGGACGCGTTCTTCCGCGACGCGGGTGTCCCGACGACCTACCTGCGGAGCACCTTCTTCTGGGAGGGGTTCACCCAGGACTCCAAGCCGGTGCGGGGCGAAGACGGCCGGCTCGTGCTCACCTTGCCGATGGGGGAGGCCCGGCTGGCGGGCATCGCGGTGGAGGACATCGGGCGCACCGCGTACGGGATCTTCGCCGCCGGCGACGAGTACGTGGGCGAGGTCGTGAGCATCGCGGGCGAACACCTGACCGGCGCGGAGTACGCCGCCGCGTTCGCCGACGCGCTGGGCGAACCGGTCGGCTACCGGCCGCTCACGCCCGAGCAGCTCCGCTCCTCCGGGCTGCCGGCCGGTGCGGAGATCGGCAACATGTTCCAGTACTACGTCGAAGGCGAGCGCGGCTTCGTCGGTGCGCGCGACCTCGACGTGGTCCGATCGCTCAACCCGCGCCTGCAGACCTTCCGCGCCTGGCTGGACGGGCACGTCGAGCAGGTCCGGTCCGCGATCCGCGCGGGCGAGTCCGATCAGCCTTGACGCCGGCGCCGCGGCGCGGCCGAGCGCGGCGGCGCCGAGCGCATGTGGTCGCGTACCGGCGCCAGCAGGCCCGCGAGGGTCTCGACGTCGGTGCGCGAGAGCGGCTCGAAGAGCAGGCTGCTGACCACTTCGACGTGCCCGGGCAGCACCTGCGCGAGCCGCGCGCGGCCGGCGTCGGTGATGGTGACCGTGACGCTGCGCTCGTCGTCCGGGGACGTGCTGCGCACGACCAGGCCCGCCTTCTCCAGCAGGCCCGCCTGGTAGGTCAGCCCGCTGCGGCTGTAGACGACCCCGTCGGCGAGGTCGGTCATGCGGTGGCTGCCCGCCGGTGCGTCGCCGAGCCGGGCCAGCAGCTGGAACTGCACGTAGCTGAGGTCGCCGGCTTGCCGCAGCTGCTGCTCCACCGCGTGACGCAGCAGGCTGGTCACCTCGATGAGGTCGAAGTAGGTGCCGAGCTGCACGGGATCGAGCGACGGCGGGGTGTCGGGCATGAACCCAGTCTACTGCTTCGAATTCGAAATGTCCGGAGCCGCCGGAAAGGCTCTCCCGCCCGGGCCGCGTGCGGCAGGATGTCCGCCATGACGTTGCCCGCTCTGCCCGAGGAATCCTTCCGGCGCGTGCTCTGCGTCGTCGCGCACCCCGACGACATGGAGTACGGCACGTCCGCAGCCGTCGCGCGCTGGACCGCGCGCGGCATCGAGGTCGGCTACCTCCTGCTCACCCGCGGCGAGGCCGGCATGCCGAACCCGCCCGAGGAGACCGCGCGCCTGCGCGTCGCCGAGCAGCGGGCCGCCTGCGCCGTCGTCGGCGTCGGGCACCTGACCGTCCTGGAGCACCCGGACGGGGTGCTCGTCTACGGCCTCGACCTGCGCCGGGACATCTGCCGGGAGATCCGCCGGTTCCAGCCCGACGTCGTCTACGGCGGCAGCTTCGAGGTCGAGACGCCGTACGGCTTCGACCAGGCCGACCACCGCGCCGCCGGCCTCGCGACGCTCGACGCCATCCGCGACGCGGGCAACCGGTGGGTCTTCCCGGAGCAGATCGACGACGAGGGCCTCGAACCGCACTCCGTCCGCTGGTACCTCACCCCGGGCATGACGGACGCGACCCACGGCGTCGACGTCACCGGCGAGCCGCTGCGCCGCGGCGTCGCCTCGCTGGAGGCGCACGCCGCGTACCTGGCCGCGCTCCCGGACCACCCGGCGCCGGCCGACTTCATCCCGCGGTTCGCCGCGATGAGCGGCAAAGCCATGGGCGTCGAGCACGCCGTCCTCTTCCGCGCCCACGATCTGCAGGCACCCCCGGAGCTCCCGGCCGAAGCCACACAGGACTGAATCCGGTCGCCGGCCGCCTCGCCGCACCAGCCGGTCTTCATGCGAGTAGCGGTTGCCCGTGGTCGCGAAGAAGGGTGAAGCTACCCGGACAAGACCATCACGTTCGTCGGGGAGGGCGTCATGAGGCGTGGTCTGGTTTGCCTGCTCGCGGTCGCGCTGGTGGCCACGGCGTGCGGCGGGTCCGGTGACAGCCCTTCCCCCGGCCGGGACGAAGTCGGCTACCTGACGTCCTTCGGCACGTTCGGCCGGGACGCCTACGCCTACGTCGCCCAGGAGAAGGGTTTCTTCGGCGAAGCCGGGCTCGACGTCACGATCACGCCGGGCAGTGGCACGGTGGACGTGCTCAAGCTGGTCGCCGGAGGCCGGGCGGGCTTCGGGACGGCGGACTTCACGGCCACCGCGATCACCGTGGCGAAGGAGAGGCTGCCGGTGACCGCCGTCGCGGCGGTGCACCAGCGGTCCCTCGCCGCGATCATCTCGCTCGAGGGCCGGGGCATCGCCAAGCCGGCGGACCTGGCCGGGAAGAAGATCGCCGATCAGGCCGGCTCGACGAACCAGGTGATGTTCCCCGTCTACGCCAAGGCCGCCGGCATCGACCCGGCCTCGGTGCGGTTCGTGCCGTCCGCTCCGCCCGCCCTTCCGCAACTGCTGGCGAGCGGGCAGGTGGACGGGATCGGGCAGTTCGTCGTCGGCCGTCCGTTGATCGAGGCGGCGGCGCGGGGCAGGAAGGCGGTCGTGCTGCCCTACGGCGACCTGGTGCCCGACCTGTACGGCAACGTGGTCGTCACGTCGAAGGAGCTCGCGGCCAGGAATCCCGCGCTGGTGCGGCGCTTCACCGCGGCGCTGCTCAAAGGGCTCGGCTACGCGATCGAGCACCCCGAGGAGCTCGGCGCGATCCTCAAGAAGTACCAGCCGGCCCAGGACGCGGGTGTGGCGGCCGCCGAGATCGGGCTGATGGCGGCCTACGTCCGGCCCGCCGGATTCACCGGCCCGCTCGGCCAGGTCGCCGAGGCGAGGGTGCGGAAGATCGTCGGCACCCTCACCGACGCCGGTGCCGTCCCGGCCGGTGCGCTCAGCCCCGCCGACGTCGTCTCCTTCGGGCTGGTGCCCCGGCCGTGATCGTCCTGGACGGCGTGGCGCAGGTCTTCGACGGCCGGGCGGGGCCGGTCCAGGCGCTCGCCGGAATCGACCTGGAGGTGGGGGAGAACGAGTTCGTCGCGGTCATCGGGCGGTCCGGCTGCGGCAAGTCGACGTTGCTGCGGCTCGTCGCCGGGCTGCTGCCGCCGACCCGGGGCCGGATCTTCATTGGCGGCGAGCCGGTGACCAAGCCGCGTCGCGACGTCTCCTTCATGTTCCAGCGCCCGGCGCTGCTGCCGTGGCGATCGGTGCTGTCGAACGTCATGCTGCCGATCGAGATCTTCGGCCTGGAGCGGAAGTCCTACCGGGACCGGGCGCACGAGCTGCTGGAGCTGGTCGGCCTGCGTGGCTTCGAAAAGCGGCTGCCCCACGAGCTTTCCGGCGGGATGCAGCAACGGGTCTCGCTGTGCCGGTCGTTGATCCACGCCCCGGCGGTCATGCTCATGGACGAACCGTTCTCCGCATTGGACGCCTTGACCCGGACGGAGCTTTCCGGGGAACTGCAACGCATCCAGCTGGAGCAGCCGAGGACGGTCGTGTTCGTGACGCATTCCGTCGAGGAGGCCGTCGTGCTCGCCGACCGGGTGGCGGTGCTCACCCCGCGGCCCGGCCGGCTCCGCAAGACCGTCGACCTCGCCGTGGCCCGGCCACGCGTGCCCGGGCGCCCCGACGTCGATCAGGCGGGGCGCGAGCTGCGCGACCTGCTCACCGCCCCGGTCGACGGGGGAGCGGCATGAGGGGCCGGGCCGTCGTGCAGCCCATCGTGGGGGTACTGGTGCTCATCGGCCTCTGGTGGCTGGTGACGATCGTCTTCTCGATCGAGCGGTTCCTCGTCCCGAGCCCGGCCGACGTGGTCGCGTCGTTCCTCGAGCTGCCGGGGTACCTGCTCGGCCAGAGCCTGGTCACCCTGCTCGAGACCGTCGAGGGTTTCGCACTGTCCATTGTGGTCGGTATCCCGCTCGCGACGCTGATCGTCCGGTTCCCGCTGCTGGAACGGACGTTCTACCCGATCCTGCTCGCCGTGAACGCGGTGCCCAAGATCGCCGTCGCCCCGATCCTGGTGGTGTGGTTCGGCTTCGGGCAGGGGCCGAAGGTGGTCCTGGTCGTGCTGGTGTGCGTGTTCCCCGTGGTCATCTCGACCGTGTCCGGGATGAAGTCCACACCGCACGAGCTCGTCGAGCTGCTCCGCTCGTGGGATGCCTCCCGCCGGCAGGAGTTCTTCAAGCTGCGGATCCGCCACGCCCTGCCGCAGATCTTCGTCGGGCTGAAGGTGGCGATCTCCCTGGCGGTCATCGGCGCGGTGATCGCGGAGTTCGTCGGCGCCGACGCCGGTCTCGGTTTCGTCATCGTCCAGTCCGGCGCCAGTGCCGACACGTCACTGGCCTTCGCCGCGATGACCCTCCTGGCGATCATGAGCATCGCGTTGTTCTACGGCCTCGCCTACCTCGAACGGAAGCTGGTGCCGTGGGCCGAGGAGCACCGGTGATCGACCCCCGGGTACGCGCTGGGAGACCGGGTGGCGCCGGCCGACCAGCGGTTCGTCGGCCGCGTGGCCGCCCGGTCGGGCAGGACTCCGAAAGTGTAGGTGGCGGTGGTTCGACCTTGCGCTCGCCGCTCTGATCACCGCGCTGAGCGTGGCGGTGTTCGCCCAGGACAAGCGGCTCGAGGAGGACACGATCATCGGGGTGTTCTTCGCCGCCGCCTTTCGGGCTCGGCAGCATCGTCCTCGGTGGCGCCCCCGGCTACCGGGGCTCCAGGCTGTATCCGCCGTACGGGCTGAACCTGGCCGACGGCGGTCAGCGGTCGTGGTCGGCGTGGCGCCACCAGGCCGCGGTGGCGGCGATGCCCGCGACGCCGACCAGCACGACGAGCGTGAAGCCGGGCGCGCCGGTGGGTCGCGGTCGGGGCCGGCGATGTCGGTGTAGAGCGCGGGGACCGACCAGGGGAAGTACCGGCCGTAGCCGAGCAGGGCGACGACCTGGGCGAAGAACACCGCCGCGATCATGGCGACCACACCGCGCGGACGCCCGGGCGGATCCGGCTGCCCAGCAACGACACCCGGCCGCCGGTGGGGCGGACCATGCCGAGCAGCATCCGGATCGTGGTCGTCTTGCCGGCGCCGTTGAGGCCGAGGAGTGCGTGGATCTCTCCGGGCGCGACCGTGAACGACAGCCGGTCCACCGCGACGAGGGCGCCGTAGCGCTTGGTCAGGTGTTCGGCGTCGACGGCCGGGCTGTCGCCCACGTCCATCTCCTGTCTGTCCGGCTTCGGCGGCGGGGCCGCGAGGTGATCCGGCTCTAGGCACGCGCGGGCAGACGCGGGGGTTGCCATCGCCAGGTGGCGTTGCCGTCAGGAGCGATGCTCCGGCGCCACAGGGCCGCGGGCATCAGCCGGATCATGGTGGTCAACGCCCGGTATGCGGCCCGGGAGGTCGTTCGGGCGCCGTCTTTGCGGGCACCGAGGGCGGTGGCCTGGGTCCGGGGCCGTCGCCCGGTGTCGTAGCGGTGCAAGGCGGCTTCGACGGTCGGTTCGGTGGCGAGGGCGGCGGCGAGGACCACGGCGTCTTCGAGGGACTGCCCCGCGCCCTGGCCGCGGTCGGGGCTCATCGCGTGCGCGGCGTCGCCGAGCAGCGCCACCCGCCCCCGCACGTAGGTGGGCAACGGGTCCAGGTCGTGGATGTCGATGTGGATCACCGACCCGGGCGGCGTGCGGTCGATCAGCTCCGGGATCGGGTCGTGCCAGCTCCCGATACGGCGCGTGACCTCGGCCTTCTCGTCGTCGAACCGCACGTCCGGCCGGCTTTCGGTGGTGACGTGGGCCCAGTAGGCGCGGCCCCGCGCGACCGGGTGGATGAGGAAGTAGCCGCCTGGGCCGAGTGTCATGCTGCCGGGCAGGCCGTCGACGTCGGCGATGCCCAGCCAGGCCGTGCGGCCGAGGAACCGCGGCGGTGGCGCGTCCGGCCACAGGAGCCGGCGGGCGGTGCTGCGGATGCCGTCGGCGGCGACGAGAAGATCGGCGGTGAGCTCGTCCCCACCGGCGACGACCGTGACGCGCCCGGCCTCCTGCCGCAGCCCGGTGACCTCGGCGCCGGTGCGCACCCAGCCGTCCGGTGTCGCGTCCAGCAGCACCCGGTGCAGGTCGGCGCGGTGGAAGGCCAGCATCGCGGTCGGGTCCCCGGGCCGGGCGCGTTGCAGGTAGCGGCCATCCGGGGTGCGCACGTTGCCGGCGGCGCAGGTCGGAACGCCCGCCGAGCGGGCCGGTTCGCCGACGCCGAGTTCGTCGAGCGCCCGCAGCGCGTTCGGGGCCTGGGACATGCCCGCGCCGATCTCGCCCAGTACCGGAGTGCGTTCCAGGACGGTCGCGCGCCAGCCGATCCGGTCCAGCGCCACGGCGGCGGCCAGCCCGCCGATGCCGCCTCCGACCACGATGGCCTCTCCCATCACGGCGTCTCCTCACGTTCGGGGTGCAGAGGTGGTGCGTCGTCGAAGACCTTGGCCATCCACTCGAAGGTCGCGTGCGCCTGCCGGATCCGGGCCGCGTGGTCCTCGTCCGGCCCGAGCAGGCTCAGGCCGTCGCGGGTGATGTCGAGGAACGAGGTGACCCCGGCGATCTGCCGCCGCACGACCACCGACCACGCGTGCTCGGCCATCCGGTAGTAGACGGTCCGGGCGCCGGGCCGGGACCGCCAGGTCAGGAACCCCATGCTCGACAGCAGCCGCAGGTTCGACGTCAGCGACGCGCGGCTCGCGCCGATGGCGGCGCTGATCTGCCCGGCGGACTGTTCCGGCGGATCGCAGACCATCAGCCACCCCAGCACCCGCCCGGCGATCGGCGGCACACCGTCGCGGGCGAGGTAGGTCGAGACCCGCTCCACCCAGTCGAGCAGTTGGTCCTGTTCGGCCACGTCGCGCACCCCTCCATTTACAGTAGTTTCAGTGATAGCTGAAATTGCTGTATTTGGCAACGGTCGCGGCTGACGGCGGTCGTCGTGGCGCGCCGGGAGGGTGCCGTCCGGTTTGCCCCGACGCGATCTTTGCGGCATCTTTACGCGTGGAGTGCCGGGAAGTCTGGTCGGCCTGTCCGCGTCCGGCCCGGGCGGCGGGCGGTTGGACCGACCCTCGGGGAGTTCGATGGCGCTCATCTCGGCGTTCGGCGTCGTGCCGCCGATCAGCGTCTCGCTGTCCGGTGTCGCCGTACCCCCGCACTTCCTCGTGGGCCCGAGCCGGCCGACCGCGCTGCTGGTGCCCCTGAGCGTCGGCGCGCGCGGCCCGCGACGAGCGCCGTCAAGAAACCGACAGGAGAAGCCCATGAACCCCGGCGCCCCCACCTGGGACGTCGTACGCTGGGACGATGCACGCCGTCGAGATGGCCGAGGAGTATCCGGTCGTGGAGCTGGACTCCGACGCGTTGACGGCCGCGCGGCTGCTGGCCGAGCGGCGGTTGCCCGGCCTGGTGGTGACCGACCGGACCGGCTGCCCGCAGTCGGTGCTGCCCGCCTCGCAGGTCGTGCGGTTCCTCGTGCCCAGCTATGTGCGCGACGACCCGTCGCTGGCCGGGGTGCTCAACGAGTCGATGGCCGACCGGGTCGCCGACAAGCTCGGTGGCAAGACCGTGCGGTCGCTGCTGCCGCAGGAGGCCACCGAGCTGCCGCGGGTGAACGCCGACGACACGATCGTCGAGGTCGCCGCGATGATGGCCCGGCTGCGCTGCCCGCTGGTCGCGGTCATGGAGGGCAAGACCCTGATCGGCGTCATCTCCGCGTCCCGGCTGCTGGAGCTGGCTCTGACGCGCTGACCGTCGCGGGGGCGGTGGCATGAGCACCGCCGTCGCGGTCACGGTGTTCGTGATCGCCTACGTCTTCATCGCGACCGAGAAGATCCCGAAGACGGTCGCCGCGCTCGCCGGCGCCGGCGTCGTGCTGGCGCTGGGGATCAGCGGCTCGGACGACGCGTTCTTCTCCGAGGACACCGGGATCGACTGGAACGTCGTCTTCCTGCTGCTCGGCATGATGATCATCGTCGGCATCCTCCGGCGCACCGGTGTCTTCGAATACGTCGCGATCTGGGCCGCCAAACGCGCCAAGGGATCCCCGCTGCGGGTGATGATCCTGTTGTCGCTGATCACCGCGGTCGCGTCGGCGTTCCTCGACAACGTCACGACCGTGCTGCTGATCGCCCCGGTCACCCTGCTGGTCTGCGACCGGCTGGACATCAAGCCGGTGCCGTTTCTCATCGCCGAGGTGCTCGCCTCCAACATCGGCGGCACGGCGACGCTGATCGGTGACCCGCCGAACATCATCATCGGCAGCCGCGCCGGGCTCGACTTCAACGACTTCCTGGTCAACCTGGCCCCGATCGTCGCCATCGAAATCGTCGTGTTCAGCCTCCTGCTGCCCCGGTTGTTCCGCGGCTCCTTCACCGTGGACCCGGCCCGGGTCGCCGACGTGATGGCACTCAACGAGCGCGAAGCGATCCAGAACCCCAAGCTGCTGCTCAAATCCGGCGCGGTGCTCCTGGCGGTGCTCGCCGCGTTCGTGCTGCATTCGGTGATCCACATCGAGCCGTCGGTCGTCGCGCTGCTCGGCGCCGGCGTCCTCGTGCTGCTCTCCGGGACGGAGCCGAAGCAGTACCTGGCCGGCGTCGAGTGGGAGACGCTGCTGTTCTTCGCCGGGCTGTTCATCATGATCGGTGCCCTCGTGAAGACGGGCGTCATCGGGACGCTCGCCCGGCTCGCCGCGGACGCCACGGGCGGCGACGCGCTGCTCGCGGTGATGCTGATCCTGGGTGTCTCGGCGCTGTTGTCCGGTTTCATCGACAACATCCCGTACGTGGCGACGATGAGTCCGCTCGTCTTGGCGCTGACCAACGACATCCCGGACCCGGCGCACTCCGAGGCGTTGTGGTGGTCACTGGCGATCGGCGCCGACTTCGGCGGCAACATGACCGCCGTCGGCGCCAGCGCCAACGTCGTCATGCTCGGCATCGCCGCCCGCTCCGGGACACCCATCAGCTTCTGGGAATTCACCAAGAAAGGTGCCGTCGTCACCGTGATCACGGTGCTGGTCGCCGCGCCCTACCTTTGGCTGCGCTACTTCGTCTTCTCGTGATCACGGCTTGGTGAGGCCGGCCTCCGTCAACCCGCGGACCACGTCGGCGCGGCGCTCCGGGGACTCGCGGACCGTGCGGCTCATCTCCACGTGCAGGAACACCGTGTCGTCGGCCGTCGTCGCTCCGGACGACAGCACGATGTCCGTCGACGGCAGGTTCTGGTCGTGGAAGCCGTGCAGCTGGACCTGCGGCAGTCCCCGCCCGGCCAGCGCCGTGGCGACGACGTGGAACACCGAATCCTCTTCGTGGGCGACGTCGGCCTTGCTGTCGTCGGCCTTCCGGTGCGCGCCGGCCACCAGCAGCACCGCGCCGGGGACGCGGCGGAACAGGTCGATGCCGAACAGCTCGGTCCGCAGGTCGAACGCCGGGTGCGGCACCTCGGCCGCCAGCGACGGCGGCGCGGACGGTCGATCACGTACGTTAGGCGGGCGGCACGAGTGGCTCGACCCCGCCTCCGGGCTCGCGTCGAGGGCTACCGGCGGGTGTGGGCCACGGTCTGGGACTGGAACACCGCGTCTCGCCGTGTGCTCGCCAAGCTCGGGTTCACCGAGACCGGGCGGACGGAGGTGGACCCGGCCCGCGGGACCACCCTGTTCACCGCGAGATGGCTCTGCGGGCAGGCGAACGATTGAGGGATGGTGCCAGGGGTGTCGGAAGCCCTGACACGGCACGGCGAACCCGCACGAAGTGACTCGTTGTAACAGCGTCGGCCTTCTCGGCGACAGAGTCCACGTTGGCAACTCGACAGGTGGGCTGTGGTGGGTACCGAACTTTCTCCGTCCCTCCTGGTGGACACGTCGTCATTGCTTCGAGCCAATCTCGACCGGTTCGACCCCGCCCGCATCGAACGTGATGCCGCTCATGTCGTGCAGGCCCTCGTCTTGTTCGGTCGGGTCTACCTCGATGGGCCTTCCGTGGAGCGAAACCTGGCCAGGCTTTCGTGGACGCTCGATATCGATCCGGGTGTTCAGTTGCTCGAGATCGAGAACGACGACGTCAGTGCTTTGTACCAGCGGGGAAGCAGCCTGTCGGGTCACCTTGCCCCCTGGGACGGTACCCACGACTACCTGCGAATGCACGTGCCCGAGGAACTGGTGGCCGAAATCGGTTCGAATCGGTGGGCTCCGTCGACTTACTGGTCGCATCTCGAGGGGCTCACTCTGCCGGCCGAGTTGCAGAAAATGAAGGCGGCCCTGGACGACGGCTTCGACAACGCCGGGGCAGGTCACCCGTTCTCCGGCGCCGCCTTCGTCGCACTCGCGAGATTGTGCTACTACCTCGCTCTGCAGGAAGAGATCGGCTCCGTCCTCCTGCTGGACAAGCTGAAATCGTACATCCTCTCGGTGAGCTCCGACGATCCGCTGGAGGAGTTCGGCTCTCCGGAGAACTCCTCCGATCCGGCGGTCAGGTACGGCAGGGTCGCTCATCGAATTCTGGGCATGTTCGACAGTCAGGTTTCGAACGCCTTCGAAGAACGACGTCTCAAGTGGCTCGGCGGACACGAGCGGGACCTTTCCGTGCCGCTTCTCGCCCGCTATGTCGTCAACCAGTCGAAAGAGCGTGGCTGGAGCTTGGGCCGAACGATCTCGGCGATGCGTGAATCCTACGAAGTCAAGCAGTTCCGTCTCGGGCTGGCCGAACTGCTGAACTACGAGGCCGCCGGCGACAACAGGGGGATGGACGAGGTATTCGAAACCTTGGAGGCCGCGGCGGGCGAGTGGTCCAAGCGGCTCGGCGTTCCCGTGAACCGGCGGTCCTTCAAGGTTACTGCGGCTCTGCCGCTCGTCGAGCCCGAGTTCACCGTTCCGACGCCGCGGCTGCGTGGCCGGCGTCCGGGTGAGCGGCTGCTGGTGTTGATCAGCGAACTGCTTCAGTGGGCTTGAGACTTGACCTCTTAGACTCCCGCCATGTTCGAGTACCACGGGTGGATAGCGCTTCGCCCCACCGCCGAAGCGCTCGACGACGAACCGCCGCTTCGGCTCGGCGAGATCCAAAGCCTGGTGGACGAGTTCGCTGGTTACGGGTTGATGGATCTTCAGCCGATGAACGGCACCTACTACATCCACCTGGGCGGGAACCCGAACCGCAGCGGGCAGCACGGGCCGGCGGTGGTCGACTTGTTCACTCAGGTCGGCCGGCTCGCCCCCGGGTCATACGGGTTGCTGTACGTCCACGACGACGAGCACCCGGAGCACATGCTCAGCTTCCGCGTCTTCCGGCTGGCCCGCGGCATGGTCACCGAGCACGCCGACCACCTCCTCTCACCGGTGATCCCCACACTGGAAGACTCGGAGGCGAGCTGACCACGCGTCCGCTCGCCGGCATGGGCGTGCGTCGGGCACCGTACGATCAGCGGCTACCCGCGTGGCACCGCGTGTTCCATGGCGGTCTACAGCGCGAGCATCGCCGTGGCGACTTCGGCGGCTGCCGCGTCGGGGATCGCCGTGGCGGCCTGGTCGAGCACGAGCAACCGCGCGCCGGGGATCTCCCGTGCGAGCGCCTCGCCGTTGCCGACCGGGAAGAACCGGTCGTGGCGGCCGTGCACCACGAGAGTGGGCATCGCCAGCTGGGGGAGTCGCTCGCGCCAGCGTGGCCGGCAGTCCAGCCCGGAAAACACCGTGCCCAGCTGGTTGGCCATCCGGATCGCGGGCTCGGTGCCCGGCGTGCGGTCGAAGACGCGCTCGGCCCTCGTGCGGGCCGCGGCGGGGTCGTCGCCGAGGATCGCCGCCGCGGCGGCGGCGCGCTCCGCGACGGCGGCGCGGTCGGACCAGTCCGGTGCCGGTAGTGCGAACAGCCGGCCCATCGCCGCCTCGTCGTGGCTGGGAAGGTCGTCGTCGACCGGGCCGGGCGCGACAGGCCGGGTCCCGGCGAGGGTGAGCGCCGAGAACGCGCCGGGGTGGTCCAGCGCGGCGACCTGGGCGACCATCCCGCCGACGCCGATGCCCGCCAGGTGCGCCGGCCGGTCGTCGAGGCCGCGGGCGAGGGCGGCGGCGTCGAGGGCGAGGTCGCGCAGTGTGTAGGCCGGCGCCTCGGGGTCGACGGTCGTCGACGTGCCGGAGTCCCGCAGGTCGTAGCGCACGACCTGGCGTCCGCCGTCGGCGAGCGCCGCGCACAGCGCGTCGGGCCAGGAGAGCATGGTCGGGGCACCGACGAGCAGGACCACCGGCGCCGCCGGGTCGCCGAAGCGCTCCACCCCGAGTGTGACGCCGCCGGGCGTGCGGAACGAGAAAACCGTCGATCGCATCGTCAACCTCCAGAACAGCCGCGGGATCGGGGCACGCGCGCCACGTTCCCGCATCAGCCGAGTTGTCCGTCGTAGGACCGACGAACGGGATCGCCGTGGCCCGACACCGGCGACCGAATCCACGCCTGCCGGGCGAACATCGATGAAGCCGGCCCGGACCACGTCGTGGTTCACTGGGAACCGGAACATCCGGTCCGGAACTGGAGGCGAGTCACGTGCGCACCGACGCGAGCCGGAACCGCGCCCGCATCCTGGACGCCGCGCGGGAGCTGTACGCGGCCAAGGGGCTCGACGTCACCATGCGGGCCATCGCCCGGCAAGCCGGGCTCGGTGTCGCCACTCTCTACCGGCATTTCCCGGACCGGGAGGCGCTCGTCGTCGCGGCCTTCGGGCACGAGCTGGCCGACTGTGACCGGCTGAGCGAGGACGCGCTCGCCGACCCCGATCCGTGGCGGGCGCTGCGCGGCGTGGTCGACCACGCCGTCCGCGCCCCGACCGGCAACCGCGTCTTCACCTGGGCGTTCCGTGCCGATTCCCTCGGCGAGGCCGAGCTGGGTGAAGCGGGAGCGCGGGCGATGACCAACATCACCGAGCTGGTGCGCCGGGCGCAGGACAGCGGGGACCTGCGGGCCGACTTCTCGCCCAGCGACCTCGCCTTGCTCGTGCAGGCCAGCGACAGCCTCGCCGTGACGTCTCCCGCGGCGGCGCGCCGTCTGGTCGCCTACCTCCTGCAGTCGTTCTCGGCCCGCACCGCGCCGCTGCCCGCTCCCGCACCGGTCTCGCTGCTGGGTGCCGACTTCGGCTGAACGTTTCCGAGAAGCTCGCCGGCGAACGTTTCTCGCTTCTCCCGGACCAAGCCGATTCCCGCCGTCACGCGGTTAGCGTTCTTCTCATGACGCAAGAAGACCTGGTCAAGGGGCGCGCGGAGATCGTTGCTCGCGTGCGTGAACTGCGTGCCGAAATGAGTGAAAACGGCGTGCGCAGCGACGCCGACGGAACCGACGTGGCGGCGAACATGCGGTTGCTCGGCGAGGCGGGCGTGAACCGGCTCAGCGTGCCTGCCGAGTACGGCGGTCTGTGGGGCGGCGGCATGTGGAGCGGCTGGCGTGACACGACCGAGGTCTTGGTGGAGATCTCCGCCGCCGACGGTTCGACCGGCCTGTGCTGGACCAACCACGGCATCCACCCCCGCCGCCTGTTCACCGCCGACCTGCCGCGTGCGACCAAGGAACAGCTCGCCGACGAGCTGATCCACGACGGCAGGCGCCTGGTCTCCTCCAACGCCGAGGCCGGTGCCAAGGGCCCGGTGACCGGCCGGCGGGTGCCGGGAGGAGTCGTGGTCAGCGGCACCAAGACGTTCAACACCAACAGCGGCGGCGGGGGCCGCGACCTCCTCATCGTCGGGTTCGCGCTGCTGGGGCTCGATGCGGTGCTTGAGACGGCGACGCGGCACGAAGCGCTGGTCCGGCTGGACGCGCCGGGTGTGCGGCAGGCGCACGACTGGGACAACATGGGCCAGCGCGGTACGCACAGCCAGACGATCACCTACGACGAGGTGTTCGTCCCCGACGGGTGGCACTTCGCTTCGACGCTGACGGACCCGAACGCGTTCGGCGCGGGCATGCTGTTCCACGCGGCGCTCATGCAGGGTCTGGGAGAGGGCGCTTTCGGAGCCGCGATCGGCTACCTCCGGGACCTGAACCGGGGGAGCATGCCGCGGTTCCCCACCGCGCTGGAGGACCCGCTGATGCACCGGCAGCTCGGCGAGATGTCCAGCGAACTGGCCGCTGCCCGGGCGTACCTGCTGAGCGTGGCGGGATGGCTGGAGGAACCGGACGCCGATCCGCGGACGATCACCGTTCACGGGTTCCGCTCGAAGGTCGCGAGCAACCGGGTGAGCCTGGACGTGACCGGGCGGATCCACGACCTGACCGGCGCCCGCAGCACCGCCAACCGGTACCGCTTCGACCGGTTCTGGCGCAACGCCAGGACCTTCGCCACGCACGACTCGATCGACGCGAAGAACGCGTTCATCGGAGCGTACGAACTCTCGGGCGAGCTCCCGAACGTCCTCGACTACTTCAGGATCTGAAGATGGATCCCTCTGTTCTGCGGGCGGCTTTCGCGTGCTTTCCCAGTGGAGTCACCGCGCTTGCCGGGCTGGTGCACGACAAGCCGGCGGGAATGGCGGTCAGTGCGTTCGCCGCGATTTCCCTGGAACCGCCGTTGCTCGCCGCCTCGATCCAGCGCACGTCCACCACGTGGCCGACCCTCCGCGGCGCCGCCGCGCTGGGGGTGAGCGTGCTGGCGGAGCACCAGGGCGACGTGGGCAGGCGGTTGTCGGAACGCGGGGACCGGTTCACCGGAGTGGATTGGACGACGTCGGGCTCAGGGGCGGTCTTCATCCGAGGGGCGGCTGCCCGGTTCGATTGCACCCTGCACCAGGAGGTACCGGCGGGCGATCACGTTATTGCCCTGCTGAAGGTGGAGGCGCTCGAGTTCCGGCCGGCCACCCGTCCGCTGGTGTTCCATGGACGCGGCTTCCGGCAGCTCGCCTGACCTCGTGTGCCACCGCCGGCCGCGCGGCAGGGTCAGGCTTGTCCGCACCGCGGCGTCGTGGCGTGCCAAACTCCTCGCCGCGAGGCAACTACGCGTGGGCTGAGAAGGCCGGGGTCCATGAGCCGGTGAAGAGCGCCATTTCGACGCGGTCCGGTTCGTTGCCGAACTCGGGACGCGTGGCCTGGTTCGCCGCCCAGCGCAGGTAGGCCGACCAGGTGCCGGTCCACCACGCTGTCCGGTACTTCCCGGCCGGTCCCGCTGCTGCGGGCAACCGGCCCGCTACGACCCGGTCCAGGATCAACGGCTGGATTCCCCCTCTGCCGCGGCGATAGCCGCTGAAGTAGAGCAGCTTCGTGAAGAAGGCCGCTCCGAGGCCGGGGACCTTCGCAGTGGTGGTGAAACGCTCGTAGCAGTCCTCGAGCACAGCCGGGGCGACTGCGTCCGCGCGCAGTCCGCTGAGAGCGGCTTCCAGCCGCTCGCCGGCCTGTTCCCGGGCGAGGATGCGGCCGGTGCGGAACGGCCCGTACCCGCGGATCCCGTGTCCCCAGGCCAGCACGCCTGCCGCCAGTTGCACGCTCGAGACTTCCCGAGCGCGCCAGCGTCCGGCGAGGGCGAAGACCTCGTTGCGGCAGACCGTTCCACTCGCGGCGAAGCCTGCGGGCCAGGCGCCCGGAGGAAGTCCGGCCGCCCACCGCGTCACGTCGACCGGGATCGGCCCCGGCTCACCTGGGAGCGCATCATGTGGCATGAGCACGAAGTCGCCCGCGAGCGGACGTTCATTACATTCCCGGCCCCGCGGTCGTAGACGCTTGAGGCCTAGCCCGCGTTGACACCGACATGTTTGTTGCGCGCCGACGCCAGCCGGTGGCGGCGCGCGAAGCCGGGCGCGGGCGCGTCGCGGCGCCGGTCACGGATTCGCGGATTGCGCTTCAGCCATTCCCAGAACCGGTCGGTGCACTCACCGCGGCAGCTGCGGAAGTCCGAGTACGGGACGGGGGTGATGTCGGTGGCGAGGTAGCCGGGCTTGCTCAGCACGTGCTGCCATTCGTCGAAGTCCAGCCGCAGGTGGTGCTTCGAGCCCGCCTTGTCGCGGCTGGTGATGATCAGGACGTTGGCGTGGGTCGGCTCGCGTTCGAGAACGAGGACGGGCCGGTCCTTGTAGTTGTCGTCGTCGTGGGTGAGCAGCAGGTTCCACACCTCGCCCGGCGACGGCGGCCAGTAGCCGACGCCGGGCGGGGCCGGGAACTCCGGCGGGCCGTGCCGCAGCCACCGCCGCAACCGCACGCCGCCGACGACGAGCTGGGTGAGCGCGATGGCCGCCGACGCCCAGAGCAGCAGCGTCGCCGCGAGTGCCAGGCCGGTCTGCGTGCTCGGGTCGAGGTCGCCGATCCACCAGCCGATGACCACGACGGTCAGGGCCGTGAAACCGCCGCTCTTCACCAGCAGCAGGGGCCAGTAGCCGGTGTCGGTGGCCCGCAGGCAGCCGAGGTAGGCCGTCGTCGCCACGAGGGCGACGCCGATGAGGCGCGAACCTCGCCCCTCGGGAGCGGCGACGAATTCGGCGGCGGCGACGGCGGCGAGCAGGCCGGCGGTCCTCGCCGCGATGAGGAGGTGCCTCTTCTTCAGCCGCGGCGGGCTCTGCCGCCGCGTGAGACCGTAGGCGACGAGGACGGAAACCGCGGCCAGGACCAGCAACGACTTACCGTCGGGGTGCTTCAGCTGCAAGGGAAGGGTCAGGAGCGGCACACCGAAGAGCACGGTGAAGGGCGCGCCCATGAATTTCGGCTCGTACTTCTGCCGCGTGCCGAGTCGTGCCGGGGCCTCGGGCAAGATGAGCATCATGAACAGAAACGGCGCCAGCACCAGCACCTGGACGAAATGACTCAAACCCACTCCTCGGCCGGGAACGCTCTTGAGTCGCGGTGCGCCGGACCGGCGTTACGAGCCGGGAATTCATCACCGGCTCACTACCCCGCGAGCCCGCCCACCACCTTCTTATGGCCCTTACCCGGCGCACCGCGAGTTGGTTGACTTCTCGGGTGAGGATCTCGGGTGCGCTGCTCACCGTCCTGCTCGCCGCCGGGGGCGTTGTCGTTCCCGTGGCTCGGGCCGAGGCTGATCCGCCGTCCTGGGCCGGGCCGCTCAGCACGCGCGGCCGGTACATCGTCGACGCGCACGGTGACCGCTTCAAGCTGAAGGCGGCCAACTGGCACGGTGCGAGTGGTACCTGGACCGGCTCCGGTGACGTGAACGACCCGGCGAACCACCACGCCGGCGAGATCGCCTACCAGACGCCGCTCGGGCTCGACCGCGCGTCGATCGACACGGTCGTCGACGGGCTCGCGCAGCTCGGCCTCAACAGCGTCCGGCTGCCGTTCTCCAACGCGATGCTCCACGACTCGCGGCCCGTCCCGGACCTGCCCGCGAACCCGGACCTGCACGGCCTGACGCCGCTGCAGGTCTACGACCGGGTCGTCGGCCGGCTGACCGCGCGGGGGTTCGCCGTCATCCTCAACAACCACACCACGACCTCGCGCTGGTGCTGCGGGCTCGACGGCAACGAGCGCTGGAACACCGCGCAGACCGAACAGCAGTGGCAGGACGACTGGCTGTTCATGGCGCGCCGCTACGCCGCGAACAAGCGGGTCGTCGGCGCCGACCTGTACAACGAGGTCCGCCGCAACACCTTCGACGACCCCAACTGGGGCTGGGGCAACGGCACCGACTGGCAACGCGCGAGCCGGCAGGTGGCCGACCGCATCCTCACCGAGGCGAACCCCGACCTGCTGGTCTTCGTCGAGGGCATCAACTGGACCGGGTTGCCGATCGACGGCTTCCCGCACGGCAGGCCCACGCTGGAACCCGCGCGGACGTTGTCGCACACGCTCGTCGACTCGGGCAAGCTGGTCTATTCGGCGCACTTCTACGGCTACACCGGGCCCAACCACTCCGGCGCGACCGGCGTCGGCGAGACGCACGACCCGCGCTACCGCGACCTTTCGCCCCAGGAACTGCGGGACGTGCTTTACCGGCAGGCGTTCTTCGTCTCGGCCGACACCGGCAAGCACTACACCGCACCGCTGTGGATCAGTGAATTCGGCGAGGGCCGCAACACCACCGATCCGGCGTCACGCGCGTTCTTCGAGAACTTCGTGAACTACCTCGCCGAAACCGACACGGATTTCGCCTACTGGCCGGCGGTCGGCTTCCAGGCCAACGGTTCCGGTGACGGCTGGGCCCTGCTCGAATACGACCCGGCGGGACGCCGCATCGACGTGCTCGACGGCACGGACTGGCGCGGCCCGGCCTGGCAGCGGCTGGTGAACGCCCCGGCGCGGACCGGACCGATCCCGGCGACCGAGCACTGGTCGATGCTGAACCTCGACTACGCCGACTTCCCGGCGTCACGCCAGGTCCGCGCGCTGCCGGACTGGAACCCCGGCGCCCGTAAGGGCGTCTGTCCCGACGGACAGCGGCTCGCCGGCCTGGCCCACACCGGCAACCGCGGCCTGTGCACCGGGACGCTCGCCGCCCCGGCCGGGTACGTGGTCGTGCGCGACGAGACCTACGTCGACACCGACTGGGCGGCCGGCTACACCAAGACCCAGTGCCCGCCCGACCACGCGGTCGTCGGCTACAGCGTCCAGGGCGCGGCCTTCTCGGCGGTGTTGTGCGGCCGGTCGGCGACCCCGCTGGGCCGCACGGGCCGCACGGTGTGGTTCGACCGCGGCGACAACCGGCCGCCCGGCGACCCCGGCGGCGACTTCGCGACCGGGAACCACAAGGGCCAGTGCGCGCCGGGGGAGTACGTCGCCGGCGTCGCCTACACCGGCCGGATCGGTTCGAGCCGGACGCCGGACGCGCTGCTCTGCCGGTGACGCCGGTCCGGCGCGTCCCAGCTCTTTCAGGACCAGGCGATCTCGCCGCTGCGGGAGACGAAGCGCCCGGAGCCGGCGCCGGGTCCCTCGGTGGCCAGGCCGACGATGGCGTCGGTGCCCTCGGTGACGGTCTGCGGGCCGCTGTGGCCGTTGAGGTCGGTCGCGGTGTAGCCGGGGTCCGCGGCGTTGATCCGGATCCCGGGAAACGCTTTCGCGTACTGCGTGGTCAGCATCGTCAGCGCCGCCTTCGAGGCGGTGTAGAGCGGTGCGACGACCTTGGACTCGGCTCGCGCCGGGTCGTGGGTGAGGGCGAGGGAGCCCATCCCGCTGCTGACGTTGATGATCACGGGGTCCGCCGACCGCCGCAGCAGGGGCAGGAACGCGGTGGTCGTCCGGACCACGCCGGCGAGGTTGACGTCGAAGACGCCCAGGACGTCGGCGCCGGTCAGGCCGGCGGGGTCACCGGCCGGGCCGTGGACGCCGGCGTTGTTGATCAGCACGTCGATCGCGCCCTCGTGCGCGGCGACGTCGGCGGCCGCGGCGGCGACGGACGCGTCGCCGGTCACGTCGATGGGCACGAACCGCGCGCCGACCGCGGCGGCGGCGACGGCGCCCGCCTCCGGGTCGCGGGCTCCGAGCAGCACGGTGTGGCCGGCTTCGACGAGACGGCGGGCGGTCTCGCGGCCGAGCCCCTTGTTCGCTCCGGTGATGAAGGTGATCGTCATGCGATCGATCCTCGGCCCGCCGGGCGCGGCCGGCCAGGGAGACTTCGGCGGTAGGAACAGCAGTACCACCCTCGGCCCGTGCCCGGCGGCCGGGCCCGGGGGAAGATGGGAACGTGAGCACGACACCCGGGGCCGGGCTGGGCGCGATGATCCGCACCTGGCGGGACCGCCTGCCGCCGTCGGCCGCGGCGCTGCCGGTGGGCCGCAACCGCCGCGCGGCCGGGCTGCGCCGTGAGGAGCTCGCCGATCTCGCCGGCTTGTCGGTCGACTACGTCGTCCGCCTGGAGCAGGGCCGGGCCACCACGCCCTCGGCGCAGGTGGTCGCCTCCCTCGCGCGGGCGTTGCAGCTCTCGGGCCCCGAACGGGACCACCTGTACCGGCTCGCCGGTCTCACCCCGCCCACCGGCGGCACGATCTCCGACCACATCCCGCCCGGGGTCCACCGGGTGCTCTCCCGGCTCGGCGACGTCGCGGTCGCGGTGTTCGCGGCCGACTGGCAGCTGGTCTGGTGGAACCGCGGCTGGGCCGCGCTGCTGGGCGACCCCTCGGCCGCGGAGCCCCGCCTGCGCAACTTCGCCCGCGACCGGTTCCCGGTGGGCGCGGGCCCCGCCTGCCTGGCCCAGTGGCCGGTGACCGAGCTCGACGCCGCGACGACGGACCGCGCCGTCGTCGCCGACCTGCGCCGCGCCACCGGCCGGTTCCCGCACGATGCCCGCCTCGCCGGGCTGGTCCGCGAGCTGACCGCGGGGAACCGGCGGTTCGCGCGGCTGTGGGCCACCGGCTCCGTCGCCGGCCATCGCGAGGACGAGAAGACGATCCACCACCCGTCGGTGGGACCGATCGCGGTGAACTGCGACGTGCTGGGAGACGGCGACACCGAGCTGAAGATCGTGATCATGACCGCCGTCCCGGGCAGCGCCGCCGAGACCAACCTCCGGCTGGCCGCGGCCGCCGGCGCACCGGCCCCGAAGCAGCAGCTCGCGTAGGTCGTCCCGGACGACAGGCCGCTCACCTGGCCGACCGCGGTCTCCCTTCGGCGTGTTCCCCTCCCCTCGCGCCGACCTGGTCGCGGATGGCGGTGTCGAGGTCGGTGGCGGTCAGGCCGAAGGTGTCCGCCGTCTCCGTCGCGTCCATGAGGAACGGCGCGTACCACTGGTAGTCCATTTCGGCCATCTCGCGGGCGATGGGCACGACCAGCCCGGCCGTGCGCATCGCGAAGCGCGGCATCCGGATCAGTTTGACCGGCGGCAGACCCGCGGCGACGGCGTAGCGGCGAGCGAGCTCGCGGATGGTGACGGCCGGCGGGGACGGCACGTGCCAGGCCCGGCCCCAGGCGCGTTCGTCGTGGGCCAGCGTGATCAAGGCCTGGGCCATGTCGCCGTTGAAGGTGAAGGTGTGCGGCAGGTCGAGGTCGCCGGTGATCCAAGCGGCGCGGCCCTTCTTCAGGGCCGGCTCGATGAGCAGGGAGTAGATGCCGTTGGCGTCCTTGCCGATGTAGTCGGAGCCGCGGACCTCGACGGTGCGGATGCCCGCGGCGAGGGCCTGTTCCCACATCCGTCTGCGCAGGCGGCCCTTGCGCCCGGTGGCGGCCATGGGGGTGTGCTCGTTCATCCGGCCGCCGGGTTGCCGGCCGTAGGCGTAGAGGCTGCCGGCGAGCGCGAGGACGGCGTCGTTCGCCTTGGCGGCGGCGATCACCGCGGTCTGCAGGGGTGGCAACAAGTGTTCCCACATCGTGTACGAGGGCGGGTTCGCGCAGTGGTAGATCACTTTCGCGCCACGGGACAGCTCGGTCACGCGTGCGGGGTCGGAGGCGTCCGCGGCGACCCGCTCGATCAGCGGGTGCTCGGGACCGGAGCCGCCGCGCGTGACGATCCGGACGCTCTCGCCGCGCTTGACAAGCAGGCGCGCGACATTCGTGCCGATGGAACCGGCGCCGATGACGACATGCTCGGCCATGAGGGGGTCTTCTCCTTGCTAGGATCTAACGCCGTTAGAATTTCTAACGTTGTTAACTTAGGCACGCCCGGACGTCGCCGTCAAGAGCGGCGGCTAGTGTCCGCGGAGACCATCGAAGCGAAGTGACGGAGTATGCCGACCAGCACGAGACGGGCCCGGGAACGGGCGAGCACCCGCGAACGGATCATCGAGGCCGCCCTGCACGTCCTCGAGACCGAGGGCGTCGCGGCGTTGACGATCCGGCGCATCGCGACCGACATCGAATACTCCGCGCCCGTCGTCTACCAGCACTTCGCCAACAAGGACGCCCTCGTGCTGGAACTGGTCGCGCACGGCCACCGCCTGATGCTGACCCGGTTCCGGCAGGTCGCCGAGGAGCCCGTCATCGACCGGCGCATGACGCGCATCGCGGCCGAGTACGTGCGCTTCGCCGGCGAGCACCGGCACCTCTACGAGGTCATGAACGGCACCGCGGTCGACGCGGACGAGCGCCGGCGCGCCGCGGAACCGGCCATCGCCGTCCTGAAGGAGCTGCTCGCCACCTGGGCGGACGCCCACGACGTAGTCCTGGCCGACCCCGATGAGGCCTGCGAGATCATCTGGGGCACGCTCTACGGCATAGCGTCGCTCGGCTACCTCGGGACTGTCGGCAGTGAGCGCGCCGGGCGCCTCGCCGAGGAGGCTCTCCGCGCGATCCTCCTCGGCTGGCGAACCGAGGAACCGGGAAACGGGTAGCCCGGATCCGGCGCCATCGGCTGCGGCCAGACCCGGTCCAGCGACGGCATCGGATGTCCGCTCATCGCCGTGGGCTCACGGCACCGGCGATGGGCCGGGGCATGTTCTGCCGGGTCGCGGCGGTCACGTTGGCGGCTCGGCGGGGTGGCGCCCGGCCGGCCGCACACAGAACTCGTTGCCGTCCGGATCCGCCAGGACGGCGGTGCCGTCGGCGCGGGTGGCGAGCCGAGTCGCGCCGAGGGAGATCAGCGTGTCGATCGCCGCGTGGTGGTTGCCGTTCGTGGGGAGGAGCTCGAAGCGTTGGCGGTTTGGTTCCGCCGGCGTGCTTTCCCAGGTGTCCCAGGCGATTTTCGTGCCGCCGTCCGGTGACTGGATCGCGGTCTGCTCGCCGCGGTCCCAGACCAGGGGCCAGTCCAGTGCCTCGCTCCAGAACCGGCCGACCTGCCGGGTGCCGGCGCAGGTGAGCTCGCCGAGCGGGCCGCAGCCGGCGAGGAAGTCGTTGCCGGGCTCGATGACGCAGAACTCGTAGCCTGCCGGGTCGGCCAGGACCACGTGCGTCTCTTCGGGTTTCTGCCCTACGTCGAGGTGGCGGCCGCCGAGCTTGAGCGCCGTGGCGACCTTGTGCCGCTGGTCGTCGAGGTCGGTGCTGGTCAGGTGCAGGTGCATCCGGTTCGCGCCGGGGCGGCCGGGGCGGCCGGGGACGAACCGCAGGCCGAGCTGGGATTCCCCGCCTGGTAGCAGCAGACCGGCGGTGTCCTCGATGACTTCCCGGCCGAGCAGACCGGCCCAGAAACGTGCCGGTTCGGCGGGATTCTCCGCCTCGAAGGTCACCGCCAACAGTCTCGAACGCATCACCGGAACGTAGACACCGCCTCCCCGAGGCGGCAAGCGAATATGGGCCGCCTGAGCGAAGCCGCGTCTACGCCGGCAGGGCGGCGACGACGATCATCCGCCGGTGGTCCGCGTTCAGCGGCCGTCCGTCTTCGCCGTGGCACGACACTTCGGCGAATCCTGCGGCCAACAGCCAGTCACGGAGTTCGGGGAAGCCGAACAGCCGCTTGACGAAGTGCGTCCGGCGGGTCCGGCCGTCGCGGACGATCGTGCGCTCCGCCTCGAGCCGGCCGGTCGCGGGATCCAGCCGGTAGCGGTCGACGAGCATGTCGCCGTCGTCGCGGGCGGCCACGACGCGCGAGGGTGAGTACGCGGCGAGGAACGCGGGGAGGTTGTCGAGATCCATGGCCAGCCGGCCGCCCGGCCGCAAAGCGCCGGCGATGCCCCGCAGGACGGCGCGGTCGGTGTCGTCGTCGAAGTACCCGAAGGCCGTCGACCAGTTGATCACTCGGTCGAAGCGGGCGTGCCACGGTAGCCGGCGCATGTCGCCGGCCACGTACTCGACGTCGACGCCGGCGCCGGCCGCGTCGGCGCGGGCCCGGTCGAGGAAGACGGCCGAGGAGTCCAGGCCCGTCACCCGGCAACCGCGGGCGGCGATGCGGTTGGCCAGGTCTCCGTGTCCGCAGGCGAGGTCCAGGACCCGCATGTCCGGTCGCAGGTCGAGCAACCGCCAGGCCAGGTCGGCGGCGGGCAGCGCCGCGGTGGGGACCCCGGGTTCAGTGTTCGAAGCGAAGAAGTGCAGGTAGTCCTCGTCGTACATCGCGGCGGCGTCGAACAGGTCGGCCATGGCACCGACCCTAGGAACGACCGGCTCGTGCGGCAACGGGATTAGTCAGCAGGTGCAGCCGGCGGAACATTCCACAATGGACCGAGGCCCCGTCGAAACCGGCTGACGAGCGCGGACCAGGCAGCCGATTCCTTTCTCCGGTCGCCGTGGTCTTCCTGTCGGCGGTACGGCCCTTCGAGCGGCCGCCGCGACCGAGCCACCGAAGGAGAACCGTGAGCGTTCCCGCCACCATGCGTGCCCTGCAGCAGACCACCCTGAACGGACCGCAGGACATGCGCCTGATCACCGATGCGCCGGTGCCGAACCCCGGGCGAGGTGAGGTGCTGATCCGGGTGGCCGCCGCCGGAGTCAACTTCGCCGATCTCTCGAAGGCCTGCGGCACGTTCGGGGACGGCCCGCGGCCCCCGTACCGGGCGGGGTTCGAGGCGGCCGGGGAGGTCGTCGCGGTGGGCGAGGCGGTGACCGCCCCGGCGCCGGGGACGTGCGTGACCGGAGTCGGGGACGGCGCCTTCGCCGAGTACCTCGTCCTGCCCGCGGCGGCCGCGATGCCGGTGCCGGCCGGCTGGAGCGCGGAGCAGGCGCTGGGGCTGGCCGTGAACTGGCCCACCGCGCTCGCCGCGCTCAAGCCGCTCGGCCGGATCGCGGCCGGCGAAACCGTGGTCGTCCCCGCGGCGGCGGGCGCGACCGGCCAAGCCGCCGTGATCCTGGCCAAGCACTACGGCGCGACCGTCATCGCGACCGCCTCGCCGGGTAAGCACGAGATCGTGCTCGGGCTGGGCGCCGACCACGTCCTGGACTCCCGCGACGGCGACCTCGCCGCCGAGGTGCGGCGCCTGACCGGCGGCGCCGGAGCCGACCTGGTGCTGGAATCGGCCGGCGGTGCCGCGTTCGCCGCGAGCCTGGCCGCGGCCAAGCCGGTCACCGGCCGGGTCGTCGTCTACGGCCTGGCCGGCGGGGACGCCTCGCTCACGAACCGGGCGCTGGTGTACCGGCACCAGGTGCACGTCATCGGGCTCAACATCGGCACGCTGATCCGGTTCGCGCCCCGGATCTTCGGCGAGGTCGTGGCGGAGCTGTCCGCGCTCGTCGCCGCCGGGGTCGTCACGCCCGCGCAGCCGGTCACCCACGACCTGGCCGACGGTCCCCGGGTGCTCGCGGACCTGGCTGCCCGGACGACGGTCGGCAAACTGGCCCTGGTGCCGTGACCGGAAGGAGTGGTTCCCGCCGGCGATGCCGCTGACCTGTGCTTCGATTCCTTTTCCGCGGTGGGCCGGTCGTACCGGGGAAACACCGGCGGGACGAGGAGCAACGCATGGCAAGCAGGCAATCCGCGGCGGCGCACGACCGGTTCGCCGCCGAGACCGGGGAATACCGCCGGGAGCTGCTGGCGCACTGCTACCGCATGGCCGGCTCGGCGCACGACGCCGAGGACCTGGTGCAGGAGACCTACCTCCGGGCGTGGCGGTCCTACGCCGGCTTCGAGGGGCGTTCGTCGATCCGGTCCTGGCTCTACGCCATCGCCACCAACGTCTGCCTGACCGCGCTCGAGCCACGCCGGAACCGGGTGCTGCCCTCGGGACTGACCGGGCCCTCCGCCGCAGCCGACCGGCCGCCGGCCCAGGCCGCGCCGGGGGAGGTGGCCTGGCTGGAGCCGCTGCCGGACCACTGGGTCGCCGATCCGGCGGCGGTCGTCGTCGCGCGCGAGTCCGTGCGGCTCGCGCTGATCGTCAGTTTGCAGCGCCTGCCGGCCCGGCAGCGGGCGATCCTGATCCTGCGCGAAGTGCTGGCGTTCACCGCACCGGAAACGGCCCGGATCCTCGGCACCACCACGGCGGCGGTGAAGAGCGGTCTGCAGCGGGCTCGGGCGCGGCTGGACGACCTCGAAGCACCGGCCGAGGACCTGCTCGAACCGGCCGACCCGCGGGCGCGCGCGTTGCTCGAGGGCTACATCGCGGCGTTCGAACGGTCCGATCCCGGCCTGCTGGAGCAGGTGCTGCGCACCGACGCCACGCTGGAGGCGACGCCGTTCCGCGACTGGTACGCGGGCCGGGCGACGTGCCTGCGCGTGCTCGGCGGGTACGTGCTGGGCGACCCGGGCGACTGGCGGATGAGCGCCACGACCGCCAACGGCCAGCCGGCCGCGGCGGTCCACCACCGGGACGGCGGCGGCGCACTCCGGGCCCACGGCATCGTGGTGCTCACCCCCACGGTCACCGGGATCGCCAAGGTGGTCGAGTTCCACGATCCGGCCCTGGTCGGCACGTTCGGCTTCCCGGACCGGCTCGCGGCCTAGGTGGGGAGGCGACCGCCCGGGGTCAGGTCGCGGAGGCTCGGATCCCGGTCAGGCGGGCGAGAGCGGCGAAGCCGTCGTCGGTGCCGGGCCAGTGGGCGCGGACGGCGTCGATCCCGGCCCGGCGGACGACGCCGCGCAGGACGGCGGTGGCGATGATGGCGTCGTCGGCGTAGCCGAGGACGGGGATGAAGTCGGGGACGAGGTCGATGGGTAGCGCGAGGTAGGCCAGCAGCAGCCCGAGCCGGATCCGGACACCGCGGGGGAGCGTCTTGTCGGCGGCCAGCCGCCGGATGAGCCGCAGGACGTCGGGCAGCAGTCGCAGCGCTTCCCGCAGCAGCCCGCCGCGCGGGCGGACGACGAGCAACGCCACGACGAGGACGGCCCACGCCAGCAGCAACGCGGCGGCGACGCCGATGAGCAGGTCCCACCAGGCCGAGCCGGTCATCGGCCGGCTCCGGGGGCCTCGGCGCGCAGGGCGGCTTCCTCGAAGGCGGCGAGTTCGGCGGCGGCCCGGCCGACCGCCTCGCGGGCCTCCGCACCGGTGGGCGCACCGAAGTAGTCGCGGGCGGCGATCTTGGCCAGCCAGCTGCGGAAGCGCTCCAGATCGGCTTCGGATTCCTCGACTTCGACGTAGGTGGCGTTGCCGCGCGCCTGCTCGTCCGCCAGCTCCTTCCGCAGCCCGGGCAGCCGCTCCAGGACCTCGGCGTATTCAGCGTCGCGGGCGGCGTTGAGGTCGGCGATGACCGCTCGTTCCTCGGCCGGGTCCGTGAAGGCCATCGGCAGCACGCGCGCGGTGCCGCCCTGGTGGCGGATCCGGTCGGCCAGGCGGCGGATCTCCCGCACCACCGGCGGCCGCGCGGGCAGCAGGCACACCGACTGCTGCAGGTACAGCGCGCCCAGCGAACGGAGTTTCCGCCACGCCTGCACCCGCAGCGAGTCCGGGGCACCGGCGGTGGACACGCTGATCACCAGCCAGCCCGACTCGTGTTCGAGAGTCACATCGAGATGTTACGCCCGTAACAAGCGAGGTTCGGCTCTCAGACGGCCTCGACCTTCACGCCATCGACGCGCACGCCGGCCGGGTGTCACCGGTGGGCGCGGCGTCCGGACGGGTCCTGGGCCCACGTGCTCCCGGCGCCGGAGCGCCGCTGCTCGGGTGCGGTGTCGCCCCCGGTGGCCGGTGCCGGGGTGTACACCGGCTGGAGGAACAGGCTTCCGTACCGGTGTTCCTGGGAGGCGGTGAGCGCTCCGGGGCGGGGCTGCTCGGCGATGGGGTGACTGAACAGCGAGTTGTCCGTGGTGGAAGTATTGATCGGGGGATCCTTTCGTGGGTGCCGCCGATGGGCGGCGTGGTTCAGGGCTGCTCCGTTGTCGGTTCGCGGGCGCCCGGCAGAGTCGTTCACTGCCGGTCCCAGCCGATGGCGGGCTGCCGGCTTCAGCCGTGGACCTGATCCGGTGAGCGGTGGAGTGAGGGGTCCGGGCCCGACGTCAGGTCGGTGCTTCCGTCTCCGTCCGGACCGAGGCCGGCGCAAGTTCGATCACTCGCGCACGAAATGCTCTCGGTCGACACCGAGCGTACACGACGACTGCGCCGAGGGTGTGCACGGCTTGCCGGATCCGCGGCCGCGAACGGCGCCTCGCGGCTTCGTCCGCATCGGCGGGCCCTCCGGCGGCCCTCTAGCGTGGCGGGCATGGAGCACTCCGAACCTGACAGCCGAACCCTCGAGCGAGGCCTGGGCGAGTACGCGCGGGCGGTCGCGGCCGCGGTCGGCGTCCCGGACGAGAGCGTGACGGTCGAGATCAGCGACACGGCCACCGCCTACCTCGGGCTGCCCCGGCGGTGGCGCGACCGCCCCGACCACGACGTCATGCTGGTGTGGAGCGAACGGCGGGGCTGGGCGCTCGCGGTGGAGACCGACCCCGCCGACGCTCCGGTCGTCATCGCGCGCCACGGTGGCGACGACCTCGTGCCGCCACCGGGCGCGGTCGCGCGGTTCGTCACCGACACCATCGCGGGGCACCACACCGGCCAGGAGCGTCCCGGCCCCGCGACCGCCACCCGCAAGTCGCTGGCCGAGCGGCTGAGGCCCTACCTGCGCCACTGAAGCGAGGTGGTGCCGTCACAGCCGGAAGACGATGCGGGCCGGGACGCGGCCGGCGAGAACGTCGGCGAGGTCGTTGCGGGTGCCGACGATCGAGCCGATCACCGACTTGCCGCCGAGGACGGTGTCGAAGATCGGCGGGTTCATCGTGCCGTCGGCGGGCAGGGCGACACAGACGAGCCTGCCGCCCCAGCGAAGGGAGCGGAACGCCTGGGCGAACGATGCCGGGGAGGCGTCAGCGCACCCGTGCGGCCGTCGGGGCGGCGGCGCCGGATTAGCCTGGTCCAGGCCGGGCATCGCCGTCAGTTCGGCCTCTTCTCGGGCATACCACCGGACGGCGCGGCTCCGCGAGCACGGCGAGCACGCTCAGTCGTCCGGCTCGTCGACGTCGAGCCGGTAGCCGGGCACGAGCCGAGGGTGGCCGGGGCTGAACTCGACCCAGACGGAGCCGGGACGCAGGTCGGGTGCCCGGTCGACCACGACGCCGGTGCCGCCGGTGAACCGGCCGCTGTGGGCGCGTACCCGCAACCCGTTCGGGAATCCGCCCGCCCGGGCGGGGCCGGGGTTCCGATCGTGGTGGGCGAAGCTCATGTCGGCCCCCTCTCCGGTGGGAGATACCGGGCCTTCTGGCCGGCACTGACCAGGCTTCCCCGTGGTGGGCACGGGATGCAGAGGCGGAAGCCCCGTCCGCGTGTGCCGTTCCTCCCGTCCGGCCGGGCATTTGTGCCCACGAACGGCACGCTCCCGGTCGGCGCCAGGAGGAAGTCAGCCGCCGGCGAAGAACGTCCGTCGTGCTCACGGTTCCGTCGCGTCGTGCGCGTCCGGGTGCCGGGCGGTGCCCGGCGCCGCCCGCCGAACGCTCCACCCGTGGTGTAGTCCTCCGCTGCCTGCGCAGGCAGCGGAGGCCGTGCTCGCCGAGAGCACTTCGTCCTCTTTGGACGTGCTCCGGCGAAGGGACGTAAGTCCTCATGACCGGTGACCGACGCCAGCGGTCACCCGGGTCCCGCCTTCCTAGGTTGGGAGGTGACACGAAAGGAACCCCGATGCGCGCACGCGACCTGATGACCGCGCCGGTGATCACCGTGCACCCGTGGACGTCCGCGAAAGAAGCGGCCGAGCTGCTGTCGATGCACGGCTTCACCGCCCTCCCCGTGGTCGACGACGACGACCGGCTGATCGGCATCGTCACCGAAGCCGACCTGATCCGCGGCCGGATCCCGGTGGACCCCCGGCACTCCCATGAACACCGCGAAGCCACGTCCGCGGGCAAGACGGTGGGGGACCTGATGACCAGTCCCGCCACCGCGATGGACACCGGCACCGATGTCGCCGACCTCTGCCAGGCGCTGGTGGACGCCCGGATCCGCGCGATGCCGATCGTCGACGGCGCGGCCGTCGTGGGCATCGTGACCCGCCGGGACGTCGTCCGGATGCTGGCGCGCCAGGACGTCGAGATCGCGCGGGACGTCAAGCACCGCTTGGAGATCTACGGCGGCAGCGCCCGCTGGAAGATCGACGTCCGCGACGGCTGCGTGCACATCACCGACCAATTCGACGACGAGACCGATCGGCACGTCGCCCGGCTGCTGGCGCTGGCCGTGCCGGGTGTCGTCGCCGCCGACACCGCATACGCGGGCGAGGAGCAGGCACGATGAGCACCACCGAACCGAGGATCACCGTGGGCGTGGACGGCTCGGCGGGTTCGACCGCCGCCGTCGCCTGGGCGGCGGACATCGCCTCCCGGCGCCACCTCCAGCTGAAGATCGTGCACGGGCTGCAGGTCGCCGGCCTCTACTACGGCGGCGGCATGACCGGCCTCGGCGCGGCGACGCTGTTCGAGGCGGTCCAGGCGGACGGCGAACGCGCCATCGCCGAGGCCTGCGCCCTGGCCGCGTCGATCGACAAGGACCTGGCCGTGGTCACCGAGCTGCCGAACGATCCGCCGGTACCGATGCTGATCGAGGAGTCCCGGCACGCGCGGATGCTCGTGGTCGGCCGGACGGGCTCCGGCGGCTTCGCGGACATGCTCGTCGGCGGCACCGCGGCTTCGGTCGTGAGCCACGCCCACTGCCCGGTCGCGGTCGTCCGCGGCCGCCGGGAGCCGGCGGTCGTCCCGGAGACGGGACCGGTCGTCGTGGGCGTCGACGGCAGTCCGAACAGCGAACAGGCCATCGGTGTCGCGTTCGAAGAAGCGTCGCTGCGTGGCGTGCCGCTGGTCGCGGTGCACGCCTGGAACGACGTCACCTACGAGGACACCCGCGGCACCGCCCGCATCCTCACCCAGCCGGAATCGCTCGAAGAGGGGGAGCAGCGGCTGCTGACCGAGCGGCTGGCCGGCTGGCAGGAGAAGTACCCCGACGTGGAGATCGGCCGGAACCTGGTCCGCGACCGGCCGCGGCACGCGTTGCTCGAGGAGAGCGGGACCGCGCAGCTGATCGTCGTCGGCAGCCGGGGCCGGGGCGGGTTCACCGGGATGCTGCTGGGCTCGACCAGCCAGGCGCTGGTGCAGCACGCCGGGTGCCCGGTGCTCGTCGTCCGCCCGGAGGTGGCTAAGTGACCGCGCTCGACGACCGGGCCGTGACGCTCGGCAACACCGAACTCGCCCAGGTGGACGCCCTCTGGCGGGCCGCGAACTACCTCTCGGCCGGCCAGATCTACCTCATGGCGAACCCGCTGCTGCGCGAGTCGCTGCGTGCCGAGCACGTCAAGCCGAGGCTGCTCGGGCACTGGGGGACCTCGCCCGGCCTGAACTTCGTCTACGCCCACCTCAACCGGGCGATCCTCGCCCACGACCTGAACGCCATGCTGGTCACCGGCCCTGGTCACGGTGGCCCGGCGTTGCTGGCCAACACCTGGCTGGAGGGCAGCTACACCGAGGCGTGGCCCGAGGTCACGCGGGACACCGCCGGGATGGCGGAGCTGTTCAAGCAGTTCTCCTTCCCCGGCGGCGTGCCCAGCCACGTCGCTCCGCAGGTCCCCGGGTCCATCCACGAAGGCGGCGAGCTCGGGTATTCGCTCGCGCACGCCTTCGGGGCGGCGTTCGACAACCCGGACCTGTTCGTCGCCTGCGTGGTCGGCGACGGCGAGGCCGAGACCGGCCCGCTGGCGACGTCCTGGCACGCCAACAAGTTCCTCGACCCGGTCCGCGACGGCGCGGTCCTGCCGATCCTGCACCTCAACGGCTACAAGATCGCCAACCCGACCGTGTTGTCCCGCATCCCGCACGCCGAGCTGGACGCCCTGCTGCGCGGCTACGGGTACGCGCCGATCTACGTCGAAGGTGCCGATCCGGAGCCGATGCACCAGGCGATGGCCGCGGCGCTGGACTCGGCGGTCGCCACCCTCGCCGAGCGGCGCGGGGTGTGGCCGATGATCGTGCTGCGCAGCCCCAAGGGCTGGACCGGACCGTCCGTTGTGGACGGTGTCCCGGTGGAGGGCACCTGGCGGGCCCACCAGGTCCCGCTGCCGGGGGTCCGCACGAACCCGGAGCACCTGAAGCAGCTGGAGGAGTGGCTGCGGTCCTACCGCCCGGAGGAGCTGTTCGACGCCGCCGGCCGTCCGGTCGCGGACGTCACGGCGATGATCCCGGCGGGGGAGCGGCGGATGGGCGCCAATCCGAACGCCAACGGCGGCATCCTGCTGCGGCCGCTCACCCTGCCCGACACCGCGGACCACGCCGTCGCGGTCACGGTTCCGGGGACGACGGTGGCGGAGCCGACCCGGGTGCTGGGCCGGTTCCTGCGGGACGTGTTCGCGCTCAACGCCGACCGGGCGAACTTCCGCCTCTTCGGCCCCGACGAGACGGCGTCGAACCGGCTGGACGCGGTCTACGACGTCACGGGCAAGGAGTGGCAGTCCGCGGTCGAGCCGGTCGACGAGCACCTGGCCCGCGACGGCCGCGTGCTGGAAGTGCTGTCGGAGCACCTGTGCCAGGGCTGGCTCGAGGGGTACCTGCTGTCGGGCCGGCACGGGCTGTTCTCGTGTTACGAGGCGTTCGTGCACATCGTGGACTCGATGGTCAACCAGCACATCAAGTGGCTGCGGGTGCACCGGCAGATCCCGTGGCGGCGGCCGGTGGCGTCGCTGAACTACCTGCTGACCTCGCACGTGTGGCGGCAGGACCACAACGGGTTCTCCCACCAGGACCCCGGGTTCGTCGACCACGTCGCGAACAAGAGTTCCGAGGTCGTGCGGGTGTACTTCCCGCCGGACACGAACACGCTGCTGGAGGTGGCGGCGCACTGCCTGCGCAGCCGGGACTACGTGAACGTCGTGGTGGCGGGCAAGAACGACACGCCGAACTGGCTGGACGCCGAGCAGGCGGCGCTGCACTGCGCCCGCGGGGCGAGCATCTGGGAGTGGGCGAGCACCCACACCGACCGCGAGCCGGACGTCGTCCTGGCCTGCGCGGGCGACGCGCCCACGCTGGAAGTGCTGGCCGCCGCGAAGATCCTGCGGCAGGAACTGCCGGATCTGGCGGTGCGCGTGGTGAACGTCGTGGATTTGATGCGGTTGCAGCCCGAAGCCGAGCACCCGCACGGCCTCGGCGACCGGGAGTTCGACGCGCTGTTCACCCCGGACCGCCCGGTGATCTTCGCCTACCACGGCTACCCGTGGCTGATCCACCGCCTGGCCTACCGGCGCACCAACCACGCGGGGATGCACGTGCGCGGCTACACCGAGCACGGGACGACGACCACGCCGTTCGACATGCTGGTGCTCAACCACATGGACCGCTTCCAGCTGGTGATCGACGCGATCGACCGGGTCCCCGGCCTCGCCGCGACGGCCGGGGTGCTGCGGCAGAAGATGACCGAGGCCCAGGGCCGGCACCAGCGGTACATCCGCACCCACGGCGAGGACCTGCCCGAGGTGCGGAACTGGACCTGGGAGGGCTGAGCACGATCACCGTGGTCTTCGCCGGCGGGTCCACACTTGGCGGACTCCGTGGCTTCGCCGGTCGCGACGCGCGTTCAGGGTCCTTGGTCACTTCCCGGACGGCCCTCGGTCCCTGCCGTCCGGGAGCCGGTGGCCGTACGCTGATCTCCACTAGCGCTGTTCCCGGGAGGTCGGAAATGCTCCGCGTGTTCTTGGTCGATGACCACGAGGTCGTACGCCGTGGCGTCGCCGACCTGCTGGACGAAGACGCGCACCTGACGGTGGTCGGGCAGGCCGGCAGCGTGTCCCAGGCCCTGGCGCGGATCCCCGCGCTCAACCCCGACGTGGCGGTGCTCGACGTGCGGCTGCCGGACGGCAACGGCATCGAGCTGGCGCGTGAGCTGCGCTCGAAGCTGCCCGACCTGAAGTGCCTGATGCTCACCTCCTTCACCGACGAGCAGGCGATGCTCGACGCGGTGATGGCCGGGGCGAGCGGGTTCGTGATCAAGGACATCAAGGGCATGGACCTGGTGTCCGCGGTCCGCGAGGTCGGCGCGGGGAAATCCCTGCTCGACGCCCACGCGGCCGCCGCACTGATGGGCAAGCTGCGGGACAGCCAGACCAAGAAGGGCCCGCTGGCGGACCTGTCGGACCAGGAGAAGAAACTGCTGGAACTGATCGGCGAGGGCCTGACCAACCGCCAGATCTCCGAGCGCATGTTCCTCGCCGAGAAGACGGTCAAGAACTACGTCTCCCGCCTGCTGACCAAGCTCGGCATGGAACGGCGCACCCAGGCCGCCGTCCTCGCCACCGAGCTGCGCAAAGACAACGGCTGACTCGGTTGTGCGGCTGCGAGACGGGGCGGCCACGGGCACTGGGCAGTGAGCCGGTCCAGGTCCACGTCTCGCCGAGCGGGCCGGGCAACCTCCGTGACCGCGCCGAAGCCGGGGGCGGAGGGTTTTCGCTGGGCAGCGGCCCCGAGGGTGGGGTCAGGATCGAGTGGTCGGCGCCGAGCGGGGTGCGCTCGGACCCGGTGTTCGGGCCGCTGGTCGTGTTCGGCCTCGGCGGCGTCGACACCGACCTGATCGCCGACCGCGCCGCCAAGCTCGCGCCGCTCACCGGTGCCGACGCGGACCTGCTGCTCGATGGCCTGCGCGCCTCCAACCGCTCTGGGCCGGGTCGCTCGACCGGGCCGCCGTGCGGGAACTGCTGCTGAAAGTCAGCCGGCTCGCCGAGCTGGCCGAACTGGACCTCAACCCGGTGCGCGTGCGCTCGGACGGCTGCGTGGCGCTCGACGTGCGCGCCCGGTTCGAGCCGGACGTGTCCGCCGACCCGTTCCTGCGCCGGCTGCGGGACTGAAGGAGCGATCGTGCGTGTGCTGACCCTGAACCCGGGCTCGTCGAGCATGAAGGTCTCGCTCGTCGCCGACGGCACCGCCGTCGGCTGGACGGCGTGGGACCTGGCCGACCCCGGCGTGGCCGCCCAGGCGATCCGCCGGTGGTCCGATGTGGACGCCGTCGCCGTCCGGTTCGTCCACGGCGGCTCGCAGAAGGCCGCGGCGCGGGTCGACGACGCCCTGCTGGCGAACCTCGAACGGCTCACCTCGCTCGCGCCGAACCACCAGCCGCTGTCCCTTTCGGTGACCCGCGAGGTCCGGCGGCTGCTGCCGGACGTCCCGGTGGTGGCCTGTTTCGACACCGCGTTCCACGCCCGGATGCCCGAAGCCGCGGCGCGCTACCCGCTGCCGCGGGCGTGGACCGCGCAGAACCGCTTGCGCCGCTACGGTTTCCACGGCCTGTCGTGCCAGTACGCGCTGCGCCGCACCGGTGAGCTGCTCGGCCGGGCGCCGGAAGACCTGCAGATCGTGTGTGCCCACGTCGGGGCCGGGGTGTCGGTGACGGCGATCCGCGACGGCCACGGCGTCGACACCAGCATGGGGTTCACCCCGCTGGAAGGCGCGATGATGGCCACCCGGTCCGGTTCGATCGATCCGGGCCTGCTGCTGCACGTGATGCAGACGGTGCCGATGAACGCGGCCGAGATGGCCGACGCGCTGTTCCACCGCTCCGGCCTGGCCGGGATGAGCGGCACCAACGGCGACCTGCGCCGGGTCCTGGCCGCGGCGGCGCACGGCGAGCGCGACGCCGAAGTGGCCATGGACGTCTACCGGCACCGGCTGCGCCGCGAGATCGGCGCGGCCGCGATGAGCCTGTCGCGGCTGGACGCGGTGGTGTTCACCGGTGGCGTCGCCGAGCACCAGCCGTCGGTGATCACGTCGGTCGTCGACGGGCTGGGCGTGCTCGGCCTGCGGGCCGGGAACGTCCCGCCCGTCGATGCCGACCGGACCGTCACCGCCGCGGGTTCACCGGTACCCGCCCTGATCGTCCGGCCCCGGGAAGACCTGGAGCTGGCCCGCGGCGCCGAAGAGGCGCTCGCCCGAGTGACCACGAGGTGAAGCCGTGCACGTGCTGCTGACCGAATCTTCCTTCGGGGACGCCGACTTCCTGGTGCAGCCCCTGCGTGACGCCGGCTGCCTGGTCAGCCGGTGCCACACCCGCGCCGGGTTGTGCCGCGCGCTGGCGGTGGGCGGCCGCTGCCCGCTCGACGAGCCCTTCGCCCAGCCGGACCTGCTCGTCGACGTCCGTGGCCAGGGCGCAGAGCTGACCGCCCGCGAGTACGGCGTCGTGTGCGCGGTCCGCGACCACGTGCCGGTCGCGCTGGTCTCACCCGATCCGGACGTGCGGGCGGAGGTCCCGGGCGGGCTCGAAGAGCGCGTCACCGTGATCGACGCCGACGGGCTGCTGGCCACCTGCCGGGCCGCCTCGAGACACCTCGGCGGATGACCGCGCCGAGGTTCCGGTGGGACCGCTCGGCCCGGGCCGTCCTCGGCGACGCCCTGCTGTGGCTCGGCCCGAACCGGTGCGTCGCGGAAGTCCGGCCGGACGAGGTCGTGCTGACCGAACCGGCCGCCCGGCGCGAGCGCGCGGGCACCGCCGCCCTCCTCGAGTGCGGGGCGGCCCTGTCGACGGTCTGGACCGTCGTCCGGGTGCTGGGGCGCGAACCCGAGTTCACCTTCCCGGACGATCCGGACCGCCCCGACGTCGCGGCCGTCGTCCGGCTCGGGAGAGCGCGCCCGCCGTCCAGCAGCGAGTGGGCGCGGTACGCGGCGCTGCGCAAGCTCGGCACGGACGGGCCGCTGCGGCCGGTCAGCCTGGCCGTCCTGGGCGGGCTGGCCGCGGACGGCTTCTGGCCGGACACGGCCGTCCGGATCGTCCGCCCGGACTGGGCCCCGGCCCTCGCCCACCTCGGCGCCGACGTGACCGGCCAGTCGTCGGTGCTGATCACCACCCCCGGCGACAGCCGCAGCCACCACGTCCTGGCCGGCGCGGCCCTGCACTCGGCCCGGCTCGCCGCGGCCGTGCGCGGGTTCTCCTCGCGGGCGCTGCCGGTCCGGCCGCCCCGGCGGCGCGCGGCCGGGGACTCGCTGCTGCCCGGTGTTCCGCGAGCCGTCCTGCTGGTCGGCCTGCCCACCCCGAAGCGACGGAACTCCTGAGGAGGATCGCACCGGTGCCGGTGGGCGGGTTCAAGCGGGGGCGAGGCGGTGCGCGGCTTCCGGGGTGATGACCACGACCGGGCAGCGGGAGAACCGGACGCACTCGCGCCCGATGCTGCCCAGCACCACCTTTTCTTCGGGGTCACCGCGATCGAGCGCCACCCGGACCGGACGCCGGTAGGGGCCGAATTCCGCCGGAGCCGGGGACGTTGCGCTCAGGCGGTGGTGCCGGGGCCGGTCGCGGTGATGTCGAACTCGGGCAGCGGGCGGCGGCAGATCTCGCGGGCTTCGGCGGCGGAGAGGCCGAGCATGCGCAGCAGGTCCTCGGTCACCTGGTCGGTGGTCTCGGCGTCGTCGCGTTCGGGACGGCGGTGCAGCAGGTGGCCGAGGCCGAGTGCGGCTCCGGCCACCGTGACCAACGCGAGCTCGCTGTCGGCGACGGTGAAGCGGCCGGCCCGCGCGCCGGCCTCGATGTCGCGGCGGGCACGGGGGGCGAGGCCGTGGTCCGAAGTGGACAGTTCGAGGCCGTGGTGCAGCAGCACCTTGCTGAGTTCGGGGTTCCTGCGGTGCAGCCGCCCGGTGAGCCGGAAGCTCTGCGCGAAGACCTGGGCCGGGTCGTCGAGGCCGGTCGTCAGCTCGTCGAGCAGGGCGCCGTGGACGTCGAGGGCGTCCTCGACCGCGGCCTGGTAGAGCTGCTCCTTCGTCTCGAAGTGGTTGTAGAACGACCCCAGTCCGACGTCCGCGGCCTGGGTGATCTCCAGCACCGACACCGCGGTCTTCCCGTCCGCGATGAGCGCCTGGGCGGCCCGGACGAGAGCCGCGCGGGTCCGCGCTTTGCGCCGCTCCAGCCGGCTCGGGGCCTGCTCCGGCATCCGTGCTCCCTGTCGTCCGCTCCTCGTCGAGCGGTCATCCTAGCCCATCCCCGTCAATATTGACGAAGTCGTCAGAAGCCCTTGACTGATGACTTCCTCGTAACTGACGATGTCGTCATCATCGTGGATGGAGGGAGCGGCCGTGGAAGATCCGCACAGGGGGTTGCACAGCGAGCATGGTGCGCTCGCGGGCGAGCACCCCGGCCGGGCGGCGAACCCGGTGATCAAGGTGCACGACGTGGCCTGGCTGGAATTCGAGAAACCGGACCTGGTGCGAGCCGAGGCGTTCGCGCGGGCTTTCGGGTTCACGCCGACGCTGAGCACCGAGCACGAGCTGCACCTGCGGGGGACCGACCCCGGCGCGCCGTGCGTGCTCATCCGCCGGGGCGCCCGGTCGAGGTTCCTCGGGCCGGCGTTCCGCGCGGCCGCCCGGAGTGACGTCCTGAGGCTCGCCGAGTCCGCCGGGCGGCCGGTCGCCAAGCTGCCGGAGCCGGTGGGCGGCGTCGTCGCCGACCTCGCCGACCCGAACGGCCTGCGCGTCCGGGTCGTCTCCGACACGCACGAGCTGCCCGCGTTGCCGCCGCAGGAACCCCACACGTTCAACTTCGGCCACGAGACCCGGCGAACCAACGCCACCCAGCGACCGCCACGGACGCCGGCTCGGGTGCGGCGGCTGGGCCACGTCGTGCTGCAGACGACGAAGTACCGGCAGACGCTGGACTGGTACCTCGGGCACCTGGGCCTGATCGTCAGCGACTTCCTGTTCCACCCCGGCCGGCGCGACCGCGGGCCGGTGATGAGCTTCGTCCGCTGCGACCGCGGTAGTAGCCCGGCCGACCACCACACCCTCGCCCTGACGCTCGGCCCGGCGAACCGGTACGTGCACTCGGCGTACCAGGTCGCCGACCTCGACGCGCTGGCCGCGGGCGGGGAGTACCTGCGCGAGCACGGCTACCACCACTCGTGGGGCATCGGGCGGCACGTCCAGGGCAGCCAGCTGTTCGACTACTGGCGCGACCCGGACGGGTTCATGGTCGAGCACTACAGCGACGGCGACCTGTTCGACAACACCCTCGAACCCGGCTGGGCCCCGATGACCGCCTCCGGCCTGGCCCAGTGGGGACCGCCCGCCACCGCCGACTTCCTCGGCGTCAAGCCGGGCAAGGAAGCCCTGCGCGAACTGCGCGCGGTGTTCTCGGCCCTGCGCGAAGACAACGAATTCGACGCCCAGCGCTTCCTGGGCCTGCTGAAGGTGGCCCGTTCATGACCAAGCTCGCGAATCGATCATCCGTCACCGCGCTCCCGGCTCAGGCGGCACCGAGCGACGGCGAGGTGCGCGCATGAGCCGGACCGTGCTGCGCACCGCCGACGCCTGGTACGTCGCCCGCGGCGCCGAAGCCACGAAGATCGAAACGTGCGCGGCGACCACCGGCGCGCTGCTCGCCGACCGTCCGGCGATCACGGCCGCCGCCGCGGGCCCGGCCACCGACCGGGTGGCGGACCTCGTCCTGGTCTCACCGGTCACCGCGCCCTGCCGCGTCGTCGCCCAGATGACCAACTTCGCCTCGCACGTCACGGATTCCGGGATGGACCCGCGGACCGTGCCCCTGACGTTCTTCCGCAAGACGTCCGGGTCGATCTCCGGTCCGTTCGACGACGTCGTCAAGCCGCCGCACGTGCGCCTGCTCGACTACGAGGTGGAGATCGGGCTGGTCATCGGCCGTGAGCTGCCGGTCGGCAGTGAGATCGCCGCCCCGGAGGAGTGCGTCGCGGGGCTGGTCGTCACCGACGACGTCTCCGCCCGTGACATCCAGCTGCCGAAGACCCAGTTCTACGAAGCCAAGTCGTACCCGACGTTCACCCCGGCCGGACCCGCGCTGGTGCTGCTCGAACCCGGCGACTTCGAGCGCTTCACCGATCTGCGGCTGCGGCTGTCGGTCAACGGCTCGGTCCGCCAGGACTCGGTCGTCGGCGCCGACATGATCCACCGGCCCCTCGAGGCGTTGCGGGCGTTGACCCGGTTCCAGCGCCTGGATCCCGGCGATCTGGTGCTGACCGGCACCCCGGCCGGCACCGCGCTGTCCGCGCCGCCGAAGGCCGTCGAGAAGATCGCCGCCCTGCTGCCCCCGTCGCTCAAGTGGAAGCTGTTCTTCAAGGGCCAGGCGAAAAACCCGAAGTACCTCGCCGACGGCGACGTCGTCGAAGCGTCGGCCGCCACGGACGACGGCGCTCTCGACCTCGGCACCCAGCGCACGATCGTGAGGCACCCGCGATGACCGGCGCTTCCCTGTGGCCCCGCTGCGCCGAGCCGGCCGACCTGGCCGCGATCGAGGCCGTCCCGCTCGCCGAACGGCACCTGCCGGAGTCGACGTACGCCCTGCTCTCGCGGGCGGCCGCGCGGTGGCCGGACCGGACGGCCACCACCGTGCTGCCCGAGGCCGCGCGGTGGCGCGAACCCGTCCGCCGCACGTTCGCCGAGCTGCTCGCCGACGTCCACCGGTACGCGAACCTGCTGCGGGACCTCGGGGTGCGGCGCGGGACGCGGTGGCGCTGATGGCACCCCACTGCGCCGACCTGATCCCGGCGACCCTGGCCGCGCAGCTCGCCGGGATCGCGGCGCCGCTCAACGGCGGCCTGTCCCGCGCCCACCTCGGCGAGCTGCTTCGCCGGTCGGGGGCCCGCGTCCTGATCACCGCCGGTCCGGAACTCGCGCCGGAGGTCTGGGACACCGCGCGGGAGCTCGCCGCCGGGTTGGACGCGATCCTCGTGCTGCGCCCGACGGGCGCGGCCGGCGAACCCGCCGCGCTGCCTGTCCTCGACGGCGTGCGCGTGGCCTACCTCGCCGAGCTCGCGGCCGGGCACGACCCGGCCGGGTTCGCCGGCGAACCGCCCGCGGCGGCGGACCTGGCCGCGTTGTTCCCCACCGGGGGCACGACCGGGGCGCCGAAGCTGGCCGCCCACACGCACGCCAACGAGGTCGCCGACGCGTGGATGATCGCGGTCGGCTCGCCGCTCGACGACGGGTCGGTCGTCTTCGCGGCGCTGCCGCTGTTCCACGTCAACGCGCTGGTGGTCACGCTGCTCGCGCCGTTGTTCAAGGGGCAGCAGGCGGTGTGGGCGGGGCCGCTGGGCTACCGCGAACCCGCCCTGTACGGGCAGTTCTGGAAGATCGTCGAGCACCACCGGATCGCCGCGATGAGCGCGGTCCCGACCGTGTACGCGGTGCTCGCCCGGTGCCCGGTCGACGCCGACATCGCCGGCCTGCGGTACGCCATGATCGGGGCCTCGCCGCTGCCCGCCGCCGTGCGGGCGGAATTCGAGGCGCACACCGGCGTCACGCTGGTCGAGGGGTACGGGCTGACCGAAGCCACCTGCGCGAGCGCCCGCGGCTTCCCCGGCGCCCCGCGCCCGGGCACCGTCGGCCAGCGCCTGCCCTACCAGCGGATGAAGGTCGTCCACCCGGAGACGGGGGAGGAGCTGCCCTGCGGGCAGACCGGGGTGCTGGCCATCAGCGGCCCGGCCGTGTTCGCCGGTTACGTCGTCGGCCGGGACGAGAACGGCCCCCTGCTGGACGGCCTCGGCAAACTCCGCGACGGCTGGCTGGACACCGGTGACCTGGCTCGGCTGGACGCCGACGGGTTCGTGCACCTGGCCGGCCGGGCCAAGGACCTCATCATCCGCGGCGGCCACAACATCGACCCCGCGATGATCGAGGACGCGTTGCTGAGCCACCCCGACGTCACCGCCGCCGGCGCCGTCGGCCGCCCCGACGAACACGCCGGGGAGGTCCCGGTCGGCTACGTGACGCTGGCTCCGGGCGCGACGGTGACCGAGGACGCCCTGCTGGCGTGGGCCGCCGACCACGTGCCCGAGCGCGCCGCCGTGCCGAAGGCCGTCACCGTGCTCGACACGCTGCCGAGCACCGACATCGGCAAGCCCTCCAAACTCACCCTGCGCGCCGACGCCACCCGCCGCGCGATCGCCGAGGCACTCGCCCCGTTCGACGGGGTGACCGTCGACGCGGTGATCGAGGACGGGACCGTGGTCGCCGCCGTCACCCTTCCGTCCGAAGTGGACGAACCGGGGGTGAGGGCCACCCTCGGCCGCTACACCGTTCCCGCCCGGCTGACGTTCCGAGGGAACTCATGACCGTCCTGATCGCCCTTTCCGTCCTGGTGGCGGCCATCTTCTTCCTGTTCGGCGCGGCCAAGCTGCTCGCGCTCGCGCCCATGCGGGAACGCGCCGCGCACGCCGGCTTCTCCGTCACGGCCTACCGCGGCATCGGCGTGCTGGAGATCGCCGGGGCCGCCGGTCTCGTGCTCGGCCCGGCCGTGCCGGTTCTCGGCACACTGGCCGGGGCCGGCCTGCTGCTCCTGCTCGCGGGCGCGCTCGGCACGCACGTGCGCGACCACGACCGCGGCCGCGACCTCGTCCCGGCGCTGGTCTGCGCGGTGCTCGTCGCCGGCTACCTCGTGGCCCTCGGGGTGTCGCCGTGAGGGTGCCCGTCGTCATCGTCGGGGCGGGCCCGACCGGACTGACCGCCGCGGCGCTGCTCGGCCGCTACGGCGTCGAGTGCCTGGTGCTCGAGCGGTGGGATTCGGTCTACCCGCGGCCCCGCGCGGTGCACCTGGACGACGAGGTGCACCGCATCCTCGGGCGGCTCGGGCTGGCCGGGGAGTTCGCCGCCATCTCCCGGCCCTGTCACGGGCTGCGGCTGCTCGACCCGGACCTGCGGGTGCTGGCCGAGTTCCGCCGTTCCCCGGGCGCCGGCCGGCACGGCTACCCGGAGGCGAACATGTTCGACCAACCCGACCTGGAGCACCTGCTGCGGACCCACCTGGAGACGATCGGCGCCGTCACCCTGCGCGGCGACACCGAGGTCACCGGCATCCGGCAGGACGGGACCGGCGTGCGGGTCGAGACGACCGACCGCGGCACCGGGGAGCGCGAGACGATCCACGCGGGCTACGTCCTGGGCTGCGACGGCGCCAACAGCCGCACCCGGACGGCGATCGGCGCGACGATGGCGGACCTGAACTTCGACCAGCGCTGGCTCGTGGTCGACATCGCCACCACCGCCGACCTCGGCCAGTGGCAAGGCGTGCACCAGGTCTGCGACCCGGCCCGCGCCGCGACCTACATGCGCATCGGGGAAACCCGTCACCGCTGGGAGTTCCGGCTGCTGGCCGGGGAGGCGGGCGAGGACTTCCGCGACCCGGACCGGCTGCACCCGCTGATCGCGCCGTGGATCCGGCACATCCCGGCCGATGACCTGGAGATCGTCCGCGTCGCCGAGTACACCTTCCGCGCCCGGGTCGCGGACCGGTGGCGGGACCGGAGGGTGTTCCTGCTCGGCGACGCCGCGCACCTCACCCCGCCGTTCATCGGCCAGGGCATGGGCGCCGGGCTGCGCGACGCGGTCAACCTCGCCTGGAAGCTCGCCGGCGTCCTCGACGGGACGCTGCCCGAGAGCGCGCTCGGCACCTACGAGGCCGAACGCAAGCCGCACGCCCGCGCCATGATCCGCCGGGCCGTGCTCGTCGGCAGGGCGATGACCGACGGCGGCCGGCTCGGCGACCTGATCCGCCGGGCCGTCGCGCCGCGCCTGACCGGTCGCGTCCTCGGCAGCGAGACACCCGCGTTGAGCCGGTCGGCTCTGGTCGTGCGGCCACGCCTCCGGCGGACGTTGGCGGGGCGCCTGTGTCCCAACGCGCTTCTCGACGACGGCCGCCGCTTCGACGACGTGGCCGACGGTCGCTTCGCCGTCGTCACCGCGGACGTCCCCTCGGACGCCGAACGAGCAGCCGTCGAGGAACGCGGCGCGGTCCTCGTCACGACGCGGAGCTCCGGTGAGCTGCACCGCTGGCTCCGGACCGGCACGGCCGTCGTCCGCCCGGACGGCACGGTGCTGAGCACGAGCGGCCGTCTCGGCCGGGCCCTGCCGCGGCTGACCCCCGATTCCCGCTGAACGCGACGAGGAGCGACGATGCCCCGACTTCCCGATGTCCCCGTCTACCGGCCGGACATCTATTCCCCGCGAGCGATCCTGGACCCCTATCCGCACTACGCGAACCTGCGCGAACTCGGGCCGGTGGTGTGGCTGCCCGGACACAAGGTCTTCGCACTGCCTCGCTACGCCGAATGCAAGGCCGTGCTGCTCGATGACAAGACCTTCGTCTCCGGCGAGGGCGTGGCGCTCAACCCCGTCGCCAACCGGCTCTCCCGCGGCACGACCCTCAACAGCGACGGCGAAGACCACGCCCGCCGCCGGGCCCTGGTCGCCCACCGGCTCACCCCCCGTGCGCTGCGCGGGATGAAGGACGTGGTGGAACGCCAGGCCGCCGAGATCGTCGACGCCGCGCTCGCCCGGCGCACCGTCGACGGCGTCGAAGTCGCGGCGGCTCTGCCCGCCTCGGTGGTGCCCGACCTCGTCGGGTGGCCCGTGGAGGGCCGGGAGAACCTGCTGCGCTGGGGCGCGGCCACCTTCGACATCCTGGGTCCGCTGAACGGCCAGGCGGTGCGGGCGGTACCGGCCGGCCTGGGGATGGCGCGGTTCGCGCACACCGTGGTGAAGCGGCGGAACGTCCTGCCGGGCAGCATGGGTGACGACCTGCTGCGCGCGGCCGACGCGGGCGAGCTCGCCCACGGCGAGTGCCCGGCGCTGATGATCGACTACCTGGTGCCGTCCCTGGACACCACGCTCAGCGCGATCGCGAGCGCCCTGCACCTGTTCGCCACCCACCCCGGGCAGTGGCGGCTGCTCAAGGACGATCCGAGCCTGATCCCCAACGCGGTCAACGAGGTGGTCCGGTTCGCGTCGCCGCTGCGTGCCTTCAGCCGCAAGGCCGGCCGGGACACCGAGGTGGCCGGCACGGCGCTCCCCGCGGGAGCACGCGTCCTGATCCTCTACGCCTCGGCCAACCGGGACGCCCTGGCGTGGACGGACCCGGACACCTTCGACATCCGCCGCGACGCCTCCCGCCAGCTCGGCTTCGGGCACGGCACGCACGGCTGCGCCGGGCAGGGCCTCGCCCGCCTGGAAACGCAGGCCATGCTGCGCGCCCTCGTCGCCCGCGTCGACCGGATCGAGCTCACCGGAGCACCGGAATGGGCGCGCAACAACATCATCCACCGCCTCGGGCGGCTGCCGCTCGAACTCATCCCGGCCTGAAAGGGGACCTCCCGTGCGGATTTCCGCCGACTACGACCGCTGCGAAGGACACGGTGTGTGCGCCGAACAAGCACCCGCGGTCTTCGAACTCGACGACGACGCCGAACTCGTCCACCACTTCGAAGGCGGGACCATCCCGCCGGAGCACGTCGCCGCCGCGCGGACGGCCGTCACGTCGTGCCCGGTCGCCGCGCTGCGGGAGCTCACCTGAGGCCGCCACGGGCTCGCCCGTGCACCGGCGTCAGGCCGGGGTGCAGGTCAGCGTCGGTGGTGGTGCCGTCCCGGTCGCCTGGAACCCGAACGTCGTGCTGCCACCCGCACCGATCGGGCCGTTCCACCCCGCGTCGGCGGCGACCACGCGGGCGGCGCTCTGCGTCAGGGTGGTGTTCCACGAGTTGGTCACCTGCTGGTCGCCGGGCCAGGTCCAGCCGACCCGCCACCCGGTGATCGCGGTGCGGCGGTCGTTGGTGACGGTCACCGTCGCGACGTGCCCGGTGGCCCAGCCGCCGTTGACGTGCACACTCGCCGTGCACCCGGCCGCCGGCAGGACCAGCAGCGTGATGGAGTTCGCCGGGTAGGTCGCGTCGAGGTGGCCGTTGCTCGCCGGGACGTCGCTGCCGCGCACGATGGCGTTCAGGTCGGCCGGGCTGTAGGTGAACCGCTGGGCCGCGCCGGCGTTGTCGAACCCGGCCACCGACAACGGTGAGGTGAGGTCGCCGCCGGTCTTGTTGACGACCATGACGGTCAGCGCCTGGTCGGCGGACCGCTGCGCCGCGTAGACCGCCAGCTGGCCCTGGTCGGCGGCCGTGGCCGACACGCTGACGTCACCGAAACGGCTGCCGGCGCCGTCGTAGTTGCGGTACATGCGGAACGCGTACGCGCCCGGATCGGTCGGCTTGGGTTCGCCCCACATCGTGGCGAGGTCGAGGCCCTCGCGGCCGAAGACGCCCAGGATGTCGGCTTCCGCCAGCGCGCCGTTGATGTCGTCCAGCGCGCCCCAGTTGTACTCGGTGATGGCGGTCTTGGTCCCGGGGTAGTACCGGTCGATCCACGACTTCATCGTGCGGATGAACTGCAGCGGCGGCGCGTTGACGCCACTCGGGCCGATCCAGGACTCCTCGACGTAGGCCGGGTCCCACAGCGACCGGACGGACCGCAGCCGCAGCGCGTTGGCTTCGGGGGTCTTGTCGCCGCTGATCTGCGGGTAGAAGTGCTGGTCGAAGTAGTCGAGGTAGCGTTTGCCGCCGTGGGCGTCGCTGTAGTCCTTCATGTTCTTCAGGTACCACTGGGACAGGTTGAGCCCGCCGTGCGCGGCGGAGTCGGGGCCCGGTCCGCAACCGTCCACTCCGGACGCCACCCACTCGCAGTAGCCCCAGCCGGAGGGGCCGAGAACCGCCGCGCTCGGGTCGGCGGCCTTGATCGCCGCGGCGGCCGCGGTGCCCTTGCTGCCCAGTTCGTCGTCCGAGACGGCTTCGGGGTGTACGTCTCGGTGCGTGCTGGACCAGAGCACCGGTTCGTTGTCGAGTTCGTAGATCGGCACGCCACCCTGGGCCGCCGTGCCGAACCGCGACACCAGGTGCGACACCATTTCGCCGTCGAACGCCGCGTCCGCCGGGACCGAGGTGTCGGTGGGGACGCCGGTGAGGTTCTGCTGGTCGAGTTTTCCGTTGCCGCAGTTGGGGTCCCACTGGTCGAAGCTGTCCTGCTGCGGGAACCGGGTCGCCGGGAAGCCGCAGGCGAACGGGTGCGAGGAGGGCGAGTCCTTGGCCACCCACCCGCTCAGGGGCACGGTGACGACCGGCTTGATGCCGCGGTCGAGGTGGGACTCGACCACGCCCTCGAGGGAGTGCTCCTGGTCGGCGACGATGTTCTCGAAGTACCAGTCGCTGCCGGTGTTGTAAGTGTGGTTCTTGAAGTTGTAGCGGCTGGAGGCGTTGCCGCCCCAGCGCGCGACCGTCTGGCCGATTTCGGCGTTGAACGCCGGATCGCCGCCGTTGAGGCCGTAGATGCCGGGGCTGATCGGGTGCCGTCCGGCGGACACGTCGACCGACAGCGCGGGCCCGGTCGCGGCCGAAACCGGCGGGGCCGTGAGCGTGACGGCCACGAGGGACGTCGCCAGACCGGCGGCGGTGACCGCTCGCCGCTTCCGCCATCGCCGAGCAGTCTCCACGGAAGCCTCCACCGGTCCCAAGCCTGGATTTTCCTGGCCGACAGCATCGTGGAGCGGCCGGGGTCGAGCGTCAAGTCACCGGCGGTGGGGCCCGGCCCGGCGCACCGCGAGTGGAGGGCCCCGGTCGCGTCGGCGGGTGATTGCCGTTGCGCCATACGGCGGACGGCCCGGCGGTCCCGTTCGCCGGTTGCGAGGAACGGACTCCTTTCGTTGCTGCCAAGGGAATTGGCCCGGTTGGTGCGGCAGGCCGGTCGTCTCACCCGTGGCCGTCCCGGCCGGAACATCGACGATTTCGGTTCGCTGCTTCAGGATGCGGTCTCCGCAGCTGGTCCCGCGTGAAAGTTTCACCGAGGACCACCGTTGACCCGGACGCGCAGCGACTCACTGCTCGAGGCCGCTGAGGCCGTGGAGGACGAGGTTCGTGACGGTCTCGGCGACGCGGTCGTCGCCGGGTTCGCCGTCGGGCAGGGCCTGGTTGAGGCCGGCGAGCATGACGCCAACGGCCGCCGCCACCAGTTCGGGGTCGCCGGCCGGTGCACCGCGGTCAGGCCGGTTTTCCAGGTGTCTTCGCAGCGGGGCCGTCCAGCCGGCCGGCTCGCCCCGCAGCCGGCCGGACGCCGGGGCGGCGGCGGTCGCCGACTGCAGCAGGGCGATGGCGGTGGGACGGTGTGTGCGCAGCGCCGTCCAGCAGGCCGTGATGTGGTCGCGGAGCGCGTCGTCACCCGCCGGGCCGGGCGCCGCAGGCTCGGGGAGTTCGCTGCGCAGCACGGCGAGGAGCTGCTCCTTGTCGTCGAAGTGGGTGTAGAAGGAGCCCACGGCGCGGCCGGCCGCGGCGGCGATGTCGATGATCTTGGTGTCGAGGTAGCCGCGTTCGCCGAACAGCCGTTTCGCCGCGGCGAGCAGGTCGGCCCGGGTCCGGCTCGCGAGTTCGTCCCGCCTCGCGGCGGCCGGCATCCGCGGGGTGTTCCTGCACGGCACCCCCTTCTCCGCACCCGACGCGACCCACCCCGTCAGCGAGATCGACCGGCTGACCACCGGCCCGCTGCTCACCATCGGCATGGCCGTCCGCGGACCGCAACTGTCCACTCCGGACACCGCGGTCGCCGACTTCCGCGTCGCCGCCGAACGCGGCCTCGTGGTGTCGATGCACCAGAGCGGTGGCGAACCCGGGCCCGGGTGGACCGCGGTGCGGGACGCCGGGCTGCTGAGCCCCGCCACCAACGTCGTGCACGGCGCCGGGCTCACCGACGACTGGACCGAAACCCTCGTCGACGCGGGCGCGAGCCTCACGAGCACCCCCGAGAACGAGCTCGGCCAAGGGCACGGTTCCCCCGTCACCGGGCAGCCGCTCCCCGAACACGCGGCTCATGCCGCAGTACCGCACCGACTCCGTCCCTCGCGCGGTACGTCCTCGGCCTCGCCATCCAGCTGGCCGGCTCCGGGAACGACGCCGAGCGGGAACGCGTGGCGACGCACTTCCACGCCCTGCCCGCCGAGTTCCCGGCCACCCACGCGGTCGAGGACTCGTTGCCGGTGCCGCTGGCGGAGGGGTTCGCCTTCGGTTTGGAGCTGATCATCGACAGCCTGCGCCGGCTGGGCGCCCGCTGACCCGGACCGGCCGAACTCAGCTGAGTGGCTGAGTCTCGGTCGCCGGCCTGCTCTGGCTGGCCGCCCAGGACGCCAACAGGGCCAGGCCGTCCGCGGCCGCCGTGCCGGCGGGTGCGGTGTAGACCGTCAGGAGCAGGCCGGGTTCGGCGGGCAGTTCCATCGACTCGACGTCCAGATCGAGCCGGCCCACCGCCGGGTGGTGCAGCCGCTTGCGTCCGGACCGGTGGAGCCGGACGTCCTGGGACGCCCACCGCCGCCGGAACAGTTCGCTGCGGGTCGACAGCTCGCCGACCAGGGCGAACAGGTCCTCGTCGTGCGGATCGCGGCCGGCTTCCATGCGGAGCTTCGCGGCCACATCGCCGGCGATCCGGTCATAGTCGACGAAGAACGACCGTGCCGCTTCGGGATCCAGGTACACGAACCGCGCGGTGTTGGCCGGCCGTCGCGGGTCGGCCAGCACCGGGGAATCCAGCACCGGGGCATACAGCGCGCGGGCGAGGTGGTTCGTGGCCAGGACGTCATAACGGCCGTTGCAGATCCAGGCCGGCGCCTCGGTGATGGCGTCGAGCACCTGCCGAAGCGCCGGACGCACCGTCGCGGCCGGTCGACGGCGGCGGGGAGCGCCGGGCGCCCTGGACTGCCGCGCGAGGTGGAACAGGTGATCTCGCTCGGCCTCGTCCAGTTGCAGGGCGGAGGCCACCGCGTCGAGCACCCCGTCGGAGGCGCCGGCGAGGCTGCCGCGCTCCATGCGCACGTAGTAGTCGACCGACACCCCGGCCAGCAGAGCCACCTCTTCGCGACGCAGGCCCTTGACCCGGCGGTTGCCGCCGTAGGCGGGCAGCCCGGCCCGCTCGGGGGCGATCCGCGCGCGACGCGAGCTGAGGAACTCCTTGATCTCGGTGCGCAGATCGATCTTGGTCACCCCTGCACCCTAGGTCCTGTCCGCGGGCGGAGGGAGGTTCTGCCGGTACCCCCGACGGCCACGCGCCCCACGCCGGAATCCTCAGGTACCGGTCGCGGTGGTGGCGATGCCGCCGTCGACCGGGATGATCGTGCCCGTGACGTAGGCCCCGGCCCGGCTGGCGAGGAACACGGCGATGCCCGCCATGTCGTCGTCGCGGCCGAGCCGGCGCAGGGGAGCCTTGGCCGCGATCGTATCGCCGAGGGTTTCGAGCGTGGCCGCCATCATCTGCGAGGGGAACGGTCCGGGGGCCACCGCGTTCACCGTGACGTGCTGCGGGCCCAGCTCACGGGCGAGCACCCTGGTGAGCTGGTGGAGCGCCGCCTTGCTGCTGGCGTAGGAGTAGTTGGGCGCCTCGGCGACGTGGATGGCGGCGATACTGCCGATGTTGACGACCCGCGCGGGATCCTCGGCGGTGCCCGCCTCGCGAAGGGCCGGGAGCAGCGCCTGCACCAGCCAGAACGGCGCCTTGAGGTTGAGGTCGACCACGGCGTCCCAGGCCTCGTCCGGGAACGTCTCCAGCGGTTCGCGCCACATCGCTCCCGCGTTGTTGACGAGGATGTCCAGGCGCCCGGAGCCGGCCTTGACGTGCTCGGCGAGGCGCCGGCACTCGTCGTGCCTGGACAGGTCGGCGGGGAACGCCTCCACGTCGCCGAATTCCGACAGCAGCCGCTGTGCTTCCGCGCACGCGTCCGCCTTGCGTGAGCTGATGATCACGCGGGCGCCCGCCTGGAGAAGGCCGCGCGCGATCATCCTCCCGATTCCCTGGGTGCCGCCGGTGACAAGGGCGTATTTCCCACTCAGATCGAACAGTTCCGCGTGCGGGGTGAATCGGCCGTCCGCCATTCTTCTTCGTTCCTTTTGTCGGGGAAACCGGTCGGCTCACAGGCTGGCAGGCGTCCCGGACGGCTGGGAGACCCTGGCGGGACAGGTACTGCGAGAGCCTCTCCGCCCGTGCCCGGGCCCGGGGCCGGCCAGGGTGTCTCCCTGGGGCGAACGCGACCCACCGGGGGCCACTCTGGACCTCGAGCGGCGAACCCGCCGCCGGACACCGAGGAGTTGCCGATCATGGACATGAAACTCGAAGTCGTGGTCCTGCCCGTCGCGGACGTCGACCGGACCAAGCACTTCTACAAGACCCTCGGCTGGCGCGAAGACGCCGACATCGTCTTCGGCGGCTCCCGGGTCGTGCAGCTGACGCCGCCGGGGTCGCCGGCGTCGGTCCACTTCGGCACCGGGATCACCGACGCCGCCCCCGGCTCGGTCCGCGGCACCTACCTCGTCGTCGAGGACATCGAGGCGGCCCGTGCCGAGCTGGCCGGGCACGGCGTCGACGTCAGCGAGGTCTTCCACCGCGACGAAACCGGCGCCTTCACCCCGGGCGTGCACCCGGACCACGGCACCTACTCGTCGTTCGCGTCGTTCAGCGACCCCGACGGCAACACCTGGCTGCTGCAGGAGATCACCACCCGGTTCCCCGGACGGACCTCCGGGGTGACCTACGGCTCCGCCGGCGAGCTGGAGCAGGCGCTGAAGCGGGCGGCGGCCGCGCACGGCGAGCACGAGAAGGAAACCGGGCAGTACGACCAGGAGTGGCCGGCCTGGTACGCCCGCCACATGGCCGAGCACCAGGACGCCTGAACCAGCATCGGGAGACGAGAAGATGTCCACGATCCACCTGCGCCAGCTGACCACGGCGTCGCCCGCGCAGTTCCTCGCCGCGCTGACCGACTTCGGCCCGGAGCGCGCGAAGCTCTTCGGCCGCAGCGCGACCGAGTACCTGCGGGTGCACGAGCTGGGCCAGAGCCACGCCGACGTCACCGAAGGGTCGGGCGGTATCTGGGAACGCCTGCGCTACGACTGGTCCGATCCGGCCCGGGTCGTCATGAAGACCACCGGCTCCAACACGTGGGGCGGCGCCTCCGGGCACACTTACACCTTCACCCGGCTGGCGGACGGGACGACCCAGGTCGACGCCGTGGTGGTCCGGGAGGGCAAGAACCTCAAGGGCCGGCTGCTCGGGGGCCTGCTCGGGCTCCTGGGCAAGCGGGTCCTCGGCGGGGAGCTGGCGAAGACGGCCAAGGCCGTCGAAGCGCGGTACACGGGCCTCGCCGGCGACGCGTAGGCGCCGGCCCGCTGCGCTAGTGTTCGGTCACCCGGCACGTTCGTCGCCGGCAGGCCGTGGAGGTTCGCATGCCGGGGCGGGAGCCCGCGCTGCTCGGCCGGCACCGCGAATGCGCCACGCTCGACCGCGTCCTGGCCGAGGCCCGGTCGGAGCAGAGCCGGGTGCTGGTCCTGCGCGGCGAGGCCGGGATCGGGAAGACCGCGCTGCTCGAGTACGCCCGGGCGCGGGCGCGGGGCTTCCGCGTCGCGCGCGCCGCCGGCGTCGAATCCGAGCAGGTGATGGCCTACGCCGGGCTGCACCAGCTGTGCGCGCCGTTCCTCGACCGCCTCGACCGGCTCCCCGGACCCCAGCGCGACGCGCTCGGCACGGCGTTCGGGCTGAGCTCCGGGGCCCGGCCGACCCGGTTCCTGGTCGGGCTGGCGGTGCTGACGCTGCTCGCCGACGTGGCCGAGGAACAGCCCCTGCTCTGCCTGGTCGACGACGTGCAGTGGCTCGACCGGATGTCCGAGGTGGTGCTCGCCTTCGTCGCCCGCCGGCTCCTCGCCGAGCGGATCGTGGTCGTCTTCGCCCTGCGGGAAACCGGCCGCGAGCCGGACCTGGCCGGGTTGCCGGAGCTCCCGATCGGCGGCCTGGGGGAGGCCGAGTCGGCCGCGCTGCTGGCCTCGGTCGTCAAGGGACCGGTGGACGGCCGGGTCCGTGACCGGATCATCGCCGAAGCCCACGGCAACCCGCTGGCGCTGCTGGAGCTGCCTCGCGCGTGGACGGCGGCCGAGCCGGTCGACGGCTTCGGCCGGCCGGGCGCGGTGCCGCTCGCCGGACGCATCGAACACTGCTTCGTCAAGCAGCTGGAGCCGCTGCCCGCCGACACCCGGCGGCTCCTGCTCATCGCCGCCGCCGAGCCCCTCGGCGACGCCACCCTGCTCTGGGGCGCGGCCGGCCGGCTCGGGCTCGGCGCCGACCCCGCGGCCGCGGCCGAGGCGACCGGCCTGATCGAGTTCGGCCGCCGGATCCGGTTCCGGCACCCGCTGGTGCGGTCGGCGGTGTACCGGTCGGCGCCGGCCCGGGACCGGCAGGACGTGCACCGGGCCCTGGCGGACGTCACCGATCCCGGCCGTGACCCCGACCGCCGCGCCTGGCACCGCGCGCAGGCGACCGTCTCCCCGGACGAGGACGTCGCGGCCGATCTCGAACGCTCGGCGGGCCGGGCCCGGGCCCGCGGCGGCCTGGTCGCGGCGGCCGCGTTCCTCGAACAGGCGGCGCTCCTGACACCCGAGCCCGCCCGGCGCGCGGAACGCGAGCTCGCGGCGGCCGCGGTCAAGCGGGACGCCGGCGCGCTCGGAGAGGCGCTCGGCCTCCTCGACGCGGCGGAGGCCGGCCCACCGGACGCCGTTCGCGCCGCCGAAGCCGGGCGCCTGCGCGGGCAGATAGCGTTCGACCAGCGGCGCGGTGGCGACGCGGCCCGGCTCCTGCTGCGCGCGGCCGAGCGGCTCACCCCGCTGGACGCGAGCCGGGCGCGGGAGACGTACCTGGCCGCGCTGGCGGCGGCCCTGTGGGCGGGCGCGGACCGGAACGCCCTGGTCGCGGCGGCCGAGGCCGCCCGTGCCGCGCCCCCGGCGCCCGTACCGCCCCGCGCCGTCGACCTCGTCCTGGACGCCCTGGCCACCCGCCTCACCGACGGTCACCAGGCGGCGGCGCCGCTGCTGGCCACGGCGCTGGCGGCGGTCCGCGGCCTCGACGCCGGCCCCGAGAACACCGGACAGGTGCTCTGGTTGCTGGGCAACCGGGCCGGCGGCCTGATCGCCACCGAGGCGGCGGACTTCGCGGCGGCGCGGGCGTTGGCCGAGCGTCAGGTCCAGCTCGCCCGCGACGCCGGTGCCCTCGTGCAGCTGCAGTTCGCGCTGAACTTCCTCGGCGTCAACGAGCTGCTCGCGGGGGAGCTGACCGCGGCGGCGGCGTCGGCCGGGGAAGACCGCGCGATCGCCGAAGCGACCGGCAACGCGCCGGTCGGCTACGCCGCGATGCTGCTCGAGGCGTTCCGGGGCCGGGAGGAACGGGCGGCGGAGCTGTTCGAGGACACCGCTCGTCAAGCGGCGGAACGCGGCCAGCTCCGGCTGGTGACCTTGGCCGACTACGGGCGGGCGGTGCTGTACAACGGCCTCGGCCGCCACGACGCCGCGCTCGACGCCGCCAGCCGCGTGTTCGACCACGACGTGGTGGGCTTCCAGAGCCTCGCCACCACCGAACTGGCCGAAGCGGCCTCCCGGACCGGGGACGAGGGCCGGCTCCGGGCCGCGGCCGCCCGCTCGGCGGAGCGCGCCGCCGGGGCCGGGACCGCGGAAGCACGGGGCCTCGACGCCCGCGTCCGCGCGTTGTCCAGCACCGGACCCGACGCCGAAGACGGCTACCGCGAGTCGATCGCGCGCCTCGAGCCGACCCCGCTGCGAGTGGACCTCGCCCGCGGTCACCTGCTGTACGGCGAATGGCTGCGCCGGGAGGGCCGCCGGGTGGACGCCCGCGCGCACTTGCACACGGCCCACGAGCAATTGTCCGCGATGGGGCTGACGGCGTTCGCCGAACGGGCCCGGCGGGAGCTGCAGGCCACCGGAGAGACCGCGCGGAAGCGCACGGCGGAGCCGACCGGCGAGCTCACCGCCCAGGAGTTCCAGATCGCCCGGCTGGCCGCCGGCGGCTACTCGAACCCCGAGATCGGCACCCGGTTGTTCCTCAGCCCGCGCACGGTGGAATGGCACCTGCGCAAGATCTTCGCGAAGCTCGGGATCAGCTCGCGCCGCCAGCTGCGCGACGTCGCCCTCGCCGGCGCGTGAGCCCGCCCGATACCGTGGTGCCATGAGCGCGCCGCCGCTGGTCTGGTACGCAAGCTACGGGTCCAACATGTACGCCGCCCGGCTGCGCTGCTACCTCGAAGGAGGGACGCCGCTGGGCGCCCGGCGCAGCTACGCCGGATGCCGCGACCGTGACCCGGCCCGCCGGGTCGTGGCGAGCGAGTTCCCCGGTGGCGTCTACTTCGCCACGGAGTCCCCGGTGTGGCGCGGCGGCCGGGCCTTCTTCGACCCGGAGCTGCCGGGCCGGGCGGCGATGCGGTCGTACCTGGTGACCGCCGGGCAGTTCTCCGACATCGCGGCGCAGGAGATGTACCGCGACCCGGGCCCGGACCTGGACCTGAGCACCGTGCTGCGGACCGGCCGCGACCAGCTCGGGCCCGGTCGCTACGAGACCCTGCTGCACCTCGGTGACCTCGACGGCTACCCCGTGCTGACGTTCACGGCACCCTGGCCGGCGGCGGAGGTCGAGAAGAACCCGCCGTCGGCCGCCTACCTCGCGATGATCGTGGGCGGGCTGCGCGAAGCACACGGCTGGCCCGTCCCGAAGATCGCCGAGTACCTGTCGCAGCTGCCCGGGGCGCAGCGGCACTGGTCCGCGCAGGCGATCGCCGAGCTGGCTCCGCACGCCATCCCGTCATCTCCGTAGCGACCGGCTGGAGCAGCCGGTGCCGCACGCCGAGGTCGCGCCCCCAGTGACAGACCGGCGACGCCCGCGCCGGAGACCACGATTTTCCTGCGGCCTCCACAACAGTCGTCGCCGGGTGGCGGCTCCGGGTCGCTGCCCGGAGCCGCCACCCGGGAAACGTCACCAGCCGACGGCGACCACCAGCCACTGCGGGTCTCCGTGGGAGACGAACGAGGACTGACCGGCCACGTCGTCGTACGGGAAGCCGTACGCGAGGCGGTTGATCGCGTGGTCGTGCCAGAACTTGGCGTAGTAGTTCGCCGGCGCCGACTGGTAGTACCGTGACGGGTCCTGCCACTGCGACTGCGGCAGGTGGGCGGTGTGCCGGTTCAGCGCCGCGCACATGTCGGGGTTGCCGGCCAGCGAACCGGCGCACCCCGTGATGTTCGACGTGGGCTCGTTGACCCCCACCGACTGGGCGTAGGACGTGAAGTAGTTCGCGTACCGGCCGCCGGTGCGGAAGTCCGGAGCGCTGCCCGGAGCCGGGATCCGGTACGGCGCGTTGACCGTCGCCAGGCCCTTGAACTCGGTGGGCACCTCGGCCTGGAACTTGGCGAAGGTGGCCGAGCGGTCCTCTTGGAAGGTCTGGTAGTCCTCGCCGACCTGCACGTCGTAGCCGTCGTGCGCGTGCAACCGCATGGCCAGCTTCAGCGCGAACGCGTCCACCCGGGTGGTGTTGCCGTTGAACACGTCCGGGCCGACGGTGAACTCGATGAAGTCGGCGTACTGCCCGTTCGGCGTGCCGAGGTAGAAGTACATCCGCCCGGCGGAGTTGGCCGGCATGTCGATGTAGGGCTGCTCGGCGATCGAGTGGGTCTGGCCGCCGAAGTTCCAGTACACCTGGCTGTCCGGGTACTTGCCGTTCGTCCGGTTGAGCACCTTGACCGTGAGCACGTTGCGCGCGGCCGGGATGGAGCTCGTGTCACCCCAGAACGAGTCGGGCGGCGTGCCCGCGCCGGGCGACGTCGTGCCGCCGCCGGTGCCGTAGACCTGGAACTCCCACAGCGAGACGCCGTAGGGGGTGGCCCGCGCGGTCGTCGACAGCCGCACGTACCGCCCCGAGCCGGCCACGGCCAGGGTCTGCGTGCCACCGGTACCCGTGGTGGTCTGGTACACAGTGGACCAGCTGGAGCCGTTGTCGGACAACTGGATCTGGTACGCGGTGGCGTACGCGGCCTCCCAGCGCAGCACGACCTGGCTGACGGTCGCGGCACCCCCGAGGTCGACCTGGATCCACTGTGGATCGCTGAACTGCGAAGACCAGCGGGTCCCGGTGTTCCCGTCCACGGCGGCGGACGCGGGCGTGCCGGCGTTCTCGACCGACGACGCGGTGGCGGACTTCCCCTGCGAAATGAGCGCATCCGCGGCGTGCGCAGCCGGGACGACGAACCCGAGAGCGGCAACGGCGAGGACCGCCGCAAGGGCACCGAACCCGCGGCGGCGGCGCCGCGGTGGAGCGTGGGTGAACATGATTCCTCCTGGCCGGAACGGGGAACGGACCCACCGCCGAGCAGCAACGGCACGGTCCGGCTCGTCCCCTCAACGCCGGGCGGATGCCCTGGGAGGGCCGGCGGGAACGATCGCTAGAAAGGTTCATACCACGGCCTCGGGTCTGTCAACCCTTGACAGTTCCCCGCCGGGCAACGATCCTCGGAACCGGTTCCATCGTTCCTCTGCGTGGCGTCGCCACCCGCTCAGGGGCCGGCTCGCCAGGAGTCAGCCATGCCCAGCGTTCCGCGGTGTTCCCGACAGTTCGGCCAGCTGCTCCCGGCAGTGCCGGCTGATGACGTGGTTCAGGCCGTACATGCGTTCGGCGTCGCCTACCATGCCCTCGCGCGTCTCGATCGCTTCCCTGGTCCGGCCGGTGAGGTGGTAGAGCTTCGCCAGCGTCGAGCGCAGGTTGAGCGAGTCGACCCGCATGCGCACCTCATCGGCCATTTCGCGGACGGACGCCTCGCAGAGCGCGATCGCTTCACCGTATCGTCCGATCACCTCCAGGCTGGAGGCCAGTTCACAGACGACTGTCAGGTACGACTCTTCTCCGACCGCACCCCACGAAACATCCCAGCCGGCCAATATCGCTTCGTATCGACTGATCGCTTCGCTCACTCGGCCGACCCTGGCGCATACGGATGCGACACATCGTTTGATGTCAAGCATCAGGTAGCTTTCAGGGTGGACGCGAGCACACGAAGACTCGGCCGATTCGAGTAGTTCGAGTGCTGACGCGGCGTCGCCCGCTTGCAGCGACGCGTTGCTCAGCCTGAGTTGCGCCATGAGGGTTTGCGGGTGATCGGCACCGAGAAACGCCTTCCTGTGGTGCCAGCTCTGTCGCTCCAGCCGGACAGCTTCCTCGTGATTTCCGGCGAGCTGGTGGATGAACGCCAGCGTCGCGCGCTGGAGGGCCACGCCGGTCGTATTGAGGTGGCCGTACTCGGCGCACGCGGCGGCGAGAACCTCCTCCTGCAAGGCGATGGCTTCCTCGAACCGGTTCGCCCGGGCGAGGGCCTGGGCGAATTCGGACAGCGGGGTCCGCCGCCGGTCGTCGTCAGTTCCGGACCACTCGCGACAATCACCCACCACCGCGGCGTAGGCGGCCACCGCGCGGTCGTAGTCGCCGGCACCCAAGTGGTACCTCGCGGTCCAGCGCCGGAGTTCGAGTACTCGCCAAGCATGGTCGTCGGCCAGGGACAGTCCGTGCACCACATCGATCTGCTCGATCAGGTGCTCCGCCCACGCTCGTTCCGGCAAGCGACCGCCGAGGGTGCGCTTGGTGCACGCTTCCAACGCACGCACGATCACCTCGGTGACTGTTCGCCGGTCCTCGTCCTGCTCCAAGCGGTCCCGCAGCACCCGGCCGGTGACCCGGTGCAGGACCGCCAGCCGGCCGTCCGTGCTCACGGCGATGATCGACTCCTCGGCGAGCCGCCCGAGAGCCGCGTCGGCCGCGGCCGACGGCTCTTCGGGCAGTACCAGGTTCCGGGCGACGTCGTGGAGCAGTTGCCGGGCCGTTCCCCCTGGCGACAGCACGGCCAGCACGGCCAAGAGCATCTCGGTCAATCCGGTCTCGTCGGCTTCCTCCGCGGCGCCCACGGAGAGGAGGACGGCCTGGGCGACGCCACGCGGGTAGGGGTCGCTGGGGCGGGCCGGGAGGTAGCGGTCGACGGGGAAGGTGCGCAGCCGCCGGACGCAGAGGTCGTAGCCGATCCGTTGCCGGCGGATCAGCCCCGCGGCGAGTGCGAGAGCCAGCGGCAGCCGATCGAGCTCCTCGACCAGCCGGAGCGCGCTGTGGTCGTCGGGCAGCCCGGTGCGTTCACGCAGGTAGGCGCGACTCTCGACGTCATCGAAGAGGCCGACCTCGACGGCGGTGCCGAAGTCCTCGAAGGTGTGGCTGGTGGTCGTGACGAGGACCTGGGCGCGGCCGTGGCTCGGCAGCCAGCGGTCGAGGACTTCGGGGTCGACGGCGTTGTCGAAGACGACCAGCGACGGCTCGGCCAGGTCTTCCAGCCACGCACGGGCGGCGTCGGCGCCGGCCGTCAGGGTCTCGTCGGCCGCCCGGAGACACAACTTGTCGGCGAGCCGCTGCCACCCGAGGGCCGCCCGGCCGTGGTCCTGCGCGTCGATCCACGCCACCACCCGCCGGCGATCTTCGATCCTCATCCGGGCGTACGCGGCGGCCAGCTGGGTCTTCCCGACCCCTCGGGGGCCGACGAGCACCCCGACCGTGTTCGTCGCCAGCACGTCGACCAGAGCGGAGCGCGGCTGGAACGCGGGGGGCCGGCGAGGGATCCGACCCACCACGACAGGAGCGTCAGCCGCCGGCGGGACGACCTGGGCCGGGTGGACGTGGACGTCTCCGTGGATGTGACCGGCTTGCACCACGCCGGCGGCATCGCCGGCCACCTCGTTGTGCACCCCGCCCGGCGGTATCCCGTTCATCGCGGGCAAGGCTCCATCCGCCCGAGGGTACTGCCGATCGAACGTGGCGACCGACAGCCTCATCGAGCCGTTATGTGCTCCCGGAGTTGCTCGAGTGTCCTGGCCAGCAGCCGGGAGACGTGCATCTGCGAAATCCCGAGCCGCTGCGCGATCTGGCTCTGGGTGAGGTCTTCGACGAACCGCATCGTGACGATGGCGCGTTCGCGGTCGGGCAACGTGGCCATCGCGGCCTGCAAGGCGTCGTGGTTGTCGATCCGCGCGAACCCGGGTTCTTCGAACGCGAGCTGGTCGGCGACCGTGACGGTGTCCTCGGCGCCGCGGACGGGCGCGTCGATCGAACGGGCGCGGTAGGCCTCCGCGGCCAGCAGCCCCTCCCGCACGAGTTCGACGTCCATCTCCAGATGTGCCGCCAGTTCGCTCGGCGTGGGCGCCCGCCCGAGGTCGTGAGCCAGCGTGTCGCTCGCTTTGCCGAGCTTCTGCTGGAGTTCCTTCAAGGCGCGGGGCACGCGCATCGACCAGCCGGTGTCGCGGAAGTGCCGCCGGACTTCGCCCATGATGGTCGGCACGGCGAAGGACAGGAAGTCGGCGCCCCGATCGGGGTCGTAGCGGTCGACGGCGCGGATCAGGCCGGTCCGCGCGACCTGCACCAGGTCGTCGAACGGTTCGCCGCGGCCGCTGAAGCGCCGGGCGATGTTTTCGGCCAGCGGCAGGTGCTCGGTGATCAACCGGTGCCGCAGCAGGCGACGCCTTGAGTCCTCGTCCCCGAGCCGGCTCCGTTCGGCGAACAGCCGTTCACAGTGGGCGTACTCGTGGGAGCGGCGCTGGGACGGCAGGGTGGGTGTCGCGGCGGTCATGGTTCGTTCGGGCGCTTGGACAACCATGCGCTGGTGGTACCCAATCGCTGCCGAAACCACACGATCGGCTGCACCTGCGCGGAGGATTACGGCGCTGGACGGAAAGTTGAGTACGTTTGCCGCCGGGAAGGTGGACTGAATCGGTGAACGGGTCCGGCCCGGCGGCCGTCGCGCCGGCCCGGTGTCGTGAGGCCGAACTGGAGGAGGTCATGCGCATGTCGTCGTCCGTGCCGCGGCCACGAGATCCGCGAATCCGGCCGCCGGGGTCGTTCACGGTGACCCGGGCGGGCGAAGCGAGCGTGGTCGCCGTGGCGGGTGAGCTCGATTCGACCGTCACCGCGCAGTTCACCGCCCTGCTCGCCGGTGAACTGAGCAGGCGACCGCCGGCGCTGATCTGCGACATGTCGGCGGTCGAGTTCTGCGCCGCCCGTGTCCTGATGATCCTGATCGACACGGTCGCCGACGCGGCGCTGAAGGGGGTGCCGTTCGCCGTGGCCGGTCGCCGCCGAGCCCTGCTGCGGCCCATCGACGCCCTGGACCTGGAGCACGTCCTGCCTGTTCACGGCAGCGTCGCCGAAGCTGTGAGCTGGCTGGCGCTCTCCGCGCACTCCCGGCCCTGACCGGCGGTCACCGCCGGTTACGGCAGGCCGTCGGACGGCCGGGGCAGTACCCCGTCGCCGATCACGATGCCGGGTCGTCGACCCGGGTGAGGACCTCGGGGTCGTCGGGGTCGTCGAACCAGTAGCCGTGCTCACTGAGATACCGGAACTGGACGTCGACGCCGGCGGCGACCTCCACGGTGGTGGACCGGCGCCCGGTGGTGCGTGGCTCGAGGTCGTGCTGCCCGGGAGTCCAGCCGTTGAACGAGCCGACCACGCTGACGCGGCCCGGCGGTTCATCGGCGGGCAGGCTGAAGATGATGCGTTTCGCGCCGTTTCCGTCACGGCCCTGGCAGATCTTGATCACTCGGCGGAAGCCTCTCGTGGCGGCTGTGGGAGACCGGTACTCGACGCTGAGCGCGTCCATGATGCACCAATGCGCCATGGATCGCGTACTCGCCGACGCGGGATCACCCGATCGTTGATCCGCTCACGCAACGGCCTCGCCGCGCGCTCAGCGGGTCGGCAGGTCGATCTCGGTGTGGCGGCCGGCGAGGGTCCGGGCGAGGTCGGCGAGCTTGACGTTGAGGTCCTGGGACGTGCGCCGCAGGATGTCGAACGCGGCGTCCGCGGAGACGCCCCGGCGGGCCATGATGATGCCCTTGGCCTGGCCGATCACGTCGCGGCCGTCGATGGCTTTGCGCAGGTGAGCGGCCTGCAGTTCGGCGCGGGTGACGGCGTCGGTGGCGGTCAGGGCGAGGGATGCGTGGGTGGCCAGCAGCAGCAGGACGTCGCGGTCGGCTTCGTCCAGTCCGTGCCGGGACCGGGAGTAGACGTTGAGGGCGCCGCTGGACTCCCCGGACGGCGGTCCGCTGATGAGGGCGGTGGACAGGACGGAGCCCATCCCGAGCTGCGTGGCGGCCGGCGCCCAGCGGGGCCAGCGCGGTTCGGCGGCCAGGTCCGGGGCGATCGCGACGGCCGGGCCACCGGGGTCGGCGGCTTCGACGCAGGGGCCTTCCCGGAACCGGTACTGCAGCCGGTCGAGTTCGGTGGCGACCTCGTCGGTCTCGGCGGGGGTGTGGAAGTGGCCGTCGACGTCGAGCAGGGTGAAGCTGGCGAGATCGGCGGCCGGGACCATCACCGTCGTGGCCTCGAGCACGCGCTGCAGGACGTCTTCCACGGTCGGTGCGGCGAGCAGGATGCGCGTCAGCTGGGCGAACTGCCGGGTCAGCGGCCCGGGCGCGAGCTGCTCCGGCTCGAGGTCGGCGACGAACTCCTCTTTGTCCCGCTGCCAGTCCTGTTCACTGCCCATGCCGGTCTCCCAAAGTCGCCGAGGAAGACGGCTGCGTTCTCAACCATCGCGCCGACCAACGTAGTCCGCCCGCGGCTCGGACGCTACGAGCGTCACACTTGCGGAACGCAACGAACGGCCGGTCGCCGCGGGCGACGCCGGGCTCGGAAAGCCGAAATGCGGAACGGCGCCGAAACTGTCGGTGGGTCCGGGTAGCGTCCGCGCTCGTGTCCGCTACTGAAGTACCGACCGACAACGGCCGCGAGATCCCCGGCATCGCGGAGTTCGCTCGTACCGCCACCCGCCTGCATCCCCGGTCCGGCGCGCCCACGGCTCGCGACAGCCACATCGGAGGCCCGCTGTGGTGGCCTGCCGACGAGCCGTGGCCGCACTGCGACGGACGGCTGCCCACGTCCACCGGGAAACCGCAGGAGAATTGGACGGCCGAGCACGAGGTCGACGGGCCGATCGCCCTGGTCGGCGCGGCCCAGCTGTTCCGCCGCGACTTCCCGGCCCTGCCGTTCCCGGAGGGCACGGACGTGCTGCAGGTGCTGCTCTGTCCCAACGAGCACCAGCTCGACAGCAGCGGGGCGGACTACTACTACGGTCCAGCGGCCCACCTCGTCTGGCGAGCATCCGCGGAGGTGACCGAGGTCGCCGGCCGCCCGCCGCAGCCGGCCGGCGTCGGCGGCGAGTTCGTTCCCCGGCCGTGCGTGCTCAACCCCTGCCAGGTCGTCGAATACCCGGCACTGAGCGAGCTCCCGGACGAAATCAAGCTGCCCTTGTCTTTTGTGGACACGGCCGGCTTCGTCCACGACGACTACGACAGGTGGCCCAAGGTCAGCCAGTGCAGCAAAGTGGGGGGCTGGGCCTTCTGGTGGCAGAGCAGTCCGGGGAAGCTCGACTGCCAGGACTGCGGCGCCGGCCTTCGGCTGCTGCTTTCGCTGCACACCTACGAGCACCGCGACGAGCTGTGTTCCTGCGAGCAGGATGAGCTGCAGCCGGCCGGGTGGGAGTTCGGTAGGCAAGGCGCCTTGAACATCTTCACGTGTCCGGAGGACAGCACCCACGCGTTCAGGCTGCACATCGACTGAGCGGATGCTACGCGCGGTCATGCCTCCATCCAGCTCGTCCCGGCCCGAAGCTCGGCCACCGCCTCGGCCACGGCTTCGCGCAGTGTGCGAATTCCGTTTCGGCGAACAGCCGATCGGCAACGCTGCGCATCGCGGGAACGCCGCCGGCACCCAGCGCCTACCGGCCGGTCGACGTCCGGGCGAAGGAAACCGACGCGCACGGCTGATGCTGCCCTCATGAATAGAGGGCGGCCTCGTTCCCAGTCCTCGTTTTCGACTCGGTTCGATACCGGTGCGCCGCGCGGGTACCCGCTAGGGAGCGGCCAGAGCGGCTTCAGCGCCGCACGGGAGTTCCATCCGTTGGTCCCGCGCGTTGAGGGACCACACCCGCACCACGCCACCGACCCGGCGGCCCATCATGCAGTCCGTGTCCTGGACGCCCGTCCGGGCGAACAGGGCCACGCCGACGTCGGATCCCCGGACCTGGACGGAGGTCTCCGGCGGGATCCAGGCCAGGTGGGTCTCGGGGTCCACCGGGGGCGCGGGCATCCCGGCGGTCAGCGCCGCGCGGACCTCCGGCGGACCGGGCGTGGCCGGCAGGTGCCCCAAGACGGCCTCCAGCGCCGGGCCGAACCCGGGCGGGATGTCCCGCCTCGGCAGCGGCGGCGGGGTGATCGCGGGGGCGTTCGCCGGGCAGGTGATCCGCGACGGTCCCGACGACGTCCCGTAGTAGTCGAACTCGACGCGGTAGCAGGCGTCGAAGGTGCCCGGGCCGAGGTTCCAGTCCTCGGCCGGTGTCTCGTGGTGGATTCGCCAGACCAGACGGGCCATCGGATCCCGGGGGTCGTCGTGGGGCAGATCCGTGGCTTCCAGGACGCTGAAGCTCTCGCTGCGCCCCAGCCGCGTGGCCAGCGCGGCACGGGCGAACCCGGCGGCGTCCGCCTGGCGCGGATAGCCGATCGCGTCGGCGAGCGTGTTCGACTGCCGGTCCGTCTCGGTGTCACCCACGGCCGAGGGAACGAGCCAGAAGGACGCGACCACGGCCGCGCAACCGAGGAGCACGATACTGCGTGAACCTCTCACGGTGCCCAGGCTATCTGCGCCGGATCGCCGGTGCCTGAGTACTTTCCCCTGGTTTCCGGAAGCTACTGGTCCCGACGCTCGCTCAGGACCCACGAATGCCTCGCCGTCACCCTGGCTACGACGCTGGACGACTGTCTTGCCGCGAAGGTAAACGGTGGCACGCGGCCTTCGTGCGGGTTGTCGTTGCGCCGCCGTCGTCACACAGTAGGGTGCCGAGTGGGCACGTTCCGTCACATTGAAAAAGTCGGAACTTGGAGTAGGGGGATGGATGCGTCGCTTCGTGATGCGGTCATGACCGCACCCAGGCGCGATGTGCGGCTGCTGCAGCAGCAGGCCGGTGAGCTGGATGCCCAGCTTGCCGCCGCCCGGCACACCGCCGGTTCGGGCGACCGGCTGGTCACCGCGGTGGTTACGGGCCAGGGAAAGCTGCTCGACCTGCGGATCGACGACCGCGCACTGCAGGGCGCGCACGTGCAGAAGCTCGGCCTGAGCATCGTCGAGGCTGTCCGAGCCGCCCGCGCCGCGGCCAACGCCTCGGCACTTCCGCAGCTGAACGCCCTGTTCGGCAAGCAGCCGCCACCGGCCACACCTGTGCGCCCGCCGGTCGCTGCGGTGCCGACGCGGCGCGAGGCCCAGCCGGACGACGGGGAGAACTTCGAGGAGCTGGACTTCCTGACCGACGAGCCGGAGTCAGGAGGTCGACGCTGGTGAAGAGCGAAGAGCAGCTGTATCACCTGGCGAAGGAAATCGACGCGCGGGTGGCCGCGGTGGAGCAGGCAGCCAGGACCGGTGAGGCCTTGCCGCTGGTGCTCGACATCGGGGCCGGTCTCGGCACCGTGACCGTGGACGGCCTGGGCAGCCTGGTGTCGGTGGATCTCACGCGCGACGCGGTCGCCGGGCAGACCGGCGCCAGCCTCGCCGGGCACGTCCTGCGCGCGATCGCACGCGCCGAATCGGCCGCCGCCACCCGGCGCAAGGCCATGATCGACGACGCCGCGCGGGAGGTCCGATGAGCGACGGCAACTTCACAAACCCGTTCGGTACCGCTGCGGCCGGCTCCGGCTTCGAGGTCTACCCGCAGGCTTTGCGCGCAGCCACCGACGACGTGTTCGCCGCCCGCGACAAGGTGCTCAAGTTCGGCCAGGAGGATTTGGCGCAGGTGGTCCTGCGCGATGCCGACGTGGGCATGCTGGGAGCCCGGGCCGGTGTCGTCGAGGAGTTCACCGAGGCCATCGCCCACATCCGCGACAAGACCGCCAAAGGTGCCACGCAGCTGGAGCAGTTCGCCGAAGCGCTGGACAAGGCGGCCGACTACTACGAAACCCAGGACGAAGCGGACTTCAAGCGTCTGCGCGACCTGGAGAAGGGCATGGGCTGACCCGTGAGCGCACCGACTGCTCCGCCGGCACCAGCGGCGCCGCAGCCCTATCCCGACGAAGCCGACGGGAAGGTCCGCAAGATCGCCGAGCTGCTCGGCCGCGGCGAGATCATCCGGCTGCTCGACGACGTCCGCAACAAGCTGCTGGGCAACGCATTCCAGGTGCAGGACATGGCCATGGAGTTCGCGAAGAACCACACCCTCGCCGACGCCGGCGACGACATCGACAACGCCGTGCAGGCAGTGGCCGGTACCTGGAGCGGGCGTGCCGCGGCCCAGTTCAACACCTACGCCGACCACGTCGGGAAAGCGCTCGGCGATCAGCAGGACGTCGTCGGCGGCATGTCCGGCATCCTCTCCGGGATCGCCGGCTGCGTGATCGAGACCTACAGCAAGGCCATCGAGTTCATCGGCACCTGTGCGGTCGAGCTCGGCAAGCTCGGCTACAAGACGATCGTCGCGATCGCGACCGCCGCGATTCCCATTGTCGACATCTTCACCTCCAAGGACGTCATCGACGCGGTCGTGGACGCGTTCGCCAACCTCGTCACCGCGATCAACGGACTGTTCGGCCAAGCGCTCTCCACGCTGGGGAACTTCCGGGCGCAAGCCACCGCCATCGTGCAGGGCGACACCGACTTCCCCGACTTGCCCCCGATGCCCGCCAACTCCGGAATGGACAACGAGAAGCAATGGCGCATCGACCCCACCGCCGCTCCCGCATGAACACACGAGTCGTCAGCTGCGCCGTGCTCGTGACGGCAGGTTTCCTCACCGGGTGTGGCCCGTCGACACCCGAGCGCGTGCTGACCCAGCCACCAGCCCCCGCGCAGACCGGCGCGCCGCTGCCCCTGGACCAGGTCGACAAGCCCCTCGACCTGGCCAAGTTCGACACCGACCCGTGCAGCCTGCTGACCAAAGAGCAGGTCGCTGCCGTCGTCGCCGATCCACCCGCCGACGTGAGCGCGTTCAGGAAGACCACCGCGCCCATCTACGGCTGCTCCTGGGTCACTCCTGTCGGCACGAACGCCACCGCCTCGAAACCGGCCAAGAGTCCACGCACGCTGACCGAGCTGGCGGAGTCGCCGGCGCGGAAAGCCGACATGTTCGAGCCGTGGACCGAAACCTCGATCGACGGCCTGCCCGCGATTGTCTACCACCAACGCGACAGTACCGACGATTGCTCGGTAGCCGTCCAGGCCACCGAGCAACAAATGCTGACTTTCGAGATCATCGGGAAGGACCTGCCCCGCAACTACTGGGCCAACGACCGCTGCGGCGGAGTCGCGAAAATGGCCGAAGCCGTCATCGGCAACCTTCGCCAGAACTAGACAGTCGCTGGTTGAAACAACGGTAACCACGCCGATCGAGTGTGTCCGTGGCGTTGATCAGCCCGCCCCTCAACGGCTTGCGATCTTGAGGCAATCGGCAACATACCCGAGGTCGTCCAACGTCACATCGATGTGCGGGCTGAATCGGAGCAAGGTCCTCGTCATGTGGTGCGGTGCCCGCTCCGTACCCGTCACCGAGCAGATCACCTTCTGACGAAGCAGGTCCGCACGAACAGCGGCGAGGTCGGCGTCGGCCGAGTCCGCCTGCAGCGAAATGATCGCTCCCGGGGCGTCGACCGGGTCGGCAGCAGACCATCCCGGTACGTTCCCGAGGACGCGGCGGCCGGCGCGGCCGATGGCGTCAAGACGAGTCCGAATGCGATCCGGCCCCCGCTGATGAAACTCCTCGAGAGCCACTGCGAGGCCGGCCCGCCCCGCGACGAACGCCTCGCGGCTCTCCAGGCGGCGAACCGAACGATCCTCACCCGGCCACGCTTCCACCGCGAGTGCAGGCGCCCGAGGGTGGAGTCCGGGTTGCCAAGCTTTCGACACCGCCAGGTAACCCACGCCTCGCGGCCCACACAAGAACTTACGCCCGGTTCCGTAGACCGCGGCGGCACCCTCTGGCAGAGCGAACTGCCCGGCTGCTTGCGCCACGTCCAAGATCACCGGCACCTCCCGGCTCGAACACGCCATCAGGCACTCAGTGATCGGCTGCAGAACAGCCCGGTGGGACAAGGCCGCTGTCATGTGGAGTAACGCCGGTCTGCCGTGGCGCAGTCGCGTTTCAAGAGCCTCGATGTCGAGCGCTCCTCGGGAGTCGACGTCGAGCAACTCGACTCTCAATCCGCGGTCGACGAGAGCCGCCAAACTCGGCCCCCAGTCCGAACGCGGCGCCCACACCGTGTCGCCCTTCTCCACCGGCCAGGACGCCAGCAGCTGAACGAACGCGGTCGACGCGCTTTCGGTGAACGCCACATCTTCCGCGGCGAAGCCGAGCAGTGCACCGAGCCGGGCCCGGGCATTCGTGAAGACAGGAGCGATCGAGGCTTCGGCGACGTACCCTCCTTCCTCCGCTTCCTGAGCCAGATGCTCGGCAACCCGGGCGCGGACGGCATGGCTCGTACGGCCACAGGCGGCGGTGTCCATGTGCCACACCTTCTGCTTCTGGACACGGAGACTCGCCCAACCGCTGCCCAGCTCGGCATAGGGCAACGCCTCATCCATGGGAAACCATCGTCGTCGGCGCGATCGCCCAACGGTGCTGTTGCCTGGACGGCAGGAACCGACCGAACACCGTGCCGGCGAAGTGCCCACCGGCGACGACCGTACGGTCATCGTGGTACTGCTCCAGCAGCGTCAAACGAGCCTGCGTGCCTCGCTCGGCATCGACGTCGAGCAGGAAGTTCCAGTCGGTTTCACCGACTTGAGCCTGCGTGTGCATGACGTCACCGAGGATGAGAACTCGCTCGTCACTCCCGGGGTCGGTCACAAGCAGGCTGGTGTGCCCCGGCGTGTGCCCGGCTGTCGGCAGCGCGTGGATGCCGGGTACCACGTCCTTCGCGCGTTCGAAGAACCGGATCACGGAGCTCAGCGGCTTCTGGACGGCATCCGGGTCCGGCCCGGTCACCTCTTCGCGTCCGTTCCAGTAGTCCCACTCAGCCCGGTCGACCAGATGCCGAGCGCGTCCGAAAGTCAGACCGGCGGCCGGGCTGGTGTGAACGGCTCCCGGTGCCGAAACGAGATCACTCGTCCAACCCACGTGGTCGTGGTGGAGATGCGTGAAGATGACGGTGTCGATTTCGGCGGGGCCGAGACCCTCCGCCGCGAGGCTGTCGAGGAGGGCGCCACCGGTGAACGAGCCCATGCCCGGAACCTCGAAGTCGACCGCTCCCAGGCCGAGATCGACGAGAACCCGATTGCCGGGCGTGGTGACGAGGAACGAACCGACGCTGACCGGCAGCCGGCCGTCCGGATCGAGGTAGGAGGAATAGGCGGCCCACCCGTTCGGACCGGAAGCCGGGAAGAGCGTCGACGGCTCGAGGTGAACCTCGCCGTCGGGCAGGTAGGTGATCGTCGTCGATCCGATGGTGACTTGGCTCCGCGACGCCGCACTGAGCATTTCGCATCCTTCCTGAGGTGACGTCACTTACCATTGGTTAGTGACATGACCATCGCAAGTACGCACTTGCAAGTGCGTAGAGCCAGTTCTCGACGAGGACCCTTGGCCGGCGAGCTTTCATCCGGTTAGCATCGAGTCATGGGTGCACCCCAACCGCGGCCGCGCCCCGGCAGCCGCAGACCTGCTCGTGCTCGCCTGGCCGACGGCCATCTGGCCAATGTGTACAGTGCCGCGTGCCCCTCCCGCCAAGCGCTGGACCGACTCGCCGACAAGTGGAGTGTCCTGCTGATCGGGGCCCTGTCACCGGCCCCGCAGCGATTCGGGCAACTCCGGGACCAGATCGACGGCATCAGCGAGAAGATGCTCACGCGAACGTTGCGCAGCTTGGAGCGAGACGGCCTCGTCAGCCGCGAGGCCCTGGTCGATCGAACCGTCATCTATCGCCTGACAGTCCTTGGCCGAACTCTGCAAGAACCCATGTCCGCCATCCGTCAGTGGGCCGAGCGCTACATCAACGAGATCGAGCAGGCTCGACTGCTCTCCGACTCCGTGGACGATCGCGACTGACCCGTTCCGCGCCTGCACCGAAGGCGCGGAGCCGCCAGAGGAGCTTGGTCGCCGGCGGCGGGCCTCACCCCGGAGGCTGAAATCCGGCCCTTCAGTGAATCTGCAGGATGCGGACACAGGGCTGATGGTCTTGCCACGGCTGGAGACGGACGTATCCGGTGACGGCGCGCTGGTTGGTGACGCCCGCGATGTCGACTTCGATCACCGGATCGCGGAACCGCGTCTCGCCTTCGGTGGGGATCGCGAGCTGGGTCGGCGCTTCCACAGCCAGCAGCGTGCCGCCGAGCAGCGACTCGGAGCCAGGACATGCCATGGCTTTCGCGCCGTCCGGGCCGTCGATCGCGTCAGCGTTGAGGCGCTTCAGGAACTCCTCGGTCACCACCCTCGCAGCCTGCAACTGACTCGGGCTGTTGCGTGAGTACGACGATGTCGCCGGCGACGGCTCGGCCGAGGCGTCGCCCACTGAGCTCGGTGAGGAGCCCGCCGACGGACCTCGGTCTTGGCGCAGGAAGAACCCCGGGGTCACGAACCCGGTCAGCAGCAGGCCGACGACGAGCACTCCGGCGAGCGCCAGCGACACCCACAGTCCAGTACGGCGCCGTCTCGGCGGTACCGGGCCGCCGCCGGGATACGGTGGTGGATAGCCGAAGCCCGGGTTCGGTGCGCCAGGCCAACTGGCCGGCGGCCCGGATGGCGGCCTGACGGCGCCCGGGTACGGGCGTTGTGGCGGCTGTGTGTGATGTGGATTCGACATGACCGGCATGTTCCCCCTGGTTGACTGACTTCGAGGATACGACGATGCCGCAGTGCGCCGGTGCACTGTCGGTCATGGCATGTCGGATTCGTGCTCGCGACCGTGGCCGGCCCCGCTGCGATGCCGAACTGCCGCAGCCGGTCTCGTATTTCGTCGTCGACAGCCCGAATGGGTGACCATAGGTCCCGGTCCGGCAACGGCAGCCGCTCGCCCATGTGCGTCAAGGGTGGAGCCGCCCTGGTGCTTCGTTGATCACCAGTAGGTGCCGGCCGACGTCAGGAGGGGCCGAATTGTCCGTCGAGTTCGGCTCCGGCCTGCTCGAGGGCCTCTTGAGCCGCAGCGTCTTGCCGTTCGAGGAAGTTCGCCACGGAGATCAAGTAGTCGCCCACGCCGACGACCTGCTGTGCGGTTTTCTCGAGTGCTTCCGCCAGCAGATTGCGGTTGGCGTTCCAGGCTTCCCACGGGCCGGTCCAGCCGATTCCTATTCCCATGCCTCCGCCAATCTCCGGACGTTCCCACGCTGAACTGTTGGGGAAGATCCCTCGCAAAGAGCTCGCTACTTCACGCAGGTCGGCCGATAGATCGTCTGCGAATATACTTCCCGCTTTACGGAGTCGGTCGAATTCAACCTTGATGTCCACATCGGGTGACTTTCCGGGTGCGGTATCGCCGCGAATCTTTCCGGGCTTGAGGGTGAACACTGTGGAGTAAGACTTCTTCTGCGCATCGTACACCGTTGTTCCACTCTCGAAGTGGCGCTGGGCAACTTGCAACATGCTGATGCATGTGCCTTCGTCGCTCAGGAGTGCCTGTTGAAGGCAGTTCTCTTGGCTGCCATAGAGCGCCGTATGAACTTGCGCAAGCACCTCTTCGGTGCTCCCGGTTGTGATGGTCACGCCGAACGGGGCAACGTCGGCGTCTTTTTGCTGGATCGCGCCGATGAGATCTTCTGCGCCTGTCAGGGCAATGCCGGTGGCGGTTACTCCGATACTCACCGGTGTCGGAAGTGTCAGAAACCCCATGGCCGCCAGGATGTAGCCGGCGCCGTGGATGAGGTTCTTGAGGTCGGTCGCGCCGGGAATGCCGAATAATCGCTGGGTGGCATACCAGCCGATCTCCATGACACCTTGTCGGGCGTTCTGCATTGCCGATCGCCGCTCGGGCAACTTCCCATTTCATTGCCGCGATGCCATCTGTGGTGAAATATTCCCGACGATCGCCTGCCATGGCTGCGCCTCCCGGACTCCCCCGGCAAGGCCGACGACTGGGCCTCGCCTCATCCCGACGCTTCGCAACGTACCACCAGCGTGCGCGTGGCGATGCGCGTTCTGCCACAACGGTGGCACGAGTGCGGGCTTTGCCGCAGGCTCGATGGTCTTGAACCGGGCGCCGTCGGCCAGTGCCTCCGGGCATCACTCGATCGGCCTAGTGAGCACGGAAAACGATCAATTCAGGTTTCGGGGCACCGGCGCCATTTCAGTGCTGATTCTGGGGGTAAGGCCTCGTCGACACCCGCCGGACTTGATGTGGTTCTCGACGACAAAGGGGCCGACGGCACCGGGGACAGCTTGACCATCCGGGCTGCGACATCGAAAACCTCGGCGGCCTGGCCCTGGTCTGGTGGCCGGTGCGCTGGACGAAGGCGGGCGAGGTCGTGCTGGACGCGTCGTCGGATACGACCGATGGCGGCGAACGCTGCTGGAGTCGGTGCCGGCACGGCAACCCGGCCCGGCGAGCGGATCGCCTCGGTGAACCGGGGAACCCCGCCGGGGCGGCCGGGTCAGGCCGGGTGGGCCGCGGCCCGGCGGGCGCGGTAGGCGCGCATCTTGTGCCGGGCTCCGCAGACGGAGGTCTCGCACCAGCGGCTCACCGCGTTGGGAGACCGGTCGTAGTAGGCCCACCGGCAGTCCTCGGCGCCGCAGATCTTCAGCCGGGACAGGGAACCGTCGAGGCGGGCCGTGATGACCGTGGCGAGGACCCGGGTGATCGCCGTGTCCAGGGCGGTGGCGCCGTCGCCGACGAACTCCGCGCCGGGTGGTGCCGCCCGCAGCAGGGGCCGGGTGCCGGTCCGGGCCAGTTCGCCGTTGAGCACGGCGGCCGCGCCTGCGGCACCCTCGCCGCCGTCGAGCAGCTGCCGCAGCGCCTCCCGGAACCGGCGCACCCGGGTCAGGTCCGCCTGCGCCGGCCGGGCGGGGCAGGGCAGGCCCTCGGCCGCCGCCCACGCCACCAGGCCGGCCGGGGTGCTCAGGTCGTCCCGGTCCTCCAGCAGCTCGCGGGTGTTCACCAAGCTCTGGACCAGGGCTAGCGGCGGAGGTGCGGCCGGGCGGGGCGTCATGTCGGCGAGGTTACCAGCAACGGGACCTGCTGGTCACCTTACGAGCAACTGGTGTGGATTTCGCGGTTTGGACACCAAATTACGGGGTACCGAATTCTGTCCGGTTACCAACACTCGGCTTTGTTGGTAACGTCGAGGGCAGGAGGTGATCATCGTGACCGAAACCACGGCTGAACCCCGTTCGCCGGCCCGGGTCGTGCGCCCGGTGCTGCCGGTGGCCGCGGCCGACCTGGCGGACGGCATGGCGTTCGGCGCCCTCGCGGCCTCGGTCGGGATGGGTGTGCTGGCTCCGGTGGCCATGTCGCTGCTGGTGTTCTCCGGCAGCGCCCAGTACGGCGCCGTCGCCGTCATCGGGCAGCACGGCTCGATCTGGGCCGTCGTCGGTGCCGCGGCCGCGCTCAACGCGCGCTACCTGCTGATGGGCACCACGATCGCCCCCGCGCTGACCGGGTCTGCCTGGTCGCGGGCGGGGACGGCACTGCTGATCACCGACGGCTCCTGGGCGATCGCCCATCGCGGCGACGGGCGCTACGACCTGAGGACGCTGCGCGTGGCCGGCGCGCTCTGCCTGTGTGGCTGGACCGCGGGGACCGCGCTGGGCGCCATCCTCGGCGACGCCATCGGCGACCCGGGGCGGCTGGGGCTGGACGCCGCCTACCCGGTGTTCTTCCTCGGCCTGCTGCGCTCGCACCTGAAGGACGCGCGCGCGTGGTTCCTGGCGGTCTTGGGCGTCGCCGCGGCGGCCGCGCTGGTGGCCTGGGCGCCCCCGGGTGTCCCGGTGCTGGTGGCCGGGGCCGCGGGTGCCGTGGCCGGGGCGGCGCTGGGGGTGCGGCGATGACGTACCAGTGGTGGATCGTGCTGGCCCTCGGAGCCACCGCGCTCACGTTGCGCGTGGTGGTGCCGCTGGCGGCGGGCGGCCGGGAGCTGCCCACCTGGCTGCGCAACGCGCTGACCTGCGCGACGCCGGCCCTGATGGCCGGGCTGGTGGTCACCCTGCTGTGGCCGTCCTCCGGTCAGGTGACTTCGCTGCGGACACTCACTGCGCTGGCGGGCGTCGGCGTCGGGATCGCCCTGCTGGCGGGCAAGCGGTCGATCCTGACCGCGATGATCGGCGCCGCGGTCGTGAGTGCCGTGCTGCGCTTGGTGCTCGGCTGAATCCGCTATCGACGCCGGATACTTATTCGGAAACCGCAGAATCGGATCGCGAAGATTGAAATAAGGTTCGTCCCGCGCAGGGGGAGTAATCGATATCGCGGGCGGCCTGGTTCCATGGAGTGAAGGGCCGCGCGGTACTGGCCACAGCGGGTGAAAAGCCGCGTTCCGCTGCCCGCCCGATGGGAGCAGTTTGTCGATGATCGTCGAGTGGTATTTGCTAAGTGTCACCCACTCGAGTGGTCATCGGTCGAAGCCGGTCGACCACCGGAAAGCGTTGTGACCACGTGCATGAGAGACAAACGAGAGGTCGTCCGCGCGGAAGCGACGCGGGCGCCGGTTGGGGGAACGTCGTGAAAGGTGCCGTGCCGGCCGGGAGCGGCCGGCCGCCGGGAGGTTTCGTGTCCAGGACGGAGTCGTTCCACCACTGCGGGAAAGCCGCCGCCACGGACACCTCGCACCGGGACTACGGCGTGCGCGCGGAAACCGTTCCGCGAAAATCCGGCTTCTCCACGGAAGGGAACACCCGCCCGGGCCCGGGGGCCGATCCCCGTGCCCCTCGCCCGGACCGGCGGTGAACCGGTCGTGGACACCGCATCGCTGAACACCTTCCTGAGCGTGGCCGAGAAGGCGAGCTTCACCAAGGCCGCCAGCGATCTGAGCGTGGCGCAGCCGACGGTCACCGCGCGGATCAAGAAACTGGAGCGCGACCTCGCCTGCGACCTGTTCCACCGCACCGGTGCGCTCGTCCAGCTCACCACCGCCGGGCAGCGGTTCCGGCGCTACGCCCACAAGATCGTCAAGCTGAGCCGGCTGGCGGAGGAGACCGTGCTCGAAGGCACCGCGCCCAGCGAGACGCTGACCGTCGGCGCCGACAGCGGGCTCACCTCCTACCGGCTGGTGCCGATCGTCGAGTACCTGTACCGGCGGCACCCCGAGCTGGCGCTCGAAATCCGGCCACTGGAAGAGGACCCGTGGAGCCGCATCGGTGATTCCGACGTCGACTGCGCGTTCTTCATCGACGTCGCCGAGTCTTCGTCGAAGGGCGATTCGACCCTGCTCTGCCCGGAGCCGCTCGTGGTGGTCGCCGGCCCGGACGGGCCACTGGGCGCCGAGCCGGTGCCGACCGCGCGGCTGGCGAGGCAGCCCCTGCTGTGCGCCCACCGGGGAAGCGGTTACCAGCGCATGTTCGAGCGGACGCTGAGCGACGCCGCCGACGTCCGGGTCCGGGCGCTGACCTTCGGCTCCATCGACGCGGTGAAGCACGCACTGACGGCGGGGCTGGGCATCTCGCTGCTGCCGCGGCTGAGCGTCGCCGGCGAGCTGGCCGAGGGCCGGTTGGTCGAGGTGCCGTGGACCGCGCCGTTCCAGGTCTTCACCCAGCTCGCCTGGCACCGCGAGATCCGCACCGACCCCCGCTTCGCGATGCTGCTCGACGCGGCGGCCCGCGCGACCGCCGAGCAGGTGGCGGACGCCGGGACGCGCACGGCCCGGCGGTCCGCCCTCTGAGGCCCGGACCGCGAGCCCGGGTGGCTCGTGTCCCTTCGTCCGCTCACCACAGGCAGCGATGCGCCTGGCTTGCCGGTCCGCCGTTCGGGTGCGGGCGGTCGGGCCGGGCGTTTTCGTTCGGCCACGTGAGCGCGGTGAACTGCTTGGCTCGCCGATCCGCCGTTCGGGGGCGGGCGGTCGGGCCGGGCTGGTTCTTCGTCCGGGCCGGGCGTTCTTCGATCCGGTCGGCCACCTCGGCGCAGCAAAGCGCCCGGCCCGCCGGTCCGCTCCTCGGAGCCGGACCGCCGAGCCGGGCGCGCCGCGCCTCAAGCTCCGAGCGGGTACTGCTCCCGCCCGTAGAGCACCGTCGGGGCCGCGTTCGTGTCCCGCAGCCAGACCACCTTGCCGACGACCACGGTGTGGTCCAGCAGGGTCGCGGTGTCGCCGACCTCGCAGACCAGGGCCACGCCCGCCGCGGACAGCACGGGGACCCGGCGTTCGGGCCGCCACGGCACCCCGGCGAACCGCTCGGCCGGGCTGCCGGTGGCGAACTTGCGGGTCAGCGCCCGCTGCGCCCACGACAGCGTGTTGACGGCGAAGGAGCCGGTGTCGAGGATGGCCGCGAGGGTGCGGCTGTGGCTGCCCAGCGACACCAGGACGCTCGGGGTGTCGGCCGAGAGCGACATCACCGCGTTGGCCGTGCACCCGATGGGGGAGTCCTCGGCGACGGTGGTGAGCACGGTGACCCCGGTCGGCAGCTTCGCGATCGCCCGGCAGAACCCCTCCGTGGGCACCAGGTCCGGTGCGTCCGGGGGGCCCTGCGCCGACGGGCTCCGGGCCGGATCCTCCTGAGCCGGACCGCGGTCCGGGTTGGCGGCGCGGAGCCGGGACGGGGTGGTGGGTGCGGTTCCCATGGTCTTCCCTTCCGAGGTGGTCATCCGCGCTGCCCGATCGCTTGCGCGGTGAGCGCCGAACGGTCGATCTTGCCGTTGACGTTGAGCGGGAGCGCGTCCAGCACGCTGAGCCGGCGGGGCACCATGTACCCCGGCAGCCGGGTGGCCGCGGCGACGAGCAACCGGTCGGGGTCGAGGCCCGAACCCGTGCACACCGCTTCGAGCTCGGTGGCGCCGCCGTGGCCGGGCAGGGCGAGCACGATCGCGTCGCGCACCGCTTCCTGGTCCCGCAGCACGGCTTCGATCTCGCCGAGCTCCACGCGGTAGCCCTGCACCTTCACCTGCTGGTCCGACCGTCCCAAGTGGACGAGCGCGCCGTCCTTCCAGGACACCCGGTCCCCGGTGCGGTACCAGGCGTCGTCGTCGAGCTCGTCGTCCGGGCCGTGCGGCCGCGCGGTTTCGTCGCCGGGGCCGAAGTGGTAGAAGCGGCCCTCGTTGGCGGCCGGGTCGAGGTAGCCGGGGAACCGCTGGGGCCCGCGCGCGCAGAGTTCGCCCTCCACGGCGGGGCGCCCCCGCTCGTCGAGCACGACGTGGCCGACGCTGGGGTGGGGCCGTCCGATCGGCACCGTCCCGTTGGCGGTGACCGGCCAGTCCGCCGGATCGGCGGGCAGCCGGAACTCCGCGCAGCTGATCGTCAGTTCCGTGGGCCCGTAGAGGTTCTCCACGACCCCTTCGGGGGCGGCGCGCTGCCAGGCCTCGGCCTGGTGCGTGGTCAGCGGTTCACCGCAGAACAGGCTCCAGCGGAGCGTCGGCATGCTCCCCGGCCGCAGGCTGCGCAGCCGCTGGGCGTAGGACACCATCGAGGGAACGGCGAACCAGTGGGTGAGCCGCTTCTCCGCGACGAACCGCACCGGCGCGAGCAGGTCCTCGCGGCTGGGGACGACGAGCGTCGCGCCGCCGCTCCAGGCGGTGAACATGTCGAACACCGACAGGTCGAAGGTCAGGTCGAAGGTCTGGGAGACGCGGCTGCCCGGCGCCATGCCGTAGCGCGGCACCACGTGGCCGAGGTAGGAGCAGACGTTGCGGTGCCGGATCGGGACGCCCTTGGGGCGTCCGGTCGAGCCCGAGGTGAACAGGATGTAGGCCAGGTCTCCGGCCGGGGAGTCCGGCGGGGTGCGCACGGCGCCGTCCGCGGGTTCGGCCATGGCCAGTTCCGGCACGCCGAGGTCGGCGGGCGCGCCGCCGGTGTCTTCGGTGAGCACCAGGTCGAGGCCGGCCGCTTCGGCGATCATCCGGTTGCGTTCGGCGGGGAACGCGGGGTTGAGCGGCACGACGGTGCTGCCGAGCCGTTGCGCGGCGAGGTACCCGGCGTAGGTGAGCACACTGCGTTCGGCCAGCACGCCGATCCGGGCGGGCACGGTTCCCGCCGCGGCGACGGCCTCGGCCGCGAGGTGCCCGGCGAGGTCCCGCAGTTCGGTGTAGGTCAGGGTGCGCGCGCCGACTTCGAGCGCGGGCGCGTCGGCGTGCTTCTCGGCCGATGCGGCGAACCACTGGTACAGGGTTTCCATCGTTCTCATGCCTTTCGTTCCAGGCCGGCGGTCGTCTTTTCGTTGGTGCGCAGCAGGTCGTCGAAGGTCCGCTCCAGCAGACCGGCCCGGGGCCGGCCCCGGGCGGCGGACTCCGCGGCGAACCGGACGACCTTGGGCAGCTCGCCCCACGTCACCGCGGCCGCGGCGGCTTCCTCGGCCCCGATCTCGCCGTTCGCGGCGAGCACCTCGAGCCGGTAGGTGTAGTGGCGGCTCGCCGCCCACAGGTCGTCGCCGTAGCGGGCGGCGGCGGTCTCGTCCCCGGCCAGCACCCGGCCGATGCGCGCGAGCGCTTCGGACAGCGAGCACGTCCAGTCGTCCGGTCCGGCCGCGGGGGCCTCGCCGTCGGTGCGCGCCAGCCAGCGGTACGCATCCGCGTGCACCGGTTCCACGGGGGAGCCGAGCGCGTAGCGGTCGCGGTTGGCGATTTCCGCCGGCCACGGGGTGTGCGGGGCCAGCGCGGCCGCCAGCGCGGCGTCGTCCAGCCAGCCCAGGAAGGGTTCCTGCGCACCGAGCGGGGTCAGCGCGCGGAAGTGGTCGGCCACCAGCCACCGCCCGTCGCGGCGGCCGAGCAGCAGCAGCCAATGCGGCGAGTGCGCGGTCTCGTGCGCGGGCGACCAGGGCAGGCGGAAGGTGTCGGCGACGGCCAGCACCCGGCCCGACCGGGCGAGCTCGGCGTCGAGGTCCCCGGCGGCCAGTGCCCAGTCCGCGGCGCCGCGGTAGCCGAGGGGGTCGTGCGCGCCGACGTCGTCGACGCGGGTGTGCTGGGAGAACTCCAGGTCCCCGGGGCCGTCGCCGGACCGGACCGCCAGGCGGACGGCGTGCGCCAGCCGGGTCTTGACGTCGGGGTCGTCGGGTTCGAGGTAGGCCACCAGGTTGGTGGTGTAGCAGCTGAGTTCCGGCACTACGTCCGGGGCGTTGATGAGGTGCACGTCGAACCTCCGTCGTCGTGGGGGGTCCCGCACCGGGTCACCGGCGGGGAGCGGGGTGGAAGGCGCAGCTCAGCGGGACCGGCGAGCGGGTGCGCAGGCTCAGCCAGGCGAAGCCGCGCCAGCGCCCGGACACCGCGCCGGGCGGGACGTCGATCGACCAGGGCCGCCCGGCCAGGCCGGTGCCCGCGGCCTTGACGCACGCTTCCTGCACGGTCCACACCCAGGCGAACTCCTTCGCCCGCCGGGCGCGGGGCAGCGCGGTGACCTCCGGGGCGTGCGAGCCCAGGCACCGGCGCAGCGTCGAGTCCGCGAGCCGCTCCGGGGGGAGCTGGACGTCGACGCCCACGTCCCCGTGCGCGCACACGGCCGCCGCGACCCGGTCCCCGTCGTGGGAGATCGTGATCCCGGGCAGCGCCAGGTCCGGCGCCCCATCCGGGGCCAGCCGCGGCTTGCCTGCCGGGTCGGCGCCGATCGGCAGCGCGGCCAGGCCGGGCCGCACCCGCCGCAGCAGGCGCCGCAGCAGGTGCCGGCCGGCGAGGAACTCCGCGCGCCGCCAGCCCGGCCGGGTGCCGGCCTCGGCGAGGTCCGCCACGTGGGCGGGCGCACCGTCGAGCTCGGCACGACCGGCCGAGGCGACCCACACGCCGGAGGCGATCTCGGCGCCGTCGATGGACACCTCCGGCAGCCCGTGGGTCGCGGCACTTTCGCGGGAAAGCGGCGGGTTGGGGAGGGGGAGTCCGACGACGATGGGGATGGTGCCGGGACCGTCGATGGACACCTCCGCCAGTCCGTGGGTGGCGCCGCTTTCGCGGGAAAGCGGCGAACCGGGGAGGAGGCGGCCCGTGGTGGCGCCGTCGATGGCCGCCTCCGGCGGACCCTGGGTGCCGGCGATCTCGTCGCCCGGGGCGGTCATGCGCGCAGTTCCGCGAGGAGCGTCTCGGCGCCGTCGGCCACCGCGCCGAGCATCAGCTCGGTCACCCCGCCGCCGATGCCGAACACCGCGGCCTCGGCCCGGACGAGCTGGAGGCCGTCGTCGGCGAACCCGTCGGCGCCCCGCCACCGCGCACAGCGCGAGAGCACGTCGTCGGCGGTGAGCCCGACCGCGGCCTTCAGTGTGGCCGCGCTCGTCGCGTCGTGCTCCTCCACGACCCGCTCGCCCAGTGCCTCGTGCAGCGCCCGCAAGGCTCGCACCCGCACCAGGCAGCCCGCGAACTCCTGGCGGACCGGGTCGTGGTCCCACAGCGCGCGGCCGTCGATCTCCCGCCGGGTCAGCGACGTCCGGGTCTCCGCCAGCACCCGGCTGGTGAGCGCGGTGGCCCACTGAGCGCCGGCGAGCCGTTCGGTGCCCATGTGCCGGGCGAACAGGGCCAGCCCGCGGCCCTGCCGGCCGAGCACCGCCGAGGAGGGCAGCCGCACCCCGGAGAACTCCACGTGCCCGATGCCCGCGCCCGCCAGCAGCGTGGTCGTCGCGGGCGTGACCCGCACCCCCGCCGCGTCCGCCGGGACCAGGACCCAGGTGAAGGCGGTGAAGTGCCGTCCGGCCCGGTGCCGGGCCAGCACCAGGAAGTACGCGGCCCGGGTCGCCGTGGTCACCCAGCGCTTCGAGCCCTCGAGCCGGACGGTGTCCCCGTCGATCTCGACCTCGGTGCCCAGCCCGGTGAGGTCGGACCCGGCCGCCGCGGCGTCCGTGGCCGCCAGCGCGACCTCGCAGTCGCCGTCGGCGACCCGGTCGAACTCCGGCCCGGTCCCGGCGGCCAGGATCGGCAGCGCGCTCGCCGACTGCACCAGCACGCTCAACGTGATGCCGTTGTCGCCCCGGGCGTCGACCGCGCGCAGGGTGGCCCCGAGCCGGCCGGGGTCGGCGACCAGGCCGGTCGGCGTGCGCCGCCGGTACTGCTCCCGCAGCACCCCGTCTGCCCCGAGCCGGCGCCACACCCGGCCGCCGTCCGCGTCCGAATCCACAGTGGACAGCCCGCGGCCGCCGTCCAGGAGGGCTGCCTCAGGCAAAACGCACCTCCTGGTCGAGCAGGGTGAGCCGGCCGTCGGCGAGGTGCAGCCGGTCGTTGCTGTAGTTCAGCACCGCCGACCGCAGATCCCGCAGCGACTGCTCCAGCCGCGTCGGGGAGTCGCGCAGGTAGCCGTGGCGCATCCCGACCGCGTCGACCAGCTCGTCAACGGCGCGGTAGCACTCCTCGGCGGCGGTGATCTTCACGGCGTTGATCAGCAGCTGCACCTTCGGCACGCTGAGGTCGGCGGCGGTCTCGACCACCTGCCGGGCGTGGCCGATCAGCGCGTGCACGGTGTCCAGCCGCTGGCGCGACCGGGACAGCCGCGTCATCAGCAGCTCCGAGCTCAGGTCCGTCTTGCCCCGGCTGCCGCGCAGGGACGCGATCACCCGGGACAGCGCCCCGGCCGCCGTGCCCAGCCAGCAGGACGCCCAGCCGAGGTGGGCCAGCGGCCCGAACACGGTCGTGACGATGGTGTGGAAGTCGCCGTGCCGCCCGACGACCTGGTGCGCGGGCAGCCGCCCGCGCAGCTTCATGGCCCCGCTGTCACTGGCGCGCATGCCCAGCGGGTTCCAGCCGCCGGCCGGCTCGATCTCCACCTGCTCGCGAGCGGCGTAGACCAGCGAAACCTGGTTGTCCGCCTCGGAGTCCGGGGAGCGCATCGTGATGAGGAACCCGTCGGCCTGCTTGCCCCCGGTGACGATCGGGGCGAAGCGGTCGATGAGCAGCTCGCCGTCGCGCCAGGCCGCGGCGGACTCGGCGGTCAGCAGGTGCCCGCCCTTGCCCGCCTCGGTGGTGACCGAGCCGAGGTAGAGCCGGCCCGCGGCGATCTCGGGCACCAGTTCCGCGCGCAGCCGGCCTTCGGCGTGCGCGAGCACGGCGGCGACCTGCTGGCAGTGCATCGCGAAGATCATCGCCAGGGACATGTCCACCCGGCCCAGCTCGGTGCTGGTCTCCAGCACGTCGGCCAGGGACCCGCCGAGCCCGCCGTCTTCGGACGGCACCAGCAGCCCGAGCAGTCCGGTGGCGCGCAGCTCGTCCAGCGCCTCCACCGGGAACGTCGCTTCGTCGTCGGTCCGGCGGACGTGCTCCTCGGCGACCTTGGTGACGCGCCCGACGAGTTCGGCGAGCGGGGCGGTGGTCATGACGAGACCCCTTCACGCTCCAGCTGCGCCTGCACGGCGGTCCACAGGGTGGCGCCGGTGGCGAAGGTGGCGTCGGTGATGTCCTCGTCCGGCAGGGAGACGCCGAAGACGTCCTCGATCTCGAACAGCACGTTGATCGACTGCATCGAGTCGAGCCCGCGCTCGCGCAGCGAGTCGTCCGGGGCCAGCTCGCGGCCGTTGAGGAACTTCAGGTACGGGGTGAGCAGTTCGGCCATGCGGGGGTCCATTTGTTCGCTCCTCACAATCGGTCCGCCGAAGCGGGGTCAGTGGTCCTGACCAGTTCCACGCGCGAGGTCCGCGCGGGGGCGCCGGGGCGGTCGCCGTCGACGACGACCTCCGCCGGCAGGGGGTGTCCCAGGAAGGCGACGAGGCTGGCGCAGAGGCCGTAGGCGCCGACATTCGGCACCGCCACCAGGTCGCCAGGGCTCAGCTCGGGCAATTTCCCGTTGCGGGTCCACGTGTCCAGCGGAGTGCACAGCGGGCCGGCGACGAGCGCGTCGAGCGCGGGCGGGCCGCCCGGGCCGAGCAGGCGCGGCGAGAGCGGGGGCAGCCGCCGCATCCCCGACATGCCGCCGAGGTGGTTGATGCCGGACTCGAGCACGACGATGTCCTTGCCGTGCGAGCGCTTGACGTCCAGCACCGCCGTGACGAGGGTGCCCGCGGTGCCGACGAGATAACGGCCGGATTCGAACACGACCTCCGGCCCGTTCTCGCGCCAGCCCGGCAGCTCTTCGGCGAGCAGCGCTTCGAGCCCCTCCCGCAGCCCGGGCAGTTCGACCGCGGTGCCCTCTTTCGCGAAGGGGGCGCCGAAGCCGCCACCGAGGTCGAGGGTCCGGAACCGGACCCCGTGCGGTGCCAGCGCTTCCCGCAGCCGCGCGGCGGTGCCCAGCGCGCGGCGGAACTGCCCGACCAGGTCGTCGACCTCGGTGAGGTTCGTGCCCATGTACAGGTGCAGTCCCGACGCCTCGGCGTGCTCGCCCCCGGCGAACCGGGTGGGCTCGGCGAGGATCCAGCCGGTGTCGGCGCCGAACTGCGAGGGCACGCCGGTCATCGCCAGGCCCTGGCCCGGCACCGGCTGGTCGTCGTTGACGCGCAGCAGGTAGCGGGCCCGGACCCCGGCCTCGCCGGCGAGCCGGTCGAGCTGGGTGATGGCGTGCGGGGAGTCCACGGAGAACTCCCGCACCCCGGCCCGCAGCGCGGCCGCGATCTCGGCGTCCCGCTTGGCCGGGCCGGTGTAGAGCACCTGCGCGCCCGGCCAGCCGGCCTCGAGCGCGGCCCGCAGCTCGCCGGAGGAGCAGACCTCCGGGCGGGCGCCGGTCTCGCGCAGCGCGCCCAGCACGTCCGGGTGCGGGTTGGCCTTGAGCGAGTACAGCAGCCCGGTGCCGCGGGGCAGGGCGCTGTCGAGCCGCCGGTGGTTGCGGCGGACCTCGGCCAGGTCGTAGACGTAGGCGGGGGTGGGCAGCCCGGCGAGGTCGCCGGGCAGGTCCGCGAGCCCCGCGGGACGCTCAGCGAGCAGCTCCACCGGACACCTCCTCGGCCATCGAGGCCAGTGCCTTGCGGTCGACCTTCCCGTTGCCGGTCAGCGGGAGCGCCTCCACCCGCAGGCAGCTCGCCGGGATCTTGAACTCCTCGATCCGGGTGCGCATCCCGTCGAGCACGCCCTCGGCGGCCAGCTCCCCGGTGACGAACAGCCACGCCGGGCGGGTGTCCTTCGGGACCAGCACCGCGGCCTCGCGGACGCCCGGCACGCCGCGCGCCGCGGTTTCGACCTCGGTCGCGCTGACGCGGAACCCGCGCTCCTTGTAGATGTCGTCGCGGCGGCCGTCGAAGTAGAGGTAGCCCTCCTCGTCGAGCCGGCCGTAGTCGCCGGTGCGCAGTTCGGGGAACAGCCCGTCCACGCGCGGGAACTTCTGCGCGGTCAGCTCCGGACGGCGCCAGTACCCGGCCATGACGTTCGGGCCGCGCACCACGATCTCGCCGATTTCCCCGGCGGGCAGCCGTTCGCCGTCCTCCCCGATGACGAAGACCTCGGTGCCGGGCAGGGCGCGGCCGCTGGAGCCGGGCCGCTCCAGGTCGCCGTCCACCGGCATGATGGTGGCGCGCTTGCACTCGGTCAGCCCGAACATCAGCTGCACCCGCAGGCCGGGAACGGCCGCCCGCAGGGACTCCAGCGTGCCGGTCGGCATGGCCGCGCCGGTGTTGGTGAGCAGCCGGAGAGCGGGGGCGGGCGTCGGGCGGCGCCGCAGCAGCGCGCTGAGCGCCTCGGCGACGGCCGGGACCGCGGGCAGCACCGTCGCGTTCGCGCGCACCAGGTTGCGCACCAGCGACGGCCCCACCTCGGTGGGGGCGCCCAGCACCAGGTTCGACCCCGCCGTGACGGACAGGAACACCTGGTACAGCCCGTAGTCGAAGGACAGCGGCAGCGGGCTGTAGACGACGTCGTCGGTGCGGTACTCCAGCACCGACGCGATCGCGCCGACGGCGAACAGCATCTGCTGGTGGGTGCTGACCACGGCTTTCGGCAGCGACGTGGTACCGGACGTGTAGATCAGGCACACCGCGTCCACCGGCAGCGGAGGAGCGGGCAGCGCGACGTCGTCACCGGGGCCCGTGGCGAGGTCCTCGACCGAGACGGCGGGGACGCCGGCCGCTTCGGCCGACCGCCGCACGTCGTCGTCGCCGGTCACCATCAGCACCGGCTCGGAGTCGGCGAGCACGTGGTCGAGGCTGGTGCCGCGAACCTGCTCGTGCAACAGGGAAAACGCGACCCCGGCCCGGGCGGCGCCGAAGACCACGGCGGGCAGCAGCGTGCTCGCCGGGGCGTTGATCAGCAGCCGGTCGCCGCGGCGGGCGCCGCGGGCGGTGAGCGCGGCGGCGACGCGCCGAGCGGCGGTGGCCAGTTCGTCGTAGGTCGCCGAGGCGCCGCGGCAGGTGAGCGCGGTCCGGTTCGGCCACAGCCGGGCGGCGTGGTCGAGCAGTTCGTGGAGCACCCGGGGGGAGTACGTCATCGTGTTCCTCCTGCGGCCAGGACGGCACGGCACAGGCCGTCGACGTGGGTGAGCTTTTCCGGAACCAGGTCCTCGGCCGCGAACTCGACGCCGAGGTCGCTTTCGATCCGCTCGACGATCTCCATCATGCGGAAGGAGCTGAACCCGGGGATGTCGCCGAGCGTGCGCGCGCCGGCGGGTGGCTCGGTGCCCAGCACGGTCCCGATCGCCGCGGCGACGGACTCGCGCAGCTCCGGCGACACGCCAACGCTGTCCACTGTGGACTCCGTGGCGGCCGGGAGGGTCCCGTCGAACGCGGTGTGGTCCGCGGCGAGGCACTCGGCGAGACGGCCGAACAACGCGCGGGGTTCGGCGCGGCCCGCCGAAACCCGGCGGCTCGCCAGGTAGACCTGTTTGGCGAGCGCGTCCCACTCGGCCAGGTGGGCCCGGACCGCGTCGGTGACCGGCCCGGTGGCGGCGGCGTGCAGCCGGCGGCTGCGGGTCAGCAGCCACGTCTGCAACGTCAGTCCCCGCAACGCCCGTTCCCGGTCCGGGTGGTCGGCGTAGGTGGCGACGTAGCTGCCGGCGTCGGCCAGCTCCACCAGTGGCGTGCGGTCGGCGGGGCGGTCCCCGGCGACGACGTCGAACGCCAGCGCGCCGTCGGGAAGCGCTTCCGCGAGCTCCGCGTGCCCGAGCGGCCACCGGCCCGGCCGGGCCGCACCCCACTGGGTGTCGTTGTGGTAGCCGTCGACGACGGTGACGCCGTCCTCGGCCGGCTCGATCAGGAAGCTGTGTTCCAGGTGCTGCTTGCGGTGGTAGGGGACCCAGGGCAGGTGGTAGGCGTCCGCCACGACGTAGCAGCCGGGGCCCGGTTCGAGCTCGCCTGCCGAGCCGATCCGCGCGCGCCGGGTGACGCGCAGTCCCAGCAGCTCGGCCGATTCGGTCACCTGGGCGTCGACCGGCGGCTCGACGGTGGGCAACCCGTCCGCGCCCGGCCGGGGCCAGAAGCGCAGGACCCGGCCCAGCGCGAGGTGCGTGCCCGCGCCGTGCACGCGGTCGGCGAGTTCGGCCAGGTTGACCTGGACGCAGTCGAAGAGGCGGTGGTCCAGCGGCTCAACGGACATGGCTGCCTCCGGCGGTCGCGAGGGCGGGGACGGCCTGCAGGCGGTCCATCGCCGTCGTCAGCGCCTGCTCCTCGGGCGGCTCACTGCTGAGCTCGCCGTCGGCCAGCTGCTGGTACGCGGCCAGGTCCAGGTAGCCGTGCCCGCTCACGCAGGCGACCACGCCGCGGGCGGACCCGCCGCCGGTGGCCAGGCGCGCGGCGACGGCCAGCGCGTGCCCGGACTCCGGTGCGGGCAGCACCATCTCCGAGCGGGTGAAGACCTGCCCGGCCTCCAGCGCTTCGACCTGCCCGACGGCCTGGGCGGTGACCTGGTCGCGGTGCCGCATGGCGGAGATGAGCTTCGCCGCGCCGTGGAAGCGCAGTCCGGCGGAGTGCGAGTCGGGGATCGGGTAGCTGCTGCCGATCGTGTACATCGCCTCCATCGGGCTGACCCCGGTGGCGTCGGTCTTGTCGTAGGCGTAGACGCCGCGGGTCAGCTTCGGGGTGGTGCTGGACTCCGCGGCCACCAGCCGCGGGCAGTCCGCCCCGGTCGTCGCGGCCTCGGCGAAGAACGGCAGGGCGACCCCGCCGAAGTTCGAGCCGGCGCCGACGCAGCCGACGACGGAGTCCACAGTGGCCTCCAGCTCGGCGAGCTGCTCGATGGCCTCCAGCCCGATGACGGACTGGTGCAGGATGCTGTAGGTCTCGCCGCTGCCGATGCAGAACGCGGCCCCTTCGGTGCGCCCGGCGTATTCGACGGCTTCCCCGATGGCCAGCGCGAGGCTGTTCACCCCGCCGCCGGAGCGGGCGGCCACGTCGGTCAGCTCGCTGGGGCTGGCGTGCACGGTGGCGCCGAGGGTCCGCATGAGCGTGCCCCGGTAGGGCTTGCGCTGCAGGCTGGTGCCCACCATGAACACCCGGCAGCGCAGCCCGAACATCGAGCAGGCGGCCGCGAGCGCGGTGCCCCACTGCCCGGCGCCGGTGCCGGTGACCAGTTCACGCACGCCGGCCTTGGCGTAGTAGTAGGCCTGCGCCAGCGCGGTGTTCAGCTTGTGGCTGCCGGAGATGTTGCCGCCTTCGTACTTGACGTAGATCGGCACGCGCGCCCCGACGGCCTCCTCGAACCGGCGGGCCCGCCACAGCGGCGTGGGCCGGAAGCTGCGGTAGGCGTCGAGCACCTCGGCGGGGATGTCCCAGAACTCCCGGTTCTGGGTCGACTGGCGCACCAGTGCGAGCGGCAGGTTGACCGACACGCCGGTGTCCGAGCCGTTCGCGGGCGACTCCGGGCTGCGGTCCGGGGGCAGCGGCTCGTCCAGGTGCGGCAGCACGCTGCGCCAGCTGTTCGGCAGGGAGACGGCGCTCATCGCTGCGCCTCCGTCCCGCTGGCGCCTTCGGCGACGACCTCGACGAGGTCGTCGACCGTCTTGAACGTGCGCCCGACGAACAGGTCGTCGGGCAGGGTCACGTCGAGCGCGTCCTCCAGGTGCACCAGCATGCCGACGAAACCCAGGGAGTTGAGGCGCAGCAGGTCACCGTTGAGCGGCTCGTTGTCCTGGATCTGTTCGGGCGCCAGCGAAAGCCGGGATTCGGCGATCACCACGCGCTTGACCGATTCGGAGACCGCCGTGCGGTCGGGTCCGGTCGTCATCGTTGCCCTCCAAGGCGTTTTCGGAGATCGATTCTTCGGAAATTCAGGGGTCAGGCCGTGCGGGCCAGGTCGTCGGCGGTGCCGGCCAGGAACTCGTCGAGGTGGGCCAGCACCGCGGGAAGCGCTTTCCGGCCGAACACGTCGAAGTGGCCGCAGTCCAGTTCACGGATCCGCAGCCGCCCGGACAGCCGCGCCCAGTTCTCGACCTGGGTACCGCGGTGCGGGCTCGCGCAGGCCATCAGCAGCGCGGGGCCGGGGTGAGCGCTGGTCACCCGGTGCCGTCCCGACGCGGTGACGTGGGCGTGGGCGGTGGCCTCGGCCCAGCGTTGGTCGCGGGGCGCGACCCGGGCGTGCACCGACCGCATGATCCGCTCGATGACGGCCTCCCGCCGCGCCGCGGTGCGGAACTCCTCGCGGCAAGTGAAGCTGTCGATCATCACCACGGCGGGTGCCGGGCCGGTCGCGGCGAGCCGCGCGCCCAGCTCCCAGGCGAGCACCCCGCCCATGGACCAGCCCACCAGCAGTTCCGGCCGGCGCGGCAGGGTGTCCAGCAGCGGCAGGTACCGCTCGGCCATCACGGTGATGTCGTCGTCGGGCCGCTCGCCGTCGAACAGGCCGCTCGCGCGGATCCCGCTCACCCCGCCCCGGCGGGCCAGCCGCACGGCCAGCGGGGTGTACGGGCTCAGGCCGCCGCCGCCGGGGTGCACGAGCACCGCCTGCGGGGCCCGCGGGCGCGGGCTGAGCGGGATCAGCAGCGGCGGCGCCGGGGCGCGCATCAGCTCGCCTCGCGCAGCCGGCCGTTGGCCTCGACCACCCAGGAGTAGTTCACCAGCGCGGCCAGCGTGATCGGCCCGCGGGCGTGCAGCCTGCTGGTGCTGATCGCGATTTCCGAGCCCAGTTCCAGCGTCGGGCCGTCGTTGAGCCGCAAGGAGCCGTTGACGACGATGGTGGCCGCGTCCACGCGGTCGGTGAACTCGCCGGTGACCACCGGGTCGGTGGCGGCGATCGCCTCGCTGTGCCCGGAACCGTGCCGCCGGATGAACTCCACCGCCTCACCGGGGGAGTCCACGGCCACGACGCCGATGGTGCTGTCGAGGAACTCCCGGCCGTAGTCGTGCTCGCCGAGTTCCTCCACCCGCCACTGCCCGGTCGTCTCCGGCCGCCGGAGGCCCGCTCCGACCCGCACGGTCAGCGGCCGGCCGTCGCGGCGGGCGCCGTCGAGCAGGGCCGCCACGAACTCGTCGGCCACCGGCCGGTCGACCAGCGCGATCTCCAGGGAGGTGCACCCGGCCGGCGCGGGCAGCTTGCTGTCCAGCGCGATCTCGACCGCCTGGGCCAGTTCCGCGCTGCGGTGCACGTAGAGGTGGTTGACCCCGCCGCCGCTGGCCAGCACCGGGATGGTGCTCGCGCGGTGGCAGTAGTCGATGAGGGACGGGCTGCCGCGGGGGATGAGCACGTCGATCGCGTCGGGCCGGCGCAGCAGCTCCTTCAGCAGCGCGCGGCTGGGGTCGTCCAGCACGGTGACCAGGCCCGCGGGTAGTTCCGCGTCCGCCAGCGCGGCCGTGACGGCGGCGCCGAGCGCGGCGTTGGTCCGCGCGATCTCCTTGCCACCGCGCAGGACCACCGCGTTCCCGGCGGCGACGTTGAGCAGCGCGCCCTCCACGGTGACGGTCGGGCGGGCTTCGAAGATCATCAGCACCACGCCCAGCGGCCGCGGCACGCGGTGCCGCACGCCCCAGTCGCCGATCGGGGTGCCCGGCGCCCGGGTGGTCAGCTCGCGCATTTCGGCGGCGACCGTCGAGGTCAGGTCCACCAGTGCGGCGAGGTGCTCCCGGGTCAGCCGGAGCCGGTCGACGAGCACGTCGGGCAACCCCTGTTCCCGCGCTCGTCCCACGTCGGTGTCGTTGGCCGCGCTGATCCGCGGCCACGCCGCGGTCAGCCGGTGGGCGAGCCCGGTGCAGAACCGCCCGTACGCTTCGTTGCCCAGCGGCGGTGCCGCCGCGGTCGCCGCACGTGCGGCGTCGATGATCTTGTCGACCATTGTTATTCCCGTCTCGAACCGGATTTCCGGACGTGGTGACTCCACGGCGATTCCGGTGATTTCCCCCGTAGATCACTCACGCTCCCACCGGAAAATGATCCGGGCAAATGTGATCATGGACCTGGTGATGGGCGTATCAACAATTTCTATGACCCGATCAGCGGCACCCTGTTTCATGATTCTAAACGTTGACTACCTGGAAAAATGCTTGGAGTGTCGGAGGCATGGAACATCGTCGACTGGGCCGCAGCGGCCTCTCAGTGAGCAGGATTTCCTACGGCAACTGGATCACCCACGGGTCGCAGGTGGCCGAGGAACAAGCCAGAAAATGCGTGGCGACGGCGCTGGACGCCGGGATCACCACCTTCGACACCGCCGACATGTACGCCAATACCCGGGCCGAAGAGGTGCTGGGCCGGGCGCTGGCCGGCCAGCGCCGGGAAAGCCTGGAAATCTGCACCAAGGTGTACTGGCCGACCGGTCCCGGCGGCCCCAACGACCAGGGCCTGGGCCGCAAGCACATCATGGAGTCCGCGCACGGCTCCCTGCGCCGGCTCGGCACCGACTACCTCGACCTCTACCAGGCCCACCAGTTCGACCCGACGATCGAGCTGGAGGAAACCATGCTGGCCTTCGCCGACCTGGTGCGCCAGGGCAAGGTCCTCTACGTCGGGGTCTCGGAGTGGACCGCCGACCAGATCACCCGCGGCGCCGCGCTGGCCCGTGAGCTGCGCGTTCCGCTGATCTCCAGCCAGACGCAGTATTCGATGCTGTGGCGGGTCATCGAGGCCCAGGTCATCCCGACGTGCGAGCGCGAAGGCATGGGCCAGCTCGTCTGGTCCCCGATGGCCCAGGGCGTGCTGACCGGCAAGTACCTGCCCGGCGAGCAGCCCCCGGCCGGCTCCCGCGCCACCGACGGCGAGGGAAGCGGTTACATGGTCCGCTGGCTGCAGGACGACGTGCTGCGCCGCGTCCAGGAACTGCGTCCGGTCGCCGAGCAGCTCGGCCTGACCATGGCGCAGCTGGCCCTGGCGTGGGTGCTGCAGAACCCCAACGTCGCCACCGCGATCACCGGCGCCTCGCGCCCGGAGCAGCTCACGGACAACCTCAAGGCCGTGGACGTCGTGCTCGACGCCGCCGTGATGCAGAAGATCGACGAGCTGCTCGACGGCGTCAGCCGCTTCGACCCCACGTTCATCGGCGTGCCGTTGACCGCCCTCGTCTGACCTCTACCGCAGGGAGCACGCGTGTCCGACACCGAGTGGGCCTACGACGGGAAGCGGTACCGGATGCACCGCTTCCCCGCGGAAGTGCGGGCCCGGATGAAACCCCTCAACCGCAGCGACAACTGGCACGCCGGGCTCGCCTGGCTCGAGGACGTCGCCTGGATCGCGGCCTGCGTCTGGTTGTGCGTAGCCGTTTCCTGGTGGTGCTACCCGCTCGCGGTGCTGATCATCGGCGCCCGGCAACGGGGGCTGTCCACGATCCTGCACGACTGCGCCCACGGCGTCGGGGCGGCCGACCACCGGGTGCGGATGCTGCTCGGCACCGTGCTCACCGCGTACCCGATCTTCCAGCAGCACTACGCGTACAAGGTTTCGCACGTGTTCACCCACCACCCGCGGCTCGGCGACCCGGACCGCGACCCGGACCTGCGGTTCTTCATCGAGCAGGGCGCCTACCGGGCCGCCTCGCCGCGGAACTACGTGCGCCGCGTGGTGCTGATGCCGCTGTTCGGCACGCAGACCTGGGCCTACCTGCGGTACCTGGTCCGCAACCGGTACCGCGTACTGCGCGAAGGCCGCAGCCAGGAGGCGCCCGCGGTCCACGGCCCCAAGCGGGTGTTCGACCGCGCCGGGTTCTGGGTGTTCTGGGCCGTCGTCGCCGGCGTGTGCTGGTCGCGGGGGTGGACGCTCGAACTGCTGCTGTTCTGGTTCGTGCCCTACCTGACGAGCTTCCAGATCCTGGGCTGGTACATCGAACTGTCCGAGCACACGCCGCTCGTCCGGGACGCCCGGGTGGACCTGCACATGACGCGCAACCGCAAGAGCCGCGGCTGGGAGAAGTTCCTCACCGGCATCCACAACGACAACTACCACCTCGAACACCACCTCGACCCGCGCACGCCGTTCTGGAACCTCGGCAAGGCGAGGAGGGTGCGGCTGGCCGATCCGGACTACGCCGCGGTCGACGCCGTGCTGGGCGGGCTGTTCACCCGGGGACCGCAGGGCCAGCCCAGCGCCGTCAGCGCGATCGTCACGTCCATGTCCGAACCGAGGGAGCTGTCCCATGCCGGTCACTGAACGCCCCGCCAACGCGCCGAAGACGTTCCGGCGGCCCGAGTCCGCCGTCATGCACGCGGGCGCCGAGCTGCGCACCGGCCCGACGGCCCCGGTGATCACCCCCATCTTCCAGACCGCGGCCTACGAGCTGCCCGGCACCGGGGCGGCCGCGGGCATCTTCGACCTCAGCGAGGACGGGCACGCCTACACCCGCCTCAACAACCCCACCTGCGACGTGCTCGAAGCGCGGATCGCCGCCGTCGACGGCGCCCCGGCGGCGCTGGCCGTCTCCACCGGCCAGGCCGCGACCACCGTCGCGCTGCTCAACCTGTGCCAGGCCGGGGACAACATCGTCAGCTCCGACGAGCTCTACGGCGGCACGTGGAACCTGCTGGCCAACACGTTCGCCCGGTTCGGCGTCGAGACCCGGTTCGTCAGCCCGGAGGACCCGAAGAACTTCGCCGCCGCCACGGACGAGCGCACGCGCGCCTACTTCGGCGAGACCCTGCCCAACCCGAAGCTGCGCATCTTCCCGATCGAAGACGTCGCCGGGCTCGCCGAGCAGGCCGAAGTGCCGCTGGTGCTGGACAACACGCTGCTCCCGATGGTCTGCAACCCGCTGGACTTCGGCGCGGACATCCTGGTGTATTCGGCGACGAAGTACATCGGCGGGCACGGCAGCGCGCTGGGCGGGCTCATCGTGGACGGCGGCACCTTCGACTGGACCCGCCACGCCGCGCGCCACCCCCTGCTGACCGAACCCGATCCCGCGCACGGCGGCGCGGTGTGGACCGAGACCGGCTCCGGGCTCGACAGCGCGCTGGGCCGCAGCCCCTACCTGCTCAAAGCCCGGGAAACGCTGCTGCGCGACCTCGGGGCGTGCCTGAGCCCGTTCAACGCCTTCCTCCTCATCCAGGGCATCGAGACGCTGCCGCTGCGGATGCGCGCGCACGGTGAAAACGCCGCCGCGGTGGCGAAGTTCCTCGACGCGCACCCCGCGGTGGCCTCGGTCAGCCACCCGACCCTGGCCGGCGGCGAGCAGCAGGACCTGCTGCGGCGCTACCTCGGCGGCAACGGCGGCCCGCTGGTGCAGTTCGAGCTCACCGGCGGGCAGCCGGCGGGCTGCCGGTTCATCGAAGCCCTCCGCCTGTTCGCGCACGTGACCAACATCGGCGACGTCCGGTCGATGGCCACGCACCCGGCGTCCACCACCCACGCCCAGCTGCCCGAGGCCGACCAGCTCGCGGCGGGGGTGACCCCGGGCTCGATCCGGCTGTCCCTGGGCTTGGAGCACCCCGACGACCTGCTCGAAGACCTCGCCCAGGCGCTGGAGCGGGCCCGGTGAGCGCCCGGCCGCTGGTCGCGCTGGCCGCGTCGGCCGAACCGGTCGGCGGCGTACCGCACCTCGCGGTGCGCGAAGTCTACGTCCAGGCGCTGGAACGGGTTTCCGGCTGCGCGGTGGCCGTCGTCGGCGGTCCCGCGCCGGACCTGGCGGAGCTGCTCGGCCGGTTCGACGGCGTCGTGTTCGGCGGGCACGAGACCGACGTCGAGCCCACCCGCTACGGCGATCCGCCCCGATCGGGCCCGGCCGATCCGGCCCGCGACGAACTCGCGCTGCGGGTGCTGCCCGCCGCGCTGCTCGCGGGGGTGCCGGTGCTGGGGATCTGCCGCGGGCTGCAGGAGCTGAACGTCGCCTTGGGCGGCACGCTGCGCGACCTGCCCGGTGACGAGCACCGCGAAGACCTTTCCCTGCCCAGGGACCGGCAATACCTGCCCGCGCACGAAGTCCACCTCTCCGAAGGGGGCGTGCTGCGGCAGCTGCTCGGCTACGCGAGCGTGCCGGTCAATTCGCTGCACCACCAGGCGATCGACCGGCTGGCGCCGGACCTGCGGGTGGAGGCGGTGGCGGCGGACGGCGTGGTCGAGGCCGCCTCGGCGGGCGACGCGTTCTGCCTCGCGGTGCAGTGGCACCCGGAGTGGTACGCCGGGACGGACCCGGTCTCCACCGCGATCTTCCACGGATTCGGCGTCGCGGCCCGCCTCGCCGCCAGGCGCCGTGCTCAGGGCCTTCCCTTGCCCCGCCCCATGTCCAGCATCGGCATGAACAACTGAGCGAGCGGCCCGATCGTGCAGGCGTACAGCACGGTCCCGATGCCCACGGTGGCCCCGAGCAGGAAACCGATCAACAGCACGGCGATCTCGATGCCCCAGCGCACCGCCCAGATCGGGTGCCCGCGCCGGGCGAGCCCTGTCATCAGCCCGTCCCGCGGCCCCGGGCCGGCCTGGGCGCCGAGGTAGCAGCCGGTGGCGAACCCGTTGAGCACGATGCCCGCGAGCAGCACGACCCAGCGCAGCCACAGCTGCCCGAGCGGCGGCAGCAGCGCCAGGGCGACGTCCATCGAGGTGCCGACGAGCAGGACGTTGCACAGCGTGCCCAGCCCCGGTTTCTGCCGCAGCGGGACCCACAGCAGCAGCACGGCGGCGCCGATCAGGTTGGTCCAGACGCCGATGCTGAGCCCGGCCGTGCGGGTCAGCCCCTGCGCGAGCGCGTCCCACGGCTCCACCCCCAACCCGGCGGCGACCACCATCGCGTCGCTGACCCCGTAGAGCACCAGCCCGAAGAGCAGCTGGGCCACGCGCCGCACCGGCCTGCCCGGTGGCACCAGCGGCGTCTGCACCAGTTCGGCCACCCGCACGCGCGATCCCCCGTTCCCGGCCGGTCCGGCTCCGGGGCCGCCTCCGCCAGTCTACGGACAGCGCCGGGGAACGTGTCCGGCCTGGCACGGCCGATCCTCGGCTTCCGGGGGAGGGTTACGGCGGGGTGCCTCGGGTAGCCGCGCCGGAGTCCGGGTTGCGGTGATCGATGGGAGTCGAGATGAAGGCAGTGGTGTACCAGGGTCCGCGCCGGGTCGAGGTGCGCGAGGTACCCGATCCGGTGATCGACGAGCCGACGGACGCGATCGTGAAGATCACGACGACGAACATCTGCGGGTCGGACCTGCACATGTACGAGGGCCGGACCGCGGTCGAGGAGGGCAAGGTCCTCGGCCACGAGAACATGGGCGCTGCTCGACCTGCCCGCGGGCACCGAGTACGAGAACGACTTCACGATGCTGTCGGACATCTTCCCGACCGGCTGGCACGGCACGGAGCTGGCCGGGATGCGCCCGGGTGACCGGGTGGTCGTGTTCGGGGCCGGGCCGGTCGGCCTGCTGGCCGCGCACAGCGCGGTGATCCGCGGCGCGGCCGAGGTGTACATCGTCGACAAGGAACGCGACCGGCTGGCGATGGCCGAGAAGATCGGCGTGCTCCCGATCGACTTCAGCGAGGCGGACCCGGTGGAGCAGATCATGGCCGCCACCGGCGGGCAGGGTGCCGACTGCGGGGTCGAGGCCGTCGGGTACCAGGCGCACGACCATTCCGGTCAGGAGCACCCGGAGCTGGTGCTGGACAACCTCGTCAAGTCGGTGCGATCGACCGGCGGCATCGGCGTGGTCGGGGTCTACGTCCCCCAGGACCCGGGCGCGGCGACCGAAGGCGCCAAGGAGGGCCGGATCGCGTTCGACTACGGCACGTTCTTCACGAAAGGCCAGCGCATGGGCACCGGGCAGTGCCCGGTCAAGCGGTACAACCGGCGGCTGCGGGACCTGATCGTCACCGGCCGGGCGAACCCGTCGTTCCTGGTCTCGCACGAGCTGCCCCTGGAGCAGGCGGCGGAAGGGTACGAGCGGTTCGACCACCGCGAAAACGGCTGGACCAAGGTGCTGCTGCGGCCGTGACCGCGGGATCCGGCGCGGCTGCGCGCCGACACGCGGGAACCGCTCGTGGTCGTCACTGACCGGAATGCGGAAGCGAGACGTCCGGCCACGCGAAGATTCCCGCCGTCGCCATCGTCACCCGACGGCGAGCCGTCGTCTCGTCGTCGCCGAACCGGTCGATGCCCCAGGACAGGGCGAGGACCAGTTCGAACACTTCGTTCGCGGTGATCTCGCCGGCCACCTGGCCGGCCGCCTTCGCCGTGTCCAGCAGGACGCCGACCCGCTCGATCAACGGCGCGTTCGCGGAGTGCAGCGGCGAGGTGTCGTCGTCGTGCGCGGTGGCGAGGCATACGGGCAGGTCGTGCCAGATCCGCAGGCCCCAGCTCACCCGGACCAGCCATTCGACGAGCGCCGCTGCCGGCGGCAGCGTGCGGGACAGTTCGTCGGCTTCGGTCAACGCCTGGGCGAAGAAGCCTTCGATGACCTCGGACAGCAGGTCGTCCCGGGTGGGGAAGTTCCGGTAGAGCGTGGCGTTACCGACGCCGGCCCGCAACGCGATCGCGTCGAGTGAGGCGAACACGCCCTCCGCCTCGAAGGTTTCTCGCGCGGCGGCCAGGATCGCGTCGCGGTTGCGCCGGGCGTCGGCGCGCAGAGGGCGTGCTTGGGCCAAGGCCACTCCTCGTTGACAAAGTGGGGATAGTCCCCACATACTCTTTCCGGGGAATCTCCCCACTTAGCGAAGGAGTATAGATGAGCTACGACGACCTGGCCGGTCTGCGGGTGTCGGTGGACAACGGCGTCGCCACCGCGACCCTCGACCACCCGCCGCTGAACCTGATGGACGGCGTCCTGCTGCCCTCCTTGCGCGGCTTTGTCAACAGGGTGCGTCACGACATCGACGTCCGCGTCGTGGTGTTCGACAGCGCCGACCCGGAGTTCTTCAGCGCGCACGGCGACATGGCCTACCTCACCGACCCCGAGGCGTTGCCCGCCGCCACCGCCGCCGCGATCGCCGCCGCGCCGGACGTGCCCGTCCCGGACGGCATGAACATCCTGGAGGCCCTGAGCGACGAGGTGCGCGGCCTGCCCCAGGTCACCATCGGCAAGATCGCCGGCTTCGCCCGGGGCGCCGGCAACGAGTTCCTCATGTCCCTCGACATGCGCTTCGCGGCGATCGGCCGGTCCGGCCAGGCCCAGCCCGAGGCCGTGATGGACATCCTCCCCGGCGGCGGCGGAACGGTTCACATGACCCGGCTGCTCGGCCGGGAACGCGCCCTGGAGTTGCTCCTCGGCGGCGAGCTGATCGGTGCGGAACTGGCCGAACGCTACGGCTTGGTCAACCGCGCGCTTCCCGCCGACGAGATCGACGCCTTCGTCGGCCGGCTGACGCGCCGGATCGCGCGCCTGCGCCCCGAGGTGGTCGCCGCCATCAAGGCCACGGTCGAGACCATCACCCCGAAAGTCCCCCACCAGGCATACGCGGTGGAGAACACCGCCCTGTTCTCCCTGTTCACCGAAGACATGATCGCGTCGGCCCACAAGCAACTCGCCGCGGGCGTGCAGACGCGAGAGGGCGAGCGCGACTTGGAGCGCATCCTCGACAGCCTCTGATCAACGCGCCCGGCCGCCGCGCACGCCGACGGCTCCGGGCGCGGACTCTTCGGAAAGCGGGCCGTCTCCCTCGGTTTCCGGGGAAGTCGTAGCCCGGATCGTCGAGCCATCGGGGCCGTGGCCCCAGCTTCGCGACCCCGTCGCTGATTTTCGTGCCCTGTGCCCACTTCGTGCCGCCGTCGAAAGCCTCATCGAGACTGCTGTCGATGTCTTCCAGCGTCTGGGCGAACTGACAATCGATCACCTTCGACCCGAGGACAGCCCAGTCTGGAAGATCGAAGCCCGGATCTGGAAGTCGAAGACGAGCTACGCGTCGTCTGGTTCGTCGCCGGCGTGCGCTTCCGCTCGGACCGCAAATCGACTTTCCGCGGTGAAGTGGACGACCCCGAAGAGCGTGCGGGCGATCGATAAGCGTGTGGTCATCAACCCGCAGCAGGCGAAGAGTCTGCTGTCCGAAGTGGAGGCGCAGCGGATCGATGGGCAGCCGCGCCGGTCTTCCGGTCCGATGCCGGTCGCGTTGTTCGCCGTCATGTACTACGCGGCTCTCCGGCCACAAGAGGCGGCCATGCTGCGCAAGTCGGATTTGCACCTCCCCGACGTGGGTCGGGGCGAACTGTTGTTGTCGGAGACCGCGCCGATCGCCAGCGCGGCCTGGACGGACAGCGGGGGAGCACCGGGACCGCCGACAGCTCAAACAGCGAGGAAAGGTGAGGTTCGCGCGGTGCCGTGGCCGCCGCCGCTGAGGGCGATCCTGCAGACCACGCTCGGCACGGCGGCCGACGGGCGGCTGTTCCGGAACCTGACCGGGGGAGACCTGGCCGAGTCCACGATCGGCCGCGGCTGGGGGGCGCATGGGGGGTGCAGGACCGTAGACGGCCGGACACCGCCGGACCGAACGAGATCAGCCCCTGACCGAACAACGCCTGGTCAGGGGCTGATTTCTGCTGGTGGGCCACTGTGCCCCCGGTGAGATTCGAACTCACACTGGACGGGTTTTGAATCCGTTGCCTCTGCCAGTTGGGCTACGGGGGCGTGACATCGTGACTCTACGGGATCACCGGACCCCGCTCGCCTTCGGGGGCGCCGGAGGCGTGAGTGTCATGCCCGCCACTACGTGGTGAACGCCATCTCTGCTTCTGGATCGTTCCCGGTAGGCTTCAGGTTCGCGGGAAGCCGCGAAACCACCGCCCCGCCGAGTCTTCAGGAGGACCCCGGTGACCGATCAGGCTACCGAGGCCAACGGTGCCGCCACCGTGCCGCAGCGTCGGGTGCTCGTCGCGGAGGACGAGGCTCTCATCCGGCTTGATCTTGTCGAAATGCTGCGTGAAGAGGGCTATGAAGTGGTCGGGGAGGCCGGGGATGGCGAGCAGGCCATCTCGCTCGCCACCGATCTGAAGCCCGATCTCGTGATCCTCGACGTCAAGATGCCCAAGCTCGACGGGATCGAGGCCGCCGCCAAGATCACTGGGGACCGGATCGCGCCCGTCGTCATCCTCACCGCCTTCAGCCAGCGGGATCTGGTCGAACGCGCGCGGGATGCCGGGACCATGGCCTACCTCGTCAAGCCCTTCGCCAAGCGGGACCTCGTGCCCGCCATCGAGCTCGCCGTCAGCCGGTTCTCCGAGCTGCAGGCCCTCGAGGCCGAGGTCGCCGGGCTCACCGACCGGCTCGAGACGCGGAAGGTCATCGACCGCGCCAAGGGCCTGCTCATGAGCCGGCAGGGCCTCACCGAGCCCGATGCCTTCCGGTGGATCCAGCGCACGGCCATGGACCGGCGGACCACCATGAAGGCCGTGGCCGAGGCCGTCGTCGAGAGCATCGGGAGCTAGCCGGACCGACGGCCGGCAGGCAGAATCACGCAGGTGAAACTCCGCCTGCTGGCCGTCGTCGTCCTTCTCAGCGTGGCAGGCTGCTCGGCCGAACAGCCCAGCTCGCCCGCACCGACGACCTACGAACTGCCGCCGCGGCAGGTCCGGCCCGACGAGACCGCCCTCAAGCTGCCGCCGGCCAAGAACGGTGACACCGAGTTCGCCCTGCTCGGGCTCGCCGCCGGGCTGCCCAGCATCACCGGGAGCCACACCGAGTTCCCCGCCAAGGGGCAGTTCGTGCGGCTGCGGCTCGTCGTCACCAACACCGGCACCTCGAGCGTCCTGTTCGACACCGGGCGCCAGCTGCTCGTCGACGACCAGGGCGTCGCGCACCCGCCGGAACAGCAGGCCATGGTGATCAAGCGCCAGCCGCGCCAGTTCGACCTCGGGCACGGCGTGCGCGTCGAGTTCGACCTCTACTGGGACATCCCCCGGGACCGGAAGCCGGCCGCGCTCCGGGCCTTCGGCGGCCCCACCATCACCGACATGAAGAACGCGACCGGCACCGACATCAAGCTGTGAAAAAGGGGCCCGGCCGAAATCGGCCGGGCCCCCTTGAACAACCAGCTCAGACGCCCAGGTCGCCACCGAGGTAGGCGGCCCGGACCTGCGGGTCGTCCAGCAGGTCGACCCCGCGGGCGCTCTTGACCACCTGACCGGTCTCGAGCACGTACGCGCGGTCCGACAGCTTCAGCGCCTGCTGGGCGTTCTGCTCGACCAGCAGCACCGTGGTCCCGCGCTTGTTGATCTCCCGGATGATGTCGAAGATCTGCGCGATCAGCATCGGCGCCAGGCCCATCGACGGCTCGTCGAGCAGCAGCACCTTCGGCTTCGTCATCAGCGCGCGGCCGATGGCGATCATCTGCTGCTCGCCGCCCGACATCGTGCCGCCGAACTGCGTCCGGCGCTCGTTCAGCCGGGGGAACAGCTCGTAGACCTCGTCGAGGTCGGCGGTGAGGTCGTCCTTGCGGGTGTAGGCACCCATCAGGAGGTTCTCCTGCACCGTCATGCCGGGGAACACGCCCCGGCCTTCCGGCGACTGGCCGATCCCGAGCAGCACGCGCTTGTGCCCCGGGGTCTTGGAGATGTCCTGGCCGTTGAACAGGATCCGGCCGCTGGTCAGCGGACGCAGGCCCGAGATCGTCTTGAGCGTCGTGGTCTTGCCGGCGCCGTTGGCCCCGATCAAGGACACGATCTCGCCCTCGCCGACCTGGATGCTCATGCCCTTGAGGGCCGCGATCTTGCCGTAGTGGACGTTGATGTTGTCGACCTCAAGAAGCATCTTCCGACACCCCCAGGTACGCCTCGATCACCTTCTGGTTGGTCTGCACTTCCTGGGGGAGCCCTTCCGCGATCTTCTGCCCGAAGTCGAGCACGGCCAGCCGGTCGCTGATGTGCATGACCAGGCCCATGTCGTGTTCGATGAGCAGCACGGTCCGGCCGTCGTCCCGGATCTTGCGGATCAGCGCCTGCAGGCCGTTCTTCTCCGCCGGGTTCATGCCCGCCGCGGGCTCGTCGAGCAGCAGCAGCTTCGGATCGGTGGCCAGCGCCCGCGCGATCTCCAGCCGGCGCTGGTCGCCGTAGGAGAGGTTCTTCGCCGTCTCGTGCTCCACCTTGCCGATGCCGACGAAGTCGAGCAGCTCACGCGCCCGCTCGCGGCCGCGCTTCTCCTCCTTGCGGTGCCACGGCAGGCCGAGCACCGCGCCGATCGCGCCGGTCTTGTGGTGCGCGTCCGCGCCCACCATGACGTTCTCGAGCGCCGACATGTTGTGGAACAGCCGGATGTTCTGGAACGTCCGGGCGACGCCGCGCTTGGTGACCTGGAACCGCTTCATCCCGTCGATGCGGTCGCCGTCGAAGCGCACCTGGCCCTCGGTCGGCTGGTAGACGCCGGTGACCACGTTGAACACCGTGGTCTTGCCGGCGCCGTTCGGGCCGATCAGGGCGAAGATCTCGCCTTCGTTGATGGAGATGTTCACTTCGCGCAGGGCGGTGACACCGCCGAAGCGCATCGTGATGTTGTCGAATTCGAGCAAGGGACTCACTTGGCCACCTCCGCCGCGGCTTCGGTGCCCGGTCCGGCCACTTCGCCACCGAGCGAGCCCATGCCGCCGGTGCCTTCCCGTAGCTCGGCTTTTCGTTGTCGTGACGGCAGGATGCCTTCGGGCCGCAGCGCCATCATCAGCACCAGGACCGCGCCGAACAGCAGGATCCGGAACTCCGCCGGGTCCTTGTCGCCGAGCAGGTGCTTCAGCCACTCGACGGACCGGAGGCGCTCGGGGATCCACGCCACCAGGAAGGCGCCGAGGATGACGCCCGGCAGGTTGCCCGCGCCGCCCAGCACGACCGCGGCGAGGATCGTCGCGGACAGGATGAACGGGAAGTTGTCCGGGGCGATGAACACGGCCTTGCTGGCGTAGATGCCGCCCGCGAAGCCACCGATCATCGCGCCGATCGCGAAGGCGAGCAGCTTGAACTTGAACGTCGGCACGCCCATCAGCTCGGCGGCGTCCTCGTCCTCGCGGATCGCGGCCCACGCGCGCCCGACGCGGCTCTTCTGCAGCCGCACCGAGAACACGATCACCAGCACGATCGCGACCAGGATCAGGTAGTAGTACGGCGCCGGGTCGAGCAGGAACTCCATGCCGAAGATCGGCGACGGGTGCGGGATGTTGGTGATACCGCGGGCACCGCCGATGCCGTTCGTGTTGTTCGCCGTGATGCGGACGATCTCACCGAAGCCGAGCGTCACGATGGCGAGGTAGTCACCGCGCAGCCGCAGCGTCGGGGCGCCGAGGATGACGCCCGAGACCGCGGCCAGCACGATGCCGACGAGCATCGTCGGCCAGACGTTCCAGCCGAACTTCGTCCCGAAGATCGCCACCGTGTAGGCGCCGATCGCGAAGAACGCCACGAACCCGAGGTCGAGCATGCCGGCCAGGCCGACCACGATGTTGAGGCCGATCGCGAGCAGGATGTAGGTCCCGATCGGGAAGATCAGGACGCTCGTCCAGTCCGAGGCCGGCGACATGAACGAGCCGATCCAGGGAGCCGGGAGGATCAGCGCGAACACGATCAGGGCGATGTAGACGAGGTAGCGCTGCCACATCGGCGCGTGCTGCCACCAGTCCCGCGCGCCGTTGACCGGCTGGAACGAGCGGCGAGTGTTTTCCTGGGTAGTCACACCGTCGCCTTTCATGCGCGAGCTCGCTGGAGGGATTCACCGAGGATGCCGGTGGGACGGAACATGAGCACGAGCACGAGCACGACGAACGCCGTGACGTCCTTCCACTCGGAACCGAGGAAGATCGCGCTCCAGTTCTCGACCAGGCCGAGCACGATGCCGCCGAGGAGCGCGCCGCGCAGGTTGCCGATACCGCCGAGCACGGCCGCGGTGAACGCCTTGATGCCGAGCACGAAACCGACGCGGTAGCCGGTGTTTTCCAGTTCCATCAGGTAGAGCGCGGAGGCCACACCGGCCATCGCGCCGCCCAGCAGGAAGGTGATCCGCACGATGCGGTCGATCGAGACGCCCATCAGCACGGCGGCCTCGGGGTCCTGGGCGGTCGCCCGGATGCCGCGGCCGATGCGGGTGCGGCGCACCAGCTGGTCCAGCACCACCATGACGATGACCGCGCCGATGATGACCAGGACCTGGTCGGTGCGGACGACGGCGTTGCCGACCGGGAACAGCGTGTCGCGGTCGACGAACCGCGGCGCGTTCTGCGGGACACGGCCCGACTTGTCGAAGACGTTGGGGATGATCACCAGCGCGAAGAGCTCCTGCAGGAAGATCGACGCGCCGATCGCGGAGATGAGGGCCGCGAGCTTCGACGAGCCGCGCTTGCGCAGCGGCCGGTAGGCGACCTGCTCCAGCACGACCGCGGAACCGCCGGACAGGACCGCGGAGGCGAGCATGAGGGCGAGCAGGAGCAGGATCATCGCGCCCAGGCCCACCACGATGTTGCCGGAGGTGGCGATGCTGGCCAGGATGAACAGGGACGTCATCGTCCCGATCATGAAGATTTCGGAGTGGGCGAAGTTGATCAGCCGCAGGACGCCGTAGACCATTGTGTAGCCGAGGGCGACGAGGGCGTAGATGGAGCCGAGAACCAGTCCGCCGATGGTGCTGCCGAGGAACTGGTCTTGCAGGGTCTGCAACATGACGTGAGCGCCTTACGAGACAGGGCGAGGACCAGGGATACGGGCCGGGAGCGGAGGTGCTGTGGTCACCACAGCGCCCCCGCTCCCGTCAAGTGCGATTCCTGTTTCGTCAGCCGGTGATCTTGGCTTCGGTGGAGGCACCGAGGTTCTTGATCGCGCCGCTGACCACCTGGTAGACGTAGATCGCGTTCGTCTCCGGCTCACCGTTGGCCTTGAACTTGATCTGCTTCGAGACGCCCTTGAAGTCCGCGGTCTTCAGGAAGTTGTTGATCGTCTCGCCGGTGGTGTTGCCCGCCTTGACCGCGTTGATGATGGCGGTCGCGGCGTCGTAGCCCTCGGTCGCGTAGATCGCCGGGTCGACGTTGAACTTCTGCTTGTACTTGGTGGAGAACTCGCTCGGGGTGCTCGCGTCGGGGATGTTGCACGGGCAGCCGATGACCGCGCCTTCGGCGGCCGCGGCACCCGCACCCGAGACCAGCTGCGGGTCGAGCGAACCGTCGCCGGTGGCGAAGACGGCCTTCACGCCGCCGTCACGGAGCTGCTTGAGCAGCGGGCCGCCCTGCGCGTAGTAGCCACCGAAGGTGATGATGTCCGGGTTGGCCGCCTTGACCTTCTGCACGGTCGAGGAGTAGTCCGGCGCGTCCTTCGGGAACTTGTCGCGCTGCACGGTGACGCCGGCTCCCTTGAGGGTCTTCTCGAAGGCGTCCGCGAGGCCGACGCTGTACTCCTGGTCGTCCGAGAGGACGAACGCGGTCTTCGGCGACTTGGCCTTGATCAGGAATTCGGCGATCTTGGGACCCTGGTCGTCGTCGTTCGCCACGACGCGGTGCCAGTAGGCCCAGTTGTTCTTCGCCAGGCCCGGGTTCGTCGCCGAGGGCGAGACGCTCGGGATCTTGTTCTGCTCGAGCTGACCGCCGATGGCCTTCGACTCGCCGGAGAAGGCCGGGCCGATCAGCGCGGTGATCTTGTCCGAGCCGATCGCCGTGGTGATCAGCGAGGTCGCCTGGTCGGGCTTGCCCTGGCTGTCGTAGGGCTTCAGCTCGATCTTGGTCTTCGGGTTCGTGGCGTTGTACTCGTCGATCGCGAGCTGGGCGCCGTTGCGGGGCGGGATCACGATCCCGGAGTTCTCCCCGGTCAGGTCGCCCATGAACCCGATCTTCAGCGTGCTGCCGTCACCACTGCTCGACGAGCCGCCACCGGCGCAGCCCGCCAGCGCGAGCGACGTCGCCGCTGCGAGGGCGAGAACCCGTCCAAAACGCACTCCTGACACCGACTACCTCCCATGACCAACCAGCCGCCGGTAGGCGTTGCCCCCGACACAGGGGCTAGGTTAGGGCAGGAAGATATCCCTCTCGCCCGGCTTGTGCACAGGCGGCCTCACTACTCTGTGTCCACATCGTGACGATCGCAACCGACACGAATTGCACGAAAAGCCGAACGATGTTTCCCTGTGACCCGCTGCTGGTCACGCAGCGATGTCAAGTATCGGCGCTCGTTCGGCGAATGGGTGACAGCTGTGTTTCAGCGGTATGTCATCGCCCATTTCGGCGAGCGGTCCGTGGCCGGTTTCCCGGGAATCCGCTGTTCACCCTGGCGGGGCTCCGCCGGGGCCGGCACCGCCGTAGGGATGCACCTTACGTCCGGTTCGGGCGGCCGATCGGACCCACCCCCCGCGACAGGTCTGCCCGAACGGCCGCGCGTCCGGAACCGCCCGTCACAACCAACGGTTGTCGTGGCCGCCGGAACGGCTGTTGGACCCGCGCCCCTCCCCGGCGGTTCGCTGGAAGCAGCCGAGAGACAGGGAGAAAGAAGATGCGGGAGACGGTCGAGGGCGTCGCGGCGGGGGTGCCGTTCGTGGCGGTGCCGCCGGCGAACCCGGACGCGCCGGCGGCCCTGGTGGCCGGCTGGCACCTGATGGACGAGCCGGCCGGTGAACGCGCCATGGCGGACGCCGTCCCGATGGCGGCCCTGCAGGCGTGGCGCGTGTACTTCGGGCTTCCGCTCTCCGGGGCGCGGCTGCCCGAGGGCGGCCGTGACGAGGTCTTCCGGCGCGCGAGCGAAGACGCCGTCCTGAACGTCTTCGAGCCGGTGACCGAGCAGGCGGCGGGCGAATTCCCGGCCGCGCTGGCCGAGCTGCGCGACCGGCTGCCCGGCGCGACCGGGCCGCTCGGCGTGTTCGGCGGCTCGGCCGGGGCGATCGTGGCCTTGGAGGTGCTGGCGCGCGGCGAAGCCGCGATCACGGCCGCGGCCGTGGCCAGCCCGGTCGTCCAGCTCGCACCGGTGATCGCCGCCAACGAACGGCGCTTCGGCGTGACCTACTCGTGGACCGAGCGGTCCCGCGCGGTCGCGGCGCGTTACGACTACGTGGACCGCGCGGCCGAGCTGACCACGCCGCTGCTGCTGGTCACCGGCGCGGACGACGACGTCGCCGTGCGCGAGCCCGCGGCGGCGCTGCACGCGAAACTGGGGGCCGAGCTGGTGGCGGTCGACGGGATGGCCCACGAGTTCCCGCCGGGGACGCCGGCCGCGGCCGGCGTCGACGCCGCGTTCACCGAGTGGTTCGCGCGGCGGCTGCGAGGCTGACGTCGCCGGCCGGCAGCCAGGCGTGCTCCGGGTCGTAGGCGCACCAGTCCTCTTCCCGGCTGGTGCGCCCGGCGACGGCCAGCAGCCGCCGCAGCGCCGGGTGCGCCTTGCCCCGCCGCCAGACCAGGGACCACGGGAACAGCGGCGACGGCTCGAACGGCAGCACCCTGAGGTTGAGATCGGGGGCCAGTTCCATGTCCGCGCCGGCCAGGGTGACCCGCCGCTTGCCGTACCGCGTCTGCTCCAGCGTGTGCCGCAGGTCGTAGCTGACGCCCGAGTCGTCGATCGGCACGCCGAACTCCGCGCACAGCTCGTGCAGGTAGGACAGCCATTCGGCGGGTCCGCCGAGCCCGGGCAGCCAGATCCCGTCGGCGCGCAGCTCGTCGAGGCGGATGACGTCCTGCACGGCCAGGGGGTGCTCCGGCGCGAGCAGGGCGACCAGCGGTTCGAGCCGGACCGGCCGGTGTTCCAGCTCGTCGGGCAGCGGGCGCCCGCAGCCGGACACCCGGCCGAAGGCGGCGTCGAGCTCTCCGGACAGCAGCGGGTCGATCGCGTTCGCGAACCCGCGGCCGGCGACCCGGTCGACGCGCAGCCCCGGCTCGTGCGCGGCCAGCCGGCGGAGCAGGAACATGGGGGAGAGCCGGTGGTCGACGAGGTCGAGGCGCAGCGGCCGGTCGTCGGCCCCCATCGCGGCGACCGCGGCGTCGGCCACCCGGACCAGCTCGCGCGCGTGTGGGAGGAACCGTTCGCCGTCGGCAGTCAGCTCGACCGAGCGGGGCGTGCGCAGGAACAACGGCGTCGCGAGGGTGTCTTCGAGCTTGCGGATCCGCTTCGACAGCGCCTGCTGGGTGAGGAACAGCGTCTGCGCGGCCCGCCCGAAGTGCCGCTGCTCCGCCGTCACCACGAAGGCCCGGACCTGGGCGACGTCGAGGTCCACCGGGCTCAGGCGCCCGGCGGGCGGTCCCGGACCACGCAGGTGAGCCGGGCGGTGCAGGTGCGGTGGCCCTCGTCGTCGGTCAGCACGATCTCCGCGGTGATCGTGCCGCGGCCGACGTGCAGCGGGGTCGCCACGCCGGTCACCTTGCCCGAGCGCACGGCCCGGTGGTGCGTGCAGGACAGCTCCAGCCCCATCGCGGCCCGGCCGGGGCCGGCGTTGAGCGCGGCGACCGTCGAGCCCAGCGCCTCGGCGAGCACGGCGTTCGCGCCGCCGTGCAGCAGCCCGTACGGCTGGAGGTTGCCTTCGACCGGGATCGTGCCGATGACGCGTTCGGCGGTCGCTTCGATCAGCTGCATCCCGATCTTGTCGTTCAGCTGCTGGTCCGCGGCCGCCGGGTCGATCCCGGACAACCGGTCCACGTCGATGGGGACGGCACCGTCGGTCACGCAACGCTCCTCTTCCTATGCGACACGTAAGAGTGTCGGACCCTCAGCCTAGACTCGGCCCCGTGAGCCCGAGTGAGAAGACGACCGTTGCCAACGCCACAGGAACCACCGCCACCGCCGAGCGGCCGAAGCTGCTGCTGATCGACGGTCATTCCATGGCCTACCGCGCGTTCTTCGCCCTGCCCGCGGAGAACTTCAAGACGAAGACCGGCCAGGTCACGAACGCGGTCTTCGGCTTCACCTCGATGCTCATCAACCTGCTTCGCGACGAAGCGCCGACCCACCTGGCGGTGGCGTTCGACCTCTCGCGCAAGACGTTCCGCTCGGAGACCTACGCCGACTACAAGGCCAACCGCAGCACGACGCCGGACGAGTTCCGCGGCCAGGTGGACCTGGTCAAGGAGGTCCTCGAGGTGCTCGGCATCCCGTCGCTGGTGAAGGAGAACTTCGAGGCCGACGACATCATCGCCACGCTCACGACGCAGGCGACGGCGGACGGCTTCGACGTCCTCATCTGTACCGGCGACCGCGACGCGCTGCAGCTGGTCACCGAGCAGGTCACCGTCCTGTACCCGAAGCGCGGCGTCTCGGAGATGACCCGGTTCACGCCGGACGCGGTCGAGGAGAAGTACGGGCTCACCCCGCGGCAGTACCCGGACTTCGCCGCGCTGCGTGGCGACCCGTCGGACAACCTGCCGAGCATCCCGGGTGTCGGTGAGAAGACCGCGGCCAAGTGGATCAGGCAGTTCGGCTCGCTCGACGACCTGATCGACCGCGTGGACGAGGTCAAGGGCAAGGTCGGCGACGCGCTGCGGGCGCACCTGTCCTCGGTCCAGCTCAACCGCCAGCTGACCGAGCTGATCCGGGACGTCGAGCTGGAGGTCGCGCCGTCCGGGCTGGAGCTGCGCCCGTGGGATCGCGAGGCCGTGCACGCGCTGTTCGACGAGCTGGAGTTCCGCGTCCTGCGCGACAGGCTGTTCGCGACGTTGCAGAGCGCCGAGCCGGAGGCCGACGAAGGCTTCGAGGTCTCGGGGGCCGCGCTCGCCCCGGGCGCCCTGGGTGCGTGGCTGACCGCGCACGCGGGCGCGGGCGAGCCGGTGGCCCTGTCCTTCCGCGCCGTGGGCACGTCGGTCCGGTCCGACCTGCGCGCAATCGCTTTCGCGACGGCCGGCGGCGAAGGCGCGTACGTCGACGTCACGGCGATGGACCAGGCCGACGACGCGGCGCTGGCGGCGTGGCTCGCCGACCCGGCGATCCGCAAGACCGGCCACGACCTCAAGGTCCCCCTGCACGCGATCCGCGCCCGCGGCTGGGTCCTCGCCGGGCTCGCCATGGACACCGCGCTGGCCGCCTACCTGGTGCGGCCCGGGCAGCGGACGTTCGAGCTGGACGACCTCGCGCTCCGCTACCTGCACCGCGAGCTGCGGTCGGAGACCGACGGCGGCGACGGGCAGCTGTCGCTGCTCGACGGCGGCGCGGAAGGCCTGGAGCAGAAGGAGATCCAGGACGAGCTGGTCAAGGCCCGGGCGATCTTCGAGCTGGCCGGCGCGCTCGAGAAGGAGCTCGAGCAGATCGGCGGCGCGAAGCTGCTCGCCGAGCTGGAGCTGCCGCTGCTGGAAGTGATCACCGAGGTGGAGATCGCCGGCGTCGCCGTCGACCTCGAGCAGCTGACTTCGCTGGAAGCGCACTACCTTTCGCGCGTCACGCAGGCCGCCGAAGAGGCGTACGCGGTGATCGGCAAGCAGATCAACCTCGGCTCGCCGAAGCAGCTGCAGGTCGTGCTGTTCGACGAGCTCGGCATGCCGAAGACCAAGCGCACCAAGACCGGCTACACCACCGACGCCGAGGCGCTGCAGGGCCTGTTCGAGAAGACCGAGCACCCGTTCCTGCAGCACATGCTGGAGCACCGGGACGCGACGAAGCTGCGCACGACGGTCGAGGGCCTGATCAAGTCCGTCGCCGACGACGGGCGCATCCACACCACGCTGCTGCAGACGATCGCCGCCACCGGCCGGCTGTCCTCGACCGAGCCGAACCTGCAGAACATCCCGGTCCGCACCGAGGAAGGCCGCCGCATCCGCGACGCCTTCATCGTCGGCGAAGGCTTCACCGAGCTGATGACCGCCGACTACAGCCAGATCGAAATGCGGATCATGGCGCACCTCTCGCAGGACGAAGGCCTCATCGAGGCGTTCAACAGCGGCGAGGACCTGCACACGTTCGTCGCGTCACGCGCGTTCTCCATGCCGCCGGAGGAGATCACGCCGGAGCTGCGCTACCGCGTCAAGGCGATGTCGTACGGGCTCGCGTACGGGCTGTCGGCGTACGGGCTTTCGCAGCAGCTGCGGATTTCCACCGAAGAAGCCAAGGAACAGATGGAGGCGTACTTCGCCCGCTTCGGCGGCATCAGCGACTACCTCCACTCGGTCGTCGGCGAAGCGGCCAAGTGCGGGTACACGGAGACGATCTTCGGCCGCCGCCGCTACCTGCCGGACCTCAACAGCGACAACCGCCAGCGCCGCGAGATGGCCGAGCGGATGGCGCTCAACGCCCCGATCCAGGGCAGTGCGGCCGACATCATCAAGGTCGCGATGCTCAACGTCCACCGCGCGCTGGTCGAAGCGAAGCTGAAGAGCCGGATCCTGCTGCAGGTCCACGACGAACTGGTGCTCGAGGTCGCGGACGGGGAGAAGGAGCGGCTGGAGAAGCTGGTGCGCGAGGGCATGGGCTCGGCGTACGCCCTGGCGGTGCCGCTGGAGGTCTCGATCGGCTACGGCCGGTCGTGGAACGAAGCCGCGCACTGAGCTTGCTCACATGGCGTCACGACCCGGATCACCGGGTCGTGACGCGGAAGTACTCGAGCGGACGTCGTCGCGGGCCATGCGCCGCGGCGATGCTGGGCGCCATGGCCAGTGACTTCCAGCGGCGCAAGATCTCCGGCGTCTTCGGCGCCATGGACGCCGACGGCGACGGATTCCTGACGGAGGCCGACTTCCGGGCGCTCACCGCGAGGTGGCTCGACGTCCGCGGCACCGACGCGACCACCCCGGCCGGGCAGCAGCTCGCCGCCGTCATGATGGGCTGGTGGGGCACCCTCGACGCCGCCGCGGGCGGCGGTGGCCAGGTCAGCCTCGACCAGGTGCTCCAGGTCGTCGACGCGCTGCCGGCGATGCCGGACGCCGTCACCGGCACGGCCGAGGCGATGTTCGAGGCCGTCGACGAAAACGGCGACGGCGCCATCTCCGCCCCCGAGTACGGCCGCCTCATCGCGGCGTGGAACGGCGTCGGCACGCCGTCCGAAGACGTCTTCGCCCTCCTCGACTCCGACGGCGATGGCCGCCTGTCCCGCGAAGAGTTCGCCCGGCACTGGCTCGAGTTCTGGGCGGGCGACGACCCGGCCGCGCCGGGCAGCCGCGTGTTCGGGCGCTTCTGAATGCGCGTTGTGCCGAACGGATGACTCCGTTCGGGTGAGCCATTACCGCTGGGTAGGGAGGTCGGCGGCGGCGTGTGGCGATCACGGCGTAGGGTCCGCCGAATGGGGTTCGAGCGTGAGCGACGACGCTGGCGGGTCCGGTTGCACGACGAACTCGGCCGGGTGTGCGGAGCGGGCACGGTACTGGACGAGTACCACGTGCTCACGAGCGCGCACGTCGTCGAGACCGCGGGTGGCCCGCGAGCCGCGTTGAGCGTCGACTTCGTCGGCCTGGCCGAGGCGATGCCCGGCGCCGCGACCGTCGTCGAAGGCTGCTGGGTGCCGTCCGACGGCGGCGGCCACGGCGACCTCGCCCTGCTCCGCTTGGAGCGCCCCGAATCCCGCGTGTTCCGCGCGCCGCTGCACCGCATGCCGCTCGGGGAGCACCAGCTCGTCCGCGCGTTCGGGTTCCCGCCCGGCTCGGTCGGCCGGTGGACGCACGCCCGGCTCGGCGGCCCGGAGCAGACCGGCGGCGAGTGGGTCCGCCTCTTCCGCACGGCCGAAGCCGAACCGCTCGGCCCCGGCTTCGGCGGCACGGCCGTGATCGACGAGGCGACCGGCCACGTCGTCGGCATGGTCGTCGGCAAGGACACCGGCACGTGGATGGTGCCCGTCGAGACGATGCTCGGGCACCTGCCCCAGCTGAGCATCTGGACCTCCGGCAGCCCGGCCGTCGACGCGAGCTTCTCGCGTCCGGTGGGTGAGGCGGTCGACGTCTCCTTCGTGCAGCGGGTCGCCGACTGGTTCGCCAAGGCCGAGCCGGGGACGGTCTGGGTCGTCGACACCGGCGAGGCCGGCTCGCCGGTCGCGGCCGCGTTGCGGTTCGGGATCGTGCTGGCCGACCGGGAACGTTCCCTCGGCGTGCACGGACTGCCGCCGGCGTTCGGCCAGATGCCGCCGGCGGGCAGCGTCGACCTGGCAGTGGACGCGACCGGCCGCACGGCGGACGCCGTCCGCCACCGCATCGCCGACCGGCTCACGACCGGCGTCGCGGGCCGCACGCTCGTCGTCGACGCGATCGACGACTCGGCGGAGCCCGACCGGCTCGTCGGCGAGGTGCTGGCCCCGCTCGCCGGCCGCGCGGCCGAGCTCGGCCTCCGCCTGCTGCTCGGCTTCCGGGAAGAGTCGTCGCCGGGCGTGGCGGCGGTCCGGGCGAGCACGGGCCAGGCCCGCCCGGCCCCGGACGACCTGGCCGGCCGCCTGGAGGTGCTCACCCAGGCGGTGGCCGAGCTGGCGGAGATCGAGGCCTACCAGCTACGCGTGGCCACCCGCTTCACGGGCGTCGCGATGTTGCCGGCCCGGGCGCAGAGGCTGCGCGGAGCGCTGAAGCAGCTCCGGTCGGCGGAGGTGGACGGCGACGCGGAGTGGGTGGAGCGCCACATCGACAGCCACGAGCACGCGGTGGCCCCGGCGGTGGAGGACGGCCGCCGCCAGCGCGCGGTCCTCGACGGCTTGGTCGCCCGCCGCGAGGAACTGCGAACCCGCTTGGCGGGCGACGTCGAGCTGGCCCGCGAGTACGGCCTGGAGGGCGACCCGGAGATCGAGCAGGCGTACATCCCGGCGAAGCGGCTGCTGATCGACGGCCCCTGCGAGCTGACAGCGGCAGCGACGGCGGTCGACACCTACGCGGCGGCGGTCCGGGCGCGCATCGAGGACCGCGGCTGACCCGGCTTCGCGCCGGAATTGTCGGTGCCGGCCGGTAATGTGGAAAACGGGGGGCGCCCCCGCGCGGGCCGTGGCGAGGACGCCCCGACGGGCCGTGGCGAAGACGGGGCTGTGGCGAGGACGCCCCGGGCGGGCTGCGGCCAGGACGGCCCCGCGGCCCGGCCGGCTCACACGGTGAGCACGATTTTCCCCCGCAGATGCCCTCGTTCGATCAGCCGGTGCGCGTCGGCGATCCGCTCGAACGGGAACGTCTCCTGCACATGCACCCGAAGCTCGCCCCGGGCAGCCAGTGACGCGAGACCGCGCAGCGCCACCGGATCCGGTTCGACCCCGATGCCGCTGAACCGCAGCCCGGCCGCCTCGAACTTCGCGATCAGCTCCGTGTCCTCCTCGGCCACCGCCGTCACGAGGTGGCCTCCCGGGCGGAGCACCTCGAGCGAGCGCGCGGCGACCTCGCCGCCGAGGGTGTCCAGCACGACGTCGACGTCGCCGGTCACCTCGGTGAAGTCCGCGGCCGCGTAGTCGACCACCTCGTCCGCGCCGAGTCCGCGCACGAACTCGCGCTTGCCCGCGCTCGCCGCGGCGATCACGTGCGCGCCGAGTGATTTCGCGAGCTGGATCGCCAGGTGGCCGACCCCGCCGCCTCCGCCGTGCACCAGCACGCGGTCGCCCGCCTTCACCTCCGCGAGGTCGACCAGGCCCTGCCACGCCGTCAGCCCGGCGACCGGCAGCGCCGCCGCCTCGACGTGGGACAGCGACGCCGGCTTGCGGGTCAGGTGCAGGGCCGGCGCGGCCACGAACTCGGCGTACGCGTTGGCCGCCCGGGGGAACAGGGGCATCCCGAAGACCTCGTCGCCGGGCCGGAAACGCCACGACTGCGACTCCTCGACCACGCCGCTGATGTCCCAGCCGAGGACGAACGGCGGCCGGCCGAGCAGCGGGAATTCGCCGGCGCGCAGGCGTGGTTCCAAGGGGTTCAGCCCGATCGCCTCGATCCGGACGAGGACTTCGGTCGGCCGGGGCCGGGGCTCGGGCGCGTCCTCGATGGTGAGGACTTCCGGGCCGCCGTACGTGTGCTGGGTGATGACTCGCATGCGTCCACGATGGACGCCACCGGCGCGGCGTACCACCGGTGTCCCGCCAGGAAATTCCGGAAACCCGCCACCTAGGATGACCAGGGTGACCGAACTGGTGTACTCGGACGGCGACGCGGCCTGCGGGATCCTCGCCCACGGCGCGGACATCGCCCCGCACTTCCACGACTTCGGCCAGCTCAGGTACGCCGCGGCCGGGGCGCTGGTCACCACGACCCGGGCCGGCACCTGGGTGGCGCCGGCGAACCGGATCACCTGGGTGCCCCCGTTCGAGGTGCACAGCAGCCGCTCGCACGGCGAAACCGACGTCCGGCTGCTCGAGGTTCCGGCGGTCCAAGCCGGGCGGCTGCCGGCGGAGCCGTCGGTGTTCGAGGCCAGCGCGCTGCTGCGCGAGGCCTACCTGGCGCTCGTCGCCGGCGACGAGCCGGCCGGCAGTCCGCGCGCCCGCCTGCTGCTCGAGGTCGTCCTCGCCGAACTCGTCCGCGCCCCGCGGGAACCGCTGCGGCTGCCCGAGCCGGTCAGTGCCCGCCTCAAGGCCGTCACCGACCTGCTGCACGCCGATCCGGCGTGCCCGGCGACCCTGGCGCAGCTCGGGCGCCGGACCGGTTCGAGTGAACGCACGCTCAGCCGGCTGTTCGCCGCCGAGCTGTCGATGAGCTTCCACCAGTGGCGGACGCTCCTGCGTGTCCAGCGGGCGGTGCTCGAACTCGGCGCCGGCGCCTCGGTCACCGACACGGCGACGCGGCTGGGCTGGGCGAACCCGGGCAGCTTCATCGAGGCCTTCACCGAGCTGGTCGGCCGGACGCCCGGCCGCTACCGCTCGGCGGCCCGCGCAGCCGGCTGACGGCGACCGGCAGGCGACCGGTCGGCGGACGCAGGCCAACGGTGGACGCAGGCCATCGGTGGACGCAGGCTAACGGCGGCCCAGGCCGCGGATCAGCACCATCACCGCGTCCCGCACCTCGGCCCGGGTCCGCTGCGGCCCGAACACCTGCCAGTCCAGCGCGACCACCAGCATCGTGCCGAACAACCCGGCCGCCGCCGTCGGGATCTGCACGCCCTCCGGCAGCCGCCCCGCCGCCTCCAGCCGCGAGAGCTGCTGCTTCACGATCGAGATGATCTCCTCGCGCAGCAACGACAACGTCCCGTGCCACTGGCCCGGCGTCCGCCACAGCTCGCTCACCAGGATCTGCGAGAACCCCGGGTACCGCGCGATGAACTCCAGCGTCGTGTCGACCTGCGCCTCGATGACGTCCAGCGGATCGCCGTCGGTCACCGCCGAGCGCAGCCGCCCGGCCAGCATGTCCACGCCGTAGCGCAGCAACGCGTCGACCAGGCCGTCCTTCGACCCGAAGTTGTAGTACACCGTGCCCTTGGCGACGCCCGCCGCCGCCGCGATGTCGTCGACTGTCAGGCCCACCAGGCCCCGGCTCTTCGAGAGCTCCAAGGTGGCCTCGAAGAGCTTCTGCTTCGTCCCGCCGCTCACAGGCTCAGCTCGGGCTTGAGTGCCGACACCGTCCAAACGCGACGCTTGCGGGCGGCCAATGTGGACACCAGGATCCCGCCCACGAGGTACGCCAGCAGCACGCCGACGTCACCCAGGATCCGCACGGAAGCACCGCTGTAGAACAGGTGGCGGAAGCCGTCGATCGCGTAGCCCATCGGCAGCACCACGTGCAGCGGGTAGAGCGCGTCCGGGATCGTCTGCCACGGGAACGTGCCGCCCGCGCTCACCAGCTGCAGCACCAGCAGCACCAGGCCGAGGAACTTGCCGACCGCGCCGAAGAACGCGTTGAGCGCGTGCACCACCGAGGTGAACGTCAGCGACACCAGCACGGCGAACAGGACCGCCTCCAGCGGGTGCGCGATGTGGATGCCGACCAGCCACGTCACCGCGCCGAACAGGACGACCACCTGCGCGATGCCCAGCAGCGCCGAGGACAGCCAGCCGCCGACCGCGACCCGGAACGGCGCCGCGCCCGCGGTCAGCGCGCGCGTCGAGAGCGGGCGCAGGATCAGGAACAGCACGAACGCGCCGATCCAGGTGGCCAGCGAGATGAAGAACGGCGCGAGACCGGCGCCGTACGTCCCCGCCGAGGCCTCGCCGTTGGCGTTCACCGCCACCGGGTCCGCGATCGTGGTGGCCGTCGCCGAGCGGGTCGGGTCGTCGGGGTTCGGGATCTGCTTCAGCCCGGCGGCGAGCCCGTCGCGCAGCTTCACCGCGCCGTCGGCCAGCTGATTGGTGCCGTTCACCGCCGTCTTCTCGCCGTCGCTGAGCTGCGAAGCGCCGTCACGCAGCTGGTTCGCGCCGTCGGACGCCTGGGCGATGCCGCTGGCCAGCTGGGGGGACGCCGCGGCGAGCTTGGCCGCGCCGTCGGACACCTGGCGGGCGCCGTCGGCCAGCTTCGCGAGGTCGCCGTTGGCCTGCTGGATCTTGCTGTTCGCCTGGTCGACGGGGGAGCGCAGCTGGTCGGCCCGCCCGACGATCGCCTGGATCTGGCTCTCCGGCACACCGGCGCCGCGCAGGTCCGTCACGAGCTGGGTGCGGTAGGAGTCGAGCTTGCCCTGGATGTCGGACGACGCCGTCGCGGCGACCGAAGCCGCGTCGGCGACCTTCTGATCACCGGCGGCCACCTGCGAAGCGCCGTTGGCGAGCTGCTGGGTCTGCGAGGGCAGCGACGCGGTGGCGCTCTTGAGCGTGCTCAGGCCGGTCGCCAGCGTCGACGAGCCGTCCGCCAGCTTCGCCGCGCCGTCGGCCAGCTGCTGCTGGCCCGACTTGAGCCGGGTGGCGCCGTCGGCGAGCTGAGACGCACCGGTCGAGGCCTCCTGGATCTTGGCGTAGATGGTGGAGAAGCCGACCAGGAACCGGTCCGCGGCCTCGCTGCCGACCTTCTCCGCGATCGTCTTGCGGACCTGTTCGGCGACCTGCTTCGCGATCGTGCCGGACAGGTAGTTGTTGGCGTCGTTGGTGGTCAGCGTGATGGTCGCCTGCTGCGGCTGGAAGTTGCCCACCGACAGCAGCGCGGCGGAGAAGCCGCTCGGGATGCCGATCGCGAACGAGTACCTGTCGTCGCGGACGCCGTCCCTGGCCTCCTGCTCGGAGACCTCGTGCCACTGGAACGTGCCGGACTTGACCAGCTCGTCGGTGACTTCCCGGCCGACGTTGCGCTGCTGGCCGCCGGCGTCCTTCGCGCCGGTGTCACTGGTGAAGACGGCGGCGGGCAGCTTGTCGAGGCGGCCGTACGGGTCGTAGTTCGCGTAGAGGTAGAAGGACGCGTAGAGCAACGGCACCAGCACGAGCGCGACCAGCGCGAGCTTCGGCAGGGTGCCGGTGGAGAGGCGGCGCAGCTCGTTGCGCGCGATCCGGAAGGCGTTCATTCGGGGGCTCCGTCAGTGCTCTCGGCGAGCTCTTCGGTGGGTGCGGGGACGGCGGGGGGAGCGAAGTGCTGCGGCGCCGGCTGCTCGGCCGCACCGATCCGCGCCGGGGCGAAGGGCAGCGCGGACAGTGGTGTCGTCGCGGTCAGCACGACCACGGCCAGGCCGCGCCCGGCCTGCTCGCGCGCCGGCTCGGCCCACGTGTCGACGTCGCTGGTGTGCCGGTCGGGTGTGTCGAGCACGAGCAGGCGCACGCCCTTGCGCTCGGCGGCCAGCTCGGTGAGCAGCCGGGTGCGCAGGGCGGGGGTGAGGTTCTCGAAGCGCGTGCCGGCGAACGGCGCGGCGTCGTGCTGGGCGAGCCAGCGGGCGACGTCCTCCTTGCCCGCCGGCCGGTGGGCCAGCGCCAGCTCCTCGCCGGCGACCACGCGCAGCGGCAGCGCGTCGTCCGGTTCGCTGACGCCCGGGGCGTCGACGACCGCGACGAGCTCGGTCAGCGGGGCGTCGACGCCCTCGGCGTGCACCGTGCCGGTGGTCGGCTTGAGCCGGCCGGCCAGCGCGAGGCCGAACGCGGTGACGCCGACGCCGGGTTCGCCGTGCACGATCGCCAGGTCGCCCTCGCCGACGGTCAGTGAGGTGGGCGGCAACAAGGTGCCGTGGTGCCCGTCGAGGGACACCCGATCGGCTCGGACCTGCACGGTTTCTCCCGCTTCGCGAACTTTTGAACTGACCGGTCAGTTCAAAAACTAGCCCCGGCGGGGGTCGGCGGCAAGATCACCGGACGCACGTCACACTTGTGGGTGGTTCACCGGAGGGAAACCGGCGTGCCGCTCACCAGGGCGTGGCTCAGCGCAGGGCGGCCGCCGGGCGCACCTCCCACGTCGTCCACAGTGGACGATAACCCTGCCGGTGCCAGAACACCGAAGACAGCGGGTTGGTCGGGTTGTAGTACAGGTACGTGCGGGTCGCGCCGCCCCGGTGCAGCTCCCGGTGCACGTGGGCCATCAGCGCCCGGCCGAAGCCGCCGCCGCGTTCACCCGGCAGGGTGACGACGTTGTTCACGTAACCCCAGCGGCCCGGCGGAAGCAGTTCGGCCGCCTCACTGCCCGGCGTCGCGTCCTCCCACGCGCACTGCGCGAGCGCGCGGGGCTCCCCGTCCTCTTCGGCCAGCCAGACGAGCGGCTCGGTCTCGGCGAGGGCCCGCCGCAGTGCGGGGCCCAGCAGTTCGGCGGTGTTGGCCCGGCGGGCCGAGGCGACCAGCCCGGTGTACTCGAACGTCGCCTCGGCCAGCTTCAGCGCGGTGTCGTAGTCGTCCGGCCCCGCGCGCCGGACCGCGATCTCCGGCAGGCCCTCCGGCGGGGGAGCGGTCCGCACGCCGAGCGCGGAAAGCGGGACGAGGCCGTGGTCGAGGAAGGCCCGGATCGCCTCGGCGTCCCGGCTGGGCCAGACGACCACGCACGCCGAATCGTCTTCGGTCGGTTCCGTGGAGAGCCGGCCCTTCAACGCGCGCAGCAGGAGGTCCACGCCCTCGGTCCCGGTGTCGCCGAAGTACGGGAAGAGCTGCCACGTGTCCGCGGCCGACCACAGCATCGGGACGTCGCCGGGCGCCAGCCGCACGCGCTGCAGCACCCCGGTGACCTGCGTGCCGTCCGAGGTCGCCGCGTCCAGCCGTTCGCCGGCGGCCGGTGGCGGGGCGGGCGGCAGCAGTGGGTCGACGGCGGCGAAGCGCGCCCGGTGCGCCGCAAGCAGCGGCTCGGCGATGTCCATGGTTCCCCCTGGGTGTGTGGTCAGGACCAGGCGGGGCGCCGCAGCCACATGGTCCACAGTGGACGGTAACCCTGCCGGTGCCAGAATACCGGCGAAAGCGGGTTCGCCGGGTGGTAGAACAGGAAGGTCCCGCGCACGTCGTGCTCCAGCAGCGAGCGGTGCGCCACCGCCATCAGCGCCCGGCCGACCCCGCCGCCGCGGGCCGCCGGGCCGACCGACAGCGTGTCGACGTACCCCCAGCGGCCCGGGAGCAGCCTGCCGTGCACGGAATTGCCGGGCGCGGCCTCGGCCAGGGCGCAGGAGGCCATGCCGACCGGCACGCCGCCGTCCTCCTCGGCGAGCCAGACGAGCCCGCTGAAGCGCAGGGAGCGGACGACTTCGGTGCGCAGCAGCGCCCGGGCCTCCGGCCGCGGCACCGCGGTGCCGACCAGGCAGGTGTAGCGCCACTCGGCCAGCCGCAGCTCGGTCAGCGCGTCGACGTCGCCGTCCCCGGCGCGGCGGACGGTGACCGGCGCCGTCCCGGGGCCGTCGGGCGGCTCGGCGGCCCGCACGGCCAGGCACGTCATCGGCGCAAAGCCGTGCGCCAGCAGCACCGCGGACGCCTCGGCGTCGCGGCTCGGCCAGGTCAGCGAGCAGCCCGAGTCCGGGCCGGCCGGCGTCCCGCGCAGCCGGTCGCGCCATTCGCCCAGCAGCGCCGCGAGGCCCGCCGCGCCGCTGTCGCCCGGCACCGCGGTCAGGTCCCGGAGGTCCGACGGTCCCCAGAGCGTGGGCCAGGAGCCCGGCGCGTGCACGACGTTCGTCAGCAGCCCGCCCGCCTTGCGCCCGCCGGCCGTCACCACCAGCGGCTCGCTCGACGGCGACGGCGGCGCCGCGATCGGCGGGAGCAGCGGGTCGAGCGCGGCGAACCGCGCGTTCTGCTGCGCCTCGAGGGCGCTCACGAGCGGTGCGTGCGGAAGATCGCCGTGCCCGGGAACAGCTTGCCGCGCAGCGGGCTCCACTGGCCCCACACCCGCGTGTGCCCTTCCGGCCACTCGGGCTCGACCAGGTCGGTCAGGGCGAAGCCGGCCGCGGCCAGCGCGCGCACGTAATCGCCGAGGGTGCGGTGGTACTCGACGTAGGTGGCGGTGCCCTCGTCGTCGACCTCGACGTAGGGCGTGCGGTCGAAGTACGGCTGGGTGACGGTGAGCCCCTGCGGGCCCGGGTCGTCGGGGAAGATCCACCGCATCGGGTGGGTCACCGAGAACACCCACGGCGCGCCCGGCCGCAGCACCCGGTGCACCTCGGCGAAGACGGCGTCCACCGACGCCACGAACGGGATCGCGCCGAAGGCCGAGCAGGCCGCGTCGAAGCTGCCGGACGCCAGCGGCAGCTGCTCGGCGTTGGCCTGGACCAGGGGGACGGCGAGGCCGGTGCGCGCGTTGCCGTCACGGGCGTGGCGCAGCATGCCGGCGGACAGGTCGGTCGCGACCGCGTGGGCGCCCTCCGCGGCCAGCCAGCGCGCGCAGGCGGCCTGGCCGCAGCCGACCTCGAGCACGCGCTTGCCCCGGACGTCGCCGAGCAGCCGCGCCTCCGCCTCCCGGACACCCTCCGGGCACCAGACGAAGTCGGCGTCGCCGAGGAACCCGCCGTGCTCGGCCTGGTAGTCGTCGGCGTCGGCGTCCCACCACGCCAGGTTGGCCGCCGCGGCTTCGGGCCCGCCGACCTCGCGGTAGGCGACCGCCGCGGTGCCCAGCCGGTGCTCGGCGGCGTCGTGGCGCCCCGGCGCGGGCGCCTGCTCCGGTGGCATGATGGGGTCTCCGGTCCCGGTGGCCGCTACCTGCGCCACCTGCGTCCTCGTGCCTGCTGTTTGCTTCCGCGAGGACCTTAGCGAGCCAGGGGGACCCTGATTGTGCCGCCTAGCGACTGCCGCGTAGGATAAGTGTTAGCGCAGTGGGTTCGCGCTGCCTTCCGCTCAGCTTCTGGTTGGGACTCGGGTCGCGCACCGTATGCGGGGTCAATGCCGCGGTCGTTCACTGGTGGACGTTTGCTTGCAGGGTCGTCGCATGCTCCCCATCGCGCCGACAACTGCCAACCCTCGATTCCCATCCACCGGAGCAACCCGCCTAATGACCACCGACACCGCCACCGCCCCGACCGCCCCCACCGGGCCCCAGCAGGTCGCCATCAACGACATCGGGTCGGAGGAAGACTTCCTCGCGGCGATCGACAAGACGATCAAGTACTTCAACGATGGCGACATCGTCGAAGGCACGATCGTCAAGGTCGACCGCGACGAGGTCCTGCTCGACATCGGCTACAAGACCGAGGGTGTCATCCCCTCGCGTGAGCTCTCCATCAAGCACGATGTCGACCCGGCTGAGGTTGTCACCGTCGGCGATGAGGTCGAAGCCCTGGTCCTCCAGAAGGAGGACAAGGAAGGCCGTCTGATCCTGTCCAAGAAGCGCGCGCAGTACGAGCGCGCCTGGGGCACGATCGAGGAGCTCAAGGAGAAGGACGAGCCCGTCAAGGGCACCGTCATCGAGGTCGTCAAGGGCGGCCTCATCCTGGACATCGGCCTGCGCGGCTTCCTCCCCGCGTCCCTGGTCGAGATGCGCCGCGTGCGCGACCTGCAGCCGTACGTCGGCCGCGAGCTCGAGGCGAAGATCATCGAGCTGGACAAGAACCGCAACAACGTGGTCCTGTCCCGCCGCGCCTACCTGGAGCAGACCCAGTCCGAGGTGCGCAGCGAGTTCCTCAACGCGCTCGCCAAGGGCCAGGTCCGCAAGGGCGTCGTGTCGTCCATCGTCAACTTCGGTGCCTTCGTGGACCTGGGTGGCGTCGACGGCCTGGTGCACGTCTCCGAGCTGTCCTGGAAGCACATCGACCACCCGTCCGAGGTCGTCGAGGTCGGCCAGGAGGTCACGGTCGAGGTCCTGGACGTCGACATGGACCGCGAGCGCGTCTCGCTGTCGCTGAAGGCGACCCAGGAAGACCCGTGGCGCCAGTTCGCCCGCACCCACGCGATCGGCCAGATCGTGCCGGGCAAGGTCACCAAGCTCGTCCCGTTCGGTGCGTTCGTGCGCGTCGAGGAGGGCATCGAGGGCCTGGTGCACATCTCGGAGCTGGCCGAGCGCCACGTCGAGATCCCGGAGCAGGTCGTCCAGGTCAACGGCGACGTGATGGTCAAGGTCATCGACATCGACCTCGAGCGCCGTCGCATCTCGCTGTCGCTGAAGCAGGCGAACGAGGGCGTCACGCCGGACACCGAGTTCGACCCGACCCAGTACGGCATGGCCGCCGAGTACGACGCCGAGGGCAACTACATCTACCCCGAAGGCTTCGACCCGGACACCCAGGAGTGGCAGGAAGGCTTCGACAAGCAGCGTGAGGAGTGGGAGCGCCAGTACGCCGAGGCGCACACTCGTTACGAGGCCCACATGAAGCAGGTCCAGAAGGCCGTCGAGGCGGACGCCGAAGCGGCGGCCGACGCGGCGACCGGCATCGAGGGTGGCGCGGAAAGCTACACCTCGGGCTCGGCCCCGGCCGACTCCAAGAGCAGCGGTGGCACCCTCGCCTCCGACGAGCAGCTCGCGGCGCTCCGCGAGAAGCTCTCCGGTGGTGCGTGAGCACTAGCTCTCTGAGCTGAACGACAGAGCCCCCGGTCCTTCGCGGACCGGGGGCTCTTCGTTGTCCGGCCCGCGCGCACCGGTCGTCCCCGGCCGCGGCGGGTCAGGGGTTGCGCAGGCCGAGGCCGGCCATCATCGCGGTGACGCCGTCGCGGTACATCTGCTCGTTCGCCTCTTCGGTCGGCGGGATGAACCAGTCCGGCAGCGGCCGCCGCGAAGCCATCATCAGCTCCGCGCCCACCAGGCCGTGCATGGCCGTCCACAGCCGGTACGCCGCCGACCGGGCGTCCGCCCCCGGCGGGCACACCCGCTGGACGCGGGCGATGAACAGGGTGAACGTCGTCCGCAGCACCGCCGACCGCAGGCCCGGGTCCGGGTCGAACCCGGGGACCGGGCGCTCGAACATCAGCGCGTAGCGGGTCGGGCTCTCGCGGGCGAAGTGCCGGTACTCCAGCGCGAGGTGCAGCAGGTCCGCCACGCCGTCCCGGCTCGACGGCGGCAGCCCTTCCAGCAGCTCCCGCAGCGAATCGAACGTGCGCTCGTACAGGGCGTCGAGCAGGCCCGCGCGACCGCCGAAGCGCGCGTAGACCGAGAGCGTCGACGCGCCGGCCGCCTCGGCCACGCCGCGGACCGTCAGGCCCGGGACACCGCGGTCCAGGAGCACCGACAACGCCGCGTCGAGGTAGCGCTCGCGGCCGCCCTGGTCGGCCGGGCGCATCGGCAAGTGCCTGGTAGCCACGGCGCACCCCCTTTGCGGCAGCCGGGCGCAGGCAGCGTCCCGGTGACCCACCCGCAGCAGAAGATACGATATCCGCAGCGTCTTGGGAATGCGCCGGATGTCCGGATCGGCGGCGTCCCGCCTCGTGGGCGCCACCCGAGAGGACCGCGAAACGGATGGACCACCCCGAGTCCGGGACCGTCGTCGTCACCGCGAGCGGCGACGGCACCTACACGCAGCGCGTCACCACGGCCGGCCACACGCTGCTCGTCGACGAACCGGTCGCGGTCGGCGGCGCCGACGCCGGCCCGAACCCGTACGAGCTGCTGCTCGCGTCGCTGGGTTCGTGCACGGCCATCACGCTGCGGATGTACGCCGACCGCAAGGGCATCCCGCTGACCAGGGCCACCGTCCGGCTGCGGCACGACCGCGTCCACGCCGAGGACTGCGCGCGGTGCGAAACCGAGCGCGGCCTGCTCAGCCGGATCACCCGCGAGATCGAGCTCGAAGGCGACCTCGACGACGACCAGCGCGCCCGGCTCATGCTGATCGCCGACAAGTGCCCGGTGCACCGCACCCTGTCGTCGGAGATCGTGATCGAGACGCGCGGGACCTGACGCGCTCAGGCGGCGCGGACGGTCACCGCGCCCGGCCCGGCCGGGCGGACCGACGGCACCCAGATGCGTTCCAGCGCCGCGGCGCGGGCCTTGCGACGGAGTCCGGCGAAGCTGTGCTTGGCCGGGACCAGCAGCGCGCTCGCCCAGGTCCGCCGGTGGCCGGCCAGCACCTCGGCCACCGGGTGATGGACGACGCAGTGCACCAGCCCCGGCGTGCCGAGCCGGTGCCTCCCGACGTGCTTGCTGTCCGCCATCGTTCCTCCGCGTGGGGCGACGCTGTCGCGCGCACCGTACGCACGGGCGCGGGGCCAGGTGGGTAAGCAACACGGCGTGTCCGGATATCGGTTGAGTCACGCGTCACGATCGGCTTGCGGAACCTCCGTTCGTCAGGCATGGGCCGGCACCCGACGTGGTGAACGGGACCCACGCGCTCTGCACGGCGCACAGCCGGCGCGACGCCGCGGGCCGGCACGTGACCTGCACCCGGCGGATCCCGGCCAGGCACTGCACCGGTGACGTGGCCACGCGCCCCGCCGGTGCGGGTGGCGCCGCCGCGGCTTCGGGTACCGCCACGGCGAGCCCGCCCGCGCACAGCAGGACAGTGGCCGCTTTCCTGATCTTCGTTCCTTTCACCGGCCCCCCTCGGCGGTGGTTCATGCCGGGGAAGTCGGCCAGACCAGCGGCTTGTTACGACATTTTCCCACTTGTCACGCAAATGGCGTCGATTTGACCGGACGTGCCCACCAAGGGGGCGACGACCGCGTGACTAGGGTGATCGGCATGTTGCGTGTGGGGTTGACGGGTGGGATCGGGGCCGGGAAGTCGACCGTGGCGAACCGGCTCGCCGAACACGGCGCGGTGCTGGTGGACTCCGACCGGATCGCCCGCGAGGTGGTCGAGCCCGGGACCGAGGGACTGGCCCGCCTGGTGGCCGAGTTCGGTCCCGGCATCCTGGCCGCGGACGGCTCGCTCGACCGGCCCGCGCTCGCCGCGAAGGCGTTCGCCGACGACGAGTCGCGGCTCCGGCTGAACGCGATCGTGCACCCCTTGGTCGGCGCCCGCACCGGCGAGCTGATGGCGGCCGCGAAGCCGGACGCGATCATCGTCCACGACATCCCGCTGCTGGTCGAGAACGGCCTCGCGACGGCCTACCACCTGGTCGTGGTGGTCGACGCGCCGGTCGAAGTGCGGGTACGGCGGCTGGTCTCGGCGCGCGGGATGGCCGAGGAGGACGCGCGGGCGCGGATCCGGGCGCAGGCGAGCACCGAGCAGCGGCGCGCGGTCGCGGACGTCTGGCTGGACAACGGCGGCGCCGAAGACACCGTGCTCGCCGAGGTCGACGCGCTGTGGGCGGACCGGCTGGTGCCGTTCGAGGCCAACGTCCGGCTGCGCCGGCCGCGGCCGCCTGTGTCGCCGAAGATCGCCGAATACGACCTCACCTGGCCGGCCCAGGCCGAGCGGGTCCTGGCCCGGGTCCGCGCCGCGGCGGGGGAGCTGGCCCGTCGCGCGGACCACATCGGGTCGACGGCCGTGCCCGGCCTGCCCGCCAAGGACGTCCTCGACCTGCAGCTGACGGTGGCCACGTCGGACGACGCGGACGCGCTGGGGCCGCTGCTGGCCGACGCCGGGTTCCCGCGGCTCGAAGGCGACTGGGTCGACGACGCCCTGGACGGTGCCGGCACGTGGCCCAAGCGCCTGCACGTCGGCGCCGACCCGAAGCGGCCGGTGAACCTGCACGTCCGGTCGCTGGAGACGCCGGCGTGGCGGCTCGCGCTGCTCTTCCGCGACTTCCTGCGCGCGGACCCGGACGAGCGCGACGACTACCGCGACGTGAAGCTGCGGCTCGCCGAAGCGCACGCCGCCGACGGCACGGTCGCGGCCTACGCCGACGAGAAGCAGGAGTGGGTCAACGGCGTGTTCGCCCGCGCCGAGAAGTGGGCGGCGGCCACCGGCTGGGCACCCTAGGCCCGCGTGTCCGCGAGCTGCGGCCGGATTCCGGCCCAGCTCCGGCCGGCCGGGCAGGTGCTCGCTCGCGTTCCGGATCCCCAGCCGGTCGCCGACCTGCCCGCCGGGTCAGGGGTGGCGCCGCCAGGTCAGCGTGATGTCCAGGGTGGCCAGCCAGGCGGTGAGGTCGTAGCCGTGCGCGGCCAGTCCTTCCACCGCGGTGTAGGTGGTCTTCAGCGCGGACTCGGCCTCTTCGGCGGTGACCAGGCCCGCTTGGAGGGCCTCCAGGAGCTCGTCGGTGTCGATCACCCGGAGCGAAAGCTTGTCCTTGAGCACGATGTCGACGTAGAGGTCGGTGGCGACCCAGCGCGGGCCGTCGCGGTGCACGCGGACGACGTCGAGGTAGAAGTCCTGGTCGCGCTCGTGGCCGGGGGAGAACCAGAAGTCGGTGAAGCGCAGGCCCAGTCCGGGCACCAGCCACGACTCGAGGTAGTGGAACTGGGCGCGGCCCGGCGTCGGGCGGGCGAGGTACAGGCCGAACGGCTCCTCGCGGAATTCTTCGACCTCCCGCACGATGCCCTTCGGGTCGATGTTCGCGCGCGCGGCGGGGTCGAAGACCTCGACCTTCGGGGGGTGCAGTGCGGCCATGCGGGTCATCCTGCCGGGCCGGTCACGAAACGCGTACATCCGCCCCGGGCATCACGCGTTCGGGCTAAGGTGCGCCGACGGATCGAGGGGGAACCGGGGATGTTCGGGATCATCAGGCCCTGCCGGCACCGGCTGGCCGAACGTCTGCACGCCGACTGGCTGGCGCACCTGTGCGGGCTCTGCCTCACGCTGCGTGACGAACACGGCCAGTTCGCGCGTGTGGTGACCAACTACGACGGACTGATCATTTCGGTGCTGGCCGAAGCCCAGACGCCGCGCGCGGACGGACGCCGCGCGGCGGGCCCGTGCCCGCTGCGCGGCATGCGGACGGCATCGGTGGCCCGCGGCGAAGGCGCCCAGCTGGCGGCGGCGGTGTCGCTGGTGCTGGCCGCGGCCAAGGTCGGCGACCACGTCGAGGACGGCGACGGCGCCTTCGGCAGGCGCCCGGTCGCGGCGGCCGCACGGCGGGTCGCGGCCCGCTGGACCACGCAGGGCGGCCGGACGGGCGGCCGGGTCGGGTTCGACACGACGGTGCTGACGGAGGCGGTCGAGGGACAGGCCGCGCTGGAGTCATCGGTGCGCCCGGGTGATTCCCCGCTCCTGGCCACGGAACCCGCGGAGAGGGCCACGGCGATGGCGTTCGCCCGGACGGCGGAGCTGGCGGGCAAGCCGGCCAACGCGGCCCCGCTGGCCGAGGCGGGCCGCCTGTTCGGCCGGGTGGCCCACCTGCTGGACGCGGTGGAGGACTACGCGGCCGACGCGGCGGCGGGGGCGTGGAACCCGTTGCTGGCCACGGGAACGGGAGTGGCGGAGGCCCGCCGGCTGTGCGACGACGCGGTGCTGGGGGTGGAGCTGGCGTTGCGCGAAGCGGAGTTCGCCGAGCCGGCGCTGGTGCACGCGTTGCTGGTGCACGAGCTGCGCCAAGCGGTGCGGCGCGCCTTCGGCCACGGCTTCTCCCACGGCCATGACCACGACCACGGTGGGCAGCAGCCGCCGCCCGGGTGGATCGGGCCGGGGCCCACTCCGCAGCAGTATCCGCACCAGCAGCCGCCGGGCTGGATCGGGCGCGGGCCGGCGCCGCAGCAGCATCCGCACCAGGTTCCGCCCGGCTGGAACAGCTCCCCGCAGCCGCACGGGTTCCCGCCGCCGGGGCCGGTCCCGCCGCCGGGCGCTCCCGGCGGGCGTGGCCCCGGCGGACCGAACGGCCCCGGCGGCCGCGGTCCAGGAGGTCCCGGCGGCCCGGGTGGCCCCGGCGGCCCCAAAGATCCCCAGGACCCCGGCAACCCCGGCAAAGGCGGCAAGTCCGGTCCGTACGACGGCAAGGGCGGCGGCCTCTGGTACCCGAAGTTCGCCGTGCCCCCGAAGAAGCGCAACGCCTTCCTCGGCTGCGCCCTCATCCCCTACATGTGCTGCACCTGCCAGTTCTGCTGCCGCGATCCCTATCCTGGTCCCTGCAGCGGAAAACCCCACGACGCATGGGGCTGCGACTGCGACTGCTGCGCCTGTTGTGCCTGCTGCGACTGCAGTTGCTGAGGAGGCACCGTGACCGACCCGATGGCCGACCTCCACGACCGAGGCCGCGAGAACTTCGAAGGACTCGTCGAAGGCGGGAAGGCCCGGCTCGACGCGCTCTTCGCCACCGTCCCGGCGCTGGGGGAGCTGGCCGTCGGCACCGTCTACGGCCACCTGCACGAACGCCCCGCCCTCGACCCCCGCACCCGCGAAGCCGCCACGCTCGCCGCCATCGTCGCCGCCGGCATGGTGGGGCCGCCGCTGAGCGTCCACCTCCGCACCGGTCTCGCCGCCGGGCTGTCGCCTGCGGAGGTCTGCGAAGTCGTCGTCCAGACCGCCGCGTTCGCCGGCTTCCCGCGTGCCGTTTCCGCCGCCGACCAGCTGAACCGCCTCTTCGAAGGCCACGGCCTGCCGATCCCGCCTCCCCCTTCGCCGCGGGAAGCCGTCCTCGCGCACCTCGCGGCGCCGGACGGCGAGGTCGCCGAGGTGCTGGCGGAGTTCCCGCGCACCGAGGTCCAGGCGACGGGCTCCGACCGGGTGCTGGTCTCGTGCTTCGGCGACGACACCGTCCCCGGCGCCGTCCTGCACTGCGCCGTCGACGGCGGCGATGTCACCTCGGTCACGGTGTTCCGCCCCCGCTGACCAGGGCCGACGGAAATTGTCGGTGGGTCGGCCTACTCTGGTCCACGTGGCTTTCGCAACCGAACACCCCGTCCTCGCCCAGTCCGACTTCCGGCCCGTCTCGGAGATCCCTCGGACCGGCGGCCGGTTCGAGGTGGTCAGTGACTACCAGCCCGCCGGTGACCAGCCGGCGGCCATCGACGAGCTCGAACGCCGGGTCAAGGCGGGCGAGAAGCATGTCGTGCTCCTCGGCGCCACCGGTACCGGCAAGTCGGCGACCACGGCGTGGCTGATCGAGCGCGTCCAGCGGCCGACGCTGGTGATGGCGCCCAACAAGACCCTGGCCGCGCAGCTGGCGAACGAGCTGCGTGAGCTGTTCCCGCACAACGCGGTGGAGTACTTCGTCAGCTACTACGACTACTACCAGCCCGAGGCGTACATCGCGCAGACGGACACCTACATCGAGAAGGACTCGTCGATCAACGACGACGTCGAGCGGCTGCGGCACTCGGCGACGATGAACCTGCTGTCGCGCCGGGACGTCATCGTGGTCGCCAGCGTCTCCTGCATCTACGGCCTCGGCACGCCGCAGTCGTACCTCGACCGGTCGTCCAAGCTCGCGGTCGGCATGCAGCTCGACCGGGACGTGTTCCTGCGCGCGCTGGTCGACGTCCAGTACACGCGCAACGACATCGCCTTCGCGCGCGGCACGTTCCGCGCCCGCGGCGACACGGTGGAGATCATCCCGGCGTACGAGGAGCTCGCGATCCGCGTCGAGTTCTTCGGCGACGAGGTCGAGAAGCTGTACTACCTGCACCCGCTGACCGGGGACATCGTCAAGGAGGTCGACGAGGTCCGGATCTTCCCGGCGACGCACTACGTCGCCGGCCCGGAGCGGATGGAAAAGGCGATCCGGGGGATCGAGAAGGAGCTCGAGGAGCGGCTCGCCGAGCTGGAACGGCAGGGCAAGCTCCTGGAGGCGCAGCGGCTGCGGATGCGCACGGCCTACGACATCGAGATGATGCGCCAGGTCGGCTTCTGCTCCGGCATCGAGAACTACTCGCGGCACATCGACGGCCGCGGACCGGGCACGGCGCCGGCGACGCTGATCGACTACTTCCCGGAAGACTTCCTGCTGGTGATCGACGAGTCGCACCAGACCGTCCCGCAGATCGGCGGCATGTACGAAGGCGACATGTCGCGGAAGCGGAACCTGGTCGAGTACGGCTTCCGGCTGCCGAGCGCGGTGGACAACCGGCCGCTGACCTGGGAGGAGTTCACCGACCGGATCGGCCAGACCGTCTACCTCTCGGCGACCCCGGGGCCGTACGAGATGGGCCAGGCGGGCGGCGAGTTCGTCGAGCAGGTCATCCGGCCGACCGGCCTGGTCGACCCGAAGGTCGTGGTGAAGCCGACCGAGGGCCAGATCGACGACCTGGTGCACGAGATCCGCGAGCGGGCGGACAAGGACGAGCGCGTCCTGGTCACGACGCTGACGAAGAAGATGGCCGAGGACCTCACGGACTACCTGCTGGAGCTGGGCATCCGGGTGCGCTACCTGCACTCGGAGGTCGACACGCTGCGCCGGGTGGAGCTGCTGCGGCAGCTGCGGGCGGGCGACTTCGACGTACTCGTCGGCATCAACCTGCTGCGCGAGGGCCTCGACCTGCCGGAGGTCTCGCTGGTGGCGATCCTCGACGCGGACAAGGAGGGCTTCCTGCGGAGCGGGACGTCGCTGATCCAGACGATCGGCCGCGCGGCGCGAAACGTGTCGGGCGAGGTCCACATGTACGCGGACAAGATCACCGATTCGATGCAGCACGCGATCGACGAGACGGACCGCCGCCGCGAGAAGCAGGTCGCCTACAACAAGGAGCGGGGCGTCGACCCGCAGCCGCTGCGGAAGAAGATCGCGGACATCCTCGACCGGGTGTACAGCGAGGCGGAGGACACCGAGCAGGTCTCGGTGGGTGGCTCGGGCCGCAACTCGTCGCGCGGCAAGAAGCCCGAGCAGGGCGACCGGGTGCGCAGCTCGGGGATGCTGGTGGACAAGAACGTTTCGGCGATGCCGCGCGCCCAGCTGGCGGACCTGATCCAGCAGATGACCGACCAAATGATGCAGGCGGCCCGCGACCTGCAGTTCGAGCTGGCGGCTCGGCTCCGGGACGAGATCTCGGACCTGAAGAAGGAGCTGAGAGGAATGGACGCGGCCGGGATCAAGTAGCGATCGGCCCGCCGGGCTGGGGCGGGCTGGGCCGGGGCCCCGGGGCTGGGGCGAGCTGGGCTGGAACGGGCTGGGCCCGGCCCCCGAGGCTGGGGCGAGCTGGGCTGAGGCTGGCTGGGGCGGGCCGGTCTGGAACAGACAGGGCCAGGGTCTCGGGGCTGGGCTGGCCGGGGGGCCCCGGGCTGGGCCGTGTCGGCCCAGCGCCGAGAAGGGCAGCCACCGCCGGGCCGACCCCCACCGAGGACGCCACCCAGGACGAGACCGGCAGCCACACCCCGCCCTGCATCCCGATCCGAAGCCCCAACACGGCCGGTGGCACCGGGTCAAGGCACGCTTTCCCGCCTTGACGCGGTGCCGCCGGCCGTAGTCACAATCGGGGCATCGGGATGAAGGGTCTCCCGAAGCCGGTGCGTATGCCATCAGCCGCTCAGGTTCGCCGATGCGGTGCCGCCGGCCGTAGTCACAATCGGGGCATCGGGATGAAGGGTCTCCCGAAGCCGGTGCGTATGCCATCAGCCGCTCAGGTTCGCCGATGCGGTGCCGCCGGCCGTAGTCACAATCGGCGCTTCGGGATGAAGGGCCTCCCCGAAGCCGGTGCGTATGCCATCAGCCGCCCAGGTTCGCCGATGCGGTGCCGCCGGCCGTAGTCACAATCGGGGCATCGGGATGAAGGGCCTCCCCGAAGCCGGTGCGTATGCCATCAGCCGCCCAGGCTCGCCGACGCGGTGCCACCAGCCGTAGTCACAATCGGCGCTTCGGGATGAAGGGCCCCCAAAGCCGATGCGCATGCCATCAGCGCAGCCAGGTTCACTCCGGCGCAGGCGCGTTCTCATCCGCCTCCAGCATCCCGAACACATTCCCCTCAGTGTCCTTGCAATACGCCAGCCACCCCACTCCCGGCACCGGGTTCTTCGGCAGAGCCAGCGTCCCGCCCGCCCGGTTGACCGCGCCCAGCGCCTCGTCCAGGTTCGCCACGTCGATCGTGTTGACGAAGCCGTGGACCGGAGCCGAGGCCTCCGGTGCGGGGCCCTGCCGAGGCAACAGACCGCCGTCTATTCCGTCGCCTTCTCCGGTCGTGATCATCCAATACGGGACGTCGCCCCAGCGCTCCAACTTCCAGCCGAACACCGCCGTGTAGAAGGCCACCGCGCGTTCGGGGTCGCCCGCGTGGATCTCGAAGTGGACGGGACGAGGCATGCGTGCCTCCTCAGGCCGGGCCGTCAGGTGTCGTGAGAGTACGCCCGGCCTGAGAAAAGTTACAGCCGTGCCCTGGGCGTCAGGTCCGCGTCGAAGTCCGGGAAGCCGACCGGAGCCGAGCGAAGGGCCAACGACGAAACCGGTGGCAGGCCGGCCCAGCGCCGGATCGTCGCCGTCGCCGTGGCCGCGTCGGACGGGGCGAGCTGGGCGATCTTCGCTCCGTGGTTGCCGCCCTCGACGTAGTAGCGGTACGCATCGCGGCTTCCGGGGCCGAGTTCGAACGGCTCCGCGCCCCACGGGTCGTTCGACCCGTACACGAACAGCAGCCGCGTGCCGCGGGACTTCACCCAGAAGTCGATGTCGGGCATCGCCAGGTAGTCGAAGCGCGGCAGGCGGATCGACGACGGCACGAACGTCTTCGGCTGGTCGGCGCCCGGGTAGCGCAGCAGGTCGCGGAGGTAGCCGTCGTACGCCTCGGGCGAGCCCAGCTGCACCGCCGCCTGGTAGTAGTACGGGATGTACGGGGCCAGGTCCTGGTCGGAGTACGTGTTGAGGCTCTCCACCTTCTCGTACCAGGCGTAGACGTCCGCCGCGGGCGCGCCGGGCGGCGGCACCGTCGCGCAGTCCGCCTGCTTCTGGTACTGCCAGAACGCGAAGTACGAGTCGATCACCGAAATCTCGAGGGACTTGTCGGCCGATCCGACGATCGAGAACGTCAGCCCGCGCCGCGCCGCGTCCGCCGCGGCGATCGCGCCCAGCTCGTCACGCCGCTTCAGCGCGTCGCGCTGGATCGCCTTCAAGGCGGCGCGGCACGCCGGGTCGTCGCCCACCCGGGAAAGGAACCGGTTGTAGACGTCGACCGGGTCGATGACGTCGTTGGGCGCGACGTACGGGATCGTCGCGTCGACGTCATCGGGGAAGAAGCGCCGGAAGTACGTCGCGGTCATGCCGCCCTTGCTGCCGCCCGTGGCCAGCCACTTGCCCGGGTAGATCGCCTTGAACGCCCGCACCGCGCGGTGCTCGTCCGCGGCCGCCTGCCAGATCGTCAGCTGCTTCGCCCAGTTCTCCGGCTCCGGCCGGGACGGCGTGAAGTAGCGGTACTCCATCGACAGCTGGTTGCCGTCGACGATCTGGGTCGGCTCCGAGCGGTTCGGCGAGCCGCTGACGTTGTAGCCGCTCGTGAAGGCGACCGTCGGGGCGGCGAAGTCGCGGTGCAGCAGGGTGAACCGCTGCTGGAAGGTGCCCGCGTCCGGGTGCCGGTGGTCGGCAGGCTGGGTGTAGGTCAGCTTGAAGAACCGGAACCCGGCCGGCGCCGCGTCCTCGGAAACGATCGTCAGTCCCGGGATCCGCTGCAGCTGCGCCTTGATGTCGGGCGCCGCGGCGGCCGCCGGGGCCAGGCCGGCCATGGCCAGCAGGACCGCACCGGCGGTGAAAAGTCTGCGCATCGAGCACCCTCCCGGTTCACCGAACCGCACGAACTGGCACCGAACCCTCGGTGGGACCCTCACAGAACGAGCGGTGGCCGGCAATCGGCTGTCCGGGCGCAGAATCGGTCAGAATCCGACTTTCGGCGGGTGGCGCCGCGTCCTCCGGCGTGCGCACCCGCGGGCATCATGCGAGTTGTCCGGGTGATCGGCGCCACGTTACGGTCCGAATCCAGACACCGTCATCGAGCGAGGGGTCCGCCATGAAGGTTTCCGACTGCCCGACCACCGACGTCGAGGTCCACATCGACGCGCCACCGGCCGAGGTCTGGTCCTGGCTGCTGGACGTCGACCTGCCGGCCCGGTTCTCCACCGAGTTCCAGGGCGGCGGCTGGGTCGAGGGCGCCGAGCCCGGTCTGGGCGCGCGGTTCCGCGGCCGCAACTCCCACCCGGTCGCCGGGGAGTGGGAGACGGTCTCGACCGTCACCGGCTACGAGCCCGAGCGGCTGTTCGCCTGGGCCGTGATGGACGTGACGAACCCGGCCGCGTCGTGGCGCTTCGAGCTCGTTCCGGACGGCGACGGCACCATCCTGCGCCAGTGGGCCCAGATCGGTCCCGGCCCGTCCAACCTGACGACGATCATCGGCTCGATGCCCGAGCACGAGGAAGAAATCGTCGCGATGCGGCTCGGCGAGCTGCAGGCCAACATGCAGAAGACGGTCGACGGCATCAAGGCGCTCGCGGAGAGCGGCGTGCCCACCGCCTAGCGGAGCACCCGGTCCACATAGGACTTGACGGCGGCGAGCGCCTCGGCGGACCGCCACATCCGCTCCACCCGCGGGTCGTCCGCGTGGCGGTATTCGGCGATCCGCTCGTGGAACGGCTGCCGGATCTGGGCCTTGGTGTGGGCGAACGGCTCGGCGGGCAACTCGCCGAGCCGGGCCGCCACGGCGACCGCGCGGTCGAGCACCTCGTCCGGCGGTGCCTGCTCGTCGGCCAGCCCGCGGGCCAGGGCTTCCTCGCCGCCCCAGGTTTCACCCGCGTAGGCGAGCAACGGCAGCCGGGGCGTCCCGTAGGCGCAGCGCAGGATCTCCAGCGCGGCCAACGGGAACGGCAACCCGACCAGCAGCTCGGTCACCCCGATCCGGCCGGCTCCCAGCACGCGGTGGTCGCAGGCCGCGGCGAGCACCGCACCGCCGGCGACGGCGTGCCCGTTCAGGGCGGCGACCACCGGGCGCGGGCTGCCGAACACCGCCAGCAGCGCGTCGGACAGCAGCGGCAGGAACTCCGCCACGTACGGCGCCCCGCCCTCGTCGAGCCGCTTGAGGTCGACGCCCGCGCAGAAGACGCCGCCCGTCCCGGTGAGCACGACGGCGCGGGCCTCCTCGGCCTGCTCGAGCCGGAGCACCAGGTCCCGGCACGACTCGGTGTCGAGGGTGTTGCCCCCGCCGTGGTCGATCCGGAGCACGGCGACGTCGCGGTGGCTGTCCAGGGTGATCGGCACGGCCCGACCGTACCGCGGCGCGGCGGGCCGGTCAGGTCCCGCCGCTCGACCGGACGACGCCGAGCCTCAGCTGGTGATGTCCTTCTTGGCGAACCGGCGCCCGGCGTAGAGGAAGAACACCGTGCCGTAGATCGCCGCCGACAGCATGCCGCTCGCCAGGTTGGTCCAGTCGACGTCGGTCGAGATCAGGTCCATCCAGGAGAACGCGTAGTGCGTCGGCAGGTAGTTGCGCAGCCCCTCCAGCGCGGTGATCTGGTCGAGGATCTGGGACAGGATCGCCACCAGCACCGCGCCGCCGACCGCGCCGAGCGGGGCGTCGGTCGACACGCTCAGCGCCAGCGCCAGCCCGGCCACCCAGGCCAGCTGCAGGATGATGTACACAGTGGACAGCCCGATGGCGAGCAGGCTGTCGCCGAAGGACACCGCGTCGCCGGTCGGGCTGATCGCGGCACCCGCGCCGTACCAGAGCACCCCGACGCCGAGCGAGACCAGCGGCAGCAGCACCAGCGCGAACGCCGACAGCAGCCCGGACACGATCGCCTTCTGCCGCAGCACCCGCTGCCGCGGCACCGGCACGGCCAGCAGGTACTTCAGGCTCGACCACGACGCCTCGCTGGCGATGGTGTCGCCGAAGAACAGCGCGACGACCATCGGCAGCAGGAACGTTCCCGACACGAACAGCGCCAGCACGACGAAGTTCGGCGCGGACGCCGTGGCCAGGTCGACGAACCCGCCGCTGCGCCGGTTCGGGCTCGACTGCCCGAGCTGGAACGCGATCACCAGGATGAACGGCAGCAGCGCGACGAACCCGAGCAGGAACTGCGTGCGCCGCCGCCTGAGCTGGCGGCGCAGCTCGACGCCGAGCCGCAGCGTCCGCCGGGCGCTGTAGCCCTCGACCGCGCCGTCCGGCCCGACGCCGGCGTGCTCCTGCGACGCGAGGTCGCTCAGCTCGTCGAGCGCGTGCGGATCGGTGTGCACACCCTCACTCACGATTCTTCTCCGACCAGTTGCAGGAACGCGTCTTCCAGCCGGCGCCGCGGCCCGGCCTGCTCCACCGCGACCCCGGCGCGGACCAGGGCGGCCACGCCTTCGGCCCGCGGCAGTTCGCCGAGGTTGGCGTGCACGAGCTCGCCCTCGACGTCGACGTCGGTGACGCCGCTGAGCGCCTTGAGCGCCGCCGCGGCCGCGGCCGGGTCGTCGACCCGGAACGTCGCCTCGCCGCCGGCCGCGGCCAGCTCGCCGACCTCGCCCGAGGCCACCAGCGAGCCGCGGTGCATGACCACGACGTGCGTGCAGGTCTGCTCGACCTCGGCCAGCAGGTGGCTGGAGACCACCACGGTGCGGCCGGTCGCGGCGTACCGCTTCAGCACCTCGCGCATCTGGTGGATCTGGGGCGGGTCGAGCCCGTTGGTCGGTTCGTCGAGCACCATGAGCTCCGGCAGGCCGAGCATCGCCTGGGCGATCGCGAGCCGCTGCCGCATGCCCTGGCTGTAGGTCCGCACGCGGCGTTCGACGGCCGAGCCGAGCCCGGCGATCTCCAGCGCCTCCGCGAAGTGGGCCTTCTCGGCCGGGCGTCCGGTCGAAGCCCAGTACAGCTCGAGGTTCGCCCGGCCGGACAGGTGCGGCAGGAAGCCCGAGCCCTCGACGAACGAGCCGATGCGCGAGAGCACCGGCGCGCCCGGGGCGATCTTGTGCCCGAACACGCGGATGTGTCCCGCGGTCGGCGTGATGAGCCCCATCAGCATCCGCAGGGTGGTCGTCTTGCCCGCGCCGTTCGGCCCGAGCAGGCCGAGCACCTGGCCCGGCTCGACGCGGAAGGACAGATCCTGCACCGCGACGAACCCGCCCGCGTACTGCTTGCGCAGCCCCTCGATGACCAGCGGCGTCGTGGCGAGCGCGGGATCGACGTCGGTGGCGCGGCGGCGGCGCAGGGCCGCGAACAGCACCGCGGCGAGCCCGATCGCCAGCGTGACGCCGATGCCCACGAGCTGCCCGACCGGGGCGGGCGAGCCGACCGACTTGCCCGGCACGACCGGCACGGCCAGCGCGGTGCCGCCGGCGCCGGCCAGCTCGATCCGGAACACCGCGGGCGCGACCGGCGCGGCGTACCCCTGGTCGGTGGTGCCGACCACCAGCCGCAGCGAGTGCCCGCCCTCGATCGGCCGGACGATGCCCGGCAGCGTCACGGTGACCTCGACCGGGGTGCCGTCGGCGGGCAGCCCGCTCACCCGGAACGGCGCGATGGCGTTGGCCGGCAGCACGCGCGAGCCGTCCTGTCCCACGTCGTAGAGCTTCGCGAAGAGCACCGCGTCCGGCTGGGGGTGCGCCGGATCCGCGGCGACCCGCAGCCGCACGGTGGACGAGCCGCTGACGACGACCTGGCTGTCGACCGGCGCCGTGGTGAACTGCGCGGCCTGGCCGGGCGGGTCGTTGCTGAACAGCGCACCGAGCCGGGACGTGCTGCTCGCGACGCCGTTGAGCCCGGGGATCCCGCTCACCGCCGCGGGATTCGCCCCGGCCGGGCGCACCACCGGCTGTGCCGGCCCGGTCAGCGCCAGCAGCCGCCGTTCGGTGGCCGGGCCGGTCAGCCCGGGGTAGGCGGCGGCGTTGACCGTGCGGACCGACGGCGTTCCGTTGGCGCGCAACGTCCCCTGGACGTCGTAGCTGAAGCCGGTGCCCGGGTCGCCGCCGTCCAGCGCCGTCTTCAGGAAGTCGGCGATCTTGGCGCGCAGCTGCGGGCCGGGCTTGCCGCCGTCGTGGCCGCCGGTGTACCAGATCGTCTTGACTTCGCCGCCCGCCGCGGTGATCTGCCGGGCGGTCGCGTCGGACTGGTCGAGGCCGAACAGCGTGTCGCTCTCGCCCTGCACCAGCAGCGTCGGCACGGTGATCTTGCCCGTCACGGACGCGGGGGAGACGCGGCGCAGCAGGTCGACGCTCGCCTGGCTCGCCTGCCCGGTCGTGCCGAGCTCCGTGTAGGCGCGGCAGACCGCGGCCGTGAACCGGCCGCAGGGATCGGCCGGCCCGCCGCGCGGCCCGCTTCCGCCGGGCGCCCCGGCGGGCACGGCCGCCGCCGCGGCGGCGGTTCCGGCGGCGCCGGTGGATCCGGTGTCGGTCTCTTGCCCGGCCTCGGGCGCCTCGGCGGACGGCGAGCCGCTCGCCGCGGCGCCCGAACCGGCCGAGAAGAAGATGCCGGCCCAGCTCTTCTTGAAGACGCCGCCGGTGGCGAAGGCGCCGGCCGCCGGGGTGCCCGGGGTGGCCGACGCGGGGGTCGCCGCGTTCGGGATCAGGCCCTGGGCGAGGTCGTTGTAGGTGATCACCGGCGCGATCGCGTCGACGCGCTTGTCCGTGCCGGCCAGCAGCAGCGACAGCGCGCCGCCGTAGGAAGCCCCGGTGACGGCGACCTTCGGGTCGCCGCCGGCGTCGAGGGTGACCTGGTGCTGCGCGACGAGCCGGTCGATCAGGCGGCTCGCGTCGGCGACCTCGCCGTCCGGGTCGTTGAGCCCGATCTTGCCGGTGCTCCTGCCGAAGCCGCGCGCGGACCACGTCATCACGACGAAGCCCTTCCGCGCGAGCTCGCGGGCGTCGTCGGCGACGCTGTTCTTGTCCCCGCCGAAGCCGTGCGCGAGCAGCACCGCGGGGGCGGGCACGGTGGCGGGGAGGTAGGTGGTCGTGTCGATCTTGACCTGCTCGGCCGAGCCGGGGGCGGCGGGCAGGTCGAGCAGCGCGTCCTGGGTGGGCACGGCGGGCGGGGCCGTGTCGCGCGTCGCCCAGAGGACGGTCGCGGCGGCCAGCACCGCCACGACGGCGCCGAGCGCGGTGAGCCGGGCTCGTCGGGTGCGCGGGAGCGGGAGTCGGGGCACGACGTGACCGTAGGTGAACTTTCCTGAGAGTGTGCTCCGCGGCTCACAGTGATCACACGTTCGCGGACCACCTGGTGGACCGAAGTGACCGGAATTACACGACCAACCCGGTGACGTGCGCGATTCCGGCTGGCGCTCGGGCGGGGGGAACCGGCAAACTGGACCGGCTGTGAGGGGAGTATTCCTTCGCGGCGGTGTCGTCAGCACGGTGGCCCTGCGCCCCCGGCACCGTCGGCCGGTGGTTCCACCGGCGGAAGAGACCTCCGGTTAGTTGCTGCTGCGCGCTATCCGGAGGTTTTGGTTTCATGACTGTCCCCCTGTGGCTGTGGATCGCCACGATCGGTGGCCTGCTCGCGCTGATCGCGCTGGACCTGGTCATCGTCGATCGCAAGCCGCACGAAGTGACCACGGGGGAAGCGGCTCGCTGGGTCATCTTCTACGTCTCGTGCGCGATCGTCTTCGGCATCGGCGTGTGGATCTTCGCCGGGCACGACCCGGGCGTCGAGTTCTTCACCGGGTACATCACCGAGTACTCGCTGAGCGTCGACAACCTGTTCATCTTCATGATCATCATGGGCTCGTTCAAGGTGCCCGCCATCCACCAGCACCGCGTGCTGCTGGTCGGGATACTGCTCGCGCTCGCCATGCGGAGCGTCTTCATCGCCATCGGCGCCGCGCTGATCGCCCAGTTCGTCTGGGTGTTCTTCCTCTTCGGCGCGATCCTGATCTGGACCGCGATCAGCATGCTGCGCGGCAAGGGCGAAGACGAGGAGTACCACGAGAACGCCGTCACCCGGCAGGTCCGCCGGTTCGCCCCGGTGACCGACGACTACCACGGCCACCACTACACGGTGAAGATCAACGGCAAGCGGATGATCACCCCGATGCTGCTGGTCATCGTGGCCATCGGCTCGGCGGACCTGCTGTTCGCCGTCGACTCGATCCCGGCGATCTTCGGCATCACGCAGGAGGCGTTCCTCGTCTTCACCGCCAACGCCTTCGCGCTGATGGGCCTGCGGCAGCTGTACTTCCTGCTCGGTGGCCTGGTGACCAAGCTCGTCTACCTCAGTTACGGCCTCGCGGTCATCCTCGCCTTCATCGGCGCGAAGCTGTTCCTGCACGCCCTGCACGAGTACCACGTCGTGCCGGACTGGCTGGACATCAACAACTGGGTCTCCCTCGGCGTGATCGTCGTCGTGCTGACGATCACCACGGTGACCAGCCTGGCGAAGGCCCGGCGCGACGAGCGCAAGCAGGTCACCGCGTAACTCGTTCGCATCGCTAAGGATTTCGGGTACGGTCGGGGCGTGCGTCCTGCCGACATCGAAGTCCTCATCGTCCCCGACCGTCCCGCCCTGCGCGGAAACCTGCTGCTCACGGCGGTGAAGAGACCGGATCTGGCGGCGAACGCCACCCACGGCGAGGTGCGGCGCGTGTCGTTCGACGGCAGCGAGGCCGCGTGGACCCACGGTCCCCGCGACTCGGCCCCGGCGATCTCGCCGGACGGGCGCTGGGTGGCGTTCCTCCGCGCGGGGGAGGGCACGGGCGCCGACGGCAGCCCGCAGCTGCACGTTATGCCGTCGGACGGCGGGGAAGCCCGCCGGCTGACGTCACTGCACCTCGGGGCCGGGGAGCCGGTGTGGGCGCCGGATTCGCGGCGGATCGCGTTCACCGCCCGCGTGCCCGAAGCCGGCCGCTACGGCACGCCGGACGCCGACGGCGAGACGCCGGAGCCGGCCGCCGAGGCCCCGCGGTGGATCACGCGGATGGACTACCGGATCGACGACGTCGGCTTCCTGCGCGACCGCGTGCAGCGGCTGTTCGTCGTCGACGCCGTCGCGGCGCTCGAGCCCGGTGCGTCCGGGCCCGGGGAGCTCGAGCCGCTGACCGGGGACGGGTTCGACGCGGCCCACCCGGCCTGGACGCCGGACGGCACGCGCCTGGTCTTCACCGCGCCGCCGGACTGGGGCGCCGCCGAAAGCGACTTCCGCGACATCTGCGCGATCTCCGCCGACGGCGGCGAGCCCGAGGTCCTCGTGCGCGGCGAGGGGTACTCGGAGCGGCCGGTGTTCGGCCCCGACGGCACCCTGTTCTACTTCGGACAGTCCTTCGAGGAGCACCACGAGGCCGCACCCACCGGGCTCTACGCGGCGACGCCCGAGTTCGGCGCCGGCCCGGTGAAGGCGCGGCGGCTCACCGACGCCGAGACCGTGGACTGCGAGGCCGCGGCGGGTCCGCCCGCCCCGCGCGGGGACGACGTGCTCGTGGCCGTCCGCCACCGCGGCGCGGTGGAACTGCGCGCGGTCGCCGTCGACGCCGACGAGGCCCTGCTGGCCGGCCTCCCGGTCGTCCACGCGGACAAAGCCGCGGTCCGGTCGTTCACGCTGGACGGCTCGACGCTGGTCGCGGTGATCGCGACGCCGGAGACCTCGGGCGAGGTCGTGCTGCTCGGCGACGGTGGGCCGCGGGTGCTCACCGACTACTCGAAGCCGTTGCGGGACAAGGGCATCCGGCCGATGATCGAGCTGGAAACCACCGCCTCGGACGGCTACCCGGTGCACGGCTGGCTGGTGCTGCCCGAGGGCGAGGGCCCGCACCCGGTGCTGCGCGTGGTGCACGGCGGCCCGTTCACCCAGCAGGAGTGGGCGGTGTTCGACGAGGCGCAGGTGTACGCGTCGGCGGGCTACGCGGTGGTGGTCGGCAACCCGCGCGGGTCGGCGGGGTACGGGCAGACGCACGGCCACGCGATCACGCACGGCTTCGGCACGGTCGACGTCGACGACGTCCTGGCGCTGCTCGACAAGGCGCTCGAGCGCCCGGACCTGGACGCCTCCCGCGTCGGCATCATGGGCGGCTCGTACGGCGGGTTCATGACCGGCTGGCTCGCCGCCCACCACGGCGAGCGCTTCAAGGCGGCGTGGAGCGAACGCGCGGTCAACGCGTGGGACTCGATGCTCGGCAGCTCCGACATCGGCTACTTCTTCGTCGACGCGTACATCGGCTCCGACCCGGAAGAGCAGCGTGCCCGGTCGCCGCTGTCGTACGCGGCGCAGATCAAGATCCCGTTCGCCGTGGTGCATTCGGAGCAGGACTGGCGCTGCCCGCTGGAGCAGGCGCAGCGGATGTTCGTGGCCCTGCGCCGCGCGGGCGCGCCGGCGGAGATGCTCGTGTTCCCCGGCGAAGGCCACGAGCTGAGCCGCTCGGGCCGCCCGCGGCACCGCCTGCAGCGGTTCGAAGCGGTCCTCGAGTGGTGGGCGCGGCACCTGTAGTGCACGGGCTGGTCTGCTTCGACGTCGACGGCACCCTCGTGCCCGGCACGAGTTCGTGCGCGTGGGTGGCCGCCGCGCTGGGGCACGAGGCCGAGCTCGTCGCCGCCGAAGCGGCCTACGCGGCGGGCCGGATGACGAACCAGGAGGCGTCGGTCATCGACGCCCGTGGCTGGGCCGGGCACACCGAGGCGGAAGTGCTGGCCCGGCTCGAGACGATGCCGCTGGTCGACGGAATCGGCGAGACGGTGCGCTGGTGCCACGACCACAACCTGCGCCCGGTCCTGACCACGCTCGCGTGGACGCCGGTGGGCCGCATGCTGGCCCGGCGGTTCGGGTTCGCGGCGTACTGCGGGCCGGTGCCCGAAGCCGTCGACGGCCGCTACACCGGCGAAGTGGCCGCGCACCTGGACGAGTACGGCAAGCGCGACTTCGCGCTGGCCCAGGGTTTCGCGCCCGAGCGGTGTGCCGCGGTCGGGGACAGCCGGTCGGACCTGCCGCTCTTCGCCGCCGTCGGCATGAGCATCGGGTTCAACGCGGCCCCGGACGCCCGCGCCGTCGCGACCCACCTCGTCGACGGCGACGACCTGCGGGCGATCATCCCGCTGCTCGCCGCTCAGTTCAGCAGCGTGTAGTTCAGCTCTTCGCAGACGCGGCCCAGCGGAACGTCCAGGCCCGGGTGGTCCAGCGGCAGCAGCACGTCCGGCGCGATCGGCAGCGCGGCGCCCGCCGGCGGGTCCCACAGGCAGATCGCGGGGTCGCCGGAGTCCATCGACGAGCGGTACCAGAGGCCGTCGAGGTCGCTGAACGCGCCGCGGATGGCGCGGGCCCACGCCTGCGTCAGCTTCTTCGGCCCGCTGGAGATCTCCTGGGACGCGCCGACCCGCGTCGGCCACAGGCCGGTCAGGTCGAGCAGGCGCAGGGTCCGCGTCGGGCGGACGACGACCAGCCGGGGACCGCGGGTGCGGCGGTCGACCGTCGAGCTGGTCTGGAAGACCTCGGCGACCGACGTGCGCACGGTGAGGCCGAAGTAGAGGACGCCGTTGGCGGGATCGGTGACCGGCGCGCCGCCGCGGCCGGGCGACTGCTGGTCGAAGCGGCCGTGCGGGAGCGGGCCGGTGTAGCGGAACGAGTTCCACTGCTGGGGGTGGTTGCCGTGCGCGGTGAAGATCCGGACGAGCCTGGTCGTGGGCTGGACCGTCACCACGTCGTCGGCGCGGTTCAGCTGCCGGACCAGGACGGATCGGGCGGGCGGCAGCGGGAGCCGGGCCATGGGTGAGGGGTGGTCCGTCCTTGTCGGTGATCTTGCTCGGGAGGGTCCAGCCTAGAGCGGCGTGCCGAGCGTGGCGATGAGGCGGGCGACGTGGTCCGGGTCACCACCGGAGAGGAGCCATTGGCGCGGGGTCGCGGGTTGGTCGTTGATGACCAGATCGGCTTGCGGAGTGCTCATGAAGGCGGCGACGACGAGCGCGGGCTGGTCGTCGGGCAGCGCCTTCAGCACGACCTCCAGGCCGGGCAGCACGCCCGAGCCGGCGAACTGCCACGCGGGGAGCCGCCAGCCGCCGTCCTTCCAGCCGGTCAGCCGGCCTTCCTTGAGGCGGTGCCGGATCCGGCTGTCGTCGACGCCGAGGACCTTGGCCGCTTCGTTGACGCTGAGCGCGCCTTCGGCGAGGACGGCGTGGGCGGCGACGGTGCGCGCCCGGAAGTCCGGTTCGTCTTCACGGCGCGGCGAGAGGTCCAGGCCCACATCGGTGAGCGCGGCCCGCTGATCGGCGGAGAAGTAGTGCGACGGATCCGGGTTCGGTGGCGACAGTCTGCGCGCGGCGTCTTCGACGAGTATGAGGAACTCGTTCGCGTCGACCTTCAGGCCCGCCTTGGCGAGGATGTTCTCCAGCGCTACAGACATGTGGCTCAGGTTAACCCGAAACAGCGCGGATGTGCGGGTTCGTGCGCTTTCTTGCCCTGTCTGTGGGTGAATTCACCAGAGATCGACACTCAGGGCACATCATCCCACACGTTGAGTAGTCAACTTCCGGTCAGTTTCCCTGGATCGGCGGCCGTTGTCCACCCCCGGCCCGGCTTGACAGTGATTGTCTCGTGGATTTACGTTCCACGAGAGAAAACGATTTCCGCTCCGTGCTCACAGGATCCGGCGTTGCGGCGCCGGTGATGGGGGACACAGGGGGTGGGGCGTGCCTGGGGGGCCCGGCACGAGCCGGCCCCCAGGCACGTCGCTCCGCCACCCGGCCCTTTCGGTGCGCCAGGCGACCCTCCGTGGGGCGGGGGCTGACCGCTCTCGGTGCGCCAGCGACCGTCCGGGGCGCCGGCCGACCTTCCAGATCCGCGGGCCGACCCTTGGGTGCACGGCCGACCTTCAGGGGTGCGGGCCGTCCCTCGCGAGTCCCGGCGAGCTTCCAGAGATGCGGGCCGACCCTCCAAGCCGGGCGGCCTCCGGCGTCAGCGGCGGGAGCTCTTCCGCACGATCAGCCGGGCCTCGAGCGTCGTCGTGGTCGCGTCGCGGGTGCTGTCCGAGATGCGGGCCAGCAGCAGCTGGGCCGCCACCCGGCCGACTTCGTACGCCGGCTGGGCGACCACCGTCAGGGGTGGGTCGATCAACGTCGTCCACGGTGCGTCGTCGAACGAGACGATGCCCACGTCGCTGCCCGGGCGGAGGCCGCGGGCCGACAACGCCTCCAGTACCCCGATCGCCATGGTGCTGTTCGCGACCAGCAACGCATCCGGCGGCGAGGGGTCGTCCAGCAGCTCCAACGCCGCCAGCCGGGCGCCCTCGGCGCGGTATTCGGCCCGGCGGAACAGGATGTTCTCCTCGCCGACGACGTCGGCGTACCCGGCCAGCCGGTCTTCGGCCGTGCGGACCTCCGAAGGCCCGGTCAGGCAGCCGACGCGCCGGTAGCCGCCGTCGAGCAGGTGCCGCGTCGCCTCGGCCGCCGCGTGGCGGGTGTCGACCAGGACCTGGTCACCCTCCGCCGCCCGCAGCGGCCGGTCGACCGCGACCAGGGGCGTGCCCTGGCGCCGGAGGCCCTCGACGTTCGTCGACCGGCCGGTCGGCGACAGCACCACGCCGGCGACGCGCTCCTGCAGCGCGACCTCGATGTAGCGCCGCTCCTTGTCTTCGTTCTCGTCCGAGTTGCAGAGCACCACCGAATACCCGGACCGCTGCGCGAGATCCTCGACGCCCCGCGCGATGGCCGTGAAGAAGGGGTTCTCGACGTCGGAGATGATCAACGCGAGCACCGCGGTCTCCTGGCGGCGGAGGTTCCGGGCCAGCCCGTTGGGGTGGTACCCGAGCTCGGCGGCCGCCTCCTGGACGCGTGCGGCCAGTGCGGGGTCCACAGTGGACTTCCCGTTGAGGGCGCGCGACACGGTCGCCGTGGAGACGCCGGCTCGTGCCGCGACGTCGCTGATGGTGGCCACACGCCCTCCCTGATCACTCGTCGAGGGGAGAATAGCGCTCTTGGTAGTCGTTTACCGTCCGCTTACCTTTTTGGGGGAACGGTCACTTCCGGTTGACCGCACGGGTTACGCCGAACGGAGTCGATCACGCTACGCAATGTCCACAGTGGAGAATCCGCCGAAGTAGCGGCGCGGCGTGAGGCCGGTCAGCGCCCGGCAGTCCCGGCTGAGGTGCGCTTGATCGGCATACCCCGCGGCGGCGGCCAGCGCGGCCAGCCCCGCGACGCGCGGAGCCAGCGCGACGGCCCGCTGGAACCGGCTGATACGGAGGTAGGTGGCCGGCCCGTAACCGACGGCTTGGACGAACCGCCGCCGCAGCCGCCGCTCGCTCACCGCGCCGGACAAGGCGGGGTCTTCGGTGCGGGCCGCCACGAGATCCGCCGGACTCCCGCCGACGCCGGCATCGCATCGCATGCCGGCCAAGGCCGATCCCGCCGCCGCTTCGCTCGCCGGGCGCCTTCCTGCGGCTGCTTCGTCGGCCCAGCTCGCGCCCGTCTCCCGCCGCCTGACGGATTCTGCCGCTGCTTCGCTCATCGGGCGCACTCCCGCGGCTGCTTCGTCGGCCCAGCTCGCGCCCGCCTCCCACCGTCCGGCGGGTCCTGCCGCGGCTTCGCTCATCGGGTGCGCTCCCGCGGCCGCTTCGTCGGCCCAGCTCGCGCCCGTCTCCCGCCGCCTGGCGGATTCTGCCGCTGCTTCGCTCGCCGGGCGCATTCCCGCGGCTGCTTCGTCGGCCCAGCTCGCGCCCGTCTCCCGCCGCCTGGCGGATTCTGCCGCGGCTTCGCTCACCGGGTGCGCTCCTGCGTTCGGTCGCGCGGTGAATCCCGCGGCCGCTTCGTCGGCCCAACCCGCGCCCGCGTCCAACTGCCTGGCGAATCCCGCAGGGCGCACTCCCGCGTTCGGCCGCGCAATCAACCCCGCCGCCGCTTCGCCGACCCGCGTCGCTCCTGCCTCCAACCGTGCGATCAACTCCGCGACCGCCGCGTCCGGCGGCGGGGCATCCGCCAGCCGGCCGAGCACCGCCTCCACCAGTGGCAGCTCGCCCTCCAGCAACCGCTCCGCCACCGTCCGTCCCCACAGCTCGCCCAGTGGCACCCGCCGGTCACGCAGCTCGTCCGCCGCCACGCCGAGGGCGGCCGCCGCGTGGCCCGGGCGGAAGCGGACTCCGCTCAGCACCTCGCCCGGCCTTGTGACCGATGACCACGCCGTGGTGTCCGGTCCGGCCACGAAGACCTCGCCGGCTCCGAGCACCAGATCCACGCAGCCGTCCGGGACGATCCGCTTCGGGCCCTCCGAAGCCGATCGCCACACGCACCTCGCCACCTCCCGCAGTACGCCGGGTGGCGGAGCCTCCTCATACACGCCCGAATCATCCCCCGCGGGTTCGCCCCCCGTCCGGGTGAACATCGAAATTCCGGCGCCGACCGGCTAACACGCAGTTAGGTCACGGCGAGATATAGGTCGACGCACTCGACGGAAGTGCGCGCGACGAGAGAAGACCTCTCCATGGGCGTTCACACCGCGATCCGGCCCCCGCGCGACTGCGCCGGGCGGGCCCGGTCGGCCGGCAGCTTCGTCGTCGTCCTCGGTGTGCTCGCCGCCGCCTTCGCGGTGACCGCCTACGTCGTGCCCCGGTCCGGGCGCGGTCCCGGCAAGGAAGAGCCCGCCGCCCCGCCGGTCGCGCCGGTCGCGGTCCGCACCGTCAGCCACGACGTCGTCTACGAACTGCTCGGCGCGCACGGCGCCCGCAACGTCACCTACGCCGCCGAGGGCTCCGCGTTGACCCAGCAGGCCGAGGTCGCGACGCCGTGGTCCGCGCGGTTCACCCGGGTCGGCCCCGCCGGGCGCACCGAGTTCTACAGCATCGCCGCCCGCAACCCCGGTCCCGGCACGCTGCGGTGCCGGATCGTCGTGGACGGCGCCGTCGTCGCCGAGAAGACCGAGAGCGAGCCGGGGCGCCTCTTCAGCTGCGCCGTCTGAACGGCAGGATCGGCGTGTGAACGCCGCGATCACCTTCGGGCCCGCCCTGGTGGCGGTCCTCGTCCTCCTCACCGTCGTCGGTGCCGCCGTGGTCCGGGCCGGTGGCCTGGGCCAGGGTCGCGCGGTGCTGATCGCCGCCGCCCGCGCGGTCGCGCAGCTCGCCGTCGTCTCGCTGGTGATCACCGCCGTCCTGCGCTCGGTGCCGCTCACCGGCCTCTTCGTGCTGCTGATGTTCGCGATCGCCGCGGTGACGTCGGCGCGGCGGGTCGGCACCCGCCGGAACCTCCCGTGGACGGCACTGGCCATCGCCGCCGGCGTCGTGCCCGTGCTGGCGCTCGTCCTCGGCGCCGGGGTCGTTCCGCCGGCGCCGATCGCGGTCGTTCCGATCGCCGGCATCGTCATCGGCGGCGCCATGACCGCGACGTCGCAGGCCGCCCGCCGCGCCCTCGACGAGCTGAAGGCGCGCCACGGCGAGTACGAAGCCGCGCTCGCCCTCGGCTTCCTGCCGCGCCCGGCCGCGCTGGAGATCTGCCGCCCGTCGGCCGGGCACGCGCTGATCCCGGCGCTCGACCAGACCCGCACGGTCGGCCTGGTGACGCTGCCCGGCGCCTACGTCGGCGTCCTGCTCGGCGGCGCCGGCCCGGTCCAAGCCGGGCTGACGCAGGTGCTCGTGCTGATCGGGCTGCTGGCCGCGGAAGCCGTGTCGATCCTGGTGACCGTGCAGCTCGTCGCGGCCGGGAAGCTCAGCCGAGCGGCGTAGCCAGGTGGGCCGTGTCGTTGAAGCGCCGCACGATCCAGGTGTCGCCGTGCAGCACCAGGTGCGAGATCGACCCGTTGTCGGCGCCGAGGAACGCGAACCGCTCGACCGAGCGGCTGGCCTGCGCGAACACCTCGCCGATCACGCCGCCGTGGGTGAACACGGCGACGCGCCGGTCGGGGTGCGCGGCCGCGATGCGGGTCAGCGCGCCGCGGATCCGGGCCCCGAACCGCTCGTCGGACTCCGCGCCCGGGATCACGTCCCAGCGCTGCTCGGTCCACAGCCGGTCGACGATCGGGTGGCCGTCGGTCGTGTACTTCCGGAAGAGGCCGTTCTCCCAGTCGCCGAGGTGGATCTCGCGCAGGTCCGGCTCGACGACCGGGGTCAGCCCGAGCTTCTCCGCCAGCGGCGCGGCGGTCTGCGCCGTGCGGCGCAGCGTCGTCACGTAGATCGCGTCGACGCGCTCCCCGGCGAGCCGGGCGCCGACGCGCTGGGCGTGGTCACGGCCCTCCGGCGCGAGGTCCGGGTCGGCCTGGCCGTCGACCAGCTCGAACGGGTTGTCGCCGCGGGCCGGAGCGGATTCGCCGTGCCGGACCAGGAAGATCTCCGTCGCGCCCGGGGGCGGGCTGAAGCGGTGCTGGCGGTATTCGATCTCCTGCTCGGGCGTGCTCATGGCCCCGACATTAGCCGAGTTGCTTGTCCACGAAACACCACCGCCACGTCTCGCCCGGCTCGTAGCTGCGCATCACCGGGTGCCGGGTCTCGTGGAAGTGCCGGGTCGCGTGGCGGCGCGGCGAGGAGTCGCAGCAGGCGACGTTGCCGCACTTGAGGCACATCCGCAGGTGCACCCACGTCGTGCCCTCGGTGAGGCAGGCGGCGCAGCTGTCGGCCGAGCTGGGGTCCTTGTCCACCCACTCGTGCGCCAGGTGCTTGCACGAACCCGCCGTCGCGGCCGGGGTGCGCAGTTCGCGGCCCTCGACGTCGGGTTCGGCCTCGTCGCGGTCGAGCATGGACTCCTCGATGTCGAGGCGCTCCAGGACCCGGCGCAGGACGTCGTCGTCGGCGCTGCCGCTGGCGCGGGCCTTGAGGAACTGGTCGCGTTCCACTTCCAGCAGCTCCAGCCGCAGCCGGCGGTAGGCGTCGCTCGGTGTCTCGGCCAGTGCGCTCTGCCGGCCGAGCTGCTCCCACGCCGAGTCGGCGCGGTGCTGCAGCCGGTCGCGCAGCCGCTGGATGATCTCGGGCGGGTCGTCGGGCTGCCGGATCTCCTCCAGCTTGGCCAGCGCCGCCCGGGTCATGTCGTGGAGGACGGCCGCCTCCTGCAGCGCGTCCTCCGCGGGGTCCGGCCGGGGCAGGCGCAGCGCCCGGATCAGCGGCGGCAGCGTCATGCCCTGCACGGCGAGCGTCCCGGCCACGACGACGAACGCGGCGAGCACCAGCACGGCCCGCTGCGGGGTGTCCGCGGGCAGCACGAACGCGGCCGCGAGCGTCACCACCCCGCGCATGCCCGCCCAGGAGATCACCGCGGAGTAGCGCCACGGCCAGATCTTCGCCTGCGCCTTCTTCGGCAGCAGCCGCCGCTTCACCCGCTTCACGGTGCCGATGCCGGCCAGCCACACCACCCGGGTCAGGATGGTCGCGGCGAGCACGGCGACGCAGATCCAGGTGAGCGTGGCCAGCGAGAGCCCGCTCTCGCCGACTTCGGCGAGGATCCGCCGCAGCTGCAGGCCGATCAGCAGGAAGACCATGTTCTCCAGCAGGAACGCGATGGTCTGCCAGTTCAGCCGGGACGCCAGCCGGGTCGAGCCGGACAGGATCTGCGGCGCCTTGTGCCCGAGGATGAGCCCGGCGATGACCACCGCGAGCACGCCGGAGCCGTGGATCGCCTCGGCCGGCAGGTAGGCGATGAACGGCACGGCGAACGACAGCGCGGTGTCGAGCACCGGCTCGTTCAGGCGGGCCCGGATGAACGCGGCGACGAACCCGACGACGAGCCCGACCACGGCCCCGCCGATGGCCGCGCGGAAGAAGTCGGCGCCGACCTGCCACAGACTGACCGAACCGGCCAGCGCGGCGATGGCCGTGCGGAGCGCGACCAGCGCGGCGGCGTCGTTGAAGAGGCTCTCGCCCTCCAGGAGCCGGATCAGCTTGCGGGGCATCCCGACCCGCCGGGCGACGACGCTGGCGGCGACCGCGTCCGGCGGCGCCACCACCGCGCCGAGCGCGATGCCGCCGGCCAGCGGCAGGCCCGGGATCACCGCCCACGCGACCACGCCGACGCCGAGCGCGGTGAACACGACCAGCCCGACCGACATCAGCCCGATCGCCCCGCGGTTCTTCCGGAAGTCGACCAGCGACGTCTGGATGGCCGCCGAGTACAGCAGCGGCGGGAGCAGCCCGAGCAGCACGACCTCGGGGTCGAGGTGGACCTCGGGCACGCCGGGGACGTAGGAGGCGGCGACGCCGACGACGATCAGGCACAGCGGGGCGGACCAGTCCAGCCGCCGCGCCACCGCGCTGACGACGAGGACGGTCACGACCAGCGCCACTATCTCTGCCGCTATGTGCACGGGCCCATCATCACCCGGGCGTCGCGGCGGGCGTCACCGGGCCAGCTCGGGGAGCACTTCGGCGACCAGCTGGGTGTCCATGTACTCGGTGATTTCGCGGATCCGGCCGTCCTCGAGCCGGAAGACGAAGCAGTACTTGTTGTCGTAGCGGGCTCCGGTCCTGGTGGCGACGCTGCCCTGCGTCTCGACCACGACGACGTCGTCCTCGGCGACGAACCGGCTCGCGGTGCTCGTGTAGGTGCCCTCGAACTGCTCGCCGAGCGGGGCCAGCAGGTCGCGGCGGACCGAGTCCCGGCCGCGGAAGCTGCCGGACCAGCTGTTGTGCCCGCTGACGGTCCAGGTGACGTCGTCGGACATGGCGCCGATGAGCGGGCGGATGTCGCCGGTCGCCCACGCGTCGAACGCCGTCTTCAGGAGCTGCTTGTTCTCGGCTGCGCTCATGGCCCGTAGTCAACACCCTGGAGCGTGCTCCAGGGCAAGTTCGTAGGCTGGGCCGCGTGACGACGGTGGAGATCGCGCCCGGCGCGCTGCGCGGGTCCGGGCAAGACGGGGTCCGGACGTTCCTCGGCGTGCCGTACGCCGAGCCGCCCGTGGGGGCGCTGCGGTTCCGCGCGCCGCGGCCGGTGGCGCCGTGGGCGGGCGTCCGGGACGCCACCGGGTGGGCGCCGCGCGCGCCGCAGCCCGAACTGACCGGGCGCGGCTTCACCGGCGGCGAGGACTGCCTCTACCTGAACGTCTACGCGCCGGCCCCGCCCGGCTCGTACCCGGTGCTGGTGTGGATCCACGGCGGGGGCGGCGTGATGGGCGCGCCGCACCAGTTCGACGCGTCCGCCTACGCGCGGCGGGGTGTCGTCGTCGTGACCGTCGCCTACCGGCTCGGCGTGCTCGGGATGCTGCACCTGCCGGGCGTCGCGGATTCCAACCTCTCGCTGCGTGACCAGGTCGCGGCGCTCGAATGGGTGCGGGACAACATCGGGGCGTTCGGAGGCGACCCCGGCCGCGTCACGCTGGCCGGGCAGTCGAACGGCGGGCGCACGGTCGGGACGCTGCTGGCCGTACCCGCCACCCGCGGGCTGGTTCACCGGGCGATCGTGCAGAGCGGCACCGGCGTCGGCTCGGTCGTCCACACCCCGGCCGAAGGCGCGGCCGTGGCTTCGGCGGTCCTCGCGGAGCTGGACGCTTCGCCGGACGACCTCGCGACGTTGCCGGTGACGCGGATCCTCGAGGCACAGCAACGGGTTTCGGCGGTGTCGGGCACCAAGGTGACCTACCGCGTGGTCGTCGGCGACGATTTGCTCCCGCACCGGCCGCTGGACGGCGTGCGCGACGTCCCGCTGCTCATCGGCACGACGGCCGACGAGGAGGACCTGTTCAGCTGGCTGCAGTCGGGCGGCGCGAAGCTGCTGGGCGTCGGTTCGACGATGCTGACCGCCGCCGAGATCGAAAAAGCCGTCACGGTGTACGACGACCTCCTCGACTGGCCGGCGGACCAGATCCGCAACCGCGCGCTGACGGCGGGGGACTGGTGGATCCCGGCGATCCGCTTCGCCGAGCGGCAGCCGGACGCGTGGATGTACCGCCTGGACTGGCGGATCGCCCCGCGCGGGAAGGGACTCGGCGCGGCACACGGGCTCGACCTGCCGCTGGTGTTCGACGACATCCGCAACCGCAACTGGCGGTTCCTCTTCGCCGGGCGCCCGTTCCCGGCGGAGCGGATGCAGGCGGTGGCCACGGAGATGTTCGACGCCTGGGTCCGGTTCGTCACGACCGGCGACCCGGGCTGGCCCCGCTACACGACGGCGGACCGGGTGACCCACCTCTTCGACGACGTCTCCGCGACGGTGTCCGACCCGGACCGCGAGCAGCGCCTGCTCTGGGAATGACCGGAGGCGGCACTTTCACGTGAAAGTGCCGCCTCCGGTCCGGAGCTAGACGGTGATCTTGTCGAGGTTCGGGCCGCCGTTGGCGGTCGTCGCCGTCGCCTTGATCTTGTTGGTCCCCGCGAGGAGGGACACCGGGATGGTGACCGTCTGCCACGTGTCCCAGTTGCCCGTGCCGCCGAACGCCACGGCCGACGCACCAACGCGGCCGTTGACCGTGATGTCCATCGGGCGGTTCGCCGTGGTGCCGTTGGCGAACCGCAGGGCCACGTTCGCCGGCCCCGCCGCGGCCGCGGTCACCGAGAACTCCACCGCGCTGCCGGTCGCGTTGCCGTAGTTGACGAACCCGCTGCCCGTGTAGCCCAGGTGGTTCGACTCCGCGACGCCGTTCGTGATCGCCGCGTCCTCGGCCTGGTGATCGGCCGGGGTGCCCGGATCGGCGGAGCCGTCCGCCGGGATCGTCTTCGTGCCGGTGTTCCAGCCCGCCACCCGCACCGATGGCGCGGCTCCGCGCAGGTCCGCGGTCCGGTACGTCGCCGTCAGCGTCGTGGACTCACCCGGCCAGAGGCTGACCTGGTTGTCGGTCCACCGCACCGGCAGCACCGGCGCGCCCGCCGCGCCGACCACGTGCGCGTCGACGAAGAACGCCGGCACCTTGCCGGTCGAGGTGTTCTTCAGCGTCACCTTGGTCGTCGTGGTGCCGTCGGCGTTGGCCGTCGAGGAAGCGTTCGCGCCGACGGTGACCGAAGCCAGCGAGTTGAGCCCCGACAGGTCCGCGTACGACGTCGTCGGCGTGTAGTACCAGTCGCTGTTGGCCCAGTCCAGGGTGTCGGCCTTGGTGGACAGCCAGTACACGTTCCGGCTGACCTCCTTGCCCGAGGAGTCGCTGAGCACCAGCTTCGCCAGGTACGTCGTCGACAGCCCGCTCACCGAGCCGATGGTCAGCGCCGTCGTCTTCGCGCCGTCACCGCCCACCGAAACGCTCTTCGTCTGGTCGAACTTGGCCGTGCCGTCCAGGTTGAACAGCTGCACGCGGGCCGTCAAACCGGACGCCGGGTCGTGGTTGTGGTTGACCACCACGACCGACTTGGTGTCGTAGGAGTACTGGATGTGCAGCGGCTCGTTCGCCTTCTTGGCCCCGAAGTACGAGCCGTTCTGGTCGAGGTAGGCGTCGAACAGCTGCCAGTGCAGCGACGTCCAGCCGCTGTTGAGCATCCAGTAGATGATCCCGGTGGCCGGGTTCGTGCCGTCGCTGAAGTTGCGCGAGTGCGACTCGAACTCGGCGCGGACGTTCTCGTACTGCGCCAGCTGCGCCTTCCGGACGAAGTCGGCCAGGCTCGCCGGCTTGCCGTAGCGGCCGGCCAGCGCGTCGCCGAACAGCTTCAGGTCGGCGAACGTCGAGGACGACGACCGGTGGTACTGCGGCGCCGACGGGTTCTTCCACAGCGTGTCGAGCTCGCTCGAGGACATCATCCGCTTGAGCGTGTCCATCGTCGGGATGTCCGGCCCGGCGCTGGTTTCGGAGTTGAAGCTCCACGCGCCGCCGCTGTCGGAGTGCGCCTTGTCGTACCAGTACACCGGCGGGATCCAGTCGTACGGCCCGTTCATCTTCATCCCGGACGAGCCCAGCTGCGGCGACGACTTCGCCGACGCGGCCGGGACCACCGGCGTGGCCCAGTCCGCGGCGCTCAGCGCGTCGAGGTAGTTCTTCTCGATCGTCGCGTCGGGGGCGAAGTCGCTGCCGATGAGGAACGAGATGACGCTCGGGTGGTCGCGCAGCCGCTCGGCCTCCGCGGTCATCGACGCCTTCGCGACCGGGTAGTCGGCCGCGGTCCAGGGGTCACCCTTCTCCTCGCCGTTGACCTGGCCCTCCCACTTGTCGCAGCACTCCCAGCCGGGCAGGGTCAGCACGCCCATCCGGTCGGCGAGGTCGAAGAACTCGTCCGGCTCGATGTGTCCCTCCAGGCGCACGGTGTTCAGCCCGAGGTCCTTGACGTAGGCCAGCTTGTCCGCGGCGGCTTGGGCGTTCCAGCGCAGGAACAGGTCCGGCGAGTAGCCGCCGCCCTTGATCAGCAGCGGCCGCCCGTTGACGGTGTACGCCCGGCCGCCACTGGCGTTCTTGTTCGCCGTCACCTGGCGGATGCCGAAGGTCGAGTGCGCGGAGTCCGACGCCGTGCCGCCGACGCTCGCGGTCAGGTCGAGGTCGTGGAGCGGCTGCGCGCCCATCCCCGCCGGCCACCAGACCTGCGGGTTGTCGATCCCGATCACCGGGAACGTCACGGTCTTCTTCTCCTTGGCCGCCAACGGGACCGTCTGGCTGACGGCACGCCCGGCGACCGTGCCCGACACCGTCGCCGACACCGCGGCGGCGCTGTCGTTGCGGACGTCGGCCTTCACCGTCAGGTCGGCGTGGGTCAGCCCGGTCAGCTTCGTGACGACGTGCGCGCCGCGCAGGGCCACCGGGCCGCTGCGGCGCACGAGGACGTCCCGCACGATGCCCATGTTCTGGTCCGGCGGGGTCTGCGCCCAGTCGATCCAGCCCATCGACAGGTCCTTGTTCGGGTCGTTCGGGTAGACCTTGAACGCGACGCTGTTCGTGCCCGCCTTCACCAGCGCGGTGATGTCCAGGTCGTGGCGGGTGTAGGCGCCGTTGACCTGCGTCTTGTCGGCGACGCGCGTCCCGTTGACCCAGACGTCGGCCTTCGACAGCACGCCGCTGAAGTCGAGGTACGTGCGCTGGGTCGGGTCGGCGACGGTGAGGTCGGTGCGGTACCACCACGGGACCTGGAAGTCCGCGACCGGCACGTTCTTCATGTTCGTCGAGTAGAACGGATCGGCGTACTTGCCGTTGGCCAGCAGGCCGGCGTAGACGGTCGACCGCGGGCCGACCGGGTACCAGCCGGCGGTGTCGTAGCCGGGCTTGGAGACCGCGGAGTCGTCGCTGACCTGCGCCGACGTCTGGATCAGGAAGCCGGGGACCGCGGTGGCCGGGGCCGCGGCCGCGACGACGGCTCGCACCGGTTCCTGACCGGTGGCCGACGCGGCGGTGGCCCCGCTGACCGCGACGGCCAGCGAGGCCGCCACGAGGAGAGTCCGGGTTCTTCTCTGCCGATAGCTCACTAGCGCGCCTCCTAGGCACCCACGGCGGCGGGGGACAGCGGACCATCGTTAGGGAACTTTCCTAACAATTGCGCACGATCGTAGCGGTCCGCTCACGCGGGGAACAGGGCCGTTTCGTCAGACCCGGGCGGCCTGCCACGCCGCGGCGGCGCGCAGGGCCAGCAGGAGCGGCAGGGAACCGTCCTCCCAGAGCCGTTCCGGAAGTGCCTCGCTGAGCGGGACACCCCCGGTCAGCGCGGCGCCGATCGCGGCGAGGTCGACGTCGAAGAGCGTCAGGCCGGCGCTGTAGAGCCGTTCCCCGCTGACCGGGCGCCCCCGGCTGACCTCGGCGCTGTCGACCGTCAGCTCGGTCAGCCCGAAGAACTCCGGCTTGGCGCCGCGCTCCATCCAGCGCGCGAAGCCGACCACCTTCGTCTCGCGGACGTATTCGGGGGTGAGGCCGGTCTCCTCGCACAGTTCGCGTTCCATCCCGGCGCGGACGGCGGTGTGGAGGAACCGGCGCGGCTTGCCGTCGGACGTGCGCAGGTCGCGCGGCTCGAGCGAGCCGCTGCCCGAGGGCGCGAGGAGCAGCCCGCTGACGGAGTTGAGCGACGACTGCCGGACGGTGACCAGCTTCCCGTCGGTGGTGAAAGCCACCGTGGAGACGCCGACCAGATCGGCCAGCGCGCTGCTGCTCAGCTCGCGAAGGGCGCCGGAGGTGTCGGTGAGCTCGGCTTTGCGCAGGTCGTACTCTTCGCCGGTGTCGGTCCGGGTGATCCGGAGCGCGGCGAGCTCGTTCGAGCAGACGGCGTCGAAGAACCGCGCCCGGTGCAGCCGGACCGGCGCCGGCCGGGCACCGGCGGCGGGCAGCGGATCGCCGCGCATGCCGACGATCGGGCCGTTGAACAGCAGCCGGCCGCGCGCCCGCAGCGGCAGCACGTGCGGCGCGGTGGCCTTGAGCGAGGGCGGCAGCCGGTAGGGCTCCTCGGCGATGTCGATCGTGTGCCGCTCGTCCCAGAGGTCACGGTCGATCGCGGCGCTGACCAACGCGGTCCCGCGGGCGGGCACGGCGAGGTACGCCGACGCCGGGTAGGCGGGCGGCGGGGGCAGCTCCGCGGTCGGGAAGGGGGCGGCGATGGAGGTGAACTCGAACCCGGCCCACCGGCGGCGCAGCAGCCGCAGGTCACGGGTGAAGGTGGCGACGCCGAGTGCGAGCGCGACGACGGAGAGCACGACCCCGACGGCGCTGGGGAGGATGGTGACGATCCCGAGCAGAACCCCGAGCCCCGAGGCGGCGAGCGGCCACTCCCGGGCACCGATGAAGCCGAAGTAGTCCGCTTTGGCCCGGGCGCGGCGCGTCAGTTTTCCCATCGCCGCACTGTTTAGCACGACGAGGGCGGTGCGCGGGGCGGGTTTACGCTTCCGCGTCGAGGTAGACCCAGTGGCCGTTCTCACGCCGGAAGCGGCTGTGCTCCTCGAGGAAGCCGTCCCGGCCGTGGTGGCGGTAGTGCGCCCGGAACTCGACCGTGCCCTCGGCGTGCAGCAGGCCGCCACCGGTGCGGCCGAGGATCTCCAGCCGCGTCCACTCCTGGGCCGGGTCGAGCTTGAGCTGCCGCGGGCGGGTGTCCGGGTGCCAGGTGCGCAGCAGGTAACCGGTGTCACCGACGGCGAAGGCGCTGAACCGGGAGCGCATCAGCAGCTCGGCGGTCGGCGCGGTGAGCCCGCCACCGTGGAACCGGCCGCAGCAGGCGGCGTAGGACTCGGCGAGGCCGCACGGGCACGGAGCGGGAGGCATCGGGGAATTGTGCCACGACCGTCCACTCGACCGCGGCGAAGATCGTTATGTACGGGTCGGATGTGTTGTCTGGTGGCGATTCAGGTGCTTTTGACCTCGAGAAGCCTTCGCGATTCGACCACCTGTTCTCCTGTGCGGGTGATCAGCACCTTGTTGTCTTCGAGGTGTACGAGCGCTTTGTCGTCCAGTGCCCGTAGGGTCCGGCGCAGGTTCTTCTGCATCGAGCCTGCTACCCAGGTCGCGAGTTCGCTCACCGTCGTGGGTGTCGCGCCTCGATGATAGAGGAGAACGAGGACCGTGTCGCTCGCGCGGAGGTCGGCTCGCAGGACTTTGGGGCGGTCGCCGAACATCTGCACGGCCGGGTACTTGCGCGTGACCAGATCTGTGACGAGCCGTTGGGCGCTGTCGGCATCGACGCGTTTGCTCAACCGGACGAACTCGGCGATCACCCAGTCGAGGACGGCCGTCACCAGGGTGGCGTCCTGAAGGTTCGGGTCGATCCCGTCGGCGAGGTGTGCGATATCCCGGCTGTTGCGGATGTCGTAGACGACACGTAGGGCTCGAGGCAAGTAGATGCGCACGGCCTTGGGGAAATCGTTGGCGCTCAGGGATTCCAACGCTCTCGCGGTTTTCTCGGTGTCCAGTTGCTCGCCGATGGGTGTATGCCGACCTTTTGTCATTTGTTCGAGGATCCGGTATGCGGCCTCGCAGAACCTGCCGCCTTCCACGGCGCTGAGGCGATGTCCGCCCAGTAGATAGTTGTGCTTGGCTTCTGCGTATGCGTCGAGCAATTCTGTGGCAAGGGTGTGGTCGTATGACGATTCTAGTACGTCTCGAGCTGTGATCACTGGTCGGTCTTTTCTTCCGCCGCGCTCTTCTTGCCGCCGCTGGACCGCTTCTGCCGGTACGGGTGCTCGTGCAAGGCCGCCTTCACCGCTTCCCGGTCCGGGAGGGCCTCGACGACCGCGTCGCCGCGGGTGGTCATCTGCTTCGCCCCTTGTCCTGCTGAGACCACGTAGCCGCTCTGCCGGTCCGCGTTGTCCAAGTCCCTCGGCAGGTTGCCGAACCTCTGCCCGGCCGCCTCGAGGTTGAGGGCGGAGATGTCCGCGGCCTTGAAGTGTGGTGTGTCCCGGTGATGGGCGAGGTAGTAAGCCAGGCAAGCGATCCGCTCCACCTGTGAGCCGGGCTTCTTCCGGCTCATGAAGTCGCGAGCGCTGACCGTGTCCTTCCCGGCGCTTGCGGGTGCGTCGGACGACGGGTTCCTGGGTGGCTGATTCGAGTTCGGACCGGTCAGCGCGAGGTCGGTCAGTCCCAGTGCCTCGGTCAGCCACGACACCGCGCGCCGGCGGGCTTCCTCCGTGAGCGGACCCAGCGCTTCGAAGGAGGCCTGCATGGCTTTGAGTTCGGCGAGTCCATCTTCAGCGGATCAGCAGCTTTCGTTTCCCTCGACTCGAAATCCGTGTGCACGACGTTGCTCGGCGCTCCGTCGGCGAAGTCGTGCTCGCTGTCTCCTGGAGTCGTCGGGATCTTGTCGTCCATGGTGATCCTTTCCAGATGATCCGGCGGTGTGCTCCAAAGCTAGCGCCGAGTTGGCGCCTCTCTGTCGCAGTTGTGTCGCATGGCGTTCGGTATGTCCGCGTGGGAGCCGCATACTCGCAGGTCGCGATTCATCCACGTCACCCGGAAGCGCAGTTTTCCCGCGCTCCGATGTCACTACAATCGTCGCCGTGCAGCTTGGAGGTGCCAGTTGTGGCTGAGTCCGACCCCAACGTCCGTGCAGCCGGCGCCCTTCTGAGCCGGGTTCTTGCCGAATCTCCGCCCTATCGCGCGAAGTGGCGGGCCTTGACTTCGCGGGTCACGGGGAAGTTGAACCAGTCCGCGATCGCGAAGGTGATCGAACTCTATTTGTGGGAGCAAGACCCGACGGGCGCTGAGCGTACGGCGCGCATGCTCAAGGACCGGGTGGGTCGTGCCTTGTCCGGACGGTCTCTCTCGGACGAGACGCTGAGCTGGTTCCTGGAAGCGTTCGAAATGACGGACACGGACCGGACGCACCTTCGCGAGGTCTACGAAGGCCGACACACGCCGACCAGTGAAATCGCCCATACGCTGCGAAGCAGGCGAGAGATGATCCGCGGGCAGCGGCATCGCACGGTCAACCTGGTCGAACGGTATGACGTCACCGACGGGCGCCTGAACGTGCGTCGCACGACGCACACGATCCGGGCGATCGAGGACGGCGTTGACATCTACCTCTTCAACCACGAGCCGGAGGCCTCGCGTATCGAGGTCGCCTACGGCGGGCAGCTTGGGCAGAGCCACGAGTACGGTCGCGGCCTGCGAAGCGTCGAAATCGAGCTTGACCGGCCGTTGCAGAAAGATGAGACATCGGCGCTCGAGTACTGCGCTGTCTTCGACCGGCGTTCCGCAGGTCTGACGGAAGTGCGAAGGGCGGCGTTCGCCAGAGCCGAAAACGTCGACATGGCTGTCACGTTCACCGGCAGAGTCCCACGCCGAGTTTGGTGGTGCGTGTGGGCGGACCACCTCGACGGCTCACCGGTCGACGAGGAGCCGATCGAACTCGTCAACTCGGCGACGAGGAGGTTCGTACGGTCGATGGAAAACACGGTCGTGGGATTCCGGTGGGAGTGGTGACGACGACGCGCTCGGGAGCGGAGGCTACCCGTTCGCCGGGCACTAACCGGCGTTGACCGGCTTCCCGCTTTCCCGTGCCTCCTGGGCACCCCGCACCGCGAGCCGGTCCGCTCGCTCGTTCTCCGGGTGGCCCGCGTGGCCCTTGACCCACAGCCACTCGACCTCGTGCTCGCTCACCGCCGCGTCGAGGCGCTGCCACAGGTCCGCGTTCTTCACCGGTTCGCGCGCCGCCGTCTGCCAGCCGTTGTTCTTCCAGCGGGGCAGCCACTGCGTGATGCCGTTGCGGACGTACGTGCTGTCCGTGAACACCCGCACCCGCGACGGCCGGGTCAGGCTCTCCAGTGCGCGGATCGGCGCGGTCAGCTCCATCCGGTTGTTCGTCGTCGGCGTGGCTTCGCCGCCGTACAGCTCGCGCTCGTGCCTGCCGTAGCGCAGCACCGCGCCCCAGCCGCCCGGTCCGGGGTTCCCGCTGCACGCGCCGTCGGTGTAGATCTCCACGTCCACGCGGCGACCCTACCGGTCGCCCCTCGCCGAAGGTCACCACGCCGGGTTACGGTGAACCTCCGGAGGGGAACCATGGGCGGATACGACGACACAGCGGACGGGGCACTGCTGGCCTGCCTCGCCGAGGCCGATCGCGACTACCTGACGTCCCGCAGCACCCTTCGCCGGTTCCGCGCGAACCAGGTCGTGCTGATGGAGGGCGACCCGTCCGACCACGTCCACGTGCTGGTCACCGGCTGGGTGCGCGTCTCCTCGATCCTCGAGGACGGCCGCGAGGTGCTCTTCGGGCTGCGGGGCCCCGGCGAAGTGCTCGGCGACCTCGCCGCGGTCACCGGGCGGCCGCGGTCGGCGTCGGTGCGCGCGATCGAGCCCTGCTCCGTCTTCCAGTTCACCGGCGCGGAGTTCATCGACGTGCTGCACGCGCGGCCGGCGATCGCCGTCGCGACGATCAAGACGGTCGCCGCCCGGCTCCGCGACGCCGAATCCGCCCGGGTCGACTCGGCCGCCTTCGACGTCAGCCGCCGCGTCGCGGTGGTCCTGGTCCGGCTGGCCGACGAGCGCGGCCGGACCGTGCCGGAGGGCGTGGTCGTCGACGCGCTGTCGCAGGAGGACATCGCCGCGCAGATCGGCGCCGCCCGGCGTACCGTCGCACGGGCGCTGCGGGTGCTGCGGGACCGTGAGATCGTCGAAACCGGCCGCCGCCGGTTCCTCATCCGCGAACTGCGCGTGCTGCGCGCCTTCGCCCGCTCTGAGTCAAACGGCACACAACACCCGTGACAGCGGACATGTGACGGATCCACCGCCCGGGTGATGCTGGAAACCGGCCGGGAACGAAGGCGATGCCCACCGGCCGGAGTTTCCTTTCCAGCGAGGTCGGGGAGTCCTTGTCGTGAACGTCTACTGCAAGATTTTGACCCTGGTGAAATCGGTCTTCGCCGCGTTCGTGGTCGGCGCCCTCGCGGGTTTCGCGGTGGCCGCCGGAAGCGCGGCGGAACCGGCCGCGCCGACGTTCCACGGCTCCGCGCCGCTCTCCGCCTCGGCCTGGGTACAGCGATGAGGAGGTGTGTCTGATGGAGAGCCACTCGATCTGGGCCCTGCTGTCCGGGGTGAACTGACCCGCGGTGCGTCCCGGCCGGCCGGCTCGTGGGGGGCCGGCCGGCCGGGCGTTCCGCCATTGCCCGCCGGCTTTTCCGGGGAGAACGGAAACGATGACGTGACCAAATTTCCCGCGCGCGGGCGAAGGGGTGGACCGACGGAAGACCACACCTTCCCGTTCGTGCGCGAGCTGAACGAACTGCGCCGCGGCCGCGGTCTCGACGCGGCCGACCTGCACCAGCGGATCGGCCCCTGCCTGCGGGCGGCGTGCGCGATCGCCGAGACCGACCCGCCCGCCGCCGCGCGCCAGAAGCTCGTGCTGCGGCTCACCGAGCTGTGCGGGCGGCTGCCGCCGGACCTGAAGCTGGCCGCGCTGGCGGCGCTCGGCCTGCACGAGGAGGCCGCCGGCGAGTTCCTCGACCGGCGGATCTCGTGGCTGGCCAGCGTCCTCGACCGCGACCCGCGCACCGCCCGCCGCCGGATCGACCTGGCGTTCCGCCGGCTCGGCGAGCTGCTCGGCGCGCCCGCGCCGCGCGGTGACTCACACCCGCTGGCCGGCTGGTACGTCGAGTCGATGAAGGCGATGCTCCGGCTCGACCGCACCCCGACGGAGCTGCAGGACGAACGCCGGATCGTCGCGGAGGCCGACGAGCTCGACGAGCTGGTCCTGCCGGTCAGCGTGCCGGCCGGCCCCGGCTGCGATCCGGTGCCGGACATCACCGCGGACGCGCTGTACGGCGGCGAAATCGTCGAAGCGCGCCAGGTGTCGGCGAGCCACGCGCAGTTCGTCCTGCGGCTGCCGAGCCCGCTGCGGCTCGGCCAGCGCCACGAGTACGGCATCCGGTTCACGCCGAAGCGCACGGGACTGCGGCCGTACTACGCGATGACGCCGTTGCGCCGGTGCGAGGAGTTCTCGGTGCGGGTCCGGTTCGACCGGGCGGCACCGCCGTCGCGGGTGTGGCGGCTCAACGGCGTGCCGGGCCGGGTGGTCGACGACGGCGTCGACTCGGGCGACGCGCTGACGGTCAACCGGGTCGGCGAGGTCGCCCTCGAGTTCCACGACCTGCGCCAGGGCCTCAGCTACGGGCTGCAGTGGTCCTTCGACCGGGAGGGGAGTCCGGATACTGGGACGCGGAATAGCGGCACGGAGCCCGGGTTGGCACAGTCGTAGCCGACGGAGAAGGGGTCCGCGATGAGCACGTTCACCCAGGAGTGGCAGGACTGGAAGGCCCGGCGCGAGAGCGACCTGGCCGAGCCGCACGGCTGGCTGGCGCTGGTTTCCCTCGACTGGCTGACTGACGCCCCGCGGGAGTACCCCGGCATCCCGGGCCGCTGGTGGCAGGACGCCGACGCGGCGTACGTCGACCCGGCCGGCGCGTCGCTGTCCCACGAGGGGGAACCGATCACCGGCGTCCGGCGGTTCGAACTGGTCAACAGCGGCGCGGGCACGCGGGTGCTGGCCGGTGACGTCGAGATCGAGGTGGCCCGCCGGTCGGGGTACCTGATCCGCGTCCACGACCCGAAGGCCGAGGTGCTGCGCGAGTTCCGCGGTGTCCCGGCGTACGAGCCGTCGCCGTCCTGGGTGCTGCCCGGGCGGTTCGAAGCCTTCGCCGAGCCGCGGCCGACCACCGTGGGCGCGGTCGTGGAAGGCCTGAGCCACGTCTACACGGCGCCGGGCGTCGTCCGCTTCTCCCACGGCGGGGCGTCGCACACGCTGACGGCGTTCAACGGCAAGGACGGCGGCCTCAGCATCCTCTTCACCGACGAAACCAGCGGCGTGACGACCTACGCGGCCAACCGGTCGCTGCCGGTCGGGGCACCGGCGGCGGACGGTTCGGTGACGCTGGACTTCAACCGCGCGGTGAACCTGCCGTGCGCGTTCACGGACTTCGCGACGTGCCCGCTGCCGCCGGACGGCAACCACCTGCCGTTCGCGGTCGAGGCGGGGGAGAAGATCCCGTACGAGCGCGGGTGACTCCCCCGCCCGCCGGTCAGTGGGCGACGTCGATGACGACGCGGTTGGGCGCGGTGAGCGTGAAGACGTTCACCGCGGTCCGCGACCGCACGCCGAGCCCGAAGGAAACCTGGCCCTCGAAGTCCCCGGTGACGGCGACGGCCATGACGTTGCGCAGGTCCCGCGTCCGGAACTTCGACGGCCCGGGGTAGGTGACGGCGCCGCTGTCGTCGTGCGCGGCCGCCGGCGTGACGGCGACCTGGACGAAGAACTCCCCGGTGAGCCACACGATTTCCCCGCTGGCGTCGGCGGTCAGCTCGTCGACGAGCCGGTAGGAGACGCTGGGGGCGGGCCCGCCGGAGAAATCGAGCACGACCCGGTCGAACCCGGTGTTGAGCCCGGTCCGGATGCCGGTCATGGTGGGCGTGGCCGGCGGAACGGGATCGGCGGCCTGCGCGGGCCCCGCGGCGGCGAGGAGCCCGCCGCCGGCGAGCAGCAGCGTGACGGCGGCGAGTGCGCGCCGCTTCGGTCTGGACATGGTGGGCCTCCTGGCGAGCGAACCGATGGAAGTCCCAGCGCTGGGTCTGCTGGGGACGCCCGGTTCGTCCGGGAAGTTGCCCCGGTGCCCGCTATCGTTACCCGGCTGCTCCGTCCGTGTCCGCGACGTCCTCGACGACGCCCCACCAGAGGAAGTCACGCGCCCGCGTCGCCGCGACGAGGCGTTGCCGGTCGCGCAGCTCGGCCGCCTCGTCCGCGGCGGCCCCGCCTTCGCCCGCACCGGCGGGGAACTCGACGACCAGCACGGCCTGGAAGTCGAGGCCTTTCGCCCGGTGCACGGTGCCCACCTTGAGGTGGTCGTCGGGCGCCCCGGAGTAGTCGTCGAGGGACAGGACGGGGATGCCGGCTTCGCGCAGGATCCGGCGGCACCGCACGAGGTCCTGGCGCTGGAAGAGGATGAGCGCGGTCTGCCCGAGCGGGGCCGTCAGCCCGGCGATCCGCCGGGTCAGTTCGGCGGCGAGGTCCGCTTCGGTGCCGCGCCAGGACACCGCCGCCCCGCCGGTGTTGCCCGCTTCCGCGTTCTTCAGGGCCACCCCGGACGCGCCGTCGAGGTCGTCGACCTCGTTGACCGCGTCGAACTGCTGGGCGAAGGCGAGGACTTCGGTGCGGTTGCGGTAGTTGACCCTCAGCACCTCGCCCCGGCCCAGCACCGGGATGCCCGCGTCGGACAGGCGCCAGCCGCCCGGGTAGACCTGCTGCTGGCCGTCGCCGACCAGCAGGAGCTGGTTCGGTCCGGTGCCGGCGAGCTCCTTGATCAGCCGCAGCCCGTTCAAGGTGATGTCCTGCACCTCGTCGACGACCACCGCGGCGTAGCGGGTTTCCAGCGGCTGCCGCCGCAGTTCGGCCAGTGCGATGTCGATCACGTCGTTGTAGTCGTGCAGGCCGCGTTCGGCGAGCATTTCCTGGTACGTCTCGTAGAACTGCCACACCGCGGCCTTCTGCTCGAACCCCAGCCGGAGTTCGCGGCCCCGGCGCACGGCCGGACGGCGGTACTCCTCGAGCGTGGTGAACCCGCGTCCCTTGATGACGCGGTCGAGCTCGGTCCGCCAGTACTCGTCGTGCCGCTCGATCGGCTCCAGCACGGCGCGGTGCCGCGACCACGCGCGGCCGAACGCGGTCCGCACCCCGCGCGCGTCGACCTCGACGGGCCGGCCCCGTCCGGTCAGGAACCGGCGCACCCAGGCGTGCAGGTGGACGAATTCGGCCCGGCCGCCGAATTCCGGGGCCAGGCGGCGGAAAGCGGCCTCATGCACGGGCGGCAGGGTGCGCACGAAGGTGGTGAACAGCAGGGGCCCGGCACTCCGGCGGGCCACGTGCCGCAGCCGGTGCAGCGCGACGACGGTCTTCCCGGTGCCGGCCGGCCCGCTGATCCGCGCCGGCCCGCGGTAGTCGCGCGTGACGATCGCCCGCTGGTGCGGGTGCAGGAAGGTCAGCCACGAGTCGAACGGCCGCAGCTGCGCGGCGGCGACCTCGGCCTCGACGAGGCGGCCGGCGTCGAGGAACCCGGCCGCGGACGCTTCGTGCGCGGGTGGCCGGACACGCAGCGGGACGTAGCCGTCGAGGATCCGCGCGGCCTGCTCGCCGATCGCGTCGATCTGCCGCCGGGTGAGGTGCGGCGCGGTGCGCTTGAACAGCTTCGCCACCTCGGGCTCCGCGAGGACCCGGAACGGCCCGGGATCCGGGAGCGCGACCGGGGGCCCCGGCGTGATCAGCACGAAGTGGACGGCACTGCCGGTCAGTTCCCGCCCGCGGCCGTCCCGGATGCCGGCGCAGCTTTCCTCGGCGTGCCGCACGAGCGCGTGCAGGCCGGGCCGTTCCGGCGGGCCGGCGGCGACGGTGACGGCGAAGAGGCCTTCGGGGCCGAGGAGGAAGGCGTCCGCACGCGCGTCGGGCGGATCGGCGCGCACGAAGAGCCGCCAGTTCCCGGCGGTCTCGACGAGCAGGGCGGTGAGGATCCGGCGCCGGTCGGCGCCGAGGCGCGGGACGTGCTCCGCCAGCAGCGCCGAAGCCTGCTGCTGGAGCACCCGCCTGGCGTGCTTGGTGAGACCCACCGCCCCTCCCCGTCGTCGTTCACCAGCCGCGCTCGCGCCACTCCTCCAGCTTCGGCCGCTCGGCGCCCAGCGTCGAATCGTCGCCGTGGCCCGGGTAGAACCACGTCTCGTCCGGCAGCTCGCCGAAGACCCGCGTCTCCACGTCGTCCAGCAGCGAGGTGAAGTTCTCCGGCGACGACGTCTTGCCGACCCCGCCCGGGAACAGCGAGTCGCCCGTGAACAGGTGCGGGTGGCCGGCCGGGTCGCGGTACAGGAGGGCGATCGACCCCGGCGTGTGGCCCCGCAGGTGGATCACCGACAGCGTGACCTGGCCCACCGCCAGCGTGTCACCGTGCTCGACCAGGAAGTCCGGGGGGACCGGCAACGGCCCGGCGTCCAGCGGGTGGGCCGCCGTGTTCGCTCCGTTCGCGCCCGCCACCGCGCCCAGGGCCTGCCAGTGGTCCTGGTGCTGGTGGGTGGTGACGACCGTCTTCAGCGCCGGGCGGTCCGGGCCGTGGCCGATCAGGTCCGAAATGCGCTCCGGGTCGCTCGCCGCGTCGATCAGCAGCGCCTCGTTCGACGAGCGGCACACCAGGAGGTACGCGTTGTTGTCCATCGGGCCGACGGACAGCTTGGTGATGGTCAGCGCGTCCAGGGTGCGCCGGGTGGCGTCGCCGCCCGGGTCGACGTGTCCGGTGTAGGTGTCCACGATGTTCACCCGGCACACGGTAGTCGTTTCGCGCCAAGCGGTTCCACCCGCACAAGCGCGCGGGCGCCGCGGCACGTAGGCTCATCGCGACCCCCTGCCAGCCCGACCTCAGGACGACCGTGCCCACCTCCCCGACGCCGCGCCGGATCAGCTGGGACCTCCTCCGGGTCGTCGCCGTCGCCGCGGTCGTCCTCGGGCACATCACCCACCAGGGCGCGCTGCTCCACCCGGAACTCACGGGGTACCCCGTGCGGGTGACCGCGCAGTTCGGGGCCGCGATCCTGCTGGTGATCTCCGCCTTCTTCGTTTGCGCGAGCCTGCGCAAGGGCAATCCCCGCCGGTGGCTCTGGAACCGCGTCGCGCGCTTGGTGCCCGCGTACCTGGTCGCCGTCCTGGTGACCTACCTCGTGACGCGGTGGGCCGCCGTCTCCTTCAGCGGCCTGTCCTACCCGCCCGGCGTCACCGGGTTCCTCTTCGGCGTGCCGCCGGGGCCGCCGACGGACCCCTCGCCCTGGTACATCCCGACGTGGCTGGACCTGGTCGCCAACCTCGGCATGGTGCAGGAGTGGGGCATCCGGACCGAGACCTTCTACTACCTCGACGGCTCCTACTGGACGCTGCCGGTGCAGCTGATGGCCTTCACCGGCGCAGCCCTGCTGTGGCCGCGGCCGTGGCGCACCCACCGGCTGACCGTCGCGCTGCTGTGGGCGCTGATCCTCGTCCCGCTCGCGCTGCGCTTCGCCGTCTTCCCGCCGGGGACGGCGAGCCCGGTCGTCGAGACCTTCTACTACGGCCTGGGCCTGCACCGCCTGCACGTCTTCGCCGCCGGCGTCGCGATCTGGCTGTGGGCGCAGCGCCGGCTCAAGACCTGGCACGTCGCGCTCTTCGCGGCCGCCGCCGTCGCCGCGCAGGACCTGCAGGTGTTCCCGTTCCACGTCGCGCTGCCGCAGGACGCCGAGCGCTGGCCCTCCACGATCGGGTTCGCGGTCCTGCTCCTGCTGGTCTGCCTGGCCGCCCGCGGCCCGGACTGGCGGCTCCCGGGGCTGGCCCGGATCGCCCCGGCCGTCACCTGGCTCGCGGGCATCTCGTATGGTCTTTACCTGGTGCACCAGGAACTGGGTTACGTCCTGGCCCGTGCCCTGCTCGACGCCGGTCTCCCCGGCTGGCTGCGGCTCCCCGTGGTCGCCGGCGCCGCCGTGCTGGCCGGCTGGGCGGTCACCGCGGGGGTCGAACGCCCGGCCCACCGGTGGCTCACCAGACGCCGGAAGCCCGAAGAACCGCAGGTCAAGGACGCGGAACCCGTTTTTGTCGGTGGTGGCTCGTAGCATGGATCGCGGCCACCCGTGCAGCCGTTTGAGCGACACAGACCGGGTCGGCGACCGCAGCTGAGAATGACATTGAGAGGACCCTGGCGTGGCTGATCGCCTCGTTGTTCGCGGTGCCCGCGAGCACAACCTCCGCGGCGTGGATCTCGACCTGCCCCGCGACAGCCTGATCGTGTTCACCGGCCTGTCCGGGTCGGGGAAGTCGAGCCTCGCCTTCGACACCATCTTCGCCGAGGGGCAGCGCCGCTACGTCGAGTCGCTCTCGGCGTACGCCCGGCAGTTCCTCGGGCAGATGGACAAGCCCGACGTCGACTTCATCGAGGGCCTCTCGCCCGCGGTGTCGATCGACCAGAAGTCGACCTCGCGCAACCCGCGTTCGACGGTGGGCACGATCACCGAGGTCTACGACTACCTGCGGCTGCTCTACGCCCGCGCCGGCAAGGCGCACTGCCCCAAGTGCGGCGAGGCGATCAGCAAGCAGACCCCGCAGCAGATCGTCGACCAGGTGCTGGCGATGGCGGAGGGCACCCGGTTCCAGGTGCTCGCGCCGGTGGTGCGCGGCCGCAAGGGCGAGTACGTCGACCTGTTCGAGAACCTGCAGCAGCAGGGCTACGCGCGCGTGGTCGTCGACGGCACCATGCACGCGCTCACCGACCCGCCGAAGCTGAAGAAGCAGGAGAAGCACCAGATCGGCGTGGTCATCGACCGCCTGACCGTGAAGGCGGCGTCGCGGCAGCGGCTCACCGACTCGGTCGAGACGGCGCTGCGCCTGGCCGACGGGCTGATCGAGCTCGAGTTCGTCGACCTGCCGGAGAACGACCCGCACCGCATCCGCGGCTTCTCCGAGAACCTGGCCTGCCCGAACGGTCACCCCCTGGCCATCGAGGACCTCGAGCCCCGCTCGTTCTCCTTCAACTCGCCCTACGGCGCCTGCCCCGAGTGCACCGGCATCGGCATCCGCAAGGAGGTCGACCCGGAACTGGTGGTCCCGGACGACGAGCTGTCGCTGGCCGAGGGCGCGATCGCGCCGTGGTCGGGCGGGCAGAGCGCGGACTACTTCGTCCGGCTGCTCGAGTCGTTGTCGGAGACCATCGGCTTCCGGATGGACACGCCGTGGCGGCGGCTGCCCGCGCGCGCCCAGAAGGCGGTGCTGCACGGCGTCGACGAGCAGGTCCACGTCCGCTACAAGAACCGCTACGGCCGCCAGCGCTCGTACTACGCGAACTTCGAGGGCGTCATCCCGTTCCTCGAGCGGCGCCAGGAGCAGACCGAGTCCGAGTACATGCGCGAGCGGTACGAGGGCTACATGCGCGAGGTGCCGTGCCCGGCCTGCCAGGGCACCCGGCTCAAGCCGGAGATCCTCGCGGTGACGCTGCAGCACAAGACCCGCGGCGACATGTCCATCGCCGAGGTCTGCGCGCTGTCCATCGCGGAGGCGTCGCAGTTCCTCGACGAGCTGGAGCTGGGCCAGCGCGAGGCGATGATCGCCGGCGCGGTGCTCAAGGAGATCCAGGCGCGCCTGCGCTTCCTGCTCGACGTCGGCCTGACGTACCTCTCGCTCGACCGCGCGTCGGCCACGCTGTCGGGCGGCGAGGCGCAGCGCATCCGGCTGGCGACGCAGATCGGGTCCGGTCTGGTCGGCGTGCTGTACGTGCTCGACGAGCCGTCGATCGGCCTGCACCAGCGGGACAACCACCGGCTGATCGAGACGCTGACCCGGCTGCGGAACCTCGGCAACACGCTGATCGTCGTCGAGCACGACGAGGACACCATCCGCTCCAGCGACTGGGTGGTCGACATCGGCCCGGGCGCGGGCGAGCACGGCGGCCACATCGTCCACAGTGGACCGTACAAGAAGCTGCTCAAGAGCAAGGAATCGCTGACCGGGCAGTACCTGTCCGGCCGCCGCCGGATCGAGGTGCCCGCCATCCGGCGGCCGATCGACAAGAAGCGGCAGCTGACCGTGGTGGGCGCGCGCGAGCACAACCTGCGCGGGCTCGACGTCTCGTTCCCGCTCGGCTGCCTGGTCTCGGTCACCGGCGTGTCCGGCTCGGGCAAGTCGACACTGGTCAACGACATCCTCGCGACGGTGCTGGCGAACAAGCTCAACGGCGCCCGCCAGGTGCCGGGCCGGCACACCCGGGTCAACGGCCTGAACAACGTCGACAAGCTGGTGCGCGTCGACCAGTCGCCGATCGGGCGGACCCCGCGGTCCAACCCGGCCACCTACACCGGCGTCTGGGACCACGTCCGCAAGCTGTTCGCCGCGACGACCGAGGCGAAGGTGCGCGGCTACCAGCAGGGCCGGTTCTCGTTCAACGTCAAGGGCGGCCGCTGCGAAGCGTGCGCCGGCGACGGCACGATCAAGATCGAGATGAACTTCCTGCCGGACGTCTACGTCCCGTGCGAGGTCTGCAAGGGCGCCCGGTACAACCGGGAGACCCTCGAGGTGCACTACAAGGGCAAGACCGTCTCGGACGTCCTCGACATGCCCATCGAGGAGGCCGCGCAGTTCTTCGAGCCGATCAAGGCCATCCACCGCCACCTGCAGACGCTGGTGGACGTCGGCCTCGGCTACGTCCGGCTCGGCCAGCCCGCGCCGACGCTGTCCGGCGGTGAGGCGCAGCGCGTCAAGCTGGCCAGCGAGCTGCAGAAGCGCTCCACCGGCAAGACGGTGTACATCCTCGACGAGCCGACCACGGGCCTGCACTTCGAGGACATCAACAAGCTGATCGGCGTGATCAACGGCCTGGTCGACAAGGGCAACTCGGTGATCGTGATCGAGCACAACCTCGACGTGATCAAGACCTCCGACTGGATCATCGACATGGGTCCGGAGGGCGGCTCGGGCGGTGGCACGGTCGTGGCCGAGGGCACGCCGGAGTACGTGGCGGGCATCGAGGAGAGCTACACCGGCCAGTTCCTGAAGACGGTTCTCTAGCGGCTACCGCTCCTTCCCCGTGGGCTGCTGGACCACGGGGGAGAGCGGGCCGTAGTACAGCGTCCGGAGCCGGTGGGCCGGTGCGCCCGGCCACGGGATCTCCGACGTGAAGGTCACCGTGCCGCCCGCGGTCACCGCGGGCAGCTCCGTCGAGACCGGACCGGTGAACGGCCGCACCCGGTAGGGGAACGGCGTCTCCGGGATCAGGCCCAGGTGAGAGCCGGAACAGCCCGCGGCCGGCAGCGCGACCAGGACGAGGGGTTTGCCGGGCACGGCGGCCTCCCGAACGGCCGGGGCGGAGGTGCGGACGTGCGCAGCCTAGGAACCCCGCCCGCACGGCGACAAGATCGTGCCGATCACCGGGTCGCACCAATCCGCCCGCGAACCGGCACCGAACCGGCGTCGACCCGGCTGAACCGTTTTCCGCTCGCGGCCGTGTCCCAGGTGTCGAGGTCCGCCGGACGGCGGTGCCGCCCTCACCGAGGAGAGAACGTCATGAACCGTATCCGGCCGGTGGTCGTCAGCGCCGTGGCGCTGGTCGCCGTCGCCTCCTTGTCCGCCTGCGGCGAGATGGCCGACGGCGCCCAAGGGCCGCAACACGGGGAACCGGGGCACAAGATGCTCCAGGTCGCCACGGTCAACGGTGTCGGCGCGGTGGTCACCGACGCCGACGGCAAGACGCTCTACCGCTTCGACAAGGACATCTCCCAGCCGCCGACGTCCAACTGCGACGGCGAGTGCGCCACCCAGTGGCCGCCGATGCTGGCCGGGGTGGCCACACCGATGCTGAAGGGCATCCAGGACACCCAGGTGGGCACGACGACCCGCAAGGACGGCAGCAAGCAGATCACCCTGAACGGCTGGCCGCTGTACGAGTTCGCGGGCGACAAGGCCGCGGGCGACATGAACGGCCAGGGCGCCAACGGCACGTGGTTCGCCGTCGCGCCGGACGGCAGCAAGATCACCGCGGCGAGCAAGGCCGGCGGCGCCGGGTACTGACGGACGACGGGTTTCCGGGCAAACGAGGAAGGACGGGCAGCCGATGAACACCATGGTCGCGCTGCGCTCGGCGCACGCACCGCCGGTGGAGCTGAGGGTTGCACTACTGTCCTCGACGACTCAGAACACCGTCGGGAGGACGAGGGTGGCCATAGGAGGCAGGCGGCCTAAGAAGGCCAAAGGCGAAGACCTGATTCGGCAGCTGTACGCCGAACACGGGCGAAGCCTGCTGGCCTACGCGACGAGGCTGACCGGTGATCGGGCGGCAGCCGAGGACGTGGTCCAGGAGACGCTCGTCCGGGCGTGGAAACACGCGGACGATCTGCAGAACGACGGGAAAGGCTCGGTGCGCGGCTGGTTGCTGACCGTCGCGCGCAACCTGGTCACCGACCGGGCACGGGCCCGGGCGGCACGGCCACAAGAAGTGGCCGAACCGGCCGAAGGCGTGCCTACCCCGGCCGTCGAGCGGGACCACGCCCAGGGCGTGGTCGACTCGATGACCGTGCTCGGCGCGATGGACGGGCTGTCCAACGAGCATCGAGAGGTCCTGGTGGAGATCTACTACCGGGGACGGACGGTGGCCGAAGCGGCGAGAACACTGGGCGTCGCACCGGGTACCGTGAAATCAAGGTCGTACTACGCACTACGAGCACTCAGAGCAGCGATGATTTCGAGCGGAACGGAGGTGGCGCGATGAACTCGGTGGACGAGAGTCACACGCAGCTCGGCGCGTACGCCCTCGGCGCGCTCGATGCGAGCGAGGCGGCCGACTTCGAGCGGCGGCACCTGCAGACCTGCGCGCAGTGCCGGTTCGACCTGAACGAGCTCGTGGCCCTGCGCGACTCGCTCGACGAGGTACCGCCCGAGGCGTTCCTCGACGGGCCGCCCGAGGGCGGGGACCTGCTGCTGCAGAAGACCCTGCGCCGGGTGCGCGACGAGGAAGGACGCGCGGCTCCGGCCCGGACGTCACGGCGGGGCCTGGCCCTGGTCGCGGCGGCGGTGCTGGTGGTGGCCGCCCTCGGCGGCGGCGTGCTGGTGGGAAGGCAGACGGCGTCCTCCGACGTCGCGGTGCCGGTTCAGCCGACGGTGGTGCCCGGCACGAAGGACGTCCGGGCGACGGACGCCTCGACCGGCGTGCAGCTGGCCGCGTCGGTGGCCCCGTTCCAGGGCTGGGTCAAGGTGAACGTGGCGGTGAAGGGCGTTCAGGCCGGGGAGAAGTGCTTGCTGCAGGTGACCACCAAGGGCGGCCAGACGGTGACCGCCGGCAGCTGGCAGGTGTCGGAGAAGTGGGAGAGCCAGGGCTTCTCGCTCGACGGGTCGGCGCTGGTCGCCCCCGACGACGTGAAGTCGGTCGACATCGTCACGGTGGACGGCCGGAAGCTGGTCTCGGCTCAGGTTTGACGAGCATGACGGGTGCGCAGTACCGGTTCCGCAGCACGTGGCTGCTGCCCGGAACCGCGCCCGAGCGGGTGTTCGACGTGGTCACCGACCTCGCCGGCTACCCGCGGTGGTGGTCGGACGTCCGCGCGGTGCGCCGCGTGGACGACGACACCGCCGAGCTGGTTTGCCGGTCCCGGCTGCCGTTCCGGATCGTCGTCCGGATGCACCGGGACCACCAGGACGAGCGCACGGGCCTGATGCGGGTCAGGCTCAGTGGCGACCTCGACGGGACCCTGACGGGAGCGGTCCGCGCGGCGGGCGCGGGCACGCTGCTGGAGATCACCCAGGACGTCCAGGCCCGGAAGAAGTTGCTGCGGCGCTTCGACACGGTGGCCCGGCCGCTCTTCCGCGCGAACCACGCGCTGATGATGCGGCGGGGCCACCGTGGGCTTTCCGCCTACCTCGCGTGACCAAGGCCGGAACCCGCGTGATTTAGACCGGAACCCACGTGATTAAAGCCGGAACTCGCGAGTTCCGGCTCCAATCACGCCAGTTACGGCTCCGATCACGCGAGTCACGGGCCGGGTCACGCGAGATCGGCGGTGCACAGCTCCGGCTCGGGGGCCGGGCGGGTGCGGCGGGCCAGGACCAGGCCGCCGAGGGCCACCGCCGCGATCAGGAAGCCCGCGCTGACCCCGTAGGCCATGCGGTACCCGGCCGCCAGCGCCGCACGGTGGTCCAGCGCGCCGAGGCTCTCCGTGCGGGCGGCGGCCACCGCGGCCAGGACCGCCGTGCCGACCGCCGCCCCGACCTGCTGGGTCGTGTTGATCAGGCCGGACGCGACGCCGGCGTCCGCGGCCGGGACGTCCGCCATCGCCAGGCCCATCAGCGCCGGGATGGCCGCGCCGGCCCCGAGGCCCATCAGCAGCAGCGGCGGCAGGATGCCGGTGAAGTAGGCGTCCGAGACGCGGGTGAGCAGCAGCAGGCCCACGATCACCAGGCCGAGCCCGGCGAGCAGCACCGCGCGCGGGCCGAACCGCGCCGAGAGCTTGTCCGCGAAGCCGAGCGACGCCACGGCGATCACCAGCGGCACCGGGACGAACGCGACCCCGGTCCCCAGCGCGTCGAGGCCCAGCACCTGCTGCAGGTACAACGCCGTGACGAACTGGAAGCCGAGCATCCCGGCGACCATCAGCACCATCACCACGTTCGCGCCGGCCACCGCGCGGATCCGGAACAGCCGCAGCGGCAGCAACGGCGTCCGCGCCTTCGCCTGCCGCACCGCGAAGGCCGCGAGCAGGACGACGGCCGCGGCGAGCGCGCCCCAGGACGACGCCGAGATGCCGTACACGCCGAGCATCACCGCGGCGGTGACCAGGACCGCGCCGAGCACGTCCAGGCCCGCCCGAAGACCCGTCCCGCGGTCCGGCGAGACGACTCGCACGGCCAGCAGCAGCGCCGCGACGCCGATCGGCAGGTTGACGTAGAACGTCCAGTGCCAGCTCAGCGCCTGCGTCAGGGCACCGCCCGCGATGAGCCCGATCGACGCGCCCGCCGCCTGCGTGAAGCTGTACACCCCGATCGCCTTCGCCCGGGCGCGGGGCTCGGGGTACATCGTGACGATCATCCCGAGCACCACGGCCGACGCGAGCGCGCCGTCGACGCCCTGGGCGAACCGGGCCACGACCAGGACGCCCGCGTCCGCGGACAGGCCGGCGACCAGGGAGGCGAGGGTGAACAGGCTCAGCCCGCCGAGGAAGACGCGGCGGCGGCCGAGCAGGTCGCCCAGGCGCCCGGAGAGCAGCAGCAGGCCGCCGAAGGCGACGAGGTAGGCGGTGAAGACCCAGGACAGCCCGGCGGGCGTGAACCCGAGGTCGGCCTGGATCGCGGGCAGGGCCACCGCGACGATGCTGCTGTCCAGCACGACCATCAGCGAGGCGGCGCACAGCACCGCCAACGCGAGGCGGCGGGAGCGGGTGGGGTGGTTCTCGGCCATATCAGGCCCCTCCAGACGAGAGTTCCCCCTGGTCGATGCCAGGGCACTTCTTGTAACAGTGCCCATCATGTGTGACCATGGGATCGCCCGGAAGGAGGCACTTCCATGTCCCAGGGGAACATCGGTGTACCTGTCCAGGTCACCGAGATCGACCCGGAGAAACTCGACGTCTGCACGGTGCTGGAGGTCATCAACCGGATCAGCGGCAAGTGGGCGATCGGCATCCTGCTGGAAGCCATCCGGGGCCCGGTGCGGTTCACCGAGCTGGAACGCGCGGTCGAGGGGATCAGCCGCCGGATGCTGACGCTGACCCTGCGCAACCTCGAGCGCGACGGCCTGCTGAACCGCACTATCTACCCGACCGTCCCGCCGCGCGTGGAGTACGAGGCCACGCCGATGGCGAAGGAGCTGTACCAGTCCCTGAACGGCCTCCTCGGCTGGGCGGAGCAGCACCGCGACGACATCGCCGCCGCCCGCGTCGCCTACGACACCGCCGCCTCCTGAACGCCGAAGGCGGCACTTTCACGTGAAAGTGCCGCCTGGGGCGGAGAGGGGGGAGTGCCGCCTGGGGCGGAGGACGTGGAACGGGCCGCGGCGCGAGGTCGGGGGAACTCGCACCGCGGCCCGCGGTGGTTCGTGCTCAGCGGGGGCGTGAGCACGAACGCCTGGAGGGTTACTTCGCCGCGGCTTCCTCCGGCTCGGGCTGCCGCTCCTCGTCGATCAAGGTGGCTTCGTCGAACGGCGCGTTCCCGGCGAACACCCGTTCCGCCTGCTCGCGGTCGAACTCCTTCGTCCAGTTTCCGATGAGGACGGTCGCGACGGCGTTGCCGGCGAAGTTGGTCAGCGCGCGGGCCTCGGACATGAACCGGTCGATGCCGAGGATGAAGCCGACGCCGTTGACCAGTTCCGGCCGGTGCGACTGCAGGCCGCTGGCCAGGGTCGCGATGCCGGAACCGCTGACGCCGGCCGCGCCCTTCGACGCGATGATCATGAACACCAGCAGGCCGATCTGCGCGCCGAGCGACAGCGGCTCGTCCTGCGCCGCGGCGATGAACAACGTCGCCATGGTCAGGTAGATCGCCGTGCCGTCCAGGTTGAACGAGTACCCGGTGGGCACGGTGATGCCGACGACCGACTTGCCGACACCCAGGTGCTCCATCTTCGCGATCAGCCGCGGCAGCGCCGACTCCGACGACGACGTCGACAGGATCAGCAGGAACTCGCGGCCGAGGTACCGCAGCAGGTGCCAGATGTTCACCCGCGCGCCGATCCACAGCACCAGGCCGAGGACGACGAACACGAACACCAGGCAGGTCGCGTAGAAGCCGATCATGATCACCGCGAGGCTCTTCAGCGCGGCCCAGCCGGTCGCGCCGACCACGGCGGCGATCGCCCCGAACGCGCCGATCGGCGCGGCCCACATGATCATCGCCAGGACGCGGAACACCAGGCGCTGGATGTGCTCGACGCCGCGCAGGATCGGCGCGCCCTTCGAACCCAGCTTCTGCAGCGCGAAGCCGACGAGCAGCGCGACGAGCAGCGTCTGCAGGACCTGGCCCTCGGTGAAGGCCGAGACGAACGTCTTCGGGATGATGTGGAGCAGGAAGTCGACCGGGCCCTCGGAGCCGGTGGCGGACTTCTGGACGCTCTTCACGTCGGCGGGGTTGAGGTGCAGTCCCTCACCCGGGTGCAGGATGTTGCCGACGACCAGGCCGATGGCGAGGGCGAACGTCGACATCACGATGAAGTAGACCAGCGCCATGACGCCGACCTTGCCGACCTTCGCCGCCTTGGCGACCGAGCCGACACCGATCACGATGGTGCAGAAGATGATCGGGGAGATCATCATCTTGATCAGGTTGACGAATCCGTCGCCCAGTGGCTTCAGGCCCTTGGCGAAGCCGGGGAAGAGAAAACCCACCAGGATTCCGAGCAGGACCGCGACGATCACGGCCAGGTACAGGTAGTGGGTCTTGTCGCGGCGGCGCGGCGCCGCGTCGGGGGTCGGTGTCGGCACCGTTGCCTCCAGCTAGGGGTGTTCGGGTTGCGGCACACTGTAGGCCGGGTTCGGTGATCCGGCTCACTTGTGTTCATTGAGTTCGTGTGATGATCGCACCGTCCCGTTCGGACACCGGCTCGCGCGGTGTGCTGGTATGAGGAGGTGCCCCCGACGTTGCGGTCCCATTGGAGCCTGGCGCGCCAGCTGCTCGTGCTGCAGCTCGTCGTGCTCTGCGTGCTGGCCGGCGCCGGGATCACCTTCGCCTACCTCGACGCGCAGCGGGCGGTGAGCGAGAACGCGCGCGACCAGGTCCGGGTGGTCGCGGCGACGGTCGCCGACGCGCCGACCGTCGCCGCCGCGGTGACCACACCGGATCCGAGCGCGACGCTGCAGCCGTTCGCGGTGCGCGTGCAGGACCACACCCACGTGGACTTCATCACGATCATGAGCCCGGCCGGGATCCGCTATACCCACCCGAACCCGGCCCTCATCGGGCAGCACTACCTCGGCACGATCGACAAGGCGCAGCGGGGCGAAGAGCTCACCGAGACCTACACCGGCTCGCTCGGGCCGTCGATGCGCACGGTCGTGCCGGTGTTCGACGCCGGCCACCGGGTGGTCGCGCTCGTCGCGGTCGGGATCAGGGTCGCGGCGATCTCGGCCGAACTGCGCGAACGGCTGTGGCCGCTGTTCGGCGTCGGGGGCACGGTCGTGCTGGTCGGTGCCCTGGGCGGCTGGCTGATCAGCGCCCGGCTGCGGCGCCAGACCCGCGGCGTCGCGCCGGACGAGCTCAGCAACCTCTTCGAGTACCACGAGGCCGTGCTGCACTCGGTCCGCGAAGGCGTCCTGCTCGTCCGCCGGGACGGGCGGATCGGCCTCTGCAACGACGGCGCGCGCACGCTCCTCGGCCTCGACACCGACCCGGTCGGCCGCGACCTCGCGACGCTGGGCCTGCCCGACGGGCTCGCCGAGGCGTTCACGTCGGAGGAGAACCGGGCCGAGGAACTGCACCTGACGGACTCGCGCGTGCTGCTGGTGAGCACGACCGCCGTCCGCTCGGGCGGCCGCTCGCAGGGCACCGTCGTCGTCCTGCGCGACCACACGGAACTGCAGTCGCTGACCGGGGAGCTGACCACCGCGCGCGGCCTCGCCGAGGCGCTGCGGTCCCAGGCGCACGAAGCGGCGAACCGGCTGCACACGGTCGTTTCCCTGGTGGAAATCGGCCGACCCGAGCAGGCCGTCGAGTTCGCCACCGCCGAACTCGCCTTCGCCCAGGAGCTGACCGACCGGGTCGTCGGCGCGGTCGCCGAGCCGGTGCTCGCCGCGCTGCTGCTGGGCAAGGCGGCCGAGGCGAGCGAGCGCGGGGTCGAGCTCACGGTCACCCCGGACACCGTGATCGACGACGTCTCGCTCGGCATCGAGGCCCGCGACCTGGTGACCATCCTCGGCAACCTGATCGACAACGGCCTCGACGCGGCCGTGCGCGGCACCGGTCACCCGAAGGTCGTCGTCACCGCCCGCTCCGACGAGGAGGGGCTGCTGCTGCGCGTCGCCGACTCCGGGCCCGGTGTGCCCGAGGACGCCGACGTGTTCCGGCGCGGGTGGTCGACGAAGGCCGAAGACGGCCACGGCCTCGGCCTCGCGCTCGTCGGGCAGGCGGTGCGCCGCTACGGCGGCACGGTCGACGTCGGGCGGGACGGCGGCGCGGTGTTCACCGTGCGCCTGCCGCGGCAGGAGGCGCGCCGGTGATCCGCGTGCTGGTGGTGGAGGACGAGCCGGTCGCGGCCGAGGCGCACCGCGTCTACGTCGAGCGGCTCCCGGGGTTCGCGGTGGCGGGCGTGGTCCACTCCGGCGGCGAGGCGCTGCGGTTCTGCGAACGCGACCCGGTCGACCTGGTGCTGCTGGACTTCTACCTCCCGGACACGCACGGCCTGGCGGTCTGCCGGTCGCTGCGCGCGGCCGGCCTGCCGATCGACGTCATCGCCGTGACGTCGGCGCGCGACCTCGGCCTGGTCAAAGCGGCGGTCTCGGTCGGCGTGGTGCAGTACCTGCTCAAGCCGTTCACGTTCGCCACCCTGCGCGAGAAGCTCGAGCGCTACGCGGAATTCCGCGACGCGTCCGGCGAGGTCACCGGCCAGGCGGAGATCGACCGGGCCCTCGGCGCGCTGCGCACGACCGAGCAGCCGCCGCTGCCGAAGGGCATGAGCGTCCAGACGCTGGAAGCGATCACCGACGCGCTTTCCGGCGCGGCGGAAGGACTTTCCGCGGGCGCGGCGGCCAGCGCGATCGGCGCGTCCCGCGTGACGGCCCGGCGGTACCTGGAATACCTGGCCGACAACGGCATGGCCCACCGCGAGCCGCGCTACGGCCAGGTCGGACGGCCGGAGGTCTGGTACCGGCTGACCCGCGTATAACGATCTATACTTCGCAGCAGGCGACTTCCGGCGGTTCCGGTGCCGCTTTCCGTGCGGTAGACCGGGAAGATCACCGACCAGGGGAGTGCCGCCATGCGGAAGTGGGCCGGGTTCGTCGCAGCGCTCGTTCTCACCGCCGGGGTCGCCGCCCCGGCGCAAGCCGGGGAGCCGACGGCCGCCGTCACCGACGTCCAGGTCACCGGGCCGGTCGCGCAGCGGTTCAACCTCGTCGTCCTCGGGGACGGCTACACCGCCGCCGAGCAGCCGAAGTTCTTCGCCGACGTCGAGCGGCACGTGAACACCCTGTGGTCGCTGGAGCCGTTCAAGTCCTACCGCAGCTACTTCAACGTCTTCGCCGTGTCGATCGACTCGCCCGAGTCCGGTGTGGACTGTGACCCCTCGCTCGACGCACCGCGCCGGAACACGCCGCTGAACATGGGGTTCTGGGGCGGCTGCAACCCGCAGAGCGTGCAGCGGCTGCTGACCGTCGACGACGACGTGGCGCAGCGGTACGCCGACCTCGTGCCCGGGACGTCCCCGGCGAACCGGCAGATCCTGGCGATCGGCAACAGCAGCACCTACGGCGGCGCGGGCGGCACCTACGCGACGGCGTCGGGCGGGAACGCGCTGTCGGCGCTGATCTCCCCGCACGAACTGGGCCACTCGCTCGGCGGCCTCGACGACGAGTACGACTACTACGCCCGCAACGTCCCGGGCGGCGCGTACGAGGGCGGCGAGCCCGACTCGATCCACCACACCCTGCTCACCGAACCGCGGATGCGGGCCCAGCACGCCAAGTGGTGGCGCTGGCTGGGCGAGCCGAGTGAGTCCGGCGGCACGATCGGCCGCTTCGAAGGCGGGCTGTACAGCCGGAGCGGGGTCTGGCGGCCGAGCGCCCACTCGATGATGAAGACGCTCGGCTACGCGTTCGACCAGGTCGGCCGCGAGCGGATGACGCAGCGGATCGCGGCGAAGGTCCCGCTCGTCGCCGGCGGCACCCCGGCCGGGACGATCGGCGCGGACCGCGTCGTGTGGGTGCGCCCGATGCACCCGGTGAGCCACCGCCTGGACGTCACGTGGACGCTCGACGGCACCAGGCTGCCCGGCCGCGACGCGGTCGACCTGCGCCGAGCGAAGGTCAAGCCGGGCAAGCACACGCTGACGGCGACGGTGACCGACCCGACGCCGTTCGTCCGCGACCCGGCGGTCCGCCCGTCGGCCACCCGCACGTGGACGGTCGACACGACGGTGGTGACCCCGCCCGCCGGTGGGCCGGCGGTGGTGGCCTCGACGCCGACGTCGCACCCGATCGGCGGCCACGACGTCGTCTACGTCGAAACCGGCGAGCCGACCGGCTCGATCCCCGCGGTCCGCTGGTCGCTCGACGGCCGTGTGGTGGGAACCGGCTCCGACTACGCCCTCGACGCACCGCGCGGCACGCACACGCTCACCGCGACGACCGGCGGCACGACGCTGGCCTGGACGGTGGACGCGACGGGCCCGCAGACCACGGCGGAGCTGCCGCCCGGCCCGGTGTACCACGGCTCGTTCACGATGCGGCTCACCTCGCCCGACGGGATGCCGGAGTTCCGCGTTGACGGCGACGGCTGGCACAAGTACTTCGGCTGGCCGACGGACCCGGAGGCGCCGTACCTGTTCACCGCCCTCGGCACGAACATCGACGGGCTGGCGTACGGCAACCTCGGCTCGGGCGGGCTGACGGTGTCCCCGTTCGCCGACCGGACGCCGGGGTACGGCCGGCACCGCATCGAGTACCGGTCGATCGACGCGGCGGGGAACGTGGGCCCGACGCGATCGGTCACGGTGACGCTGCTGCCGTAAATCGGTCGCGGGCCGCCGTCGCGGCTTGTAGGGTCCGCGGCCATGGGAACCTTGTGGATGCCCGCCTGCGGGCGTAAGGCTCAGCGTCTCCGCCGCGCCTGACGGCGCGCCTCGCTGACGATCCGATCGCGCCGTACTTCCGGATGCCCCGGCACCCGGAGGCGGTCGAGCGCACTCCGCTCCCATCCCCGGGTGCTCCATTCCGCACGTCTGGAGTACCTCCCTTGTCCCGTTCCGTCCACGGCGGACGCCACGAACTCGGCCAGAACTTCCTGCACCACCCCCCGACGATCGACCGGATCGTCCGGCTCGTCCGCGCGACGGACGGCCCGATCCTCGAGATCGGCGCCGGCGACGGCGCGCTCACCGGCCGGTTGGCGACGCTCGGGCGTGACGTCCGGGCGGTCGACCTCGACGAGCACCGCGTGCGCCGGCTCCGGCGCCGCCTGCCGTCGGTGACGGTCGTCCACGACGACGCCCTGCGGATCCCGCTCGACCGGCCGGTCGTCGTGGGGAACCTGCCGTTCCACCTGACCACCCCGATCCTGCGGCGGCTGCTCGCCACCGGCAGCTGGGCCGAGGCGGTCCTGCTGACGCAGTGGGAGGTGGCCCGCAAACGCGCCGGCGTCGGCGGTCGCACCCTGTTGACCGCGCAGACCGCGCCCTGGTTCGGCTTCACCCTGCACGGGCGCGTCCCGGCCGACGGGTTCCGGCCGAAACCGAGCGTCGACGGCGGGCTGCTCACGATCTCGCGCCGGCCGGAGCCGCTCGTCGACCCGGCCGAACGCGCCGGCTACGAGACATTCGTGCGCCAGGTCTTCACCGGCCGCGGCCGCGGGATCGAACAGATCCTCACCGCGGCGGTCCCGAAGCCGTGGCGGGCGCTCCTCAAGGCCGCGGGGATCCCGCCCTCGGCCCTGCCTCGCGACCTCACCCCGGAGCAGTGGGCGGCGTTGTGGAACGGCTAGCGCGGCCGCCCCGGCACCCCGGGCCGCGTCTGCCACGGATGCGGCCCGTCCAGTGGCCGGTACTCCACCCCGAGCGCGTCCAGCCGCGGCAGGTGGTGGTCGCGCAACCGGGGCAGGAACTCGGCGTAGTCCCGTGGCCCGGCACTCCACGCCACCTCCGCGAACGCCGACAGCCGCGGGAACGCCATGTAGTCCACCCGCCGGACGTCGTCCAGGTGTTCGCTCCACACCTGCGCCTGCACCCCGCGCAGCCGGGCGCCGCTCAACGCGGGCTCGTACGCGTAGACGTCCTCCAGCGTGTGGACCCAGCCGACCGGGATCGGCTCGTCGGGGTGCGGGGACTGCCGGTGGTCCAGGTACACGTGCTGCTCCGGGCACAGCACCACGTCGTGCCCCCACGCCGCCGCCCGCAGGCCCGCGTCCTCGTCGCGCCAGGCGCCGATCACCATCGGGGGAAGGCCGTCGATGTCGAGCACCTCGTCCCAGCCCATCGGGGTGCGGCCGCGGGCCACCAGGTGCTCGGCCAGCCGCCGGACGAACGCGCGGTGCTCGTCGGTCGCCCCCGGCGTCTCGTCGCCGCCCAGGGCGATCACCGGGGACGGGAAGATGTCCAGCAGGTGGTCGAACACCTGCCGGAAGATATCCAATGTGGACTCGACCGGGGAAAGCAGGGAAGTGCTGATGCCCCAGTCGGTCCAGACTTCGTAGGACGGCGAAGTCCCCAGAGCGGGGTAGGCGGCCAGTGCCGCTCGCGCGTGGCCGGGGATGTCGATCTCCGGCACCACGGTGATGGCCCGCGAAGCGGCGTAGGCGACGATCTCCCGCAGGTCGTCGCTCGTGTAGAAACCACCGTGCGGGCGGCCGTCCTGCGCACCCCCGCTGCCTGCCATCGACGACGGCCGCCAGCCGCCCACCGACGTCAACCGGGGAAACGCCGGGACCTCGAAGCGCCACCCCTGGTCGTCGGTGAGGTGCAGGTTCAGCACGTTGAGCTTGTGCGCGGCCAGCAGGTCGACGAACCGGAGCACCTCCGCCTTCGTCCGGAAGTGCCGGGCGACGTCCAGCAGGCAGCCGCGCCATCCGAACCGGGGATGGTCCTCGACGACCCCGCACGGCAACGGCGAAGGCGCGAACCCGGCGACCCGGAACGCGGACGGCCCCGCCAGCTGCCGCAGCGTTTCCCGCCCGTAGCACTCGCCGGCGGCATCGGCCACCTCCAGAACGACCCCCGAGGGGGAAATCGTGAGCCGGTAACCCTCCGGTGGCAGAGAAGCGGCCCGCACGTCCACTGTGGACGGCCAAGGGCACGAACCGGGCGAAGGCGTCACCGAGACCGGGCGGGGGAGCAGGGTGTCGAAAACCATGTCAGCCCTTCACGGCGCCGGCCATGCCGGACACCAGCCGTCGTTGGACGAGGACGAAGAACACCAGCACCGGGATCGTCATCAGCGTCGAGGACGCCATCACCGCGCCCCAGTCGGTGTCCTCCGGCTTGAAGAACACCAGGATCGCCTGCGGCAGCGTCTGGTTCTCGGTCTTGGAGACGATGAACGTCTTGGCGAACAAGAAGTCGTTCCACGCGTGGATGAACGCGAGCACGCTCACGGCCACCAGCCCGGGCGCCACCAGCGGGAACAGGATCTGCCAGGTGAACCGCATCCGGGACGCGCCATCCAGCTTCGCCGCCTCTTCCAGCTCCACCGGCACCGCGGCGACGAACCCGCGCAGCATCCAGATCGCGAACGGCAGGCTGAACGCCAGGTGCACCAGCACCAGCGAACCCAGCTCGTTGAGGCCCAGCGCCGGCACCGCGCCGCCGAGCGACCGCATCAGGAAGAACAGCGGGATGGTCAGCGCCTCCACCGGCACCATCTGGGCGACCAGCGTCATCACCAGCAGCACGGTCCGGCCCTTGAAGGAAAACCGCGTCAGCGCTACCGCCGAAAGGAACGACAGCAGCAGCGACAGCGCCACGACGACCAGCGCCACCAGCAGGCTGTTGACGAAGTACCGCCCGAAGCCCGACACGGTGAGCACGCGCGAGAAGCTGTCGAACGACGGGTGGAACGTCCACGGTTTCGGGTTCGCCGACTGGATCTCGCCCGCCGGCTTCACCGCCGACAGCAGCATCCAGTACAGCGGGAAGGCGACGATCCCGGCGATCACGACGGTGACGACTTCGGCGATCAGCCGCCCCGGGCGCTTCACAGCCATGCCGCGCTCCGGCGCTGTGTCCGGACGTACAGCCCGGTGACCGACAGCAGCAACAGCGTCATCACGACTCCGATCGCCGAGCCGAGGCCGTACTCCTGCCCGGCGAAGGCCTGTTGGTAGGCGTAGACGTTGAGCACGAGGTTGCGCCCGGCCACGCCGCCGCCGTTGGTCATCACGTAGATCTGGGTGAACACCTTGAAGTCCCAGATGATCGACTGGACGGTCGCGATCATCAGCAGCGGCCGCACCATCGGCAGCACGATCGTCCACGTCGTGCGCCACGCCGACGCGCCGTCGAGCGACGCCGCTTCGAGCACCTCGTCCGGCACCCCCTTGATGCCGGCGTACATCGTGACCAGCACGAACGGGAACGAGCACCAGATCACCTCGGCGGCGACCAGCCCGAACGCGCCGAGCGTGCCGAACGTCCACGAGTGGTGCTCGAACGGCAGCCCGAGCCCCGACAGCACCTCGTTGACCAGGCCGAAGTCGGTGTCGAAGAGGAACAGCCAGACGTAGGAGCCCGCGATCGCCGGTGTCGACCACGCGCCGAGCGCGGCCAGGAACAGCAGCATCCGGGGGAGCGACCGCACGCGCGAAGCCAGCACCGCGAGCCCGGTGCCGACGACGAGCGAACCGACGACGCAGGCCGCGGCGAACCCGACCGTCTTGCCGAGCACGGTCCAGAACTGCGCCTGGGACAGCAGGTCGGCGTAGTTCGCGAAGCCGAGGAAGACCAGTGGGGCGTTACCCGCGGCCTGCGGCTGGCCGTAGTCGTAGAACGAGATCAGGACCAGCTGGTAGATCGGGTAGGCCAGCAGCGCGGCGAGCAGGATCCCGGCCGGGGCGAGGTAGAGCGCGGCGGCCCGGCCGTCCCCCTTCCGCCGCGGCCGCCGCGCGGGGGCCGTGACGGAAGGGGCTTCCTGGAGCGTCACCACTAGCCGAAGGCCTTGTTCATCGCGGCGGCCGCGTCGGCGAGGGCCGCCGACGGGTCCTTTCCGCCGGTGGCGATCTGCTGCACGGCCGTCGGCAGCACGTTCTGGCTGTCGATCTTCGACCACGCCGGCGTCGCCGGGACGAACTTCGTGCCCGCCTTGAGCGTGTCGACGAACGGCTTGAGGAACGGGTCGTTCGCCGCGAGCTTCTGCTGCACACTGCCCAGCGTCGGCAGGTTGCCCATCGCGGTGTACATCTTCTCCTGGTACTTCGCGCCGCCGAGCAGCTCGACGAACTCCAGCGCCAGGCCGCGGTGCTTGCTCGCCTTGAACACGCCCAGCAGGTTGCCGCCGGCGAACGCGGGCGCGGTGCTCCCCACCGTCAGGCCCGGGATCGGCACGACGGCGTACTTGCCCTTCACCGCGCCCTGCTCGACGGCCTTGCGGTTGAAGTCGCCGCCGATCGTCATCCCGGCCTTGCCGCCGGCGAACGCCGTGACGCTCTGCGTGCCGGTCAGGTTCGCGCACTGCGCGGGCGGGCAGATGTCGTCCTTGAGCAGGTTCGCGTACTGCGTCACGCCGGCCTTGGCCTGCTCACCGGTGACGGTCGAGGTCCACTTGCCGCCGTTCTGCTGCGCCAGCTCCCCGCCGTTGGCCCAGAGGAAGGGCAGCATCGCGTAGGTGTACTTGCCGCCGACGGCGATGCCGTAGAGGTCCGGCTTGGCGGCCCGGATGCGGCGGGCGGTGTCGGTCAGCTCGGCCAGCGTGGCCGGCGGCTTGAGGCCGAGCTCGGTGAAGACGTCGGTGCGGTAGTAGAGCGCGCGGATGCCGGTGTACCACGGCAGGCCGTAGGTCTGGCCGCCGGACTTCGCCGTGTCCAGCACGGTCGGGATGAGGTCCTTGCCCCCGGGCCACGCCGCGAGGTCGCCGGTCAGGTCGGCCAGCGCCCCGGTGGCCGCGTAGTTCGAGACGTCGGTGTTGCCGAATTCGGCGACGTCCGGGGCGTTGGCCGGGTCGTTGAAGGCACCGGAGAACTTGTCGGCGCGGCCTTCGACCGGCACCCACTGGACGTCGACCTCGACGCCCTGGTGGGCGGCCTTGAACTCGGTGATCGCGTCCTTGACCACGGCCTCCTTCGGCGCGCGATTGGCCTCGTCGAACAGCCAGACGCGAACGGTGCCGGTCTTGTCGTCCCCGCCGCCGCCCGCGGGCGCGGACTGGGTGGGTGCGCAGCCGGCCAGCAGGACCAGCCCGGCGACGACGGGCAGGGTGCGGCGCAGTCTCATGGGGAACCTCACGGGATCAGGCGAAGTAGACGGAGTTGACGCTGCCGACGGCCAGTTGGCCGGCGGGGGCGCCGGGCAGGCCGGTGGCCGGGTCACGCGGCAGCCAGGTGACGGTGCCGGAACGCTGGTTCGAGACGTAGAACCAGCTTTCGGACGGATCGAGGGCCACGTGCCGTGGCCAGTTACCGCCGGTCGGCACGGTGGAAACCAGCTCCAGGCTGGCGCCGGACGCGGCGAACGTGGCCAACGTGTTCGGACCGCGGACAGTGGCGTAGACGAACTTGCCGTCGTTCGACACGATGATCTCGCCCGGGTACTGCTCGCCGGTGCTGCCGGCGGGCACGGCCGGGACGACCGAGAGCGCTTGCAGCCGGCCGCCCGCCGCGTCCCAGCTCGCCACCGTCACCTCCGCCCGCAGCTCGCCGAGGATGTAGGCGAACTTGCCGGTGCGGTCGAACGCGAGGTGCCGCGGCCCGGCGCCCGAGGGCAGCTTCAGCTGCTGGTGCAGCGAAAGCTTCCCGGCGGCGAAGCCGTAGACGTACACCGAGTCCGCGCCGAGGTCGACCGCCAGCACCCAGTGGCCGGTCGGGTCGTTGACGACCTGGTGCGCGTGTGCGTCCCGCTCGGCGCCGTGGTGGGTGACGAGGTCCGTGGCCGGCCCGAACTTGCCGCCGGCCAGGATCGGCAGCACGACGACGCTGCCCGAGCTGTAGTTGGCGGCCAGCACGTACTTCCCGCTCGAGTGCACGCTGAGGTGCGTCGGTGCCCCGCCCTTCGACGAAACCTTGTTGAGCAGCTTCGGGTTAGTGGGGTCCGCGATGCTCAGCGCCGAGACGTACCCGTTCGGGTCGCCTTCGTTGGTGACGTACAGCGTCTTGCCGTCGGCGCTGCGGGCGAACCACGACGCGTCGGTGATCCCCGCGATGGTGCGCACCGAGGACAGTGCCGCGCCCGAGCGGGTGGCGACGTCGAGGCCGTGCCCGGCCGCCCCGGTGGTGTAGCTGCCGATGTACACGGTCGTGCCGGCGAAGCAGCCCTTCTCCGTGGTGGCCGCGCCGGCCACCGGCGCGCCGAGCACGGTGGCGGCTCCCGCGCCGGCCGCGGCGCCGAGGAACGTGCGACGGGAAAGTCCGGTCATCGTCTTTGTCTCCCAACGGGTTTCGGCGGTGACAGGCTCCAGTATGGTCTAGACCACGGCCATGAGCAATGCCGAAGCCCCGAAACCGGAAAGGGAAAGCACGGTTTCCAGTGCGGTCCAGGACTTGAGCGTCTGCGGCACGGTGAGGTTGAAGTACCGTGAAACGATCCAGAAGCCGCCGTCGTTGACGTGCGAGGCGATGATCGAGCCGGCGGAAATCGCCATCACCAGCAGTGCCAGCTGGATCTGCGAATAGCCGAGCTGGGCCACGGTCGGCGCGATGATCCCGCTCGTGGTCACGATGGCGACGGTCGCCGAACCCTGCGCGATCCGCATGCCGCAGCTGATGACGTACGCCGCGAGCAGCACCGGCAGCCCGGCGTCGTGCAGCGAATCGGCCACGGCCTTGCCGATCCCGGTCGCCGACAGCACCGCGCCGAAGAACGCGCCCGCGCCGACGACCAGCAGGATCATCGCGACCGGCCGCAGCGATTTCGCGGCGAGTTCGTTGAGGTCCCTGCCGGTGAACCCGCGCCGCAGGCCGAGCAGCCAGGACGCGAGCAGCACGGCGACGGTCAGCGCGACCGCGGGGGTGCCGATGAACGCGGCGACGCCGGCGAGCGCGGAGCCCTTCGGCAGCCAGATGCTGCCGAACGTGCCGGCCAGGATCAGCACCAGCGGCACCGCGATGATCGCGGCGACCAGGCCCAGCGACGGCGGGTTCTCCTCCTTCTCGCCTTCCTCCTCGGCGAAGACCATGTCCTCGGGCACGTCGACGACGATCCGCTTGCCGATCCACGTCGAGTAGAGGACGCCGCCGACGAGGAACGCGGGGATCCCGCAGGCCAGGCCCATCAGGATGATCCAGCCGAGCTCGACGTGCAGCAGCCCGGCCGCGGCCACCGGACCGGGGTGCGGCGGCAGGAAGGCGTGCGTGATCGACAGGCCGGCCAGCAGCGGCATCGCATACAACACGAGCGACTTGCCGCCCTGCTTCGCGGCGACGTAGACCAGCGGGGCCAGCACGAAGATGCCGATGTCGAAGAACACCGGGATGCCGAAGACGAACCCGGCGACCCCCATGGCCAGCGGCGCCCGCTTCTCGCCGAACGACCGCAGCAGGGCCCCGGTGAGAACCTTGGCGCCGCCCGAGCGTTCCAGGATCGAGCCGAGGATCGTGCCGAGGCCGATGATCGCCGTGATGTGCCCGAGGATGCCGCCGAATCCCTTCTCCAGCAGGGAGTCCGACGCCTTCTGGGCCGAGCCGACGATCGTGCCGACCGGCAGGCCCGCCGCCAGCGCGGTCAGCAGGCCGACGACGATCAGCGCGATGAAGGGTTCCAGCTTGAGCTTGATGATCAGCACCAGCAGGACGGCGATCGAAACGGCGGCGAGCGTGAGCAGCCCGCCCGTGGTGTGTTGCAGCCAGTGGATCATCGGGTTCTCCGGGGGTTGCGCAGGGAGTGTCCGGCGAGGGCGCCGGTGGGACGGCCGTCGTCGAGGGCGGCGACGCCGTTGACGAAGACGTGGGTGAGGCCCGTGGCGGGTTGCCGCGGGTCTTCGAAGGTGGCGGTGTCGGCGACCGTTTCCGGGTCGAAGAGCACCAGGTCGGCGGCGTACCCGGCGCGCACGAGGCCGCGGTCGGTCAGCCGCAGCCGCCGCGCGGCCCGCCCGGTCAGGTGGGCGACGCACTCGGCCAGGTCCAGCACGCCCAGTTCGCGGACGTACCGGGCGAGGTAGCGGGGGAACGTGCCCCACGCGCGGGGGTGCGGCCGCGCGCCGACGAGCAGCCCGTCGCTGCCGCCGGTGTGCGTGCGGTGCCGCATGATCGCCTGGACGTTCTCCTCGTGCCCGACGTGCATCAGGCACGACGTGCCGAGCCGTTCGTCGAGGAGCGTGTCGAAGTACAGCTTCGCCGGTTCGGTGCCTCGCGTGCGCGCCGACGCGGCGACGCTGTGCCCGACGAGGTGGGCGTTGTGCTCGTGGCGGACACCGTTGATTTCGATCGCGTCCCAGTCGATCGGGACGCCGTGGGCACCGTCCGATCCGGACTCTTCGATCTCGGCGCGGATCCGCTCACGTTCGTCCACATCGGACAACCGGGCGAGCGTGGCGTCCAGGCCGCCCTCGGTGGCCCAGCTCGGCAGCAGCGCCGAAAGGTAGGTCGCGCCCGGCAGGTACGGGTAGGTGTCCAGGGAGATGTCGCAGCCGTCGTCGAGGGCGTCGTCCAGGAGCTTGAGCAGGTCGGGCGCCTTGCCCTTGTTGACCGAGAAGTTCATCGTCGCGTGGGCCAGGTGCAGGGGGCAGCCCGACCGGCGCGAGACGTCGATCATCTCGGCGAAGGCTTCCAGCGCGCCCTTGCCGTAGCTGCGGTGGTGCGGGCTGTAGAACCCGCCCAGCTCGCCGACGACCCGGCACAGCTCGACCAGCTCGCTCGTCTCGGCGTACATCCCGGGCGTGTAGGTGAGGCCGGACGACATCCCCATCGCGCCTTCGCGCAGGCCGGTCGCGACCAGTTCCTTCATGCGGTTCAGCTCGGCCTCGGTGGCCGGGCGGTCGTCCCAGCCGACGGCGAGCATGCGGACCGTGCCCTGCGGGACGAGGTAGGCGGCGTTGACAGCGATGCCCCGGTCGAGGCGGTCGAGGTACTCGCCGACCGAGCGCCAGTTCCAGTCGAACCCGGGCGGGTCGTCGTTCCAGCCCGCGAGCTGCTGCCGCAGGGCCTCGAGCACGACGTCGTCGACCGGCGCGTACGACAGCCCGTCCTGGCCGAGGACCTCGGTCGTGACGCCCTGGGTGATCTTCGCCGGGTGGTCCGGGTTGGCCAGCAGCTGCAGGTCGGAGTGCGAGTGCATGTCGATGAACCCGGGCGCGAGCACGAGCCCGTCGGCGTCGATCGTCCGGCCGCCGGTGAGCGAGCCCGCGTCGGCGACTTCCGCGATCTTCCCGCCGCTGATGCCGACGTCGTGGCGGGCGAGCGGGCCGCCGGTGCCGTCGGCGACCAGCGCGTTGCCGATGACGACGTCCATCAGAACCACGTCCGGACGTAGTCGACGACGGTTTCGCCGTCGGCCGCGGTGACCGGCAGCAGCGGCCACTTGTCGAACACGGTGCACGGGTGGGAGAGGCCGAGCCCGATCCAGTCGCCGACCTCGACCGGGGATCCCGGCGGGAGCGCGAGGAAGGCGTGCTGGTCGTTGAGCTTGGTGACGGTGTGGCCTTCGAGGGGTGCGGCGGGCCCGTCCGGGGGGCGGCGCAGCTGCGGTTCGGGCATGCCTTCGTCGAAGGACGCGTCGCGCTTGCCGATGGTGAGCAGCGCGAGCTCGTCCGACGGCTTCGACGTCACCTGCGCCCAGGCCCGGAGTGCGGGCCGGAAGGAGTCGACGCCCTCGATGCGCGGGTGGTCGCCCAGCGGGGAGATCTCGCGGTAGAAGCCGTCGTCGTGGGTCAGGTAGGCGCCGCTGCGCAGGACCGGCAGCACGTCGAGGCCGTCCGGCCACGGTTTCGTCAGCTCGTTCGCGACCTGGTCGAAGTAGGCGCTGCCGCCGGCGGTGACGACGATCTGCCCGGCGAGGAGGCCCTTGTCCGCGAACGAGATGGCGAGGTCGCGCAGACCGTCCACGTAGGAGCTGATCTTGGCCAGGGCCGCTTCGTCGGTGCCGTGGGACAGCGCGCCTTCGTAGCCGCCGGTGCCGCGCAGCCGCAGCACCGGGCTCGCGTGGACCGCCTCGGCGATCGCCAGCGCGGTCGCGGTGTCGCGGACGCCGGTGCGGCCGCCGTCGGCGCCCAGTTCGACGAGCACGTCCACCGGGCGCTCGGCGCCTTCGAGGGCCGCGGTCATCAGCTCGACGCCGCGGACCGAGTCGACCCAGCAGAAGAACTCGAAGCCCGGGTCGGCCGCGAGTTCGGCGGCCAGCCAGCGGAGGGCGGCCGGGTCGAGGAGCTGGTTGGCCAGCAGGATCCGGGACACGCCGAAGGCGCGGTAGATCCGGAGGTGACCGGCGTTCGCGCAGGTCACGCCCCAGGCGCCGTGCTCGATCTGGCGCGCGAACAGCTGCGGGGCCATGGTCGTCTTGCCGTGCGGCGCGAGCACCACACCGCGCTCGGCGCACCACGCGGCCATCGTCCGCAGGTTGTGCTCGAGCGCTTCTTCGTCGAGGACGACGAAGGGGGCGAAGAACCCGTCGGTGAACAGGTTCAGCCGGCGGTCCGCGGCTTCTTCCAGGGTGAGCCCGGACAGGGCGGGGGCGGCCGAGCGGAAGCGCCAGTCGATCCGCTCCCGGCGGAGGGCGTCGAGCGCGGCGGGGTCCAGCAGGCAAGGGTTCATCGGCGGCGACCTCTGTTGCGTATGTTGCAACGACTGTTGCGCATTTTGCGTGCCATAGGTGTAGCATCCGGGTCGCCACAGGTCAACGGGGTGAAGGGCAGGGAGACGAACAGTGACGAGCGGGCCCGAGGTGCTGTGCGTGGGGGAGACGATGGCGCTGTTCGTGCCCGCCGAACCCGGCCCGCCCGAGGAGGTGAAGCGCTGGGTGCGCACCATCGGCGGCGCCGAATCGAACGTGGCCTGCAACCTGCCGACGCTGGGGGTGCGCAGCGGCTGGGTGAGCGCGGTCGGGGACGACCCCTTCGGCCGGGCGATGCTGCGGGAGGTCGCGTCCCACGGCGTCGACGTCAGCGCCTGCTACGTCGACCCGGCGCGCCCGACCGGGCTCTACGTCAAGGAAAGCGGGGCCGGCGGCAGTCCGGTGCGCTACTACCGGGCCGGCTCGGCCGCGTCCGGGATGGGTCCTTCGCTGCTCGATCGGCTCGACCTCGACGGCGTCCGCGTGCTGCACCTGTCGGGGATCACGCCCGCGCTGTCGGACAGCTGCCTCGCGCTGGTGCGCGCGCTGCTGGAACTGCCCCGCGGCGACCGGCTGATCTCCTTCGACGTCAACCTGCGGCCGTCGCTCTGGACGGGCCGTGATCCCCGCCTGCTCGCGGAGCTGGCCGCGCAGGCGGACATCGTGCTGACCGGCGACGACGAGGCCCGGCAGGTGTGGGGGACCGGCGACCCGGCGCAGCTGCGGGCGTTGCTGCCGCGACCGCGCACGCTCGTCGTCAAGCACGGCGAACGCGGCGCGACGCTGGTCGAGGGCGAGCCGCTGTTCGCGCCCGCGCTGCGGGTCGACGTCGTCGAGCCGGTCGGCGCCGGGGACGCGTTCGCCGCCGGGTTCCTCGCCGCGACCCTGCGCGGCGCCACGCCGCTGGAGCGGCTGCGGCAGGGACACCTGCAGGCCGCCGTCACCCTGCTCACGCACGACGACGTCGGGGTGCCGCTGCCGCGCCCGGTCGTGGATACCCTGCTGCAGGCCGGCCCGGACGAGTGGCGTTCGGTGCGGCTGACCGGAGAGGGCGTGGTGCGCACATGAGTCAGAGCCTGGACCGCGCGCTGACGTTGCTGAACTCGATCGCGCAGGACGCGCGCACCCTCGACGACCTCGCCGACGAGATCGGCGTGCACAAGTCCACCGTGCTGCGGCTGCTGCGCACCCTCGAGCAGCACCACTTCGTCCGCCGCGAAGGCGCCCGCCACTACCGGCTGGGCAGCGCCATGTTCGACCTCGCCAACCAGGCCCTGGACTCCTTCGACGTCCGGCGCAGCGCCCACCCCGCTTTGGCGGCCCTCAACGCGCGCACCGGGCACACCGTGCACCTGGCCAGCTACGAAGACGGCGAAGTCGTCTACATCGACAAGTTCGAAGGCCGGCACTCGGTGCGGATGTACTCGCGCATCGGCAAGCGCGCGCCGCTGCACTGCACGGCGGTGGGGAAGGTGCTGGTCGCGGCCATGCCGCCGGCCCGCCGCGAGGAGATCGCCCGGTCGATCGACTACCCGGTGCGGACGCCGAACACGATCACGACGCCGTCCGCGTACCTGGCCGAGCTGGAACGGGTGGACCGGCTCGGGTACGCCGTCGACAACGCCGAGCACGAGGACTTCATCCACTGCATCGCGGCGCCGGTGCGGGGGACCGGCGGCGAGGTGCTGGCCGCCGCGTCGATGTCGGTGCCGAAGGTGCTGCTCGACTACGAAGGCCTGCTGGCGCTGGTGCCCGAGCTGCGGGCGGCCACGAAGGAAGCTTCCGTCCACAGTGGATGGACGGAGAACGGAAAGGGGCACTGATGAGCAAGACGGCAGTTTCCACCGAGAACGCGCCGAAGCCGCCGGCGAAGTTCTCGCAGGCCGTCCGCAAGGGGAACCTGCTGCAGGTCGCCGGCCAGGTCGCGTTCGACCCGGCGACCGGCGCGATCGTCGGCGACGACGTCGCGGGCCAGACCCGGCAGACGTTCAAGAACATCGAAGCCGTGCTGGCCGAGGCGGGCTCGAGCCTCGCCGACGCGATCATGGTCCGGGTGTACCTGACCGACACCGCGCACTTCGCGCCGTTCAACGAGGTGTACGACGAGCTGATCGGCGACGCGCCGCAGCCCGCCCGCACCACGGTGTACGTCGGCCTCCCGGGCGAGCTCCTCGTCGAGATCGACGTGCTCTGCGTGCTGGACTGACCCGGTGCCGGGCGGTCAGCCCAGAACGCTCGTGTAGCCGTTCAGGGCTGGCTGCCCGCCGAGGTGGGCGTAGAGGACGTTCGAACCGCGCGGGATCTCGCCGGTGCCGACGAGGTCGATGAGCCCGGCCATCGACTTGCCCTCGTACACCGGGTCGGTGATCATGCCCTCCAGCCGCGCGCAGGTTTCGATGGCGTCCACAGTGGACTTGTCGGGGATGCCGTAGATCCCGGCGTGGTAGCGGTCGTCCAGCTCGACCTCGGGGATCTCCCCGGCGCCGATCAGCTCGGCGGTGTTCCGCGCGATGCGGGTGACCTGCTCGCGGGTTTCCGCCGGCTTGGCCGAGGCGTCGATGCCGAGGATGCGCCGCTCCTTCCCGAGCGCGGTCCCGGCGACCATCCCGGCCTGCGTGCTGCCGGTGACCGAGCAGACGATCACGGTGTCGAAGAAGACGCCGAGTTCGTCCTCCTGCTTTTCGAGCTCCACGATCCAGTTCGCGAAGCCCAGTCCGCCGAGCCGGTGGTCGGAGGCGCCGGCGGGAATGGCGTACGGCTTACCGCCTTGCGCTTCGATCTCGGCGACCGCGTTCTCCCACGTCTCCTTGAACCCGATGCCGAAGCCGGCCTCGACCAGCCGGACGTCGGCGCCGAGGATGCGCGAGAGCTGGATGTTGCCGACCTTGTCGTAGAGCGGGTCGTGCCAGTCGACCCAGCTTTCCTGCACCAGCACGGCCTTGAGCCCGGCCCGCGCCGCCGCCGCGGCGACCTGGCGGGTGTGGTTGGACTGGACCCCGCCGATGGAGACGAGCGTGTCGGCGCCTTCTTCGAGGGCATCGGCGACGAGGTACTCGAGCTTGCGGGTCTTGTTGCCACCGAACGCGAGGCCGGAGTTGACGTCCTCGCGCTTGGCCCAGATCTTCGCACCGCCGAGGTGTTCGGTGAGGCGTTCGAGGGGGTGCACCGGCGACGGGCCGAACAGCAGGGGGAAGCGCGGGAAGGCGTCGAGGGTCACTGTTCCTCCAGCAGGTCGGTCCAGATGGTCGAGATCACGGAGACGGCGGTTTCGGTGTCGTGCTTCTCGAGGGCGTCGATGAGCTTCGTGTGGCGTTCGACGGAGTTCCAGGCCAGCGCGGAGCTGAACCGGGCGTGCTCGAGGCGGCGCAGGAGGGGCGTGTAGCGGTCGAGGGTCGCGGCGACCGCGGCGTTGCCGGCCAGGCGGACCGGGACGTCGTGCAGCTCGTCGTCGGCTTCGACGGCGGCCGCGATGTCCCGGGCCGCGATGGCTTCGGCGAACCGGTCGTTGGCCGCCCGCATGGCGGCGATGTCCGCCGGACGGCACTTGGGTGCGGCTTGCTTGACGGCGAACTCGTGCAGCACCCGGACGACCTCGCGGGCGTCCAGGACGTCGGGGGACATCACCTCGGAGACCCGGGTGTAGCTCTGCGGCTTGGAGTCGACCAGACCGTCGTCGGCCAGCCGTCGCAGGGCCTCGCGAACGGGGGCCTTGGAGAGCCCGAGCTGGTCGGCGAGATCGCCGTCGCGCAGCGGGGCCCCCGGCGGCAGGGTGCCGTCGACGATCGCGCGCCGGATGCGGTCGTAGGCCTCGTCGCGGAGCAACGGGCGCGTGACCTTCGAGAGACTCACATCTAACATGTTAGATGTCGACGGAGTTGCCCCGCAAGGTCGTCGTGCTGGCATCCACATTTCGGGCGCGATGTGGACAACCGGCCCCCAGGCCCCCGCTCTTCCGGGTTTTGCCGGGCACCCCCGATAGACTGGACTCGGGGACGCCCCCCGGAGAGGGTGGGGGCTGCTCTGGTGGGGGCTGCTCTGGTGGGGGCCGGTCGAGGGTGGTCGTCAGTAAACCGGGCCGGTGTACTTCTCCCCGGGGCCCTGCCCGGGCTCGTCCGGCACGGCCGAAGCTTCCCGGAAGGCCTTCTGCAGTGACTGCAGGCCGTCGCGCAGCGGCCCGGCGTGCAGGCCCAGGTACTCGGCGGAGGCCGTCACGAGCCCGGCGAGCGCGGTGATGAGCCGGCGGGCTTCGTCGAGGTCGCGGTGCGGGGACGTCGCCGGGTCGGCGTCGGCGAGCCCGAGCCGTTCGGCGCCGGCCGACAGCAGCATCACCGCCGCGCGGCTGATCACCTCCACGCTGGGGATGTCCTCCAGGTGGCGGGCTTCGGGGGAATACGGGGGCTGTTCGGAGGGTTGATCTGACACGTCTGGTACCCTTCCACGAGCGACCAGCCCTCGAGCGATCGGGGGCGGCAAGTGGAGCCCCGCTCCCACCCGCGTCACCGCACAGGTGGCCGGGTCCGGTCTCACCCGTCCAGGGTGAACAAGTGTCCTCCGGGGCACGATCGGAAACAGAGTGGGCCCCGCGCACCGCATGGTGTCGGGGCCTTCGCTATGTGGGCACCAGGTCGAACGAGAACAGGAAACATTCCTCGGACCAAGGAGGCCCCATCAGCTCCGAGACACGCATCAACGACCGTATCCGGGTGCCGGAAGTCCGACTCGTCGGACCCGCCGGCGAACAGGTCGGCATCGTCCGGATCGAGGATGCGCTGCGCCTGGCGCAGGAGAACGACCTCGACCTCGTCGAGGTGGCGCCGCAGGCCCGCCCGCCGGTGTGCAAGCTCATGGACTTCGGCAAGTTCAAGTACGAGAGCGCGCAGAAGGCCCGTGAGTCGCGGCGCAACCAGCAGCTGACCGTCATCAAGGAACAGAAGCTGCGCCCCAAGATCGACCAGCACGACTACGAGACCAAGAAGGGTCACGTGTCGCGGTTCCTGGCGGCGGGCAACAAGGTCAAGGTCACGATCATGTTCCGCGGCCGCGAGCAGTCCCGGCCGGAGCTCGGCTACCGGCTGCTGCAGAAGCTCGCCGAAGACGTCACGGAGCTCGGCTTCGTCGAGTCGTCGGCCAAGCAGGACGGCCGAAACATGATCATGGTGCTGGCCCCGCACAAGAACGTGAAGCCGAAGGCGAAGGCCGAGGCGGCCCCCGAGCCGACCCCCGACGCGTAGGCGCCGACCAGCACGAGTCAGCGGCTCACCGGATTCTCCGGTGAGCCGCCGCACGAAAGAGGACAAAATGCCGAAGATGAAGACCCACAGCGGGACGTCCAAGCGCATCCGCAAGACGGGTACGGGCAAGCTGCGCCGCCAGATGACCGGCCGGCGTCACCGCATGGAGAAGAAGTCCAGCCGCGTGACGCGCCGCCTCGAGGGCACCACCGAGGTGTCGAAGACCGAGGTCGGCCGCGTGAAGCGCCTGCTCGGCATCTGATCCCGCAGAACTTGCTGTAACCACCCGGGGCGGCCCCTCGCCCCCTGAGATCGACAGGATGGACCCGTGGCACGCGTCAAGCGGGCGGTCAACGCCCAGAAGAAGCGTCGCGCAACTCTCGAACTGGCCAGCGGCTACCGCGGCCAGCGTTCGCGGCTGTACCGCAAGGCCAAGGAGCAGACGCTTCACTCGCTGAACTACGCCTACCGGGACCGCCGTGCCCGCAAGGGTGACTTCCGCCAGCTGTGGATCACCCGCATCAACGCGGCGGCCCGTGCCAACGGCGTGACCTACAACCGGTTCATCCAGGGCATCAAGGCCGCGGGTGTCGAGGTCGACCGCAAGATCCTCGCGGACCTGGCCGTCAACGACGCCGCCGCCTTCACCGCGCTGGCCGAGCTCGCCAAGGCCAACGTGAACACCGGCGAAGCGAAGTCGGCCTGACCGGCAGCTTTCAACGACCCGGGGCGGAACCGTTCACCGAACGGACCCCCCGGGTCGTTGCTGCGCGCAAGCTGACGCGGCGCGCGGAACGCGACAAGACCGGCCGGTTCCTGGCCGAAGGCGCCAACGCCGTCGAAGCCGCCTTGGCCGGCGGCACGGTGCACGAGCTCTTCGTCACTTCGCGGGCGTCGGAGCAGCACGCGGACCTGGTGGACGTGGCGCGCGCGGCCGGCGTTCCGGTCTCGCCGATCACCGACCGGGCAGCCGACGGGCTGTCGGAAACCGTGACACCCCAAGGCATCGTGGCCGTCTGCGCGCTGCTGGACCGTCCGCTCGACGAGGCCGTGACCCCGGCCGCCCGGCTCGTGGTCGTGCTCGTCGACGTCGCCGACCCCGGCAACGCGGGCACGGTCATCCGCGTCGCCGACGCGGCCGGCGCCGACGCGGTGGTCCTGGCCGGCGACACCGTCGACCCCCACAACGGCAAGTGCGTCCGCGCCGCCGCCGGCAGCCTGTTCCACCTGCCGATCGCGCGCGTCCGCGACGTCCCGGCCGCCCTGTCGGCCTGCTCGGCCGCGGGCCTGCGGACGTTCGCCGCCCACGGCTACGCCGACGCCGAACTCGATCGGGTGGATCTCGCCGCGCCGACCGCGTGGGTGTTCGGCAACGAGGCCCACGGCCTGCCCGCCGACGTCCTCGACCGGACCGACCTCGCCGTCCGGATCCCCCTGTACGGCCGCGCGGAGAGCCTCAACCTCGCCACCGCGGCGGCCGTCTGCGTCTACACGAGCGCGATGGCGGCGCGGCGCTGACCTGCGAGTAGGCTCCCGCGATATCCATTGTGGCCGATATTTGGGGGGTTCCATGGGCAGGCTCGCTCGTTCGTTCGCGCTGTTCTCCGCGTCGTTGAAGGTGCTGCGCGCCCACAAGGGCCTGGCGTGGTTCCCGGTGCTCGCCGGCATCGCCGGGCTGCTGGTCGCCGGGGTGTTCCTGACACCCGCGTTCTTCACCGTCCACCTCGAGGCCGAGCACTTCCGGCCCACCGCCGGCACGTACGTGCTGCTGGGGGCGTTCTACCTCGTCTCGGCGTTCGTCACGATCTTCTTCAACGCCGCCCTGATCTCCCAGGCGGACGTCGCGCTGCGCGGCGACGGCGGCATGCCCGGCGTCGGCGCCGGTCTCGCCGCGGCCGGTCGCCGCTGGCCGGCCCTGCTCGGCTGGTCCGGCGTGAGCGCGACGGTCAGCGTGGTGCTGCGCACCATCGAGGAGCGGCTCGGCTTCCTCGGCAGCATCATCAGCGGCCTGATCGGCATGGCCTGGCGGTTCACGACGTACCTCGTGCTGCCGGTCGTCGTGCTCGAGGGCGTCGGCGTGAAGGCCGGCGTCAAGCGGTCGGTCGAGCTGTTCCGCCGCGCGTGGGGCGAGAACGTCGCCGGCACCGCCGGCCTCGGCCTGGTCGGTTTTCTGCTGACCTTCGCCGGTTACGTCGTGCTCCTCGGCGCCGGCTTCCTGCTCGGCGGCACGGCCACCCTGTTCGTCGCGGTCGGGCTGGCGATCGTCTGGACCTTGCTGGTGGCGGTGTTCACCACCACGTTGTCCGGCATCTACCAGACGGCGCTGTACCGCTACGCCGCCGAGGGCGTGGTGCCCGGCGAGTTCGCGTCGGTCGACTTCTCCGAGGCGTTCCGGCAGCGCTGACCGCGCGTCCGCGCGCTCCCGGGGCGACCGGGGGCGCGCGGACCCGATCCCATAGACTTTTCCCGCCTTTGACCTCTCGCGCGCCGTGTGCGGCGGAGCGCGAACGACCAGTCCTCACGGACGCCGAGGAGTTATGTCCGGAGCCACGGAGAAGGAAGCACAGGGCGCGGTCCTCGCCCCCGAGACGCTGCAGGAGGCGGTCAAGGCCGCCGAAGCGGCGTTCGCCGCCGCGACCGGGCTCGAAGGGCTGGCCGAGGTCAAGCCGGCCCACCTCGGCGACCACGCGCCGCTGATGCTCGCCCGCCGCGAGATCGGCGCCCTGCCCAAGCAGGAGAAGGCCGAGGCGGGCAAGCGCGTCAACGAAGCCCGCCAGGCCGTCCAGGCCGCCTTCGACGCCCGCCGCGCCGAGCTCCAGGCGGAGCGCGACGAGCGTGTGCTGCGCGAAGAGGCCGTCGACGTCACGCTGCCGTGGGACCGCGTCCCGCGCGGCGCCCGGCACCCGATCAGCACCATCTCCGAACGCGTCGCGGACGCCTTCGTCGCGATGGGCTACGAGATCGCCGAGGGCCCGGAGCTCGAAGCCGAGTGGTTTAACTTCGACGCGCTGAACTTCGGCAAGGACCACCCGGCCCGCCAGCTGCAGGACACGTTCTACGTCGGCGAAGAGGACTCAGGCCTGGTGCTGCGCACGCACACCTCGCCGGTCCAGGCCCGCACGCTGCTGCACCGCGACCTGCCGGTGTACGTCGTCTGCCCCGGGCGGACGTACCGCACCGACGAGCTCGACTCGACCCACACCCCGGTGTTCACCCAGGTCGAGGGCCTCGCGGTGGACAAGGGCATCACGATGGCCCACCTCAAGGGCACGCTGGACGCCTTCGCGCGCGCGATGTTCGGCGAGAGCTCGAAGACGCGGCTGCGTCCGCACTTCTTCCCCTTCACCGAGCCGTCCGCCGAGGTGGACGTGTGGTTCGAGGAGAAGAAGGGTGGTCCCGGCTGGGTGGAGTGGGGCGGCTGCGGCATGGTCAACCCGAACGTGCTGCGCGCCTGCGGCGTCGACCCCGAGGTGTACTCGGGCTTCGCCTTCGGCATGGGTATCGAGCGCACCCTGCAGTTCCGCAACGGGATCCCGGACATGCGCGACATGGTGGAGGGCGACGTCCGCTTCACCCTTCCCTTCGGAACGGAGGCGTAGTGCGAGTCCCAGTCAGCTGGCTGACCGAACACCTCGAGCTCGCTGAGGAGGTCACGCCGCAGGACCTGGCCGACGCGTTCGTCCGGATCGGCATCGAGGTCGACGACCTGCGCGAGCTCGGTCCCGTGACCGGCCCGCTGGTCGTCGGCCGGGTCGCCGAGATCGAGGAGCTCACCGAGTTCAAGAAGCCGGTGCGCTTCTGCCGCGTCGATGTCGGCGAGCCCGCCGACACCGCCGAAGAGCTCGGCGACGACGAGGACGACGAGGACGACGACGAAGCGGGCGAGCTCGACGAGGGCCCACACGGCATCAAGACCCGCGGCATCATCTGCGGCGCGCGCAACTTCGCCGAGGGCGATCTGGTCGTCGTCGCGCTGCCCGGCGCCGTCCTGCCCGGCGACTTCGCCATCGCCGCCCGCAAGACCTACGGCCGGATCAGCGACGGCATGATCTGCTCGGCGCGCGAGCTCGGCCTCGGCGACGACCACACCGGCATCCTCGTGCTGCCGCCGGGCACCGCGAGCCCGGGCGACGACGCCCAGGAACTGCTCGGCCTCAACGACTCGGTGATCGAGCTCGCCCCGACCCCGGACCGCGGCTACGCGCTGTCGATCCGCGGGCTCGCGCGCGAGCTGTCCAACGCCTTGGACGTGCCCTTCGGCGACCCGGCGCTGCTGGAGGTCCCGGCGGCCGAGGGCGACGCCTGGCCGGTCCGCGTCGAGGACCCGGAAGGCTGCCCGCGGTTCGTGCTGCGCCGGGTCACCGGCCTGGACGCGACCGCGCCGACCCCGTGGCGGATGCGGCGGCGGCTGATGCTGGCCGGCATCCGGTCCATCTCCCTGGCCGTGGACGTCACCAACTACGTGATGCTCGAGCTCGGGCACCCCTTGCACGCGTTCGCCACCAAGGCCATCCAGGGCGATCTGGTGGTGCGCCGGGCGAAGCCGGGCGAGAAACTGACCACTTTGGACGACGTTGAGCGCACGCTCGACCCGGACGACGTGGTCATCGCCGACGACAGCGGCGTCATCTCGCTCGCCGGCACGATGGGCGGCGCGAGCACCGAGATCACGCCGGAGAGCACCGACGTGCTGCTCGAGGCGGCGCACTGGAACCCGGCGGCGATCAGCCGCACCGCGCGGCGGCACAAGCTGTTCTCCGAGGCGGCCAAGCGCTTCGAGCGGTTCACCGACCCGCAGCTGTGCGCGGCGGCGGTGGAGCTGGCCGCCCGGCTGCTGCGCCAGTACGGCGACGCCGCCATCCAGCCCGGCCGCACCGACGAGGGCGCGGTCGAGCCGAACCCGGCGGTCGTCATGCCGATCAACCTGCCCGACAAGGTCGCGGGCGTGAACTACCAGCGCGGCGTGACGGTCCGCCGGCTGACTCAGATCGGCTGCAAGGTCTCGGTCGGCACGGGCGACGACGGAACGGGCCGGGTGACGGCGATCCCGCCGAGCTGGCGCGGCGACCTGCGCCAGCCGGCCGACCTGGTCGAAGAGGTGCTGCGGCTGGAGGGCTACGACAGCATCCCGTCGACACTGCCCGCCGCCCCGGCCGGCCGCGGCCTGACCGACAGCCAGCGGCGCGTCCGCGGGGTGTCCCGTGCGCTGGCCGAGGCCGGGTACGTCGAGGTGCGCCCGTTCCCGTTCATCAGCGACGCGGTGTGGGACGCGTTCGGCCTCCCGGCCGACGACGTCCGCCGCAACACGGTGGTGGTCCGCAACCCGCTGGAGGCCGACCGCAACCGCCTGGCGACGACGTTGCTGCCGGGCCTGCTGGACACCATGCAGCGCAATGTGTCCCGCGGGACGAAGGACGTGTCGCTGTACCACATCGGCCAGGTGGTGCTCCCGGCCCCGAACCCGCTGAAGGTCCCGGACCTGGGCGTCGACCGCCGTCCTTCGGACGAGGAGCTGGCCCTGCTGGAGGCGGCGGTGCCCCAGCAGCCGCTGCACGTCGCGGTGGTCCTCGCCGGCAACCGCCGCCGGGCGGGCTGGTGGGGCGCGGGCGAGCCGGCGAACTGGGCCGACGCGGTCCAGGCGGCCCGCACGGTCGCGGAGGCGGCCGGCGTGGAGCTGACCGTCCAGGCGGCCGACCTCCCGCCGTGGCACCCGGGCCGCTGCGCCCAGCTCCGGGTCGGCGACTGGCCGGTCGGCCACGCGGGCGAGCTGCACCCGAAGGTGGTCGAAGCCCTCGGCCTGCCGCCGCGCACGGTGGCGATGGAGCTGGACCTGGACGCGATCCCGCTCCCGGACACCCGTCCGGCACCGAGCGTGTCGGGCTACCCGCCGGTCCTCCTGGACGTCGCCCTGGTGGCGGCGGCCGAGGTCCCCTCGGCGGACCTCGCCGCGGTCCTGCGCCAGGGGGCGGGCGAGCTCCTGGAGGACATCACGCTGTTCGACGTGTACGCGGGCGAGCAGGTCGGCGAGGGCAAGCGGTCGCTGGCGTACAAGCTGCGCTTCCGAGCCCCGGACCGAACGCTGACGGTCGACGAAGCCACCAAGGCCCGCGACGCGGCCGTGGCGGCAGCGGGCGAGCGCTTCAACGCCACCCTCCGCGCCTGAGGTTCGCCTGAGGTCGTGACCGGCCCCTCCCGCCACCCGGCAGGAGGGGCCGGCCCACCTCTGGAGTCCTGACCCGCACCCGACCCTCCAGGTACGCGAGCCGGCCCTCCGGGCCACCTCACCCGCGACCGCCCGCCTCAGCCGATGTGCTTGAGCGCCTCCCGTCTCGACAGCCCGGACAGCCCCGGGTGGTCGTCCACGAAACTCCGGACCCAGTCCGGTGCCGTCTTCGCGTAGTCCCGCAACGCCCAGCCGATTCCCTTGCGCAGGAAGAACTCCGGCTCGGCGATAGATGGTTCGATCGCCTGGGCCAGCAGCTCCGCGTCGGTCTCCTCCTTGGCGCCCACCTGGCAGATGATCGCCGTGCGGCGGCGCCAGAGGTTGCCGTCGTGGGCCCAGGCCAGCATGGTCGGCGTCATCCGGGTGCGGTTCTCACGGAGGATCGGGCCCAGTCGCCGGATGGCGAGCTCGTCGACGTAGTCCCACCACGCCCCGTCGACGATCATTTCCTCGTACACCGGGACCAGGTCCGGGTCCTGCCACCGCCGGTAGGCCCGGTACCCGGAAAGATCGATGGCCGCGTAGCGTTCCTCGCGGAATCCGGCCGTCCGCCACAGCTCCAGGACAGTTGCCGAAAACCTCACTCGATCGGGCAATATGTGCTCGGCCAGCACCCGCTTGAGCAGTGCGCTGCGCTCCGGTTTCGCGACCCCGCGGTAGGGCATGGCCGACTTCATGTACGCCTGCATCGCCGGCGCTTTTGCCGGGTCGGCCAGCTCCGCCAACCCGGCGCGGATGGCCTTGACCAGCCTTTCGTCCGCGCTCATCCGTCCTCCTGTCGAGCTTCGGCGCCGCGGAGCGTACTGCCGGCCACCGACAGTTCCGGTGCCGAACGGACGCCACAGGTCCCGACGAAAGGCGGATGGCGAAAGCCGCGTCGGTCAGCGAGATTGTTCGGGGTTGCCGGTAGTTTCGTCGAAATCTGGCGAACGCTGTCGAATGCGGACGAAAAGGACAACTGTGAAACGAATCGTCGCCGCCATCGCCGCCGCGGGGCTCGCGGCCGGGCTGATGGCCGCCGCGCCCGCCGCCTCGGCGGAAACCGGGGTGCAGTTCACCCCCGCGCCGATCGCCTGGGGCCCCTGCGCGTCGGCCGGCCTCAAGGCCAACGGTGCCGAGTGCGGCTACCTCGAGGTGCCGATGGACTACGCGAAGCCGGGCGGGACGAAGGTCTCCGTCGCGGTCTCGCGGATCAAGCACAAGACCGCGCGGTCCCAGGGCATCATGCTGGTGAACCCGGGCGGGCCGGGCGGTTCCGGCCTCGGCCTGTCGGTGCTCGGCAAGTACGTGCCGAACGGAGCCGGGAACAGCTACGACTGGATCGGCTTCGACCCGCGGGGCGTCGGGTCCAGCAAGCCCGCGATCAGCTGCGACGGGAACTACTTCAGCTACAACCGGCCGGCCTACGTGCCGACCACCCCGCAGCTGGAGAAGACCTGGCTCGCCCGTTCGAAGGGGTACGCCGACGCGTGCCGCAAGAACGGCGAGATCCTCGACCACATCAAGACGACCGATGTCGCGCAGGACATGGACAGCCTGCGCAAGGCCCTCGGTGAGAAGCAGATCAACTACTACGGCTTCTCCTACGGCACCTACCTCGGCCAGGTGTACAGCACGCTGTACCCGAAGAACGTCCGCCGGATGGTGCTCGACGGCAACGTCGACCCGCGGAAGGTCTGGTACCAGGCCAACCTCGACCAGGACGTCGCGTTCGACAAGAACATCAAGATCTACTTCGACTGGCTCGCGAAGTACGACGACGTCTACCACCTGGGCAAGACCGGCGACGCGGTCGAAAAGCTCTGGTACGACACGCAGCGCAAGCTCGCCAAAGACCCGGCCGGCGGCGTGATCGGCGGCGACGAGTGGACCGACATCTTCCTGCAGGCCGGCTACTACGTCTTCGGCTGGGTCGACATGGCCAACGCCTTCGACGGCTACGTGCACAAGGGCGACTGGCAGACGCTCAAGGCGCTCTACGACAACTCCAACCCCCCGGGTGACGACAACGGGTTCGCCGTGTACCTGGGCGTTCAGTGCACCGACGTGCAGTGGCCGACCGACTGGAACCGGTGGCGCGCCGACAACTGGCTGACCTACTTCAAGGCCCCGTTCGAGACCTGGGGCAACGCCTGGTTCAACGCGCCCTGCGTGTTCTGGCCGGCGAAGGCGGGCAAGCCGGTGAACATCGACGGCAGCAAGGTGGCCGGCGCCCTGCTGATCAGCGAAGAGCTCGACGCCGCCACGCCGTACGCCGGCAGCCTCGAGGTGCGGAAGCGGTTCCCGAACTCGAGCCTGATCAGCGCGCCCGGCGGGACGACGCACGCCGGTTCGCTGTCCGGGGTGTCCTGTGTGGACGACAAGATCGCCGACTACCTGGCCACCGGCGCCCTGCCGAAGCGGCAGCCCGGCAACCACTCGGACGTCCAGTGCAGCCCGGTGCCGCCGCCCGTGCCCGACGGCGCCGCGGCGCAGAAGTCGGACAACTCCGCGAAGGCCGCCCAGGAGAAGCAGAGCACGCTGGCCCAGCTGCTGCACTTCTGAGCGGAACAGTCCCATCCCGCTGCCCCGGTCCGGCTCTTCCGGACCGGGGCAGCGTCTTGTCCGCGGGTGTCCCATCGTCGCCTCCTCGTGACGGTTCGTGGTCAGCGGAGACGTTAGGGGAGGGGTCCGACAATTTCGGAGCGGAGTGGGCCGTGAGCAGCGCGTGGCCGAAATTGTCGGGGGTGCGCGCTAGCTTCGTGGCATGTCGATCATCGAACAGCGCCGGACCGAGGTCCGGACCGAAGACAACACCTACCAGATCGTGGTCTCGACCAGGACGGACGTCGACCGCGCCGAACCCACGCCCCGGGTGATGATCACCCTGGAAGCAGGCGGCCCCGGCGGCGAGCCGGTCGCCGAGGGCAGCCTCGACGTGGACGTCGCGGTGGCGAACACGGTGGCGGAGCTCGTCACGGACGGTTTGCTGTCCGCGACCGGCGCGGGCCGGGGGCCGCGGCGAAGATCCGCGGGCCGTCCCGCGCAGCAGGGCCGCCCGTGGAGCGAGGAGATGGACGCGGAGCTGGAGAGCCGCTGGATCGCGGGAGAGACCGTCGCGCAGATCGCGGCGTACTTCGAACGCACCCCCGGCGGTATCCGCGCCCGCCTGCCGCGCGTGGGCTGCGACCCGGAGAACCCGGGCTGCTACCTGCCCGTGCCGCCGAGCAGGCGGACGGACCTGGACGGCGGTGAGCCGAGCTGACCGGCGGCGGTGGGCCGGTCCGCCCGGACCGGCCCACCGGGCCGTCGCGTTCCACCGTGAGCCGAGGGCACGTCGCCCGGCGTGCCGGAAGCGCGAAGTCACTGGGCCGCCGGCTCGACGGTGCCCGACATGCTGGCGGTCCACCCGCCTTGCGTGCCGACCGGTTCGCGCTGGAGCACCGCGAAGGCCTGCCCGACCGGCCCTGCCGCGTCGAAGTCTCGGACCAAGCCCGGATCGCCCGGGCGTTCACCGGCTTCGCCGCGGGCGACGACGACCGGCGCCGGGAGTTCGACAAGCAGCCCATCAGACGCTGACCACCAGGCACCCCGAAGGAGGAAACAGTGCCCCACGAGTCACCCCCGCGTCGCCGCGGTCGCGCGGTCGGCCAGGACCCGCAAGTGGTCGACCAGCTCCGGCGGTTCCTCGACGGTGAACGCGCACCCCAGCCCCAGCAGCCGGAACGCGAGCCAGTCCAGCGTGTCCTCGTGGCTCCGCCACCGGCATCGGCCGTCGCCGAGGTCGGTCAGCTCGCCTGCCGCCGGGCCGAGGCGCGGCGCGATCCGCGCCGCCGGCTCCGCCAGGACGGCGACCGCCCGGTAGGAGGGCGCGAGGTCGTAGAACCGGTCCAGCACGTAGGCCGCCAGGTCCGTGGCGGGTGGCTCGCGCGGCGCCACCCGGCCGCCGGTCGCCTGGGCTTCGCGGATGCGGTCGGCGCGGAACACGCGCCAGTCCGCCCGGTCGAGGTCGTAGGCCACCAGGTACCAGCGGCGGCCCGCGGCGACCAGCCGGAGCGGCTCGGCCCGGCGCCGGGTCTCGGCCCCGTCGTGGGCGCGGTAGCGGAACCGGACGGTCTCGTGGTTGGTGATCGCCCCGGCGAACACCGTCAGCTGCGCCGGGTCGACGACCGGTCCGGTGGCCGGCACCGCGACCGTCGCCGTGCCGATCGTGCCCACCCGGCGGCGCAGCCGGGCCGGCAGCACCTGCTCCAGCTTGGCGAGCGCCCGCACGGACGCTTCCTCGATGCCGTCGACCGTCTGGCCCGCCGCGGTCCGCAGCCCGACCGCGATCGCCACGGCTTCCTCGTCGTCGAGCACGAGCGGCGGCATCGCGGTGCCGGCGACCAGGCGGTACCCGCCCGCGACGCCGCGGCTGGCCTCGACCGGGTAGCCGAGGTCACGCAGCCGCTCGATGTCGCGGCGGATCGTGCGCGGGCTGACGCCCAGGCGCTCGGCCAGTTCGCTGCCCGGCCACTCGCGGGGCGTCTGGAGCAGCGAAAGCAGGCCGAGCAACCGGGCCGGGGTGTCCGTCATGGGCCCAGCATCCCAAGGTGGCGGGCACCACTTCGGGTTTGTTTAGACTTGCAAGGGCGTGCATAATCATGCGTATGACGGTGAACATCGCGGTGGCCGGAGCCAGCGGGTACGCGGGTGGTGAGCTGCTGCGCCTGCTCCTGACCCATCCCGAGGTCGAGATCGGCGCGCTCACGGCCGCCAGCAGCGCGGGCACGAAGCTCGGCGTCCACCAGCCCCACCTCGTTCCCCTCGCCGACCGCGTCCTGGCCGAGACGACGCCGGAGACCCTCGCCGGCCACGACGTCGTCTTCCTCGCGCTGCCGCACGGGCACTCCGCGGCGATCGCGGCGCAGCTCGGCCCGGACGTCCTGGTGGTCGACCTCGGCGCCGACCACCGGCTGGCCGACGCGGGCGACTGGCAGCGCTGGTACGGCGGTGACCACGCCGGCCAGTGGCCGTACGGCCTGCCCGAACTGCCCGGCGCCCGCGAAAAGCTCGCCGGCACCAAGCGCATCGCCGTGCCCGGCTGCTTCCCGACCGGCGGATCGCTGGCCCTGGCGCCCGCGTTCGCCGCCGGCCTGATCGAGCCCGACGTCACGATCGTCGCGGTCACCGGCACGTCCGGCGCCGGCAAGAGCCTCAAGCCGAACCTGCTCGGCTCCGAGGTGATGGGCTCGGCCAGCGCGTACGGCGTCGGCGGCGCCCACCGCCACACCCCCGAGTTCGCGCAGAACCTCTCGGCCGTCGCGGGGGAGAAGGTCACCGTGTCCTTCACCCCGGTGCTCGCGCCGATGCCCCGCGGCATCCTCACCACGGCGAGCGCCCCGCTGAAGGACGGCGTCGACGAGGCCGCCGCCCGCGCGGCGTACGAGAAGGCCTACGACGCCGAGCCGTTCGTCCAGCTGCTGCCCGCGGGCGCCTGGCCGACGACGTCGGCGACGCTCGGCTCGAACAACACCCAGCTGCAGGTCACGGTCGACGTCGACGCCCGGCGCCTGGTCGTCGTGGCCGCGATCGACAACCTCACCAAGGGCACCGCCGGCGGTGCCGTCCAGTCGATGAACCTGGCCCTCGGTCTCCCCGAGACCACCGGCCTTTCCACCGTAGGAGTGGCACCGTGACCGTCACCGGCCCCCAGGGCTTCCGCGCCGCCGGCGTCGCCGCCGGGATCAAGGCCTCCGGCGCGCTCGACCTCACCCTGGTCGTCAACGACGGCCCGCTCGACGTCGCCGCGGGCGTGTTCACCCGCAACGTCATCAAGGCCGCGCCGGTGCTGTGGTCGCAGGAGGTGCTCAAGCAGCAGCGGCTCAAGGCCGTCGTCCTCAACTCGGGTGGCGCCAACGCGGCCACCGGGCCCGGCGGTTTCCAGGACACCCACGCCACCGCCGAGAAGGTGGCCGAAGTCCTGCGGGCCGGCGCGATCGAGGTCGCCGTCTGCTCCACCGGCCTGATCGGCGAACGGCTGCCGATGGACGCGGTCCTGTCCGGGGTGGACACCGCCTTCAAAGCCCTCGACGCGAGCCCCGAAGCCGGCCTGAACGCCGCCAAAGGCGTGATGACCACCGACACGAAACCGAAGCAGGCCTTCGCGAAGCACGACAGCGGCTGGAGCGTCGGCGGCTTCGCCAAGGGCGCGGGCATGCTGGCGCCGAACCTCGCCACGATGCTCTCGGTGCTGACCACCGACGCCGTGGTGGACAAGGCGACCCTCGACCGCGCCCTGCGCGCGGCGACCCACATCACCTTCGACCGGCTCGACGTCGACGGCGGCACGTCCACCAACGACACGGTCCTCGTCCTGGCCTCCGGTGCGAGCGGGGTCGAGCCCACCGAAGCGGAGCTCACCGAGCTGCTCACCGCGGTCAGCCACGACCTGGTGCTCCAGCTGCGCGCGGATTCCGAGGGCGCGACCAAGGACGTCGACGTCACCGTGCGCGGCGCGGCCACCGAGGCCGACGCGATCGCCGTCGCCCGCACGATCGCCGAGGACAACCTGGTCAAGACGGCGCTGTTCGGGTCCGATCCCAACTGGGGCCGGATCGCCATGGCGCTCGGCCGGGTGCCGGCCCGCATCGACCCGGACACGGTGTCGATCGCGATCAACGGCGTCACCCTGTTCGCCCAGGGCGTGCCCGCCGCCGACCGGTCCGAGGCCGACCTCACCGGCCGGGCCGTCGAGATCGTCGTCGACCTCGGCGTCGGCACCGGCACGGCGACCATCTACACCACGGATCTTTCGCACGGTTACGTCGAAGAGAACAGCGCGTACTCCTCATGAACCAGGAGGCTCTGATTTCCGCGGACGAACGACTCGCGACGGCGGCCGAGAAGGCCGGGGTGCTCATCGAAGCGCTGCCTTGGCTGCAGCGCTTCCACGGGGCCACCGTGGTGGTGAAGTACGGCGGCAACGCGATGATCGACGACCAGCTGAAGGCGGCCTTCGCCGAGGACATGGTGTTCCTCCGGCTGGCCGGCCTGCGCCCGGTGGTCGTGCACGGCGGCGGCCCGCAGATCACCGCGATGCTCAAGCGCCTCGGCGTCGAAGGCGAGTTCAAGGGCGGCCTCCGCGTGACAACGCCGGAGACGATGGACATCGTCCGGATGGTGCTCACCGGCCAGGTCAGCCGCGAGCTCGTCGGGCTGATCAACGCACACGGCCCGTACGCGGTCGGCATTTCCGGCGAGGACGCCCGCCTGTTCACCGCCGAGCGCAAACAGGCCATTGTGGACGGTGAGCAGGTCGACATCGGGCTCGTCGGCGAGGTCGCCGAGGTCAACCCGGACGCGGTGCTCGACATCGTCAACGCCGGGCGCATCCCGGTCGTGTCCACGGTCGCGCCGGACGTCGACGGGGTGGTGCACAACGTCAACGCCGACACGGCGGCCGGTGCGCTGGCGGCCGCGCTGGGCGCCGAAAAGCTCGTGGTGCTCACCGACGTCGAAGGCCTGTACGCGAACTGGCCCGACCGGTCGTCGCTGATCGACCGCATCCGCGTCGATCGCCTCGAGGCCATGCTTTCCGGCCTGGCCAGCGGCATGATCCCGAAGATGGAAGCGTGCGTGCGCGCCATCCGCGGCGGCGTGCGCCGGGCGCACGTGATCGACGGCCGCCTCGCCCACTCGGTGCTGCTGGAGGTCTTCACCTCGCGCGGCATCGGCACCATGGTCTTCCCCGAAACGGAGCTCCCGTGACCGACCTTACGTCCAATGTGGACGGCCAGGCGCACTGGCAGTCCGCCCTCATGGACAACTACGGCACCCCCAAGCTGACGCTCGTGCGCGGCGAGGGCGCGAAGGTGTGGGACGCCGACGGCAAGGAGTACGTCGACCTGGTCGGCGGCATCGCCGTCAACGCGCTCGGCCACGCGCACCCGGCCGTCGTCGCCGCCGTCACCGAGCAGATCACCCGGCTCGGCCACACCTCGAACCTGTACGTCAACCCGGTGGCCGTCGAGCTCGCGGAGGCGCTGCTCGACGTCGCCGGCCTCACCGGCCACGGCAAGGTGCTGTTCGTCAACTCCGGCGCCGAGGCCAACGAAGCCGCGCTGAAGATCAGCCGGCTGACCGGCCGCACGAAGGTGGTCGCCGCCGAAGGCGCGTTCCACGGCCGGACCATGGGCGCGCTGACGCTCACCGGCCAGCCCGCCAAGCGCGATGCCTTCAAACCGCTGGTGCCCGGGGTGGAGCACGTGCCGTTCGGCGACGTCGCGGCCCTCAAAGCCGCCGTGGACACCGACACCGCGGCCGTCTTCCTGGAGCCGGTGCTCGGCGAGGCGGGCGTCATCCCGGCGCCCGACGGCTACCTGCAGGCCGCCCGCGAAATCACCAAGGCCACCGGCACGCTGCTGGTGGTCGACGAGGTGCAGACCGGCCTGGGCCGGCTCGGCACCTGGTTCGGCTACCAGCAGGCCGGCATCGTGCCGGACGTCATCACGCTGGCGAAGGGGCTCGGCGGCGGGCTGCCGCTGGGCGCGGTGATCGGCGTCGGCGCGGCGGGCGACCTGCTCAAGCCCGGCCAGCACGGCACCACCTTCGGCGGCAACCCGGTCTGCTGCGCGGCCGGGCTGGCCGTGCTGAAGACCATCGCCGCCGAGGGGCTCCTCGACCACGTCGCCTCGCTGGGCAAGGACATCGCGGCGGGCGTCGAGGCGCTGGGGCACCCGCTCGTCGCCGGCGTCCGGGGCGCCGGGCTGCTGCTCGGCATCGCCCTCAAGCAGCCCGTCTCGGCGGCGGTCGCCCAGGCCGCGCAGGACGCCGGCTACCTCGTCAACCCGGTCGCCCCGGACGCCGTCCGGCTCGCCCCGCCGCTCGTCCTCGACGGCGATCAGGCCGAAGGCTTCCTCGCCGCCCTCCCGAACGTGCTCGACTCCACCACGAAGGATTCCGACTGATGCTGCGCCACTTCCTCCGCGACGACGACGTCAGTCCGGCCGAGCAGAAGGCCATCCTCGACCTCGCCGACGCGCTGAAGGCCGACCCCCTGGGCAACAAGACCCTCGCCGGCAAGTCCATCACGGCGATCTTCGAGAAGAACTCGACGCGCACCCGGTTCTCGTTCGAGGTCGGCATCAGCCAGCTCGGCGGCCACCCGGTGATCGTCGACGGCCGGTCGATGCAGCTCGGCCGCGAAGAGACCATCGAGGACACTTCGCGGGTCCTTTCGCGGTACGTCGACGGGATCGTGTGGCGCACCTTCGCCCAGAAGCGCATCGAAGCGATGGCTTCGGCCGCGTCGATCCCGGTGGTCAACGCGCTCACCGACGAATTCCACCCGTGCCAGGTGCTCACCGACCTCATGACGATCCGCGAGCGCAAGGGCAAGCTCGAGGGCCTCACCCTCGTCTACCTCGGCGACGGCGCCAACAACATGGCGCACTCGCTGCTGCTCGGCGGGGTCACCGCCGGGATGCACGTCCGGGTCGTCTCGCCGGTCGGCTTCCAGCCCGACCAGGGCGTGATGCTGGACGCGAAGAAGCGCGCGGACGAGACCGGCGGCACCGCCACCGTCTTCACCGACCCGTACGCGGCGGTCGACGGCGCGGACGTGCTCGTCACCGACACGTGGACGTCGATGGGGCAGGAGAACGACGGGCTCGACCGGGTGGGCCCGTTCCGGGCCCTGCAGGTCAACACCGAGCTGCTGAAGAAGGCCGCGGACGACGCGATCGTGCTGCACTGCCTGCCCGCGCACCGCGGCTGGGAGATCACCGACGAGGTGATCGACGGCCCGGCCAGCGCGGTCTGGGACGAGGCCGAGAACCGCCTGCACGCCCAGAAGGCGCTGCTCGTCTGGCTGTTCGAGGAGAGCAGGCGATGACCGGCAGCCGGGTGGGCAGGCAGGCGCGGATCACCGAGCTGGTGTCGACCATGACCATCCGCAGCCAGACCGAGCTGGCCAAGCTGCTGGCCGCCGAGGGCATCGAGGTCACCCAGGCGACGCTGTCGCGCGACCTCGACGAGCTGGGCGCGGTCAAGCTGCGCGGGCCCGATTCGGGCGCGCCGGTCTACGTCATCCCGGAGGACGGCAGCCCGGTCCGCGGGGTGCAGGGTGGCACGTCACGGCTGTCCCGGCTGCTGGCCGAGCTGATGGTCTCGGCGGACTCGTCGGGCAACCTGACCGTGCTGCGGACGCCACCCGGCGCGGCCCAGTTCCTGGCCAGCGCGATCGACCGGGCGGCGCTCGAAGAGGTCGTCGGCTCGATCGCGGGCGACGACACGGTGGCCGTGATCGCGCGCGAGCCGCTGACCGGCAAGGACCTGGCCGAGCGGTTCGCCGCCCTCGCGCAGCGCTCGGCGAACGAATCGGGCACCGAAGGACCACCATGACCGTGCTCGCCGACATCTTCCCGGCCGAGGGCGAGTTCCTCGCGCCGGACGAGGTGGTGATCACCTTCGACCGCGGGGTTCCGGTGGCGATCGACGGCGAGACCGTCTCCGTCGTCGAGGCGCGTCGGATGCTGATCGCGCGCGGCGAGGCGCAGAGGATCGGCCGCGGTGACGCCTGTGCCGCGCTCGACCGGCGGGCCGGCCGCGGATGCGCCAGTCTGACCGACGCCGTGTCGGGCGAGGTCCGCCTGGTCCTGTACAACGGCCGGGTGACGGCCGAAAACCTGGATTCCACGAACACCGAGGAGAAGCGAGAACTGTGAGCGGGAACGAGCAGCCGGTGCAGCTGTGGGGCGGCCGGTTCGCCAGCGGTCCGGCGGAGGCCATGGCCGCGCTGAGCGCGTCGACGCACTTCGACTGGCGCCTGGCGCCCTACGACATCGCCGGCTCCCGCGCGCACGCCCGGGTGCTGCGCAAGGCGGGCCTGCTCACCGACGACGAGCTGACCGGCATGCTGGCGGCCCTGGACACCCTCGCCCAGGACGTCGCCTCGGGGGAGTTCACCCCCACGATCGCGGACGAGGACGTGCACACGGCCCTCGAACGCGGCCTGATCGAGCGCGCGGGCACCGAGCTCGGCGGCAAGCTGCGCGCCGGCCGCTCGCGCAACGACCAGGTGGCCACGCTGTTCCGGATGTGGCTGCGCGACGCCGCCCGCCGGATCGTCGCCGGCACCCTGGAGGTCGTCGACGCGCTGGTGTCGCAGGCGAAGCGGCACCCGGACGCGATCCTGCCCGGCCGCACGCACCTGCAGCACGCCCAGCCGGTGCTGCTCGCCCACCACCTGATGGCCCACGGCCAGGCGCTGCTGCGTGACGTCTCGCGCCTGCAGGACTGGGACGCCCGCACGGCCGAGTCCCCGTACGGCTCGGGCGCGCTGGCCGGCTCGTCGCTGGGGCTCGACCCCGAGGCCGTCGCCGAGGAGCTGGGCTTCGCCACCAGCGTCGAGAACTCCATCGACGGCACCGCTTCGCGCGACTTCGTCGCCGAGTTCGCCTTCGCCGTCGCGATGCTCGCGGTCAACCTGTCGCGGATCGCCGAAGAGGTGATCATCTGGAACACCGCCGAATTCGGCTACGTGACGCTGGACGACGCCTGGGCCACCGGCAGCTCGATCATGCCGCAGAAGAAGAACCCGGACGTCGCGGAGCTGACGCGCGGCAAAGCGGGCCGGCTGATCGGCAACCTCACCGGCCTGCTGGCCACCCTCAAGGCGCAGCCGCTGGCCTACAACCGCGACCTGCAGGAGGACAAGGAGCCGGTGTTCGACTCGGTCGAGCAGCTCGAGCTCCTGTTCCCGGCGATCGCCGGCATGCTCGAAACGCTCACCTTCCACACGGACCGGCTCGCCGAGCTGGCCCCGGCCGGCTTCACCCTGGCGACCGACATCGCCGAATGGCTGGTGCGCCAGGGCGTCCCGTTCCGCGTCGCGCACGAAGCGGCGGGCGAGAGCGTCCGCGTCGCCGAGTCCCGCGGCGTCGGCCTGGACGAGCTGACCGACGAAGAGTTCGAGAAGATCAACCCGGCCCTCACGCCCGCGGTCCGCGAAGTCCTCACCGTCGAAGGTTCGGTGAAGTCCCGCGACGCCCGGGGCGGCACGGCGCCGGCCCGGGTGGCCGAGCAGCGCACCCGGCTCGAGGAGCGCGTCACCGCGGCCCGTCAGTGGCTCAACTGAGGCGGGATTTGCGGAGCTTGGCCCGGACGGCCCGCGTGGCCACCGGGCCGAGCCCGTCCAGGACGTCGACGAGCACGGCCAGCTGCTCCAGCGCGGCGACGGCCTGCTCGGCGCCGTCGGGGTCGACCGTGTCGAACAGGGTCAGCCCGAGGAACCCGCTGGACACGGCGTGGGCCAGTCCGTCGGGGTCCGCGAGCTCGGCCAGCGGCGATCCGGCGAGCACCCGCTCGAGCGCCGTCCGGACTTCGGTGATCCACTTGTCCAGGCCCTCGCGGGTCGCTTCGGCGAGCCGCTCGCTGCCCTGCGCCCCGGCCAGGGTCTGGGCCAGGAGCGCCAGGTTGCCTTCCGCGCGTTCGGCGACCCGGATCTCCCGGCCGAGCGCCAGCAGCTCGCCGACCGTGGCCACCGCGGCGAACCGCTCCCGGTAGAGGGCGACGCGGGCCTCTGTCGCTTGGATGCAGGCCTGCGCGATGAGCTCTTCGACACTGCCGAAGTGGTAGAAGACCAGCGCCTGGTTGGCGCCCGCGGCACTGGCGACCGACCGGGCCGAGACGGCGGTGATGCCCTGCTGCCGGACGACTTCCAGCACGCCGTCCACGAGCCGCTGCTTCGTGTCCTGCGAACTGGAGTTCCGGCCGGTGCCCATCAGTCCATGACCTTCTCACGAAGTGGCTTCACCGCTCCGCTGACCCCGCCGCCGACGTCGACGTACCGGGCGCTGAAGCCGCCCTCGTAGCCGAACACCGGCCCGAAGCGGGGATGGGCCACCGCGACCTCGATCCGGAACTGCCCGCGGCCGTCGTCGAACCACTCGTCGACCGCGGCGGTCACGGTGAGGCCCCGCGGCAGGCGCGCCCCCGCCCGGAACCGGAACTCGCCGGAACGGATCCGGAACCCGCCGTCCGGCCGCACCGACATGGCGAGGTCGACGGCCAGTTGCTGGTGCGTCCCCAGGTAGTCGACGAGCCCCCGCCCGGCGCTGTGCACCATCTGGGCGTCGAAGCGCCGGCGCCGGCTCGGCAACTCGAAGGTCCGCACGAAGGACACCGTTTCGCGGCCGTGCCCGTCCACGTACGGGTAGTTCTCGATGGTGAACGGCACGTTCCGGCCGTGCTCGGGGAACAGGATGTGCCGCGCCGAGCCGAGCCACAGGAACGGCAGCGTGAAGCCGGGGCCGCGCCAGATCCGGTCCATCAGGCCGTGGCCGATCATCCCGCGTCCGTCCGAAAGGGCGAGCCGTTCCCGCATCCGGGGGTGCAGCTTCGCGAAGTCGGAACCGAGCGTGCGCTCGAAGACGCCGGTCACGACGACGCTCCGGCGGTCACGCGGGCGCGGGGCCGCGTCCGGACGCACCGGGCGGCCGAGGGCGCGGTCAGGGGCTGCGCCTCCGGGGGCACCCCGGTCTCCAGCCACAGCCGCAGCCGGTCGAACGACCACGCCGTCATCCACCCGAACACCGGCCGGAACACCCGGTCGGCCAGCTGCCCGAAGCGGCCCCAGCGGGTGCCGTAGTCGAAGCCGGTGACGAACCGGACGCCGCCGGGCACCGGTGTGTAGCGCCAGAAGCCCGCACCCGCGCTGATCAGCGACAGCGGGTCGGCCGAGGCGAACCGCAGCACCGACGTGCGACCGCCGTCCGGCCAGTCCCGCGACGCCACGCTCACGCCGATGCCCTCGACGGTGACTCCCAGGAACCTCGACGCGTAGCGGAAGTGACCGTCGAGGCCGTCCAGCGGGCGGATCTCGGTGAACCGCAGGTCCCAGCGCCGGTGCAGGGCCGGGTCCTGGGTGTGGTGCCAGAGCGTGTCCAGGTCCGTGCGGATCACGGTCTCGACGTAGAGCGGTTTCGGTCGCATCTCTCGGCTCCCCTCCAGAGTTTGAGCGACTGCTCAAAACGACTGTAGAGAAGTTTGAGCGATCGCTCAAGGGTTAGGGTGGCCGGGCAGCCGAGGAGAGGAACCCCGTTTGAGCGGCGACGCAGGCCGGTTGTTCACCCGCGAAGAACTCGCGCTCGATCCGGTCGACCTGGCCCACCTGCTGCTCGGCTCGGTCCTGGAGGCCGACGGGCCCGACGGCACCGTCGGCGTCCGGTTGGTCGAGGTCGAGGCCTACCGCGGCCAGGACGACCCGGCGTCGCACTGCTACCGCGGCCGGACCCCGCGCAACGCCGTCATGTGGGGGCCGGCGGGTCACCTGTACGTGTACTTCGTCTACGGGATGCACTTCTGCGCGAACATCGTCGGCTCGACCGACGGCGTGGCCGGGGCGGTGCTCCTGCGGGCGGGCGAGGTCGTCACCGGGCTCGATGTCGTCCGCAAGCGGCGGCCGAACGCGCGGGGGACCGGCGAGCTCGCCAAAGGCCCGGCGATCCTGACGTCGGTGCTGCGCATCGACCGGCAGGAGAACGGCGTCGACCTGACCGACCCGGCGTCGCCGGTCCGGCTGTACGCGGGCGAGCGGGTGCCGTCCGAGCGGATCCGCAGCGGCCCGCGCGTCGGCGTCGCGATGGCGATGGACACGCCCTGGCGCTTCTGGGTCGACGGCTCGCCCGCCGTGTCCACCTACCGCCGCGGCGGGAAGCGGCGGGTCCGACCCGCCAGTTAGTCGGTTGACCTGGTGCGGGAGGATCTACAGGCGTGAGCGAACACATCCTCGACGAGCTGTCCTGGCGCGGCCTGATCGCGCAGTCCACCGACATCGACGCCCTCCGGCGCGAGCTCGACCAGGGTCCCGTGACGCTCTATTGCGGCTTCGACCCGACCGCGCCCAGCCTGCACGCCGGCAACCTGGTCCCGCTGCTCATGCTCAAGCGGTTCCAGCGCGCCGGGCACCGGCCGATCGTGCTGGCCGGCGGCGCGACCGGGATGATCGGCGACCCGCGCGACACCGGTGAGCGCACGCTGAACACGCTCGACGTCGTCGCCGAGTGGGCGGGGCGCATCCGCGGCCAGCTCGAACGGTTCGTCGACTTCGACGACTCGGCGACCGGCGCGATCGTCGAAAACAACCTGAACTGGACCGGGCAGCAGACCGCGCTGGAGTTCCTGCGCGACGTCGGCAAGCACTTCTCGATCAACGTCATGCTCAACCGGGAGACGGTCAAGCGCCGGCTCGAGGGTGACGGCATGTCGTACACTGAGTTCAGCTACCTGCTGCTGCAGTCGCAGGACTACCTGCAGCTGCACCGCCAGTACGGCTGCAAGCTGCAGGTCGGCGGGTCCGACCAGTGGGGCAACCTCGTCGGCGGGGTCGACCTGATCCGGCGGACGGACGGAGCGAGCGTGCACGCGCTCACCGCGCCGCTGGTCACCGACGCCGAGGGCCGCAAGTTCGGCAAGTCCACCGGCGGCGGGAACCTCTGGCTCGACCCGGAGATGACCTCGCCGTACGCCTGGTACCAGTACTTCGTGAACGTGGGCGACGCCGACGTCGTCCGCTACCTGCGGATGTTCACCTTCCTCGACCAGGAGGAGATCGCCGCGCTGGCGGAGGACACCGAACAGCGGCCCCACCTGCGGGCCGCGCAGAAGCGGCTGGCGGAGGAGTTCACCACGCTCGTCCACGGCGAGGAGCAAACCCGGCAGGTGATCAACGCCAGCCAGGCGCTGTTCGGCCGCGGCGAGCTCGGCGACCTGGACGAACGCACCCTCGACGCGGCGATGGCCGAGGTGCCGAACGGCAAGGTCGACCCGGGCGCCGAGCCGACGATCGTCGACCTGCTGCTCGCCGGGGGACTGGTGGACAGCAAGGGCGCCGCGCGCCGCACCCTCAAGGAGGGCGGCGCGTACGTCAACAACGTGAAGATCGCGGACGAGGAGTGGAAGCCGTCCCGCGAGGACGCCCTCCACGGCAAGTGGCTCGTGGTCCGCAAGGGCAAGCGCACCGTCGCCGGCGTCGCGCTCGGCGGCTGACCCGCCCCGGCGGCCCGAAACAGGCCCCTGACCTGCGGGAACGCAGTTAAGGGACCCCCCTGTTCCGGGCCTCCGGAGGGGGTGTAAAGTTCTCCAAGTCGCCAGGGAAACCGGGTGGCCACCGGGACACGAACCAAGCTCTCGCGGATCGCGATTGAGTGGGTGTCCCACCAAAAACTGCTAGGAATGACTCGCTACGAGCGAGCCGCTTGATCGCGGTGAGTTTGTGGTGTGTTGCTTGAGAACTCAACAGTGTGCTAGTGAACTAAGCCAGTAGAGCTTATGTATTGAACCTCGTGTGAGGTTCCTTTGAGAGCAAGTATTTGCCTCGATTGAATTCGAAGACATTGTTGGAGAGTTTGATCCTGGCTCAGGACGAACGCTGGCGGCGTGCTTAACACATGCAAGTCGAACGCTGAACCACTTTCGGGTGGGGATGAGTGGCGAACGGGTGAGTAACACGTGGGTAATCTGCCCTGCACTCTGGGATAAGCCTTGGAAACGAGGTCTAATACCGGATATCACAATCTCTCGCATGGGGGGTTGTTGAAAGTTCTGGCGGTGCAGGATGAACCCGCGGCCTATCAGCTTGTTGGTGGGGTAATGGCCTACCAAGGCGACGACGGGTAGCCGGCCTGAGAGGGTGACCGGCCACACTGGGACTGAGACACGGCCCAGACTCCTACGGGAGGCAGCAGTGGGGAATATTGCACAATGGGCGCAAGCCTGAT
>NZ_JMQI01000028.1 GCF_000695625.1 Amycolatopsis rifamycinica
CCCGGGGGCGCGGCCGCACGGGCGGTGAAGCATCAGGAGGAGGCGGTCGCCTGCTCGGGGGCGGCCTCGGCCGGAGCCGCTTCGGCCGGGGCGGCCTCGACGGCAGCGGCGGCTTCGGTCGCGTCGGCGGCGGCGGTCTCGGAGCCGGCGAGCAGCTCCTTCTCCCACTCGGCCAGCGGCTCGTCCGCGGCGACGCCCGGCTCCGGCTTGGAGTCGGCCGAAGCACCGTTGCGGCTGGAGCGCTGCATCAGACCGGCGGCCGCGGCCTCGGCGACGACCTTGGTCAGCAGCGCGGCCGAGCGGATCGCGTCGTCGTTGCCCGGGATCGGGTAGTCGACCTCGTCCGGGTCGCAGTTGGTGTCCAGGATCGCGACGACCGGGATGTTCAGCTTCCGAGCCTCGCCGACGGCGATGTGCTCCTTCTTCGTGTCGACGATCCACACCGCGCTCGGCACCTTGGCCATGTCGCGGATACCGCCGAGGGTCTTCTCGAGCTTGTCCTTCTCGCGGGTCAGCGTCAGGATCTCGCGCTTGGTGAGGCCCTCGAAGCCGCCGGTCTGCTCCCGCGACTCGAGCTCCTTCAGGCGGAGGAGGCGCTTGTGCACGGTCTGGAAGTTGGTCAGCATGCCGCCGAGCCAGCGCTGGTTGACGTAGGGCATGCCCACGCGCGCGGCTTCGTTGGCGATGGCTTCCTGAGCCTGCTTCTTGGTGCCGACGAACATGATGGTGCCGCCGTGCGCGACGGTTTCCTTGATGAACTCGTACGCACGGTCGATGTAGGTCAGCGTCTGCTGCAGGTCGATGATGTAGATGCCGTTGCGCTCGGTGAAGATGTAGCGCTTCATCTTCGGGTTCCACCGGCGGGTCTGGTGCCCGAAGTGCACGCCGCTGTCGAGCAGCTGCTTCATGGTGACGACGGCCATTGCCGGAATCACACCTCTTCTGTGTAGTGCGCGCTTCGCTTCCGCTGACGCGCTGCTCGGTTTGTCGCTCGCGGCCGGGTGGCCGTTCGCCCTGGTGCCCGTGCCGGCGTCCGGACCCCGGGAGGTGAAACCCCCGGGAACCGCCGGACCCCGTGCGCCCGCCCGGCTTGCTTCCAGACCGGGGAACGCGCACGTGCACGCGAAGTCAGCCCGCTGAAACGGACTGCGCAGAAGATTCTACCCCCTCCCACCACCCCCTCCCCCACCGGCGGCCGCTGAGCGACGCGGTTGTCCACATCGACTCCGGTTATCCACAGATTCGCCATCCCCTCCCCACGAGGCGGCCGCCTGCCGCAGGCTGGAGACATGGAGTCGATCATGCGGTCCCAACGGTGGCTGGTGGCGGCGATTGTGCTGGTCACGGCGGTTTGGGGAGGAGTGTTCGCGAGGGGAGACGGGGGCGTCCGGGCCCCGGGCGCGCCTGGTTCGGGAGGTGAGCTGTCCGTGCCGGCGTGGCTGGGGACAGGTGCCGCCCGCGAGGAGGAATCCGGACCCCCACGGGCGGCCGTGGAGCCAGGGAGGGATGGCTTGGCACCACCACCGCCGCCGGACGTCGGGCCCACCGCGACGGCACCTGCCGGACCACGGCCGAGCGACGTGGCCGCACACCCGGCCGGGCCGACCTGGCGGCCCACCACGACAACACCAGCCGGACCACGGCCGGGCGAGGTGGCCACACACCCGGCCGAGCCGACCTGGTGGCCCACCGCGGCAGCACCAGCCGAGCCACGGCCGGGCGACATGGCCACACACCCGGCCGAGCCACCTTGGTGGCCCACCGCGGCGCGGGCCGAGGCACCGGCAGGTCGGCACGTGACCACCGCGCGCCCGTCGCCGGCCGAGGGCGCAGCATTTCTCCCGGCCGCGCGGGGTCCGGGCGCGCCGTGGGCGATCACGCTCATGGTCGCCCCGGCTTGGGCACCTCTGGTCGCGGTCGAACCCGGAGCCGGCCGCTCCCTCACCACGCGGCACTCCCGGCTCGCCTGGCCACTTTCACCCGATCCGGTGGTCACCAAGTACTTCGACGCCCCGGAAACGCCCTTCGGCCCCGGCCACCGCGGAGTCGACCTGGCCGCCGTGCCCGGGCAGGACGTGCTGGCCGCCGATACGGGTGTCGTGGTCTTCGCCGGTCTCGTGGGCGGGCGGCCTGTGCTCTCCGTCGACCACGATGGCGGCTTGCGGACCACCTACGAGCCCGTCGCGCCGAAGGTGGCGGTGGGCGAACAGGTCTACCGCGGCCAGGTGCTCGGCACCGTCCTCGCCGGGCATCCCGGTTGTGCGGTGGCGGCGTGCCTGCACTGGGGCGTGCGGCGGGGCGAGGAGTACGTCGATCCCCTCGCGTTGACCGGCGAGGTGGGCGAATACCGGCTCAAGCCGTGGGGAGGTGGTCGGTGATCAGGTGCCGGTCTGCTCGACCAGCTTGGCGCGCAGCCGCATGACCGCCCGCGTGTGCAGCTGGCTCACCCGCGACTCCGTGACCCCGAGGACCTTGCCGATCTCGGCGAGGGTCAGGCTCTCGAAGTAGTAGAGGCTGACCACGATCTTGTCCCGCTCGGTCAGCTGCGCGATCGCCTGGGCGAGCTGACGGCGGTTGTCCTGGTCGACGAGCACCGCGACCGGGTCGACGGCGTCGTCGTCGGGCAGCGTGTCGACCAGCGAGCCGCTGTCCTTGCCCGCGGCCACCAGGTCCTCCAGCGCGACGACGCTGGTGAGCTGCAGCTGACCGTAGAAGTCGCGCAGGTCGTCGAGGCCGATGCCGAGTTCGGCGGCGAGCTCCGCGTCCGTCGGGGTGCGGTGCAGGCGGGCGCCGAGGCGCTCCATCGCGCGCTCGGCCTCCTTGGCTTTGCTGCGGACCGCGCGCGGCACCCAGTCCTGGGAACGGAGGTCGTCCAGGATCGCGCCGCGGATGCGCTGCATCGCGTACGTCTCGAAGCGCAGGCCGCGCTCGGGGTCGAACTTCTCGATCGCGTCGACGAGCCCGAAGATGCCCGACTGCACGAGGTCGCCCACGTCGATGTGGGTGGGCAGGCCGGTGCCGACCCGGCCGGCGACGTACTTGACGAGCGGGGCGTAGTGCAGCACGAGCCGATCGCGCGACGCCTGGTCCGGGTTGTCGGCGAACTGCTGCCACAGAGCCGCGATCCCGGCGTCGACGTCGTAGCCGGCCCGGGTCTCCGCGGGCGCGGCAGCCTCACCGTGAGTGGTCACTCCGGCGGCTTCGGTCACGTGCGGGCCTGCGGTCATTGCACAGTCGTTCTCGGCATGCGGCTCAGTGTCGTCTCCGTGCTCGTGCGGATGCGCGTGCGCCGCCGGGCCCGCTGGTGACGACCCCGGCGAGCCACCCCCGGCCGCCTCAGGCCCTGGGGTGCGCTCGGTCATGGATCGCTTTCAACCGGTCGACGGTCACATGAGTGTAGAGCTGCGTCGTGGCAAGCGTAGCGTGACCAAGCAGTTCCTGAACGCTCCTGAGATCGGCACCCCCTTCGAGCAGATGCGTCGCGGCGGAATGCCGCAGGCCGTGGGGCCCCATGTCGACTGCTCCGGGCACCGCCGAGACGGCGTCGTGCACGACACGCCGCACCGCGCGCGGGTCGACGCGTTTGCCCCGCACCCCCAGGAAAAGCGCGGGCTCGACGCTCTCACCACCGCTTTCGGCGACGATCTTCGGGCGGCCCTCGTCGATCCAGTCCGCGAGCGCCTCCGCCGCCGGGACGCCGAACGGGACGACGCGTTCCTTGCCGCCCTTCCCCAGCACCGTCACGACACGACGGGAGAAGTCGGCCCCGCCGACGTCCAGCCCGCACAACTCGGACACGCGGATGCCGGTGGCGTAGAGCAGCTCGACGATCGCGCGATCACGCAGGGCGACCGGATCGCGCTGTGCCGCCCCGGCGGCCGACGCCTGCATGACCTCCCCCGCCTGCCCGGCACGCAGCACTCCCGGCAGGGTGCGGTGCGCCCGCGGGGCGGCGAGCCGGCCGCCCGGGTCAGTGGCCAGGACGCCGGTGCGGTGCGCCCAGGCGGTGAAGGTCCGAGCCGAGGCGGCCCGCCGCGCGAGCGTCGTCCGGCTCGCCCCACCGGACTGCTGCGCGGCGAGCCACGCGCGCAGCCGGGCGAGGTCCAGCTCTGCCACCTCATCGCCACCGTCGACGACGAACCCCAGCAGCGAAACCGCATCTCCCACGTACGCCCGGACGGTGTGCGCGGACAGGCCGCGTTCGAGCCCGAGGTGCCGTTCGTAGGCGGTGACGACGGCCCGCACGGGCTCGGGCAGCGCGGCCCGGAGCGCGCGCAGGTCGGGGCGGCGGGCCCGGCCGGAGCGTGATGGCGGCATGGCTGTCACGCTGCGCGAACAACCGCCTTCGGTCAAGGATCGCCACGCGGCCCCACCGGACCGGCCGAACGCGGGCGGCGATTTCGCCCGGATTCCGTCGTCGTCACGCGCTTTCCTTCCGTCGTCGCCAGCCGGATTCCCCGCGGACGGCGAATCCGTCGATTTCCAGCTCGGGCAGCAGCGCCCGCACCCGCCGCAACGGGAGCCCGGACTCGGCCGCGACCTCGGCGTCGGACCGGTCGGCGCGCACGGCGAGTGCCTCGAAGATCCGCAACGCCTCGGGCCCCAGCCGGTCGGTGCGCCGTTTCGGCCGGCTGGAGACGGGGTCCTCGGCGACGCCGAACCACCCGACGGTTTCGAGGACTTCGTCGACGGTCGAGACCAGCGTCGCCTTGGCGTCGCGGATCAGGTTGTGACAGCCGGCGGACATGCCGGACGACACCGGCCCGGGCAGGGCCATCACCACCTTCCCGAGGGCGCCGGCGGTGCTCGCGGTGTTGCGGGCGCCGCTGCGGCGTCCCGCCTCGACCACCAAGGTGCCCTCGGTGAGGGCGGCGATGAGCCGGTTCCGGACGAGGAAGCGGTGGCGCGCCGGCGGGACGCCGGGTGGGTACTCGCTGACGACGGCGCCGCCGGAGCGGACGATCCGCTTCAGCATCGTGACGTGCCCCGCCGGATAGCCGGCGTCGACAGCGCATCCCAGCACGGCGACGGTGACCCCCTCGGCGGCGAGTGCGCCTCGGTGCGCGGCTCCGTCGATGCCGTAGGCGGCGCCCGAGAACACCGGCACGCTCCGGCCGGCCAGGCCGTAGGCGAACTCGGCGGCGTGGTGTTCGCCGTACTCGGTCGCGGCACGAGCACCGACGATCGCCACGGCCCGATCGGCGGCCGTGCCGAGCGCGACTTCCCCGGCAACCCACAACGCCAAGGGCGGGACGGCCTCGGCCACCCCGCGCCGGGCGGCGAGCTCCAGGGCGAGCAGTGGCCAGGCGGGCCACTCGTCGTCCTCGGGGACGACCAGCCGGGCACCGGCCTCGGCGGCCCGGGCGAAATCCTGGGCGACGAGGTCGTAGCCCCGCCGTGCCTCGGTCGCCTTGAGCACTCCCTCCGGGCAGTCGCCACGCCGGACACGCGCGGCGGCCGCTACCGGCCCGTGCTCGGCGACGAACGCCACGAGGGCGGGTGCCGGTGGCTCGGCCACCCGCAGCAGGTACGCACGAGCCTGCCGCACTTCATCGGGACTCATGCCGCGACCTGCTTCCCGGAGGCAGGCATCGGCCTGGACCAGCAGCCGCCGACAGACGCAACGCCAGCCGAGACCAGCGGTTCGGTCGCCGGCTTCCGGACAGCCGCCATATCGAACCCGGCGCGCACCAGTGGCTCGACGATCCGCTGGACACCGACCTCGCGACGCGGCGCGACCGCATCGAGGCCACCCGCGCCGGCTGGCCGTAAGCCCACACCAGCCTGCGGCAACTCGTCGACACGCATGCCGCCCCCTCGGGCAACCTCGGCGGCAAGGAGCGGCGTCGATGGTGTGGCCGCGCGCAAGCGGTGAGCGCCGGCCCGGCGCGCCTCGGCGGGGCTCATGCCGCCACTCGCTCTCGGAAGGCCAGCGCCGCGCTCACCTGTTCGGCTCCCGGACGGGACTCGCCGTCCAGGTCGGCCAACGTCCAGGCTATTCGCAGGCAGCGGTCGGCTCCGCGACCGCTCAGGGCGCCTCGCTCCATCGCTCGGTCCAGCACCACTGTCGCTTCGGCGGGCAGGGCGAACTGACGACGTAGAGCTGGTCCGGGCACCTCCGAGTTGGACAGCCAGCCGTGCTCGCTCCAGCGTCGGGCTGCGCGCTCGCGGGCCGCGAACACCCGCCGGCGCACCGCCTCCGATGGCTCTGCCGCGCCGGTGTCGTGCGCGCTGATCGCACTCAGCGGGCGCAAGCGGACCCTCAGGTCGACGCGATCGAGCAGCGGTCCGGAAAGTTTGGCGAGGTAGCGGCGGCGGGCGCTCGGCGAGCACACGCAGTCCGTGTCCTTCGGCGGTGCGCACGCACACGGGTTGGTGGCCAGGACCAGCTGGAACCGCGCGGGATAGGTGATCGATCCCTTGACGCGGGAGATGCGGACCTCGCCCTCTTCCAGGACCGTCCGGAGCGATTCAAGGCACTGCGCGCCGAATTCGCAGACCTCGTCGAGAAACAGGACGCCACGGTGTGCCCTGCTGATCGCGCCCGGCCCGGCGATGCCGCTGCCTCCGCCGATCAGAGCCGGCACGGAGATCGAATAGTGCGGGGCCACGAACGGCGGGACGGTCACCAGTGGCGAGGACTTCGACAGCGAACCGTCGACCGAGTGGACCGCGGTGACCTCCAGGGACTCCTCCGGCGACAGCTGCGGGAGGAGGCCCGGCAGCCGCTTCGCCAGCATCGTCTTGCCGACTCCGGGCGGGCCGGTCAGCAGGAGGTGGTGGCCGCCCGCCGCGGCGACCTCCAGAGCCCAGCGTGCCTCCGGCTGCCCGACGACGTCCGCGAGATCCGGTACCTCCGGCGGGGGCACCGGGCCGGGCGGCTCCGGCTGGGCCAGCTCGGCTTCGCGGTTCAGCCAAGCCACGAAATCCCGCAGGTGCGGTGCGCCCGCGACTTCGATGCCGTCCACGAGGGCGGCTTCGACGAGGGAGTCCGTCGGCACGACGGCTCGCCCGTAGCCGGCCGCCCGGGCCGCCAGCAGGCCCGGGAGGATGCCGCGGACCGCGCGGATCCGGCCGTCCAGGGCGAGCTCGCCCAGCAGCACGGTGCCGAGCAACCGGGTGGCCGGGACCGCGCCCGAAGCGGCGAGCACCGCCGCGGCGATGCCCAGGTCGAAGGCCGACCCCATCTTGGGCAGGTTCGCCGGGGACAGGCCGAGCGTGATCTTGCCGTCGGGCCAGGGCTGACCGGAATTGCGGACCGCGGACCGGACGCGGTCCTTCGCCTCGCGCAACCCGGCGTCGGGCAGGCCCACGAGGGTGATCCGGCTGAGCCCGCCGCCGAGGTCGGCCTCGATTTCGATCACCCGGCCGTTGATGCCGAGAAGACCGGCGGACCAGGCTTTGGCGATGGGCATCAGAACGCCGCCTCGAGGTGCTGGAGCCGCGGACGGGTGCCCGGTTCGGCGAGGATCGTGACGACGTCGTAGCGGACGGGGCACCAGCCGAGGCGGAACTCGCGGAGCCAGCGCTGGGCGGCTCGGCGGACGCGGCCGGCCTTCTCTTCGGTGACCGTCTCCGTCGGGAGGCCGAATTCGGTACCGGAGCGGGTTTTCACCTCGCAGACGATGATGCGGGTGCGGTCGGTGAGGACGAGGTCGAGCTCGCCTTCGCGGCAGCGCCAGTTGCGGGCCAGCAGGACGAGGCCGCGGTTCCGGAGGTAGCCGAGGGCGATGTCCTCGCCCCAGGCGCCCAGGTCGCGGCGGTGTCTTGCGAGCTCGTCGGTGCCCGTCATCGTGTTCGCCCCCTCGTCGGTTCGCAGCCGTGCGATCACGGTGCGTGTGCCTTCGACGATGCCAGCGGGCGGAGGGGGCTCACCAGACCCGGATCGCGCAGCTGTGGACAACCGGGGTGTTGTGGACAACTGGTTCGAGGAAGGCCACCGGACGCCCCGAAAAGTCGGCGAGGTTCGCTACCGGAACGGACGACACGCGTACCTGGATGGACGACACGCGTACCGGGAGGGCGGACAGCACTGCGCCGGCTCACCCGGTGAGGGTGAGCCGGCGCAGTGGGTCGAACCGGAGTCAGCCCGAGAACGGGCCGTCTTCGGGCAGGCGGAGGTCCGGCTTGTCCAGCTCCTCCACATTGACGTCCTTGAACGTGATGACCCGGACGTGCTTGACGAAGCGGGCCGGGCGGTACATGTCCCAGACCCACGCGTCGGACATGCGGACCTCGAAGTACACCTCACCACCGCCGTCGCGGACCTGGACGTCGACCGCGTTCGCCAGGTAGAACCGCCGCTCGGTCTCCACCACGTACGAGAACTGGCCGACTATGTCGCGGTACTCGCGGTACAGCGAGAGCTCCATCTCGGTCTCGTACTTCTCGAGATCCTCTGCGCTCATGAAATCCGCGCCCCTCCTCGGGATCGTGCTGCTGCTCCGCCGGCGGAGCGTTCATTGTGACCCACACCCGCGGCCGGGGCATGCAGCGGCAGGCTGAGTTGTGGCTCTAATGCCTCGTCGAGGACAGCGGCGTGGCCGGCGCCGGGCGTCTCCATGGCCTTCTCCAGCGCCGCGTACGTCAGCAGGACCGGCCGCGCCGGACGCAGGCCGTGCTTGACGGCCACCGTGGCCACGTTCGTGTACGACCAGCGGTGGACGTCGCTGGGGCCGTGTTCACGCAGCGCCGCCAGGTGGTCGGACGTGCTGTACCCCTTGTGGACGTCGAACCCGTAGTGCGGGAAGTCGTCGTGGTAACCGGCCATGATGCGGTCCCGCGTCACCTTGGCCAGCACCGACGCGGCCGCGATGCAGGCCACCGAACGGTCGCCCTTGATGACCGCCGCGTTGGGGGCCGTCAGCCCCGGCACGCGGAACCCGTCGGTGAGGATGTAGCCCGGCTGGACCCGCAGGGCCGCCGCGGCGCGGCGCATGCCCTCCAGGTTCATCACGCGGATGCCGTAGAGGTCGACCTCTTCGGTCGGGATGACGATCACCGAGTAGTCGACGGCACGGGCGAGGACCAGGTCGTAGACCCGGTCACGCGCCTTCGCCGTCATCATCTTGGAGTCCGTCAGCTCGGTGAGCTTCGCCGCGTCGCTCTGCTTGAGCACGCAGGCCGCGACCACCAGCGGCCCCGCGCACGCCCCGGCGCCGGCTTCGTCCACGCCGGCGACCGGGCCGAGGCCACGGCGGTCGAGGGCGCCCTGCAGACCCCAGAAGAGGTCGCCGCGCACCACAGCTCGCGGTGGCCGGATCGGCTCGGCCGCCGTCAGGGGAACCGGAAGTGTCAAGGCTGGATCACCCGTCTGCCGCAAGGGTCGGGTGGCTAGGGCTTCCGCCCGGCCGCCCGGCGCAGTCCGGACTTGAGCTTGCGCCCGACGAACAACGCCGGCCACGCCGCCGCGATCCCGGCGCCGAGCGGGAGCCCGCTCTGCCAGGCCGGCGCGCCCAGGGCCACCGGCTGCGCCGCTTCCTGCGGGTTGTGGTCGGTGATCCCGCCCCACCGGCCCGGCGGCAGGACGATGATCCGCGCCTTGCCGATGATGTTGTCCACCGGGACCGCGCCGTTCACGCCGCCGCCGCCCTGGTACCGGGAGTCGTCGGAGTTGTTCCGGTTGTCGCCCATCACCCAGACCGTGCCGGCGGGGACCTTGACCGGGTCGAAGGTCTTCTGCTGCTGGACGGACGGGTCTTCCCAGTGGATGTACGGCTCGTCGAGCGCCTTGCCGTCCACGATCACGCGGTCCTGCGGGTCGCAGCACTGGACGGTCTGGCCGCCGACCGCGATCACCCGCTTGACGAAGTCGCGCTCGTCCGGCGGGGCGAACCCGACCAGCGAGCCGAGCCCGCGCAGGCCGCGGACGACGATGTTGCCCGATTCCTGCGGCGGGACCTCGTTGTTGATCCAGGCCTGCGGGCCCTTGAACACGATCACGTCGCCCGGCGAGGGCTCGGTGAAGTCGTAGGTGACTCGGTCGACGAGGATCCGGTCTCCGGTGCACCCGGGGCACCCGTGCAGGGTGGCCTCCATGGAGCCCGAAGGGATCATGAAGACCTTCGCGAGGAATGTCTGGATCAGGATCGTGAGCACCAGGGCGATCACGAGCAGGATCGGCAGTTCCTTCCAGAACGACCGTTTCTTGGCGGGTTTGGCGCGCCGCCGGCGGGATCCCCCGCGCTCCTCGGAGCGGGACAGCCTGGGCTTGTCCGCCTCGGAGCGATCGGGGTCATCCTCGGGAGCGTTCTGGGACACGGGTTCGGCCACGTCGTCAGGCTACCGGTAACCGGGTGGTGACTCAGTTAGCCGAGGCCGTCTCGCGGTTCTCGCGGCGCTCCTTGATCTTGGCCTTCTTGCCACGCAGGTCGCGGAGGTAGTACAGCTTCGCGCGCCGCACGTCGCCGCGCTTGTGCACCTCGATCTCGGCCAGGTTCGGCGAGTGCACGGGGAAGGTGCGCTCCACGCCGACACCGAAGGAAACCTTGCGCACGGTGAAGGTCTCCCGGATGCCCCCGCCCTGACGGCGGATGACCACGCCCTGGAAGACCTGGTTGCGCTCGCGGTTGCCTTCGATGACGCGGACGTGCACCTTGAGCGTGTCGCCCGGGCGGAAGTCCGGGATGTCGGAACGCAGCGACTGCTTGTCCAGCGCGTCCAGGGTGTTCATCGGTGGTCCGTCCTCGTCTTCGGTATGGCTTGCGTACAGATCCCGGGTGCGCAACGGTTCCGCTGCGGGCGACCCGGGGGGCTGATGGCGGGCTCGTGGACGAGGAGGTCCACTCACGCCAACCTGTCAAGTATTACAGACCGGGATCGGGCCGGGAGAACCGGCCCTCGGCCTGCTCGGGGTCCAGGCCCTTCAGGACCCCGCGATCGTGCTTGTCGAGACTACCTTCCGGCAGCCGCGCCAGGAGATCGGGGCGGCGGCGGGCCGTGCGCTCGAGGGCCTGGTCACGCCGCCAGCGGTCGATCAGCGCGTGGTTGCCCGACCGCAGCACCTCCGGCACGGCCAGGTCCCGCCACACTTCCGGGCGCGTGTAGCTGGGCCCCTCGAGCAGGCCGTCGGAGAACGAGTCCTCGGCGGCCGAACGCGCGTTGCCGAGCACCCCGGGCAGCAGCCGGACGACGGCCTCGACGATGACCAGCACCGCCGCCTCGCCGCCGACCAGGACGTAGTCGCCGATCGACACCTCGTCCACCGGCATCCGGCGGGCCGCGTCGTCGACGACGCGCTGGTCGATGCCCTCGTACCGGCCGCAGGCGAACACCAGGTGCTTCTCCGCCGCGTACGCGTGCGCCAGCTCCTGGGTGAACGGCCGCCCGGCCGGCGTCGGCACGACGAGCCGCGTCCCGGACGTGCAGACGTCGTCCAGCGCCGGGCCCCAGATCTGCGGCTTCATCACCATGCCGGGGCCGCCGCCGTACGGCGCGTCGTCGACCGCGCGGTGCACGTCGTGCGTCCAGTCGCGCAGGTCGTGCACGCCGACCTCGATGAGGCCGCGGTCGATCGCCCGGCCCAGCAGCGCGGCGCGCAGCGGGTCGAGGTACTCGGGGAAGATCGTGACGACGTCGATCCGCATCTCAGGCGTCCAGCAGCCCTTCCGGCGGGTCGAGCACGACCCGGCCGCCCGCGACGTCCACCGTCGGGACGATCGCGCGGACGAAGGGCACGAGGACCTCGCGGCCCTCGACGTCGAGCTCCAGCAGCTCGCCGGCCGGCGAGTGGACGATCTCGACGACCTTGCCGACGACCGTGCCGTCGGCCAGCTCGGCCCGCAGGCCGGCCAGCTCGTGGTCGTAGAACTCTTCGGGGTCCTCGGTCGGCGGCAGCGTGGCCGTGTCGGCCAGCAGCAGCGCGCCCCGCAGCGTCTCGGCGACGTCGCGGGTGAGGACCTCCTCGAAACGCACCAGCAGCCGCCCGCTGTGTTCGCGGGCGGCTGCGATGGTGAGTTCCCTCTTGCTGCCGTCACGCAGCTTCGTCGTGACGGCCGCACCGATCTTGAACCGCTCTTCCGGCGAGTCCGTGCGCACGTCCACCGCGAGTTCCCCGCGGATGCCGTGCGCCTTCGCGATGCGGCCGACTACGACGTCCATCCTGACCGTGCTTCCGAGAGGCTCAGCGGTCGGTGTCGACGACGTCCACCCGGACGCCGCGGCCACCGATGCCGCCCATGACGGTGCGCAGGGCGGTCGCCGTGCGACCACCCCGGCCGATCACCTTGCCGAGGTCGTCGGGGTGCACGTGCACCTCGAGCGTGCGGCCACGGCGCGTGGTCAGCAGCTCGACCCGGACCTCGTCCGGGTTGTCGACGATCCCGCGCACCAGGTGCTCGAGGGAGTCCGCGAGGAAACTCACTCGGACTTCTCGCCCTCAGCGGCCTCCGCCTTCTCGGCTTCGGCCTTCTTCGGAGCGGACTTCTTCTTCGGCGTGGTGGCCTCGGTGGAGGGCTCCTCGCCGGCCGCGGCCAGCGCCGCGTTGAACAGGTCCTGCTTGGACGGCTTCGGCTCGGCCACCTTCAGGGTGCCCTCGGCGCCCGGCAGGCCCTTGAACTTCTGCCAGTCACCGGTGATCTCCAGCAGGCGCTGGACCGGCTCGGTCGGCTGCGCGCCGACACCCAGCCAGTACTGGGCGCGCTCGGAGACGACCTCGATCAGGCTCGGCTCTTCCTTCGGGTGGTACTTGCCGATCGTCTCGATGGCCTTGCCGTCCCGGCGGGTGCGCGCGTCGGCAACGATGATGCGGTAGTACGGCGCACGGATCTTGCCGAGGCGCTGCAGCTTGATCTTGACGGCCACGGGTGTGGGTTCTCCTCGAATCTCTCTGGTGCTGGGCTGGGCGCACGCGGGCCGAGTGGGGACACGGACGCGGGCACCCGAAGGTCAGGAGCTTTCGCACGGTGAGAGGGTCCGGCGGAAGCAGGCAGTGCACCATTCTGCCAGACGGCGCTCACGGGACCGGAAACAGCCCTAGAAAGAGGCCACGCCGAGCGCCCCGAGCAGGATGGTCAGCGCCGGCAGGAAGTTGTTCACCTGGTGCGCGACGATGCTGCCCGGCAGGCGGCCGGTGACCAGCCGCACCAGGCCGATCGGCACCGCGATGACCAGCAGCAACGTCGTCCGCAGGGGCTCGAGGTGGCTCGCCGCGAACACGGCCGTGGAGAGCAGGAACGCCGCGACGCGGCCCCAGCGCTCGCTGCGCCACTGCAGCTGTTCCGCGGCGCCCCAGAGCAGGCCGCGGTAGATGATCTCCTCGCAGATCGGGCCGAGCAGCCAGAGGTAGACGAACATCACCACCGCCGCGGAAATCGACATCCGGCGGTCCTCGACCAGGGCGCTGATCGCCGACGTCGCGTTGGCGTCGCCGACCAGCCGCGTCCACAAGTAGGCGGCGATGGTGGTGAAGACCAGCCCGACGCAGCCGTACCGCAACCCGGTCTTCACGTCGGCCCAGCGCCACTCGAGCCGCAGGTCGGAGACGGGCCCGTTGCCGCGCACGAAGGTGATCAGCACCGCGACGCCGGCCGCGATCATCGTCGGCAGCATGGTGCCGAGGAGCACGACACGCATGGGCAGCGGGCCGGGACCGGTGTCGCCGACGAGGACGGACACGAAGGCCGCCGAGGCCAGCAGCACGGCTTCGACGAGCAGGAAGGCCCCGAAACCCCACCGGTGCCGCGGCGCGGGCGGCAGGAAGGCGGTCGCGGCGGGCTCCTCGGGCTCGGGCAACGGCGTGGCGTCGGCAGCCGGGTCCCGGGGCTGGGAAGTGGTCACGCCTTGCCCTCCGCGTCGCTCGGCTCAGATGTCGAGCCTAGCCGCCGCGATGTGATCTCACAGTATCCGTCCAGCTACTGTCCATCGATCTTCGCAACGTCAGTGCGCGACGAACAGCAGCACCGCGGGCGGCAGGTTGTTGGCCGCGTGGGCGATCACCCCCGCGCTGACCCGGCCGGACAGGTGCCGGGCCAGCCCCATCGCGATGCCCTGGCCGAACAGGGCGATGGTGCGGGTCGGCTCGCCGTGCAGCTGGGCGAACACGAGCGAGGTGAGCACGAGCACCGCCCACGGCGGGACCCGGTGGAACGACAGCGCGTTCCACAGCGTGCCGCGGACCAGCAGTTCCTCGGTGAGCGGCGCGCCGGCGATGACGATCACCGCCGCGAGCACCAGCCACACCGTGTCGCCGTCGAAGGTGTCGGCGAGGTCGGTCAGCGGGCTGTCGGAGACGTCGTCGGCGCCGTAGACCGCGATCAGCATCAGGTTGAGCAGGTAGCCGACGACCAGCGCGAGCACTCCGCAGGCGAGGCCGATCCGGACGTCGCGCCAGGTCGGCTTGAGGCCGAAGTCGGTGCGCAGCCCCTGTCCCCACTGCCACGAGCCCACCGCCGGGCCGAGGCCGAGCAGCAGGTTGGGGACGAACGCCAGGAGCAGCAGCGGGCCGATGTCGTGGAGCTCGAGCGGGTCGAACTCGCCGACGTTGCGGTTGACCGCCGCGGCGATGATCAGGTTGGCCAGGTAGTAGCCGGCGATGCCCGCGAAGAACGCCACGAAGCACCAGTGCGCCCCGAGCACGCGCCGTGCGCCGTCGTCGTCCGTCACGCGTCCCACGCTAAAGTGCCGTCCCCGCAAGGAAATCGGCGGGGGTCTAGGCGTACACGACCCCGCCGAGGACGATGTGCGACGGATGCCGCAGGACGCCCAGGTCCTCGCGCGGATCGCTCGGGTAGACGAGCAGGTCGGCGGGCGCGCCGTCGTCGACGCCGGGGTGGCCGAGCCAGTCGCGGGCGGCCCAGGACGCGCTCGCGAGGGCCTGCTCGCGCGTCATGCCGGCGCGGTGGAGCGCCTCGATCTCGTCGACGAGCCTGCCGTGCTCGACCATCCCGCCGGCGTCACTGCCCGCGAAGACGCGTACGCCCGCTTCGATGGCCGAAGCGACCATGTCGCCGACCCCGGCGTGCAGCGCGCGCATGTGCGCCGCGTACGTCGGGTACTTGCCCGCCTTGTCGGCGATGCCCGGGAAGTTCTCGATGTTGATCAGCGTCGGGACCAGGGCAACATCGTGGCGCGCCAGCTCGGCCAGCTGGCCGGCGCTCAGTCCCGTGCCGTGCTCCAGGCAGTCGATGCCGGACGCGATCAGCCCGGGCAACGCCGCTTCGCCGAACACGTGCGCGGTGACACGGGCACCGTTCTCGTGCGCCACCTTGACGGCTTCGGCCAGGACGTCGTCCAGCCACAGCGGGGCCAGGTCGCCGACGCCGCGGTCGATCCAGTCGCCGACGAGCTTGACCCAGCCGTCGCCGTCGCGGGCCTGCTCGGCCACGGCGTCCGGCAGCTGCGCCGGGTCCTCGAGCTCGATGCCGAGGCCTGGGATGTACCGCTTGGCCAGTGCGAGGTGCCGCCCGGCGCGGATGATCGTCGGCAGGTCGGCCCGCCGCTGCAGCGGGCGGACGTCGATCGGCAGCCCGCAGTCGCGGATGAGCAACGTGCCCGCGTCACGGTCCGCCTGAGCCTGGACGGCCGCTTCCTCGAGGGAGACGGGCCCGCCGACGCCGATGCCGGGGTGGCAGTGCGCGTCGACCAGACCAGGCACGACGAAGACGTCCCGGCCGAGACTTTCGGCGTCCGGCACCGGCTCGAACGAGATCCGGCCGCCGGTGATCCACAGCTCCCCCGGCTCGCCGCCGGGCAGGATCACCCCGGCGACGTGCAGTGTCTTCTCCACCACGCGGCTCAATTGTCCTTGGGGTTCTTCGGCAGCTTGAACTTCGACGGGTCGAAGCCCGGGACGTCGTTCATGCCGCCCAGCTGCGACAGGTCGGGCATCCCGCCCGGCATCTGCCCGCCCGGGGGCAGCATCGGCATGCCGCCGGGGAAGCCGCCGCGGACCTTGGGCTGGGTCGGGCCGCGCCCGCCCTTCTTGCCCTTCTTGCCCTTGCGCTTGGAGCTGCCGCCCCCGCCGCCGAAGCCGAACCGGCCGGCCATCTGGGCCATCATCTTGCGGGCCTCGAAGAACCGGTTGACCAGGTCGTTGACCTCGCGGACGGTGACGCCCGAGCCGTTCGCGATGCGGAGCCGGCGGGACCCGTTGATCATCTTCGGGTCTTCGCGTTCGGCCGGGGTCATGCCGCGGATGATCGCCTGGAGCTTGTCCAGGTGCTTGTCGTCGACCTGGGCCAGCTGGTCCTTCATCTGGCCGGCACCGGGCAACATGCCCAGGAGGTTGCCGATCGGGCCCATCTTGCGGACCGCGAGCATCTGCTCGAGGAAGTCCTCGAGGGTGAGCTGGCCGCTGGAGAGCTTCTCGGCGGCCTTCTCGGCCTGCTTCTGGTCGAAGGCCTGCTCGGCCTGCTCGATCAGGGTGAGCACGTCACCCATGCCGAGGATCCGCGACGCCATCCGGTCCGGGTGGAAGGTGTCGAAGTCCTCGAGTTTCTCGCCGTTGGAGGCGAAGAGGATCGGCTGGCCGGTGACCTCGCGGACGCTCAGCGCGGCACCACCGCGCGCGTCGCCGTCGAGCTTCGTGAGCACGACGCCGGTGAAGCCGACACCGTCGCGGAACGCCTCGGCCGTGGTCACGGCGTCCTGGCCGATCATCGCGTCGACGACGAACAGGACCTCGTCCGGGTCCACCGCGTCGCGGATGTCCGCGGCCTGCTTCATCAGCTCTTCGTCGACGCCCAGGCGGCCCGCGGTGTCGACCACGACCACGTCGTGCTGCGCGTGCTTGGCCTCGGCGATGGCGCGGCGCGCGACGTCGACCGGGTCGCCGACGCCGTTGCCCGGCTCCGGCGCGAAGGTGACGACGCCGGCGCGCTCGCCGACGACCTGCAGCTGCGTGACGGCGTTCGGGCGCTGGAGGTCACAGGCGACCAGCATCGGCGCGTGGCCCTGCTTCTTCAGCCACATCGCCAGCTTGCCGGCGAGCGTCGTCTTACCGGCACCCTGCAGACCGGCGAGCATGATCACGGTCGGTGGGGTTTTGGCCAAGTTGAGCCGGCGCGTCTCGCCGCCGAGGATCCCGACGAGCTCCTCGTTGACGATCTTGATGACCTGCTGCGCGGGGTTGAGCGCCTGGGAGACCTCGGCACCCTTCGCCCGCTCCTTGATCCTCGCGATGAAGGTCTTGACCACGCCGAGGGCGACGTCGGCCTCCAGCAGCGCGATGCGGATCTCGCGCGCCGTGGCGTCGATGTCGGCGTCGGACAGCTTGCCCTTGCGCGTGAGCGTCTGCAGGGCGGCGGTGAGCCGATCGGAGAGGGTGTCGAACACGGGTGTGCACGCTCCAGCTGGGTCGATGGTGGCGCGCCGGACGCAGCCGGCTCTGTCGAGGGTAGTCGCTCCGGCTGCTCCCCTCTGCGGGTATACGAGCAATAGTAATCATCGGTTTACCAGTTGCCGATGCCACTTTCGTGTGAAAGCACAAAAACCAGTGGCGGCGTGGGCCGATTTTAGTAAACATAGGTGCATGACCACTGTCCCCGTCCTCCGCGAACCGGCCGCGGACGCCGACGAGCCCGTGCCGCTGCGGCGGATCGCCGGGCTGTTCCGGCCGCACCGCGGGCCGCTCGGCGCGCTGTTCGCGCTGATCGTGGTCCAGGCCGGCCTCGGGGTCGTCTCGCCGTTCCTGCTGCGCGAGATCCTCGACGACGCCCTGCCCCACCGGGACACCCTGCTGATCAGCCTGCTGGCGGCCGGGATGATCATCTGCGCGGTGGGCGGCGGCTCCCTCGGCGTCGCCACCACCGGGTTGTCCAACACCATCGGGCAACGGGTCATGAACGAGCTCCGCGTCTCGGTCTACGGCCACCTGCAGCGGATGTCGCTCGGCTTCTTCACGCGGACGAAGAGCGGCGAAGTGCTGTCGCGGGTGTTCAACGACATCGGCGGCGTGGACAACGTGATCACCACGACGGCCGGGTCGATGGTGCAGAACGCGACCACGACGATCGCCATCACGGTGGCCCTGGTCGCGCTCGACTGGCAGCTCGCGGCGCTGTCGCTCGTCGTCGTGCCGGTGTTCCTACTGTTCACGCTGCGGCTGGGCGAGAAGCGGCGGAACCTGGCCCGCGGCCGGACCCGCCGGATGGCCCGGCTGACGACGATGGTCGAGGAGTCCCTGTCGGTCACCGGGGTGCTGCTCGCCAAGACGATGGGCAACGAGCGGGCCATGCGTGAGCGCTTCGGGGCGGAGTCGCGGGAGATCGCGTCGCTGGAACGGGCCGCCGCGCTGGCCGGCCGGCGGCAGACCGCGTCGCGGGCGATGAGCCTGACCGTCATCCCGGCACTGGTCTACTGGATCGCCGGGCTGGCACTGGCGGGCGGGGCGACGCCGTTCTCGCTGGGCACCGTCGTGGCGTTCACCAGCATGCTGAACCGGCTGGTCGCGCCGGCGAGCGCGATGCAGGCGATCGGGCAGAACGTGGCGACGTCGAAGGCGTTGTTCTGCCGGATCTTCGAGGTGCTGGACCTGCCGGCGGAGATCGCGGACAAGCCCGGGGCGCGGACACTGGAGGTGCGCCGCGGCGACGTCTCGATACGGGGCGTCTCCTTCCGTTACGACGAAGACGGCCCGCCGACGCTGGAGGGCATCGACCTCGACGTGCCGGCCGGCACCACGACGGCCCTGGTCGGCTCGACCGGCTCGGGCAAGACGACGCTCGCCTACCTCGTGGCGCGGCTGTACGAGGTGCGCAGCGGTTCGGTGACGATCGACGGCACCGACGTCCGGGACGTCACGCTGGCCTCCCTCGCGGCCGGCGTGGGGCTGGTGTCGCAGGAGACCTACCTCTTCCACGACACCGTGCGGGAGAACCTGCGGTTCGCGAAGCCGGACGCGACCGACGAGGAGGTCGAGGCCGCCGCGAAGGCCGCCCACATCCACGACACCCTGGCGGCGCTGCCCGAGGGCTACGACACGGTCGTCGGCCAGCGCGGCTACCGGTTCTCCGGCGGCGAGAAGCAGCGGATGGCGATCGCCCGGATCATGCTGCGCAGCCCGCCCGTGCTGATCCTCGACGAGGCGACCAGCGCGCTCGACACCCGCACCGAACGCTCGGTGCAGGCCGAACTCGACCGGCTCGCCGCGGGGCGCACCACGCTGACGATCGCTCACCGGCTGTCCACTGTGGAGTACGCGGACCAGATCGTGGTGCTACACGAAGGCCGGATCGTGGAGCGCGGGACGCACGAAGAGCTGCTGGCGCACGACGGGCGTTATGCCCGGCTGGTGCGCGGGAGCACCTAATGTGGGGGCATGCACGCCGAAACGGGCCGGACCCTCGACGAGATTGCCTCGCGGCTGACCGCGGACGCGGAGCTCGCGGACCTGGCCCGGCGGGTGCGCGAAGGCGTCGGACGGCTGAACTGGCGGATGCGCGCCGAGGCGGACAAGACCAGTCCGGGACCGGCCCTGCTCGCGGTGCTGAGCCGGCTCTACCGGGCGGGCACGCAGACGCCGACCGAACTGGCGGAGGCGGAACGGCTCCAGCCGCAGTCGCTCACCCGGATCCTGGCCGCGCTCACCATCCGCGGGCTGATCGAGCGGGAGCCGGATCCGGACGACGGGCGCCGTTCGCGGATCAGCATCAACGACGACGGCTTGGCCGTGCTGCGCGAGTACAGCGCGCAACGCGAACGCTGGCTGGCCGCCGCGGTCGAGTCGACGCTGTCGCCGACCGAGCGGCAGCTGCTCCGGCTGGCCGCCGATCTGCTGATCCGGGTCGCGGACGCCTGAAAGCTGCCGTGGAGACCCCTCGATCCCTCCACGGCAGCCTTCGGACACCCCCTTGGTCCCGCGCCGCCTCCCCGCGGTGCGGGACGGGTTCCGGAAACGGGCCGCTCCTCCTCCGACCCGCCCCGGAACCCTGGCGTCTGGACGGCTCACCTCCCCAGGGGCCGTCCGGACTGCCCCCCTCGCCAGCGATCCGGTACTCGCTGACAAGGAGAAGTCTGCCGCGCCGAAGGGTGGCGGGTTCAGTGTGAGAACCCTCAATTACCCGTGGGTAGTAATACTCAAGACGTCTTCGTGCGGCCGCGCGTCGCCGCTCGCTTCGCGGTCGTCCGCGCCTTCGCGGCCCTCGATGCAGCCGCCTTAGCCTTCGTGACGGCCGCGTTGCGCGCGTCCTCCGCTTCGGCGGCGCTCTCCTGCAACGCCGCCAGCAGGCGGGTTACTCCCTCGGCCTGTTCGGCGGCCGTCGGCTGGACGACTTCGGCGCCGTCGATCTTCGCCTGGACCAGCGCCTGGAAGGCCTCGCGGTAGCGGTCGGGGTACTTGGCCGGGTCGAACTCGCCGGTCAGCTCCTCGACCAGGTTCACCGCGCGCCGGAGCTCGCCGGGCCGGATGTCGACGTCGGCGTGCTGGAAGGGGAAGTCCGGCGTGCGCACCTCGTCCGGCCACCGCATCGTCTCCAGCACGATCACCTGATCGCGCACGCGCAGCGCCCCGAGCGTCTCGCGGCGGCGCAGCGCCACCGTGACCAGCGCGAGCCGATCCGACTGCTGGAGCGCTTCGCTGAACAGCACGTACGGCTTCGTGCCCGCCGGCTCGGGTTCGAGGTAGTAGCTCTTCGCGAACCAGAGCGGGTCGACGTCGGCCAGCGGCGCGAACCCGCGGATGGCGATCGTGCGGCCCGGCATCGGGAGCGACGCCAGCTCGTGGTCGGACAGCAGGACGACGTCACCACCGGGAACGGGGTAGCCGTGGATCATTTCCCCAGGCGGGACTTCGGCGCCGTCGACCTCGCACACGCGCTTCACCCGGACGCGGCCGCCGTCGGCCTCGTGCACCTGGTGCAGCGGGATGTCCCGCTCCTCGGTGGCGCTGTACGCCTTCACCGGGATGGCGTAGCTGCCGAACCCGATCGTGCCCGTCCACACTGCGCGCATCCGTGCCACCTCCGCAGCTCTCAGGCTAGACAGCGGGTGCGGCGGATCGACAGCTACAAACGGGTGTCAGGCGAGACGGATTCGCTCACACATTCGAATGACGGCGTGACCTCGTCGAGCGCTTCCGCCGAGCACCGGGAGGCGATGGCGGCCGCGCGGAGCACCTCGAAGACCACCTCGACGTCCAGCGGCGGCGCCGCGGCGAGCGCGGCCGAACTGGCTTCGACTCGGGCGGCGAGGCCGGCGAGGGCGTGGGAAATGGCTTCCTGGCCGGCGACGAGCTGGGCGACGACGTCGGTGAGCTCGGCCGTCGTCGCACCCGGGCCGCCGCAGCGCAGGCCGGCGGCGAGTTCCTCGGCGCAGGAGCGCAGGTGGGTGGCGACGACGGTCGGCGGCAGCGTCAGCCGATCCTGCATCGCTCACCCCCTCGGGCCGGTCCGAGCAGCCATAGTGCCACCGCACGCGCCGTCACCGGACACGACACACCGCCGCCCGCATATTTGACCGATCGTTCTGGATTAAGCTAGCGTTCGATCATGTCCCGGATCAAGGAGTTCGACGTCGACGAAGCCTGCGACGGCGCGCTCACGCTCTTCCGGCGCCAGGGGTACGAGGCGACGTCGGTCAGCGACCTCGTCACACACCTCGGCGTGGCCAAAGCCAGCCTGTACGCCACCTTCGGCACGAAGCACGACCTCTACGTCACGGCGTTGAAGCGCTACGCGGAACGAACCGACGCGCGGGTGATGGCGCAGCTGTCGGAGCCGGGGTCCGGGGTGGCCACGGTCCGTCGGCTCTTCGACGGCTACGCGGCCGAAATCCTGGGCGACGAAACGAGAATGGGCTGCTTCGTCGTCAACTCGGCGATCGAGCTGCTCCCCCACGACCCCGACGTCGCCCGGCTGGTGGAACGCAGCTGGAACACCCTCGAGGTCGCGCTCACCATGGCGCTGGAACGCGCGAAGGCCCAGGACGAACTCCCCGGCGGCAGCGACCCGGCGACACTGGCGCGTTTCCTGCTCACCGTGCTCCAGGGACTGCGCGTCCTGGGCAAGGGCGCCGACGCCGTCGGCCGGGTGGAGGCGGCCGTCTCCACGGCCATGCGGCTCCTCATTCGAGAATGACCGGACCAGAAAGAAGGATCACGATGGGGGTACGTTTCGCGGGCAAGGTCGTCCTCGTGACGGGCGGTGGCTCGGGCATCGGCCGGGCGACGGCGCGGGCGTTCGCGGGGGAAGGCGCGACGGTGGTCGTCGCCGGGCGCGACGGGCGGCGGCTCGAGTCGGCGGTGCGGGAGATCGGCGGCGACGCGAGCGCGGTGACCGTCGACGTCACCGACTCGGCGGACGTGGCGCGGATGGTGGAGACGGTCGTCGCGCGGCACGGCGGGCTGGATGTCGCGTTCAACAACGCGGGCATCCTCGGCTCGCCGGCGGCGGCCGCGGACCTCGACGAGGACGACTTCGGTGCGGTGCTGGGCACGAACGTCACCGGGACGTGGCTGTGCCTGAAGCACGAGGTCGCGCACATGCGGGCGCACGGCGGCGGCGCGATCGTCAACATGGCGTCGAACATCGGCGCGCACGGCAGGCTGCCGAACATGGCGGCCTACGCGGCGTCGAAGGCGGCGGTGAGCGCGCTGACCAGGACGGCGGCGCGCGACCACATCGGCGACGGTGTCCGCATCAACGCGGTCAGCCCGGGCGCGACCGACACGGACATGTCCCGGCGCCCCGGCGAGACGGACGCCGATCGCGCCGCGCGGCTGAAGAACGCGATCCCGCTGGGCCGGGTGGGCGCCACCGCCGAGGTGGCCGCCGCGGTGCTGTGGCTGGCTTCGGACGAAGCCGCGTTCACCGTGGGGCACGACTTGGTGGTCGACGGCGGGGCGACCGCCTGAGCGGTCCCACCCGGGCCCGCGGCTCCTTCAGGACTCACGGTTGCGCATGGTGACGATTCCTTTCTCGGGCGGGAAGGGATGGGGTGGCTGGGCTCAGGACTCGCGATTACGCACGGCGGCACTCCTCTCGGACGCAGGTAGACGGGGACCACACGCTTCAGGACTCGCGGTTGCGCACAGCGGCACTCCTCTCGGACGCAGATGAACGGCGGCCACAGCAGCTCAGGACTCGCGGTTACGCACGGCGGCACTTCCTCTCGGGGGCAGGTGAACGGGGACTGCACGCCTCAGGACTCGCGATTACGCACGACACCCCTCCTCTCGGCACGTGGTGGCGGACAGAACGTGGTTCACGACTCGCGATTACGCACGTCAGCTCCTTCCGGGCACGACTGAACAGGGCCTCACAGCTGCTCAGGACTCGCGGTTGCGCATGACGGCCTCCCTCCGGCGGTACGCGCGGACTTCGGGACTCGGGGGCCTCAGGACTCGCGGTTGCGCATGACGGCGGCCTCCCTTCACTGCTCCGAACGTGTGGCAATCATCGATCGCGGCTGCCCGGTGTGGTGGGGTGGAATGCGGATCGTCGGATCACCCAGGGGAGTTGCACCGCCTTGAGTATGGACGGCGCCCGTCCGGCCCAACCCCGCGCGGGACGGATCCGTGGGGTGCTGAACCCTGCTCACTGGACCCTCTGGCGGCAGCGCGGGTCGCTGGTCTTCTACTGCTTCCTCGTCGAGTCCGTGGCGCTCGTCGCCACCGGGTGGACCGCCGTTGCCGTTCCCGTGCGGGGGTGGGATCTGGCCGTCTTCGCCGTTCTCGGGTGCCTTGGTGTGCTGCAGGCCGAACTGGGCCGCAAGATCGAACGCGTCCGCCGTCTCGTCTCCGACACCCCGCACATCAACCTGACGTCCGTCTGGACGTTCGCCGGCGTTCTGCTCCTGCCGCCCGCGCTGGTCACGGCGCTGATCGCCGTCCTCTACGCGCACCTGGCGACGCGCAGCCTCGCGCGGATGAAGCGGGTTCCGCCGTTCCGGACGACACTGAACGCCACGCTGGTCGTCATCACCTGCTACTCGGCCGAACTGGTCCTGAGCCGCCTCGGCGTGCCGGACATGTACGCGGCGCTGACCGCGGGCTGGCGCGGGGTCACGGCCATCACGCTGGCCGCCGTGACGTACTTCCTGGTCTCGGCGATCACCATCGTCCCGGCCCTGACCATCACCCAGCGCACGATCAAGGCGTTCTTCGGCGGCCTCGGCGACAACCTGCTCGAGGTCGCGACGCTCTGCCTGGGCCTGCTCACCGCGCTGACGCTGGCGACCCTGCCCGCCCTCGCCCTGACGATCGTGCCGCCGTTGCTCGTGCTGCACCGCGCCGTGCTGATCAAGCAGCTGGAGATCGCCGCGACGACCGACGAGAAGACCGGCCTGTTCAACACGACCGGGTGGCACCTGCTCGCTTCCCGCGAGCTGGCCCGGGCCCAGCGCAGCACGCGCAGCACGTTCGGCGTGCTGATGATCGACCTGGACTACTTCAAGCTCATCAACGACGAGCACGGGCACCTCGCGGGCGACACCGTGCTGCGCGCGGTCGCGGCGACGATCAAGAGCGCCGTGCGCGACTACGACTCGGTGGGCCGCTTCGGTGGCGAGGAGTTCGTCGTCCTGCTGCCGGACATCGGGCCGGCCGCCGTGCTCGCGGTGGCCGAGCGCATCCGGTCGGCCATCGAGTCCCTGCGCGTCGAGTACGAAGACGGCAGCCGCGTCCGCGCCATCGGCGGCCTGTCCGCCTCCATCGGCGTCGCGACCTACCCGGACGGCGGCACGGCCGTCGACCGGCTGCTGCAGGCCGCCGACAAGGCGCTGTACCGAGCTAAGGACGCCGGACGCAACCAGGTCGTCGACGGCACCGCGCTCGCCTGACATCCCTCTTTCCCCAGGTCTGACCAGGCACCTTGTGAAATTTGCTCGTCTGAGCTAAATTTTGCTCATGCGAGCAAGGACGTTCACGGAGTCCGGTAGGCGGGCCCAGATCGTGCGAGCGGCGATCGCCGTGATCGCCGAAGCCGGCTACCTCAAGGCGTCCTTCAGCCGGATCGCGAAGCACGCCGGCCTGTCGAGCACCGGCATGATCAGCTACCACTTCGCGGGCAAGGACGACCTGCTCACGGCCTGCGTCACCGAGATCGAGGAGATCACCGGGGCGTTCATGCAGCCGCGCATCGACGCCGCCGTCGGGCACGTCGCCCAGCTGCGGGCCTACGTCGAGTCGAACGTCGAACTCGTCGGCGAACACCCGGACGAGGTCCGGGCGCTGATCGACCTCGTCAAGAACGCCGGCTCGCCCAGCGACGCCGTCAGCGGCCGCCTCGCGCTGTTCGAAGAGCACTTCCGCACCGGGCAGGCGGCCGGGGCCTTCGGCGCCTTCGACGTCCGGACCACCGCGCTCGCCTTCACCGCCGGGCTCGACGCCGTCGTCGCCACCGCGGCGGCGAACGTGCCCGAGCCCGCCGAGCTCGCCCGCATCGGGCGCGAGCTCGCCGACCTCTACGTGCGGGCGACCGCACCCGGATCCGCTGGGGGACCCGCATGATGATCGAGCAGAAGACCGAACCCGACGCCGGCTTGCGGCGGCTCGTCCGCGCCAACGTGCGCAACGTCGTGTTCGAAGTCGTCGTGCCGATGGCGCTGTTCTACGGGCTGCGCGCCGCGGGCGTGAGCCAGTGGTGGGCGCTGATGGCCGGCGTCCTGGTCGCCGCGCCGTACGTGGTGTGGACCATCGCCCGCACCCGCAAGGTCGACCTCGTCGCCCTGGTCACGCTGAGCGTGCTGGTGCTGTCGGTCGTGCTCGGCCTGCTCTCGGACGACCCGCGCACGCTGGTCATCCGCGAAGGCTGGACGGCGGCGCTGGGCGGCCTGTTCGGCGCCTGGATGCTGGTCACGGTCTTCGCCGGCCGCCCGGCGCAGCTGACGCTCGGCCGCACGATCGCCGAGGTCAAGCGCGGTGCCGAAGGCGCGGACGCGTGGGCGGCCCGCTGGGACACCGACGCCCGGTTCCGGCGTGGGCTGCGGATCAACACCGCCGCCTGGGGCGCGGTGCTGCTGGGCAGCGCGGTGGTGCACGTCGTGCTCGTCTACACGTTGCCGATCGACCTCATCGCCCTGGTCACCAACGTGGCCTGGTTCGGTGCGCTGGCCCTGCTGATCACCTGGCACGTCTGGTACCTCCGCAAGGAGCACCTCGATGCCTGACGTCCTGGTCGCGGGGGCCGGTCCGACCGGGCTGCTGACCGCGTTCGAGCTGGAGCGCGCCGGGGCCGAGGTCCTGGTGCTGGAACGCGACGCCGGACCCGCCACGCAGTCGAAGGCCCTCGGCCTGCAGCCGCGGTCGGTCGAGGTGCTGGCCGATCGCGGCCTGCTCGCCGCGATCGAGCCGCACGTGCGGGCGAAGCTGCCCGCCGGGCACTTCTCCGGTGTCCCGATCGACTACCGCGACCTGCCCACGCGCTTCCCGTACCAGCTCGGCGTGGAACAGGCCCACGTCGCGGCGGCGATCGAGGCGCGGCTGCGCACACCGGTGCTGCGCGGCGCGGCCGTCACCGCCGTGGTCCAGGACGACGAGGGCGTCACGGTCACCGCGGGCGGGCGCGAGCACCGGGCCGGCTGGCTGGTTGCCGCCGACGGCGGGCACAGCGCGGTCCGGACGCTGCTGGGGGCCGCCTTCCCGGGCCGCCCGGCGCGGGTTTCGCTGGTCGTCGCCGACGTCACGCTGGCCGCCAAGCCCGCCGGTCTGGCGGAGGACTGGCAGCTGCCGTCCTCGGGGTCGGGGTACCTGCTGCCGCTGTCCGATGGCCGCTACCGCACGATCGTCTTCGGCGAGGAGCAGCAGCGGCTCGGCCGCGACGCCCCGGTGACGGCCGGCGAGGTGCAGCGCGCGCTGACCGCCGCGCACGGACCGGAGATCCGGGTGGGTGACGTGCTGTGGGCGTCACGCTTCGGCGACGCGTCCCGGCAGCTGGAGCGCTACCGCCACGGCCGCGTGCTGTTCGCCGGCGACGCGGCGCACATCCACCTCCCGGTCGGCGGCCAGGGCCTCAACCTCGGCCTGCAGGACGCGGTCAACCTGGGCTGGAAGCTGGCGGCGACGGTCCGCGGCACGGCACCGGACGGCCTGCTCGACAGCTACCACGACGAGCGCCACCCGGTCGCGGCCCGCGTGCTGGTCAGCACCCGGGCCCAGGCGGTACTGGGCGTGCCCGACCCGGACGCGGCGGCGGTCCGGGCGGTGGTCACGGAGCTGCTGGCCGTCCCCGAAGCGCGCCGCGCGGTCGCGGCGGAGCTGTCGGGCCTCGGGGTGACGTACCCCGGCATCGCCGGCCGCGCGACCGACGTCCCGGCGAGTGCGGACGGCCGCGCGGTCCTGGTCGGCGCGGCCGTGCCGGCCGGATGGGCCGGCCGGGTCGAGGGCCGCGAGGGGGCGGCACCTCGGCTCGTCCGGCCCGACGGTTACGTCGCGTGGGACGGCGGACCGGGCCTGGACCAAGCGCTCCGCCGCTGGGTCGGAGCGCCCGCCTGACGTCACGCGCCCCAGGTCCACCTTGGTTGCGTTCAACGCACCCAAGGTGGACCGGGTGCTCAGGAAGCCGCGGCCAGGACCGCCTGTTCCACCTCGCGGCGCCACCCCGGTTCGATTCGGCCGCTGCGCGGGGTCACCGCGAAGGAGTCCACCACCGCACCACCGAGCGTCGACGCCTTCGCCCAGCGGACCTCCGCATCACACCGCCGGAGCGCCCCGGCCACCCGGAACAGCAGGCCGATCCGGTCGGCCGCGCGCAGTTCCAGGACCACCGTGTCCGGGCCCGTCGTCTCGTCGTCGAACCACAGCACCTTCGGGGCGACCGGAGCCGGTGAACCGTAGTCGCGTTCCTTCGCCGCCAAGCGCTGCGTCAGCGGCAAGGTGCCCGCGACCGCGCGGGCGAACTGCTCGCGCAGCAGCGTCGTGTCCGGCAGCGAGCCGAACTTCGGGGACGCCGTGAACACGCCCGCCCGGCCGCCGTCGTGGCCGCGCAGGACCGCCGAATGGACCTCCAGCGAATTGAGCGCCAGGACGCCCGCCGCCGGGGCCAGCAGTTCCGCGCGGGCCGGGACGGCCAGCAGGACCGTGACCACCTTGCCGTGCGAGCTGATCCGGATCTCGCCCGTGCCCGACGCCACCGCCGAAGCGACGAGCTCGCGTTGTTCGTCGTCCATCGGTGAGGGGGCGGTGAACCCCTTGCCGCGCAACACTTCTTCGCAGCCCGACACGAGCTCCGCCAGCAGGCGGGCCTTCCAGTCGGTCCAGACGCCAGGGCCGGTGGCCAGCGAGTCGGCCTGGGTCAGCGCGTGCAGCAGCTCGACCAGGACGATATCGCTGTCCAGGGTCTTCACCACCCGGCCCACCGTGGCCGGCTCGCTGATGTCGCGCCGCGTCGCCGTGTGCGGCAGCAGCAGGTGGTGGCGGACCATCGCCGACACCGTCGCCGCGTCGGCCGGGGTGAGGCCCAGCCGGGTCGCGACCTGCAGGGAGATCTTCGCGCCCAGCTCCGAGTGGTCGGCGTCGCGGCCCTTGCCGATGTCGTGCAGCAGCGCGCCGATCAGCAGCAGATCCGGGCGGGACACCGTCGTGGTCAGCTTCGCCGCCTCGACGCACGTGCGGATCAGGTGCCGGTCGACCGTCCACTGGTGCACCGGTGAGCGCGGCGGCAGGTCGCGGACCGCACCCCACTCCGGGAACAGCCGGGACCACAGGCCGGTCCGGTCGAGCGACTCGACCGCGTCGACCAGGCCTTCGCCCGCGCCCAGCAGCTCGACCAGCGCGTTCCGCGCCTCGGCCGGCCACGGCGTGCGCAGCTCCGGGGCCGACTCGGCCAGTGCCTTGAGCGTGCCGAGCGCGATCGGTTTGCCCGTGCGGGCCGAGGCCGCCGCGACCCGCAGCAACAAGGCCGGGTCCTTCGCCGGGACGGCGTCGCGAGCCAACGCGACCTCGTTGCCGTGCAGCACCACATTTTCGGCCAGCGGCGTCCGGGCCGGACGCCGCCCGAACCGCGTCTTCGGCGGCTCCACAGTGGACCGCAGGGCCACGTCGAGCGCGTACGCGATGGTGCGGCCCGCCCCGGACAGCTTGCGGGCCAAGGTGAACCGATCGCCGAAGCCGAGCTCGGCGGCGACCAGTTCGGCCTCCGGCGCGGACAGGACGTCCCGTTCACGCCGGATCTCGCGCCGCAGCTCGGTGCGGACGTCGAGCAGGAGTCCCTTCGCTTCCAGGAGTTCCTCGCCCGGACGCGCGGTCAGCTGCGCCGCGGCGAGGGCTTCCAGGACGGCGAAGTCCCGCAGCCCGCCCCGGCCGTGCTTGAGGTCCGGTTCGGCGGACTGCGCGATCTCCCCGCTGCGGGCCCAGCGCTGCCGGACCGACGCCGTCATGTCGGGGATCTGCTTGCGCGCGGTGCGGCGCCACTGGTCCCGCGCCGCGGAGACCAGGCGGCCGCTCAGCTCGGCGTCGCCGGCGAGGTGCCGGGCGTCGAGCAGGCCCATGGCCACCCGGAGGTCCTCCGAAGCGACCTTCAGCGCCTCACCCGGTGTGCGGACCGAGTGGTCGAGCCCGACTTTCGCATCCCACAAGGGATACCAGAGCGCGTCCGCGATCTCGCCGACGCCGCTGTTGCCGTTGTGCACCAGCAGCAGGTCGAGATCGGAGAACGGCACCAGTTCCCGTCGGCCGAGCCCGCCCACGGCGACCAGCGCGACACCCGGTTCCGCGGTGTCGACGCCGGCCGCCGAGGCTCCCCTGCCCAGCCAGAACTCGTAGAGGTCGACCAGGGCCGCCCGCAGTGCGGACGCCCCCAGCCTCCCGTGCCTGCCCTCGAGCAAACGCTCGGTGGCCTTGACCAGTTCGCCCCCGTCGGCCATCCCAGACGCCTATAGAGCGTCCGTGCCGCGCTCGCCGGTCCGTACCCGGATGACGGTCTCCACCGGCGTCACCCACACCTTGCCGTCACCGATCTTGCCGGTGTGCGCGGCCGTGGTGATGGCCTCGAGGACCTTCTCCACGTTGGTGTCGTCCGTGACGACCTCGACCTTCAGCTTCGCCACGAAGTCCACCGAGTACTCCGCACCGCGGTAGACCTCGGTGTGGCCCTTCTGCCGGCCGTAGCCCTGGACCTCGCTGACCGTCATGCCCAGCACGCCCAGCTGCTCCAGCGCGGAGCGGACGTCGTCGAGCGTGAACGGCTTGACAATCGCCGTGATGAGCTTCATGCCTTGCTCTCCTCGAGTTTCGCGGCCGGGGTGGACTTGACCGGGATGGTGTTCGGGTGGCCGAGGCCACCGCCCGTCCCGGTGAAGTCGTAGGCGCTCTCCGCGTGCTGGGCTTCGTCGATGCCGCCGACCTCGTCCTCGGTGCTGACGCGGAAGCCGCCGGCCTTCTTGATCACGAAGCCGATGATGAAGGACAGCACGAAGGAGTACACGAGCACCGCGCCGGCGGCCGCGGCCTGGCGGCCCAGCTGGGTGAAGCCACCGCCGTAGAACAGGCCGTCCGCGCCCAGCGAGTTGACGCTCGTGGTGCCGAAGAAGCCGATCAGCAGCGTGCCGACGATGCCGCCGACCAGGTGGACGCCCACGACGTCGAGCGAGTCGTCGAAGCCGAACTTGAACTTGAGCGAGATGGCCAGCGCGCAGACCGCACCGGCGATGAGGCCGATCGCGATGGCCCCGAGCGGGCTCACGAAACCACACGCCGGGGTGACGGCGACCAGGCCGGCGACCGCACCGGAGGCCGCGCCGAGGGTGGTCGGCTTGCCGAACTTGATCTGCTCGATGAGCAGCCAGCCGAGGACCGCGGCGGCGGTGGCGACGGTGGTGTTGGTGAAGGCGACCGCGGCGAGGTCGTTGGCGGCCAGCGCCGAACCGGCGTTGAAGCCGTACCAGCCGAACCACAGCAGCGAGGCGCCGAGGAGCACGAACGGCACGTTGTGCGGGCGGCCGGTGTCCTTCGGCCAGCCCTTGCGCTTGCCGAGCACGATGGCCAGCGCCAGGCCCGCGGCACCGGCGTTGATGTGGACCGCCGTACCACCGGCGAAGTCGAGTGCCTTGAGGTTGTTCGCGATCCAGCCGCCGACGGCGTTCTCGCCGATGAAGCCGTTGAAGGAGAACACCCAGTGCGCGACCGGGAAGTACACGATCGTCACCCAGACGACGACGAACAGCGTCCAGCCCCAGAACTTCGCGCGGTCGGCGATGGCGCCGGAGATCAGCGCGGGCGTGATGATCGCGAACATCAGCTGGAACATCACGAAGGCGAGGACGGGCAGGCCGTCCGAGCCGGGCCAGGCGACCGCCGGCGAGGTGTCGGTCGCGGCGACCGCGAAGCCGGCGACCTTCCCGAAGGTGTTTTCGAGGCCGGCGAAGTGGAAGTTACCGAGGAAACCCCCGAAAGCGTCGTCGCCGAAGGACATCGAGAAGCCGTACAGGGCCCACAGCACCCCCACGACGGCCAGCGCGATGAAGTTCATCATCAGCATGTTCAGGACGCTCTTCGCGCGGACCATGCCGCCATAGAAGAACGCCAGTCCTGGGGTCATGAGCATGACCAGCGCGGCGCTGGCCAGTACCCACGCGGTGTCTCCTGCGTTCAGCACATCGTCCTCCCGTGCCCTGGGTTGGTGCGATGGCAGTTTTGGCGCGCGGTGTTTCACGGGGCGGCGCGTGAGGTTTCACCCGCGTGAACTGTCCGCGCCCGGTTGTTACGGCCAGGTTTCCCCGTACCCCTCCTCGGGTGTCCGGTTGCGAAACGTCGTGGTCGAATATCCCCATGACACCGGCCGACCACGGGAATGACCCACTGCCACCCCGGGTCGTCGCGGCACTGCGGTGTTCGGTGTGCGGCGACCCGATCGGCGTAACGGGTCGCACGCTGCGTTGCGGGAACCGCCACTCATTCGATCTAGCCAAGCAGGGTTACGTGAACCTGTTGCACGCGCGAATCCCGGCCGGGACGGCGGACACCGCGCCGATGGTCGCCGCGCGCGCGGACTTCCTGGCGTCGGGTGTTTACGCGCCGCTGGCGGACGAGCTCGCCCGCGTCTGCGCGGACGCCGGCGAGCTGGTGATCGACGCCGGTGCGGGCACGGGGTACTACCTCGCGCGCGTGCTGGAGGAGTCGGCGGCGTTCGGCCTCGCGCTGGACGTCTCCGCGGTCGCCCTGCGGCGCGCGGCGCGGGCGCACCCGCGGCTGGGCGCGGCGGTGTGGAACCTCTGGGAGCCGTGGCCGGTCGGCGACGGGGTGGCGTCGGCCGTGCTGAACGTCTTCGCGCCGCGCAACGGGCCGGAGTTCCACCGCGTGCTGAAGCCCGGCGGACTGCTCGTCGTGGCCGCGCCCGCCCCGGACCACCTCGGCGAGCTGGGTGACCTGGTCCTCGCCGTCGACGAGCGCAAGGACGAGCGTCTCGACGCCACGCTCGGCGCGTACTTCACGCGCACGGATCGCACGCAGGTCCGGCGCGCGGTGGAGCTGACGCCGCGGCAGGTGCGCCAGGCGGTCGAGATGGGTCCCGCCGGGTTCCACCTGGACCGCGACGGCCGCCGGGAGCGCCTCGACGCGCTGGCGGAGTCCCAGGTCGTCACGGTGTCGTTCACCGTCTCCACGTATCGGAGGAAGTAGTGCAGCCCGGCTGGACCGTGTCCGCGACCCGGCTCGCGGACGAGGACTGGGTGCGGGCCCGCATCGGCGGCGCGGCGAAGCTGTACGGCTGCGCGCGGCCGGAGGTGCTGGGGACGATCTGGTGGTACTCGCTGTCGTCGGTCCTCGTGGCCCCGGCGGTGGAGGGCCTGGTGGCCGGGGGACCGGTCGATCCGTCCCTGGACGCCGTGGAGCTCGACCTCGTCGCCGACGGGCGGTTCCTCGGCGCCCGGTCGACCCGCGCCCTCGACGGCGGCCTCCCCGCGGTGGGCGCCGCGCTCACCGGCGCCCTCGGCACCGCGATCACCACCATCGCCGCCGTCAGCGGGGCCCGGGAGCGGGCGCTCGGGGCGATCGCCACCGACTCGATCGGCAACCGGCTGTTGTGGACGCCCGACCCGGAACGCGCGATGACCCTCGCCGAGCCCCTGATCGCCGCGATCGGCCTGGACCTGCCGAAGCCGCGTTTCGTGCGCGTCGGCCGCACTCCCGCCGTACGGCGTGCTTCGTGCTGCCTCATCTACGAAGTCGGCAACCCCAAGTGCGTCAGCTGCCCGCGTCAGACGCCCGAAGAGCGCGAAGCACGCCTTCGCGCGGCCCTGGGTTAGAGAACCGCCAGCTCCAGCGCGGCGAGCCGCTCTGGGTCGGCGATGACGTCGATGCCGGTGATCCGGTCGTCGCCGACGCGGAACGCCAGGACGACCGCCGGCCGCCCGTCGCGGACCATGAGCAGGCCGGGCGCGCCGTCGACCAGGACCAGTTCGCTGGCCCGGGCCCGGTCGGACGCCAGGATCGCGCCGCGGCGCACGCTCTCGACGCCGCGCAGCTCGATCGGCGCCGGGCTCGGGCCGGCGAACCGGTCGGCGTGCAGCACGACGTCCGGGTCGAGCAGGGCGAGCAGCGCTTCGAAGTCGCCGCCGCGGGAAGCCGCCAGGAAGGCTTCGACGACCTTGCGCCGCCGTGGCAGGTCCGCGTCCGCGGTGGCCCCGCCCTTCACCCGCCGGCGGGCGCGGCTCGCGAGCTGCCGCGCGGCGGCCGGGGTCTTGCCGAGCACCGGCGCGATCTCGTCGAAGGGCACGGCGAACATGTCGTGCAGCACGAAGGCGACGCGCTCGGCCGGGCCCAGCGCGTCGAGGACCACCAGCAGCGCCAGCCCGACGGTGTCGGCGAGCTCGGCCTCCTGCCCGGGGCCGCGGCGGTCGTCGTCCGGCTCGGGCCGCGCGTCCAGGGGCTCTTCGCGGTGGTTGCGGCGGGTGCGCAGCAGGGACAAGCACACCCGGGCGACGACGGTGGTCAGCCAGGCGGGCAGGTTGCCGATCTCGGCGGCGTCGGTGCGGTGGAACCGCAGCCACGCCTCCTGGACGGCGTCGTCGGCTTCGGCCGCCGAGCCCAGCATCCGGTGGGCGACCGCCCGCAGCCGCGGCCGCTCCTGCTCGAACCGCTCGGTCAGCGCGTCCACTGTGTCCTGTCCCTTCCGTCGGCCGGTCGTAGGAGTAGACCCCGCGAAGACGCGCGATGTGACCGGAACGGGAGTGATCCCGGTCATCCGGCGGCCGCGCGGCGGAGGACGCCGGAGAGCAGCGCCACGGGCTCGGACACCGGCCCCGGCAGCCGCGCCAGCACGACGCGCCGCCGCTCCGACGGGCCGCCGCGCACCTCCACCACCCGCACTCCCGCCGGCACCGCTTCGGCCAGCGAAGCGGGCAACGTCGTCAGCCCGCAACCCGCCGCGACCAGGTTCAGCTTCGCCAGCCAGTCGCGGGCCGTGTGGGCGATCTCGGGCCGTTCGTCCAGGCCCGGCCACACGCCCATCAGCGTCCCCTCCCCCGCCGACGGCCCGGCGATCCAGCGCTGCCCGCGCAGGTCGGCGACGTCGACCGGGCCGGCTCCGGCCAGCGGGTGTCCCGCCGGGACCGCGACGCGGAGGCTGCGCTCGGCGAGCGTCTCCAGGCGCAGCGCCGGCGTCTCGGCGTCCGGCGGGCGGAACGGCGGGACCGAGCCGAGCACGGCCAGGTCGATCGTGCCGGCGCGCAGCGCCCGGACGAGGACCGGCGTCGTGCCCTCCCGGGTGACCACGGTGACGGCGGGGTGCGTGCGCCGCAGTTCGGCGACGGCCCGGGGCACCAGCACCGCGCCCGCGCTGGGGAACCAGCCCAGGCGGACCGTGCCGGCGTCGGCGGGCAGCCCGGCCAGCTCACGCCCGGCCGCGTCGATCTCGCCGAGCACCGCGATCGCGCGCCGCAGCACGATGGTGCCGGCCGCGGTGAGGCGGACGCCGTCCGGGCGCCGCTCCAGCACGGGGGTGCCGGCCACCCGTTCGAGGGACGCGATCTGCCGCGAGACCGCGGACTGCGTGTAACCCAGCGCCGCCGCGGCCGCGGTCAGGGTGCCGCGTTCGGCGACCTCGCGGAACACGCGCAGGGCGACCAGGGAGACGTCACCGAAGTCCATGACGTCCACGCATACCAGGCATGCTTCTTTCTCGCTTTTCGCATGCCTTCCGCCGGCTTAGCCTGCCGCTATGACACGCATCGCCGTGGTGACCGGGGCCAACCAGGGCCTCGGCTTCGCCCTCGTCCGCGGGCTCGCCGCCCGGCTCGCTCCCGAAGACCTCGTCCTGCTCACCGGCCGCGACGCCGGCCGGGTGGCCGCCGCGGCCGCGCGCGTCGCCGCCGACCCGGCGACGCGCAGCCGGGTCGAAGGCCGCGTCCTCGACGTCACCGACTCCGCGGCCGTCGCCCGCTTCGCCGGCTCGCCGGTCGACATCGTGCTTTCGAACGCCGTCGGCCCGCTCGACCCGGGCCGCCCGCAGGCCGAGCAGGCCGACGTCTTCCTCGACGTCGCCAACAGCGGCACGCACGCGGTGCTGAGGTCGTTCGGGCCGGTCCTGCGGCCGGGCGGACGCCTGCTCGTCGTCGCCAGCTCGCTCGGCACCCTCGGCCACCTGCCCGAGCCGCTGCGGGCGCGCTTCGACGACGTCTCACTGGACGACGTCGAGAAGGCGGTCGAGGACTGGCGCGCGGCGATCCACGACGGCACGGCCCGGGCGCGGGGCTGGCCGGACTGGATCAACGTGCCGTCGAAGGTCGCCCAGGTCGCGGCGGTCCGCGCGGTCGCGGCGCGGCGCCGGGACGCCGACCTCGCGAACGGCACCCTGGTGGCGGCGGTCTGCCCGGGCCTGGTGGACACGCGCGCGTCCCGGCCGTGGTTCCGCGACTTCAGCCAGGCCCAGACCCCGGACGAAGCGGCCAGGGCGGTGCTGGACCTGGTGTTCGCGGACGTCGACCCGGCCACCTACGGCGAGCTGGTCCGGTTCGGGCGGGTGCTGCCGTGGCGGACTGGCCGGCCGCACCGGCACGAGGAGCTGATCGGCTGAGGAGCGGACCACCCCTCACAGCACGCAGAACTCGTTGCCCTCCGGATCGGCCATCACGATGTGGTCGGGGCGGCCGTCCAGCTCGTGCCGGCTCAGGACGGTCGCGCCCGCGGCGGTGAGCCGGGCGACCGCCTCGGCGACCCGCTCCCAGCGCGTCTCCCACGGCACCTCGCGCCCGCCGCCCGCCTGGACGTCCAGGTGGACGCGGTTCTTCGCGGTCTTGCCTTCGGGGACCTTGAGGAAGCTCAGGTTCGGCAGGACGCCCTCCGGATCGCCGAGGTACGCGCCGTCGTCCCACTCCTCCTCGGGCACGCCGTGCCGGGCGAACCACGCCTCCCAGCTCGCGAACCCCGGTGGGGGCGGCCGTTCGATGTAGCCGAGGGCCACCGCCCAGAACCTCGCCAGCGCGCGGGGTTCCGCGCAGTCGATCGTCACGCTCCAGCGCACCGTCACGGGGTGGAGCGTAGCCGCGCCCACGCCGTGAGAGGACGTGTCAATCGGGGGATGATGCGGTTACCGTGAACCACGATGAGTGAACGCAGCTGGGGCTTCCGGACCCGCGCCCTGCACGCGGGCGGCACGCCCGATCCCGCGACCGGCGCCCGGGCCGTGCCGATCTACCAGACCACGAGCTTCGTCTTCGAAGACGCCGCCGACGCCGCGAACCTCTTCGCGCTGCAGAAGTACGGCAACGTCTACAGCCGGATCGGGAACCCGACCGTGGCCGCCTTCGAAGAGCGGATCGCCAGTCTCGAAGGCGCGATCGGCGGGGTCGCCACCGCCAGCGGGCAGGCCGCCGAGTTCCTGACCTTCAGCGCCCTCACCGAGGCCGGGGACCACATCGTCTCCGCGAGCGGCCTCTACGGCGGCACCGTCACCCAGCTCACGGGCACGCTGCGGCGCTTCGGCGTCGAGACGACCTTCGTCAGCGGGGGCATCGACGACTACGCCGCCGCCATCACCGACCGGACGCGGCTGCTCTACACCGAGGTGATCGGCAACCCCGGCGGCGGCATCGCCGACCTCGCCGCGCTGGCCGACCTCGCCCACGCCCACGACCTCCCGCTGGTCGTCGACGCGACGCTGGCGACGCCCTACCTGTGCCGCCCCATCGAGCACGGCGCCGACATCGTGCTGCACTCGGCGACGAAGTTCCTCGGCGGCCACGGGACGACGCTCGGCGGGATCGTCGTCGAGTCCGGGAAGTTCGACTGGGGCAACGGGAAGTTCCCGCGGATGACCGAGACCGTCCCCAGCTACGGCGGCCTGAGGTACTGGGAGAACTTCGGCGAGTACGCGTTCTGCACCCGGCTGCGCGCCGAGCAGCTGCGGGACATCGGCGCGGTGCTGTCGCCGCACTCGGCTTTCCTGCTGCTGCAAGGCGTCGAGACGCTGCCGCAGCGGATGGACGCGCACGTCGCGAACGCCCGACTGGTCGCGGAGTACCTCGAGGCCGACCCGCGCGTGGCCTGGGTGTCCTACGCCGGGCTGCCGTCGCACCCGCACCACGAGCTGGCCCGGAAGTACCTGCCCGCGGGGCCGGGCGCGGTGTTCTCCTTCGGCATCGACGGCGGCCGCGCCGCGGGCGAGAAGTTCGTCGAATCGGTGGAACTGCTGTCGCACCTGGCGAACGTCGGGGACGCGCGGACGCTCGTCATCCACCCGGCGTCGACCACACACGCCCAGCTGTCGGAGGAGCAGCTCGCGGCCGCGGGCGTCGGGCCCGACCTGATCCGGCTGTCGATCGGCCTGGAGGACGTCGACGACCTCCTCTGGGACCTCGACCAGGCGCTGGGCAAGGCGGTGGCCGGATGACGCACAGCGTCCACGACACCGGCGCCGTCGAGCGGCGCGCGATCCTCGGCCGGACGAAGTCGGTGACGCTGGTCGGCGCGTCGGCCAACCCGGCGCGGCCCAGCTACTTCGTCGCGACCTACCTGCTGTCGTCGACGCGGTACGAGGTCAACTTCGTCAACCCGCGGCTGGACACGCTGTTCGGGAAGCCGGTCTACGCGTCCTTGAAGGACGTGCCGGGCGGCCTCGACCTGGTGAGCGTGTTCCGCAGGCACGACGACCTGCCGCAGGTGGCCGAGGAGGTCATCGACGCCGGCGCGCGGACGCTGTGGCTGCAGCTGGGGCTGTGGCACGAGCCGGTGGCCGGCCGGGCGCGCGAAGCCGGGCTCGACGTCGTGATGAACCGGTGCGTGAAGATCGAGCACGCGCGGTTCGCCGGCGGGCTGCACCTGGCCGGGTTCAACACGGGCGTGATCAGCTCGCGGCGGCAGTCGGCGCCCTGAGCCGTCCGGGAAGAGAACGGCCGTTCCCGCGGTTGGCCCGGATATGACCTTGGGCATCACGTTCTCCGGCGGCCCGACCGCCCTCCTGGAACTGGGTGGCGTCCGGCTGCTCACCGACCCGACCTTCGACGCGCCCGGCGATCACCCGTCCGGCCCGCGCGTGCTGGTCAAGACCGAGGGTTCGGCGCTGACCGAAGAGGCGATCGGGGTGGTGGACGCGGTGCTGCTGTCGCACGACCAGCACCCCGACAACCTGGACGACCGCGGCCGCGCGTACCTGGCGAGGGTCCCGTTGACGCTGGTCACCCCCAGCGGAGCCGCCCGGCTCGGCGGGACGGCCCGGGGTCTGGAGCCGTGGGAGCCGGCGCGGGTCGGGGCGCTGACGGTGACGGCGGTGCCGGCGCTGCACGGACCGGAGGGCGCTTCCCGGGTGACCGGGGACGTCACGGGCTTCGTGCTGACCGGCGACGGGCTGCCGACGGTGTACGTGAGCGGGGACAACGCGTCGGTGGAGCTGGTGCGCGAGATCGCGGCGCGGTTCCGGGTGGACGTCGCGGTGCTGTTCGCCGGCGCGGCCCGCACGGTCCTGTTCGACGGGGCACCCCTGACGCTGACCAGCGCCGACGCGGTCGAGGCGGCGAAGGTGCTGGATGCGGCGAAGGTCGTTCCGCTGCATTTCCGGGGCTGGCAGCACTTCAGCGAGGGCCCGGACACACTGCGGGAGGCCTTCGAGGCGGCGGGGCTGGCGGACCGGCTCGTGCTGCTCGAGCCCGGGCAGCACGCGGAAGTCTGAGACCGCGAAGGCGGCCGGGCTGGTCGACCGCCTCGTCCTGCTCGAGCCCGGGCAGCACGCGGAGGTCTGAGACCGCGAAGGCGCCCACTCCGGGCTGCGCGGGCTTGCCCCACCCCGGCCCTCCGCGCGCGCCCGGAAAGACGGCTCGCGCCCCGGAGGGTCGGAGGCCTGCCGCGGCCGGTTGTGCGTGGTAAGCCCTCCTTACCACGCACGACCCGGGGCAGCGGGCAGGTCCGGCTGCGGGGCGTGAGAGGGTGGCGGCATGGCCAAGCCGACCCCGCTGCAGTTCCGGAACATCCTCGTCGCCGCCCTCGCGGCGGCGGGCTTCGTCTGGAGCGTCGTGGTGGGCATGCAGTGGTGGGTGAGCGCGATCATCGGCTGCGCCTGCGTGCTGTCGCTGGCCTCCGCGTACCTGAACCGGCCCGGCGCGAACTAGCGCGTCTTCGCGAATCGGGCTTCGAGGTTCGTGCGGCCCGCTTCCGTGAGCCGCCCGAACAGGCGCAGCCGGGCCAGGCCGCCGTCCGGGTAGATGTCCAGCCTCGCCTCCGTCACCTCCGGGCCGTCCGGGAGCGCGAAGCGGTGGCGCGTGTCCGGCTGCAACCGCGTCTTCGGCAGCAGCGGAACCCACTCGCCGTAGGTTTCCCGGCCGCTCACCGACGCCCAGCCCGGCGCGTTGCCCTTCAGGTTGCTCGTGTCCAGCTCGACGAACCGGACGATCCCGGCACCCGCCAGGCGCAGTGTCACCCAGTCGTTGCCGTCGTCGCGACGGCGGGCCGTCTCCCAGCCCTCCGCCTGGTGGGCCGCCAGCCCCGGCGACAGGATGTTGTTCGGCGACGAATAGAACCGGTTGCTGCAGCCCGTGACGATCGCGCCGTTCTCCAGCGCCGCCAGGTCGAGCGCGGCCAGGTCGAGCAGCGCCGGGTCCGGGATCGGCGCGCCGTGCACGCGCAGGCGCGCCACTCCCCCGTCCGGGTGCTGCGTCAGCCGGACGTGCGTGTAGCGCCGGGAACCGTTGATCGCGTAGAAGTTCTCCGTGTGCCCCGACGCCGGCGCGCGGTCGACCAGGACGTCCCACTCGGCCGCGGCCACCTCCGCCGCCGACGGGTAGCCCGGCAGCGACGTCGCCTCGACCGAGACGAACGGCGGGTAGTTGCCCTCGAAGAACGCCGTGTCGACGATGACGCCGGTGATCGTGCCCGCCAGGCCGAGCCGCACGATCGCCTGGTCGTCGCCCGGTTCGCGGTGGCGCCGGGTCTCCCAGCCGTCGTAGACCTGGCCCTTCGGGCCGAACGTCTCCGCGCGGTGCGCCGGCGGCCACGGGTTGACCAGGTTCTCCTTCTCGGCGAACAGCTCGTCGGTCGCCCACATCACCGTGCCGCCGAAGCAGCGGGACGCCAGATCGGGCAGTTCTGTCCACTCCGGACGGTCGGACACCTGGGCCTCCATTTCAGCAGTTCCCCCGGGTCAGCAGCGCGCCGCGCGGCTCGTCACCGGTGATTTCGGTGCCCCGCAGCCAAGTCGAGCGGACGACGCCGGCCAGCGGACGCCGGTCGTAGGCGCTGACCGGGTTGCGGTGCTTCAGTTTCGCGACGTCGACCACGAACGCCTCGTCCGGCGCGAACACGCAGAAATCGGCGTCGTAGCCGACGGCCAGGTGCCCCTTGCGGCGCATCCCGGCCTGCGCGGCCGGCCGCTCGGCCATCCAGCGGGCGACGTCGGTGAGCGTGAAGCCGCGCTGCCGCGCCTGCGTCCAGACCGCCGGCAACCCCAGCTGCAGACCGGAAATGCCGCCCCAGGCGAGCCCGAAGTCGCCGCTGTCGAAGCGCTTCAGCTCCGGCGTGCACGGCGAGTGGTCGCTGACGATCGTGTCGATGACGCCGTCGGCGAGGCCCTGCCAGAGCTGCTCGCGGTTGGCCGCCTCCCGGATCGGCGGGCAGCACTTGAACTGCGTCGCGCCGTCGCGGATCTCCTCGGCGACGAAACTCAGGTAGTGCGGGCAGGTTTCCGCCGACAGCCGGACGCCGTCGCGGCGCGCCTCGGCGATCAGCGGGAGAGCGTCCGAAGAGGACAGATGCAGGATGTGCGCCCGGGCGGAGTGACGCTTGGCCGCCTCGATGACGTGCGAGATCGCGAGGTTTTCGGCCTGCCGCGGCCGCGAGCGGAGAAAGTCGACATAACGACCTCCGTGGGGCTCCGGCGCTTCGTCGATCTCGTGGGCGTCCTCGGCGTGCACGATCATCAGCGCGTCGAAGGAACTCAGCTCCCGCAACGCTTCGTCGAGCCCGGCCGGGTCGAGGGGCGGGAACTCGTCGACGCCGGAGTGCAGCAGGAAGCACTTGAAGCCGAACACCCCGGCATCGTGCAGGCCGCGCAGATCGCCGGTGTTGCCCGGGATCGCCCCGCCCCAGAACCCGACGTCGACGTGCACCCGGCCGGCCGCCGACGTGCGTTTGACCTCCAGCGCGGCGACGTCGACGGTCGGTGGCAGGCTGTTCAGCGGCATGTCCACGATGGTGGTCACCCCGCCCGCCGCGGCCGCACGGGTCGCCGTCTCGAAGCCCTCCCACTCGGCGCGGCCGGGGTCGTTGACGTGGACGTGCGTGTCGACCAGCCCGGGCAGCAGCACGACGTCGTCGCCGAGATCGAGGACACGGTCGCCGGCCAGCGAGGCGCCGCCGGGTTCGACCGCGACGATCCGGCCGCCGTCGACGCCGACGGTCGCGGGGACCTCGCCCTCGGGCGTCACGGCCCGGGCGGCGCGCACCACAAGATCCATCCGAAAGCCCTTCTGCGGGAGGATGACCACCGCCGATTTCACAGAACGGAAAGGCGGTTTCGCACAACGACAGTAACCACGGCGCGCGCCGCTCGTCAACGACGGACGCCGCACGTTACGGTCATCTTCGTGCGGCTTGAGGCGGAGTTCACCAGCGAACCGTTCCACGGCGAGGGTTCGCCGCCCGAACACGCCGTCGCCGCCCGGGACGCCGCCGCGGAAGCCGGGCTGGACACCGATTTCGGCCCGCTCGGCACCCTCGCCCGCGGCGAAGCGAAGGAGCTGCTCGAAGCGCTCCCGGCGATCGCGAAGGCCGCGCTGGAGGGCGGCGCCACGCGGGTCACGCTGCAGCTGCGCCGGGCCGACGACCCCGGCGGCGCGCCGGTCGTCGAATTGAACGACGCCCTGGCCCGGCTCATCGCCGACGTCGAGCGCGAACTGGGCGCCAAGCTGGGCGAACTCGACCGCGCGGGCAAGCAGCGCGCGGTACGGCTGCTGCGCGAACGCGGCGCCTTCGGGTTGCGGAAATCCGTCTCGTCGGTGGCCGACGCGCTGGGCGTCACGCGCTTCACCGTCTACAACTACCTCAACCGGGAAACGGACTGACCAGCGCTTTCAACAAAATGTTGACGGAATTCCGGCACCGACGTACGGTCAGCACGTGCTGCTCACCGAGTTCAACACCACCGACGTCCGGCCGCTGCTGACGGCGTGCCTGGCCGTCCCGCGCTGGGTCGACGCCGTGCTCGCCGGACGGCCGTACGCCGATCTCGACGCGCTGAAGGCGGCCGCCGACCTGCCGTTGAGCAGCGACGAGATCCGCCAGGCGATGGCCGCGCACCCGCGGATCGGGGAGAAGCCGGCGGACGGCTGGGCGCGCTCCGAACAGTCCGGTGTGGACAATCCGGACGCCTTCGCCGCGGCGAACGCCGAGTACGAAGCCAAGTTCGGCCACGTCTACCTCGTTTGCGCGAGCGGCCGCAGCGGCGACGAGCTGCTGAAGATCCTCCGCGAGCGGCTGGCCAACGACCCCGGGACCGAACTGGCCGTCGCCGGCCGTGAACTGCTGAAGATCGCCGAACTCCGGCTCGCGAAAGCGGTGACCGCGTGAGTCTCGTGACCACCCACGTCCTCGACACGGCGGCCGGGCGCCCCGCGGCCGGGATTGCCGTCCGCTTCGAGACCGCCGAGGGCGAGCCGATCGCCGAGGGCCGGACCGACGAGGACGGCCGCATCCGCGACCTCGGCCCGGAAAGCCTGGCGCCGGGCCGCTACCGCCTGATCTTCGACACCGGCGCGTACCTGGGCCCGGACGCGTTCTTCCCGGAGGTCGCGCTCACCTTCCGGATCACCGACGGGAGCGCGCACCACCACGTGCCGCTCCTGCTCAGCCCGTTCGCCTATTCGACCTACCGAGGGAGCTGACCGTGGCCATCACCCTGGGCCCCAACCAGTACGGCAAGGCGGAGGTCCGCCTGGTCACGGTGCGCCGCGACGGCCCGGTACACCACCTGAAGGACCTCACGGTGTCGACGTCCCTGCGCGGCGAGCTGGCCGCGACGCACCTGACCGGCGACAACGCCGGGGTGCTGGCGACCGACACGCAGAAGAACACGGTGTACGCCTTCGCGAAGGAAGCGCCGGTCGGCGAGATCGAGGACTTCGGCCTGCGGCTGGCCCGGCACTTCACCGGCATGCAGGACAACATCACGGAAGCCCGCGTCAAGATCGACGAGCACGGCTGGGACCGCATCGCCGTCGGCGGCGAGCCGCACGACCACGCGTTCAGCCGGTCCGGCGACGAGCGTCGCACGACGGCGGTGACGGTCCGGGGCGACCGCGCGTGGGTGGTGTCCGGCATCGACGGCCTGACCCTGCTCAAGTCGACCGGATCGGAGTTCCACGGGTTCCCGCGCGACCAGTACACGACCCTCGCCGAGACCGGCGACCGGATCCTGGCCACCGCCGTCACGGCTCGGTGGCGTTACCAGGGCGGGGACATCGACTGGGCGGCTTCGCACGGCGAGATCCGGCGGGTGATGCTGGAGACGTTCGCGACGAAGCACAGCCTTTCGCTGCAGCAGACGCTGTACGCGATGGGCGAGGCCGTGCTGACGGCCCGCGAAGAGGTCGCCGAAGTCCGGCTGTCGCTGCCGAACAAGCACCACTTCCTGGTGGACCTGAGCCCGTTCGGGCTGAAGAACGACAACGAGGTCTTCTACGCGGCGGACCGCCCGTACGGCCTGATCGAGGGCACGATCCTGCGCGACGACGCCGAAGACCCCGGCCCCGCCTGGGACCTCCACTGACTCCCCGGTAAGCGCCCCCGTCAGCGCCCCGGGCAGCGCCCACCCTCCCGGGGGACCATCCCCGGTCCAGTCTATCGAGCCCGGCCGACGGAAACCCGCCCCCGACCCGGCTTGTCCACAGGTCGGCCGAGCTGTGGACAAGCCGGATTTGATAGACCGCTCTGTATCCTCGGCTTCGTGGCAGGGACCAAGGAACGCATCATGGCCGCCGGGGCCGAGCTCTTCCGGCGCAACGGGTACGCCGGCACCGGGCTGAAGCAGATCGTTTCGGAGGCCAACGCGCCCTTCGGGTCCCTCTACCACTTCTTCCCCGGCGGCAAGGAGCAGCTCGGCGAGGAGGTCATCCGCACCTCCGGGCTGGCCTACACCGCGCTGTTCGACCTCTTCGTCGCTCCGGCCGAAGACCTCGTCAGCGGCATCGAGGCCTTCTTCGCCGCCGGGATCGCGACCCTCGAAGCGACCGACTACGTCGAAGGCTGCCCGATCGCGACCGTCGCCCTCGAGGTCGCCGCCACCAACGAACCGCTGCGGAAGGCCACCGCCGACGTCTTCACCGCCTGGATCGACGCCGGCACCGAGAAGTTCGGCAGGTTCGGGCTCACCCCCGAAGCCGCCCGGACGCTGACCATCACCGCGGTCAACAACCTCGAAGGCGCCTTCGTCCTCTGCCGCTCGCTGCGGGACACCGAAGCCATGGCCGTCGCCGGGGCCGCGACCGTCGACGTCGCCCGGCGGTTGTTGCAGGAGAGTGCGCAACTTTAGTCGGGAATCGAACGCAAATCACCAACATGGCGCTTGACCGAACATCGAGTCACCACCGATGCTGCGCAATGGTCTAGTCCTCCTGCCTCACACCGTCGTCCGGTTGGAGCCGCCATGCGCCGATCCGTCGCCGTCGCCGCCGCCGCAGTCGCCCTCACCTTCTCGGTCACGAACCCGGCCCAAGCCCTCGAGAACGGCCTCGCCCGCACCCCGCCGATGGGCTGGAACACCTGGAACACCTTCGAGTGCAACATCAACGAGACCCTCGTCAAGCAGACCACCGACCTCATGGTCAGCTCCGGGATGCGCGACCGCGGCTACACCTACGTCAACCTCGACGACTGCTGGATGACCCGGTCCCGCGACGCGGGCGGCAACCTCGTCGCCGATCCCGCGAAGTTCCCCGGCGGGCTCAAGGCCCTCGGCGACTACATCCACGCGCGCGGGATGAAGTTCGGGATCTACGAAGACTCCGGCACGATGACCTGCCAGGGGTTCCCCGGCAGCTACGGGCACGAGCAGGCCGACGCGAACCTCTTCGCGAGCTGGGGCGTCGACTACCTCAAGTACGACAACTGCCACAACGACGGCACCACCCAGCAGGACTACATCCGGCGCTACTCGGCGATGCGCGACGCGCTGCAGGCGACCAAGCGCCCGATCACCTACAGCATCTGCGAATGGGGCTACTTCGACCCCGCGACCTGGGCCGCGGACGTCGGCAACCTCTGGCGCACCACCGGCGACATCACGAACAACTGGGGCAGCGTCGACGCGATCTACCGCCAGAACGTCGGGCTCGCCTCCGCCGCGAAGCCGGGCGCCTGGAACGACCCCGACATGCTCGAGGTCGGCAACGGCATGGACTTCCAGGAGGACCGCGCGCACTTCACGCTCTGGGCGGCGATGGCCGCGCCGCTGATCGCCGGGCCCGACCTGCGCTCCGCGAGCGTCGCCACCTTCTCGACGTACCTCAACCCGGACGTCATCGCCGTCGACCAGGACCCGCTCGGCAAGCAGGCCAGGCGGATCTCGTCGGGCGACGGCCTGGACGTCCTGGCCAAGCCGCTCCAGGACGGCGATGCCGCCATCGTGCTGTTCAACGAAAACAGCACCCCGAAGACCATCGCGACGACGGCCGCCGCGGCCGGGCTGCCCGCCTCGGCGAGCTACCGGCTGACCAACCTGTGGTCGAAGGAGCTCACCACAAGCACCGGCGCCATCAGCGCGACCGTGCCGTCGCACAGCACGGTCGTCTTCCGCGTGAAGCCCGGCGCCACGGGCACCAGCATCGGCACCACCCAGCCGATCCAGGGCGCGTCGTCGTCCCGCTGCATCGACGTCGACGGCACCAGGGCCGACATCCGGGACTGCGACGGCGGCGCCGGCCAGGCCTGGGCGTTCACGAGCGCGGGTGAGCTCACGGCGAACGGCCTCTGCCTCGACGCCGAGGAGAGCGGCACGACCGCCGGGACCAAGCTCCTCGCCTGGACCTGCCACGGCGGCGCGAACCAGAAGTTCCGGCTCGAGGCCGACGGCTCGATCACCCAGGCCGGGCTGTGCGTCGACGTCACCGGCGGCGACAAGCCCGCCGGCAACGTCAACGGCACGCCGCTCGAACTGTGGAGCTGCAACGACGACGCCAACCAGAACTGGGCGCTCAGGTCCCGGTGAGGTGCTCCGGCCGCACCGGGACGCGCGTGAGCGCGAGCCCCGTCGCGGCCCGGATCGCCGCCACGATCGCCGGTGTCGACGAGATCGTCGGCGGCTCGCCCACCCCGCGCAGGCCGTAGGGCGCGTGCGGGTCGGGGCGTTCGAGGACGTCGATGGTCATCGGCGGCATGTCGAGGACCGTCGGGATGAGGTAGTCGGTGAAGGAGGGGTTCCGGATCTTCCCGCCGGAGGTCTGGATCTCCTCCATCACCGCGAGCCCGAGCCCCTGCGCCGAACCGCCCTGGATCTGGCCCAGCACGGCCTGCGGGTTCAGCGCCTTGCCGACGTCCTGGGCGCAGTCCAGCGCCACCACCTTGACCAGCCCCAGTTCGGTGTCGACGTCGACGACCGCCCGGTGCGCGGCGAAGGCGTACTGCACGTGCGCGCTCCCCTGCCCGGTTTCCGGGTCCAAGGCCTGGGTCGGCCGGTGCCGCCACTCCACGGTTTCGTCGTGGACGTCGTCGCCGAGGACGTCCACGAGATCGGCCAGTACCTGGCCGTCGGCCGCGACGACCTTGCCGCCGGCCACGCGCACCCGCCGGTCGAAGCGGGACAGCAGGCGCGCCCGCACCGCGGCACACGCGGCCCGCACCGCGCCGCCGGTGACGTAGGTCTGGCGGGACGCCGACGTCGAGCCGCCGTTGCCGATCGAGGTGTCCATCGGCAGGACGGTCACCTGGTCGACGCCGAGTTCGGTGCGGACGATCTGCTGCATGATCGTCACCAGGCCCTGGCCGACTTCGCAGGCCGCGGTGTGCACGGTCGCGGCCGGTTCGCCGCCGACCAGCTGCAGGCGCACGCGAGCCGTCGAGTAGTCGTCGAAGCCTTCGGAGAAGCAGACGTTCTTGATCCCGACCGCGTACCCGACGCCGCGGACGACGCCTTCGCCGTGCGTCGTGTTGGACACCCCGCCCGGCATGTGCCGCAGGTCGAACGGCCGCTCCGGCGGCAGCGGCATCTCCCGGACGCGGGTCAGCAGTTCCGCGACCGGCGCGGCGGAGTCGACGACCTGGCCGGTCGGCATCAGGTCGCCCTCGCTCATGGCGTTGCGGACGCGGATCTCCACGGGGTCGAGGCCGCAGGCGTCCGCGAGCTTGTCCATCTGGGACTCGTAGCCGAACGCCGCCTGGACCGCGCCGAAGCCGCGCATCGCGCCGCACGGCGGGTTGTTGGTGTACGTGCCCCAGCAGTCCACCGAGACGCTGTCCACTTTGTACGGTCCGACGCCGAGTGTGGCCGCGTTCGCGGCCACCGCGCCCGTCGAGGACGCGTACGCGCCGCCGTCCAGGAACAACCGCGTCTTCACGTACACGAGGTGGCCGTCGCGGGTGGCGCCGTGCTCGTAGTACATCTTCGCCGGGTGGCGGTGGACGTGCCCGTAGAAGGACTCTTCGCGGTTGTAGACCATCTTCACCGGCTTGCCGGTGTGCAGCGCCAGCAGGCACGCGTGCACCTGCATCGACAGGTCCTCCCGGCCGCCGAACGCGCCGCCGACGCCACCGAGCGTCAGCCGCACCTTCTCGACCGGCAGCCCCAGCGCGGCGACGATCTGCTGCTGGTCGACGTGCAACCACTGCGTCGCGACGTACAGGTCGACGCCGCCTTCGGTGTCCGGCACGGCGAGCCCGGACTCCGGGCCGAGGAACGCCTGGTCCTGCATGCCGACCTCGTACACGCCGGAGACGACGACGTCAGCGGTGAGCTCCTGCGGCCCGCGGCGGATCTTCACGTGCCGGACGACGTTGCCACCCTCGTGCAGCGAAGGGCCTTCGCCCGCGACGGCGGCTTCGGAGTCCGTCACCGGAGAGAGCTCTTCGTAGGTGACGTTGATCCGCTTCATCGCGCGGCGCGCGGTTTCCGGGTGGTCGGCGGCGACCAGCGCCACCGGCTCGCCCTGGTACCGCACGACGTCGGAGGCGAGCACGGGCTGGTCGGCGTGCTCGAGGCCATAGCGGTTGACGCCGGGGACGTCCTCGTGGGTCAGCACCGCGTGGACGCCGGGCACGGCGAGGGCTTCCGCGATGTCGATGCCGGTGATGCGGGCGTACGGGTGCGGGCTGCGCAGCGTCACGCCCCACACCATGTCCTCGTGCCACAGGTCCGAGGAGTAGGCGAACTCGCCGCGGACCTTCACCGTGCCGTCGGGCCGCCGCGGTGAAGTGCCGACACCGTTCGCGGTTTGCGTCGTGACGGAAGTGGTCGTCATCTGCCCTCCCTCAGCCGGGCGCTCGCGGCGGCCAGCTCGCGGGCGATCGCGGACTCGTCGGCTTCGCGCAGGGTGCCGTCCTCGACGACGGCCTTGCCGCCGACGAACAGCCGCCGCAGCGGCGGCGTGGTGCCGAGCACGAGCGCCGCGACCGGGTCGGTGATACCGGCGTGGTCGAGCCCGGTCAGGTCCCAGACGGCCAGGTCGGCGAGCTTCCCGGGCTCCAGGGAGCCCAGGTCGTCCGCGCGGCCGAGGCAGCGGGCGCCGCCCATCGTGCCCATCCACAGCGCCTCGCGCGTGGTCAGCCCGTGCGGGCCGCCGCGCTGGCGGGCCTGCAGCAGCGACTGGTGGAGCTCTTCGCCGAGGCCGCCGGATTCGTTCGACGCGGCGCCGTCCGCTCCGAGGCCGACCGGGACCCCGGCGTCGAGCAGGTCGCGGACGGGCGCGATGCCGGCGCCGAGGCGGCCGTTGGACGTCGGGCAGTGCGCCGACCCGGTGCCGGTCGCACCGAAACGGCGGATCGCGTCGGGCGCGAGGTGGATGGTGTGGGCGAGCCAGACGTCGTCGGCGAGCCAGCCGAGCTTGTCGGCGTACTCGGCGGGCGTGCAGCCGGCCTCGGCCAGGCACTGCCGCTCCTCGTCGAGCGTCTCGGCGAGGTGGGTGTGCAGGCGGACGCCCTTGCGCCTGGCCAGCTCGGCCGCGCCGGACATCAGCCGCTCGGTGACCGAGAACGGCGAGCAGGGCCCCACGGCGATCTGCAGGTGGGCACCCGCGGAGTCGTCGTGGAAGCGGGCGATGGCCGCTTCGGTGCCGGTCAGGGCGTCCTCGGTCGACTCGACCAGGTTGTCCGGCGGGAGGCCGCCGTCGGACTCGCCGCGGTCCATCGACCCGCGCACGACGTGCAGCCGGACGCCGATGCGCTGGCGGGCCGCGGCCAGCGCCGCGACCTGGTCGCCGCCGTCGCGCGGGAAGACGTAGTGGTGGTCGGCGACGGTGGTGCAGCCGGTCAGCGCCAGCCGGGCCATCCCGGCGGTGCCCGCGGCGTGCGTGATCTCGTCGTCGAGGCGGCTCCAGACCGGGTAGAGCGCGACCAGCCACTCGAAGAGCGTGTGGTCGGCGGCCAGCCCGCGGGTCGCCCACTGGTAGAGGTGGTGGTGGGTGTTGATCAGGCCGGGCGTGATCAGGCAGCCGTCGGCTTCGACGCGTTCGTCGAACTCGCCGGTGTACACGCCTTCGCCGACTTCGGCGATCCGGTCGTTCTCGACGACGACGTGCCCGCTCGCGTACTCCTCGCCGGTGACCGTGGCGATGGCCGCGTTCGCGATGAGCGTCCTCACGCGACACCACCCTTCGCCGCCGCGCGCACCGCGTCGAGGATCTTCTCGTAGCCGGTGCAGCGGCAGAGGTTGCCCGCCAGCGCTTCGCGGATCTCCTCGTCGGACGGGTCGGGGACGCGGTTCAGCAGGTCGTGCGCGGCGACGACCAGGCCCGGCGTGCAGAACCCGCACTGCACCGCGCCCGCGTCCACAAAGGACTGCTGGACCGGGTCGAGGGTGTCGCCGTCGGCCAGTCCCTCGACCGTGCGGACCACGCGCCCCTCGGCCTGCCCGGCGGCGACCAGGCAGGCGCACACCGGGACCTCGTCGAGGTAGACCGTGCAGGAGCCGCATTCGCCCTGCTCACACGCGTTCTTCGAGCCCGGCAGGCCCAGCCGCTCCCGCAGCGCGTAGAGCAGGCTTTCGCCCTCCCACACGTCGTCCGCCTGCCGCGGCTCGCCGTTGATCGTGACATTCAGGCGCATGCGCGCTCCCCCGTCCGGTGTTCGTCCCACGCCCAGGTCAACGTACGCCGCGCTAGTACCCCCAAAGCGTGCTTCCGATACGCGGCACTGCCGCGGACGTCGTCGATCGGCGACGCGGCTTGCCCGACCAGGTCGCCGAAGCGGCGCTTGAGCGAGTCCGGCAGCGGCTCGGAGGACGTCCAGGGCAGCTCGGCGGCCAGGAAGTCCTCGGCCTCCCGGGCGCGGCGCGGGGTCGGGGCGGCGGACCCGATCGCCGCGCCCACCACACCGTCGCGCAGGACCAGCGCGAAGGAGCAGACCGCGATGACCATCGCGTTGCGCGTGCCGACCTTGGCGAACTGCTGCGGCCCGGCGTGCGCGGGCAGGTGGACGGCGGTGATCAGCTCGTCCGGCGCGAGGGCGTGGCGTTTCACGCCGACGTAGAACTCCTCCGCCCGGAGGAGGCGGGTCCCCCGCACGGAGGCCACTTCGACCCGCGCGTCCATGGCGAGCAGCACCGGGTGGGTGTCGCCGGCGGGCGAGGCGGCGCCGAGGTTGCCGCCGACCGTGCCGCGGTTGCGGATCTGCGGGGAGCCGACGGTGCGGGCGGCCATGGCCAGCGCGGGGACGGATTCACCCAGTTCGGCGATGACCCGGGCGTACGGGACACCGGCGCCGAGCCGGACCGTGCCGTCCGATGTGGACCACTCCGCCAGCTCGGGGACCCGGGTCAGGTCGAGCAGGGCCTCGGGCCGCCGGTGGTCGAAGTTGAGCTCGACCATGACGTCCGTGCCGCCGGCGATCGGCACGGCGTCCGGCCGCCCGGCCTTCAGCGCCAGGGCCTCGGCGAGCGTCGCGGGACGCAGGAACTCCACTGGTTGCTCCTTCGTGGGGCGATAGACCAGTAGACGACGGATCACCGCCGGGCGGCAACGGCACCACGCATGAAACGCACAGGAGCGGACGCGGGGGCGTTTGTGCTTTCCTACAAGCCTCATGACGACCGTGAAAACTCTGCTGGGCCTGCCCGGGCTGCGGCTGCGCCCGCGGGCCGGGGCCGACCTGCTCGACCGGCCGGTGACGCGCATCTACGTCACGGAGCTGTCCGACCCCGGACGGTACCTGTCGGCCGGTGAGCTGGTGCTTTCCGGCCTGCTCTGGTGGCACGCCCCGGGTGACGCCGAGCCGTTCGTGGCCGCACTGGCCCGGTCGGGCGCGGCGGCACTGGCCGCGTCCGGCGCCGACTCGGGCGGCATCCCGGACGACGTGGTGGACGCCTGCGTCCGGCACCGGATCCCGCTGCTGGAGGTGCCCGACGACCTGTCGTTCTCGGTGATCACCGAGCAGGTCGTGCTGGCGCTGGCGGCGGCGTCCGACAGCGCGCGCAAACGTTTGCAGGCGGCCGCGGAAGCCCCGGTCGAGACGCTGGCGGAGCGCGCGTCGGCGGAGCTCGGGCTGCCCTGCTGGGTGCTGTCGGGGCTGGGCCGCCTGATCGCCGGCACGGCGCCGCTGCCCATCCCGCCCGAGGACGTCGTCCGCCGGTACGCGGCCCGCGAGCCCGGGCCGCTGACCCTGGTCCCGGTCGAGGGGCGGCACGCGGTGCCCTGGCTGATCGCCGTCGGCGGGCCGCTGAGCACCGCGCAGGTCGAGCTGGCCGAGGAGGTGGCGGGCCTCGTCGGGGTCACGCGAGCGCGGGCTGTCCGGCCGGAAGCGTCGCCGCCCGGCGAGGTGTGTGTCGTGGCGTTGCGGACCGAGGGCAGCGACGAGAGCCGGGACGTCCTCGGCGAGCTGCTCCCGGACGCCGTGCTGCTCGAATCCTCGGGGGAAACGTCGTACGCGGCCGCGGCGCGGCCCTCGGTGGCCGGGTTGTCCATTGTGGAGCCACTGCTGCGGGCCACGCGGATCCTCTGCGGAGTCAGCGATCCGGGCCCGCGGGCCGAAGCCGCGGAGAGCGCGCGGTACGCGGTGGAGGTGGCGGCGCGGCGGCCGGGCCGGGTGGCGGTGGTCCGGACCGGTGCGGTGGACGCGCACGAGCTGCTGCTGGCCGGCGCGCCGGCCGGGCTGCGCGCGGCCCTGCGCCGTCGGGTGCTCGGGCCGCTGCTGGCCTACGACGCGGAGCAGCACACGGACCTGGTGCACACGGTCCGGGTGTTCCTGGAGTGTTCGGGCTCGCCCACCCGGGCGGCGAAAGCCTTGCACGTCCACGTCAACACGCTGCGCTACCGGATCGGGCGGGCGGGTGACCTGCTGGGCGTGGACCTGACGGAGTTCACCGGCCAGCTCGACGTGTACCTCGCGCTGCGGGCCGGCGACTAGCGCCGCCGGACGCCCGCTCGCCCGCTCGGCGCAGGGGGCGCGCCTCGCACCCCATCGGCCGCCGTCTCGCATTGCGTGGCCGGGGGCGAGGGGGAGGATGAGCGCGTGGACCCCGAAATCACGTCGGCGCGGCAGGCGGCGGACGACGCCCGCGTGCTGGCCTTCGGGCGGTTGCAGGGGGCCGCGCACCGGCTCGGGTACCTGCTCGGGCGGGCGCTGGAGCGCGAATGCGGGATCACGCACCTGATGTACGAAGTCCTGCTCCTCGTCGGCCGCACCGGGGCAGCCGGGCTGACCATGCGCTCGATCGCCCAGGAGCAGGTGCTCACCACCGGGGGCGCGACCCGGCTGGTCGACCGGATGGAGGCGCTCGGGCTGGTGACCCGCACGGCGTCCCCGAGCGACGGGCGGGTCCAGCTCGTCCGGCTGACCTCGTTCGGCGAAGAGACCACCGTGCGGGCCAGCCGCGTGCACGTCGAGAACGTCGAGCGGTTCTTCCTCCGGCCGCTGCCCGAAGACCACCGGGCGCGGTTCGCCGAGGACCTGCGGACGTTGAGCCACTTCGCCCGGGACGCGCTGCCGCGCCTGCGTTAAAGCACGACCAGGGACGCCACCGCGAGCCCCAGGAAGGCGAGCGGTGCCGCGCCGGTCGCGAACGCGCGGGCGCGGACGTGCACGGCGATCGCCCCGGCGAAGAACAGGACGAGCCCGATCGCCGCCGCGACACCCAGGGCCCGCACGCCGAACAGCCCCATGAGCAGCCCGGCCGCTCCGGCGAGCTTGAGCGCGCCGAGCACGGGCAGCCAGCCCGGCGGCACGTCGACGGCCGCCGAATTGGCGAGGACGAAGCGGGCCCTCAGCAGATCGGCGAGACCGACGGCCGCGTTGAGCGCGATGGTGGTGGTGAGGATGGCGATGGCGGAAAGGTCCATGCCTTCCCGACGCGCGTGCCGCCGCGAAGGTGACCGGGCTCAGGCGGTGACCGGCGTGCGACGGCGGCCGACGCCCGGAAAGGCCCCTGCGGCAGACTGGGCGGGGTGGGCAAGCGGAAGCAGGTCCGGGTCGGCCCGCCACCGACAACGGCCGAAGGGTTCGGCGAGGCGCTGCTCGCCGCGGCACCGGGCGACGCCGACCGGCTGGCGCCCGGCTTCACCCTGCCGGCCGAACTCGCCGAAGCCGCGGACCGGACCGGGCAGCAGCTGATCGGCCGCGCCTGCCGGGCCGGCTGGCTGCCCGAAGACCTCCACCAGGCGGCGCGGCGGCGCCTCGACGAGTTCACCGGCGCCTACCTGCTCGACACGCTCGCCGCGTACGCCGGGCAGTTCCCGGTCCTCCACCCGGAGTGGCGGGAGCAGCTCGACGCGGCGGGCGCGGCACGTTGGTGGGCGGAGACCGAGCCGCACCTGCCGCAGTGGGCGGCGAAGCACATCCTCACGCCGTCCGAAGCCGTGGCGGCGGTCATCGAAGCCTTCGGCCTGCTGAAGACGCTGCCGCCGGTGACCGTCGTCCTGCCGGCGCCGGGGACCGCGCCGGAGCGTCCGGTGCGCCACCACGTCGACGAGAAGAAGCTGAGCCGGGTCCGCGCGCTGCTGGCCAAGGCCGAGTCGAGTGCGTTCCCGGAGGAGGCCGAGGCCCTTTCGGCGAAGGCGCAGGAACTGATGACCCGCCACGCCCTCGACCGCGCGCTGGTCGAGAACACCTCGGCGACGCCCGACCGCCCCGCGGCCCGCCGGATCTGGCTGGACACGCCGTACACCGACGCCAAGTCGCTGCTGGTCCACGTGGTCGCGACGGCCAACCGCTGCCGCGCGGTCTTCGACCCGCGCTGGGAGTTCGTCACCGTCATCGGCGACGAGGAAGACCTGGACTCGGTGGCCCTGCTGACGACGTCGCTGCTGGTGCAGGCGACGCGGGCGATGATCGCCGACCCGGCCGGCCGGTCGCGGCCGTTCCGCAAGTCGTTCCTCGTCTCCTACGCCACCCGCATCGGCGAGCGGCTCGAGCAGGCGACGGAAGCGACGATCGCGCAGGCGCCGGAGCTGCTGCCGGTGCTGGCTTCGCACGAGAAGAACGTGGCTGCGGCCTTTAGCACGCTCTTTCCCGAAGTGGTGAACAAATCGGTGACCGTGCGCAGCCACGAAGGCTGGGGCGCGGGCCGGGAAGCCGCCGACCGCGCCCGCCTCGGTGAGTGACCCTCATCCTTCGCGCCTGGCGTACTTCTCCAGCTCCGGCCGCCCGAACGGCAACTCGCCCTCGTCGAGTGCCCCGCAGTCGAGCCCGCGCAGCAGATACACCGCCAACGCCTGCGCGGTCGCCGGTTCGTCCAGCACTCCCCCGGCCTGCTTGTCCGCGTACGCGCGCAACCGCTCCGCCGCCGCCGGGAAACCCGATCGGTAGAACGTGTACGTCGCCGCGAAGCGGGTCGGCAGCTGGTGGGGGTGCAGGTCCCAGCCCTGGTAGAAGCCGCGTTCCAACGACCTGCGCACCAGGCGCAGGTGCTCGGCCCACGCCGTGGGCAGCGCGTCGCCGATCGGGAGCCTGTTCGTCGAGCCGTCCGAGAGGCGGAGGCCGGTTCCCGCCGCCGCGATCTGCATGAGGCCCTTGGCCAGGTCGGCCGCCGGGTGCTCCATGCTCTGGTACGCGGCCGCGATGCCGAGGCCCGCGCTGTAGTCGTACGTCCCGTAGTGCAGGCCCGTGCACCGGCCCGCCGCGGCCTGGACGATCCGCGCCACCGACAGCGTGCCGTCGAGGTCCACAATGGACTGGGACGTCTCGATCTGCACCTCGAAGCGCAGCGTCCCCTCAGCGAGCTCGTACGCGGATTCCAGCCGCGCCAGGACTTCCGCGGCCACCGAGACCTGCTCGACCGCCGTCACCTTCGGCAGCGTGACGACGAAGCCGGGCGGCAGCGGCCCGTTGTCGAGCAGCGCACCGAGGAACACGTCCAGGGTGCGGATGCCCCGCCGGCGCGTCGCCGCTTCGAAGCTCTTGAAGCGGATGCCGCAGAACGGTGTCCCGCCGGTTGTCGCCAGGGTCTGGCCGGCCGCGCGGGCGGCGGCGTCCTCGACGTCGTCCGGTACGCGGCCGAAGCCGTCCTCGAAGTCGATCCGCAGATCCTCGATCGGCTCGGTCAGCAGCTTCGCGCGGACACGCTCGTAGACGTCCGCGTCGGCACCGAGGAGGTCGCCGTGCTCGATGAAGACCCGCATCGCCTGCTTGCCCCAGTCGGCGACCAGGCGTGTCTTGTACCGCGACGCCGGGACGTAGACCGTGTGCACGGGCTGGCGTCCCGGCCGCTCCCCCGGGTACGACGCCGCGACGCGCGCGTCGGCCGCGGCCAGGCGCGCGTCGGCGGCGTCGTAGACGTCCTCGGGCAGCCGCACTACTTGATCTTCTCGTACGCGGGCAGCGTCAGGAAGTCCGGGAACTCCTCGGCCAGCGCGACCTGCTCGAACAGCTCCACGGCCGGCTCCAGCAGCTCCGGCTTGAGCTCGGCCGCCAGCTGGCCGCGGACGTCGGCCAGCACCCCGCGCACCAGCTCCGCCGTCACGGTGTCCCCGCTGTCCAAAGTGGTCCCGTTCTTGACCCACTGCCAGATCTGCGAGCGCGAGATCTCGGCGGTGGCGGCGTCCTCCATCAGGTTGTGGATGGCCGCCGCGCCGTTGCCGCCCAGCCAGGAGGCGATGTAGCGGACGCCGACGTCGACCGCGGCGCGCAGGCCCGCCGCCGTCGCCCCGCCCGGCGTCGAAGCGACGTCGAGCAGCTGGTCGGCGGTGACGCTCACCTCGTCGCGGGTCCGGTCGAGCTGGTTCGGCTTCTCACCGAGGACCTTGTCGAACTCCTCCTTGCACAGCTCGACCATGCCCGGGTGCGCGACCCAGGAGCCGTCGAAGCCGTCGCCGGCCTCGCGCGACTTGTCCGCGTGGACCTTCTCGAAGGCACCCTTGTTGACCTCGGGGTCCTTGCTCGGGATGAACGCGGCCATGCCGCCGATCGCGAAGGCGCCGCGCTTGTGGCAGGTGCGCACGAGCAGCTCGGTGTAGGCGCGCATGAACGGCGCGGTCATGGTGACGGAGTTGCGGTCCGGCAGCACGAACTTCTCACCCGCGTCGCGGAAGTACTTGATGACGCTGAACAGGTAGTCCCAGCGGCCGGCGTTGAGGCCCGAGGCGTGCTCGCGCAGCTCGTAGAGGATCTCCTCCATCTCGAACGCGGCCGGGATGGTCTCGATCAGCACGGTCGCGCGGACGGTGCCGTGCTCGATGCCGAGCGTCTTCTCGGCGTGGGTGAAGACGTCGTTCCAGAGCCGCGCTTCGAGGTGGCTCTCCATCTTCGGCAGGTAGTAGTACGGGCCCTTGCCGCGCTTCAGCAGCTCGGCCGCGTTGTGGAAGAAGTGCAGGCCGAAGTCGACGAGCGCGCCGACGCCCTCGCGGTCGCCGAACTTCAGGTGGCTCTCGGGCAGGTGCCAGCCGCGCGGGCGGACCACGATCGTCGCGTGCTCGACGTCGTCCTTCAGCGCGTAGCTCTTGCCGCCGCTTTCCAGGGTGATCGTCTCGCGGATGGCGTCGTAGAGGTTGACCTGGCCGGAGACGACGTTCTTCCAGTGCGGGGTGTTGGCGTCCTCGAGGTCGGCGAGCCACACCTTCGCGCCGGAGTTGAGCGCGTTGATGGTCATCTTGCGGTCGGTCGGCCCGGTGATCTCCACGCGGCGGTCCCGCAGCGCGGGCGGCGCGCCGGCGACCTGCCAGTCGCCTTCGCGGATCTCCTTGGTCTCCGGCAGGAAGTCGAGCCGGCCGGTGGTCCGGGCCTCCTCGCGGCGCTTGCTCCGCGCCTGGAGCAGCTCGTCGCGGCGGCCGGCGAAGGCGTCGTGCAGGCCGGCGAGGAAGGCGAGCGCCTCCGGCGTGAGGATCTCGTCGCCGCGCTCGACCGGGTCGCCCAGCACCTGGACTTCAGAAGACATGGGGAAACACCTCGAGGGTTCGGATCTTTGGATAACGGCCCTACGGTTTTCTACCAGCCGGACTATAGTTTCTGCATAGCGGAAGCTCAACGCCGACGTAAGGAGGGCCACCGTGCCGGCGGAGAAGAACGGTCGCGACGGCGGCGTCCAGTCCCTGCAGCGCGCCTTCGAGCTGCTGGAACACCTCGCGGACACCGGCGGCGAAGCGAGCCTGTCCGAGCTGGCGACGCTGTCCGGGCTGCCGATGCCGACCATCCACCGGCTCATCCGCACCCTGGTCGACCTGGGGTACGTCCGCCAGAACACGAACCGCCGCTACGCGCTGGGCGCCCGGCTCATCAGGCTGGGCGAGAACGCGAGCATGCAGTTCGGCGCCTGGGCCCGGCCGCTGCTGGCGGAGCTCGTCGAGGAGGTGGGCGAGACGGCCAACCTGGCGGTCCTGGAGCGCGACGAAGTCGTGTACGTGGCGCAGGTGCCTTCGAAGCACTCGATGCGGATGTTCACCGAGGTCGGGCGGCGATTGCTGCCGCACGGGACCGGCGTGGGCAAGGCGATGCTGGCGCACCTGCCCGCGTCGGAGGTGCGTTCGCTGCTGGAGCGGACCGGGATGCCGGCGTACACCGAGCACACGTTCACGGACCCGGACGCGCTGGCGGTCGAGCTCTCGCGGATCGCTTCGCAGGGGTACGCGCTCGACGAGGCGGAGCAGGAGCTGGGCGTGCGGTGCGTGGCGGTCGCGGTGCCGGGGGCGCCGGTGCCGGCGGCAGTGTCGGTGTCCGGGCCGTCCGGGCGGCTGACCGCCGAGGCGGTGGCACACATCGCCCCGGCGGTGCAGCGGGTGGCGGACGCCCTGGGGGCCAGCCTGTCCCGGACGCCGCTATCAGTATGACTGAGAGTGATAGTCGATGACGGAAAGTGACCCTGCTGCGGAGGGCTCAGCGGCCGCCGGTAAAGTACGCGGCATGGCCAGCCTCGAAGACCTCGAAGCCCGCGTGACCGCGTTGGAGGAACAGGTGCGACACACCCGGCAGGACGCCGCGGCCGCCCGCGTGCTCGCCGGCACGGCGGACCGCGACGTCTCCGAGTTCAAGCAGACCCTCAACGGGCACACCAAGGTGCTGAACGCCGTGCGTGAAACGCAAATCGAGCACGGTCAAGACATCTCGGGGCTCAAGACCGAGGTCGCCGACCTCAGGGCCGAGATGCGCAGCGGGTTCACCAAGGTGAACATCGGCCTCGAGCAGATGAGCCGGTTGCTTCAGCAGGTCATCGACAAGAGCTGACCGCTCAGCTCAGCTCCCCCGCCAGCAGGTCCATCAGCAACCCGTCGTGCCAGGTGCCGTCCGGGGCGCGTTCGTAGTTGCGCAGCACCCCGACCGGCCGGAAACCCACCTTCGTGTACACCCCGATCGCGGTCTCGTTCGACGCCGCCGGGTCGATCGTCAGCCGGTGGTGGCCCTGGGCGAACAGGTGCCGGGCCAGCGCCCGGATCGCGTCCGTGCCGATGCCGCGGCCGTGGAAGGCCGGGTGCACCGAGATGTCGATGCCCGCGTGGCGGTACTGCGGGTCCGGCTCCTCGCAGCTCTGGATCAGGCCGACGACTCCGCCGTCGAACTCGATCACGTAGACGGAGCGTCCCTCCTCGACCTCGTACAGGCCTTCGGTCTCGCGATCCGGGTCGCCCCACCAGCGGGCGACCTCCGGAGTGGCCAGGATTTCGCGCACCCGCGTGCGGTCCGCTGGTCCGATCGGGCGCAGCCGCACCCGATCGCCGTGGATGGCGGTCATGATGGGTCCTCTCTCGTAGCGAATGACGGCTTCGGGGCGTCTGTCACGAGGAGGGGCGCGCGTACGTCAACCGGGCATGCCCGGATTCTGCGCCGGCGCGCGGCCGCCCGTCATCCGAATATCGCCGGAGGGCCGCATGGACCCGTACCCCGGCGGCGCACTGAACTGGCTCGCTCAGGGCGCCGCTTCGAACCTGCTGGACCGGCTCGTGGACCGCGCGCTCGACGGCTCGCCGCAACCACCCACGTGGCCGCGTCCGGCGAAGACCGCGCCGGGAACGGTCGAAATCACGGTTCGCCACCACACCGTCGCGAAGGTGCGGACGCCGGTGATCCTGACGCTGCAGGAAGACGGCAGCCGGACGGGCACGGCGTTCTCGGTGGTGCTGGGCCACACGGCCCGCATCGCCGTCCCGGGCGGCCGCTACTTCGGCGCGGCGATGGTGGTGGACCCGGCCCGGCGCACGCTCCAGGGGATCGGCTGGTCCCGGCTCACGGTGGCGGCCCGCGGAACGTCCCCGTGCCTCATCCCGGCCGGACGGCCGTCGGAGCCGGTGATGCTGCAGCTGGGCCTGCGCAGGCCCGACGGGACGCCGCTGTTCCGGATCTAGCCCAGCAGGGCGTCCACGAAGGCGCCCGGCTCGAACGGCGCCAGGTCGTCCGGCCCCTCGCCCAGCCCGACCAGCTTCACCGGGACGCCCAGCTCCTTCTGGACCTGGAACACGATGCCGCCCTTGGCCGTGCCGTCCAGCTTCGTCAGCACGATGCCCGTCACGTCGATGACCTCGGCGAACACCCGGGCCTGCATGAGCCCGTTCTGGCCCGTCGTCGCGTCCAGCACGAGGAGCACCTCGTCGACCTTCGCCTGCTTCTCGACGACGCGCTTGACCTTGCCCAGCTCGTCCATCAGGCCGGTCTTCGTGTGCAGGCGGCCCGCCGTGTCGACCAGGACCGCGTCCACGCCCGTGTCCACGCCGCGCTTGACCGCGTCGAACGCCACCGCCGCCGGGTCCGCGCCTTCCTTGCCGCGGACGACCTCCGCGCCCACGCGCTCGGCCCACGTCTGCAGCTGGTCGGCCGCCGCCGCGCGGAACGTGTCCGCCGCGCCCAGCAGCACGGTGCCGCCCTGGGCCACCAGGACGCGGGCGAGCTTGCCCGTGGTCGTCGTCTTGCCCGTGCCGTTGACGCCCGCCACCAGCACCACCGCGGGCTGCTTCTTGCCGTCCACGGTGTGCGGCAGCGCCCGGACCGCGCGGTGGCCGTCGGTGGACAGCTGCGCCGTCAGCACCTCGTGCAGCACTTCGCGCGCCTCGGCCGACGACCGCACCGCGCGCCGGGAAAGCTCGTCGCGAAGGCGCTCGACGATCTGGTTCGTGGTGGCCGCACCGAGGTCGGCCATCAGCAGCGTGTCTTCGACGTCCTGCCAGGAGTCCTCGTCGAGGTCGCCGGCCCCGAGCAGGCCCAGCAGGCTCGTCCCGAACACCGAGCGCGACTTCGACAGCCGGCCGCGCAGCCGCTCCATGCGGCCGGTCGCCGGGTCGATCTCCTCGACGACCGGAGCTTCCGGCGGCGCTTCGGGCAGCTTGACGTCGCGGACCGTGCGCTGGGGCGAGTCGCGCGGCACCGCCGCGTCGTCGCCCACCGCGGGCTGGCCGTCGGTCTCCGGCCGGTCCTCGACCGGGTGCTCGACGGGGGCCTCTTCCACCGGGGCCGCCGTGCCGCCGGGCGCGAGCGCGATGCCCCCGCTGGCGGCGTACGAACCGCCCTTCGGTTTCTCCTCGACCTCGCGCCGGGCGTCCAGGCTGATCCGCCGCCTGCGGGCGACCAGCAGGCCGGTCACCAGCAGGGCGACCAGCACGACGACGGCGACGACTACGAACAGGAACCAGGTGCTCGACACGGGCCCATCCTTTCATCCGCGCTCCGGGGCACCGGACACCCCGTCCGCACAGCCAATTCATCACAACCTGGGTCCCGATTGGGCCAAGACTTCACCACGTGGGTTGCGTCACCCGGAACGCTCCACTAAACCCCTCCGGATGGGGAGAAAAGGCAGCCACGGCTTCCGGGTGATCGGCCTGATTTCGGGCACCTCGATCGACGGGATCGACGTGGCCGCCGCGGACCTGCACGCCGAAGACGGCACGGTGGTGCTGACGCCGCTCGGCGAGCTCGACGTCCCCTACCCCGAACCGCTGCGCGAGGCCCTGCTCGCCGCACTTCCGCCGAACCCGTGCACCGCCGGCGAGCTGACGAAGCTGGACACCGGCGTCGGCCGGGCGTTCGCCGACGCGGCCGCGCGCGGAGCCGGGGAGCTCGCCGGCGGCCGCGCGGACCTCGTCGCGTCGCTGGGCCAGACGATCTACCACTGGGTCGACGACGGCCACGTCCGCGGCAGCCTCCAGCTCGGCCAGCCCGCCTGGATCGCCGAAGCCACCGGGCTGCCCGTGTGCGCCGACCTGCGCGCCCGCGACGTCGCCGCGGGCGGCCACGGCGCACCCCTGGCGAGCACCCTCGACCGGCTGTGGCTGCGCGGCCTGGCCGAGGACACCGGCCGTCCGGTCGCCGCGCTGAACCTCGGCGGCATCGCGAACATCACCGTCGTCGCCGAGGGCGAACCGCTGATCGCCTACGACACCGGGCCGGCCAACGCCCTGCTCGACCTCGCCGCCCACCGCGTCTCGGGGCAGCGCAGCGACGTCGACGGCCGGCTCGCCCTCACCGGGTCGGTGCGCGCCGACCTGCTCGGCCGGCTCCTGGCCGACCCGTACTTCGCCGCCCCGCCGCCGAAGTCCACCGGCAAGGAGCACTTCAACGCGGACTACCTCGACGCCGCGCTGGCCGGCCTGGACCCGGTCGGCGCCGGTGACCTGCTCGCGACGCTGACCGAGCTGACCGCCGTCACCGTGGCCGGGGCGTGCCGCCGCCACGGCGTCACGACCGTGATCGCCTCCGGCGGTGGCGTCGCGAACCCGGCGCTGATGACGGCGCTGATGACGGCGCTGACCCGCGCCGTGGGTTCGGCGGTGCTCAAGACCAGCGACGACCTCGGCCTGCCCGGTGCCGGCAAGGAGGCGTACCTGACGGCGTTGCTGGGCTGGCTCACCTGGTGCGGCGTGCCCGGTACGGTGCCGTCGGCGACCGGCGCCCGCGGGCCGCGCCTGCTCGGCGCGCTGGTCCCGGGCCGTGACCCCCTGATCCTTCCCGCCCCGCTGGGGGGCGCCGTGACGCGGTTGCGAGTCGCGGAGAAGGCCGGATGACCGAGGCCGGACGACAAGGCCCACGAGTAGGAGTGATCCATGCGCGGTGTTGACCTCGCCATCATCGTGATCTACCTGGCGGCGATGCCGCTGATCGGCGTGCTCGTCGGCCGGAGACAACGGTCGGCGGCCGACTACTTCGTCGGCGAGCGCAGCCTCCCGTGGGGTGCGGTGATGCTGTCCGTGGTGGCCACGGAGACCTCGACGCTGACCGTGATCAGCACGCCCGGGCTGGTCTTCGGCAACGCGTTCCTGTTCCTGCAGCTGGCCTTCGGCTACATCATCGGCCGGACGATCGCCGCGTTCGTGCTGCTGCCGCGGTACTTCCGGGGCAACCTCGTGAGCGCGTACGCGTTCCTCGGGAAGCGGTTCGGCTCGGGGCTGCAGGGCACCGCGTCGGTGACGTTCGTGATCACGCGGCTGCTCGCCGAGGGGGTGCGCCTGTTCGCCGGCGCCATCCCGATCAAGGTGATCCTGGCGCACTACGGCATCCAGCTGGACTACTGGGTGATCGTCGTCATCCTCACCGCGCTGACGCTGGTCTACGCCTACATCGGCGGGATCAAGGCCGTCGTCTGGGTCGACGTCATCCAGCTCTCGCTGTACCTCGGCGGCGCCGCGGTGGCCGCGATCGTGCTGCTGAACAAGCTGCCGGCCGACTGGGCGTCGCAGGCGTCCGCGGACGGCAAGTTCATGCTCGTCGACTTCACGAAGAACCTGCTGACCAGCCCGTACGCCTTCGTGACGGCGGTGCTCGGCGGCGCGGCGCTGTCGATGGCCTCGCACGGCGCCGACCAGCTGATCGCGCAGCGGCTGCTGGCCACGCGCAGCCTGCGCGACGGCCAGAAGGCGCTCATCGGCAGCGGCGTCATCGTCACCGTGCAGTTCGCGCTGTTCCTGCTGGTCGGGGCGATGCTGTGGGTGTTCAACGGGCGGAAGTCCGTGGCGCAGCTGGGCCTGCAGAGCCCGGACGACGTGTTCTCGCGGTTCATCATCGACGACCTGCCGGTCGGCGTGTCCGGCCTGCTCATCGCCGGGGTGCTGGCCTCGACGATGGGCGCGCTCGCCTCGGCGCTCAACGCGCTTTCGACGTCCACTGTGGCCGATCTGTACCAGCGGTTCACCAAGCGTTCGCCGGAGGACTCGAAGCTGCTGCGGCACGGTCGCATGTGGACGTTGATCTGGGCGGTGGTGTTCGCGGTGTTCGCCTCGCTGTTCTCCACCACGAAGAACTCGGTGATCGAGCTGGGTCTCGCGATCACCGGGTACACCTACGGCGCGCTGCTGGGGTCGTTCCTGCTCGGCCTGCTGGTCAAGAAGGCGCGGCAGGTGGACGCGATCGTCGCGTTCGTCGTCACGGTCGTGGTGATGGCGTTCGTCATCCTCGGGGTGAAGTTCAACGCGAAGACCGGCGGCCTGATCGGTGTCGACTTCAGCAAGGCGGCCGGGGACAAGGTGGCGCTCGCCTACCCGTGGTACACGCTGATGGGCGTGGTCATCACGCTGGTCGTCGGCGGATTGCTCTCGCTGCGCCACCGGACGCCGGACCCGAAGGCGGCCGAGGCCGAAGCGGCCGGCGAGGCGGAAGAAGAAGTCGCCGCCTGATCCTTCTGAACCGTTTCCGGCGGGCGCCCGTGTCGAAAGGCGGGAGCCCGCCGAGAAGCGGCGGGAGGATTTCGAAGGTGGATTCCATGAAGCGGATGACGGTGGCGCTCGCGATCGGTGCCCTCCTGGTCGGCGGCGCGGCGACGGCTTCGGCCACCCCGGCGCACTCGACGGTGCCGGACGCGATCAAGGTGCCGGCGGGCAACCGGGCACTGGCCACTTACCCGGCCGACGGCGTGCAGATCTACGGCTGCACCAACGGCGCCTGGGCGCTGATCCAGCCCGCCGCGGTGCTGTCGAAGCACGGGAAGCCGGTGGCGCTGCACAGCAAGGGCCCGGTCTGGACGTCCATCGTGGACGGCAGCACGGTCGGCGCGGCGGCGGCGGCCAACGCCCCGCGGGACGGCGCGATCCCGGAGCTGCTGCTCAAGGCGAACCTCAACACCGGCGACGGCGTCTTCGGCGAGGTGACCTACATCCAGCGCCTGAACACCCGCGGCGGCGTCGCCCCGGCCGGCGGGTGCGCCGACGGCGCCCAGACGGCGGTCCGCTACTCGGCCGACTACGCCTTCTGGGTCGCCGGATAAGCGGATGTGGCGCCCTCCCCGCTCCCGTACGCTGGGCGCGGGGAGGGATCACATGGGGTTCTTCATCGGGATCGGCGCTGTCCTGGCCGTCGTGCTCGTCATCGCGCTGGTCATGGACCGGTCCGACCGCAAGCGCGGGGTCAAGCGCGGCATGCTCACCCCGCGCGGGCGCCGGCCGCGGATCGGCGACGCGCAGTGGATGGGCAGCGACCTCAGGCACTACGAGCCGCGGGTGCGCGGCGAAGAAGGCCGGGCGCCCCGCGAAGACGACGTCAGCTGACCGGGACCGGCTCTTCCTCGGTCGTGCGCAGGCGCTGCGAAATCACCTTGGTGATGCCGTCGCCCTGCATGCTCACGCCGTAGAGGGCGTCGGCGATCTCCATGGTCGGCTTCTGGTGGGTGATGATGATCAGCTGCGACGAGTCGCGCAGCTGCTCCAGCAGCCCGATCAGCCGGCGCATGTTGGTGTCGTCGAGGGCCGCCTCGACCTCGTCCATCACGTAGAACGGTGACGGGCGGGCGCGGAAGATCGCGACCAGCATGCCCACCGCGACCAGCGACTTCTCGCCGCCCGACAGCAGCGACAACCGCTTGACCTTCTTGCCCGGCGGGCGCGCCTCGACGTCGACGCCGGTGGCCAGCAGGTCGTCCGGCTCGGTGAGGACCATGCGGCCCTCGCCGCCCGGGAAGAGCACGCCGAACACCGTCTCGAACTCGCGGGCCACGTCCTCGTACGCCGAGGCGAAGACCTCGAGGATCTTCTCGTCGACCTGCCGGATGACGGCTTCGAGGTCCTTGCGGGTGTCCTTGAGGTCCTCCAGCTGCGTGGAGAGGAACTTGTACCGCTCCTCCAGCGCCGCGAACTCCTCCAGCGCGAGGGGGTTCACCTTGCCGAGCAGCGACAGGTCCTTCTCGGCGCGCTTGGCCCGGCGAGCCTGGGTGTCGCGGTCGTAGGGCATCGGCGGCGGCGGGGTGACGTCCTCGCCGCGCTCCTTGGCCGCCTCGTACTCGGCCATCTCGCCCGCGCTGGGCGGGACCGGGACGTCCGGGCCGTACTCGCGGACGAGGTCCTCCAGGCCGATGCCGAAGTCCTCGGCGATCTTGGCCTCGAGGGTCTCCAGCCGCAGCCGCTGCTCGGCGCGCAGCACCTCGTCGCGGTGGACGGCGTCGGTCAGCTTCTCCAGCTCGCCGGTGAGCTCGCGGACCTTGGCGCGGACACCGGTCAGCGCCTGCTCGCGGCTCTGGCGGCGGGCCTGGACCTGGTCGCGTTCGGTCGCGGCGCGCTGCACCGAGTGCTCGATGCGCTCCAGCGCGAGCTCGCCGGCGTTGACGACGGCGTTGGCGATCTCGGCGCCGCGCTTGCGGGCCGCGGCGGCGCGCTCGGCGCGCTCACGGGCCTGCTGCTCGGCGTACGCGGCGCGGCGGAGCCCTTCGGCCCTGCCGGCGATGCTGCGCGCCCGCTCTTCGGAGGTGCGCTGGGCGAGCCGCGCCTCCATCTCCTCCTGCCGGACGACGGCGAGTTCCTCGACGGCGGCGTCGCGCTCGGCGGTGTCCGGGTCGTCCTCGACCGGCTGCTCGGCGACGGCGGCGAGCCGTTCCTCCAGCTCGGCGAGCTGGGCCAGCGCCTGGACGCGGCTCTGCTCGACCTTCGCACGCTGCCCCGTCAGCCGCTCGACCTCGGCCTGGGCCTGGCGGGCGGCCTGCTGCATCCGGTTGAGGCGCTCCGAGGACCGGGCGCGCCGGACCTTCGCCTCGCCGAGGGCGTCCTTGGCCTGCGAGACCTCTTCGCGCCGCGCCTGCTGCTCGGCGCGGGCGCCTTCCAGCTCGGCCGCGTACCGCTCCAGGGAGCGCTCGGCCAGGCGGAGCCGCTCGGCGGCTTCGTCCACGGCGGCCTGGACCTCGATCACGCTCTCGCGCTTGCCCGAACCGCCGATCGCCCAGCGCGCGCCGAAGACGTCGCCCTCGGCGGTGACCGCCCGGACCTGCGGGTGCGCCGCGACGAGCTGCCGCGCCGAGTCGAGGTCACCGACGATGGCCAGCTTGTCCAGCGCCTGCTCGACGGCGGCCCGCAGCTGCGGCGGTGCCGTGACGACGTCCCGCGCCCACCGCGCGCCTTCCGGCAGCGGCGGCCACGCGGAGGTGTCCACAGTGGACTCCGGACCGCCGGGCAGAATGCCCGCGCGCCCGGAATCGGTGTCCTTGAGGTACTTCAGCGCGCGCAGGGCCTCTTCGCCGCCCGAGACGGCGACCGCGTCGGCCACCGGCCCGAGGGCCGCGGCCAGCGCGACTTCGTGGCCCGGCTGGACGGTGAGCAGTGCGGCGACCGAGCCGAGCAGGCCCGGCAGTTCGTGGGACGCGCCGAGCAGCGCGCCCGCGCCGTCCTTGCGCTTGAGCCCCATCGACAGCGCCTCGACGCGCGCCTTCTCCGACGCGATCTCGCGCTCGGCGGCCCGCTCGGCCTTGACCAGCTCTTCGACGCGGGCCTTGGCCGCGTTGTTGGCCTCGACGGCGCGGTCGTGGCGGTCCATCAGGCCGGCGTCGTCGGATTCCTCCACGCCGCCCTCGGTCTTGGCCATCTCCAGCTCTTCGACGGCGAGTTCGGCGCGCTCGGCGGCTTCGGAGATGGAGACGCTGAGCCGGTCGATTTCGTCGGTGGTGGCGCCGTTCTTGCTGCGCAGCGCCTCGACCTGGCCGGTCAGCTTGGCCATGCCCTCGCGGCGGTCGGCGATGGCGCGGACGGCGGCCCAGTGGGCGCGCTCGGCGGCCTGGACGCGCTGCTCGAGGTCCTCGCGCCGCAGCACCGTCTGGGCGAGCAGCTCGCGGGCCTCCATGACGGCCTCGTTGAGCTCTTCTTCCTGCTCGGCGACGCGCTCGGCCTCTTCGAGGAGCTCTTCGGGGTCGCGGCCGCCGGTGTTCGTCGTGACGTCGGCGGAGAGGTGCCGCTGGCGCTCGACGGCCAGGCGGACGGTGCCGCGCAGGCGCTCGGCCAGGGCCGACAGTTTGTACCAGGTCTCCTGGGCGGTCTGCAGCAGCGGCGCGTCCTCGGCGAGCGAGGCCTCCAGCTCGGCTTCTTCGGCGGAGACGATCTCGAGCGTCTGCTCGACCTCGGCGCGGCGCGCGCGGGCCGTCTTCTCGTCGGCCTCTTCGCGCGCGATGGCCTCCCGCTGGGTGACCAGGTCGTCGGCGAGCAGGCGCAGGCGCGAGTCGCGCAGCTCGGACTGGACCGACTGGGCCTTGCGGGCGATCTCGGCCTGCTTGCCCAGCGGCTTGAGCTGGCGGCGCAGCTCGGTGGTGAGGTCGCCGAGGCGGTCGAGGTTGCCCTGCATGTTGGCCAGCTTGCGCAGGGTCTGTTCCTTGCGCTTGCGGTGCTTGAGGACGCCGGCGGCCTCTTCGATGAAGGCGCGGCGCTCTTCGGGCTTGGACTCGAGGATCGCCGAGAGCTGGCCCTGCCCGACGATGACGTGCATCTCGCGGCCGATGCCGGAGTCCGACAGCAGTTCCTGGACGTCCATCAGGCGGCAGCGGTCGCCGTTGATCTCGTACTCGCTCGCGCCGTCGCGGAACATCCGGCGGGTGATCGAGACCTCGGAGTACTCGATGGGCAGCGCGCCGTCGGCGTTGTCGATGGTGAGGGTGACCTCGGCGCGGCCGAGCGGGGCGCGGCCCGCGGTGCCGGCGAAGATGACGTCCTCCATCTTGCCGCCGCGCAGGTCCTTGGCGCCCTGGGTGCCCATGACCCAGCGCAGCGCGTCCAGCACGTTGGACTTGCCCGAGCCGTTCGGGCCGACCACGCAGGTGATGCCCGGTTCGAAGCGCAGCGTGGTGGCCGAGGCGAAGGACTTGAAGCCCTTGAGCGTCAGGCTTTTCAGGTGCACGTGCTGCTGACCCCTCTGGCCGCGGGTACGGGCGGTTCAATCGTCCCAGGCTACCTGGGGGCCTCCGGGGCCCGGCGGACGCGCCCCTCCTCGGCGCGCCTAGCACATCCGGGACCGCGCCGGCAACACCACGCGCCGCGCCGGCCCCGGACGGAGCAGGGCTCGCGTCACCGCTGGACTGTCACCGCTCGACGAAGCCCGTGAGCCCCCCTTTCGGGTCGGACCACCGCTCGGCGACGTGCTCCACACTTCCGGGTGATTCTCCCGACCGTAACGCCGCCAACAGCCGCTGACAGTGGTCCCGGCTACCTTCCGCTATCACCTCGACACGGCCGTCGGCGAGGTTGCTCGCGCTCCCGACCAGGCCGAGTTCCAGCGCCCGGCTGCGCGTCCACCAGCGGAAACCGACGCCCTGGACCCGGCCGCGGACCCACGCCGTCAGCCGCGTGGGGGTTTCTTCCTCACTCACGCTGATCCTCCCTTCCGGGTCAACCGACCGCGCACAGTAACGGATCAAGGGCACTACCTGGGCGAATACCCGCACGCCGGTGATAATCTCCCCGCCGAGGTCGCTCCCCCGCCGTGGCTGTGCTCTGAAAAGACTCGCCCGATTCCGGCCTCAGCACCGCGCCTCCCCGAAATCCCCAAGGAGCCCCGTATGCCCCGCCCCGACGGGTCGGATTCGAGCTCTCGGATCACCAGGATCGACACCGCGCCGCCCAGGAGCAGCAAACCGAACCGCACCGGGTACGTCGTGCTCGGGGTGGCCGGGCTGGTCGTCGCGACCGCGTTCGCCGCCGTGGCCGAGCTCGCCGGACCGGCGCCCGCCTCCACCGCGGGCGGCACGGGCGGCCCCGGCGGCCAGGGCACCATCCCGGCCGGGGTGCAGACGCTGCCGGCGTCGCCGTCGCCGACCGACCCCTCGACCTCCAGCGGCGCTCCGACCACGTCGAGCCCGGCGTCGTCGAGCACGCCGACGACCGTGGTGTCGGTCAGCCCGGACGGCAAGACGACCACCACGGTGGTCTCCCAGCCTTCGCCGCCCCCGCCGCCGCGCGGCGACACCGGCGGCAACCCGCCGCCGTACACGCCGCCCACCTCGTCGACGAAGCCGTCGCTTCCCTCGAGCCCGGCTCCCACACCGACGTCGACCCCGCCGTCGAGCTCGCCCACGACGGAACCCTCGCCGCCCGGCGGCGGTTCCAGCTCGGCCGGCGCCCCCTCGTCGAGCACGACCGGGACCAGCACCCCGGCGTAGGCGCTAGACCTCGAAGCGGTACCCCATCCCGGGTTCGGTCAGCAGGTGCCGGGGCCGGGAGGGTTCCCGCTCCAGCTTGCGCCGCAGCTGGGCCAGGTACACCCGCAGGTAGTGCGACTCCGTCTCGTACGACGGGCCCCACACCTCGTGCAGGAGCTGCTTCTGCGCCACCAGCCGGCCGCGGTTGCGGACCAGCAGCTCCAGCACGCCCCACTCCGTCTTCGTCAGGTGGACCTCCACGCCGTCGTGGCGGCGGACCCGCTTCGCCGCCAGGTCGACGCTGAACGACGCCGTGTCCACCACCGCGTCCGCGCCGTCCGCGCCCGCCACCGCCGACCGGCGGACCGCCGCCCGCAGCCTCGCCAGCAGCTCGTCCATGCCGAACGGCTTCGTCACGTAGTCGTCGGCGCCCGCGTCGAGGGCCTCGACCTTGTCCGCCGAGTCGCCGCGGGCCGAAAGCACGATGATCGGGACCGTCGTCCAGCCGCGCAGGCCCGCGATCACCTCCGTGCCGTCGAGGTCGGGCAGGCCGAGGTCGAGCACGACGACGTCGGGCTTGGTCTCCGCGACCGCCTTGAGCGCGGCCGTGCCGTCGTGCGCGGTGATCACCTTGTAGCCGCGGGCGGTCAGGTTGATCCGCAGTGCCCGCACGATCTGCGGCTCGTCGTCCACCACCAGCACGGTGGCGCCCGGGTCGCTCATCGCACCCCCTCTTGTTCCGGCTCGACACTGAACGCGGGCAGGGACACGACGATCGTGAGCCCGCCGCCGGGGGTGTCCTCGGCGCGGATCGTGCCGCCCATCGCCTCGGTGAACCCCTTCGCCACCGACAACCCGAGTCCGACGCCCGGGGTCGTGTCCCGGTCGCCGCCGAGCCGCTGGAACGGCGCGAACGCCGAATCCGCGGCTCCCTTCCGCAACCCCTTGCCGTGGTCGACGATCCGCAGCTCGACCCGGCCCGAGTGCGCGCTGGCCCGCGCGGACACCGGCGCGGCACCGCTTCGGCCGTCACCGTGGCGCAGCGCGTTGTCCAGCACGTTCGCCACCACCCGTTCCAGCAGGCCGGGGTCGGCCAGCACCGGGGGCAGCCGGTCGTCGACCGCCACCTCCACCGCGTCCGAGCCGTCCACAGTGGACAAAGCGTGCGCGACGACCTCGTCGTAGCCCACCGGGCGCAGGTGCGGGCGGACCGCGCCGGTGGCCAGCCGCGACGAATCGAGGAGGTTGTCGATCAGCCCGGCGAGCCGGTCGGCGGACAGCTCGATGGCCTCCATCAGCTCGGCGGTGTCCTCCTCGGACAGATCCAGGTCCGCGGCACGCAGGCTGCCGATCGACGCCTTGATCGACGTCAGCGGTGTCCGCAGGTCGTGCCCGACCGCCGAAAGCAGGGTGGTGCGCAGCTCGGTGGCCTCGGCCTTGCGCTCGGCACGCGCGGCCGCGGCGGCGGCCCGCTGCTGCCGCAGGGCCAGGAACGCCTGCCCCGCCACGGTTTCCAGCACCCGCCGGTCGGTCGCGGGCAGCGCCCGGCCGCGCAGGGTCAGGTGCACGTCGGCGGTGACGGCGATGTCGGCGTCGGCCTCGTCCGGGTCGGCGCACGGGTGCTCCCCCGCGGTCGCCACGCACTGCCACACCCCGTCCTGCTTCTCCAGCAACGTCGCCGACGTCAGCGCGAAGTTCTCGCGGACCTTCGCCAGCAGCCGCTCGATCGGGTTCGCGTGGGTGAGCACGGTCTTGGCGTAGGAGGCCAGCAGCGCCGCCTCGGTCCGGGCGCGCGCCGCCTGCGCGGCCCGGCGCGCGGCCTGGTCGACGACCAGGGCGACCAGCACCGCGACCACGACCATCGCGATCAGCGTCACGAGGTTCTGCGGGGTGTGCACGGTGAGGGTGTGCAGCGGCGGCGTGAAGAAGAAGTTGAGCAGCCCGGCGCCGAGCACGGCCGCGGCCAGCGCCGGCCCGAGGCCGCCGACCAGTGCGACGACGACCGTGGCGAGCACGTAGGCGATGACGTCGGTGGCGAAGTCCAGCCCGCTGGGCACGAAGACGCCGGCGACGGTGACCAGCACCGGCAGCAGGACGCTCAGCACCCAGCCCGCGACCAGCCGCGAGAGCCCCAGCGGGCTGACGCCGAGCCGGGTCCGCAGCCGGCCGCCCGCCTCGGCGTGGGTGACCATGTGCACGTCGATCGGCCCCGACCGCCGGACCACGGAAGCGCCGATGCCCTCGTCGAACAGCCGTGCCACGCGGGAGCGCCGTGAGGTGCCGATCACCAGCTGGGTCGCGTTGACGCCGCGGGCGAAGTCCAGCAGGGCGGCCGGGACGTCGTCGCCGACGACCGTGTGGAACGTCGCGCCCACCTCCTCGGCGAGCTTGCGGTAATGGGCCATCGCGCCCGGGCCGATGCCGGCCAGTCCGTCGCCGCGCAGGATGTGCAGCACCTGCAGCTCGGCGCCGGCCCGGGTGGCGATCCGGCTGGCGCGGCGGATGAGCGTCTCGCTCTCCGGGCCGCCGGTGATCGAGACGACGACGCGTTCGCGGGCCTCCCAGGTGTCGGTGATCGACTGCTCGGCGCGGTAGCGCTGGAGGGCGACGTCGACCTGGTCGGCCACCCACAGCAGCGCCAGTTCGCGGAGGGCGGTGAGGTTGCCGGGGCGGAAGTAGTTGCCCAGCGCGGCGTCGATCCGCTCGGCCGGGTAGACGTTGCCGTGGGCGAGCCGCCGCCGCAGGGCCTCCGGGGTGATGTCGACCAGCTCCAGCTGTTCGGCGCGGCGGACGACCTCGTCCGGGACGGTCTCCTGCTGGGTGACGCCGGTGATCCGCTCGACGACGTCGTTGAGGCTCTGCAGGTGCTGCACGTTGACCGTGGACAGCACGTCGATGCCCGCCGCCAGCAGCTCGTCGACGTCCTGCCAGCGCTTGGCGTTGCGCGAACCCGGCACGTTCGTGTGCGCCAGCTCGTCGACGACGGCGACCTCGGGCGCGCGGGCCAGGACGGCGTCGAGGTCCAGCTCCTCGAAGGCGCGGCCGCGGTGCCCGGCTTGCCGCCGCGGGAGCACCTCCAGTCCGTCGAGGAGCTCGGCGGTCTTCGCCCGGCCGTGCGTCTCGACCAGCGCGACGACGACGTCGGTGCCGCGGTCCCGGCGCCGCCGGGCTTCGCCGAGCATGGCGAAGGTCTTGCCGACGCCCGGAGCCGCGCCGAGGTAGATCCTCAGCTCCCCTCGGCGCGGCTTGTCAGCGGTGGTCACGGTGTCAGTGTGCCCCTCCGGCCGCGGCTCGCACGGCCAAGTTGAGCGGGAGCACAGTCACGCCGGGGACGCCGATCCCGGCCCCGCTCGTGTTCTGCGCGATCAGCTGCTTCACCCGGTCGAGGGGCAGTCCCGTGGTCCGGGCGACCCGCGGTGCCTGGAGGTCGGCGTAGGCGGCGCTGATCGCCGGGTCGAGGCCGGAAGCCGACGCCGTCACGGCGTCGGGCGGTACCTGATCGGGCGTCACCCCTTCGCGCTTCGCGATGGCGTCCTTGCGCTCCTCGATGGTCTTCACCAGGTTCTCGTCGTACGGGCCCTTGTTGGACGCGCCGGACGGCACGTCGGGGGTGGCCGCCGAGGGGCGGGTGTGGAACCACGGGTCGCGCGCCGGGTCGGCGGGCACCGGGTCGACGCCGATGAGCGACGACCCCACGGCCTGGCCGTTCCGCGTGACGATCGAGCCTTCGGCGTTCCCCGCCAGGCCGGGGATCCGGGCGACGGCCCACACGGCCAGCGGGTACAGGATGCCGAGGAGGACGGTCATGACGAGCAGGACGCGCACCGCGGCCCAGGTCTGTTTGACGAGCGTGTTCACGAGGAGTCACCCGATTCCGGGGATGAGGCGCACGAGCAGGTCGATCAGCCAGATCCCGAGGAACGGGCTGACGATCCCGCCGAGGCCGTAGACGAGCAGGTTGCGGCGCAGCAGGGCCGCGGCCGACGACGGCTTGTACCGCACGCCGCGCAGGGCCAGGGGGATCAGCACGACGATGATCAGCGCGTTGAAGATGACGGCGGAGAGGATCGCCGACTCCGGCGTGGCCAGGTGCATGATGTTCAACCCGCCGAGCTGGGCGAAGATGGCGGTGAACATCGCGGGCAGGATCGCGAAGTACTTGGCCAGGTCGTTGGCGACGCTGAAGGTGGTCAGCGCGCCGCGGGTGATCAGCAGCTGCTTGCCGATCTCGACGATCTCGATCAGCTTCGTCGGGTCGCTGTCGAGGTCGACCATGTTCCCGGCCTCCTTGGCGGCCGAGGTGCCGGTGTTCATCGCGACGCCGACGTCGGCCTGCGCGAGCGCCGGGGCGTCGTTGGTGCCGTCGCCGGTCATCGCGACCAGCCGCCCGCCTTCCTGCTCCTTCTTGATCAGGGCCATCTTGTCTTCGGGTTTCGCCTCGGCGAGGTAGTCGTCGACGCCGGCGTCCGCGGCGATGGCCTTCGCCGTCAGCGGGTTGTCGCCGGTGATCATCACCGTCTTGATGCCCATCGCGCGCAGCTCGGCGAACCGCTCCTTCATGCCCGGCTTGACCACGTCGGACAGCCGGATCACGCCCCGCACCACGGTGTCTTCGGCGACAACCAGCGGCGTGCCGCCCTGGGCGCTGATCTCGTCCACCACCCGCTCGGTCTCGTCGGGGAAGTCGCCGCCGTTCTCGCGCACCCAGGCACGGACGGAACTCGCCGCCCCCTTGCGGATCCGGCGAGTCCCGATGTCGATGCCCGACATCCGGGTCTGCGCGGTGAAGGGGACGAACTCGCCGGGCTCGTCCTGGGCCGCGTGGTCCGCCGTCAGCTCGACGACGCTGCGCCCCTCGGGGGTCTCGTCGGCCAGGCTGGCCAGCCGGGCGGCGCGGGCGAGTTCGTCCATCGTGGACGTGCCCACGGGGATCAGTCCGGTGGCGCGGCGGTTGCCGAAGGTGATCGTGCCGGTCTTGTCGAGCAGCAGCGTCGAGACGTCGCCCGCGGCCTCCACCGCGCGGCCGCTCGTCGCCAGGACGTTGCGCTGCACCAGGCGGTCCATGCCCGCGATGCCGATCGCGGACAGCAGGGCACCGATCGTCGTCGGGATCAGGCAGACCAGCAGCGCGGTCAGCACGATCACCGACTGTTCGCGGCCGGAGTAGCGGGCCATCGGCTGCAGCGCGACGACGGCGAGCAGGAAGATGATCGTCAACGTCGAGAGCAGGATGGTCAGCGCGATCTCGTTCGGCGTCTTCTGCCGGGAGGCGCCTTCCACCAAGGCGATCATGCGGTCCACAAAGGACTCGCCCGGCTTGGTGGTGATCCGCACGACGATCCGGTCGGAGAGCACCGTCGTGCCGCCGGTGACGGCGCTGCGGTCGCCGCCGGACTCGCGGATGACCGGGGCCGACTCGCCGGTGATGGCCGACTCGTCGACGGTCGCGATGCCCTCGACGACGTCGCCGTCACCCGGGATCACCTGGCCGGCCTCGACGACGACCAGGTCGCCGACCTTCAGCTCGGCTCCCGGGACCTGTTCTTCGGAGCCGGTTTCGGTGAGCCGGCGGGCGACGGTTTCCTTCTTCGACCGCCGCAGGCTCTCGGCCTGGGCCTTGCCGCGGCCTTCCGCGACGGCCTCGGCGAGGTTCGCGAACAGCACCGTGAACCACAGCCACACGGCGATCAGGATGGTGAACACGCTCGGGTCGGTGACCGCGAAGACGGTGGTGAGCGCCGAGCCCGCCCAGACCACGAACATCACCGGGTTGCCGAGCTGGTGCTTCGGGTTCAGCTTCCGCAGCGCTTCCGGCAGCGCGGTCCAGAGCCGGCGCGGGCTGAAGACGCCGGCGCCGACCCGTCCGGGCGGTTCGGCGGGGGTCACCTGCGGTCGTTCTTCGGTGACGGTCATGCGAGTGCCTCCGCGATGGGCCCGAGCGCGAGCGCCGGGATGAACGTGAGGGCCGCGACGAGCACCACCGTGCCGGTGAGCAGGGTGGCGAACAGCGGCCCGGTGGTGGGCAGGGTGCCGGCGGTTTCGGGCACCCGGCGCTGGGCGGCCAGGGAACCGGCCAGGCAGAGCACGGCGAGGATCGGCACGAGCCGCCCGAACGCCATGGCGACGGCGAACGACGACTGGAACCAATCGCTGGTGGCGGTCAGGCCGCCGAACGCGCTGCCGTTGTTGTTGCCGGTCGACGCGTAGCCGTAGAGGACCTCGGACAGCCCGTGCGCGCCGGTGTTGCCCAGCGCGCCCGCCGTGCCCGGCAGCAGCAGGGCGATCCCGGAACCGAGGAGCACGACCGCCGGCATCGCCAGCATCGCGATCGCCGCGCAGGTGACCTCGCGCTTGCCGAGCTTCTTGCCCAGGTACTCCGGGGTGCGCCCGACCATCAGTCCGGCCAGGAACATCGCGATGATCGCCAGCACGAGGATGCCGTAGAGGCCGGTGCCGACGCCGCCGGGCGAGATTTCGCCGTAGAGCATGTTCAGCAGCGCGCCTCCGCCGCCGAGCCCGGACAGGCTGTCGTGCGCACCGTTGACCGCGCCGGTCGACGTGCCGGTGGTGGTGTCGGCGAACAGCGACGTCAGCCCGATGCCGAAGCGCTGCTCCTTGCCTTCCAGGCTCGCGCCCGCGGCCAGCGCCGCCGGGTTGTTCGCGCGGGCTTCGGAGAACCAGATGATCGCCAGCGAGGCGGCCCACAGCAGGCCCATCACGCTGAGCAGGAGGTACCCCTGGCGGCGGTCGCCGACGAGCGTGCCGAACGCGCGGGTCAGGCTGACCGGGATGACCAGGATGAGGAACAGCTGGACGAGGTTCGACCAGGCGCTGGGGTTCTCGAAGGGGTGCGCGGAGTTGGCGTTGAAGATGCCGCCGCCGTTGGTGCCGAGTTCCTTGATGGCCTCCTGGCTCGCCGCCGGGGCCAGTGCGACGGTGCCGGCGCCGCCGTCGGGGCCGGTGACGGCGACGCCGGCCTTGAGGCTCTGCACGACACCGAGCGCGACCAGCACGATCGCGAACACGAACGCCACCGGCAGCAGCACGCGGACCGTGCCGCGGGTGAGGTCGACCCAGAAGTTGCCGAGCCGGTCGGTCTTCGCCCGGACGAAGCCCCGCGTCACCGCGATCGCCACGGCCAGGCCGACGGCCGCCGACAGGAAGTTCTGCACGGTGAGCCCGGCCATCTGCACGAAGTGGCCCATCGTCTTCTCGGGGACGTAGGACTGCCAGTTCGTGTTGGTGACGAACGAGACCGCCGTGTTGAAAGCGACGCCCGGGCTCACCGAACCGCGGCCCAGGCTCCACGGCAGGAGCGGCTGCAGCCGCTGCAGCAGGTAGAGCAGCACGACCGAGACGAACGAGAAGCCGAGCACGCCCGCGGCGTAGGTGGGCCACCGCTGCTCGGAGTCCGGGTTGACGCGGAAGAGGCGGTAGAGGCCCTTCTCGAGCTTGAGGTGCTTCTCGGTGGAGAAGACGCGCGCCAGGTAATCGCCGAGCGGCCGGTGGACCACGGCGAGGGCGGCGAGGAGCAGGCCGAGCTGGATGAGCCCGGCCATGGTGTCGGACATCAGAATTTCTCCGGCCTGATCAAGGCGACGAACAGGTACACGAGCAGCCCCAGCGCCAGCAGCCCGCCGACGACGTTGGCCGCGGTCCCCGCGCCGCTCACAGCTTCGCCAGTCCACGCAGCGCCAGCGCGAGCACCACGAAAACGCCGATCAGCAGGACGGCGTAGAGCAAGTCGGCCACAGGCACCTCTCAAGACGGGTCACCGGGTTCGGTGACCGGAGGGGTTCACTGTGCGTCTCCGGGAGGCCCTTCCGAGGCCCGGCTGATGGCGCCTTGATGCGTTCCTGACGCGCCTTTACGCGCCCTTGATGGCCGGTGGCGGCGGTCACGCAAACGTTTGCCCGGTTCTCACGGCAGGTGGTTGGCCAGTGACAAGCGACACACCGCGTGACCGAACAGGCGCGGAACGTGCAATTCGGGCAGACAAGATCTTCGGGCCGTGTTACACCTGTGTTACCGATAGTTGTATCGGCTAAGCAAATCTCGGGAGAGGGGTTTCTCCATGTGCGGTATCGCCGGCTGGGTGTCCTACGACGCCGACCTCACCCGCCGCCGGGACGTGGTCGACGCCATGACCGGCACGATGGCCTGCCGCGGCCCGGACGACTCCGGGACGTGGGTGCGCGAGCACGTCGCGCTGGGGCACCGGCGGCTGGCCATCATCGACCTGCCCGGCGGCCGTCAGCCGATGACGGTGTCCACGCCGAACGGCGCGGTGGCGATGGTCTACAGCGGTGAGGCCTACAACTTCACCGAGCTGAAGGACGAGCTGACCCGGCTCGGCCACCGGTGGGAGACCGACAGCGACACCGAAGTCGTCCTGCACGCCTACCTGCAGTGGGGCGACGAGGTCGTCGACCACCTCAACGGCATGTACGCCTTCGCGATCTGGGACGAGCGCGACGACCGCCTGGTCATGATCCGCGACCGGATGGGCATCAAGCCGTTCTACTACTACCCGACGGCCGACGGCGTGCTGTTCGGCTCGGAGCCGAAGGCGATCCTCGCCAACCCGCTGGCGAAGAAGGTCGTCGACACCGACGGCCTGCGCGAGCTGATGGCGTTCACCAAGCGGCCCGGCTGGTCGCTGTGGAAGGGCATGGAGGAGGTCCGGCCGGGCACGATCGTCACCGTGTCCCGCGAAGGCGTCCGCACCCGCACGTACTGGAAGCTCGACGCGAAGCAGCACACCGACGACCAGGAGACGACGGTCGCCCGCGTGCGCGAGCTGATGACCGACATCGTCAACCGGCAGCTCGTCGCCGACGTCCCCCGCTGCGTCCTGCTCTCCGGCGGCCTCGACTCGAGCGCCGTCACGGGCCTGGCGGCCGCGCGGCTGGCGGAGCAGGGCGAACAGCTGCGGACGTTCTCCGTCGACTTCTTCGGCCAGGAGGAGAACTTCAAGCCGGACGAGATGCGCGACACGGCGGACTCGCCCTTCGTCCGTGACGTCGCTTCGCTGGTGGGTTCCGCGCACCAGGACGTCGTCCTCAACCCGGCCGAGCTGACCGACCCCGAGGTGCGGCGCGCGGTGCTGCGGGCCCGGGACATCCCGGCCGGCCTCGGCGACATGGACACGTCGCTGTACCTGCTGTTCAAGGCGATCCGCGGCGAGTCGACGGTGGCGCTGTCGGGCGAGTCGGCCGACGAGGTGTTCGGCGGCTACCGCTGGTTCTTCGACGAGACCGCGGTCAACGCGGACACGTTCCCGTGGATCGCGTTCCGCAGCGCGATGCTGACCGACCGGACGTCGATCTACACGCCCGAGCTGATGGGCAAGATGGACCTGGAGTCCTACGTGCGCGACCAGTACCGCTCCGCGGTCGCCGAGGTCGAGCACCTGGACGGCGAGTCCCCGCTCGAAGCCCGCATGCGGACCATCTGCCACCTGCACCTCACCCGGTTCGTGCGGATGCTGCTCGACCGCAAGGACCGCGCGTCGATGGCGGTGGGCCTGGAGGTCCGCGTGCCGTTCTGCGACCACCGGCTGGTGGAGTACGTGTACAACACGCCGTGGTCGCTGAAGACGTTCGACGGCCGGGAGAAGAGCCTGCTGCGGCACGCCACCAAGCACGTGCTGCCCGAGTCGGTCGCGCAGCGGGTGAAGAGCCCGTACCCGTCGACGCAGGACCCGGGCTACGCGGCGGCGCTGCAGCAGCAGGCCAAGGAGGTGCTGGCCGAGCCGGGCCACGCCGTCTTCGGCCTGGTCGACCGGACCTGGGCGCACCGTGTGTCCGAAGTGGACTCGGCGGCCATGGCCCCGGCCGACCGGATCGGCCTCGACCGGCTGCTCGACCTCTACCACTGGATCGAGATGTACTCCCCCACGCTCGAGCTGTCTTGACCTCGAGTGCCCTTGAGGTGTGAGCCTGGGCGGCATGAAGGTGCTGCTGTTCGGCCGCAACCCGGCCACGGTCTCGAGGGTGACGGCGGCGCTGTCCGCGGCGGGTCTCGCCGCGGACGGCGTCGCTTCGGAGGAAGCGGTTCTGGCGCGCCTGGGCACCTGCGAGGCACTGGTGCTGGGCGCGGGCGTGGCGGGCGCGCTGCGGGAGCGCGTCACGGCCGCGGCCGTGCGACACGGCGTCCGGTGGGTGCAGGGGCCCCACATCCTCCCCGAGCGGGACGCGCTGGAGTACGTGCGCACCGAGATCCTGCCGCTGCTGGCTACCTCGGCCCGAGGGGCAGGGTCGCGGCGACCTCGTCGCCTTCGGTGACGAGGTCGGCGCCGAGCCCGGACAGCAGGGCGCGGGCGCCGTGGTTGCCCGCCGTCGTCGAGGCGACGAACCGGGCGGCGCCACTCTCCCGGGCCTCGGCCAGCAGCAGCGCCGTCACCTGACGGCCGATCCCCCGGCCGCGGGCGTCGCGGCTCAGCCAGATGCCCGCTTCCACCGCGTCGCCGCGGGGCTCCAGGCGGGCCGCGCCCGCGGCCACACCGTCGACGTCGATCACCCACGTGCGTTCCACGGCCGTCGCCGGAGCCAGCGACCGGGCCCGGTGGAACGCCAGGAACGCCGCGCGGCGAGCGGGAGTCCAGCCGGGCGGGTCGTCGACCGGCGGCATGACGTCCAGGGGATCGGCCCCGGCCACGGCGGCCTCCAGCAACCGGGCCAGTGCGGTCTCGTCCAGCGGGGTCAGGCGGATCATGCCCCCAGTTTCGCCGCCGGGCGAGGGCGGCGCGAACGGATTTTCCCCAGGCCGCGCAGGAACCGGACGTACGGCGACCAGCGGACCGGCCGCTCGACCCGCCCGGTCAGGGCCAGCTCGGCCCGGTCGAGGAGCTGCTCCAGCAGGGCGTCGTGCAACGGGCGGAAGAACAACGGCCAGGTCAGCCGGGCCCAGCCGTGCAGCGACGCCTCCAGGACGTGGGTGAGCGCGTCGCCGTCGATCGTGAACCCGTGGTGGCCGTGGACGCCCGCCGGGGCGGTGAAGCGGAAGCGCAGCCGGTCGGCGCCGGCCTCCTCCAGCACGTAGCCGACGGGTCCGTGCCCGGCCGGCGTGCCGGGGACACGGGGACCTTCGAGGCGGGTCGGCGGCCAGTCCGCCACCGGCCAGAGCCGGTCGTCCGGGGTGCCGACGGTGTCCAGCAGTTCGACCAGCCCGGCCCGGTGTCCGGGGAAGCGGCGGGTGTGCACGTTGCGGACCATGGTGAAGCCCTCCCAGTTCTGGAGACTGTCCTCCAGAACTATTAGAGCATAATCTCTACAACATGGGCCGGCCCGCGACGCACACCACAGCACAGTTCCTCGACGCCGCGGCGGCGTTGTTCGCCGCCGGGGGCGCCCGCGCGGTCACGATGGCCGCGACGGCGAAGGCCGCCGGCGCGCCGAACGGCTCGATCTACCACCGCTTCCCGGACCGCCCGGCGCTGCTGGCCCAGCTCTGGCTCCGCAGCCTGCGCGGCTTCCAGGCCACGTTCACGGCGGCCCTCGGCGACGCGGCCGACGTCGAAGCGGCGGTCGCGGCCGCGACGAGCGTCGTCCGCTGGTGCCGCAAGCACCCCGAGGGGGCCCGGGTCCTCGACGCGGGCAAGCAGGCGTTCGGCCCGGCCGACTGGTCGGCCGAAGCGGTCACGGCCCTCAACGAGGCCGAACAAGAACTGCACGACGTGCTGAAGCGGGCGACCCTGAACCTGCCGCCGCTCACCGGCGCCACGGACGAGGAGGTCGTGCTCGCGCTGGTCGAGATCCCGCGCGCGGTCGTCCACCGCTACCTCTCGACCGGCCGGACTCCCCCGCCCAAGGCGGTGACCCTGGTGGAACGCACGGTCCGCAAGCTGCTGCGGCCGTGATTCAGCGGCGGACCTCCGCCAGCTTGACCGGACGCCGTTCGCGCCGCGAAACCTCGCAGGCCTCCGCGATGTAGAACGCCTCGAGCGCGTCCGCCGCCCCGCAGGGTGACGGCGCCCGGCCCGCGACGACGTCCAGGAACGCGCGCAGCTCCGTCGTGTACGCCGGGCGGAAGCGCTCCATGAAGCCCGGGTACGCCGGCCCCGGCAGCGGCGCCACGCCCGGCTCCACCGACCGCAGCGGCGCCCGGTCGTCCAGGCCGACCACCACCCCGGACACCGAGCCCAGCACGTCGAGGCGCACGTCGTAGCCCGCGCCGTTGTAGCGGGTCATCGACACCGTGGCGAGGGTTCCGTCGTCCAGGGTCAGCGTCGCCGCGGCCGTGTCGACGTCGCCCGCGTCGCGGAAGAACCGCTCGCCGCGGTTGGCGCCGATCGCGTACACCTCGTCGACCTCGCGGCCGCTGACCCAGCGGATGATGTCGAAGTCGTGGACGCCGCAGTCGCGGAACAGCCCGCCCGAGTGGGCCACGTACTCCGCCGGCGGGGGCGCCGGGTCGAACGTCGTCGCGCGCAGGGTGTGGAGCCAGCCCAGCTCGCCGGACGCGACCGCCGCCCGGGCCGCCGCATACCCCGCGTCGAAGCGGCGCTGGAAGCCGATCTGGACGGGGACGTCCGAGGCGCCGATGCGGTCGATCACCGCCAGCGTGCCGGGGATGTCCGCGGCCACCGGCTTCTCGCAGAACACCGGGAAGCCCGCGTCGACGGCCGCGATGATCAGGCCGGGGTGGGCGTCCGTGGCCGCCGTGACGACCAGGCCGTCGAGGCCCGCGGCGAACAGCTCGTCGAGGGAGGCCGATTCGACGCCGAGCTTCGCGGCGGCGGAGGCGGCTCGCGCGGGGTCGACGTCGGCCACGACGACCGACTCGACCTCCTCGAAGCCCTTCAGCGTCTCCGCGTGCGCGGTGCCGATCCGGCCGGTGCCCGCCAGTCCCAACCTCATCGTGGTGCTCCTCCTGTCGCAGAAACCTCGGCGGTGGTCGCCCGGACCACCAGGGACGGGTGCAGCAGGTGCCGGACCGGCTCCGTGCGCTCCCCGCGGACGCGCTCGATCAGCGCTTCGAAGGCCAGCCGGCCCATTTCCGTGCGCGGCTGGTCCACTGTGGTCAGCGAGAGGTGCCGCAGGGCGGCCAGGGACGTGTTGTCGTAGCCGACGACCGAGACGTCCTCGGGCACGCGCAGCCCGGCTTCCTCCAGGGCCGAGATCGCCCCGACGGCGTTGAAGTCGTTGCCCGCCACCAAACCCGTCGGCAGGTCGGGCCGCGAGTACGTCGCCAGCAGCTCCCGCACGGACTTTTCGCCGCCGGTGTCGGTGTGCTCGCTGCGCACCACGATCGGCTCCAGCCCGTGCCGCCGCATCGCCGCCTGGAACCCGCGCCGCCGCTGGGCCGCCCCGGCCGCGCCCCCGCCGTCCAGGTGGGCGATCCGCCGGTGCCCGAGCCCGACGAGGTGGTCGACGGCCAGCTCCGACCCCGCTTCGCCGTCGTCGTTCACCGTGTCCACTATGGACGACCGGCTCGTCCGCGAGACCAGCACGACCGGGCACTGCTTGGCCGCGACCTGGATCGACGCCGCCGGCACCACCGGCGAAAGCAGGATGATCCCCGCCGGGCGGAAGGAAAGCAGGTTGTGCAGGGCGTTCCACTCGCGGGTGGGACTGCGGCCCCCCGTGTTGAGGATCAGGTCGAAGCCCGCGGCCTGCGCGGCCGCGTCCAGCCCCTCGACGACGTCGGCGAAGAACGCGTTGCGCAGGTCGTTGACCATCACGCCGAGCACCGTGGACGTCCGGCTGGCCAGCGACCGCGCCATCACGTGCGGCTGGTAGCCGAGTTCTTCGGCCGCGCGCAGCACGGCCGCGCGCCGCGCGTCGGAAACCTTCGGCGAATTCCGCATCACCAGGGAGACCAGTGCGCGGGAAACTCCCGCCCGCGCGGCGACGTCCTCCATGGTCGGACGCATGAGGAGCACCCCCTGATCTCGGAAAACTCGGCCTTGACTTTGCTGTGACGGACGTTACAAGATTAGAGCGCTCTAATCAATAGAGCGCTCCAACGGACCAACGGAGGCCCCTTGTGACAGCGACGATCCGCGTGGCCGCCGCCCCGATCTCCTGGGGTGTCTGCGAAGTCCCGGGCTGGGGCCGGGTACTGGACGCGCCGACCGTGCTCGGCGAGATGGCGGCCCTCGGTGTCCAGGCCACCGAGCTGGGCCCGCCCGGGTACCTCCCCCGCGACCCGGCCGAGCTGCGGACGCTGCTGGGCGGCTACGGCCTGACGCTCGTCGGCGGCTTCCTCGCCGTCGTCCTCCACGAGAACCAGCGGCAAGCACTGCGCGAGGCCGAGGAATCCGCCGCGCTGTTCGCCGCCTGCGGGGGCGACGTCCTCGTCGTGGCCGCCGCGACCGGGCTCGACGGCTACGACGAACGCCCGAAGCTCACCGACGGCGAATGGGCGACGCTCGTCGAGACCGCGGGCAAGATCCGCGACATCGCCGCCGCCCACGGCCTGCGCACCGTGCTGCACCCGCACGTCGGGACGCACGTCGAGCAGCAGGCCGAGGTCGAGCGGTTCCTCGCCGATTCCGATCTCGGGTTGTGCCTCGACACCGGGCACCTGATGATCGGCGGGACGGATCCGGTGGAGCTGGCGAAGCGGTATCCCGAGCGGGTGGGGCACGTGCATCTGAAGGACGTCCGGGAAGACCTGGCGGCCGAGGTCCGCGCGGGACGGCTCGGCTACACGGACGCGGTCGGGCGGGGCATCTACACCCCGCTCGGCGAAGGCGACGTGGACGTGGCGGCGATGGTGCGCTCCGTCCAGGCCGCCGGCTACGACGGCTGGTACGTCCTCGAACAGGACACCGCCCTCGGCGAGGAGAGCCCCGACGACCTGCCCCGCCGAGACACCGAGCGCAGCCTGGCCCACCTCGCGAAGATCACCGACTCCCTCTGAAACCTGGTCCCAAAGGAGTGACTGTGTTGTCCGTCAAAAAGGGGTTCTCCCTCAAGAAGCTGGCCGGGGTGGCGGCGATCGCCGCCGCCGGTCTGGTCCTGTCCGCCTGCAGCGGCCCGACCGCCGACAACTCCAACAACAGCAGTCCCAGCTCGGCGACCGTCGCGGCCCCCAATGCAAGCGGCCCGCTGAAGGTCGCCGTGGTCACCCACGGCAGCGCCGGCGACGCCTTCTGGAACGTCGTGAAGAACGGCGCCGAGCAGGCCGGCAAGGACCTGAACGTCGGCGTCGACTACTTCGCCGACGGCGACCCGGGCAACCAGGCCCGGCTGATCGACAACGCGGTCGCGCAGAAGGTCGGCGGCCTGGTCGTCTCGATGGCCAACCCGCAGGCCCTGCAGACGTCGATCCAGAACGCGGTCAAGGCCGGCATCCCGGTCGTCACCATCAACTCCGGCGAGGACTTCAGCGCCCAGTTCGGCGCGATCGCGCACGTCGGCCAGAGCGAGGGCCTCGCCGGACAGGGCGCCGGCCAGCGGCTCAAGGCGGCAGGCAAGACCAAGCTGCTGTGCGTCATCCACGAGGCCGGCAACATCGGCCAGAACCAGCGCTGCGACGGCGCGAAGCAGACCTTCGGCAGCGTGACGACGCTGCAGGTCGACATCTCCAACCCGACCGACGCGCAGGCCCGGATCCGCGGCGCGCTGCAGTCCGACCCGTCGATCGACGCCGTGCTGGCGCTGAACTCCCAGGTCGCTGCCCGCGCCGTCGCCGCCGCGAAGGAAGCGAGCTCCAAGGCCCAGGTGGCCACCTTCGACCTGAACGCCGACGTCGTCACGGCCATCAAGGACGGCAGCATCCTCTTCGCCATCGACCAGCAGCAGTACGAGCAGGGCTACCTGCCGGTCGTGTTCCTCAAGCTGTACAAGGAAAACGGCAACACCATCGGCGGCGGCAAGCCCGTCCAGACCGGCCCCGGCTTCGTCGACAAGACCAACATCGACACCGTGGCCCCGTACGCGCAGCGCGGCACGCGATGACCGCAGCGATCCAAGCGCAACCCGACGAACGCATAGCGCACAAGAGCCTCGTCGACCGGCTGGTCGTCCGCCCCGAGATCGGCGCACTGCTCGGCGCGGTGCTGGTCTTCGTGTTCTTCTCCGTGGTCACCGGCCAGTTCCTCAGCCCGCTGGGCGTGGCGACCTGGCTGGACGACTCCTCGACGCTGGGCATCATGGCCGTCGTGGTCGCGCTGCTCATGGTCGGCGGCGAGTTCGACCTCTCCGCGGGCGTGCTGACGGCGTCGACGTCACTGGTCACGGCGATCCTGGCGACGCAGGCGGGCTGGAACGTCTGGCTCGCCCTACTGGCGTCGCTGGTGTTCGCGCTCGGCATCGGCGCGTTCAACGGCTGGCTGGTGATGAAGACCGGACTGCCGAGCTTCATCGTCACGCTGGGGTCGTTCCTGGCCCTGCAGGGGCTCAACCTCGGCGTGACGCGGCTGGTCACCAACACCGTCCAGGTTTCGGGCATGCGCTCGACCAGCGGTTACGAGTCGGCCGGCGGGCTGTTCGCGTCGACGTTCACCATCGGCGGCACCGAGTTCCAGTCCTCGATCGTGTGGTGGATCGTCGTCACGGCGATCGCCGCGTGGCTGCTGGTGCGGACCCGGTTCGGCAACTGGATCTTCGCGGTCGGCGGGTCGCAGGTGTCGGCCCGCTCGGTCGGTGTGCCGGTGGTGCGCACGAAGATCCTGCTGTTCATGGGCACCGCGCTGGGCGCCTGGCTGGTCGGCTCGATCAACATCCTGCGCTTCGCCAGCGTCCAGGCCAACCAGGGCATCGGGCTGGAGTTCCAGTACATCATCGCGGCGGTGATCGGCGGCTGCCTGCTCACCGGCGGGTTCGGCTCGGCGGTGGGCGCGGCGATCGGCGCGCTGATCTTCGGCATGGCGCGGCAGGGCATCGTGTTCGCGCAGTGGAACAGCGACTGGTTCATGCTGTTCCTCGGCGTCATGCTGCTGGCCGCGGTCCTGGTCAACAACGCCTTCCGGCGCCGCGCGGAGAGGGTACGCCGATGAGCTTGCTGGAAGTCAGGGACATCGGGAAGACCTACGGCAGCGTGATCGCGCTGCGCGACGTGTCCACGGTGGTCAACGCGGGCGAGGTCACCTGCGTGCTCGGCGACAACGGCGCCGGGAAGTCCACGCTGATCAAGATCCTCGCCGGCGTGCACCAGCACGACCGGGGCGAGTTCCTCGTCGAGGGCGAGCCGGTGCGGTTCTCGTCACCGCGTGAGGCCTTGGACCGCGGCATCGCGACGGTGTACCAGGACCTCGCCGTGGTGCCGCTGATGAGCGTCTGGCGGAACTTCTTCCTCGGCTCCGAACCGACGACCGGGTTCGGCCCGTTCCGGATGCTCGACCGCAAGAAGGGCCGCGAGACGACGAAGAAGGCGCTGTCCGACATGGGCATCGACCTGCGGGACGTCGAGCAGCCGGTCGGGACGCTCTCCGGCGGGGAACGCCAGTGCGTCGCGATCGCCCGTGCGGTGTACTTCGGCGCGAAGGTGCTGATCCTCGACGAGCCGACGGCCGCTCTCGGTGTCAAGCAGGCCGGGGTCGTGCTGAGGTACGTCGCCCAGGCGCGTGACCGCGGCCTCGGCGTCGTGCTCATCACGCACAACCCGCACCACGCCTACCCGGTCGCCGACCGATTCCTGCTGCTCAAGCGGGGTGCCCCGCTCGGGCACTACGAGAAGTCCGAGATCGACATCGGCGAACTCACCCGGCAGATGGCGGGCGGTGCGGAACTCGAAGCCCTCGAACACGAACTGCGGCAGGTGGAGAAGGCGTGACTCTCGAAGCGCTGACGATCGGCCGGGTCGGTGTCGACCTCTACCCGGAGCAGAGCGGCGTGCCGCTGGCCGGCGTCAGCACGTTCGCGAAGTCGCTCGGCGGGACGGCGACCAACGTCGCGGTCGCCGCCGCGCGGCTCGGCCGGCGCACGGCGGTGCTCACCAAGGTCGGCCCGGACGGCTTCGGTGACTACGTCCGGCAGGCGCTCGAGGGCTTCGGCGTCTCGCCGGACTTCGTGGGTACCTCGCCGGACCTGCAGACGCCGGTGGTGTTCTGCGAGCTGAACCCGCCGGCGGACCCGCCGCTGCTGTTCTACCGCTCCCCGATCGCCCCCGATCTCACGCTCACCGACGAAGACGTGCCGTGGGACGTCGTCGCGTCGGTGCCGCTGCTGTGGGTCACCGGCACAGGCGTCTCCGCCGAGCCCGCCCGGGCGACCCAGCGGAAGATCCTCGAAGCCCGGGGCCGCCGTGAGCACACGGTCCTGGACCTGGACTACCGGCCGATGTTCTGGCCCTCGGTCGAGCAGGCCCGGGAAGAGATCGGCGGGATGCTGGACCACGTCACCGCCGCGGTCGGCAACCGCGCCGAGGTCGAGGTCGCCGTCGGCACCGCGGACCCGGACACGGCCGCGGACCGGCTGCTTTCGCGCGGTCTTCGGCTGGCCGTGATCAAGAAGGGCGCCGAAGGTGTCCTGGTGGCGACGCCGGAGGGAAGGTCGACCGTGCCGCCGCAACGCGTCGAGGTCGTCTGCGGCCTCGGTGCCGGCGACGGCTTCGGCGGGGCGCTGATCCACGGCCTGCTGTCCGGCTGGGACCCGGTGCGGATCGCGGAGTACGCGAACGCGGCGGGCGCGCTGGTGGCGTCCCGCCTGGCCTGCGCCGACGCGATGCCGACCGCGGCCGAAATCGAGGAGCTGCTGTGAGCGAGCTGCACCGTCCACTCGGGACCCTGTCCGACGGCGCCGACCCGGTCCGGCTGACCCCGGACACCGCCGGGTGGCGGTACTCCGGGCTGCGGGTGCTCTCCCTGGCCCCCGGCGAGACGCGGGTCCTGCACACCGGCGAGTTCGAGGCGTTCGTGCTGCCCCTGGCCGGTTCCGCGACCGTCCGGGTCGACGGGCGGGTCTTCGACCTCCGCGGCCGCGACTCGGTCTTCACGCGGGTGACGGACTTCGCCTACGTGCCCCGGGACGCCGAAGTCGAGTTGTCGACAAGGGACGGCCTTGAAGTCGCGCTGCCGATGGCGCGCTGCACCCGGCGTCTCGACCCGGAGTACGGGCCGGCCGAGGACGTGCCGGTCGAGGTCCGCGGCGCCGGGCAGGCGACGCGGCAGGTGACCAACTTCGGCGTGCCCGGGGTGTGGGACCACGCCGACAAGCTCAACGCGTGCGAGCTGATCACGCCGGACGGCAACTGGTCGTCCTACCCGCCGCACAAGCACGACGAAGCGAGCGAGTGCGAGGTCGTCAACGAGGAGATCTACTACTTCCGCATCGCCGGCCGCGACGGCGTGACGCCGTCCCGCGAAGGCTTCGGCCTGCACCGGACGTACACGAGCGACGGCGAACTGGACGAGGACGTCGCCGTGCGCGACCACGACGTCTTCCTCATCCCGCGTGGTTACCACGGGCCGTGCGTGGCCGCGCCGGGCTACCCGATGTATTACCTGAACGTCCTGGCCGGACCGGCTCCGGAACGTTCGATGGCGTTCTGCGACGACCCCGCGCACGGCTGGGTCCGCGACACGTGGGCGACGCAGGACCTCGATCCGCGGTGCCCCGTCACGAGTCACGAAGGGCGTGTGCAGTGAACAGCTTCAGGGGTCCGGGGGCAGAGCCCTCGGCCGGGGTGCGGGGGCTCGGCCCCCGCAAAACACAGCAGTTGACGACGGCTCAGGCGCTGGTCCGCTGGATCCTCGCCCAGCGCTCGGAAACCCTCGACGGGCGCGAAGTCCCGCTGTTCCCCGGCGTCTTCGCGATCTTCGGCCACGGCAACGTTCTCGGCCTCGGCACCGCGCTGGAGGAACACCGCGGCGACATCCCGGTCTGGCGCGGGCACACCGAGCAGGGCATGGCGCTGGCCGCGGTCGGCTACGCGAAGGCCACGCACCGGCGGCAGGTGGGTGTCGTGACGTCGTCGATCGGGCCGGGTGCGCTGAACATGGTGACCGCGGCCGGCGTCGCCCACGCGAACCGGCTGCCGGTGCTGCTGCTGCCGGGCGACACGTTCACCAACCGGGCGCCGGACCCGGTGCTGCAGCAGATCGAGCCGTTCGGCGACGCGACCGCGACGGTGAACGACGCCTTCCGCGCGGTCTCGCGCTACTTCGACCGGATCAGCAGGCCCGAGCAGCTGCTCTCGACGTTGCCGCAGGTCGCGCGGGTGCTCACGGACCCGGCCGACGCCGGGCCGGTGACCCTGGCGCTGCCGCAGGACGTCCAGGCCGAGACCTACGACTTCCCGGAGACGCTGTTCGAGCCGGTGACGCACCGCCCGCCGCGCCCGCGCCCGGACCGGCGTTCGGTCACCGAGGCGGCCGGGATCCTGCGGGCCGCCCGCCGCCCGCTGCTGGTGCTCGGCGGGGGCGTCCGGTACTCCGGCGCCGGGCAGCGCGCGCTGGAGTTCACGGAACGGCACGGGATTCCGCTCGTGGAGACCACGGCGGGCCGGACGCTGGTGCCGCACGGGCATCCGCTGCACGCGGGGCCGCTGGGCATCACCGGCTCGACGTCGGCGAACGTCGTCGCGGCGGCCGCCGATGTCGTGCTGGCGGTGGGGACGCGGCTGCAGGACTTCACGACGGCGTCCTGGACGGTCTTCTCGCCCGGCGTCCGGCTGGTGTCGCTCAACGCGGCCCGGTTCGACGCGGTGAAGCACGGCGCGCTGTCGGTCGTCGGGGACGCCGACGCGGGCCTGACGGACCTCGCCGCCCAGCTGGAGAGCTGGCGCGTGGACCCCGCGTGGACCTCGCGCGCCGTGGGCGAACGGGCTTCCTGGGACGCGCACATCGACTCACTCCGGTCCGCCGCGGCGGAGCTCCCGTCGTACGCGCAGGTCGTCGGCGTGGTCAACGACCTCTCGGCGGCCGGCGACTACGTCATGACGGCCTCGGGCGGGCTGCCGGGCGAGCTGATCGGCGGCTGGCGTGGGTCCGGCTCGATCTCGATGGACGTCGAATACGGCTTCTCCTGCATGGGCTACGAGCTGGCCGGCGCGTGGGGAGCCGCGATCGCCCACCCGGGCCTGGTGACGACGCTGCTGGGCGACGGCTCGTACCTCATGCTGAATTCGGAGCTGTTCTCGGCCGCGTTCGCCGGTCACCCGTTCGTCGCCGTCGTCTGCGACAACGACGGGTACGCCGTGATCGCGCGGCTGCAGGAGGGGCAGGGCGGGAAGCCGTTCAACAACTTCTACGCCGACTGCACGACTTCGCACGCTTCGCCGCCGCGGGTCGACTTCGCGCGTCACGCGGAATCGCTGGGCTGTGTGGTCTTCACCGCGTCCGATCAGGACTCTCTGCGTTCTGCGTACGCCTCGGCTCGCGAGGCGGCCGTCGCGGAGCAGCGTCCGGCGGTGGTCGTGGTGAAGACTCAGCCGTCGAGCTGGACCGAAGCCGGGGCCTGGTGGGAGGTCGGCGTGCCCGAGCACCTGGCCGGGCGCGAGGACTACGAGCGCGGGAAGGGCGGCCAGGTGCGTTACCTCGGGTCCTGAGTGACGGCCGGCGACGCGGCTCCGGCCACCAGTTGCCGCGGCGAGCCGGAGCCGTCCGCCGGGACCGCCCAGACGGCGTTGCCCAGCCCGTAGAGGATCGTGTGGCCGTCCTGCCAGAGCGCCTGGTCGTCGACGCTGCCGGTCTCGGCGAGCTCGGTCTCCGTCAGCGTCCCGAGGTCCAGGACGGCCAGCCGCCACACACCGTCGGCGACCTTCTTCTTGAAGGCGACCCGCTTGCCGTCCGGGGACAGCGACGGGCATTCGACGTTCTCGCGGACGGCCTTGCCCCGGTAGCGCCCGTAGTCGGCTTCGACGAGGTACGTCCGGCCCTTGCTGCCGAGGGTGGCGTAGAAGCGGTTGCCGTCGGGGGCGAAAGTGATGCCCCAGTAGTTGACGTCGTGGGCGAAGTACCGCTTGCCGTCGACGAACACCGGGAGTTCCTCGATCGTCTTGACCAGCCGTCCGGTCTCGACCTCGTAGAGCCCGGCGCGGGTCGAGAAGCCGGTCTGCGCGTAGGAATCGCCGGTGACGAACAGCGTCCAGTAGACGCGCTTGCCGTCCGGCGAAACGCGCGCGCGGCTCGGGGTGCCGGGCAGGGCTTCGGTGTGGCGGACGGCGAGGTGCTCGTCGAGGACGAGGACGTCGGTGATCGCCGGGAGCGTCCCGGGGCGGACAGCCAGGCACACCGCCGTCCGCTTCGCCACCGCGAACCGGTCGCACTTCAGGTCGCCGAGCCGCGGTTTCGCCCGCGGATCGCCGAGCGGGACGGCGCCGACGCGGCCGGTGGCCGTGTCACGGAACAGCAGCTGCCCGGGGGCCAGGGTCAGCGCGGCGGCGGGTTCGGCGTCCGCGGTGCCGTGCCGCGCGCTGACGGTGTAGGTGACGGCGGCGGCGATGAGCAGGGCCGTGCCGGTGAGGGCGAGGACGAGTTTCTTCACGGACGCACCGGTTTCACGAGAGCGGCGGCGAGTACGACGGCGGCCAGGCCACCCGCGGCGACGAGCACCGCGGGCCGCAGGTCCCACAGCGTCCACGCCAGTCCGAAGAGGACGGAGGAGAGCATCCGGGCCACGGCCTGGCCCGTCTGCACCACGGCCAGCCCGGTGGCGCGCAGGGCGGCCGGGACGAGCGGGCCGGCGGCGGCCATCAGGACGCCGTCGGTGGCCGCGTAGAACACGCCGTGCAGGCCGAGCGCGACGACGGGGAGCGCCGCGTAGGCCGGGCCGCAGAGCAGCACCAGGGCCAGGCACAGGGCCACGTGCCCGCCGAGGAACACCGGCCAGCGGCCGACGCGGTCGGCGAGCTTGCCGAGCGGCACGGCCAGCAGCAGGTAGACCCCGGCCGTGCCCAGCGGCAGCAGCGGGAAGTACGTCGCCGCGATCTCCCAGCGGCGCTGCAGGACCAGGTAGACGAACGAATCGCCGACCGTCACCAGGCCCAGCAGGGCCGCCCAGAGCGCGACGCGCCGGAAGTCCCGCTGCTTCAGCAGGCCGAACGCGGCCCGTGCCGACACCGCCGCGCGGTCCACGCTGCCCGGCCGGTCGCGGACGAACAAGGCCAGCAGCAACACGGCGATCGCCGCGACGCAGAAGCTGGTGAAGAACACGCTGGAGTAGCTGCCGAGGCTCACGGCGAGCACCGCCATCGCCACCAGCGGGCCGAGGAACGCGCCGACGGTGTCCATCGCCCGGTGCACCCCGAACGACCGGCCGAGGGCCGCCGGCTCGCTGCTGAGCGAGATCAGCGCGTCGCGCGGGCCGGTGCGCAGCCCCTTGCCGGTGCGGTCGGCGGCGAGGACCAGGCCGATGGCCGTGACCGACGAACCGGCCGCGACCAGGCCGAGCTTGCACACCGCGGACAAGCCGTACCCGAACCCGGCGACGGCCTTGAGCCGCCGCCACCGGTCGGCGAGGTGCCCCCCGAACACCCGCACGACCGCGGTGGCACCCGCGTAGAGCCCGTCGAGCAGCCCGAACTGCAGCGGGTTCAGGCCGAGACCCAGCACCAGGTAGAGCGGGAGGACGGCGGTCACCATCTCCGACGAGACGTCGGTGACCAGGCTGACCATCCCGAGCGCCACGACGTTGGCGGACACCCGCTTCAGCGCCGGCTTGCGGTCGGTCCCGGACGCCACGTCCGAGGTACGGCTTGCCGCGATGTACATGCCCGCGCCTACTGGTGGCAGGTGTAGGTCGGGCTGCTGTCGAGGACCTTGCCGTCGACGCCGATGAGCTGCGTCTGGAACGAGGTGTCCGTCATCGACAGCTTCAGGACGCCGAAGGTCTTCAGCAGCTTGGCGGTGGTGGCGTGCGCCGGGCTCAGGTTGTACAGGTTCGCGCCGCCGCTGCCGCCGACGATCTCGACCGGACCGTTGGCATCGGCTTTGCCGTCGGCGTTCTGCGGCACGAACCGCTCGTAGTCGTGGTCGTGGCCGTTGAGGACGAGGTCGACCTTGTTGGCCACCATCAGGTTCCACAGCTCGATGCTGTCGGTGTTGTCACCGTGGTCGCCGGAGCTCCACCGCGGGTGGTGGTAGTACGCGGCGACGCAGCCCTTCCTGTTGTTGGCGAGGTCCTGCTTCAGCCAGGTGATCTGGGGCGGCTCGGCGAAGTCGTCGTGGGTGACGAAGTCGTTGGAGTCGAGGGCGATGAAGTGCCAGTTGCCCATTTCCCAGCTGTAGTAGCGCTGGCCCTGCGGCTTGGCGATGGCGCCGAAGTACTGGTCGTAGCCGGTGAACCCGGAGTAGGACTCGTGGTTGCCCGGAATCGGGTGCGTGATGCTCTTGAACTTGCCCCAGGTCTTGTCGTAGTAGTTCTTGAAGTCGGACAGGGTGGGCTCGTCGTACTGGTTGTCGCCCATGGTGATCACGGCCGCGGGGTTCATGGTCTCGACGAGCTTCGCGGTTTTGGGGTGGACGCAGCTCGAGCTGCTCGCGGTGCACTGTTCGGCGATGTCGCCGGCCGCGGCGAGGACGAAGCCCGCGCTCCCGGCCGCGGTCTTGACCGTGATCGGCGTGCTCGCGGGCGAGGCGTTGCCCGCGGCGTCGCGGGCGCGGACGGCGTAGGTGTAGCTCGTGGCCGGGGTGAGCCCGGTGTCGGTGTAGGACGTCGTCGCGCTGGTGGCGACCTTGGTGCCGTCGCGGAGGATGTCGTACCCCGTGACGCCGACGTTGTCGGTGGCGGCGCCCCAGGTCAGCAGGACGCTCGTGGCGGTCGCCGTCCCCGCGGTGAGGCCGGCCGGGGTGGACGGGGCCTGGGTGTCGCCGGAGGTGTCCGTGGTGCCGAACACCTGCATCTCCCAGAAGGAGTAGCCGTAGCTCGTGCCGCGGGTGAGGCCGACGAAGCGCACGAAGCGGCCGTGGGCGGTGAGGCCGCCGAGGTCGTCGATCTTGCCGTCACCGGCGTCGACGGTGGCGGCCGTGGTGAACGACGTGCCGTCGTCGGAGACCTCGATCCGGTACTTCTTCGCGTACGCGGCTTCCCAGTTGAGGACGACGCGGTGGATGCTCGCGGACTGGCCGAGGTCGATCCGCAGCCACTGCGGGTCGGACCCCTCGGCGCTGGCCCAGCGGGTGGTGGTGCTGCCGTCGACGGCCTTCGCGCCGGTGTACGACGAGCTTTCGACAGTCGAAGTAGCGACGGATTTTCCCTGCGACAGCAGGACATCGGCGGCCTCGGTGGTGGCGGCCGCGGCGATCGCCGACGGCAGCAGCACCACGGCGGCGATCACCGGGGTGAGTCGGGCTAGAGGACGTAGTCGGGTGGACGGCACGTCGCGCTCCTTACGGGCCTGGCGGTGGCGGGCGGGCTGCGGCGTCGAGGTGGAACTGTTAGGAAAGTTTCCTAACTAAGCGGACTGTAACGAGGGCCTGAGCCGGCTGACAAGACGTGTCTTGCCCTTGAATCGGTCAAGAGGGTGAGTTTTCCCCGGTTTTCGCTGCTCAACGGCTGTGCCAGTGAGCGGCACACTGCTCCGCGCCCCGGGACTGCCGATTCTCAGCCGGCCTACGAAGGCGCCTGACGGGCCGGCTCGATCGAGTTTGAGTTACGGCGCAACGGGTTCAGCAAGATCACCCGATCCAGCGATCGGCGTTCGCACACGTGTTCGGTAACTTGGTCCTATGGCTCCTGACCCCCACGCCGGCACCGTCCGGCGAAGACCCTCACCCCTGCGAGCGCAGCAGTTTCCGGATTTCCGCCACCGCGGCCCGGCCGGCCCGGTTGGCCCCGACCGTGCTCGCCGACGGCCCGTACCCGACCAAGTGCAGCCGCGGTTCGAGCACCACCCGCGTGCCGTCCATGCGAATCCCGCCACCGGGTTCGCGGACGTGCAGCGGCGCGAGGTGGTCGATCGCCGCGCGGAACCCGGTGGCCCACAGGATCACGTCGGCGTCGAACCGCTCGCCGTCCGCCCAGACGACCCCCTCGGGCGTGATCCGCTCGAACATCGGCCGCCGGTCGAGGATCCCGGCGGCCCGGGCGACCCGCACCTCCGGCGTCACGGCCAGATCGGTCACGCTGACAACGCTTTCGGGCGGCAGCCCGGCCCGAACCCGCTCATCGACCTTGGCGACGGCGTTGCGTCCCCAGTCCTCGCTGAAGGGCTCGTCGCGCCAGACGGGCGGCCGGCGCGTGACCCAGACCGTCGCCCGGGCGAGCGGGCCGAACTCCATGAGCAGCTGCACGGCGGAAGCCCCACCCCCGACCACGACCACCCGCCGGTCACGGAAGTCTTCCGGCCCGGTGTAGTCGGCGGTGTGCAGCTGCCGCCCGGCGAAGGTCTCCTGGCCGGGGTAGTGCGGCCAGAAGGGCCGGTCCCAGGTCCCGGTGGCACTGATGACGGCCCGCGCGGCCCACGACTCGGCGGGGCTGGAGACCACCAGCCGCTCCCCCGCCCGCGTCACGGACTGGACGTCGACGGGCCGCACCACGGGAAGGTCATAGACGCTTTCGAAGCGCGCGAAGTATTCGGAGACGACTTCGGAGGCGGGACGGGTGACGTCCGGGCTGCCGAAGGCCATCCCGGGAAGGTCGTGGATGCCGTGCACCTTCCCGAGAACCAGCGACGGCCACCGGTACTGCCAGGCACCCCCGGCCCGCTTCCCGTGGTCGAGCACAACGAACCCGCTCCGGTTGGCGAACCCGGCTCGCCGCAGGTGATAGGCGGCGGACAACCCGGCTTGCCCGGCCCCGACGACGACAACGTCCGTTTCGTGATCCGCGCCGCTCATATGAAGTCCAACGACCTCGGCAACGCGGTATTTCGCGCCCTACATCACAGCGGCCGAGCCACTCACGGTCCGTGCCGGCGCCGACCACCTCGGCCCCTCACTCGAATGGCGCGGTGAGCGACTCATCGATCCACCTCGCACTCACGTTGCCACCGCCAGCCAACCCAGCCGCCCGCATTGGCCCGGCTCAGCGGACCTCCCCGGCCCACCGCCAACCACTCGGCCATCCGCCAGCCACCCCAACCCCCACGCAGCGGCCCAGGTCCCAGCCGCCTCCCGCACCCCACCGCCAACCACCCGGCCATCCGACGGCCCGGCGTTCCGCACCGCCTACACCGCGACCCGGTTCCGACCGGCCTCCTTGGCCCGATAAAGCGCCGCATCGGCGGTGCGGAGGACGTCATCGAGCGTCGGCCCCGCGTCGGGATGCCGTGCGACCCCGATCGACACCGAAAGGCCACTCACCCGGACCGTTCCGCTGCCCGTCGAGATCACCACGTTCAGCTCGCCCACCGCCACCCGCACCCGTTCCGCAATCGCCAGCACGTCCGCGTTGCCGATGGCCGGCAGCAGCACCACGAATTCCTCACCACCGAACCGGCCCACCGTGTCGCCCTGGCGCACCGAACCGGAGATCGCCACCGCGACCGCCGCCAGCACGTCGTCGCCGGTCAGGTGGCCGTACGTGTCGTTGATCCGCTTGAAGTGGTCCAGGTCGATCATCAGGACCGCGAACCCGCCGGCGGTGCCGCGGCGCTGGGCGCGGGCGTGCTCGCGGGTCGCCGACTCGTGCCAGCCCGCCGTGTTGAGCAGTCCCGTCTTCTCGTCCGTGACGGCCGCGACCTGCAACTGCTGCTTCAGCAACAGGTACCGGTGCAGCAGCAACAGCGGCGCCACCACGAACACCACCAGCACCGGCTGCTCGGCCAACGCGAGGGCCGCGAGCCCGCCCAGGCACAGGGTCGCCAGCTCGAACGCGTTGTCCTCCCAGGTGCCGATCAGGTCGGCCGCCGAGCGCTGGCTGGTGTACAGGTAGATGCCGGCCGCCACCAGGCCGACGTTCACCAGCTCGAACACGGCCGCCGCCAGGCACAGCGCGAACAGCCCGCGCGGCGTCTGCAACGGCGTCCCGTGCAACCCCAACACCGCGAGAACGGAGGAAGCAGCGAAACACGAGAGCATCGCCCAAGCCGTGCTCGCGACGAACCGGTGCGCGGGCCGCGTCCGGACCTGCCGCCACACCCGCACCCACAGGTGCGTGTAGAGCACGAGCGCCAGCAACGCCACCCACGCCGGCGGGAGCAGGACGACCCCGGCGAGGTACCAGACGGACGTGACGTTGATGTGCGTCTGCCCGCTCATCCACCGGCGCAACCGCTCGATGCGGCGCGACATCTCCGCCTGGGCCACCCCGAGCGCGACGAGCACGGCGAACCACCCCGGACGCACCGGGCCACCGAACCCGCCGGCCAGCGCGGCCCCGGTCGTGACGACGGCGAGCAGCTCGCAGCCGAGGGCGTAGGCGATCCAGCGGGGCTTCGCGCCGCCCCACATCGCCCATCGCGCGGGCCAGCCCGGCCAGGTGGAAAGCGCTTCCCGGCGCACGGCGGCCTGCGCCCTCAAGAGCCGAGGCCACAGATGTGACGAACCGGCATCGTGACGTACCCCTTGCGCGAAGTTCGGCCGACCAGGTAGCCCAGCGTAGCCGTTCCGGCGAGCCGCGTCGCCAGTCCGGGGGAATTGTGGGCCACGCAAGTGCCCGAAGACCCGCCCAAAGTAGATCGCCGCAGCTCAGCGACTCACCGCCAGGGCACGCCGAACCAGGTGGCTTACTTGCGCAGCGCGCGAACGATCGCCACCAGACCGATCACCGCGCCCACGGCGGCCAGCACCGGGACAACGCGCTTGAGCACCGACGGTCCCGCGTAGTCGAGCAGATCGATCGCCTCGGTCTCCGGAGGCGCCGGCACGCTGTGCAAAGCCGGCCGTTCCGCCGCCGGCTTGGCCTTCGGCTCCGTGTTGATCTCCGGAGTGGTCGGCGCCGCCTTGACCGCCGGCTCCGGCTTGGCCACCGGCTCGGACGTGGCCGCGGGCGCAGCAGCCCCCGCCGCACCCTGATCAGCCACCGGCTTCGCGGCAGGTTCAGCCATCGGCTCAGCGGCGGCGGTCGCAGGGGCAGCCTCAGCCTGCTTCGCGGGGGCACCCGCCGCGGTCCCCTTCGCCGGAGCGCTTCCGGCCGGAGCAGCTTCGGCGGGAGTCCCCTTCGCCGCCGCGCCTCCAGCCGAGCCAGCCACCGCCGAAGTCCCCTCCACCGGCGCACTCCCAGCCGAACCAACTCCCGCCGGAGTTCCCTCCGCCGATGCCCCGGCACCCGACACACCCTGCGCCGGGGCGCTTCCGGCAGCAGCCGCCGCCGCGGGGGCGGACTCAGCCTGCTTCGCCGCGGCAGCCGCCGAAGTCCCCTCCACCGGCGCACTCCCAGCCGAGCCAACCCCCGCCGGAGCCCCCTCCGCCGATGCCCCGGCACCCGACACACCCTGCGCCGGAGCGCCGGCGGCAGCCGCCGCCGCAGGCTGCTTCGCCGGGGCCAGCTTGCCCGACAGGCAGCCCGCGAACGTGTCGAGGATCTTGCCGCCCACCTCGCTGATCAGCCCGCGGCCGAACTGGGCCGGCTTGCCCGTGATCGCCAGGTCGGTGGCCACCGCTCCGTGGGTTCCGCCGTCCGTCTCCGTCAACGTCAACGTCACCGTGGCCGCCGCCGTGCCTGCTCCGCGGGAATCCTTGCCCGAGGCCTTGATCGTCACCTTGTGTGCGGCGTCGTCCTTCTCGAGGAACTCGCCGTTTCCTTTGTACAGCAGGGAGATCGGCCCCAGCTTGACCTTCACCGTTCCGCTGAACCTGTCCCCTTCGACCTTGGTCAGCGAGGCGCCCGGCATGCACGGGGCGACGCGCTCGGGGTCGACGACCGCCTGCCAGACCTCGCCGATCGGAGCCGGGACGGTGAATTCGTGGTCGAGCCGCACGGGCCGACCTCCTCTCTGCCAGTCCTGAAGTTCCAGTGCCCACCCTAGCCGCCACCGGGGTGGCGGCCAGGGGGACGAACCGGAGGTCTCAGGCGCCGGCCGCCGCCGCGATGGCGCGGCCCGTCAGCACCTTCGCCAGGTGGCGGCGGTATTCGACGTCGGCGTTGCTGTCCACCGGCGGATTCGTGCCTTCCGCCGCGTGCGAGGCCGCCGCGGCGATCGAGTCCGCCGTCGCCTGGACGCCGACCAGGGCCGACTCGACGCCCGAGGCGCGGACCGGGGTCGAGCCCATGTTCGTCAGGGCGACGCGGGCCTCCTCGATGACGCCCGCTTCCGTACGGACAGTGACCGCCACCGCGACCATCGACCACGCCTGGGCGACGCGGTTGAACTTCTCGTAGTGCGCCCGCCACCCCGTGTGTTTGGGGATGCGGACCTCGACCAGCAGTTCGTCCGGGGCCAGCGCGGTGGTGAACAGGTCGCGGAAGAACTCCGCGGCCGGCACCGTGCGACGTCCCGAAGGCCCGGCCACCACCAGCGACGCGTCCAGGGCGAGCACCGGCGCCAGCAGGTCCCCGGCCGGGTCGGCGTGGGCGATCGCGCCGCCGAGCGTGCCGCGGTGGCGGATCTGCGGGTCGGCGACCGTGTCCGTCGCTTCCTTGAGCAACGCCGCGTGCGAAGCCACCAAGGCGTCCCGCTGGACGTCGTAGTGCGTTGTCATCGCGCCGATGACCAGTTCGCCGCCCTCTTCGCGGACACCGCGCAGTTCGGCGACGCGCCCGAGGTCGATCAGGGTGGTCGGGGCGGCGAGCCGCATCCGCAGCACCGGCAGCAGGCTCTGGCCGCCGGCCAGCACCTTGGCGTCCTCGCCCGCCGCCGCCAGCGCCTGCACCGCTTCGTCCACTGTGGACGGTCGGACGTAGTCGAAGGGAGCCGGGATCACTGCGCACCTCCGGTGGCGTCGATGGAACCCAGCCCGCCGCCCGCTTCGCCGCGGCCCGGGACGCCGGCGTCGGTGGTGCCGTGCTGGATGGCGTGCCAGACCCGCATCGGGGTCAGCGGCATCTCGATGTCGTCGACGCCGAAGTGCCGCACGGCGTCGATCACCGCATTGACCACCGCCGGGGTGGAGGCGATCGTGCCCGCCTCGCCGACGCCCTTGGCGCCGAGCGGGTTCGTCGTCGACGGCGTTTCCGTGCGGTCGGTGGTGAACGAGGGCAGGTCGGCCGCCGACGGCAGCAGGTAGTCGGCGAACGTGCCGGTCGTCAGCGTGCCGCTTTCGTCGTGCTCGGTGCCCTCGAACAACGCCTGCGCGATGCCCTGCGCGAGCCCGCCGTGCACCTGCCCCTCGACGATCAGCGGGTTCACCGCGACCCCGACGTCGTCGACGCAGACGTAGGAGCGCAGCTTGATCCGGCCCGTCTCGGTGTCCACTTCGGCGGCGCACAGGTGCGTGCCGTGCGGGAACGAGAAGTTCTCCGGGTCGAAGGTCGCGTCCGAGTCGAGCGACGGCTCGACCCCGTCGGGCAGGTTGTGCGCCGCGAACACCGCGAGGGCGACGTCGCCCATGGTCGTGGACGTGTCGGTGCCCTTCACGGTGAACTTGCCGCCGGCGAACTCGAGGTCGTCCTCGGCGCATTCGAGCAGGTGCGCCGCGATCGGCTTGGCCTTGGCGATCACCTTCTCCGCGGCCTTGATGACGGCGATGCCCCCGACCACCAGCGAACGCGAGCCGTAGGTGTCCATGCCCTTGTGCGACGACTGCGTGTCGCCGTGCAGGATCTCGACGTCCTCGAACGCGACGCCCAGCTGGTCGGCGACGATCTGGCTCCACGCCGTCTCGTGGCCCTGGCCGTGCGCGGACGCGCCCGTGGTCACCTCGACCTTGCCGGTGGGCAGCATCCGGATGGACGCGTACTCCCAGCCGCCGGCGCCGTAGTCGAGCGAGCCGAGCACCCGTGACGGCGCGAGCCCGCACATCTCGGTGAACGTCGAGATGCCGATGCCGAGCTGCACCTTGTCCTTCGACGCGCGGCGCTTCTCCTGCTCGGCGCGCAGGCCGTCGTAGTCGAAGAGCTGCTTGGCCTTCTCGGTGGCGGCCTCGTAGTTGCCGGAGTCGTAGGTCAGCCCGCACACGGTCGTGTACGGGAACTCCTCGTGCTTGATCCAGTTCTTCTCGCGCAGCTCCAGCGGGTCCATGCCCAGCTCGACGGCGAGCTCGTCCATGATCCGCTCGATCGCGAACGTCGCTTCCGGACGCCCGGCGCCGCGGTAGGCGTCGGTCAGCGTCGTCGTCGTGTACACGTTGGTGCACGCGAAGTGGTACGCCGGGATCTTGTAGATCGCGTTGAACATGAACGCGCCGAGGATCGGCACGCCGGGGCCGACCAGGCCGTTGTACGCGCCGAGGTTGGCGAGCAGCTCGACCTTGAGGCCGGTGACCTGCCCGTCGCGGGTCGCGGAGATGGTGATGTCCTGGATCTGGTCGCGGCCGTGGTGCGCGGCGAGCATCGTCTCCGACCGCGTCTCGTTCCACTTGACCGGCTTGCCGAGCTTCTGCGCGACGAGCAGCGACATCATCTCTTCCGGCAGGACGCCGATCTTGCCGCCGAAGCCGCCGCCGACGTCCGGGGCGATCACGCGCAGCTTGTGCTCGGGGATGCCGAGCGTCAGCGCCGACATCACCCGCAGGATGTGCGGGACCTGGGTGGCCGACCACATGGTGATCTGCGAGCCGGTCGGGTCGACGACGCAGGCACGCGGCTCCATGAAGGCCGGGACGAGCCGCTGCTGCCGGAAGCGGCGCTTGAGCACGACCTCCGACGAGCTGAGCGCGTCCTCGACGTTCCCGCCGGTGCCGGCCTCGGCGGAGTCGAACTTCCACACCGCGCTCGTGTTGGTGCCGAGGTCCTCGTGGACGAGCGGGGCGCCGTCGGCGATCGCGGCTTCCATGTCGAGGACCACCGGCAGCTCGTCGTACTCGACGTCGATCTCCTCGAGCGCGTCGTGCGCTTCGGCGGACGAGCGGGCGACGACGACCGCGACGCCTTCACCGGCGAAGTTGACCGTGCCGGCGGCGAGCACCGGGCGGCGCGGCGCCTTCATGTCCGGCGTGATCGGCCACGCGCAGGGCATGCCGATCGCGCCGTCCGGGTCGAGGTCACCGGCGGTGTAGACGGCGATGACGCCGGGCGCGTCCTTGGCCGCCGACGTGTCGATCGAGACGATCTTGGCGTGCGCGAACGGGCTGCGCAGGACGGCCATGTGCAGCAGGCCGGGCAGCGTGATGTTGTCGGTCCAGCGGGTGCGGCCGGTGATCAGCCGCTCGTCCTCCTTGCGGCGGCGGGCCTTCCCGACCTCCGGTTCGATCGTGGCGGTCATCAGTCACCCCCCACGCCGACGTGCTTGTCCTCGGCGATGCGCTCGGCTTCGGGGCCGGCGCCGGGGCTCATGTGCTGCGCGGCGTCGCGGACCGCGCGGACGATGTTCTGGTAGCCGGTGCAGCGGCAGAGGTTGCCTTCGAGTCCTTCGCGGACGGCCTGCTCGTCCGGGTCGGGGTTGTCGGCCAGCAGGTCGATCGACTGCATGATCATGCCGGGGGTGCAGAACCCGCACTGCAGCGCGTGGTTGTCGTGGAACGCCTGCTGCACCGGGTGCAGCTTGCCGTCGCGGGCGAGGCCCTCGACGGTGGTGACCTCGCAGCCGTCGGCCTGCACGGCCAGCACGGAGCAGGACTTCACGCTGTGCCCGTCGAGGTGGACGGTGCAGGCGCCGCAGTTGCTGGTGTCGCAGCCGACGACGGTGCCGACCTTGCCGAGCCGCTCCCGCAGGTGGTGCACGAGAAGGGTGCGGGGTTCGACTTCGTCGGTGTACTTCGTCCCGTCGACGGTGACGGTGATGCGCATCAGGCCTCCAAAAGCCGGTTCGGGAACGGCCTGCCCGACAGTGATCGGGCTCACAGACTCCCGAGCGTGCTACGCGACCTTCGCGCCGACAAGTCCTGATGTCACACGTTCAACTACCTGTTCCGCAGATACGCGTCGATGCGGGAGGCAACTCCGTATGTGCGGAAGTCCGGATGGGTGAACTTTGTCGGCCACCTGGATCAGCGTCGTGCGGGGCTCCGCCCCGAGCCGGGGGCTCCGCCACCCGGACCCCCGAAAGCAGCGGTCAGCCGTGAATGCGTCCCGAAAGCTCCGCCAGCCGCTTACCCCCGCCACCCCAGCGCAGCGCGATGATCTCCGCGGCGATGGACACGGCCGTCTCCTCCGGCGTGCGAGCGCCGAGGTCGAGGCCGATCGGCGACGACAGCCTGTCCAGCTCCGCCTCGGTGATCCCCGCTTCGCGCAGCCGGGCGAAGCGGTCGTCGTGGGTCTTGCGGGATCCCATCGCGCCGACATAGCCGACGTCCAGGCGCAGCGCGACCTCCAGCAGCGGCACGTCGAACTTCGGGTCGTGGGTGAGCACCGCGATCGCCGTGCGCTGGTCGATGCGGCCGGCGTCCGCCTCCGCCCGCAGGTAGCGGTGCGGCCAGTCGACGACGACCTCGTGCGCGTCCGGGAACCGGCTGGCGGTGGCGAACACCGGCCGCGCGTCGCACACGGTGACCTGGTAGCCGAGGTAGGCGCCCATGCGCGCCATCGCGGCGGCGAAGTCGATCGCGCCGAAGACCAGCAGCCGGGGCGGCGGCTCGAAGGAGTTGACGAACACCGCCATCCCCTCGCCGCGGCGCTGCCCGTCCGGGCCGTAGTGCAGGGTGCCGGTGCGGCCGCTGGCCAGCAGGCCGCGCGCGTCGTCGGCCACGGCGTCGTCCATCCGCGACGACCCCAGCGAGCCCGCGGTGCGGTCCGGCCAGACGATCATGTGCTCGCCGACCAGGCCTTCGCGTTCGTGCTCGATGATCGTGACGACCGCGACCGGCTCGCCGCCGCGCACCGACGCGACGACGTCGCCGAGCTCCGGCATGGACGCGCGGTCGACGTGCTCGACGTAGATGTCGATGATCCCGCCGCAGGTCAGGCCGACCGCGAAGGCGTCGTCGTCGGTGACGCCGTAGCGCTGCAGCACCGGCCTGCGCTCGGCGACGACCTCCTGCGCGAGCTCGTAGACCGCGCCTTCGACGCAGCCGCCGGACACGCTGCCGGCGACGGTGCCGTCCGGCGCGACGACCATCGCGGCGCCGGGCGCGCGCGGCGCCGAGGAGAAGGTGGCGACCACGGTGCCGAGCCCGACGGTCTCGCCCGCCGACCAGCGGCGGAACACGTCATCCAGTACGTCACGCATCGGCGATCTCCCCGAGCAGTCGTTCCAAGGTGGCCAGGGTGTGCCCGGCCAGGAGCCGGTCGATGTGGGGCAGCGCGGCCACGATGCCCGACTGGACCGGAGCGTAGCCCGCACGGCCGGCGTGCGGATTCACCCAGAATACGGCGTGCGCGAGCCGGCGCAGCTGTGCGAGCTGCTCGCCGAGCAGGGCGGTGTCGCCGCGTTCCCAGCCGTCGGAGAACACGGTGACCACGGCGCGGCGCGCCACGCCGCGTCGTCCCCAGCGGTCGAGGAACGCCTGGAGCGTCTCGCCGAGCCGGGTCCCCCCGGCGAAGTCCGGCACGGCCGAGCCCGCCGCGAGCATCGCGCGTTCCGGGTCGCGCTGCCGCAGCTGGCGCGACACCCGCGTCAGCCGCGTGCCGAGCGTGAACACCTCGACCGACGGCGGCGCGGCCCGCGTGAGGACGTGGGCGAACCGCAGCAGGGCGTCGGCGTACGGGCTCATCGAGCCGGAGACGTCGATGAGCAGCACGACCCGCCGCGGCCGGCGGCCGCGCCGGGCGTGCACGAGCTTGAGGGGCTCGCCGCCGCTGGCCAGCATGGCGCGCAGCGTGCGCGACGGGTCGAGCCGTCCGCGCCGCAACGGCGTCCGCCGGGCGGCCGGGCGCTTCGGGAGGGCGGGCTTCAAGGTGGCCAGCAGCTCGCGGAGGTGTTCTCGTTCGGCGGTGGTGAGTTCGGCGAGGTCGCGGTGGCGCAGGACTTCGTGCGCGCTCGCGGCGACTTTCAGCTGGTCGGCGCCTTCACCGCCCTCGCCGTCCGCGCCTTCGGCCGCGGCGAGCGGGGCGATCCGGGCTTTCTTGGGCGCGGCGGCCGTGGCCCGCCGCGGAGTGGTGGTCTCGATCGAAAACCACTGGCTGAAGGCTTCTTCGTAGCACGGGAGGTCGTCGGGGCTCGAGCAGAGCGTCAGCCGCCCGGCCCAGTACAGCTGAGTGGGTTCGGCGAGGTCGATCTCGGCGACGGCGGTGAGGTACGCCTGCACGCGATGCGCGTCGCAGGCGACGCCGGCTTCGCGCAGCGCGGCGGCGAACCCGGCGTAACCCGCTACCGGATCGGAGACCGTGGTCATGTCTCCATTGTGCGCGCATTCGCGCCGCGGTGTCGGCGTCCCGGCGAGGAGTCGAACCTCGGACCTCGGCGTTCGTAGCGCCGCGCTCTGTCCTGCTGAGCTACCGGGACAAGGGCGGTCTGCGCGCGCCCCTCCCCGGGCAGGCGCGCAGACCGCGCTCTTCGCGGCGGCCGACCCAAGGTAGCGGCGGGTGGGCGCGAAGAGCTCTTCGGAAAGAAAAGGGAAATTCAGCGAACGACGCGGGAGATCGCGCCGCAGGAGTTCCGGTCTTGCCGTCGGGTCACGATCTCCTCCTCTCGGTGGGGCGTGCTGTGCTGTGGTGAAAAGAAGGATGCCCGAGTCCACCGGGAGCGGCAACGCAATTAAGAACGCCCGCCTCGATGGTCCTTTGTGGACCGTCGAGGCGGGCGCCGGGGGCAGCGGTCAGGCGGCGGCCTTGAAGCCGGGCTGGATGTTGGCGCAGCCGCGCAGCCCCGCCGTCTTGTTGAGCTCCAGCAGCGGCGGCAGCGTCTGCTGGGCGTAGGCCTTGAGTTCCGCGAGCTTCGCGTCGTCGACCAGGTCACGCCGGACGTGGTAGCTGACCCAGTTGCGCGAATCGACGGTCAGGTTGCCGATCGGCGGGTTGACGAAGATCGTCACGTATTCGCGGTCGAACCGCGGGTCCTTGTCGAAACCGAGCGTGGTGATCCACGAACCGATGAACGTGATCAGCTCGGGCTTCTCCTGGTTGAAGACGTAGTTGCGGACCCCCGTCACGTCGGACTCGTGCAGGTAGTCGGCGACCTGCTTGTCGCCGAGGCCGGCCAGGTCGAGCACCCGGATGCGGCTGCCCAGCGACGTCCCGCCGAGGTCGATCAAGCCGACCTGGGCGGTGTCGGGCAGCTTCAGGATGTCCGCGAAGCCGTTGATGGACCGGGCGTCGCGCTCGGCCACGATGCAGAAGGCGGTCTTGACGTTGGCGCGGTAGGACTTGCCCTGGTCGTAGAGCCCGCTCACCGAGCTGACCAGCGCCACCACCAGCAGGCAGGCCAGCGCGATCCGGCCGCGCAGCCGCGCCACGGCCAGCGCCTCGACGACCACGATCGCGCCCCCGAACGCACCGAGCGTCCAGACCGGGGTGGCGAACCGCAGCTGCCCCATCCAGTCGTACTCGAGCACGATGTAGGCGGCCACGGTGAGCCCGAACGGCACCATCAGGGCGGCCAGCCCGGTGCGCAGGCGCGACGGCCGGACGAGCAGCACCACCAGGCACGCGACGGCGACCGCGACGACCAGCCAGCCCACGTAGGTGACGATGTCGCCGGGGCGGGCGAGGTCCTCGATCGTCGGCGGCTCCTGCCCCTTCGCGACGGCGGTGTTCGGGACAAGACGGCCGAACTCGAACCAGCGGAAGACCAGGTAAGCCGCGTACGGCACGGCGAAGCCGGCGACGGAGAGGACGACCGCGCGGACGCTGCGCCCGAGCAGCTCCCGCTTGAGGAACAGCAGGACGGCGATCGGGTAGGCGCCGGCGTAGATGATGCCGTCGGGCCGGGTCAGCGCGGCGAGCACGGCGATCAGCCCGGTGCCGACGGCGACCTGGGTGTCGAGGAGCCGGCCGCTGTGGACCGCGCGCACGATGACCACCGCGAGCGCGGCGACCGTGAGGGCGTAGAAGGAGTTCTCCAGCCCGGAGAAGCACCAGATGACGAAGGACGGGATGGCGGCGAGCGCGGCACCGGCGGCGAAGGTGATCAGGGCCGGACGGCGGCTGAGCACCTTCGCGCCGAAGTAGAACAGCACGAGGATGGCGGCGCAGCAGGCCAGCGCGAGCGCCTTCGGGAACAGGATCTGGTCGTTGACGCCGAAGAGCGTCCCGTGGTCGAAGAGACCGACGAGCTTGCCGAGGGCGATCAGGACCATCCAGGTCGGGTTGGAGTACCCCTCGACCGGCGCGGCGCCGGGCTGGAGCACCGGCCCGAAGCCGTCGGCGAGGTTGCGCGAGTAGGCGAAGGTGATGGCCGAGTCGTCGATCAGCCAGTGACCGTAGAAGGTGGCGTGCACGGCGATCAACGCGGTGCCGCCGAGCACCGCGGCCACGGCGGCGAGCTTCCCCCGCCACCCGCGCCGCGCGGTCGCCGGATCGGCCGGGCCCGGCCGATCCGGTTCCGCCGCGGACGGCGGCCTCGTGTCCGTCGTCTCGGCCACGCTCATCCCCAGGTCCTCCTCGCTTCGACCACACCGGGCCCCCGACCCGGGGCGGTCAGGCGAACAAGGCGTCGAGTTTCGCCCTGACCCGGTCGAGGTCTTCGCTGTATTTCAGGACGGCCCCGAGTGTGCGAGCCGCCGTTGCCGCGTCCAGCTCGTCACGCTGAAGAGTGAGGAGAGCACGCGCCCAATCGAGCGACTCCGCTACTCCCGGTGGTTTCAGCAGGTCCATTTCCCGGAGCCGATGCACCGCTTCAGCAATTTGCCGAGCCAGAGCTTCACTTACCCGCGGGATCCTACGGCGCAGGATTTCGACCTCCCGCACCAGGTCCGGGTGTTCGAGCCAGTGGTAGAGGCAGCGGCGTTTGAGCGCGTCGTGCACCTCGCGGGTCCGGTTCGAGGTGAGCACCACCAACGGGGGATGCTCGGCGCGGACTTCCCCGTATTCGGGAATGGTCACGGCGTGCTCGTCGAGCAGTTGCAGCAGGAAGGCTTCGAACTCGTCGTCGGCGCGGTCGATCTCGTCGATGAGCAGGACGCAGGGCGAGCTGATCAGGGCCTGGAGGAGCGGCCGGGCCAGCAGGAACCGCTCGGTGTAGAGCGAACGCTCGGCGGCCTCGACGTCGAGGCGCCCCTCCCCGGCCGCCTCGAGGGCGCGCAGGTGCAGGAGCTGCCGGGGGAAGTCCCACTCGTAGAGGGCTTGGGCGGCGTCGATGCCCTCGTGGCACTGGAGGCGCACGAGCGGCCGTTCCAGCGCGGCGGCCAGCGCCAGGGCGAGCGACGTCTTCCCGGTGCCGGGCTCCCCCTCGCAGAAGAGCGGCCGGCCCATCCGCAGGGCGAGGAAGCCGGCGGTCGCGAGCCCGTCATCGGCGAGGTAACCGGTCGCATCGAGCGCGGCAGCGAGGTCTTCGGGCGAGTCCGTCACGCTGTCGATCGTAGGTGCTCAGCCGGGGCCCGCCAGATCACCGGGCCGGTCGACGTCCCGGCCGCTGCCGAGGTCACCGCACTCGATCAGCACAAGGTCCTCCCGGGTGGCGAGCCAGTCCCGCGCCCCGCGATCACCGTGGCTGGTGGCGGCGATGTCGCGCCACCACCGCCGGCCGAGCAGCACGGGGTGCCCGGGAACGCCGTCGTAGGCGGCCCGGGCGACGACGTCGGCGGAGGCCCGGCCGGCGACGCGGCCGACGATGTCGGCGCCGACCCACGGAAGGTCGACGAGGTGAACGAGCGCGGCGACGGGCCCATCAGCACGTTCGAGGGCGGCGAGGCCGGCGCGCAGGGAGGCACCCATGCCGGTCGCCCAGTCCTGAGCGGTGACGGCTTGGCCGGGCTCGGGCAGGAGGGCACGGACCTGCTCACCGGCGGCCCCGACGACAACCCGGACGGGCGCACACCCGGCGGCGGTGAGGGTGCGGAGGGCGCGAAGGACAAGCGGCTCCCCATCGACTTCGGCGAGGGCTTTGGGACCCCCGAACCGCCGCCCGGCCCCGGCGGCGAGCAGAAGGCCGGCAACCGGCGGCTCAGTCACGGACGCGATCCTTTCCGCTGATTGGCTCGGCTGCGGCGGGCTGCTGCTGCGGCTGGTCCTGGCGCGGCAGCCGGCTCGGGGACGGGCGAGGTCCGTTGCGCGGGCTCGACCGCCGGGGCCCTCCGGCCGACCCGCTCCGCACCGGCGGCCTCCGGCCGACCCACCGCCCAGCAGCACCTTTCGGCCGGCCTGCTCGGCCACCGGCAGCCTCCGGCCGACGCACCGCCCACCGGCAGCCTCCGGCCAGCCAGCCCGCTCGACCGCCGGCACTCTCCGGCCGACCCGCCGCCCAGCGGCACCCTCCGGACGGCCCGCTCGGCCATCTCGGCCCCTGCCTGCTCGGCCACCTCGGCCCCCGCCGGCTGGATCCGCTCAGCCACGGGCTCTCTGGGGGGCTCCGACCGCCAGGTCCGCCTCGATGGCGCGGGCCGTCTCCAGGAGTGGGGGGATCAGGTCTCTCTGCACCGACTCGGCCGTTGTGCGGCTTGCGTGGGTGGACAGGTTCACCGCCGCCACTACGGTTCCGGTGCGGTTGCGGATGGGGGCGGCCACCGAGCGGAGGCCTTCCTCCAGTTCCTGGTCCACCATCGCCCAGCCCTGGGCGGCCACCTTGGCCAACTCCGTGCGGAGGCGCTCGGGGGCCGTCACCGTGTGGGCCGTCAGGGGGTCCAGGCTGGCCACCCGGAAGTACTCCGCCAGCTCCGCCTCGGCGAGTCCCGCCAGCAGGACGTGGCCCATCGATGTCGCGTACGCCGGAAAGCGGGTGCCCACGTTGATGCTCACCGTCATGATGCGGGAGATCGCCACTCGCGCCACGTACACGATGTCGGTGCCCTCCAGTACCGACACCGAGCTCGACTCGTGGACCCGGGCCGACAGGTGCTCCAGGTGCGGCTGGGCCACCTCCGGCAGGGTCATGCTCGACAAGTACGCGTACCCCAGCTCCAGCACGCGGGCCGTCAGGGAAAAGTACTTGCCGTCCGTGCGGACGTAGCCCAGGTCGGCCAGGGTCAGGAGGAACCTTCGCGCCGCCGCGCGGGTGAGGCCCGTCGCGCGGGCCACGTCGCTCAAGGTCAGCTCGGACGCGCCCGCGTGGAAGGCCTTGATCACGGCCAGGCCGCGCTCCAGCGACTGCACGTGGTGGGCACCACGGTGCGCCGGTTCGCTGTCCAGCCGGACCTCGAACTGCGGCCTCGTCACGTCCATGCCCGGCACCCTATCCGGCGTCGGCGGGGCGGGCGCTCGGCTCGCCGAGCTCGGCCAGGGTGCGCTGGGCGATGGCGAACGCCGCGTTCGCCGCCGGTGCTCCGGCGTAGACCGCCGTGTGCAGCAGGACCTCGCTGATCTCCGCTGCCGTCAGGCCGTTGCGGACCGCCGCGCGGACGTGCATCGCCAGCTCGTTGTGCGCCTGCAACGCGGTGAGCGCCGCCAGTGTCACGCAGCTGCGCGTGCGGCGGTCGAGGCCGTCGCGGGCCCACACCGTGCCCCACGCGCCCTCGGTGATGTAGTCCTGGAACGGGCGGCTGAAGTCCGTGGTGCCCGCGACCGCGCGGTCGACGTGCTCGTCGCCGAGCACCTCGCGCCGCACCTTCATGCCCTGCTCGTGGCGGTCCGTCATGCTCGCTCCAAGTGGTCCAGGATCAGCCGGGTGAACTCCGCCGGCCGCTCGTAGCTGCCCAGGTGCGCGGCGTCCGCCACGACCTCCAGCCGCGCTCCGGATATGCCCTCGGCGATCGGCCGCGCGTGCTCGCCCGGCGAGGTGGCCGGGTCTTCCGCGCCCGCGATGACCAGGGTGGGGGCGGTGATCTTCGGGAGCAGCCCCAGCAGGTCCATCCGCTCGATGACGCCGCAGCAGGCCGCGTACCCCTCGGCCGGGACCGCCGCGATCATCGCCCGGAGGAATTCGGCCCGGTCCGGATGCCGCTCGACGTACCCCGGCGTCAGCCAGCGGCTCACCCCCGCGTCGGCCACGGCGGCGGTGCCCTCGGCGCGGACCGTGCGGGCCCGCTCGGCCCACATCGACGGCGGGCCGAGCTTCGCGGACGTGCAGCACAGCACCAGGCTCGCGACCCGGTCCGGCGCGTGGATCCCGAGCCACATCCCCGTCATGCCGCCGAGGGACAGGCCCACCAGGTGCGCCCGCTCGGCGCCGAGCTCGTCGAGGAGCGCCACGACGTCGGCACCCAGGTCTTCGAGCTCGTAGGGCCCCGGCGGGACCGGCGACGCGCCGTGCCCGCGCGTGTCGTACCTGACCACCCGGAAACCGCGCTCCGCCAACGGCGCGACCTGGGGCTCCCACATCCGCAGGTCGCTGCCGAGCGAACCGCCGAACACGACCACCGGCCCGTCCGCGGGTCCGTCCACGACCCGGTGCAGCTTCACGGCGCTCACGGCGTCACACCCGGAAGAAGACGGTCTCGCCGTCTCCCTGCAGCCGCACGTCGAAGCGGTAGCCGTCCTCGGTCTTCGCCGCGATCAGCGTGCCGCGCCGCTCCTCCGGGACCGTCGCCAGCACCGGGTCGCCGGAGTTGTCCTGGTCCTCGAAGTAGATCCGCGTGACGACCCGGTTGAGCAGGCCGCGCGCGAACACCGAAACGTCGATGTGCCGGGCCTGCGTGGTGCCACCCTCGCCGGGGACCACGCCCGGGAGCAGAGTGAGGATCCCGTAGGTGCCGTCGGTCTCGGTCGGGCAGCGGCCGAAGCCGCGGAACTCGCCGGACGCCGCGCCGCGCGGGTCGTCCGGGTGGCGGAAGCCGCCGTCCGGGTCGGCCTGCCAGGTTTCGATCATCGCGTCCGGGACCGGGTCGCCGTTGCCGTCGCGGACGGTGCCGCGGATCCAGAACGCGCCCGGCGTGCCCTCGGGCACGACATGCGGGCCGTCGGGCCAGGGCAGCCCGATCGACAGGTACGGGCCGACGGTCTGCGAAGGGGTGGGCAGCAGCCTGGTCATCAGTCTTCGTCCTCTTCCTCTTCGAACACCGACGCGTCGCGTCCGCGCAGCACGATGTCGAACTGGAACCCGAGCGCCCACTCGGCCTGCGTGATGTCGTGGTCGTAGCGGGAGACCATCCGCTGCCGGGCCTTCTCGTCCGGGATGGAGTTGAAGATCGGGTCCTGGGAGAACAGCGGGTCGTCCGGGAAGTACATCTGGGTGACCAGCCGCTGGGTGAACGCCGAGCCGAACACCGAGAAGTGGATGTGCGCGGGACGCCAGGCGTTGTCGTGGTTCTTCCACGGGTACGCGCCGGGCTTGATGGTGGTGAAGGTGTAGCGGCCCTCGCTGTCGGTCAGGGTGCGGCCGACGCCGTCGAAGTTCGGGTCGAGCGGGGACGGCCAGCGGTCGCCGGTGTGCCGGTAGCGGCCGCCCGCGTTCGCCTGCCAGATCTCGACGAGCGAGTCGCGCACCGGACGGCCGTCGCCGTCGAGGAGCCGCCCGGTGACGATGATGCGCTGGCCCTGCGGCTCGCCGGCGTGCCGGCGGGTGAGGTCGTTGTCGTGCTCGCCGAGGCGGCCGGGGCCGAGCAGCGGGCCGGTGACCTCGGTGAGCATCTGCGGGAGCAGGACGAGGTCCTGCTCCGGGTGCCGCAGCGCGGTGGAGCGGTAGCCGCTGGAGTCGAGGGGCGGGTGGGTGCCTTCGGGGTCTTCCCCGTAGCGCGGCAGCCTGAGATCGGTCGGAGTGGCCATTGCTGTTCTCCCTTACCGGCCTTCGAGGACGACGGCCAGCCCTTGGCCGACGCCGATGCAGATGGCGGCGAGGCCCCAGCCCCCGCCGCGGCGGTGCAGGTCGTGCGCCAGGGTGCCGAGGATGCGGCCGCCGGACGCGCCGAGCGGGTGCCCGATGGCGATCGCGCCGCCGTGGGTGTTCACGATCTCCGGGTCGAGGTCCTTCCAGTCGCGCAGGCAGGCCAGCGACTGCGCGGCGAAGGCCTCGTTGAGCTCGACCGCGGCCAGGTCGCCCCAGCCGATGCCGGCCCGCTCGAGGGCGATCTCCGCCGCGCGCACCGGGCCGATGCCGAAGACGTCCGGGTCGACGCCCGCCGCGCCGCGGCCGGCGATCCGGGCGAGCGGGGCCTTGCCCAGGCGGCTCGCGGCCGTTTCGCCGCCGAGGAGGAGGGCCGACGCGCCGTCGTTCAGTGGGGAGGCGTTGCCCGCGGTGACGGTGCCGTTCTCCTTGCGGAACACGGGCTTCAGCTTGGCGAGCTTCTCGGGACTGGAGTCGGGGCGGATCCCTTCGTCCCGGGCCAGGTCGACGCCCTCGACCGGGACGACCAGGTCGTCGTAGAAGCCCTCGTCCCACGCCTTGGCGGCGTTGACGTGGCTGCGGGCGGCGAAGGCGTCCTGCTCGTCGCGGCCGATGCCGTAGCGCTCGGCGAGCTGCTCGGTCGACTCGCCGAGGGAGATCGTCCACTGCGAGGGCATCGCCGGGTTGACCATGCGCCAGCCGAGCGCGGTGTTGTACAAGGTCTGGTTGCCGGTGGGGAACGCCTTTTCGGGCTTGGGCATGACCAGCGGCGAGCGCGTCATGGACTCGACGCCGCCGGCGACGACGAGGGAGGCGTCGCCGACCTGGATCGCCCGACTGGCCTGGATGGCCGCGTCGAGACCGGAGCCGCAGAGGCGGTTGACCGTGCTGCCGGGGACGGTCGTGGGCCAGCCGGCGAGGAGGGCGGCCATGCGGGCGACGTTGCGGTTGTCCTCGCCCGCGCCGTTCGCGTCGCCGAGGGTGACCTCGTCCACTGTGGACGGGTCGAGGTCGTTGCGCCGCTGCAGGGCGCGCAGCACTCCGGCGGCCAGGTCGTCGGGGCGGACGCCGGCCAGCGCGCCGCCGTAGCGGCCGAACGGGGTGCGGATCGCGTCGAGGATGTAGACGTCGGTCATGCGCTTGCCTTCTCCAGGTCTCGCAGGAGGGTCAGCTCCTGCTCCGTGGGGGCGGGGGTGGTCTCGAGGTCGTCGGACACCTTCAGTTTCCACCCCGTGGCCGCGACGGCGCTGTCGAGGTCCACGCCGGGGTGCAGCTGCGTCAACGTCAGTTCCGCCGTCTCCGGGTCCGGGCGCAGCAGGCCCAGGTCCGTCACCACCAGCGTCGGGCCGCGACCGGGGAGGCCGAGGCGCTCGCGGTCGCCCTTGCCGGTTCCGTGGCCGAACGACGTCACGAAGTCGACCTTCTCCACGAACGCCCGGGGGTTCTGACGCAGGACGACGAACACCTCACCGCACGAGGCCGCGATCTCCGGGGCGCCGCCCGCACCCGGCAGCCGGACCTTCGGGTCGCGGTAGTCCGAGCCGATCACCGTCGTGTTGATGTTGCCGAACTTGTCCAGCTGGGCGGCGCCGAGGAAGCCCACGTCGATGCGGCCCGGCTGGAGCCAGTAGTTGAACACCTCCGGCACGCTGATCACCGCGTCCGCAGTGTCGGCCAGCTCGCCGTCACCGATCGACAACGGCAGCCTCGACGGCTTGGCGCCCAGGCAGCCGGACTCGTAGATCAGCGTCAGGTTCGGGGCGTGGGCCCGGCGGGCGAGGTTCGCCGCCTTGCTCGGGAGACCGATCCCGACGAAGCAGGACATGCCGTCACCGAGGGCGCGGGCCGCCGCGACGCTCATCATCTCGTCGGAGGAGTACTGGGCGCTCATGCCTTCACCCCGGTCAGCTCGTTCAGCCACTTCGTGAACTGTTCGCGGTCTCGCCCGATCTTGTCCCACGCCTGGTACGCCGAGTTGTCCCGCTCGTAGTACCCCGCCGCGTACGACGGCTTCGCGCCACCCGGGACCTCGGCCACCGCCGTGACCACCCATGCGGGGAGCACGACCGCGCCGGGCCGGGGTTCCAGCTCGTCGACGATCTCCTCGACCGTCACCAGCGACCGCTTCGCCGCCAGCACCGCTTCCTTCTGGACGCCGGTGATGCCCCACATCTGCACGTTGCCGGCCCGGTCCGCGCGCTGGGCGTGGACGATCGCGACGTCCGGGTTCAAGGCCGGCACCGCCGTCAGCTTCTCGCCGGTGAACGGGCAGGTGATCGGCTTGATCGTGGCCGTCTGCGCCGGCAGGTCGGTGCCCGTGTACCCGCGCAGCACCGCGAACGGCAGGCCGGACGCGCCGGCGACGTACCGGTTCGCCATGCCCGCGTGGCTGTGCTCCTCGATCTCCAGCGGCACCGGCCAGTCGTGCTGGACGGCGTCGCGGAAGCGGTGCAGCGAGCCGACGCCCGGGTTGCCGCCCCACGAGAAGATCAGCTTGCGCGCGCAGCCCGCGCCGATGAGCTGGTCGTACACGATGTCCGGAGTCATCCGCACCAGCGTGAGGTCCCGGCGGCCCTGCCGGATGATCTCCTGCCCGGCCGCGACCGGGATGAGGTGCGTGAACCCTTCGAGCGCGACGGTGTCGCCGTCGTGCACCAGCCGGGTCACGGCCTCCTCCAGTGACAGCAGCTCCGCCATCCCACGCTCCGAATCCGTTCGCATCACGCACACTCGTTCTGAAACCGAACATAGCACGACGACCCGCGGCCCGACCAGACGTCTTCCACCCAATGGATGACGCACGCACGTCGAAGGGGACTTTCTCGCGGAGCACAGCGAGAAAGTCCCCTTCGAACAGGAAAGTCAGCCGATCCGGATCAGCCGCGAGCCGTGGGGCGGCACGGCGGACGCCGTCCACGTGCCCCGGAACCGCCCGAGATCCTGGCGCGCGACGAGGTCACGCACCGGCCGCGCCCCGGGGATCCCCAGGTCCACCGGGATGTCCGCGGGCGTGGCGCCGAGGTTGTAGACGGCCGCGTACCACCGGCCGTCCGGCGCGCGCTTCTTCCACACCTGGAGGTCCCCGCCGGTGACCCGGGTGGGGTAGGTGCCGGCCTGGTCGACCGCGATGACCTCGGGGTTCGTCAGGATCGACACCGCCGGGTCGTCCAGGAAATAGATGTCTCCCCCGACGTACAGCGGCGACGACGCCATGGACCAGAACGTCATGACGCTCTGCCGCTCGACGTCGGAGATCCCGTCCTGGATGCCGCTGCCCGTGTTGTTGCTGATCGGCATCGAGTCGAGGTCCGGCCGGTACTGCGGCCCGAACACGCCCAGCCAGCCCGGCAGGTCGGCCCACCGCGCCTTCACCGAGCTGTCCCAGGTGGACACCGTCTCGCAGTAGCACTCGACGTCCGTGTCGACGCGCACGCCGTTCGCGTACGGGGCCAAGGCGGAGCCGATCGACCGCGGCACCGGCCACGCGCTCGCGGTCAGCCACATCGGCCGCCGCGCGTGGTCGATGGCCGCCGACCAGGCCCTGATGTCGGGGACGTTGTCCGCGGTCGTCCCGTCGACCTTGACGAAGTCGACGCCCCAGGACGCGAAGCGGGCCACGATCGAGTCGTAGTACTTCTGCGCGCACGGGTTCGTGAAGTCGACCTTCCAGTTGCCGCCCCAGCCGTTCGACGGCGTCAGCGGCCGGGAGGCGATGTCCTGCGCGCGGCACGACGTCCCGAAGATCGGCGCGTTCTTGTCGTAGACCTCCTTCTCGAGCCCGGTCACGGCGTACAGGCCCAGCTTCAGCCCGAGCGAGTGCACGTAAGAAGCCAACGCCGGGATCCCGGACGGGAACCGCGTCGGATCGGGGTCGGGGATGCCGTTGACGTCGGTGTGGAAGACCCAGGACTGCGAAGCGTTCCAGCCCGAGTCGATGTTGACGTAGGTGTAGCCGGCGGACTTGAGCTTCGACGCCATCGCCGAAGCCGCGTCCCGGATGTGCGACTCGTTGAGCCACGAAGTGCCGTAACCCGCGCGGGTCGACGACTCGAGACTCCAGCTGCTCCAGCCCATGAACGGCTTGACGAACGGCGTCCGCGCGTCGGCCGGTGGCACCACCAGCGCGAAAACACCCAGGACAGTGAGGAAAACGGAAAGGAGGCGCTTCACTGAACACTCCTCGATAGGGGACCTACTCCTTGAGCCCGCTCGCCGCGATCCCGCGGACGATGAACCGCTGGGCGACCAGGAACATCGCGACCAGCGGCGCGATGGTGACCAGGGCGCCGGCGAACAGCGCCGGCAGGTTGACCGACTGCGCGGTCAGGAACGTCGAGAGCGCGATCTGCGCGGTCCACGACGACGGGTCCTGCCCGATCACCAGCGGCCACAGGAACGCGTTCCAGCTTTCGATGAACAGCAGCGCCCCGAGCGAGGCGATCATGCTCCCGGAGTTCGGCAGGACGAGCCGCCGGTAGACGCCGAGGTGGCCGAGCCCGTCGAGCCGCCCGGCCTCCTCGATCTCGGCGGGGAACCGCAGGTAGAAGTTGCGGAACAGGATGACGGTGAACGCGCTGAACAGGTTCGGCGCGATGATGCCCCACTCGGTGTCGACCCCACCCACCGAACCGACGACGACGAACGTCGGCACGAACGTCACCGACTGCGGGATCATCAGGGTGACCAGCACGTACGTGAACACCGCACGGCGTCCGGGCACGTCGATCCTGGCCAGCGCGTACCCCGCCATCGAGCCGAAGAGCGTGCCGACCGGCGCGGTCACGACCGCGACCAGGAACGAGTTCCCCAACGCGTGCGCCATCGGCACCGAGGTGTCGGCGAACAGGTCGCCGAAGTTCACCCACGACAGCGGGTCCGGCAGCCACGACCAGTCCGGCGAGCTGACCTGCTGCCGCGTCATCAGCGCGTTGCGCACCATGATGTAGAACGGCAGCAGGAAGATCACCGAAAGCACCGACGCCAGGACGTACTTCGGCGCCTTCCGGGAGACCGGGAGGACGGCCATCAGTCCTTCTTCCCGAAGCCGACGAACCGGCCCTGCAGCAGCGTGATCACGATGATGATCACCGTCAGCAGGAACGCGCCCGCCGAGCCGACGCCGTAGTTCTGGTCGCCGAGCGCGGAGTCGTAGAGGTACACCAGCGGCGGCTTCACCGGCGCGGTCGCCGTGCCGGAAAGCCCGGTGCCGAACAGGTTGTAGAACTCGTCGAACGCCTGGAACGCGGCGATGAGGATCAACAGCAGCACCGCCACGGACGTGTTCCGCAGCTGCGGCAGCGTGATGTGGCGGAACGCCTGCCACTTCGTCGTGCCGTCGAGTTCGCCGGCTTCGTACAGCGACGGCGAGATCGCCTGCAGCCCGGCCAGGAACAGGATCATGTACAGCCCCACCTGCAGCCACAGCCGCAGCGTCACGACCGCGACCCAGTACACCGGCGGGCTCGTCGTCGACAGCCACGGCACCGGATCGGCGCCGAACAGCCCGCCCACGACGTTCGCGACCCCGGACGGCAGACCGGTGTACAGCGCCATCTTCCACACCAGCGCCGCGACGACGTAGGACACCGCCGCCGGGATGAGGAACACCGTCCGGAAGAACGCCTTTCCGCGGCGGATGCTGTTGATCAGCACCGCGAGACCGAGTGACGCGACGAAGGTGATCGGCACGATGAAGACGGTGAAGATCGCGATGGTCGTCAACGAGGTCCGGAAGGCGTCGTCGCCGAGCAGGAACGCGTAGTTGTCGAAGCCGATCCAGTTCCCGAGCGTGATGGTGCCGCGGGCGTCGTTGAAGCTGAGCAGGAAGCTCCAGCCGATGGCGACGTACTTGAACAGCCCCAGCCCGATCACGACCGGCCCGGTCAGCACCGCGAACGCGCCGATCGCGCGCCAATCGCGACGCCGGCGCCGCTTCTTCGCGGGCGTCGCCGAGGCCGCCGGCGCCTCCATCACGGCCGTCATGCCAGCTGCTTGTCTACTTCGGCCTGCGCCTTCTTCGCCGCGTCGGCCAGCTCCGCGGCGGGGTCGGCCTGCCCGTTCGCGATCTTCGTCGCGGCCTGCAGGAACAGCGTCGCCGACGCCTTGTTCCACAGGCCCGAGTAGGACTTGCCGAACTGCTGGGAGATCGTCACGGCGTCCTTCGCCGGGCCGGTGGCGAACTCGGTCGTCCGCGCCGCGACCGGCTTGCGGGCCGGGATGTGGAAGCCGTACTTGACGCACCAGTCCTTCTGCAGGTCGGCGTTCTTGATCCACAGCCAGTCGATGTACTTCTTGACCGCGTCCAGGTTCGGGGACTTGGCGTTGGCCAGCTGGTACCAGCCGCCGACGCGGGCGACCTGCTTGCCCGCGTCCCCGAACTTCGGCCACGCGACGACGCCGAAGTCGTCACCCAGGGCCTTCTTGATGTCCGGCAGCGACCACAGCCCGCCCCACTGCATGGCCGTGGCACCGTTCGCGAACGCGCCCGGGTCGGACCAGTCGGTCGGGTAGCCCTGGAGGAGGCCGCCGGTGTCGTGCAGCTGCTTGAGCCCGCCGATCGCGGCGACGGCTTCGGGCGAGGCGAAGGCGACCTTCTTGCCGCTGGAGTCGAAGAAGTCGGCGCCGGACGACCAAAGCAGGAGGGTCGCCGCTTCGCCGACGCCGTCGGTGCCGACGTACAGGCCCTTCTGCTTGCCGCTGTTGAGCTTCCGCGTCGCTTCGAGCAGCTCGGCGAACGTCTGCGGCGGCTGGACGCCCGCGGCCTGCAGCGCGCTCTTGCGGTAGTACAACATCATGACGTCGTCGATCATCTTGACGCCGTAGACCTTGCCGTCGACGGTCACGGTGTCCAGTGCGGCCGGGCTGAAGTCCGCCTTGACCGGGTTGACAACGTCGTCAAGCGGCGCGAGCAGGCCGTTCTTGACGTTCTGGTAGCGGAAGTCGCCCAGCTCGAACAGGTCGGGCGCCTGCGCGGTGAGCATCGCCGAGTTCAGCTTGGTCTCGTAGTCGCCGGCGATCCAGCTGACGTTGATCGCGATGTCCGGGTTGGCCTTCGTGAACTCCTGCGCGTACCGCTGGACCGCTTGCTGCGTCCCGGATTCGCCGTACGCGTGGTACCACTGCTGCAACGTCGTCTTCGCCCCCGAGGAAGCGTTCTTGTTCAACGGGTCCGAGGCACAGCCCGCGAGGGCCGCGCCACCGGCGAAGAGGACGGAACCGACCAGGAAGCTTCGGCGATTCATGGGGCTCACAGGGACTCCTTAGACGCTCTCGGCGACGAAAAGACTTTGGATGGCGACGGCGGCCGCGCCCCGCGCCCACTCCTCGAACGGCAGCGGCCGGATCACCAGGCCGCACCGGGCGGCGCTGCCGAACGCCTGGACCGCGAAGGTCCGGCGGATCTGGTCCTCGAACAGGTCGTAGGTGGCGACACCTTCCCCGGAGACGACCACCCGCTCCGGGCCGAACAGGTTGACCAGCGCGGCCAGGCCGAGCCCGATCGCGTGCCCGGCCCCGGCGAACACCCCGCGCAGCGGTTCGTCGCCGCCGCGGGCGCGCGCCACCGCGTCTTCCATGGTCAGGGCCGGCTCTCCGGAAACCTCGCGAGCGAGGGTCAGGATCGCCTCGGTGGACGCGATCGCCTCGACGCAGCCGCGGCCACCGCAGTGGCACGGCGGCCCGCCGTCGGCGACCGGAACGTGCCCGATCTCGCCCGCGACGCCGTGCGCGCCGCGGATCAGGCCGCCGTTCACCACGAGCGCGCTGCCGATCCCCGTCCCCACCGTGACCAGCGCGAACGAGGACGCGCCGACGCCTTCGCCGAACCACTGCTCGGCGACGGCGAGGGCCTTGACGTCGTTTTCCAAGGTCACCGTGAGCCCGGTGGCCTCGTGCAGGAGGGCGGCCAGGGGGACGTCCCGCCAGCCGAGGAACGGGGAGTACCGGACGACGCCGGACGTCTGGTCGACGTCGCCGGACACCGCGACGCCGAGGCAGTAGGCGCGCTCGGCAAGGTCGCCGGACAGGAGTTCGCCGGCGAGGTCGGCCAGCGCCTGGACGACGTGACCGACGTCGTGGCTGGTCAGGGCGTGGTGGGCGCTGGCGCGGACGTCGGCGCGCAGGTCGGTGACCACGCCGATCAGGTCGTCCCCGGTGATCTTGACGCCGACGAAGTACTCGCGGTCGGGCCGGATGGCCAGGGGGTTCGCGGGGCGGCCTGCGCCGGGGGCAGTGCGGCCTCCGGAGGCGAGTTCTTCCAGGTAGCCGGCTTCGATGAACGGGCGGGCGGCCTTGGTGACCGCGGCGGAGGAGAGCCCCGTGCGGCGTGCGACGTCGACCCGGGCCACCGGCCCTTCGGTCAGGACCGTGGTGAACACGGTCGCGGCCGCGGGACTGGTGATCGGCGCCCTTGCCGGTGCACTGCGAGGCATGGCCGGAAGGCTAGGCGGCATTAATTAACTTCGTCAAGAATTTATTTTATCGCTGGTCAGCTCTACGCTGTCGGGCATGCCGCTCGTCGAACACGACCCCGCGCACCGGCTCTGGCTGCTGCGCACCCCCGAGAGCTCGTACGCCTTCCGGCTGGACGCCGACGACCGCCCGCGGCACGTCCACTGGGGCCCGCCGCTGACGCTGGCCCAGGCCACGCAGGTCGCCGCGCGCCGCAACCCGGCCGACAGCAGCTTCGACGAGCCCGGCGACGAGCGGCAGGAGCTCCCGGCCGAGGGCGGCGCGTTCTTCGGCGTCGCGGCACTGGCCGTGCGGTACGCCGACGGGACTTCGGCGCTCGAGTGGCGTTACGACGGCTTCGCGCTCGTGGACGACGCCCTCGTCGTGCGGCTCGTGGACCGGCACTACCCGCTCGAGCTGTCCCTGCACTACCGCGTCCGCGGTGCCGTCGTCGAGCGCTGGACGTCGCTGCGGCACACCGGTTCCGAAGCGCCGATCTCGTTGCTGCGCACCGATTCCGCGTCCTGGACGCTGCCCCGCCGCGAGAGCGTGCGGCTGAGCCGGACTTCCGGCGCCTGGAACGCCGAGTACGGCGTGCGGCGCGAACCGTTGCCCGTCGGCGAAACCACGTTGACCAGCCGTCGCGGCAACTCCAGCCACCAGGTCAACCCGTGGGTGATGCTCGACGCGGGCGACGCGACGGAGACCGCCGGTGAGGTGTGGTCGTCGGCGCTGGCGTGGAGTGGGAGCTGGCGGATCACCGTGGAGCGCACGCACACCGGCCGCGTCACGTGGACCGGCGGGTTCGGGCACGAGCACGTCGCCTGGCGGCTGCGGCCGGGCGAAACGTGGGAGACGCCGGTGTTCGCCGGGCTCTACGCGGCCGACGGCTTCGGCGGGACCAGCCGGCGGTGGCACGCGTACGTCCGCGAGTTCGTCCAGCCGCACCCCGGCGAGCTGCGGCCGGTCGTCTACAACTCCTGGGAAGCGACCGGCTGGGACGTCGACGAGAAGACGGAGACCGAGCTCGCCGCGGCGGCCGCCCGGCTGGGGGCGGAACTGTTCGTGATGGACGACGGCTGGTTCGGCGCCCGCACCGGCGACGCGGCCGGGCTCGGTGACTGGACCGCCAACGAACAGCGCTTCCCGCGCGGGTTGCGGCCGCTGGTCGACGCCGTTCACGCGCACGGCATGCGGTTCGGGCTGTGGGTCGAGCCGGAGATGGTCAACCCGGACAGCGACCTCTACCGCGCGCACCCGGACTGGGTGCTGCACATGGCCCACCGGTCACGGACGACGTTGCGCAACCAGCTGGTGCTGAACTTCGCGCGGCCGGACGTCGCGGCCTGGGCCCACGAGTGGCTCGACGGCCTGGTCGGCGAGTACGGCATCGACTACCTCAAGTGGGACATGAACCGGGCGTTCACCGAGGCCGGCTGGCCCGCAGCCGGCCCGGACGCGCAGCGGCTGTGGGTCGGCCACGTGCGGGCGGTGTACGCGGTACTGGACCGGCTGCGCGCCGACCACCCGGACCTGCGGATCCAGGGTTGCGCGGGCGGCGGCGGACGGACCGACCTGGGCATCCTCGCCCGCACCGACGAGATCTGGGCGTCGGACAACACCGACGCCGCCGACCGGATCACCATCCAGCACGGCTACGGCCAGCTCTACCCGGCGGGCACGATGTCGGCCTGGGTGACCGACAGCCCGAACCCGGCCACGCGACGGGAGGCGCCGCTGAGCTTCCGGTTCCACGTGGCGATGGCGGGCGTGCTCGGCCTGGGCGGCGACCTGCCGCGCTGGACGCCGGGCGAACTCGCCGAAGCGGCGTCGCTGGTGGCCCTGTACAAGGAGATCCGGCCCGTCGTGCAGCACGGCACGCTGTACCGGCTGGCGGATCCGGCGGTCTCGGCGCTGACCGCGGTGCAGTACGTGCTCGGCGATTCCGTGGTCGTGTTCTTCTGGCGGCGGCCCACGGAGTTCGCGCGGCCCTTCACCCCGCCGCGGCTCGCCGGCCTGGACCCCGCCGGGCGCTACCGCGACCCCGACGGCGTCGAGCACCACGGCGCGGTGTTGCTGAGCCACGGGCTCGACGTCGATCTTCCCGGCAGCGGGTACGCGAGCGCGGTGGTGCGGCTGACGCGAGTGGGCTGAATTGCCGGTGCCGTGGCTTAGGCTGTCGGGGTGGCCAAGATCGCGGTGACCCGATGGATTCCCGACGACGCGGTGAAGCTCCTCGCCGAGGCAGGCGATGTGGAGATCTCCCCCGTCGATCGGCCGCTGACGCCCGCGGAGCTGCACGAGTTCGCCGACGGCGCCGCGGCCGTCGTGGGGATGCTGCACGACCGGCTCGACGGCGCGCTGGCCGACGCCGCCGGACCGGGGCTGAAGGTCGTCGCGAACGTCGCCGTCGGGTACGACAACGTCGACGTCCCGGCGCTGGCGTCCCGTGGCGTCGTCGTCACGAACACGCCGGGCGTGCTCACCGACGCGACCGCCGACCTCGCCTTCGGGCTGCTGCTCGCCGTCACGCGGCGGCTCGGCGAGGGCGAACGGCTGCTGCGGTCGCGCACACCGTGGTCGTTCCACCTCGGCTTCATGCTCGGCTCCGGGCTGCAGGGCAAGACGCTGGGCGTCGTCGGGTTCGGGCAGATCGGGCGGGCGATGGCTCGCCGGGCGGCGGCGTTCGGGATGACGGTCGTCTACTCCGGACGGTCCCAAAAGGACACTGACGCCGAGTACGTGTCGTTCGAGGAGCTGCTGGCGCGCTCGGACGTCGTGTCGCTGCACTGCCCGCTGACGCCCGAGACACGGCACCTCGTCGACGCCACCGCGTTGCGGGCCATGAAACCCGGCGCGTACCTGGTGAACACCACGCGCGGCCCGGTCGTCGACGAAGCCGCGCTGGCCGACGCCCTGGAAGCCGGGGAGATCGCCGGCGCCGCGCTCGACGTCTTCGAGAACGAACCCGAGGTCGAGCCGCGGCTGCTCGGCCGGGACGACGTCGTGCTCAGCCCGCACCTGGGGTCGGCGACGGTCGAAACCCGCACCGCGATGGCCGTGCTGGCCGCGCGCAACGTCGCGGCGGTGCTCGCCGGGCGTCCCCCGCTGACGGAGGTGAAGCCGTGACCCGGGTCGTCATCGCGCCCGACAAGTTCAAGGGCAGCCTCACCGCGGTCGAGGCCGCGGAGGCGATCGCGCTGGGCGTGCGCGATGCCTTGCCGGGCGCGGAAATCGTCACCTGCCCGGTCGCCGACGGCGGCGAAGGCACCCTGGACGTGCTGGAGGCGGCGGGCGCGCGGATCGTGCGGCTGACGGTCCGCGGGCCGCTCGAGGAGCCGGTCAAGGCGCGGTACGCGGTGCTCGACGGCACCGCGTACGTCGAATCCGCACGGGCGTGCGGCATCGAGTTCGTCGAACCTTCGCCGTCGACGGCGCTGGCCGCGCACACCTGGGGGGTCGGCGAACTGTTGGCGGACGCGCTGATCCACGGCGCGAAACGGCTCGTGCTCACGGTCGGCGGCACGGCCAGCACCGACGGCGGGGCCGGGATGCTGGGGGCGCTGGGCGCCGGCGTGCTCGACGCGTTCGGCGCGCCGGTCGGCTTGGGCGGCGGGACGCTGACACGAGTGGCGTCGACCGAGCTGACGCCGGTGCGGGAGCGGCTGGCCGGGGTGAGCGTGGCGGTCGCGACCGACGTGACGAACCCGCTGCTGGGCCCGGACGGCGCGGCGGCGGTGTTCGGGCCGCAGAAGGGCGCGGGGCCGTCGGAGGTGGCGCTGCTCGACGAGGCACTGGGGCGGTGGGCGCACGCGCTGCGGGTGGGTGGCGCGCCGGACGTCACGCGGGTGCCGGGCTCGGGCGCCGGCGGCGGGGTCGCGGCGGCGGCGATCGCACTGGGTGCGTCGGTCGAATCCGGGTTCGACCTGATCGCGGGCCTGACCGGGGTGGACGCGGCGCTGGCGGGGGCGGATCTGGTCATCACGGGCGAGGGATCGCTGGACGAGCAGAGCCTGAACGGCAAGGCCCCGGCGGGGATCGCCGACCGGGCGCGGTCACGCGGCGTGCCGCTGCTGGCGCTGGCGGGGCGGATCCAGCTGGACGCGGCCGGGTTGGCACGGCTGGGTGTGGTGGGGAGCAGCGCCTTGATCGACCACGCGCCTTCGCTGGACCACGCGCGGAGTCACGCCGCGGAGTTGCTGCGGGAGCGAGCCGCGGAGGTGGTTCGCGCCTGGCGGGAGGGGTAACGCGGGAGGGGTAACGCGGGAGCGCACGGAGGCGGCTCACCCCGGCCGGGCGGGCAGTCTCGCAAGACTGCATCGCGCTCAGCCGGAACCACGAATCGCCCGTGGCCGAAGCGCGGGCTGGTGAACCCGCCGGCGCGGGTCAGAGCGCATCCCGGGGAGCCGCCCGGCGGCCGGCGAGCGGACGGACCTTCCGCACCCGGCGGCGAAAGGCCCGTCCGCCGCGGTCAGCTCGTGTGCTGCGGCAGCACGGCGAAGGCCACTCCGCCGGCGTCGTCCTCCTGCACGTCGAGCACCTTGTCGTCCAGCAACGCCGCTGCCTGGGGCTCGAGGAACACCTTCGGCCCCTGGTCCTCCCCCAGCACGCTGTCGCCCTCTGCCGGCTCGGGGGCCACCGACAGCGCCAGCTGGGCGCTTTCGCCGTCGGTGTTCTGGACGGCCAGGCGCAGCCCGGCCTCGCCCTCCCCCTGGCTCGTCAGGGCGGTGATCGCCTCGGCGGCGGCTTCGGTCACGGTCAGCATCTTCGGCCTTCCCTTCGTCGCGGTCCGATGCAGCTTCACGCTAGGGGCGTCCGAACGGACGTGCAGGCTGAGCGGATCAGCCCTGCCGCGCCGCGCGAATGGCGTCCGCCACCGATTCGCCCGCGTAGTCCGTCGTCTCGCGGCGGCCCTGGTTCGAATGACGGCGAGGCACCGTCTCCTCCGGGACCACCGGCTCGAAGTCCGCCGGGGCGTCCTCGATCGTCTCGTCGAGCTCCGCCGCCGGTGTGGCCGCGAGCGGGCGTTCCGGGACCGGCTCGGGCTCGGCGTCCGGGACCTCTTCGGCCAGCCGCAGGTCCATCGGTTCGCCTTCGCGGATCTCCCGCGGCGTGGTGCCGTAGCGGTCGGCCGCGCTCCAGTGCTCGGGCGGCTCCATGCCCTCCTCGAGCGAATCCACGCGCAGCTCGTCCTCGTCGAGCGCCTCGCTGGGGCTCAAGCTCTGCGATTCGGCCGAGTCACGGTCACTCACGGGCCCTCCTGGCGCATCGGAAACTTCTTCATCGCCGGTGACCTACCCCGGGCGGCGGGGCGGCGAAACCCCGTGGTGTCACCGGGATCACATTTCTTCAACTGGTTTAACACATTCACAAGTTTGTGAATGCAGGGTACGTTGGGATCATGGCCACCACCAGGTGCGCACCGGAGCACCGGCTGCTCGCCACCGACCCGGACCGCCACCACGAGCTCGGCACGCACGCGGCGTGGTACGTCGTGGCCGGCGTGGTGACGACCGGTCTGCAGGCCGTCCTGTTCCTCTTGCTGCGCGACGAGCTCGGCTCCCAGGTGGCGAACCTGGTCGCGATCGCGCTCACCACGCTCGGCAACACCGAGTTCCACCGCCGCGTCACCTTCGCCGGCCGCCGCAGCAACGCCGGCAAGCGGCACCTGCAGGACCTGCTCACCTTCGCCTTCTACGCCCTGTACGGCTCGGCCGTGCTGGCCGTCCTGGACGCCGTCGTCGACCGGCCGACGTCGTGGGAGGAGACCGGCACCCTGCTGCTGGCCAGCCTGGTCGGCGGGTTCGCGCGGTTCGCCGTGCTGCGCTGGTGGGTCTTCGCGCACCGCGCCGAACCGGCCACGGCGGCCCACACCGGCTAGCGTCTGCGGCCGTGGCCCCGGACGAGAGCAAGCTGGACGACATCAAACCCCACTCGGGCGGCACCGAACCGGACTACCGCTTCACGCTGGCCAACGAACGCACCTTCCTCGCCTGGCTCCGCACGGCCCTCGGCCTTCTCGCGGGCGGCGTCGCCGTGCACCAGCTGGTGCCCTCGCCGGCCGCGGCGAGCGCGGTGCTCGCCGGGCTGTGCGTCGTGCTGGCCGCCGTCCTCGCCGCGACCGCGTACCCGCGGTGGCGGCGGGTGCAGATCGCGATGCGAGCCGGCGAACCGCTGCCGCGCAGCCGGATGATCCTGGTGCTCACCGGCGGGCTGCTGACCCTCATCGTCGCCGCCGCCGTGCTGCTGGTGGTCTCGTGAGTGACCCCCGAAGGCAGCAGACGGTGACGGCCGGAAAATCCGCCCCGCCCCCGCTGCGAGCCGGAGAGCTCGCCGCCGGCGAGCGGTCACCTCGGACGCGAATACCGCCGGTTCGCGATTATCGTGAGGTCAAAAATACCGACACCCCCGCCGGGACCGGGCCGTGACCACCCCGAACGGCGCCCAAGCCGAGCGCACCGGCCTCGCCTGGCGGCGGACCGCACTGGCGTCCGCCGCCTGCACGGTACTGCTCCTGCACTCCGCCGCCCAGCGCCATTGGGGTGGCACAGTGATCCCCGCGTTGCTCGCCGCGGGCACGTCTGCGCTGCTAGCGGCCATCGGAATGCACCGCGAACGGGCCTTGCGCGCCGCTCGACCAGCGCCACCGAGCCCCTTACTGCCCGCGATCGCGTCGCTGGCCGTGACCGTGACCGCCACTTCCGTGGTCGTCTTCCACTGACGAGTGAACTCGGCACATCCTGAAACCGATTAATCGCAATGTGCGGGTGCGGGTCGCGGGAACATCACAGTCGATACTGCTAACGGGGTATTGGTCGTTGAAATCTGGACTGACCCGCATGGAGGTGCTTACGATTACCCTGCGTCGCACGGACCGCAGATCCGCCCGGCTCCACCGGAGCATCTGCGATGGATCAGTTACGGAGTGTTGAACCCCCGGCAGCGACGGTCGAGGGTCGGCCGGGGAGACGACCATGACAGCACCGCCGAGGACCACCGAAGCTTCCACTTCGAGCGTTCGCGATTATCGCACTCCCGAGTCATTGCCGCGCCCGAGCGGGCGGCTGACGAAGGAGGACCTCGACCCCCTCGTGAAGGACGCGGGCGAGGGCAACCCGGCGGCGATCCACTCGCTGCTGCAGATGATCGAGCCGGTGGTGGTCCGCTACTGCCGCGCGCGCATGGGCGGCCGCGACCTGTCCTACCTGTCGGCCGACGACGTCGCCCAGGAGGTCTGCCTGGCCGTGCTCAAGGCCCTGCCCGACTACCAGGACCGCGGCGGCTCCTTCCTCTACCTGGTCCACGCGATCGCGGCCAACAAGGTCGCCGACGCCTACCGCGCCGTCGCCCGCGACCGCTCCGAGCCCGTCCCCGAGCTGCCGGAAAGCCCGCTGGTCGCCGGCAACGAGCCCGAAAGCCACGCGCTGCACCTCGACCTCGGCGCCCGCCTCGGCCGGCTGCTCGCCACCCTGCCCCGGGTGCAGCAGGAGATCCTGACCCTGCGCATCGCCGTCGGCTTCTCGGCGACCGAAACCGCCGAAGCGCTCGGGATCTCCCCGGGCAACGTCCGCGTGACGCAGCACCGCGCCCTGACCCGGCTGCGGGGCATGATCCGCGACGAAGAGTTCTGACCGGCCACCTCAGCGGCGGGCGGGGAGACCTCTTTTACCCCCTGGAGGAGGTGCCCCCGCCCGCATCCAGCCCGTAGGCCGCGCGGGCGTTGTGTTCGAAGACGGCCAGGCGCTCGGCGTCCGACAGCGACCCCGTCAGGGCGATCGCCGCGTCGAGGACCAGCTCGTAGGACGCCGCCAGTTCGCAGACCGGCCAGTCCGAGCCGAACAGCAGGCGCCCCGGGCCGAACACCTCCAGCACGTGGTCGACGTACCGGCGCAGGTGCGCGACCTCCCAGCCCGGCCAGTCCGCTTCGGTGACCAGCCCGGACAGCTTGCACACGACGTTCTCGCGCGCCGCCAGCGCGGCCAGGCGGGACGCCCACGGCTCCCACTCCCCCGCCGCGATCGGGGGCTTCGCCGCGTGGTCCAGGACCAGGCGCAGCTGCGGCAGGCGCAACGCCACCTCGGCCGCGGCCGGCAGCTGCGCGGGCCGGACCAGCAGGTCGAACGCCAGATCGGCGGCCGCCACCGCGCTCAGCCCGGCCACCACCTCGGGCCGCAGCAGCCAGTCGTCGTCCGGCTCGGTCTCCACCTGGTGCCGGATCCCCACCAGCGGACCGTCGAGGGCGGCCAGCCGGTCCACGACGTCCGGAGCCGTGAGGTCCACCCAGCCGACCACGCCCGCGATCACCGGCTCGGCGGCCGCCGTCGCGAGGAACTCCGCCGTTTCCTCCTCCGACGACACCGTCTGGACCAGGACCGTCGCGTGCACCCCGGCCGCCTTCGTCACCGCGCGCAGGTCGTCCACCGTGTACGGGCGGCGGATCGGGTCCATGGCCGCCCCCGTCATCCACGGGTACTCGCGCCGCGAGGGATCCCACAGGTGGTGGTGCGCGTCGATCATGAGACTCCTTCGGCGATGACGACGTCGGCGCGCAGCAGTCCCGCGTCGATCAGCTCGGTCCACAGGGCCGTCGGCACGACCGCCCGCGCCCGCCGCGCGTTCACGGCGACCTGGTCCGGATCATGCGCGCCGACGACCACGGACGCCACCGCGGGATGCGCCATCGGCAGCGCCAGCGCGGCCTCCGGCAGCTCCACGCCGTGCCGCGCGCAGACCCGCGCGATCCGCCGGGCCCGCTCGACCAGCTCCGCCGGCGCTTCGGCGTAGTCGTAGACGCCACCCGGTTCGGCGGTCGCCAGGATCCCGCCGTTGAAGGCGCCTCCGACCACCACGCGCACGTCCCGCGCAGCGCAGAGCGGGAACAGCTCGTCCAGCGCGGGCTGGTCGAGCAGCGTGTAGCGGCCGGCCACCAGCAGGACGTCCAGGTCGGTGCGGCGGACGAACTCGGCCAGCATCGGCGCCTGGTTCATCCCGGCCCCGAAGGCGCCGATCACGCCCTGGTCCCGCAGTTCCCGCAGCGCCGGGAACGCTCCCGAAACCGCCTCCTCGAAGTGGTCGTCGGGGTCGTGGACGTAGACGATGTCGACGCGGTCGAGACCGAGCCGCGTCAAGCTGTCGTCCAGGGACCGCAGGACGCCGTCGCGGCTGAAGTCCCACCGGCGCTTGTACGCGGCCGGGACGGCGAAGCCCTGGTCGTCCCGGGCGCCGGCACCCCCGGGGTTCGGTTCCAGCACGCGGCCGACCTTCGTCGAGAGCACGTACTCGTCGCGGGGGAACGCGCGCAGCGCCGCGCCGAGCCGGGTCTCCGACAGGCCGAGGCCGTAGTGCGGCGCGGTGTCGAAGTAGCGGATGCCCTCGTCCCACGCGCGCCGGACGGTCGCGGCCGCGGTCTCGTCGCTGATCGCGTGGTAGAGGTTGCCCAGCTGCGCGCAGCCGAGCCCCAGCGGGGACAGGGAGAGTTCCAACGCCGTCACTCCTTTTCCGGCAGTTCCCAGACCAGCCCGATGCCGGTGTCGTCGCCGGAGTAGTCGTCCTCGACGGCCAGCAGCTCGGCCATCCGGGCCTGCCACGGCACGTTCGCGGGGTGGTCCCGCAGCGCCGCGCGCATCGCCTTGTAGTCGTCGACTTCGAGGACGTGGAAGAGGTCGAGTCCGTTACGCCAGATCCGCCAGGAGTGGACACCGGCTTCGCGCAGCGCGGTGTCCAGTTCCGGCGGGATGACGGCGTGGACGGACTCGTACTCGGCTTCCTTGCCGGGCTTGAGCCGGGTGTGCAGAGCCACCCTTTGCGGTGTGCGCTCGTGGGTCATCGCCCCTCCTTCGCCGGGACATGGCACGCTGGGGAGTACCACCGAAACATCCGAGGTCTGTTGCAGGGAAGGCGGACACGATGCCCGTCACCGATGTCGCGATCGACAAGATCAAGGAGATGATCGTCTCCGGCGAGCTGGCGCCGGGCGACCGGCTGCCGAAGGAGGCCGAGCTGGCCCAGCGGCTCGGGCTCTCGCGCAGTTCCCTGCGGGAAGCCGTCAAGGCGTTGTGCCTGATCAGGGTGCTCGACGTCCGTCAGGGCGACGGCACGTACGTCACCAGCCTCGAGCCCAACCTGCTGCTCGACGCCATGACGTTCGTGGTCGACTTCCACCGCGACGACACCGTCCTCGACTTCCTCGCCGTCCGCCGGATCCTGGAGCCCGCCGCGACCGCGCTGGCCGCGTTGCACATGAGCGACGGCGACATCGCCGAGCTGGGCGCGCTGCTCAGCGAGCTGGAGGACGCGCCGACGGTGGAGGCGCTGGTCGCCAACGACCTGCAGTTCCACCGCAAGATCGCCGACGGTTCCGGCAACCCGGTGCTCTGCTCGCTGCTCGACAGCCTCTCCGGGCCGACCGCCCGCGCCCGGATCTGGCGCGGCCTCACCCAGGAGGGCGCGGTCGCGAAGACCCGCGAACAACACACGGCGATCTACGAGGCCATCGCCGCGCGCGAGCCGGAACTGGCCCGCTCGTGGGCGACCGTGCACGTCGCCGGCGTGGAGCAGTGGCTGCGCAACGCACTGGGCACCGCCGACGACCCGACCACCCCGGACCTCTCCGCCGAAGCCTCGTAGCACCACGCCCCACCTCCCCGCGGCAGACTCGGAACGTCGGATCTTCACCGGGTGGGTGTCAGGTTTGGGGCTTTCCGCCCGCGTACCGGGCGATGATCAGCGCGACCAGGATGATGGCGCCGTAGATCGCCCCCTGCCACTCCGCCGTGACGTGCGCGTAGTTGAGCAGGCTGGACACCGACGCCAGCAGCAGGACGCCGGTGAGGGCGCCGACCAGGGTGCCCTTGCCGCCGTCGAGCGAGACGCCGCCGATCACCGCCGCCGCGAACACCTGCAGGATCATGCCGGAGCCCTGGTTCGCGCCCAGCGCGCCGACGTAACCGGTGTACGCGAGCCCGCCGATCGCCGCGAGGATCCCGGCGACGACGAACACCGCCCACGCGATCCGGTCGACGCGCACCCCGGCCGCCCGCGCCGCTTCGCGGTTGCCGCCGATCGCGTACAACGCGCGGCCGACGCGGTGGTAGCGCAGCACCCAGCCGGCGATCGCGAACAGCAGCGCCGCCAGCCAGACCGACATCGGCAGCCCGGCGAACGTCGTCGTCGCCAGGTCGGTGAACGAGTCGGGCAGGTTGAACAGCGTCTTGCCCTTGGTCGAGCCGACCTGCACACCGCGCAGCACGGTCAGCATGGCCAGGGTGACGATGAAGGCGTTCAGCTTCAGCTTCACGATCAGGAAGCCGTTGACGAACCCGACCAGCGCGCCGCACAGCGGGATCACCAGCAGGCCGATCGCGGCGGGCAGCTCGACGCCGAAGCCCGCCGACGCCGCCGGGATCACGACCATCGCACCCAGCGCGGGCGCCAGGCCCATCGTCGATTCCAGCGACAGGTCGAACTTCCCGGTGATCAGCACCAGCGACTCGCCGAGCACGACCAGCGACAGCGCGGCCGACGCGGTCAGGATGCTGACGATGTTGCTCCAGCCGACGAACGTGTCGTCGACCAGGCCGCCGATGAGGAACACGACGACCAGGGCGGGCAGCAGCGCGAGTTCGCGCAGCCAGAGCGCCTTCCGGCGCCGGGGTGGCGCGGGCAGCGAAGCCTGCGGGGAGGTCATCACGTCGGTCACGAAAGCACGACTCCTTCGATGTCGGCCACGAGGTCGCCGTCGGACCACCCGGCCTGGTGTTCGGCGACGACGGCCCCGGCGCGCAGCACCAGGACCCGGTCGCTCAGGCGCAGGTCGTCGAGCTCGTCGCTGACGATCAGCACCGCCTTGCCCTCGGCGCGCACCCGGTCGACGACCGCGAGCAGCGCCTCCTTCGACTTCACGTCCACGCCGGCGGTCGGGTTGATCAGCACGACCACCCGCGGATCGCTCAGCAGCGCCCGGGCCAGCACCACTTTCTGCTGGTTGCCGCCGGACAGGTCGGAGACCGGCTGCCCGGCGCCCGCGGCCACGATGTCGTAGTCCTTCAGGGCCTGCGACGCCTTCGCGTACCGCGTGGCAGGCGACGCGATCCCGCCGCGGCCCAGCTTGTCCAGGATGGACATGGTCGCGTTGTCCGCGATCGAGTGGTCCAAGACCAGGCCTTCGTGGTGCCGGTCGCGCGGGACGCAGCCGATGCCCGCGCGCAGCGCCGCCGGGATGTCGCCGGGCCGCAGCGGCCTGCCGTCGACGCGGATCGTGCCCGCGGACGGCGTCCGCAGCCCGTAGACCGTCTCGGCGACCTGGTGCTTGCCACTGGCGTTGCTGCCCGCCAGCCCGACGACCTCGCCGCGGCGGAGCCGGAAGGAGACGTCCCGGAAGCCGTCACCGGAGAGCCCGTCGACGCTCAGGATCTCCGCAGCGTCCGCTTCCAAGGACTCCCGGGAAGCCGCGTCACGGACGGACAGGCCGCCCGGTTCGCCGGTCATCGCGTCGACCAGCGCGGACTTCCCGACCTCGGCCACCGGCGCGGTGAGGACGTGCCGGGCGTCGCGCAGCACGGTCACCGCCTGGCAGACCTCGTAGACCTCGTGCAGGTGGTGCGAGATGAACAGGAACGTCACCCCACCCGCCTGCATCTGGCGCATCCGGTCGAAGAGCCGCTCGATGGCCTGGCTGTCGAGCTGCGCGGTCGGCTCGTCGAGGACGATGAACCGGGCGCCGTAGGACAGCGCGCGGGCGATCTCGACGAACTGCCGGTCCTCGACCGAGAGGTCCCCGGCCGGGGTGTCGACGTCGACGCGCACGTCCCACGAGTCCAGCAGCTCGCGCGCCTTGCGCCGCAGGGACTTCCAGCCGATCGAGAACCCGCCGCCCGCCTGCCGGTTGAGGAACAGGTTCTCGGCCACGGTGAGCTGCGGGACGACCATCGCGTGCTGGTACACGCAGGCGACGCGCGCCTTCCATTCGTCCTGTCTGGACAGTGGCGGGGCCGGCTCGCCGCCGAACTCGACGTGCCCGGTGTCCGTGGCGGACAGGCCGGTGAGGATGGAGACGAGCGTCGACTTGCCGGCCCCGTTGCGCCCGACGAGCGCGTGCGACTCGCCGGGGTGCACGGTGAGGCTGACGTCGTGCAGCGCCACGGTGGGGCCGTAGCGCTTGCCGACGCCGCGGGCGCTGACGACGGGGCTCACAGGTTGTTCCCCCAGAGGGCCTTGTCGTCCACGTTGTCCTTGGTGATGACGGGCGCGGGCAGCTGGTCTTCGAGGATGCCGGGGCTGATCTCGACGATGGTGCTGCCGTGGTCGGTCGGCCCGGCCTTGAACGTCTCGCCCGCCATGGCCTTCTTCAGCCAGTACAGGCCGTACTTCGCGTAGGCGTCGGCCGGCTGGGACACGGTGGCGTCCAGCTCACCGGCGCGGATCGCGGCCAGCTCCTGCGGGATGCCGTCGTTGGAGACGAGCACGATGTGCTTCGGGTCCCCGACCGGGAAGAACAGGTTCTTGCGCTTGAGGGCCTGTTCGGTCGGGGCCAGGTAGACGCCGCCGGCCTGCATGTAGACGCCCTTGATGTCCGGGTTCGCGGTCAGCATGCTGTCCAGACCCGAGGACGCCTTGTCGGCCTTCCACTCGGCCGGGATCTCCAGCACCTGGACACCGGGGTACTTCTGCTTCATGCAGTCGCGGAAGGCCTCCGAGCGGTCGCGGCCGTTGACCGACGCCAGGTCGCCCATGATCTGCACGACCTTGCCGGACTTGACCTTCGCGCCGATCGCTTCGCAGGCCTTGGTGCCGTAGGCCTTGTTGTCGGCCCGCACGACCATGGCGACCTTGCCGCTTTCGGGGGCGACGTCGACCGCGACGACCGGCACGCCCTTGTTCTCGGCTTGCTTGAGCCCGGCGACGACGGCCGCCGAGTCCAGCGGCGTCACGACCAGGCCCTTGACGCCCTGGTTGAGGAAGGTGCCGATGTCGGTGATCAGCTTCGCGGGGTCGCTGTCGGCGTTGACCGTCGGGAGGACGTCGACGCCCTCCTCCTGGGCCATCTTGGGCACGTAGTTGTTGTAGGCCTGCCAGAACGGCGAGGTCAGCAGGGGCAGCGTCGCGCCGACCTTGCCGCCCGCGCCGCCACCCGCCGCGGGTGCCGCGGCGTTGTCCTTCGTGGACCCGCAGGCGGCCAGGACCAGGCCGCAGACGGCGGCCGTGGCGGCCACCTGGACCACCCTGCTTCGGAATACCACAGCGCGCACCGCATCCTCCTTGATGACAGCGGAAACCAAGTCTCTTACTGGTGTTGCACCGGGCCGCGAGGACGCAGGCCGTACATGCCGCCGTCGACCGCGAGCGCGGTGCCGGTGGTCGAGGCGGACAGCGGGCTCGCCAGGTAGGCGATCGCGTTCGCGACCTCGTCCGCGGTCACCAGCCGGCCCATCGGCTGGCGGGCCGCCAGCGCCGCGCGTTCGGCCGCCGGGTCGTCGGCGGCGTCGAGCAGCCGGCCCACCCACGGGGTGTCCGCCGTGCCCGGGCACACGCAGTTGACGCGGATCCGGTCGGGCAGGTGGTCGGTCGCCATGGCCAGGGTCAGCGAAAGCACCGCGCCCTTGGTGGCCGAGTAGAGCGCGCGGTTCGGCAGGCCGGCCCAGGCCGCGATGGAGCAGGTGTTGACGATCGCCGCGGACGGCGAGTTCTTCAGGTGCGGCAGCGCGGCGCGCGCGAGCCGGACCATGCCGACGACGTTGACGTCGAACACGCGGTGCCATTCGTCGTCGTCGTTGGCCGTGACGTCGCCCTGCGCGCCGATGCCCGCGTTGTTGACGAGGATGTCGAGGCGCCCGAAGCGTTCCACGACGGCGTCGATCGCTTCACGGACTTCGTCGTCAGAGCCGACGTCGCAGCGAAAGCCGTCATCGCCCGGGTTCAGATCCAGCACCGCCACCTGGGCGCCACGCTCGGCCAGCAGGTCCGCGGCGGCCGCGCCGATGCCCGAAGCGCCTCCGGTGACGGCGGCCACCAGTCCCTCGAATTCACGCACTGGCGGTCTCCGTCCACTCGGGACCGTCCGGGAACCGGAACCGGCGCAGCGTGGCGTCGTGCATGCGCGCGGAGAACCCGGGGGCGGTCGGGGCGAGGTACCGGCCGCGCTCGACGACGGCCGGGTCGGTGAAGTGCTCGTGCAGGTGGTCGACCCACTCGATCGAGCGGTCCGCGTCGGTGCCGGACACCGCCACGAAGTCGAACATCGACAGGTGCCGGACGAGCTCGCAGAGCCCGACGCCGCCGGCGTGCGGGCACACCGGGACATCGAACTTGGCGGCCAGCAGCAGGATCGCCAGGTTCTCGTTGAAGCCGCCGACGCGGGCGGCGTCCAGCTGCAGCACGGAGATCGCGTCCGCCTGCAGCAGCTGCTTGAAGACCACGCGGTTCTGGACGTGCTCGCCGGTGGCCACTTTGACGGGCGCAAGCGCTTTCGCGATCGCCGCGTGGCCGAGCACGTCGTCCGGGGAGGTCGGTTCCTCGATCCAGTACGGGTCGTAGGGAGCCAGCGCGGTCATCCAGGCGACCGCGGCGGAGACGTCCCAGCGCTGGTTGGCGTCGACGGCGATCCGGATGCCGTCGCCGACGGTCTCGCGGGCCAGCTTCAGGCGGCGGACGTCGTCCTCGAGGTTGCCGCCGACCTTGAGCTTGATCATCTCGAAGCCGTCGGCGACGGCCTGCTCGGCGAGCCGGACGAGCTTCGCGTCGGCGTAGCCGAGCCAGCCGGGTGACGTGCTGTAGGCGCGGTAGCCGTCCGCTTCGAGCTGGGCGGCGCGCTCGGCCCGGCCGGGTTCGGCGCGCCGCAGGATCTCGAGGGCCTCGGCTTCGGTGAGCGCGTCGGACAGGTACCGGAAGTCGACCAGGGACACGAGTTCCTCGGGCGTCATGCGCGCGGCGAACCGCCAGACCGGCAGGCCGGCGCGGCGGGCGGCGAGGTCCCACGCGGCGTTGACGATCGCGCCGACCGCCATGTGCGCGACCCCCTTTTCCGGGCCCAGCCAGCGGAACTGCGAATCGCCGACGAGGGTGCGGGACAGGTCGCCGAGCGCGGCCGCGTCCTCCGGGACGTCCCGGCCGACGACGTGCGGCGCGAGCGCGCGAATCGCGGCGGCCTGGACGTCGTTGCCGCGGCCGATGGTGAACGCGAGGCCGTAGCCGTCCGGGCCCTCGTCGGCGTGCAGCACGACGTACGCGGCGGAGTAGTCTGGGTCGGGGTTCATCGCGTCCGAGCCGTCGAGCTCCTTCGACGTCGGGAACCGGACGTCGAGGACCTCCATGCCGATGATCTTCGCCATGGTCAGGCCCGCCTCGCGGTCTGGCGCTGCCGCCCGAGGCCGTCGATTTCGAGCTCGATGACGTCGCCGTCGCGCAGGTACGGCTTGGGGTCGGGCTGCCCGAGCGCGACGCCTTCGGGGGTGCCGGTGTTGATCAGGTCGCCCGGCCGCAGCACCATCACCTGGGACAGGTGGTGGACGATCTCGGCGACGCCGAAGATCATGTCCCGGGTGGACGAGTCCTGCTTCTTCTCGCCGTTGACCCACAGCCGCAGGCCGAGGTCCTGAGGGTCGGGTACCTCGCTCGCCGGGATCAGCGCCGGGCCGAGCGGGTTGAAGTTCTCGCACGACTTGCCCTTGTCCCACTGGGCGGTGCGGAACTGCAGCTCGCGCTCGGAGACGTCGTTGGAGACGACGTAGCCGGCGACGTACTCGAGGGCCTCGTCGACGCTCTCGAGGTAGCGGGCGGTCCTGCCGATGACGACGCCGAGCTCGACCTCCCAGTCGGTGCTGACCGACCCGCGCGGGATGAGGACGTCGTCGCCGGGCCCGACGACGACGTCGGGGGCCTTCATGAAGACGACGGGCTCGGTGGGCGGGGTCGCGCCGGTCTCCTCGGCGTGACGGCGGTAGTTCATGCCGATGCAGACGACCTTGCCGGGCTGGGCGATCGGCGCGCCGACGCGCAGTCCCGCCTCCGAAGCGACCGGCAGCTCTCCCGCGGCGAGCGCGGCGGCCGCGCGGGCGATCCCGTCCGCGGCGAGGAAACCGCCGTCGACGTCGGCGGTGAGGCCGCCCAGCTCGTAGGTCGTGCCGTCGCCGGCCCGCACGAACGGACGCTCACTTCCCGGCTCCCCGAGGCGCACCAGCTGCACGAATGTTTCCCTTCGCCCACACCGACCAGACATCCGATGTATATCGCAGTCGTGACCACCGATCCAGAGTCATCGCCGAATCGGTGGCAAATTGGTCGGATCAGTGTCGATTCACGGGTCCGGTGACCACGGGGTGTCACCGATCACAGCCGGAATAGCACCGGCGGCCTTCCCGCTGGTCCCGGGTGAGGGAACGAAGGGACGCGCATGACCACCACGGCGGAACGTACCGCGCCGAGCCGGCGGACGCAGCTGAAGTTCGTCCTCGTCCTGGGTGGCCTCACGGCCTTCGGGCCGCTGTCGATCGACATGTACCTGCCCGCGCTGCCGCGGATGGCGGCCGACCTGCACGCGGCGGACAGCACGGTGCAGCTGACGCTCAGCGCGTTCATCGTCGGGCTCGCACTGGGCCAGCTGGTGCTCGGGCCGCTGTCGGACGCGCTGGGCCGCCGCGGCCCGCTGCTGGCCGGGCTCGCGCTGTACGTCGTGGGCTCGGTGCTGTGCGCGGTGAGCCCGGACGTGTGGCTGCTGGTCGCGGCCCGGTTCGTGCAGTCCCTCGGCGCCGCGGCGGGCATCGTGATCGCGCGCGCCACCGTGCGGGACCTGTTCTCCGGCACCGCGATGACGAAGTTCTTCTCGACGTTGATGCTGGTCAGTGGCCTGGCCCCGATCCTGGCCCCGCTGATCGGCGGGCAGCTGCTGACCTGGACGTCGTGGCGCGGGGTGTTCGTCGTGCTGACGGCGTTCGGCGCGCTGCTGCTGGCCGTGGTGGTGTTCTTCCTGCCGGAGCCGTCGGCCACGCGGTCTCCGCTGCGGCTCGGCCCGGTGCTGCGCACCTACGGGCGGCTGGCGCTGGACCGGTCGTTCGCCGGGTACGCGCTGGCGTCCGGGCTGCTGTTCGCGTCGCTGTTCGCCTACATCTCGGGCTCGTCGTTCGCGCTGCAGGGCGTGTACGGGCTCAGCCCCCAGGCGTACAGCGTGGTGTTCGGCGCGAACGGCGTCGGCATCGTCCTGGCGGGCCAGCTCAACGGCCGGCTGGTGGGCCGGGTGCCCGAGCGGGCGCTGCTGCGGTCCGGGCTCCTGCTCGGCGTGACCGGCGGCGCCTTGGTGCTGGCCTCGGTGGTGTTCCGGGCGCCGCTGGCGTTGCTGCTGGTGTCGCTGTTCCTGCTGGTGTCGAGCATCGGCCTGGTGATGCCGAACGCGAGTTCGCTGGCCCTGGCCGCGCACGCCCGCTCGGCCGGGGCGGCCTCGGCGTTGCTGGGGGTGCTGCAGTTCGTCGTGGGCGCCTTGGCGACGCCGCTGGTCGGCCTGGGCGGACCGGGCACGGCGGTGCCGATGGCCGCGACCATGGCCGGGTTCGCCGTCCTGGCGCTGGTGGCCTACCTCGCCTTGGCACGGAAGCCGTCGTGATCGACAAGGCGGGCTAGAACCACTCACGACGGGCGGACAGGAGGCGTTCCAGCTCCTCGGCGGCCGGTTCGTGGCCGGCGTCGGCGATGCGCTGCAGTTCCAGCAGGTCTTTCGCGGCGACCGCGCGGCGGGTGAGCAGTTCGCCGGCCCGGCCGGAGCCTTCGTCCAGCAGCTCGCTCAGCTCCTCGACGTCGCCGCGGGTGTCGGCGAGGTCGGCCAGGCGGTCGAGTGCCGTTTCGTTGCCCTCGTCGAACAGCTCGCCGGGTACGTCGGGGTCACGACCAAGGCGATCCGCGTCTACCACGCGAAAGGCCTGCTCCCCGAGCCGGAACGCGACCGTTCCGGCTACCGCGCTTCCGATGCGGTCGAGCTGATCAAGATCCGCACGCTCGCCGAGGCGGGCGTCCCCCTGGCCCGCATCCGCGAACTCCGTGCGGGCGACGGGCTCGCCGGGGCGCTCCGGCAGATCGACGACGTCGCCGCGCGGATCGCCGGGTTGCAGGCCACCCGCGTGCGCCTCCGCCGTCTCGCCGACGGCGATCTCTCGCCCCTGCCGGACGCGGTGGTGGCGTACCTGCGCCGGCTGCCCGGCCTCGGGTTCAGCGAGCGCTGGGTACGGCTGCAGGACGACCTGTGGACCCTGCTGTTCGCCACCCGCCCGGAGACGGCGCACACGAACTTCCGCGACCAGGCGGCGATGCCTGCCCGCGTACGACCCGGGTTCGGCGATCCCGGCGCTGGTGCAGGGCGAGGTCAACGCGTCCTCCCCCGCCTGGCGACGGCTCGACGGTCTCCTGCGGGACCGGCTCAGGTGAGCGACGCCAGGTCGGCCGTCTTCAGCTGCTCCGCCGTCACCTTCGCGTGGCCGTCGACCAACGCTCCCAGGGCGTCGCCGTCGTCCCACATGTTCACGTTCATCGCCGCCGCCACTTCACCCTCGCGCAGCCAGAACGCCGTGAACTCGCGGGCGGCCAGGTCGCCGCGGACCACCAGCTCGTCCGATGCCGGGTCCGCCAGGCCGCGGTACTCGCAGCCGAGGTCGTACTGGTCGGTGAAGAAGTACGGCGAGGCCAGGAACGGCTCGTCCGCGCCCAGCAGGTTCTGCGCCACGTGCGTGCCCTGGTCCTTGGCGTTCGCCCAGTGCTCGACCCGGACGCGGCGGTCGTAGCGCGGGTGGAAGTGGGCCGCGATGTCGCCCACGGCGTAGACGTCCGGGGCCGACGTGCGCAGGGCCGCGTCCACGGCCACCCCGCCGTCGTCCGACAGCTCCAAGCCCGCGTCGTGGGCCAGCTCCACCCTCGGGGCCGCGCCGACCGCGATCAGGACGACGTCCGCCGTCAGCTCTTCGCCGCCGCTCAGGCGGACGCCGCGGACGCCGTCCGGGCCGCCGGTGATCTCCGCGACCTGCTCGCCCAGGCGGTAGTGGACCCCGTTCGCGACGTGGAGGTCGCGGAACACCGCGCCGATCGTCTCGCCGACCACGTTCGCCAGCGGTACCGGCACCGGGTCGACGACCGTCACCTCCGCGTTGTGCGTCCGGGCCGCCGCGGCCGCTTCGGAGCCGAGCCAGCCCGCGCCGACGATCACCACGCGCTCGGCGGCGGTGAACGCCGAACGCAGCTTCAGCGCGTCGTCCAGGGTCCGCAGCGTGTACAGCCCGGGCAGGTCGCCGCCGGGCACCGGCAGCCGGCGCGGCCGCGAGCCGGTCGCCAGGACCAGCCGGTCGTAGGGGTATGCGCCGTCCGCGTCGTCGACGACCTGCCGCGCGCCGAGCTCGATCCGGGTCGCCGTGACGCCGGCGGTGAACCGGATGTCCTTTTCGGCGTAGAACTTCTCTTCGTGCACCCAGTCGGGTTCGTCGGCGTTGCCCAGCAGCACGCCCTTCGACAGCGGCGGCAGCTCGTACGGGCGGTGCGGATCCGAGCCCAGCAACAGGATTTCGCCGGTGTACCCGCGTTCTCGCACCGCGGCCGCCGCGGACGCCCCACCGAGGCCCGCACCGACGATGACGATCTTCCGCGGTTCCGACATCCATACCTCCCAGAGACGGCTGTGGAACCGGACGCTACTCCGGAATCGGCCGCGCGACGACCCGCGAGTACGCCGCAAAACCGCGAAGCGCAAGAGGAAACCCGCGAGTAGGCGGATCGGGTGAACCCGCGTCATAGCACCGCCGGCGCCCGCTCCCACCCTCGCACGGAGCACGACCACGACGAGGAAGCGAGGGCGGCGACCATGAGTCGGGGCGAGTGGTCGATCGGCTGCCGGGATCTGGCCGGCAGGCGCAGGGATGTGACGGTGTTCGTCAGCAACGACAAGGTGGTGCTGGTCGCGCCGCCGGGGGAAGCGGCGGTGCTCGGGCCGCTCGACGTCGGACGGCTGCGCGCCGCCCTGCGGGACGCGGTCGTGGCGACGACCGACGAAGAAGAACACTGACAACTACCGTTCCTACTTTTCAGTAGGTTAGAGTCGGGCCCGACGAGAAGGGACCGGCCATGACGACCTACTTCGTGACGGGCGCGACGGGCTTCATCGGGAAACGCCTGGTCGCCCGGCTGCTGCGGCGGCCGGAGACGGCCGCGGTCTACGCGCTGGTGCGGGAGACCTCCCGCGAGCGCCTGGCCACGTACGCGCGGGACTGGCCGGGAGCGGACAAGCTGCACCCGGTGCTCGGCGACCTCGCCGAACCCCGGCTCGGCGCCGACCCCGCCGAACTCCCCCACCTCGACCACGTCGTCCACCTCGGCGCGATCTACGACCTGACCGCCGGCGAGGAGGCCAACCGGCGCGCCAACGTCGAGGGCACCCGGCACCTGCTGGCCTTCGCCGCCGCGGCACGGGCCGGGCTGGTGCACCACGTGTCGTCGATCGCCGTCGCCGGCGACCACGCCGGGCGGTTCACCGAGGCCGACTTCGACCTCGGGCAGCGCTTCGGTTCGCCGTACCACGCGACGAAGTTCCAGGCCGAAAAGCTCGTCCGCGAGCAGCCCCTGCCCTTCCGCGTCTACCGCCCCTCGGCCGTCGTCGGCGACTCGCGGACCGGCGAGATGGACAAGGTCGACGGGCCCTACTACTTCCTCCCGGCCATCTCGCGGCTGGCGGCCCTGCCCGGGCGCCTCCCGCTGGCCGCGCCCGACCTGGGCGCGACGAACCTGGTGCCGGTCGACTACGTCGTGGAGGCGATGGAGTACTTGATGCACCGGGACGCGCCCTCGGGGACGACCTACCACCTCGCCGCCGCGCGCCCGCAATCGCTCAACTCCGTCTACAACGCCTTCGCGCGGGCCGCCGGCGGGCCGGTGATCCGGGCCGTGCTGCCCGCCGGGCCGTCGGGCGCGCTGCGTCGCGCGGGCGGCCGCCTGGCGCACGCGGCCGCGGCCGGGATCGACCGCGTGCCGGGCGGCCGGGGCGCCCGCGCGGCCGTCCTCGAGGAACTGGGCGTTCCCCTGGCCGTGCTGCCGCACCTGACCATGGACGTCGTCTTCGACACCGCGCGCACCACGACGGCGTTGTTCGGCAGCGGCATCGAACTCCCGGAGCTGCGGGAGTACGCGGCGCCGCTCTACCGGTACTGGCGGGCCCACCTCGATCCCGACCGCGCGCGCCGCACCCCCGGCCTCGCCGGGCGCACGGTGCTGATCACCGGCGCGTCGTCCGGGATCGGCCGGGCGTCGGCGCTCGCCGTGGCCCGCAAAGGCGCGAAGGTCATCCTCGTGGCCCGCCGGGCTTCCGAGCTCGAAGAGGTCCGGGCGGAGATCCTCGCGGCGGGCGGCACCGCCGCGGCGTACCCGTGCGACCTCACCGACGGCGACGCCGTCGACGCGCTGGTCAAGGACGTGCTCGCCGACCACGGCGCGGTGGACGTGCTGGTGAACAACGCCGGCCGGTCGATCCGGCGCTCGGTCGCGCTGTCCACGCAGCGGTTCCACGACTTCGAGCGCACGATGGCGATCAACTACTTCGGCCCGGTCCGGTTGATCCTCGGCTTCCTGCCGTCGATGGCCGAGCGCCGGTTCGGCCACGTCGTCAACGTCACGACCCAGGGCCTGCAGACCGACACCCCGCGCTTCTCGGCCTACCTGGCGTCGAAGGCGGCGCTGGAGGAGTTCGGGCTGACGGCCGGGCGCGAGACGCTCTCGGACGGCGTCACGTTCACGTCGGTGCGGATGCCGCTGGTGCGGACGCCGATGATCGCGCCGACCGGCTACCGCGGGATCCCGTCGAGCAGCCCCGAACGCGCCGCCGCGCTGGTGGTGAAGGCCTGCGAGGAGCGGCCGGAGATCCTCAGCCTCCCCGAAGGCCGCGCCGCCGAACTGGCTACCCTGGCCGCGCCGAAGCTCGCCCGGTTCGCCGCGCACCTGGCCTACCGGGCGATGCCGGAATCCGCGCCCGAGGCGCGCGGGCTGCCCCGCCGGTCCGCGCCGGCGTCGATCGCGGCGACGGTGACCCGCCTGATCTGGCGCCGTCGCGCCTGATTTCCGCGAATTCCGCGGAAACGCTGGCACGCACGCGACGGTACTTCTACCCTCGCGCGAGTCCCGTACACCCGTGCGGGCTTCAACTGGGGAGTTCGAAATGCCGGTATCCAGCACAGGACAACGCACGGCCGTGACCGACGAGACGGCCGTGATCGGCACCGCGCGGCGCACCCTCGGGTGACGTCCGGCCGGAGCCGGGCTCGCGCCCGGCTCCGGCTTCCCGGTCGGTTCCGCCCACCCCCGGCGTCCTGACTGGGTCCGTTCCGGCGGGCGTCCGGGCGTGGTGCACGCGGGCGGGTGGTGGCGTGCACGCCGGTGCCCGCTCCGGCCGCTACCATCGCTTCCCGGGTGATCGGGAGCGGAAGGCGGGCGGGGCGTGGACGTGGCGAGTCCTGCGCAGGTCGCCACGACGCCGGCGCCGCCGGCGCGCACCCGGCCCCTGCTGCGCTGGAGCGTCCACGCCGGCTGGGTGCTGCTGCTCGCGCTGGCCACCGAACTCCGCGTCGGCCGCTTCGGCTTCCACCCCTCCGACCAGGGCTTCATCCTCGCCCAGGCGTGGCGGGTGCTGCACGGCGAAGTCCCGCACGCGGACATCATCTCCGCCCGCCCGCTGGGCTCCGCGGTGCTGCACGTCGCCGACTACGCGCTGCCGATGCCGCTGTTCTTCGGCTCCAGCTTCCTGGCCATGGTCGAAATCATCGTGGCCACGATCGCGTTCGCCGCGCTGGTCACGCGGCGCCGGGTGCTCGACTGGGGCCCGGGGATGACCGCGATCGTCGCGGCCGCGTCGCTGATCAACCTCAACGCCTTCCCCCTGATGGCCTGGCACACCATCGACGGCATCGCGCTCACCGCCTGCGGCGCCTGGGCCCTCGACGCGGGTCTGGGCAGCGGCCGCGCGCTCGCCCGCCGCGGCGGGCTGGCGCTGCTCGGCAGCGCCGTGTTCGTCAAGCAGAGCTTCGTGCTGGCCGCGGTGATCGGCCTGGTCTGGCTGCTGCTGCACCCGGCGACGCGGGCCGGCACGCGCCGCGCGCTGCGGCTGGTCCTCGACCTGCTCGCGCTCGGCGCGCCCGGGCTGGCGTACGTGGCGTGGGTGAGCCTCGGCGGCGGCTTCACGGAGATGGTGGAGCAGGTCACCGGCGGCGTGCCCGCGTACGGCGAGCGGCTGCTCGGGCTGTGGCTCGACGACCCGGAGGCGCTGACCAGGGCCCCCGGGCGCGAGCTGGGCTTCTTTGCCGCCATCGCCGTGGTGCTGCTGGCCGTCCGGCTGCCCGGCGACCGCCTCGGGGCGGCCGGGCGGGTGGCGTCCTGGGTGCTGGTGCTCGCCGGCGCCGCCGCGGTGGTCCGGACCGTCGTCGACGGCCGGTTCACCGGCGCCACGCGCTGGGCGGACGTCCTGTGGTGGATCCTCGCGGTCAGCGTGCCGGTGAACGCGGCCGTGCGGCGGAAGGTGCCGTGGCCCGGGCTGCTCGTGCTCGCCACCGGGTTCATGATCAGCCTGTCCTGGGGCAACGACACCCCGACGCTGCTCACCGGCACCCTGGCCCTGACGGCGTTGCTGCTGCTGGGCGAGCTGGTCCCGGCCCGGCCGCGTCGCTGGGTCACCGCGACGGCCGGCCTGACGGCGGTGGCGGTCTGCGGCGGGGTCGTCGTCGCCCGCCACGACCAGGCGGCCTACCTCGACGTCGGGCACGACCGGCTGACCGAGGACCTCGGGGCGGTCACCCCGGCGATGGCCGGCATCCGCACGAACCCGTCGACGTTCACCTTCGTCCGGCAGATCCGCGACTGCCTGGACCGCTTCCCGGCGCCGCGGACGGCGATCCTGCCGGACAGCCCGTTCGCCTACCCCGCGTTCGGCCTGCGCAACCCGTTCCCCCTCGAGTGGCCGCTGCCGCTGGAGATCGTCGGCGACGCGCCCGAGCGCATGCTCGCGACGGCGGACCGGCTGAACCGCGAGGGCGGTTACCTGGTCCTGTTCCAGACCGATTCGTACCGGATGCTCGCCACGGGCGGCCCGGTGCCGGAGTCGATCCCGGCCGGCACGCCGGTGTTCGACTACCTGGGGCTGGAGAAGGCGATCCAGGCCCGGCTCACGGGCCGCACCGTGACCTGCGGCAGCTTCGTGGGCGAGTACGTCCCCTAGGACTCCCGCACGGCCCCGGTGAACTCGTCGAACGCGTCGACCAGGATCCGCGCGACGTCGTCCTCCCCGGCCCCGGCGAGCAGTTCCTCGAACCGGGTGGCTTCGGCGCCCACCTCGGCGCTGCGCGGGAACATCGCCGCCTCGTACTCGGCGAGCGCGGTCTCGACGTCGTCGGGACGGGCGGCGAGGGCCTGGCCGAGCTCGGCGCCGTCGAGCATGGCCAAGTTGGCGCCTTCGCCGTTGGCCGGCATGAGGTGGGCCGCGTCGCCGATCAACGTCACCCCGGGGACCCGCGCCCAGCGGTGCCCGAGCGGCAACGTGTAGTGGGGACGCAGGACCGGCGCGGTGTCGCCGTCGGTGATCAGGGCGGTGAGCTCCGGTGCCCAGCCGTCGAACTCCGCCGCGATCCGGGCGGCGGCCCCGGCGGGATCGCCGAAGTCGATGGTGGCGAACCAGTCCAGCGGCCGGGCGAGCGACACGTAGGTGTGCAGCGTGTCCCCGCGCTCCCGGTGGGCGTGGATGCCCTTGCCCACCGACGGCACCATCAGCGAGCCGCCGCCCACCGCCTTCGCCGCGGCGGGGTGCCGGGTGTCGGCGTCGTACAGGTAGAGCTCGACGAAGGCCTCGCCGACGTACTCGGGAACCACCTCGGTGAGCAGCGGCCGGATCCGCGACCACGCGCCGTCCGCGCCGACCAGCAGGCCGGTGGTGAGGGTGCCGCCGCCGGCGAACACGACCTCGTGGCGGCCGGCGCCGACGGCGCGGGCGCCGGTCACCTTGTGTCCCCAGTGGACAGTGCCGGCCGGCAGCGCGTCGAGCAGCATCCGCCGCAGGTCGGCGCGCTGCACCTCGGGGCGGCCGCCGGTGCCGTCGTCGGCCCGCTCGGCCAGCACGGTCCCGTGCCGGTCGAGGACCCGCATCGCCTGCCTGCCGTCCAGGACGAGGCCGCGGAAGGCGTCCGTCAGCCCGGCCGCTTCGACGGCGAGCTGCCCGTTGTAGTCGTGGATGTCGAGCATCCCGCCCTGCGTCCGGGCCAGCGGGGACGGCTCGGCTTCGTAGACCGCGGCCGGGATGCCGTGGACGTGCAGGACGCGGGCGAGGGTGAGGCCGCCGAGGCCGGCGCCGACGATCGTGACCGGGGTGTGCATGCGTGCTCCTTCGGGCTGGGTGGTGACCTCCGAAGGCTGGCGAAGATCGCTGGCGCGCGACGCACACGGCGCTGACACGCTCTGGCAGGCGTCGCCGCGGCTGTCAGTCGGCGAGCAGGTCGTCCGGACTGCCGCTCGCCAGGCCCGCCAGGACGTCGAGCGCCGAAGCCAGCGTCGCCGCCGGCGGGGCCGACACCGCGATCCGCACCGCGTTCGGCGCGTGGCCCGGCAGCACCGCGAACGCCGCCGCCGGGGAGAGCGCGATCCCCCGGCGGGCCGCCGCCGCGACGAACGTCTCCGCCCGCCAGCGCTCCGGCAGTTCCCACCAGCGGTGGTAGGACGCCGGATCGCCGCGCAGGCCCGGCAGGTTTTCCGCCACGACGGCCGCGCGCGCGGCCGCGTCCCGCCGCTTCGCCGCCTCGATCTCGGCCAGGGTGCCCGTCACGATCCACTGCGTCGCCGCTTCGACGGCGAACCGGGACGCGGCCCAGGCCCCCGAACGCACCGACGACGCCAGCCGCGCGGTCCAGGACGGGGGTGCCACGAGGAACCCCGCCGTCAGGCCCGGGGCGACCCGCTTGGACAGGCTGTCGACGAACACCGTCCGCTCCGGCGCGTACGCGGCGAAAGGGCGTACGTCGTCGCGCAGGAACGTGTAGATGCCGTCCTCGATCACCGGGAGGTCCAGGCGGCCCGTGACCTCGGCCAGCTCGGCGCGGCGCCGCGGGGGCATCGTCGTGCCGAGCGGGTTGTGCAGGGTCGGCTGGACGTAGAGCGCGCGCACCGGTCCGGCCGCGGCCAGGGCCGCCGGTACCAGCCCGGACTCGTCGGTCTCGATCGGCACGAGCTCCACGCCGAGGCGCGACGCGAGGGCCTTCACCACCGGGTACGTCAGGGACTCCACCGCGAGCCGCTCGCCGACCGGCACGAACGCGGCGATCGAGGCCGCCAGTGCCTGCCTGCCGTTGCCGGTGAACAGCACCGTCGCCGGGTCCGGGCGCCAATCGCCGCGCGCGAGCAGGCCGGCCGCGGCCTCGCGGGCCACCGGGGTGCCCGCGGCGCCGATCGGGTGCAGGGCCGCGGTCAGGACGTCCTCGCGCAGCAACGGTTCCAGCGCGCGGGCCAGCCGCGCCGACTCCTCCGGCAGGACGGCGAAGTTGAGCTCGAGGTCGACGCGGGCGTCGCCGGGCTCGGCGAGGGCGGGTTCGGGCGGCGGCTTGGCCGCGCGGACGAACGTGCCGCGGCCGACCTCGCCGACCGCGAGGCCGCGCCGGACGAGCTCGCCGTAGACGCGGGCGGCCGTGGAGCCGGCGATGCCGCGCTGCCGCGCGAAGCGGCGCTGGGGCGGGAGCCGGTCGCCGGGCCGGAGGCGGCCGGCCTCGATCTCGGCGGCGATGGCGTCCGCGACGACGCGGTAGTCGTCCATGGTCCCCTCCCCGCCGGAAACGCCGTCGGCGAGCATGATCCCACCCGGGCTAGATTGGCCGTGGAGGTGCCATGACCGACCAGAACTGGACCGAAGTCGACGACTACCTCGCCGGCGCGCTGCTCGCCCCCGACCCCGCGCTCGACGCCGCGCTGGCCGACGCGGACGCCGCCGGGCTGCCGCAGATCGCCGTCGCGCCCAACCAGGGCAAGCTGCTCAACCTGCTGGCCCGGATGGCCGGGGCGCGGACGATCCTGGAGATCGGCACGCTCGGCGGGTACAGCACCATCTGGCTCGCCCGCGCGCTGCCGGCCGGCGGCAAGCTGGTGACCTGCGAATACGAGCCGAAGCACGCCGAGGTCGCGCGGGCCAACCTGACGCGGGCGGGCTTCGGCGAGGACGTCGTCGACATCCGGGTCGGCGCCGCGCTCGACACGCTGCCGACGCTGACCGGGCCGTTCGACTTCGTGTTCATCGACGCCGACAAGGCCAACCTCGCGAACTACGTGCGCGCCTCGCTGGCGCTGTCCCGGCCGGGGACGGCGATCGTCGTCGACAACGTCGTCCGGCAGGGCCGGGTGGCCGACGCGGGCAGCGAAGACCCGAACGTCCGCGGCGCCCGCGAGATGTTCGACGTGCTGGCCGCCGAGGACCGGATCGACGCGACCGCGGTCCAGACGGTCGGCGGCAAGGGCCACGACGGGTTCGTGCTGGCCCTGGTCCGCTGACTCACCGCGGCGGCCCCGCGGCCGCCGCGAACGCGCGCCAGACGTCGGCCGGGACGGAGTCGCCGGTCAGCTTGCGGCCGCTCGCGTCCTTCAGCCGCCGCTCGTCGTCGGAGCCGATCCAGACCGCCGTGGCCAGCTGCGGGGTGTAGCCGATGGCCCAGGCGTCCTGGTAGTCCGGGCTGTTGCCGTGCTCGGCCTCGCCGGTGCGCAGCGCCGCCGGGCCGCCGTCGCCGCGCAAGGTCTCGGTGACCTGCGCGGCGACGCGGCGGCTCGTTCCTTCGTCGCCGAACGCCGGGGCCGCGCTGTCGTGGTGTTCCCAGACGACCGAGCCGCTTTCGTCGCGCACCTTCGACACCAGGTGCGGGGTGGCGCGCCGGCCGTCGTTGGCGAAGGTCGCGTAGGCCCCGGCCACGTCCAGCGGCCGCAGCGGGTAGCGGCCGATGGCGATGCCCGCCCCGATGAGGAAGCCGTCCTTCTCGCGCAGGGTGGGAACGCCGTCGACGGCGTCCGGGATCCCCGCCTGCCGGGCGGCTTCGCTCAGCGCTTCCGGGCCGAGCTTCTTCGCCAGCGCGATGAACGGGCCGTCGGCGTGCGTTTCCATCGCCGAGCGCGGCGTGCACTTCGGGCCGCAGACGTCCGGGTACTGGAAGGTCTCGCCGAGGAACGTCAGCTTCGACGGTGCCGGGATCGGCTGGTCGAGGCCGTAGCCGCGGCGCAGCGCCGCGGCGAGCGTGAAGGGGTGGAACGCCGTGCCGAGCGCGTGCGGGGTCCCCGCGTAGTCGCGGACGCCCTGCTCACCGCCTTGGTAGGCGCGGACGGCCCCGGTCGCCGGGTCGATCGCGACGACGGCCCCGCGGAACTCCTTCGGCGCGCCGTGCAGCCTGTTCCGCAGGGCTTTCTTCGCGGCGTCCTGCCGGGCGCGGTCCAGCGTCGTCTCTACCGTCATGTTCCCCTGCTGGAGCCGGCCGAGGGGGAAGCCGTCCTGTTCCAGCTCGGCCAGGACCTGCTGCTTGACGTGGAATTCGTCGTAGGTGACCCGGCCGGCCCGGGTCTCCGACGGCGGCTGGATCTCGTTGCCGGGGTAGGCCATCGGCTCGTCGCTGCGCACGTACCCGCGGCTGACGAGCTTGTCGCGCACGTACTGCCAGCGCCGGGTCGCGTGGCCGTCGCCGGAGGCGGCGGGGTCGTGCACGGACGGCGACTGGATCATCCCGGCGAGGAAGGCGGCTTCGCTCCAGGTGATGGACTCGTCGAGCGGCTTGCCGAAGTAGGCGTTCATCGCGGCGGCGGGACCGAACGTGCCGCGGCCGAAGGAGATGATGTTGACGTAGCTTTCGAAGATCTGTTCCTTGTTCTGCTCCTGGGTGATCTTCGTGGCCAGCACGAGCTCGGCGAACTTGCGCCCGAGCGTCGCGTCTTCGTCGCCGGTGGACTTCTTGATGTACTGCTGGGTGATCCCGGACCCGCCGCCGACGCCGGTGAGGAACGCGCGGCCGATGCCGGTCGGGTCGAAGCCCTGGTTGTCCCAGAAGGTGGGGTCCTCGGTGGCGATGATCGCGTCCCGCAGCTTGGCGGGCACCTGCGCGTAGGGGACGAACCGGCGGTCGCCGTCGGCCGGGACCACCTTGAGCAGCTCGGACCCGTCGGCGTACTGCAGCACGACGGTCTTGTCGAGCCCGGCGAGCACTTCCTGGGGGCTGCGGACGTCGAGCACGAGGTAGGCGACCCAGAAGGCGATCAGCGGGCCGCCGATCAGGACACCGGACGTCCAGCCGGCGATCCGCCGGACGCGGCGCCACTTCGGGGTGCCGGGCTGGTCTTCTTCCTCCGTCGGCAAGGTCACGAACAGATGACGGCCGGCCGGAGAGGAAGGTTCGGTGGAGAAGCAACGAGGGTTGTTCGAATCCTGTGAAGACCCCCGCCGCCTCGATCGCCCATCCCCAGCCCCGGCCCGGCCCGGCCCGGCGATCATCAACGTCCTGCTCATCCCCCGTCCCCTGCCCGCCGCGAACCGGCCGAAGAGGTCTGCCGGCGGGTCCTCCGGATCCTGGGCCACCACGCACCGGCGGCGGATCGCGGCGCACCGTCGCCGCTACGACGCGGGCCACCGGGACGACGGCTGACGGGCGCTCAGGACAGGAAGGCGCGCAGCAGCGAAGCGGTGCCTTCGATGTGCTCGGCCATCGCCCGGCGCGCGGCGGGCGCGTCGCCGGCCAGGATGGCGTCGACGATCGTCTCGTGCTGGGCGTTGGAGTGCTCGAGGTTGGGCGGGAGCAGGGGGATCCGGTCGAGCAGCTGGTTGACGCGGGTGCGGGCGTCGGCCATCGCCGTGGTCAGCGAGCCGGACGCGGTCACCTCGGCGATGGCCAGGTGCAGGCGGGAGTCCTTGCGGCGGTAGTCGTCGAGGTCCGCGCCGGCGGCTTCGGCGAGCGTGCCGGTGAGGTGCCGTCGGTCGGCGGGGCTCAGCGACCGCGCGGCGGCCATCTCGGCGGCGCCGGTCTCGAGGACGTAGCGGAGGCTCAGCGCGTCTTCCAGCGAAACGGCGTCGACCTCGCCCCCGGGCTCGGGCGGGGCCGGCAGGGTGTCGTGCACGAACGTCCCGCCGTAGCGGCCCCGCCGTGACTCGACGTAACCGGCGTCGGAGAGGGCGCGGATGGCCTCGCGCAGCGTGACCCGGCTGACGCCGAGCCGCTCGGCGAGCTCGCGTTCGGACGGCAGCCGCTCCCCCGCGCCGACGACTCCCAGCCGGATGGCCTGCAGCAGCCGCTCGACGGTCTCCTCGAAGGCGTTGCCGGTGCGGACCGGCCGGAACAGCGCTTCGCCGGCATTCACCACCGGAGTCGACTCCATCCCGCGAGTCTAGGCGGGCCGCCCGCCCTCGGGCAGGCGCGGCCATCACCCTGTGTTCGCGGTGCGGAAAACCGGTGGCACCGGACGGCCACTCTTCGCGACGATGGGCGCACCGACACCGAACATCGACGCAGGGGGCGATCCGGTGCACTTCCTGATGGCTGAAGATCTGGTCCACGAGCGGGAGGGCGAGCTGCGCCGCGGCGTGCGCAACCGCCCACCCGGCCGGGCCACACCTCGCCGCCGCACGGGAACGCGGAAGCAGCAGCTGGGCTGGCGGCTGGTCGAGGTCGGCTTGAAGCTGGCCGTGGAACCGGACGACCCCCGGCCCTGACCCGGGGCACTTTCACGTGAAAGTGCCCCCCAGGGTCAGCAGTCGCGGCACTTCCACGTGAAAGTGCCCCCCAGGTCAGCACTCGATGACGTTGACCGCGAGGCCGCCGCGGGCGGTTTCCTTGTACTTCACGCTCATGTCGGCGCCCGTCTCGCGCATGGTCTTGATCGCCTTGTCCAGCGTCACCACGTGGCTGCCGTCGCCGCGCATGGCCATGCGGGCCGCGTGGATGGCCTTCGAGGCGCCCACCGCGTTGCGCTCGATGCACGGGATCTGGACCAGGCCGCCCACCGGGTCGCACGTGAGGCCGAGGTGGTGCTCCACCCCGATCTCCGCCGCGTTCTCCACCTGGGCCGGGGTTCCGCCGAGGACCTCCGTCAGGCCCGCCGCCGCCATCGCCGAGGCCGAGCCCACTTCACCCTGGCAACCGACCTCGGCGCCGGAGATCGAGCCCGTCTGCTTGAGGATCGAGCCGATCGCGCCCGCGGTGAGCAGGAACGTCACGATCCCGTCGTCCGTCGAGTGGCGGATGAACCGCTGGTAGTAGTGCAGCACCGCCGGGATGATGCCCGCCGCGCCGTTGGTCGGGGCGGTCACCACGCGGCCGCCCGCCGCGTTCTCCTCGTTGACGGCGAGGGCGTACAGGCTCACCCAGTCCATCGCGTACAGCGGGTCGTCCGCGCCGTCCTCGGCCAGGAGTTTCTCGTGCAGCGCGCGGGCCCGCCGGGGCACCTTGAGGCCGCCCGGCAGCACGCCTTCGTGGGTGCAGCCGTTGCGGACGCACTCGGCCATGACCGCCCAGATCCGCAGCAGCCCGGCCCGCACCTCGTCGCGCGAACGCCAGGACAGCTCGTTCGCCAGCATGACCTCGCTGATGGACATCCCCGTCGCCGCGCAGTGCTGCAAGAGGTCCGCGCCGGTGCGGAACGGGTACGGCACCGGCGTCGAGTCCTCGACGAACACCGTGTCCGTCTCGTAGGACTCGTCGCGGACGAAACCGCCGCCCACCGAGTAGTAGGTCCGCTCGCGCAGCAGCGACCCCGAGGCGTCGAACGCGCGGAACACCATGCCGTTCGGGTGCGCCGGCAGTGACTTGCGCCGGTGCATGGTGAGGTCGGTGTCCTCGTCGAAGGCGATCTCGTGCGTGCCGGCCAGTACCAGCCGCCCGGACTCCCGGATCGACGCGATCTTGCCCGGCACCGTGTCGGTGTCGATCTCTTCGGGACGCTCACCCGACAGCCCGAGCAGGACGGCCTTGTCGCTGCCGTGGCCGAACCCGGTCGCGCCGAGCGAGCCGAACAGCTCGGCCTGGACGCGCGACACCGAGCCGAGTTCCGCGCCGAGTCCGTCCACAAAGGTCAGTGCCGCTCGCATCGGCCCGACGGTGTGGGAGCTCGACGGGCCGATGCCGATGGAAAACAGGTCGAAGACGCTGATCGCCATTGATCCGCCCCTTCCTATCGCGCCAGCAGCGAGCTGGCCTCTTGCGAAGCCGGGCCCTGGTCGGCGAGGTGCGCCAGGTTTTCCGGCAGCTCTTCCCCACGGTGACGCTTGGTCTGGGCGTAGAGCCGTCCCGCGCGGTACGACGATCGCACCAGCGGCCCGGCCATGACACCGGCGAAGCCCATCGCCTCGGCGGCCTTGGAGTGCTCGACGAACTCTTCCGGCTTCACCCACCGGTCCACCGGGTGGTGCCGCGGCGAGGGACGCAGATACTGCGTGATCGTCAGGATCTCGCACCCGGCATCCACCAGATCCCGCATGGCCGGAGCCACCTCGTCCGGGGTCTCGCCCATACCCAGGATCAGGTTCGACTTGGTCACCAGACCGGCCTCACGAGCCTTCGTGATGACCTCCAACGAACGCGCATACCGGAAACCGGGACGGATCCGCTTGAAAATCCGCGGCACCGTCTCCACGTTGTGCGCCAGCACCTCCGGCCGCGACCCGAACACCTCCGCCAACTGCACCGGATCAGCATTGAAATCCGGGATCAGCAACTCCACACCCGTACCCGGGTTCAACGCATGGATCTGCCGGACGGTCTCCGCGTACAGCCATGCACCGCCGTCCTCCAGGTCGTCCCGGGCGACGCCGGTGACCGTCGAATACCGCAGACCCATGGCCTGCACCGACTCGGCGACCTTCCGCGGCTCGGTCCGATCCAGCTCGGCAGGCTTACCCGTGTCGATCTGACAGAAGTCACACCGCCGAGTGCACTGATCCCCACCGATCAGGAACGTGGCCTCGCGGTCCTCCCAGCACTCGTAAATGTTGGGACAACCAGCCTCTTCGCACACCGTGTGCAGACCTTCGCGGCGCACGAGACCCTTGAGCTCGGTGAACTCCGGACCCATCCGCACCCGCGTCTTGATCCACGACGGCTTCTTCTCGATCGGCGTCTCACTGTTGCGAACCTCGAGACGCAGCAGCTTCCGGCCTTCGGGCGACGCGCTCATCGGGAAAGGTCCGCGTACAGCGGGTGCTTCTTCGCCAGGCTCTCCACGCGGCCGCGGAGCTGGGACCGCACGGCGTCGTCGAAGTCCGGCTTCAGCGCTTCCGCGATGATGTCGGCGACCTCGGCGAAGTCCTCGGCCTGGAAGCCGCGGGTGGCCAGGGCCGGCGTGCCGATCCGCAGCCCCGAGGTGATCATCGGCGGGCGCGGGTCGAACGGGACGGCGTTGCGGTTGACCGTGATGCCGACCTCGTGCAGCCGGTCCTCGGCCTGCTGACCGTCCAGCGCGGACTGGACCAGGTCGACCAGCACCAGGTGGACGTCGGTGCCGCCGGTCAGCACCCGCACCCCCGCCGAAGCGCAGTCTTCCCGCGACAGCCGCGAAGCCAGGATGCGGGAGCCTTCGAGGGTGCGCTGCTGGCGCTCCTTGAACTCCTGGCTCGCGGCGATCTTCAGCGCGACGGCCTTGGCCGCGATGACGTGCTCCAGCGGCCCGCCCTGCTGGCCGGGGAACACCGCCGAGTTGATCTTCTTCGCCAGTTCCTCGCGGCAGAGGATGAGTCCGCCGCGCGGGCCGCCGAGGGTCTTGTGCGTGGTCGTGGTGACGATGTCGGCGTGCGGCACCGGCGACGGGTGCAGCCCGGCCGCGACCAGCCCGGCGAAGTGCGCCATGTCCACCATCAGGCGCGCGCCGACCTTGTCGGCGATCCGGCGGAACTCGGCGAAGTCGAGCTGACGCGGGTAGGCGGACCAGCCGGCGATGATCAGCTTCGGCTCGTGCTCGACGGCGAGGCGCTCGATCTCGGCGAGGTCGACGATCCCGGTCTCTTTGTCGACGTGGTAGGCGACGACGTTGTACAGCTTGCCGGAGAAGTTGATCTTCATCCCGTGCGTCAGGTGGCCGCCGTGCGCCAGGTCGAGGCCGAGGATCGTGTCGCCCGGCTTGAGCACGGCGAACATCGCGGCCGCGTTGGCCTGGGCGCCCGAGTGCGGCTGGACGTTGGCGTGCTCGGCGCCGAACAACGCCTTCGCGCGGTCGATGGCGAGCTGCTCGACGACGTCGACGTGCTCGCAGCCGCCGTAGTAGCGGCGGCCCGGGTAGCCCTCGGCGTACTTGTTGGTGAGCACCGAGCCCTGCGCCTCGAGCACGCCCACCGGGGCGAAGTTCTCGGAGGCGATCATCTCCAGGGTGGACTGCTGGCGGGTCAGCTCGTCCGCGACGGCGGCGGCGACCTCGGGGTCGACGTCGGCGAGGTGGGCGTCGAAAGTCGGCATCAGTTCTCCTGGGTGTGCGCGGCGTACGCGGCGGCGTCGAGCAGGTCCGGCACGTCCCCGGTCAGACGCACCTTCAGGAGCCATCCTTCGGTGTAGGGGTCGGAGTTGATGACCTCGGGGGTGTCCGATGTGGTGCCGTTCACCTCGACGACCTCGCCGGAGACCGGCGCGTACAGCTCGCTGACCGACTTGGTCGACTCGACCTCGCCGAACACCTCGCCGGCGGTGATGGCCGAGCCCGCTTCGGGCAGCTGGACGAACACGATGTCACCGAGCGATTCGGCGGCGAAGGCGGTGATGCCGACGGTGGCGATGCCGTCCTCGACCTTCAGCCACTCGTGTTCCTTCGTGTACTGCAGGTTCTCGGGGATGCTCACAGGAAGAGTCCTTACGCGCGGGAGTAGAAGGGCAGGGCGACGACCTCGACGGGCTCGATCCTGCCGCGGATGTCGACGGACAGCTCGGTGCCGGGCTCGGCGTACGCCCGATCGACGTAGGCCATGGCGATCGGGTAACCGAGGGTGGGCGACAGCGCGCCGCTGGTGACCTCGCCGATCTCGCGGCCGTCGGCCAGCACCGCGTAGCCGTGCCGGGGAGCGCGACGGCCGGCGCCCTTCAGCCCGACGCGCACGCGCGGGACGTCGGCCTTGGACCGCTCTTCGAGGGCCGCGCGGCCGACGAAGTCGCCCGGCTTCTCGAACTTGACCACGCGGCCGAGCCCGGCTTCGAAGGGGCTCTGCTCGACGGTGAGTTCGTTGCCGTACAACGGCATCCCGGCTTCGAGACGCAGCGTGTCGCGGCAGGCGAGACCGGCCGGGACCAGGCCGTGCGGCTCGCCGGCCTCCAGCAGCAGGCGCCACAGCGCCGGAGCCTCGTCGGCGTCGACGAACAGCTCGAAGCCGTCCTCGCCGGTGTAGCCGGTGCGGGCGAGCAGGACGTCGTGGCCCTTCACCGACGCCGGGACGCTCGCGTAGTACTTGAGCGCGTCCAGGTCGGCGTCGGTCACGGCGCCGAGGATCGCCGCGGCGTTCGGGCCCTGGACGGCGATCAGCGCGGTGGTCTCGGACTTGTCGTCCACGACGGCGTCGAAGCCCGCGACCCGCTCGGCCAGCGCGTCCGCGACGACCTTCGCGTTGCCCGCGTTCGCCACGACCAGGTAGTGCTCGTCGGCCAGCCGGTAGACGACCAGGTCGTCCAGGACCCCGCCCTCGGGGTCGCAGATCATCGTGTACCGCGCCCGGCCCGGCTTGACCCCGGACAGGTTGCCGACCAGCGCGAAGTCCAGGACGTCGGCCGCCTGCTTCCCGGTGACGTGGATCTCGGCCATGTGCGACAGGTCGAACAGCCCGGCCGCCTCGCGGACGGCCTTGTGCTCGGCCAGTTCGCTGGCGTACCGGACCGGCATCGACCAGCCGGCGAAGTCGGTGAACAGCGCACCGAGTCCCTTGTGGACTCCGTGCAGGGAGGTTTCGCGTGACACGGGTTCAGCCTTCGTAAGCGTTGAGGGGCGGGCAGGAGCACACGAGGTTACGGTCGCCGCGGGCGCCGTCGATGCGACGCACCGGGGGCCAGTACTTGTTCTTGCGCGAAACACCCGACGGGTACACCGCGAGTTCCCGGTCGTAGGGCTTGTCCCACTCCCCGACCAGCGTCTCCGCGGTGTGCGGGGCACCCCGCAACGGCGATTCCTCGGCACTCCAGCGGCCGTTGGTCACCTCGTCGATCTCGGCGCGGATGGCGATCATGGCGTCGCAGAACCGGTCGATCTCGCCCAGGTCCTCGGACTCGGTCGGCTCGACCATCAGCGTCCCCGCCACCGGGAACGACATCGTCGGCGCGTGGAAGCCGTAGTCGATGAGCCGCTTCGCGACGTCGTCGACCGTCACGCCGGTCTCCTTGGTGATCTGGCGCAGGTCGAGGATGCACTCGTGCGCGACCAGGCCGTCCTGGCCCGTGTAGAGCACCGGGTAGTGCGGCGCCAGGCGCGAAGCGACGTAGTTGGCCGCCAGCACGGCGACCTTCGTGGCCGCGGTCAGGCCGGGCGCGCCCATCATCCGGACGTACGCCCACGAGATCGGCAGGATCGACGCCGAGCCGTAGGGCGCGCCGCTGATCGGGCCGACGCCGGTCTCCGGGCCGGCGGCGTCGAGCAGCGGGTGGTTGGGCAGGTAGGGCGCGAGGTGCGCGCGCACCGCGACCGGGCCGACACCCGGGCCGCCACCGCCGTGCGGGATGCAGAACGTCTTGTGCAGGTTCAGGTGCGAGACGTCGCCGCCGAACTCGCCCGGCTTGGCCAGCCCCAGCAGGGCGTTGAGGTTCGCGCCGTCGACGTAGACCTGGCCGCCGCCGTCGTGCACGATCTTCGCCAGCTCGTCGATGCCGTGCTCGTAGACGCCGTGCGTGGACGGGTACGTGACCATGATCGCGGCGAGGGTGTCGCGGTGGGCGTCCACCTTGGACCGCAGGTCGGCCAGGTCGACGTTGCCCTCGTCGGTGCACTTGACGACGACCACGCGCATCCCGGCCAGCACCGCGGAAGCGGCGTTGGTGCCGTGCGCGGACGACGGGATCAGGCAGACGTCCCGGCCCTCGTCGCCGTTCGCGCGGTGGTAGGCGCGGATGGCCAGCAGCCCGGCGAGCTCGCCCTGGCTGCCCGCGTTCGGCTGGAGCGACACCTTGTCGTAGCCGGTCACCTCCGCCAGCCACTCGGCGAGCTGCGCGACGAGGACGTGGTAGCCCTCGGCGTCCTCGGCCGGCGCGAACGGGTGGATGCCGGCGAACTCGCGCCAGCTGATCGGCTCCATCTCGGCGGTGGCGTTGAGCTTCATCGTGCAGGAGCCGAGCGGGATCATGCCGCGGTCGAGGGCGTAGTCCTGGTCGGACAGCCGGCGCAGGTAACGCAGCATCGCCGTCTCGGAGCGGTGGGTGCCGAAGACCTCGTGGCCCATGAAGCCGCTCTCGCGGGCCAGGCCGTTGGGCAGGGCGGCACTGTCGTCGACGTCGGTCTCGATGCCGAACGCACGCAGCACCTTCGCGGTGATGGCGGGCGTGCTGACCTCGTCGAAGGCGACGCGGACGTGGTCGGCGTCGACGTGACCGAGGTTGATGCCGGCTTCGCGGGCCGCCGCGTGGACCTCGGCGGCCTTGCCGGGCACGCGCGCGACGACGGTGTCGAAGAAGGATTCGTGCACGACCTCGACGCCGCCGGTGCGCAGGGCGACGGCGAAGCCCGCGGCGAGACCGTGGACGCGCCGGGCGATCTTCTTCAGGCCGTCCGGGCCGTGGTAGACCGCGTACATCGCGGCCAGCACGGCCGGGAGGACCTGCGCGGTGCAGATGTTCGACGTCGCCTTCTCGCGGCGGATGTGCTGCTCCCGCGTCTGCAGCGCGAGGCGGTAGGCCGGGTTGCCGTCGGCGTCGACCGAGACGCCGACCAGGCGCCCGGGCAGCGAGCGCTCGAGGCCCGAGCGGACGGACATGTACCCGGCGTGCGGGCCGCCGTAGCCGAGCGGGACACCGAAGCGCTGCGTCGACCCGGCGGCGACGTCGGCGCCGAACTCGCCGGGCGAGGTGATCAGGGTGAGCGCGAGGAGGTCGGCGGCGACGGTGAACAGCGCGCCCGCGGCCTTCGCCGACTCGGAAATCGCGTGGTAGAAGCCGCGGCCGCGCAGCACACCGGACGCGCCCGGGTACTGGACGACGACGCCGAAGAACTCGTCGGGCAGGCCGGTGAGCAGATCACGGACCTCGACCTCGATGCCCAGCGCCTCGACGCGCGTGCGCACGACGGCGATGGTCTGCGGCAGGCATTCGGCGTCGAGGATGACCGTGTTGGACTTGGACTTCGACGCGCGCCGCATCAGGGTGACGGCCTCGGCGACCGCGGTCGACTCGTCCAGCAGGGACGCGTTCGCGGTGGCCAGGCCGGTCAGGTCGGCGACCATGGTCTGGAAGTTGAGGAGGGCTTCGAGCCGTCCCTGCGAGATTTCCGGCTGGTAGGGCGTGTACGCGGTGTACCAGGCCGGGTTCTCGAGGACGTTGCGGCGGATCACGCCGGGCGTGACGGTGTCGGAGTAGCCGAGCCCGATCATCTGCGTCATCGGCCGGTTGCGCGCGGCGAGGGCACGCAGCTCGGCGGTGGCGTCCTCTTCGGACGCCGCCGGCGGGAGGACGAGGTCACGGGTGGCGCGGATGGCGCTGGGGACGGCGGCGCCGACGAGGGCGTCCAGGCTGCCGTAGCCGCATTCGGCCAGCATCTTCGCGCGTTCGGTCTCGGACGGGCCGATGTGGCGGGCGTCGAACTGCGTAGAAGTGATCGGGAGCTCCTCGGGCCGGGCACACCAGTGCGCTGGAACTCCCCCTCTGTCATGGCACCTGAGAGTTTCACCGTGTGCGACACGGCTTTCACCTTGGGTGAGGCGCGGGTGCGCCTGCTTTCCAGAGTGGCCTCGCGCGAAGCGGTAGCAGGTACCTGAGAGATTCCGGGGAGTTTGCTCCTTCGGTGCCCCACCGATTTCGTGAGGGCTCTCCCGCCTCGGCTCGACGGCCCGATCTGCAGTTGTGACGGTCACGGTACCCGGCGGTTCCGGGACCCGTCTACATCACCCGGCCCACACCACAGTGCCCCTCGATCACGCCTCGATGGGCCCGGCGGCGACCCGGCGGACCACCCGGCCGGCCAGCACCGGCGGACGGCGGACCCGGCCCGAGGGCAGGACCAGGCGCTTGAGCGGGCCGCCCAGCGGGACCGGGGGCAGGCCCGCGCCCAGCAGGACCTGCTCGACGAGGTGCTCGGCGTGCCAGGCCACCGCGTCGTTGAGCCGGTCCAGGGACGGCCGGTCGCCGTCGAAGACGTCCTCGTCGGCGAGCGTCACCTCGAAGTACGCGCAGCCCGGCGGGACCGAGATCGCCTTCTCGATCGCCCGGGCCCCTTCCAGCGGGTCGTCGAAGCCCGCTTCGAGCAATGCCGAGCGGTAGATGCGGGCCGCCCGGGCACGCATCCGCGGCCCGTAGCGGACGACGACCGGGAGCCGTCCGGTCAGGTCCGGCACGGCCAGGCCGTGCAGCAGCATGATCGGCGGGACCGAGTGGACCAGCCGCGGCGCGGGTTCGGCCAGCTCGCGGGCGGTGATCCGGACGCGGTCGGCCATCGCGTCCGGGAGGCCGAAGTAGCGGAAGTCGACGTTGCCGAACCCGAGCCCGTCGGCGACCAGCGACGCCAGCAGCTCGCCGTAGCCCCAGATCGGCGAGAGCACGACCACCGGCGGCGCGGCGACGACCGGTGACGGCACGGGCGGCCGCGTCGCCTCCTGTTCCGGCACCTGGATCACCAGCCGCGGCGGCTCGTGCCAGTCGTGCACCTCGGCGTCCCGCCAGTACAGCCCCAGCGGGCCCCACAGCTCGCCGAGGACGTCGTGCTCGATGACGCGGCGCACCTCGGCGTCGTCGTAGGGCAGGTCCCGCGGCGGGACGATCCCGACGTAGTGGTGGTAGGTGACGCGGACCTCGTCGCCGCGGGTGGCCGAGCGGATCCGCATCTCCCAGTCGGTCGGCGACGCCGCGATCGCGTTCGCCACCTGCGTGCCGGGCGAGGAGTAGACGAGCGCGGTGGCCTGCCGGAGGAACTGCCCGGCCCGGTCGATGCCCTCCCGCAGCGCCTTCGCGGCTTGGGCCACGTGCACCGCCGAAGCGAGGCTTTCCGGCAGCACACCGGCGACGCGCAGGAGCTCGGCCTCCCCGAGCCCGGTGACCTCGGCGAGCTGCGGCCAGTGGTCGAACACCGTCACCTTCGGCGCGTGCCGGTGCTCGATCCAGCTGCGCAGGGTCGACGTCGGGACGCCGATGCGGCGGGCGGCCTCGTCCAGGGACAGCCCCCGGGCGCGGATGCCGGCCCGGACCGCTTCCGCCCACTCGTCGGCGCGCCAGTGCGTCACCTCACAAAGCTAACGAAACCCGCTAGCTTTGTGCGGGGACAACCCGCCCACGGCGCTCCGACGCTGGTCACCATGACCACCACCGTCGTCGCACTGACCCTGATCGTCGGCGTGCTGACCTTCGCCGCCGGCGCCTTCCTCGCCTCCGAGATCGCCACGCGCATCCTGCGGCGTCGCGAACGGCAGATCTCCGAAGAGCGCAAGAAGCTCAACGCCGCTTGGAACTACCTGCGGGAGGTCTACGGCGTCAAGAAACCGACCAGGCGTTAGAGCGGGGTGACGTACGCGCCGGAGATGCCGCCGTCGACCAGGAACTGCGAGGCCGTGATGAAGCTGGCGTCGTCGCTGGCCAGGAAGGCGACCGCGGCCGCGATCTCCTCCGGCTCGGCGAACCGGCCGACCGGCACGTGGACCAGCCGCCGCGCCGCGCGTTCCGGGTCCTTCGCGAACAGCTCCTTGAGCAGCGGGGTGTTCACCGGGCCCGGGCAGAGCGCGTTGACGCGGATGTTCTCCCGCGCGAACTGCACGCCGAGCTCGCGGCTCATCGCGAGCACACCGCCCTTGGACGCGGTGTAGGAGATCTGCGACGTCGCCGCGCCCATCACCGCCACGAACGAGGCCGTGTTGATGATCGAGCCCCGGCCCTGGCGCTGCATGTGCGGCAGGACGGCCTTGCAGCAGTGGTACACCGACGTCAGGTTGACCCGCTGGACCCGCTCCCACGCCTCGATGCCGGTGGTGAGGATGGAGTCGTCCTCCGGCGGCGAGATGCCGGCGTTGTTGAAGGCGACGTCGACCGAGCCGAACTGCTCCACCGTGCTGTGGAACAGGTACTCGACCTGCTCGGCGTCGGTGACGTCGGTCTGGACGAACGCGCCGCCGATCTCGTCGGCCGCGGCCTTGCCCGAATCCGGCGTGAGGTCGGCGATCACGACTTTCGCGCCTTCGCCGGCCAGGCGCCGGGCCGAGGCGAGCCCGATGCCGCTCGCGCCGCCGGTGATGACCGCGACGCGGCCTTCGAAACGCTGGACCATTACTCCTCCGTGCTCAGAAAGACGTTCTTGGTCTCGGTGAACGCCGCGGCGGCGTCCGGGCCGAGCTCGCGGCCGAGGCCGGACTGCTTGAAGCCGCCGAACGGCGTCCAGTAGCGCACCGACGAGTGCGAGTTCACCGAGAGGTTGCCGGATTCGACGCCGCGCGCGACCCGGAACGCGCGACCGGCGTCGCGGGTCCAGATCGACCCGGACAGGCCGTATTCGGTCGCGTTGGCCATCCGGATCGCGTCGGCCTCCTCGGCGAAGGGCACGACGGCGACGACCGGGCCGAAGACTTCCTCCGCCGCGGCCGGGTGGCGCAGGTCGGGCGGGGTGAGGACGGTCGGCGGGAACCAGAAGCCGGGCCCCGCGGGCGCGGTGCCGCGGATGGCGACGGGCGCGTCGTCCGGGACGTAGGAGGCGACCTTCTCCCGGTGCGCGGCCGAGATCAGCGGCCCCATCTCGGTCTTCTCGTCGCCGGGGTCGCCGACGACGACGCCGTGCACCGCGGGCTCCAGTAGTTCCATGAACCGGTCGTACGCGCTCGCCTGCACCAGGATCAGCGACCGGGCGCAGCAGTCCTGGCCGGCGTTGTCGAAGACGCCGTAGGGCGCGGTCGCCGCGGCTTTCTCCAGGTCGGAGTCGGCGAAGACGATGTTGGCGTTCTTGCCGCCGAGCTCCAGCGTCACGCGCTTCACCTGCGCCGCGCAGCCGGCCATGATCTGCCTGCCGACCTCGGTGGAGCCGGTGAAGACGACCTTGCGCACGTACCTGTGGTCGACGAACCGCTGTCCGACCACCGAGCCCTTCCCGGGCAGCACCTGGAAGACGTCCTCGGGGATGCCCGCCTCGCGCGCCAGCTCGGCCAGCCTGATGGCGGTCAGCGGCGTCAGCTCGGCGGGCTTGAGGACCACGGTGTTGCCGGCGGCGAGCGCGGGCGCGAAGCCCCAGCCGGCGATCGGCATCGGGAAGTTCCACGGCACGATCACCCCGACCACGCCCAGGGGTTCGTGGAAGGTGACGTTGATGCCGCCCGGCACCGGGATCTGCTGGCCGAGCAGGCGTTCGGGGGCGGCGGAGTAGTAGTTGAGGACGTCGCGGACGTTGCCCGCCTCCCAGCGGGCGTTGCCGATGGTGTGCCCGGAGTTTTCGACCTCCAGCCGCGCGAGGTGCTCGATGTCGGCCTCGACGGCGTCGGCGAAGCGGCGCAGCAGCCGCGCGCGGTCGCCGGGGGTGACGTCCCGCCAGGCCGGGAAGGCCGCGTGCGCGCGGGCGATCGCCGCGTCCGTTTCTTCGGCGCTGGTCAGCGCCACCGTCCGCACCACCTCCTCGGTGGCCGGGTTGAGGACGTCGAAACTGGTGGTCATCGGTTCTCCTTGCTCGCTTCGACGCTCGCTTCGACGCTCGCTTCGACGAGAGCCTGGAACAGCCGGACGTCGTCGGTGTCCTGCTCGGGGTGCCACTGGACGCCCAGCGTGAACTCGCCGGGCACCTCCGCGGCCTCGATCGTGCCGTCGGCGGACCGGCCGACCGCTTCCAGACCGGTGCCGAGCCGGTCGATGGCCTGGTGGTGGTAGCAGAGCGTCTTGGTCTCGGCCCCCAGGATCGCGGCGGCCCGGCTGCCTTCGGCGAGCGTGACCGTGCCCCGGCCGAACGTCGCCGGCGCGGGCTGGTGCCCGGTCGTTCCCGTGGCCTCCGGCAGGTGCTGGGTCAGGGTGCCGCCGAGGGCGACGCTCATCACCTGCAGGCCGCGGCACACGCCGAGCACCGGCTTGCCCGCCTGGCGCGCGGCGTCGAACAGGCCGAACTCGAAGGCGTCCCGCTCCGGCCGGACGTAGGTGGCCGGGTGCGGCTCGTGGCCGTAGCGCGCGGGTTCGACGTCGGCGCCGCCGGTGAGCACCAGCCCGTCCACAGTGGACACCAGCCGGTCGTGCGCGTCGGACACCGGCGGGAGCAGCACCGGGATGCCGCCCGCCGCGACGACGCAGTCGAGGTAGACCCGGTGCAGCAGCGCGGCCTCGGTGTCCCAGACCAGGAACTTCGCGGGTTCCAGGTAGGACGTCAGCCCGATGACGGGCTTAAAGGCGCTCGAAGCCACGGACGAGCTCCCAGTCGGTGACGGCGGCGTTGTAGGCGTCGATTTCGATCTTCGCCGCGTTCAGGTAGTGGTCGACGACCTCGTCGCCGAAGGCCGCGCGCGCCAGGTCGCTGCCCGCCAGGGCCGCGGCGGCCTCGGGCAGGGTGGTCGGCACGGTGGCGCGGTCGGAGTCGTAGGCGTTGCCGGTGAAGGGCGCTTCCAGCTCGAGCTCGTTCTCGATGCCGTGCAGCCCGGCGGCGACGAGCGCGGCGACGGCGAGGTACGGGTTGACGTCCCCGCCCGGCACCCGGTTCTCGACGCGCAGGGACTCGCCGTGCCCGACGACGCGCAGCGCGCAGGTGCGGTTGTCGGTGCCCCAGGCGATCGCGGTCGGCGCGAAGCTGCCGGGCACGAACCGCTTGTAGGAGTTGATGTTCGGCGCGAGGAAGTACGTCAGCTCGTGCAGCGCGGCGAGCTGGCCGGCGAGGAAGTGTTCCATCAGCTTCGAGAAGCCGTGCTCGCCGTCGCCCGCGAGAACCGCGCGCCCCTCGGTGGAGCGCAGGCTGATGTGGATGTGGCAGGAGTTGCCCTCGCGCTCGTTGTACTTCGCCATGAAGGTGAGGCTCTTGCCCTCCTGCGCGGCGATCTCCTTGGCGCCGTTCTTGTAGACGCTGTGGTTGTCGCACGTGCTCAGGGCATCGGTGTAGCGGAAGGCGATCTCCTGCTGGCCGGGGTTGCACTCGCCCTTGGCGGACTCGGGGTAGAGCCCGGCGCCGGCCATGTCGTTGCGGATGCGGCGCAGCAACGGCTCCAGCCGGGCGGTGCCCAGCATCGAGTAGTCGACGTTGTACTGGTTGGCGGGCTTGAGGCCGTGGTAGCGCTTGTCCCAGGCGGCTTCGTAGGTGTCGTCGAAGACGATGAACTCGAGTTCGGTGCCGACGAAGGCGGCGAGCCCGCGTTCGGCGAGGCGGTCGAGCTGGCGGCGCAGGATCTGGCGCGGCGACACCGAGACCGGGCCGCCCTGCACGCGCTCGACGTCGGCGAGCACGAGCGCGGTGCCCTCCTGCCACGGGATCTCCCGCAGTGTCTCGAGGTCGGGACGCAGCACGAAGTCGCCGTAGCCGCTGTCCCAGGAGGAGAGCGCGTAGCCGCCGACGGTGTTCATGTCGACGTCGACGGCGAGCAGGTAGTTGCAGGCCTCGGTGGCGTGGCCGACGACCTCGTCCAGGAAGTACTCCGCCGAGCAGCGCTTGCCCTGCAGCCTGCCCTGCATGTCGGTGAGCGCGACGAGCACGGTGTCGATCGTGCCCGCGTCCACGCGCGCGGTGAGTTCGTCGAGCGTGAGCATGCCTCGCCTGCGTGCCATCCGTCGCCCCAAAGGTTTGGTATGAATCCTTTGCCGGTCCTTCCTACCCGGTGAGCCCCGCCGGGTCAACCGGAACAAAGGTATCTTTTTGAACCATTGCGACGGCGGCCGGATTGTCCGGGTTGCCCGGCTGAGAAGAGTCTGTGAATTCGCCCGCGCGGGAGGAAAACGGGGGTGGCCGCACGTTGAACGGGACAAGAGAGGTGAGATCGATGACCACAGCATTCACGCAGAGCACGTTCGGCGAGCAGCAGCAGGCCCGGCCCCAGCTGCCGACCCTGCCCACCGGCTGGCCGATCGGTTCGTACGAGTCCTACGAGCAGGCACAGCGGGCGGTCGACCACCTCGCGGGCGCGGACTTCCCCGTCACCGACGTCACGATCGTGGGCGTGGAGCCGCTGCTCGTCGAGCGGGTCGCGGGCAAGATGTCGTGGGGCAAGGTCCTCGGCAGCGCGGCGACGTCCGGCGCGCTGTTCGGCTTGTTCCTCGGCCTGATGCTCAGCCTGCTGAACCCCGGCGCCGGCCTGGTGCCGATCGTGATCGGCCTCGTCGCCGGTCTCGGGTTCAACCTGCTCTTCGGCGCGCTGGGCTACGCGGTGAACCGCAACAAGCGCGGGTTCATCTCGCAGAGCCAGCTGGTGGCCCGCCGCTACGACGTCCTGTCCCAGCCGCGCAACGCCGAGAAGGGCCGCGCCCTGCTGGCCGACCTCGCGGCGCGCAGCGCGTTCGGCCACTGACCCAGCGTTCGGCCACTGCACATCGGAAGAGCGAAGGCCGCCCCCCACGGGAGGCGGCCTTCGCCGTGTTCGAGCAGCTCCCGTGTCCCCTTCGCCGTGTCCGAGCAGCCCCCGTTTCCACGCTATCGGGGAGGCCCGACAGTTTCGGGCGTTCTCGGCACGTGCGGCCCGAGTTGTCCACAATGCCGAGCCGACCCCCGGTCATCCACACAAGCCCCACCGGTGGCCCGGAACCGTCGGTGGCCGCCGGTAGCGTGGAAACCGGGGCTGCTCAGGTGCCCGACGACACCACCGGCACGTCCGGCATCCCCGCCGACTCGGCACTTTCCACCCGACGGCCCGCCCGCAGCAGCTTCCCCCACCGCGCGCGGTCGTACCGCGCCGACGGCATCTCGGCCAGGAACTCCCGCAGGATTCCCAAGAGCCTCTCCGGATCCGACCGGTGCGGGAACGGGGGCTGCTCAGGTGCCCGACGACACCGCCGGCACGTCCGGCATCCCCGCCGGCTCGGCACTTTCCGCCGGACGGCCCGCTCGCAGCAGCTTCCCCCACCGCGCGCGGTCGTACCGCGCCGGCGGCGTCTCGGCCAGGAACTCCCGCAGGATCCCCAAGAGCCTCTCCGGATCCGACCGGTGCGGGAAGTGGCCCGCGCCCTCGAAGAGGACCAGCCGGCTGCCCGGCATCGCCCGGTGCGCCCGCAGCGCGTGGCCGCTCGGCACCACCCTGTCCTCCGTGCCCCACACCAGCAGTGTCGGGATGCCCTCGGTCAGGTAGCAGCGGTCCAGCATGTTGACCACCTGCCCGCGCCAGTCGACGACCGAGCGCAGCGTCCGCAGGAACGCCGAGCGCGTGCCCGGCTCGACCAGGCGCGCGTACCGGGTCAGCACGTAGTCGAGGTCCGCGTCGTCGAAGACCCGCAGCAGCCCGGCGAACCCGCGCAGCGCCGCCACCGCGGGCGGCGTCCCCAGCAGCGGCAGCACCAGCCCCACCCCCGGCGCCGCGGCCAGGCGCAGCAGCGGGTGGACGCCCGCCCCGACCCCACCCGAACCGACCAGCACGAGACGCTCGCACCGTTCCGGGAACTGGTAGGCGAACTCCCGTCGCGACACCGCCGCCGAGCGAATGCTCGACCACCGTCACGCGGTCGACGTCGAGGGCGGTCAGCAGGTCGCGCATGCCGCACGCGTAAGCCGCGACCGAGTAGTCCGCGCGCGGCTTGGCCGAAGAGCCGTGGCCGAGTAGGTCGGGCGCGATCACCGTGAAGTCGGCCGACAGCGAAGCCAGCAGGTCGACGAGTCGTCGCCGATGCCGTGCAGGAAGAGCAGGGCGGGTCCGCTCCCGGCCATCCGGTAGGCGCGCTCGTACCCGTGGACGACCCGGGTCTGCGGGGCGAAACGGTCCGTGGGTGACGTCACCCGCCCAGCTCAGCACGCTCGCGTTCGCCCGGCGTTTCGGGCGCGTTCGGAACGGGTGAACGCGCCCGTCCCGTCACCGGGTCGGTGTCGGAGCCGGCGTCGGAGTCGGGGTCGGGGTCGGAGTCGGTGAGGCCGGCGGCGTGGTCGTCGCGGGCGGCACCGTCACCTTCGGAATGGCGGCGCTGAACGGCACGCCCGCCAGCTCGCGGCAGGCACCGCGGTAGCCGTTGTAGCCGTTGTAGTTGCCCTGATCGTCGGTGACGCCCACTTCGATCTTCGGCCGGGGGAACCGGTTGTCCTCCCCGATCTTCTGCCGGCTGCCGCTGGAGCGCTCGCAGGCGTAGCGGGTCAGCGTGAGCGGCCTGCCCTCTTCGTCGTAGAGGTAGACCTCCGTCAGCGGCTTGCCGTCGGCGTCGAAGGCGTAGACGTTCTCGACGTCGCGGCCACCGTAGGTCAGCTGGTCGTTGCCGTAGTGGTCGGACGAAGACTGGTAGTACGGCGGCGGGTTCGAGGAGCCCCCGCGGGCGAACAGGTCGATCGCCGCGCCGAGTCCGCCGAGCACGCCGCCGATGACGAACGCCGAGATCGGCACCGCCATCCACAGCAGCCGCCGGTCGTTCCGCACCCGCGGGCCGGCCCACAGGGCGCCGACGGCCGCGAGGACCAGGAACGGCAGCAGCAGCACCGCACTCCGGTGCCGCAGCATGAGCAGCAGCCCGAGCACGACCAGCACGACGGCGCACACCACCCACCACGCCGGTTTGAGCGAACCGGCGTAGCGCAGGAACTTGCCGGTGTCCTCCTGCTCGCGCCCCTTGGCCATCGTGGCCCGCAACCAGCCCACTTCCGGCAGCGCCAGCACCGGCTCGACCCCGTCGCGCAGCAGCAGCGCCAGGCTGACGAGGAACACCGGCGCGAACAGCAGCAGGCCGGTGAAGGCGCCCGGGCTGCGGGAAACGGTGGCACTGAACGCGAGCAGAGCGAGCCCCAGCGAGCAGAACACCAGCCCCCACAACGCGATCCGCGGTTTCACCAGGCTGGGCGCGGTGGTGGTGAGCACCTGCGTGGCGCCCTCCCCCGGCGCCGGGTACCCGCCGGACGCCCGCAGCTCGGCGGCGTAGCTCTCCGGCGTGCCGAGCCGTTCGATGAGGGCCTCGACGCGGGCGCCCTCCCCGAGCTCGGCCTCCAGTTCGGCCAGGTGCGGGCGGACGTCCTCGAGGATTTCTTCGATCTCGCCCGCGGGCAGGTCGGCGAGCGCGGTCCGGACCCGCGCCAGATACACCCGCACGGCGGTCGGCTTGTCGCTCATGCTGCCTCTCCCAAAAGCGCGTTCATCGTCGATGCGAAGCTCAGCCACGTCTTGCCCGACTCCGCGAGCCGGGCCCGGCCCGGCTCGTTCAGGCTGTAGTACTTGCGGTGGGGCCCCTCTTCACTGGGCACCACGTACGAGGTCAGCAGGCCGGCTTTGTAGAGCCTGCGCAACGTCCCGTACACCGACGCGTCCCCCACTTCGTCCAGGCCGGCGGCCCGGAGTCTTCGCAGTACGTCGTACCCGTAGCCGTCTTCTTCGCGGAGCACCGCGAGGACGGCGAGATCGAGTACGCCCTTGAGCAGCTGACTGATCTCCACTGCACCCTCCAGTCTTACGCTTGGGAAGGTACCACGCATTGCACAGTAGTGTGCACGGCGGAGGGCCGATCAGTGTGCCGGACGGTTCAGGCCCGGGTGTCCACCGGCCGCTCGAAGAAGGATTCGAGGACCACGATGGTCTGCGTGCCGGTGACGCCGTCGATCGCGAACAGCCGGCGCAGCGACGCCTGGAGGTCTTCGGTCGTCGCCGTGCGCACCTTGACGAGCAGCGAGGCGGGACCCGCGATGACGTGGGCCTCCACCACTTCCGGCAGCGCCTCGAGGGCTTCGCGCACCGGCCGGTCTCCCATCCAGGCGTTCGCCTCGACGAGGACGAACGCCGCAACCCCACGGCCGACCGCAGCCGGGTCGACGTCCACAGTGGTCCGCCGGATCACGTCCTGTTCGCGGAGTTTGCGCACGCGCTCGTGCGCCGCGCCCGCGGAGAGCCCAACGGCCTTGCCGAGGGCGGCGTAGGCCTGGGTCGCGTCCCGCTGCAGTTCGCCGAGCAGCCTACGATCCACGTCATCCATGACTTGACCATATCAAGTTCGGTGATACATGCTTTTCACAGAATCTCATTAGGGGTGACGGATGGACCTGATCAAGACGGACTTCCAGGTGCTGGACGAGCGGTTCCGGCGCGTCAACGGCGACGAGTGGACGCAGCGCCTGCACACCGGCTGCCGCTGGACGGAGGGGCCGGCGTACTTCCCGGCCGGCCGCTACCTGGTGTTCAGCGACATCCCGAACGACCGCACCCTGCGCTGGGACGAGACGACCGGCCAGGTCGGCGTGTTCCGTCAGCCGTCCGGGTACGCGAACGGCCACACGGTCGACCGCCAGGGCCGCCTGATCAGCTGCGAGCAGGGCCCCCGCCGCGTGACGCGCACGGAGCACGACGGCTCAATCACGGTCCTGGCGTCGGAGTACCGGGGCAAGCGGCTGAACAGCCCGAACGACGTGGTCGAGCACTCGGACGGGTCCATCTGGTTCACCGACCCGAGTTACGGGATCGACAGCGACTACGAGGGCTACCGGGCCGAGAGCGAGATCGGCGCGTGCCACGTGTACCGAGCGGCCCCGGACGGCTCGGTGACGATCGTGGCGGATGACTTCAGCCGGCCGAACGGGTTGGCGTTTTCGGCGGACGAGTCACGGCTGTACATCGCGGACACGCGCCAGACTCCCAGTCACATCAGGGTGTTCGCGGTCGCCGGCCACGGCAGGCTGACGGGCGGCGAGATCTTCGCGACGAGCGACAGCGGCGGCTTCGACGGAGTCCGGGTGGACAGCGAAGGCCAGGTCTGGGCCGCGGCGCACGACGGGCTGCACTGTTTCGCCCCGGACGGGACGAGGATCGGGAAGCTGCGCATCCCGGAGGTGTGTTCGAACTTCACCTTCGGCGGCGCGAGGGGGAACGAGCTGTTCATCACGGCTTCGAGTTCGCTGTACACGCTGAGGGTGACGGTGAACGGAGCTCGATACCCGCGCTGAGGCCATGTTGCGGCGCGGGCTGATCAGTCCCCGCTAGCCGCGCATGCCCGCCTTCACTCGCTGCACCACCGCGTCGCGGCGGCGCCAAGCTCGGCTCACCTGGACCAGCCAGGCCGCCTCCGCCGCCACGTCCGCTTCCGCCTCCGTGTCCGGGTGCACCCCGTGGCCGGGTTCGCGCTCGAAACGGCGTCCCGCGCGGCCCGCCTCGATGGCCGCGGCCAGGGTCACCGCTTCCACCGTTGCCGCCACCTCCGCCTCGCGGACTCCCGCGCGGCGCGCCGCCGCCTCGGCTCGGGGCGGGAGGTCCGGGTCGAAGTGGGCTCGCAGGGCCAGGTGGCCGTCGCGGATTTCGATCACCCTGCGGTACAGCGCGAATTCCGCTCCTCCCGCCAGTTCGCGGCCCGGGTCCAGTGCGATGCCCGGGACCGCCGAACGCAGCGCCGTCCACAGTGGCTCGATGCGGCGGTACGCCCGGTACGCGCGGACCCGGCCGATCACCGACGACACCGCCGGTGACCACGCGCTGAGCGTCGCCCCGGCCGCCACGAAACCGACCGTCACCGCCGCGAGCACCGAGGACGGCAGGTCCTCGCGGGCGCCGATCCGGGCCGCCCGCGCGAGCTGCACGACGTCGTCGACGTCCCAGAACGTCCAGGCGGTCGCCGCACCCACCCCGATCACCAGCAGCCACAGTCCCGCGCGCAACGGTCCCGGCCGCGCGTGCCACGCGCTGCGGACGAACACCGCGAACAGCAGGCCGAGGCTGATCAGGCTGTAGAACAGGAACACCACCTTGTCGGCCACGGCGAACGGCAGGGCGGCGTCCGAAAAGACCGTGTCGTCGCCCACGCGCCGTGGTTCGGAAAGCGCGAAGAACACCGCGAGGAGCACCATCGTCGCTCCGGTGAACAACGCGTGCGGAGCGAGCCGGGCGCCTTCGCCGCGCCACACCGACTGCGTGAACGCCACCGCGAAGCCGATCGCGCCCAGCTTCAGTTCGTCGCCCGCCAGGCTCAGGACCCATTCGGCCACCGGGCCCGGGCCGGCGAGGGCCGACATCGCCGGCGTCAGCACGACGATGCCGGTGGCGATGCAGATCCCGAAGCCCGCGAGGAACCACATCGTGCGCGGCGGCTGGCTGCGGCGCGCCTCGATCAGCTTGTACCCGAACCCGGCGAAGCCCGCGAGGCAGAGGTAGTAGGCGAGGGTTTCGATCACGGCGTGCGGCGGCCGAACACGGAATCGAAGCGCCGCACGCCGTCCGGGACGCCGGGCGCGGGTTCGCGCGGCTCCGCGGGCCGGACGACGCGCTGCGCGAGCAGGCTCGCGACGAGTTCGGCTTCGCGCTCCTCGACCTCCGAGTAGGTGGTGCGCCCGAGCACCCGCCGGACGAGTTCGGGCGAGAGACTCGGCATGAGCTGCCGTCCGGCGGCGGCGTCGATGGCGATGCCGTCGGCGCCGGCGTCGGAACCGACGTGCCCGCACAGCAGGTGCCCGACCTCGTGCAGCAGGATGTGCCGCCGGTGCAGCGCGGTCGTGTTGGTCGGGTACAGGATGTAGTCGGCGCGTTCGGTGCTCATCAGCAACCCGCACGGCGCGCCTTCGGGCGCGCTGACCGGCATCAGCTCGATGGGGCGGCCGCGTTCGGCGGCCAGGCCCGCGACGAAGCCCTCGGCGTCGAACGGTTCCGGCAAGCTCACGGCATCGGCGACTTCGCGGGCCCGCTTCCAGAGCGACCGGGCCGGTCGCCGCCGCCACGGTGGTCGCGCCACAGTCAGGCCTCCCTCGCCACACCCCGGCCGAACGGCTACGGCAGGTTCAACGCGGCAAAGCGCGTGGGGTTGCGCGACCGGGCGAAAATCCGACGCGCGGACGCCGCACATGGTTCCCCAGCGGCGAACCGGGATCCGGCCCGGCGGTTCACGGGACCCGGCCCGCCAGTTCGCGGCGCCCGGCCCGGCGGTTCGCGGGACCCAGCCCGACGGTTCGCGCCGCCCGGCCCGACGGTTCACGCGATCCGGCCCGACGGTTCGCGGGACCCGGCCCAGCAGTTCGCGGGACCCGGCCCAGCGGTTCACGGCGCCCGGCCCAGCAGTTCGCGGCGCCCGGCCCGGACGGCGAGACCGCGCTCAGCCCTCCCGGCCCGGACGGCAACACCACCTCAGCCTTCCCGGCCGGGAAGGCGGGACCACCGTCAGCCCTCCTTCTTCGGCCCGCCGCGGCCGGCCTCCCTGCGGGCGATCGCGTCGATCATGTCGCTGATCGTGTCCAAGCCGTCCGAAGACAACGTCACCGCGCGCAACGCCAGATCCCGCACCCCGGCGTCGCGCAGGGCGCCCAGCAAGGCCAGCTCCTCCGCGATCTTCCGGCTCTGCTCGTCGTCGAAGAAGTAGGCCGGCGGCACTCCGAAGAACTGCGCCAGTGCCTCGAGGTGCCGCTTGGTCGGGTTGTCGCGGCGGCCCGTGCGCAGCTGCCACAGGTATGTCGTCGAAAAGCTTTCGCCCGTCGCCTCGCGGCAGGCCTTGGCGACCTCTTCGTTGCTGTACGGCTCCCGATCGGGCCTGCGGACCACGTGGAACAGCCGGTCGATCTTGTCGGCCAGCGTCGACTTTCCGGGCTCCTTGACCACGATGCACTCCCTCAGCTGCCAGGCACATTCATCCTAGCTGAAAGGTGAACCCCCTTTATCAACGCAAGTTCGCCCTCGGCCGCGGCTGGCACCGCGGGCACGAAAACGACGAACGGTTCATGAACGGCTCCCGCCGGATCGCCGTGCCGCACCGGTGGCACGGCTTCCCCTCCTGGCCGTACGCGTCCAGCGACCGGTCGAAGTAGCCCGACTGGCCGTTGACGTTCACATACAGCGCGTCGAACGACGTGCCGCCCGCGCCCAGCGCCGCGTTCATCACGTCCGACGCCGCGGACAGCAGCTCCCGCCCCTTCGCCATGGTCAGCTTTTCGGTCGGCCGGGACCAGTGCAGGCGCGCGCGCCACAGAGCTTCGTCCGCGTAGATGTTGCCGATGCCCGACACCAGCGTCTGGTCGAGCAGCGCCCGCTTGACCTCCGTGCGCCGCGACCGCAGCGCCCGCACCGCCGCGTCGAGGTCGAACGCCGGGTCCATCGGGTCGCGCGCGATGTGCGCGATCGTGTCCGGGAGCAGGACGTCGCCGCCGATGTCCCCGAGGTCGTCCAGCGCCAGGCCGCCGAACGTCCGCTGGTCGACGAACCGCAGCTCCGGCCCGCCGTCGTCGAAGCGCAGGCGCACCCGCAGGTGCTTCTCGTCCGGCGCGTCCGCCGGCTGGACGAGCATCTGCCCGCTCATGCCGAGGTGGGCCAGCAGCGCTTCCTTGTCGGACAGCTCCAGCCACAGGTACTTGCCGCGCCGCCGCGCCGCCTCGACGCGGGCGCCGGCGAGCCGCAGCGTGAAGTCCTCCGCGCCCATGGCGTGCCGGCGGATGGCGCGCGGGTGCAGGACCTCCACCTCGCGGATCGTCCGCCCCGCGACGTGCGCCTGCAGGCCCAGGCGGACGACTTCGACCTCGGGTAGTTCGGGCATACGGCCATTGTGCCCGGCGGGTACGACAGTTTTCGGACGAGCCGCCTACGGCGCGGTCGGGCCGACGTCGGCCTTCGTCAGCGGAACGCGGGTCGGACCCGAGGCGAAGTACTCGTCCGCGCCGACGTCGAAGGTGCCCGAGCGGGCTTGCAGGTCGAAGTCCTTCGCCGCGTACGGGTAGGACCCCACGCCCGTGTCGACGGCCGGGCTCCCCGGCGTCAGCCGGTAGAGCCCGGCCGCGTCCTTGACCAGCTTCGGGTCCACCGGACGGGACGGGATCCCGGCCGTGCCGCCGAAGGTGATGTTGCCCTCGTACTTCACCGTCGACCCGCTTGGCAGCGTCACCAGCGTGCCCGAGGTTCCCTTGACGATGTTGTCCGCGACCACGCAGTCCTTCGGCTTGAAGTCCCCGCCGTCGCCGTCGATCACCGACGAGCTGCCCAGCACCGTGTTGTACGCGACCGTCACCCGGTCCGGCCGGTCGTGGAGCTTGCTCGCCGGCCCGCTGTCGGCTTCGTCGCCGGAGCCGAAGACGATCGCCCGGTCGCCGGAGTTCGCCACGTAGTTGCCGACGATCCGGTGGTCGTTGCCGTGGAAGCGGATGCCGGAACCGAAGAGCACATTGCCCTCGACGGTGGTGCGGTTGCCGTGGCGCAGCACGATGGAGCCCCGGCTGTCGCGAATGGTGTTGTACCGCACCACGTTGTCGGACGACTTGACCGAGATCGCCTCGCTGTCGCCGTCGGCCTTCTCGAAGAGGTTGTTCTCGATCAGCGCGTTCGCGGTGGACGACTGGCGGTCGCTCAGCCCGAGCCGGATCGACTCGCCGCCGTTCGAGCCGGCGAACTGGTGGTTGGAGAAGTAGTTGTGGTGCACGTGGACGCGCTGGGCCATGGCACCGGACGGCCCGAGGATCTGCAGGAACACGCCCTGGCTGGTGCGGTTCTGGAAGACGTTGCGGTCGACGACGGTGTCGTCGCCGCTGACGGTGACCCAGTTGCCGTCGGCCGTGAGCTGGAAGTCGTTGCGGGTCAGGCGGTTGTTCGGCGCACCGGCCGGGACGGACAGCGAGGCGCTGCCCCGGAACCTGAACCCGCGCAGCACCACGTTCGAGACGCCGCTCGCGAAGGCGAACGTCTTCGACCCGGTGATGGTGGCCTGCCCGGCGTGCTCCGCGGCGATCGTCACGGGCGCCGACCCGGTGCCGGACCGCCTGATCGACAGCGTCGAGCCCGCGGAGTAACTGCCGTCGGCGAGGACGATCGTGTCACCCGGGTTCGCCCGGTCCATCGCGGACTGCAGCGCCGAAAGGGACGTGACGCGGACCTGCGCGGCCGACGCCGGGGCGCCGGGCACGACGACCAGCGCCGCGGTGATCAAGGGTACGAAGAACAGACGCATCCGCCCTACCTCTCCAACGAGTACCAGCGCGGCGGATGATCAACACGCTACGGAGGGGAGGGCGGCGCCGTCAACGGGGGTTCCCGCTGATCAGGACTCCGGTTCGGCCGGCTTCTGCGCCTCGAGCTCGGCGGACAGCGAACGCCAGGCCGTCTCGGCGGCCTTCTGCTCGGCTTCCTTCTTCGTCGATCCGGTGCCGTGACCGAGGGGACGGCCGGCGATCAGCACCGTGGCCGTGAACTCCTTGCGGTGGTCCGGCCCGGTGTCCTCGACCCGGTACTCGGGCACGCCGAGGCCGGCCGACGCGGTCAGCTCCTGCAGGCTCGTCTTCCAGTCGAGCCCGGCCCCGCGCAACGGCGCTTCGGCGAGCAGGCCGTCGAAGAGGTGGTGCACGAGCTTGCGCGCGATTTCGATGCCGTGTTCGAGGTAGACGGCACCGATCACCGCTTCCAGGCCGTCGGCGAGGATGCTGGCCTTGTCCCGGCCGCCGGTGAGCTCTTCGCCCTTGCCGAGCAGCAGGTGCGCCCCGAGCCCGCCCTCACCGAGCCCGCGCGCCACCCGCGCCAGCGCGTGCATGTTGACGACGCTGGCACGGAGCTTCGCGAGCTGACCTTCGGGCAGGTCGGGATGCGTGGTGTACAGGTGATCGGTGACGACGACGCTGAGCACGGCGTCACCGAGGAACTCCAGCCGCTCGTTCGGCGGCAGACCCCCGTTTTCGTACGCGTACGAACGGTGGGTCAGCGAAAGCCGGAGCAGCTCGGGGTCGAGAGTGACCCCGAGCGCTTCGAGCAACGGCGCCGGATCGGCAGCGGGTCCCCCGGGCGTCTTGCCCCCCATGTCGGCTACCCGATCAGGCGGGCTCGACGACCTGGCGGCCGTTGTGCTGGCCGCACGACGGGCACGCGACGTGCTGGAGCTTCGGCTGCTTGCAGGCGCGGTTGGAGCAGGGCACCAGCTGCACCGGAGCCGCCTTCCACTGGCTGCGGCGGGAGCGCGTGTTGGATCGCGACATCTTCCGCTTCGGGACGGCCACGAGTAGATCTCCTTATGACGGTCTGCTCGCGGTGCGAGCGAACTTTCCTCCGGAACGAGCTGGACGCTCGTCAGGCTTGCTCAGCTGGGCCCTTGCGCAGGCTTTTCGCCCGCGTTCTCGTCGAATCGCTCCACGAGTGCGGCCCACCGAGGGTCTATCTTCTCATGCCCGTGTCCGGGCTCGAGATCGGCCCACTTGACGCCGCATTCCGTGCAGAGCCCGGCGCAGTCTTCGGTGCACAGCGGCGCCAGCGGGAGAGCCAGCACGATCGCGTCGCGCACGATGGGTTCGAGGTCGATCTTGTCGTCGACCAGCCGGGGGATCTCGTCCTCGTCGGTGGTCTCCTCGGTGACCGACCCCGGGTAGGCGAACAGCTCCTGGACCTCGACCTCGACCTCTTCGGTCAGCGGGTCGAGGCAGCGGGCGCAGGTGCCCTTGGCGATCGCGCGGGCGGTGCCGCTGACGAGCACGCCTTCGACGACGGACTCGAGCAGCAGGTCGAGTTCCAGCTCGGAGCCGGCTTCGATGGTGATGACGTCGGGGACGCCGAGCGGCGTCTCCACCGGCACGCTGCGCTTGAGGGCGCGGCTGAGGCCGGCGTGACGGCCGAGCTCACGGGTGTCGATCACCCACGGGCTGCGGTCGTCGAGCTGGGGGGTCTTGTTCTCGGACATCCCGTCCAGAGTACGCACTGGTCGCCACCCCTTTTGCGCTGGGACGGCCGCCCGGGCGTCGCGAAGGGGCCCGTTCGGGACGCGGGAGGTCCTGAACGAGTCGTCCGGGAGGCTGGGACCGGGTGGTTCGGGAGGGGAGCGAGCGCGGCTGAGAAGCTCGTCACACCTGGTAGTCGTAGAGCGTGGGGCGGCCGCCCGAGCTGGGCAGGTTCGCCGGGGACCGCAGGTGGTTGCGGCCCGAGTCCACCGTGCGCAGCGTCGTCGCCAGCAGCTCCGAGAACTCCGCCAGCTTGCCGTCCACGTACGCGTCGCAGTCCGCTCGCTGGCGGTCGGCCTCCGCGTGGGCTTCGTCCACGATCCGGGCCGACTCCGCGTGGGCCGCCTGGACGACCTCCGTCTGGGCCACCAGCCGGGCCTGCTCCGCGCGGCCGTCCTCGATCGCGCGGTCGTACGCGTCGCGGCCCGCCTGGATCATCCGCTCGGACTCCGCCCGGGAACGGTCCGTGAGGTTCTGGTACTCGGCCTGGCCCGCCGCCACCGTGCGGTCGGCCTGGTCGTGGGCGTCGGCGAGCATCTGCTCCGCGCGGGCCCTGGCGTCGGCGAGGATGCGCTCCGCTTCGTCGGTCGCTTCGGCGATCGTGCGCTCGGCCTCGGCGTTCGCGCCCGCCACCGTCTCGCCGGCCTCCTTGCGGGCCGCGTGGATCAGGTCGTCGCGCTTGTCGAGGACGTCCTGGGCGTCGTCGATCTCCGCCGGCAGTGCGTCGCGGACGTCGTCGAGGAGTTCGAGCACGTCACCCCGGGGCACGACGCAGCTGGCCGTCATCGGGACGCCCCGCGCCTCTTCGACGATCGTGACGAGCTCGTCGAGCGCCTCGAAAACCCGGTACACGGCAACTCCAATCCCCTGTCGCTGAGGACCAGTCTGCCCGCATCGGGCGCCGAAGCGGTGAAGGCGCACGGCGCCGGGCGTGTCCCCCTCGGCCACGCCCGGCGCCGGAGCCGCTACGGCAGCACGAACGCCGGATCGGTGATCACCTTCGTGAGCTGCTCCTCGCTGAGCTGCACCGAGTCGGCGGCGTCGTCGGCCGCGTCGGTCAGCGTCACCGCGGAGCCGTCGGCCCGGCGGAGGACGCTGTCGAAGCCACGCAGCTTCGTGAACCCCCCGGTGCTCACGTAGCCGACCTCGGACACCAGCAGCACGGCCCCGCCGGGCTGCGGGATCCGGTCGCAGCGCAGCCCGCCCGTGTCCGGCTCCGGGCAGGACCGGGCCACGGGCACGTGGTCGTCCGGCGTCCCACGGCCGTACACCGTCAGCTGGAAGTTCCCCGGCCGCCCGGCCGCGTCGGCGAAGGTGGCGGTCACGGCCATCCGGCCGGGACCGATGGCGTCGGCCGGGGACACGCCGACCGTCAGGCCCCGCACCCCGGGGAACACCCCGATCACGGCGTCGGCGAGCGCCTGCCGGATCCGCGCCTGCTCGGCCGGCGACGGCGGGGACGGCGAGGACGGCGGGGCGGCGGGCGGGACCGGGGACGTGCCGGGGGCGAACACCGCCGCGGCCGCGGCGGCCGAGAACACGGCGAGGGTGCCCGTGATCCCGGCCCGGCGCCGCCGGGTGTGCCGCGCCGCCCGGTCGGCGACCTCGTCCGGGTCGAAGCCCAGCGGCGGCTCCGGGAGGTCCACCTCGCGCAGGCGGGTTTCGAGATCGGTCATCACGCGCTCCTTTCCGTGCTGTGCTCGAGCACGCCCCGGAGGGTCTCGAGCCCACGGGCGGCCTGGCTCCGGACGGTGCCTTCCGAGCAGCGCAGCACCCGCGCGACCTCCGCGGCCGGCAGGTCGGCGCAGTAGCGGAGCACGACGGCGGCGCGCTGCTTCGGCGGGACTTCGGCGAGCGCGCGCAGCAGCGGCCCCGAAATCCCGGATCCGGGGTCGGGGGACGGCACGTCCGGCACGACGCCGTCACGGCGTTCGCGGCGCCGCCACGGCCGTCGCGACTCGTCGAGCCAGCAGCGCAGCAGGACCTGCCGCGCGTAGTTGTCGACGGGCCCCCGCCGGGTGATCTTCGGCCAGACCCGGTACAGCTTGACCAGCGCGTTCTGCACGAGGTCCTCGGCCAGGTGCCAGTCGCCGCACAGCAGGTACGCCGTCCGTCTCAGCGCCAGCGCCCTCGCCCGGGTGAACTCCCGGAAGTCCGCGTCGTCCGCCGCCCGCATCGCGCCTCCTCGTCCGTCTTCCGGTGTAGCTCACGGACGAGGGGGCGCGGCGCGTTGCACGGGATCAGGAATTCAGGTCGATCCGCTTGAAGGTGGCGTAGCGGTCGGGGGTGTAGGCCAGCTCGCCCGCCTTCCCGGAGATCACCCGGTCGTTCGTGCCGACGGCGAAGAGCTGGTAGTAGCCGGACGCGCAGGCCGGGAGCACGCCTTCGCGGTTTTCGTAGGTGGTGCCGGTGGCCGCGCCGCCGCGAACGTTGTTCACGACGGTCTTCGCGGCCGACGAGAGCTGGGAGTAGCCGATCTTCGCCAGGCCCGACAGGTCGCCGCAGGCGTGCGTGGTGCCGCCGCCGATGTCGATGACCTTGAAGGTGGCGTAGTGGTCGCCGGTGTAGAAGTACTCGCCGGCGCTGCCGGTCACGATCCGGCGCGTGCCGCGGGTGCTCGAGCCCGGCGTGGGCACCGTGTACTCGTGGTAGTAGCCCGAAGCGCAGGCCGGGAGGATGCCTTCGCGGTTGCCGAAGACGACGCCGTCGTTCTGCGGGTACGGGAACGGGCCGCCCGTCCGGATCAGGTTGTACGTCGTCGTCGCCTCGGGCGGCAGCGCCGAAAGCGTCGTGTGCGAGAAGCCCGAGAGGTTCCCGCAGGAGTTCTGCTCGGCGACGGCCGGGGAAGCCGCGGAGGCGGCGGAGACCCCGGCGAACAGCGTGGCCAGGAGCGCGAAGAGGACCGCGACCAGGCGTGATCGGTAGTTGGTCATTTTCGGACCGTAACCCGATGGAATGATCGCCAGGAGACGCCGACGTGAACTCCCGCACCCCCGGGCCGAAGTCCCGACGAACGGAGGGGGCCGAACGACGGGAACCGGACACCCCCGGCTCCCCTGTGGACGGTCGCCGGGGGTCAGCGCCCCAGCTTCGGGAACTTCTCCGAGAGCCGGTCGAAGACGACCGGCGGGACGAAGCGTTCGATGTCGCCCCCGAGCGCGGCGACCTCCTTGACGAGCGAGCTCGACACGAAGCCGTACGCCGGGTTGTTCGCCATCAGCAGCGTCTCGACGCCGGTGAGCTCGCGGTTCATCTGCGCCATCTGCAGCTCGTAGTCGAAGTCGCTGACCGAGCGCAGGCCCTTCGCGACCGCCGTGATGTCGTTCGCGCGGCAGTAGTCGACGAGCAGGCCCTCCCACGAGTCGATGCGGACGTTCGGCAACTTCGCGGTGATCTCGCGCAGAATCTCCAGGCGTTCCTCGATCTCGAAGACGCCCTTCTTGTTCTTGTTCACCCCCACCAGGACGACGACCTCGTCGAACAGCCGGCTGGCCCGTTCGATGATGTCGAGGTGGCCGTTGGTGGCCGGGTCGTAGGAACCGGGACAGACCGCACGCCGCATGGCGCGGACGCTACCGTGCCGCACCCGGTCTCCGCCGCGTGGTTCACGCCACAGCCGTGTACTCCGCCCAGAACACGGCCGTGTCGCCGTACTTCTTCGCCCGCGCCCGCTCGAAGCCCGGCGGCCAGTCCGGCTCGCCGTCGCGGGCGGCGCGCTCGATCACCACCAGGGCCGACGCCGTCAGCCAGCCGCCGGCCGCCAGCGCCGCCAGGACGGACCCGAGCGCCGCCGCGTCCACCGCGTACGGCGGGTCGGCGAGCACCAGGTCGAACGCGGCGGGCGCGGGGGCCGCGACGACCGCCTCGACCTGCCCGGCCCGGACCGTGCCGCCCAGGCCCACCGCCGCGACGTTGCCGCGAAGGACGTCCACCGCCCGCCGGTCGGACTCCACGAACAGCGCGTCCGCCGCGCCGCGGGAGAGCGCTTCGAGGCCGAGCGCGCCGGACCCGGCGTAGAGGTCGAGAACGCGGGCGCCGTCCAGCTCGCCCGCCGTCTCCAGGGCGTTGAACAGGGCTTCCCGCACGCGTTCCGACGTCGGCCGGGTGCCCTTCGGCGGCACCTTGAGCCGCCGTCCGCCCGCCGTCCCGGCCACGATCCTGGTCACCCCCCGATTGTGCGGGGACACGTCGCCGCGCGGATGACCGGGACACGGGTGTCGCCGCCCGGGCCACCGCGTAGAGTCGTTCTTCGCCCTCGGAGGCGATCCCAAAGCTGTCAAGGAGCCATGCGTGTCCGAACCTCGGGTCAGACGGGCCGAGATCGCCATCGAACAAGCCCACGTCGATCGCGTGTACACCCGTCTGGACGAACTGAAGGCCCAGGCCGAGGCGATGCGCACGAAGGGCTACGAGATCGGCCAGGGAGCGCAGCGCGAGGCGATCTTCGAGCAGGCGTCGATGCTGTTCGAGCGCGACATGATGGTCCACCACGCCAACCAGACGCTGCAGACGCTCGACGCCGAGTACGAGGGGCTCGTCTTCGGACGGCTCGACGACCGCGAGGGAGAACGCACCTACGTCGGCCGGCTCGGCATCCGCGACGCCGAGTTCGACAACCTCGTCACGGACTGGCGCGCGCCGGCCGCGGCGGCGTTCTACCAGGCCACCGCCGAGGAACCGATGGACGTCGTACGGCGGCGCGTGATCCGCTGCTCGGGCCAGAACGTCCTCGACGTCGACGACGACGTCCTGATCGCCGACGCCGTCCCCGACGACATGCAGATCGTCGGCGAAGGCGCGCTGATGGCCGCGCTGGGGCGCTCGCGCGGCGAGAAGATGCGCGACATCGTCGCGACCATCCAGAAGGAGCAGGACGAGGTCATCCGGGCGCCGTGGCGCGGGGTCACCGAGATCACCGGCGGCCCGGGGACGGGCAAGACCGCCGTCGCGCTGCACCGCGCCGCCTACCTGCTCTACCGCTACCGGCGTCAGCTCGGCGGCGCCGGCGTCCTGGTCATCGGGCCCTCGGGCGTGTTCACCAGCTACATCTCGCGCGTCCTCCCCTCCATGGGTGAGACGAACGTCGAGCTGCGCGCGCTCGGCGAAGTCCTCGACGGCCTGGAGGCGACCCGGCAGGACGCGGCGCCGCTGGCCGCCGTCAAGGGATCGCTGCGGATGCGGAAGGTGCTGCTGCGGGCGCTGCGCGACACGCCGCCGGAGGCGCCGGAGGAGATGCGGATCGTCTACCGCGGCGAGGTGCTGAAGCTGAACGCGCGCGAGCTGGAGAAGGTCCGCCGCAAGGCCCACACGCAGGGCGCGCCGCCGAACCGGCAGCGGATCCGGGCGGCCGAGATGCTGCTGGACGCCCTCGCCGCGAAGGCCGAGGAGCACGCGAAGGACGACGGCAGGCAGCTCGACCGGGCCGAGCTGATCACCGACCTCGGCGAGCGGATCGACTTCCACCGCTTCCTGGTCGTCTGGTGGCCGGTGCTGTACCCGGCGCAGATCCTCAAGTGGCTGGCCGACGAGAAGCGGCTGGCCGCGGCGGCGAAGGGCGTGCTGAACCGCCAGGAGATCTCGATGCTGGCCGCGGACTTCGCGGACCGGTCGCGCGGCTGGTCGATCGCGGACGTCGCGCTGCTGGACGAGCTGCGCGTCCTGCTCGGGCCGCCGCCGAAGCGCAAGCGGCGCCAGGTGATCGAGGTCGAGCCGGACCGCTCGGGCGGGGCACCGACGCGGCCGGAGCACTACGACGAGTACTCGCACGTGGTCGTCGACGAGTCCCAGGACCTTTCGCCGATGCAGTGGCGGATGGTCGGGCGGCGCGGCAAGTACGCGAGCTGGACGGTGGTCGGCGACCCGGTGCAGAGCTCGTGGCCGGACCCGGCGGAGGCGGCTTCGGCCCGCGACCAGGCGTTCGGCGTCAAGACGGCCCGGCGGCGGTTCACGCTCCGCACGAACTACCGCAACTCGGCGGAGATCTTCGACCTGGCGGCGAAGGTCGTCGCGGGGCACGCGGAGTCCGGCGAGCTGCCGGTGGCGGTCCGCCGCACCGGGGTGGAGCCGGAGGTCCGCCCGGTGGAGGCGGCCGGCCTCGCCGCGGCCACGCAGGCGGCGGTGAAGGAGCTGCTGGGCACGGTCGAGGGCACGGTCGGCGTCATCACGGCGATGGACCGGGTGCCGGAGGTCGCGGGCTGGCTCTCGGACGAGGCGGACGAGCGGCTCAAGGTCGTGGGCAGCCTGGATTCGAAGGGCCTGGAGTACGACGCGGTGGTGCTGGTGGAGCCGAACGACCTGATCACCGAGTCGACCACCGGGCGGCGGGTGCTGTACGTGGCCCTGACCCGGGCGACGCAGCAGCTGATCGTGCTGGCCTCGAACCCGGACTGGATCCCCGCCGCCTGACGCCGGATCGGCCCGAGCCCGGCTCGTGGTGGGCGAGCACCTGGCGGAGCAGGCGCGCCAGGCACTCCCGGTCTTCGCCGGGCAGCGGCGCGAGCAGGTCGTCCCGCACGCGGTCGAGCATCTCGTCCATGAGCCGCGACGGTGCCGAGCCGGCCGCGGTGAGCGTGATCCGGTCGCGGCGCCCGTGACCGGGGTCCGGGGTGCGGTCGGCGAAGCCCGGCTCGGCCGGCTCGCCGACGGCGGTGACGACGTCGCCGCGGTCCACGCGGCACCGGCGGCCGAGCTCGGCTTGGCCGGACGGCCCGAGCTGGTGAACCTCGACGGCGATCACGCGAAGGCCACCGCCAACCAGCTGGTCCACTTCTTCCGCGAAGGCGAGCCGCCGCACCGAAGCAGCGGCCTGCGCGTCGGCTGCGTCGCCGCGCGCACCCCCGGGGGCCGGCGGCTCGGCGGAGAGACCGTCGCGCTCGCCTGGACCCGAAAGCAGTGCATTGCGGGAGGATGAACGCTGAAGGGCCCCTTCGCGGAGCGGGTGGCGGGTTCCCGTGTCCTCGAAGGAGCCCTTCAGACCCCCGGTGAAATGAAACGTCGTGGGACGACGTGGCGTCCGAGGGCATGTCTAGTCGATCCGGGTTGTTCGGTGTCCGCGCTCACCCACCGAACAACAACGCCGAACAACCCGGTCAGGGGCAGGGCGGGGAGTACCGGAGGTCCGGGAAGCTGTCGTTCCACTCGGCCTCGCCGATCCGGGGTGACACCGCCGCGCAGATCCGCTCGGCCGCCCGCTCCGGGTCGCCCTCCCAGAACCGCACCGAGCCGTCCGCTCCGCCGCCCGCCAGCGTGTGGCCGTTCGGGGCGTACTGCGCGGCGTAGACGCGGTCGCGCTGTTCGGGCAGGACCGCGTACGGCGCCGCCGCGGCGACGTCCCACAGCCGGATCGTCCGGTCGTAGCTGCCCGAGGCCAGCGTGCGGCTGTCACCGCTGAAGGACACCGACATGACGACGTCCGCGTGGCCGTCCAGGATCACCGGGGGCGGCACGTGCGCCGGGTCCGTGACGTCCCAGAGGCGCACCATGCGGTCGGCGCTCGCCGTGGCGACGCGCTTGCCGTCGGGGCTGTAGGCGATCGAGAAGATCGTGTCGGTGTGCCCGGCCAGCTTCGCCAGCGGCCGCGGGGCCCGCGGTGCCGAGACGTCCCACAGCCGCGCGGTGTGGTCCCAGCCCGCCGTGGCGAGCGTCCGGCCGTCGGGGCTGAAGGCGAGGGTGTGGACGTCGTCGTCGTGACCTTCGAGCCGGGCGATCTCGACCGGGCGGGTGCGGTCGGCCAGGTCCCAGAGCCGGGCCGTGTGGCCGTCGCCCGCGGTGGCGAGCAGCCGTCCGTCCGGGCTGAACGCGACCGCGTCGACGTCGTCGTGGAGCCGGTTGAACACCACCGGCGGCCCGGGGCGGGCCGGGTCGGTGATGTCCCGCAGCGTCATCGTGTGGTCCCAGCTGCCGGTGGCCAGCGTGCGGCCGTCCGGGCTGACGGCCACGCCGCAGACCGCGTCGCCGAATCCGCCGATCGTGGCCAGCGCCCGCGGCGCGCGCGGGTCGGTGAGGTCGTGCAGCCGCACGGTCTGGTCGTACCCGCCGGAGGCCAGCAGCTTCCCGCCGGGCCCGAAGGTGACGTGGCACGTCTGGGCCGTGTGCGCGGCGATGCCGGGGCCGGGCAGGTCCCAGAGCCGGGCGGACTGGTCGTCGCTGGCCGTGGCGAGGGTGCGGCCGTCACGGGTGAACACCGCGGAGACGACCGCGCCGGTGTGCCCGGGCAGCGACTGCAGCTCGCGCGGCTGCCGCGGGTCGGCGACGTCCCACAGCCGGGCCGTGCGGTCGAAGCCGGTGGTGGCGAGCGTCCGCCCGTCGGCGGTGAACGCCACCGACCGGACGGTCGCCTTGTGCGTGGTGAGCGACGCCAGCGGCGCCGGGCGGGCCGGATCGGTGACGTCCCACAGCCGCGCGGTCTGGTCCTGGCTCGCCGTGGCGAGCACGGAGCCGCCGGGGCTGAACGCGACCGAGTGCACGACGTCGGTGTGCCCGGCCACGACACCGAGCTCGCGCCGCGAAGCGACGTCCCAGACGCGGGCGGTCTTGTCGGCCGACGCGGAGGCGAGCAGCCGGCCGTCGGCGCTGAAGGCGAGGTTGTTGACGTAGGACGTGTGCCCGGTCAGCTCCCCCGACGGCCGCGGGTGGGCGGGGTCGGTCGTGTCGTAGAGCCGGATCGTGCCCTTGACGTCGGCGGTCGCCAGCAGCGGCCCGGCCGGGCTGAACGCGACGGCGTAGGCCTTGCCTTCGTGCTGCTCGATCGTCGTCCCGGGCCCCGGACGTGCCGGGTCGGAGACGTCCCAGACGCGGACGGTGCCGTCGAAGCCGGCGGTGGCGGCAGTCCGGCCGTCGGCGGCGAAGGCGACGTTGTTCACGTTGCCCTTGTGGCCGGCGAGCACGCCCAGCGGTACCGGGTGGTGCGGGTCGTGAACGTCCCAGAGCCGGGCGGTGCCGTCCCAGCTCGCCGTCGCGGTGACCTGCCCGTCCGGGCGGAGGGCGACGGTGTTGACCCGGCCGGTGTGCCCGGTGAGCCGCGTCGCGTACGGCGAGCCGAACATGCCGAGCAGGCCGCTGCGCTCTTCGGCGCCGGGGTCGAGGCGGTAGGCGGCGAGCGCGAGCTGCGCGGCCAGCGCGGGGTTGGTGGCGCGCATGGCCAGTGCCTGGCCGGCGACCTTCTGGGCGAGCGCGTTGTTGCGCTGCTCGGTGGCGGTGGTCTCGGCGCGCACGGCGTAGACGGTGGCGGCCACGGCGACGACCAGCAGCACCGCGAGCAGCGCGACCAGCTGCCGCAGCCGCCGGGTCCGGCGGCGGTCGCGTTCCTGCTCGGCGTGCTCGACGGCGAGGCTCGCGTCGAGGAACCGCCGTTCGCGCCGCGACAGCGCGGAGTCCTGGCGCGCGGCCCACTCGCGGGCGATGGCCAGCCGGGTGCCGCGGTAGAGCCAGCCCGGGTCCTCGTCGACGGCCTCCCAGGCGCCGGTCGCCTCGGTGAGCTGCCGGTGGACGCGCAGGCCTTCGCGGTCTTCGGTGAGCCACTCCCGCAGCCGCGGCCAGCCGCGGATGAGGGCTTCGTGGGCGATCTCGATACCGGTGTCGTCGAGGGTGACCAGCCGGGCCGCGGCCAGCTCGGCGAGCACGACGGCGGTGTCGGCGTCGTCGGCGTCGAGCTCGGCGCGGCCGATGCGCCGCTTGGTGTCTTCGGTGCCTTCGCCGAGCGCGGTCATCCGGAGGAAGATCTGCCGCGCGAGCCGCTGCTGACGCGGAGAGAGCTTCGCGTAGGTGCCTTCGGACGTCTGCGCGATGGCCCGCTCGATGCCGCCGGTCGACTCGTACCCGGCGAGGGTCAGCGTGGTGCCGCGGCGGCGCCGCCACGTCTCCAGCAGCGCGTGCGAGAGCAGCGGCAGCACGCCGGGCTGGCCGGTGGCGTCCGCGACCAGCCGGGAGACCAGGGCGTTTTCGACGCGGTAGCCGGCGTCGATCGCGGGCCGCGAGATCGCCTGCCGCAGTTCCTCGGTCGTCATCGGGCCGACCAGTACCTGGGTGTCCTGCATGGCCTCGGCGAGCTCCGCGTGCCGCGCGCAGTGCGTGTAGAAGTCCGTGCGGATGCCGAGGACGACCCGGGTGCGGCTGTCCGGTTCGGTGGTCGCGGTGACGAGCGCGTCGAGGAAGCGGGCCCGTTCCCGCTCGTCCTGGCAGAGGGTGAAGACCTCCTCGAACTGGTCCACGACCAGCACGAGGTCCTCTCCCCCGCTGTCGGCCAGCTGGCGGGCGGACAGACCGAGGTTGCGCGGGTGCGCGGCGAAGTCGTCGAGCAGGGCGCCGGGGGCGGTACCGAGCGCGGCGGCGAACTTGACCGCGCACTCCTGCAGCGGCCGGTGCCCCGGCGTGAGCAACACGGCCGGCCCCTTCACCGAAGGCAGCAGACCGGCCCGCAGCAGCGACGACTTCCCCGAGCCGGACGCGCCGAGGACGGCGAGAAAACGTTGTCTCCCGAGCCGTTCGACGAGTTTTTCGACGAGCCGTTCCCGGCCGAAGAAACGGCCGGCGTCGGCGGGGGTGAAAGCGCCCAGCCCGACGTACGGCGGAATTTCCCCTGGTTCCGGCTCCAGCGGTGAATCGGCACCGTCAGCGCGCGACTCTTCGGCGACGGCGTGCCAGCGTTCCTCCCATTCCCCCGGCACCCCGCCGCAGGCCCGGACGTAGGCCAAGGTGACCGCCAAGCTGGGGAGTTTCCGCCCACCGGCGGCTTCGGACAGCGTCCCGGCCGAGTAGTGCGCCCGCCGTCCGAGCTCACGGTAGGTCGGATTCCCGGCGCGCTCGCGCAAACGCCGGAGATCGGCGGCGAATTCGGTCAGCAGATCGTCGCCGGGATCCAAAGGTCGCTCCGGACGCGGCACCCGGTCCTCCCCGTTGTTCCTTTTCCGATTCGCCCACCGTAGCCAATCGGCCGCGGCCGGGTGCGGGAATCGCGCGACCCGCACCACGGCACCGGCACGAAGGCCGCACCCGACCCGGCGTGAAGATCGTCACAGGCGGCGCCCGGACGGCCCGGCGGGAAGCAATCGCGGCACCGGGGCGTTGACCCCGGTTGTGAGCTCACTGCCTGACGTGCCGCTGTCCGTGCTCGACCTGTCCCCCGTCTCCGAGGGGAACACCGTCGGCGAGACGCTGCGCAACACCCTGGACCTCGCCCGCGCCGCGGAACGCCTGGGCTACCACCGCTACTGGCTGGCCGAGCACCACAACATGCCCGGCATCGCCAGCTCGGCCACCGTCGTGCTGATCGGGCACGTCGCCGACGCGACCGAGCGGATCCGCGTCGGGTCCGGCGGGATCATGCTGCCCAACCACGCGCCGCTGGTCGTCGCCGAGCAGTTCGGCACCCTGGAGGCGTTCCACCCGGGCCGGATCGACCTCGGCATCGGCCGCGCCCCCGGCACCGACCAGCGGACGGCGCTGGCGCTGCGCGGCCCCGGCGGGCTGTCGGCCGAGAACTTCCCGGAGCACCTGCAGGAGCTGATCGGCTACTTCACCCATTCGGAGGCCCGCGGGGTCAACGCGGTGGTGGCCGAGGGCAACCAGCCGCCGGTGTGGCTGCTGGGTTCGAGCGGCTTCAGCGCCCAGCTGGCCGGACGGCTCGGGCTGCCGTTCTCCTTCGCCCACCACTTCGCCGCCGAGAACACCATCCCGGCCGTGCAGCTGTACCGCGAGAACTTCCGGCCCGGCGTGCTCGACGAGCCGTACGTGATGCTCGGCGTGTCCGTGGTCGCCGCCGAGACCGACGAGCGCGCCCGCTTCCTGGCCGGCCCGTCCGGGCTGACGTTCCTCAGCCTCCGCCGCGGCCGCCCGATCGCCCTGCCGACACCGGAAGAGGCCGCGGAGTACCCGTACACCGAGATGGACCGCGCGTTCCTGGCCGAGCGCTTCGGCTCCAGCGTCGTCGGCTCGCCGGAAACCGTCCAAAAGGGACTCGAGCAGCTCCTGGCCGACACCGGCGCGGACGAGCTGATGGTCACCACGATGGTCCACGGCCACGCCGACCGCGTCCGCTCCTACGAAATCCTCGCCGGCCTCAAGTCCTGACCCGTCCTGAAGGGTCGACACGCGTGATCCAGGGGTCGACACGCGTGATTGAAGGGTCGACACGGCACCGCCCACGGCTCCGCAGCGTGTCGTCTCTCTGATCACGCGTGTCGACCCTTCAGACACGCGTGTCGACCCTTCGAGCACGTCCGCCGGGTGCGGGAATTGACAAAGTGGGGTGGGTCGCCGGGCTCCGGCGGGGTCCGGAGGCGAGTTTCTTTTCCTCCGCTGACAACAAGATCGGGGGCGTTTGTCAGCCCTGGACAAGAAATGCGGGGTTACCAGCCCGTGACCGCGTGATCCTGCTCAAGTTCTTGTCTCCCAGCAAGGCCGTCGTTAGCGTACCGACCAGTAGGAAACGGCACGGTGCCCCCGAGACCGTGAATGGCCGGCAATTATTAGCCCGTTCGGTCCATTTCCTCTTGGTCATCTCGGGTGTATTCGGCGTGCCGCCGAAACCGCTGGAGGCACACGAATGGCCGAACGGACGACGACGCCGTCGTTCCCCGGGGCCGCCGCGCTGCGGCAAACCGGACGGCTCTACGGGCTCGGCCTCGACGTCGTCCGGCTGACCTTCCGCCGCCCGTTCCAGGTGCGGGAGCTGGTCCAGCAGTTCTGGTTCATCGCGAGCGTGTCGATCCTGCCGACGGCGCTGGTCTCGATCCCGTTCGGCGCGGTGATCGCGCTGCACATCGGCTCGCTGACCACGCAGATCGGCGCCCAGTCGTTCACCGGCGCGGCGAGCGTGCTCGCCATCATCCAGCAGGCCAGCCCGATCGTGACGGCGCTGCTCATCGCCGGCGCGGGCGGGAGCGCCGTCTGCGCCGATCTCGGTTCGCGCACCATCCGCGAAGAGATCGACGCGATGGAGGTGCTCGGCGTCTCGCCGGTCCAGCGGCTCATCGTGCCGCGGGTGCTCGCCGCGATGGGCGTCGCGGTCTTCCTCAACGGCATGGTCAGCGTCGTCGGCGTGCTCGGCGGCTACTTCTTCAACGTGATCATGCAGAACGGCACCCCGGGCGCCTACCTGGCCAGTTTCTCCGCCCTCGCCCAGCTGCCCGACCTGTGGATCAGCGAGATCAAGGCCCTCATCTTCGGCTTCGTCGCCGGGGTCGTCGCCTCCTACCGCGGCCTGAACCCCAAGGGCGGCCCGAAGGGTGTCGGCGACGCGGTCAACCAGTCCGTGGTCATCACGTTCCTGCTGCTGTTCGTGCTGAACCTGATCCTCACCACCGTCTACCTGCAACTCGTTCCGCCCAAGGGGAGCTGAAGTGACGACCACGGACCTCCCGAGAGCGGCGCGGGTACGCGAGGCCGTCGACCGCCGGTTCGGCTTCCTCGACACCCTCGGCGACCAGATCCTCTTCTTCCTCCGCGCGATCGCCTGGACCCCGCGCGCGCTGCACCGCTACCTGCGCGAGGTCGTCCGCTTGCTGGCCGAGGTCAGCTTCGGCAGCGGCGCGCTGGCCGTCATCGGCGGCACGATCGGCGTGATGATCGGGATGACCGTGGCCACCGGCACGGTCGTCGGCCTCCAGGGCTACTCCGCGCTGAACCAGGTCGGGACGTCGGCGTTCGCCGGGTTCGTCTCCGCCTACTTCAACACCCGCGAGATCGCGCCGCTCGTCTCCGGCCTCGCTCTGAGCGCCACCGTCGGCTGCGGGTTCACCGCGCAGCTCGGCGCGATGCGGATCTCCGAGGAGATCGACGCGCTCGAGGTGATGGGCATCCCCAGTGTCCCGTACCTGGTGACGACCCGGGTGATCGCCGGCTTCCTCGCCGTCATCCCGCTGTACGCGATCGGGCTGCTGTCGAGCTACCTCGCCTCGCGGCAGGTCACCGTCTGGTTCTTCGGCCAGTCCGCGGGCACCTATGACCACTACTTCCTGCTGTTCCTGCCCCCCGGTGACGTGCTCTGGTCGTTCGGGAAGGTCCTGGTCTTCAGCGTCGTGGTGGTACTGGCGCACTGCTACTACGGCTTCCGCGCGAGCGGCGGCCCGGCCGGCGTCGGCGTCGCGGTGGGCCGCGCGGTGCGCACCGCGATCGTCGCGATCAGCGTCCTCGACTTCTTCCTGTCCCTGGCGATCTGGGGCGCGACGACGACCGTGCAGGTGGCCGGATGAGACGCGAAACCCGCCGCAAGGCCGGGATCCGCACCGCGGGAGTGCTGTTCCTGGTGGTGATGGGCGTGCTGGTGACGCTCTCGATCAAGGTGTACGACAAGGACTTCGTCACCACGGTCCCGGTGACGCTCAAGGCGAGCCGCATCGGCAACCAGCTCGCGCCGGGCGGCCAGGTCAAGGCCCGTGGTGTGCTCGTCGGGGAGATCCGCGACATCCGGGCCACGCCGCAGGGCGCCGAGATAGCGCTTGCGCTCGAGCCGGACAAGGTGGACATGTTGCCCCGCACCGTCTCCGCGCTGCTGGTCCCGAAGACGCTCTTCGGCGAGCGGTACGTCCAGCTGTCCATCCCGGACGGCGAGCGCGGGCCGCACCTGGTCGCCGGCGACGTCATCGAGCAGGACCGGTCGGCGAACGCGGTCGAGCTGGAACGGGTCTTCGACAACCTCCTGCCGGTGCTGCAGGCGGTCCAGCCGCAGAAGCTGGCGACGACGCTGACCGCGGTCTCGACGGCGCTGCAGGGCCGCGGCGAGCAGATCGGCCGGACCCTCGCCACCGCCGCGGACTACCTGACCGGCTTCACCCCGCAGCTGCCCCAGTTCACCAAGGACGTCCAGGACCTCGCGTCGGTCTCCCGGCTGTACGGCGACATCGCCCCCGACCTGCTGGACGCGCTCACCGACTCGGCCGTCACGCTGAACACGGTGCACGACGAGGCACCCGACCTCGCCACGGTCTACCAGCAGGTGCGCGGCTCCGCGGGCGAGGTGCGGCAGTTCCTGGACCGCAACAAGAACAACATCATCGCGCTGTCCGCCGACAGCCGCTCCGCGCTGGAGGTCGCGGCGGAGTACTCCCCCAGCTTCCCCTGCACCCTCAAGGCGATGGACGCGCTGCGCGCGCCGGTCGACGAGGCCCTCGGCAAGGGCACGGACCAGCCCGGCATGCACGCCGCCGTCACCGTCACCCAGTCCCGCGGCAAGTACGTGCCCGGCAAGGACGACCCGAAGTACACGGCGACCGGCGGCCCGCGCTGCTACCCCAGCGGCGTCGCCCCGACGACCGGCACCGCCGCGGTCCCGCCCGGCACGTCCCGGCACCCGCTGCTGACCGGCACGCGGGACGACCTCGGCGTCGCGAACTCCCCGCAGGAACGGGAACTCCTGGCCACGGTGCTCGCGCCGCAGCTGGGCGTGCCGACCGGGCAGGTCGCGGACTGGAGCAGCGTGCTGGTCGGCCCGCTCTACCGCGGCACGGAGGTGACGCTGAAGTGAGGAACCTCGCCGGCCCGCTGCTCAAGAGCCTGGTCTTCGTCCTGGTCACCACGGCCGCGACCGTGCTGCTGGCGGTCTCCATCGCCAACACCGGCGTCGGCCGCACCGACCTCTACGGCGCCACCTTCACCGACGCGACGTCGCTCAACGTCGGCGACGACGTGCGGATCTCCGGGGTCCGCGTCGGGCAGGTCGAGGAACTCGAGATCGCCGGCCACAGCCTGGCGCACGTCCGGTTCTCCCTCGACGCCGGACGGCAGCTGCCCGCCGACGTCGGCGCGGTCATCAAGTACCGCAACATGGTCGGCCAGCGCTACATCGCCCTGGAACGCGGCGCCGGCGGCGGCGGCACGCTGCCGGTGGGCGGCGAAATCCCGCTGGAACGCACCACGCCGGCCCTGGACCTGACCGAGCTGTTCAACGGCTTCAAGCCGCTGTTCCAGGCGCTCTCGCCCACCGACGTCAACCAGCTCTCCGGCGAGATCGTGCAGGTGCTGCAGGGCGAGGGCGGCACCGTCGAGGAGCTGCTCGCGCACACCGGCTCGCTGACCTCGACGCTCGCGAGCCGCGACCGGCTGATCGGCGAGGTGATCACCAACCTCAACCACGTGCTCGGCACGGTGAACAGCAAGGGAACGGCACTGACGACGTTGATCTCGACGCTGCGGGAGCTCGTTTCCGGCCTGGCCGCCGACCGCGTCGTGATCGGCGACGCGATCAGCGGCATCGGTGACCTGTCCACGGCGACCGCGGGCCTGCTCGGCTCGGCACGGACGCCGCTGAAGGACACCATCACCGGGCTCGACAGCGTCACGAAGAACCTCGCGGACGAGAACACCCTCTCCGGTCTGGAGCAGACGCTGAACACGTTGCCGGAGAAGCTGAACGGCCTCGGCCGGATCAGTTCCTACGGCTCGTGGATGAACTTCTACGTCTGCAGCTCCGTCCTCCAGACCCTGCCGCCGCGCGGGACACCCGCGACCGCCGAGAGGTGCGGCTCGTGAAGTCCTTCAAGGAACGCAATCCGCTCGCGCTCGGCGCCGCCGGGAGCGTCGTGCTCGCCGCGCTGCTGACCCTGACGTTCAACTACGACGACCTGCCGATCGTCGGCGGCGGCACCACCTACCGCGCGGAGTTCTCCGAGGCGGCCGGGCTGCAGCCCGACGACGAGGTCCGCGTCGCCGGCATCAAGGTCGGCGAGGTCCGCGACGTCGAACTGGCCGACGACCACGTGCTCGTCACCTTCCGCGTGAAGAACGCCTGGGTCGGCGACCGGACGTCGGCGGAGATCCGGCTCAAGACGCTGCTGGGCCGCAAGTTCCTCGCGCTCAAGCCGACCGGCGACGGCGTGCAGGACCCCGGCCAGGCGATCCCGCGCACCCGGACGGTCACCCCGTACGACGTCACCGAGGCGTTCAACGGCCTCGCGAACACCGCGGGTTCGATCGACACCCGGCAGCTCGCCGACAGCTTCACCGCGATCAGCGACACCTTCCGCAACGCCCCGGCGCACGTGCGCACCACCCTCGACGGGCTGTCCGCGTTGTCGAAGACCGTGTCCTCCCGCGACGACCAGCTCGCCGGCCTGCTGGCCAACGCCAAGAAGCTCACCACGACGCTGGCGGACTCGAACCAGGACTTCGAGCAGCTGCTCGCGGACGGCAACCTGCTGCTGGGCGAGCTCGACCGGCGCCGCCAGGCCATCCACGACCTGCTGACCGGCGCACAGGCGCTGGCCACCCAGCTCTCCGGGCTGGTGGCGGACAACGCCGGCACGCTCAAGCCGGCGTTGAGCCAGCTGAACACCGTGACCGACCTGCTGACCCGGCAGAACGACAACCTGGCGAAGAGCCTGGCCGCCGCCGGGCCGTACTTCCGGCTGGCCAACAACGCGCTGGGCAACGGCCGGTGGCTCGACTCCTACCTCTGCGGCCTGCTGCCCGAGAACCGTGACCCGTGTGTGCCGCCGAAGCGGACGGGAGCCCCGAAGTGAACGCCACCCGCACCTACCGGTTCCTCGCCGCGGCGCTCGTCACGGCGCTCGTCGTCGTGGCCGCGCTGTGGTGGCTCTTCTCCGGCACCGGCCTCAGCCGCGCCACCGTGCTCTTCTCCCGCGCGGTCGGCGTCTACAGCGGCTCCGACGTCCGGTTGCTCGGCGTCCGGATCGGCCAGGTCGAATCGGTGACCCCGCGCGGCGAGCAGGTCGAGGTGACGCTCACCTACGACGGCTCCGCGCCGGTCGCGGCCGACACCGACGTGGTCGTCATCGCCCCCAGCGTCGTCGCCGACCGGTACGTCCAGTTCTCCAAGCCGGCCCGCGGCGGACCGCGGCTGGTGAACCACGCGACCATCGGCCTGGACCGCAGCGCGACCCCGGTCGAGCTCGACGAGCTGTACGCCAGCCTCGATTCGATCACCAAGGCACTGGGCCCGGACGGGGCGAACAAGAACGGCGCCCTGTCGGACCTGCTCACCACCGGCGCGAAGAACCTCCAGGGCAACGGAACCGCGTTCAACGACTCCGTCAGGCAGCTCGCGGAGCTGGCCAGGACGCTGTCCGGCAACTCCGGCGACCTGTTCGCCACCGTCCGGGAGCTGCAGCGGTTCACCAGCATGCTGGCCGCCAACGACGGCCAGGTGCGGCAGGTCAACCAGCAGCTCGCGGCGGTGTCCGGCACGCTGGCGGCCAACCGCGACGAGCTGGCCTCGGCCCTGCGCTCGCTGGGCAGCGCGCTCGGCGACATCCAGGCGTTCATCAAGGACAACCGGGCGCTGATCAAGTCCAATGTGGACAAGCTGGCGGTGACCACGCAGACGCTGGCCGACCAGCGCGCGTCGCTGGCCGAGCTCATCGAAACCGCGCCGCTGGCCGCGACCAACCTCCTGCAGACGGTCGACCCCGGCACCGGCGCGCTGCAGACCCGCACCGACCTGATCGACTACCTGCCGCTGCCGGTGACCGGGGACGTCTACACGAACGAGGTGGGCGGACGATGAGAAGAGCACGACGCGTCACGGCCCTGGCGGCCGGCTGCTGCCTGCTGCTGACCGCCTGCTCGGGCGAGTTCAAGGGCGTCTACGACTTCCCGCTGCCCGGCGGCGCCGACGTCGGCGACCACCCTTACCACGTCACCGTCCAGTTCGCCGACGTCCTCGACCTGGTGCCGCAGGCCGCGGTGAAGGTCGGCGACGTGCCCGTCGGCCGGGTCCAGACCATCCGGCTCGGCGCGGACGGCTGGACCGCCGAGGCCGTCGTCGAGGTCAACGGCGCCGTCGTGCTGCCCGCCGACGCCGTCGCGCGGCTGCGCCAGTCCAGCCTGCTCGGCGAGAAGTTCGTCGAGCTCGCCGCGCCCGAAGGACAGGCCCGGCAGACCGCGCGGCTGGCCGACAACGCCGTGATCCCGGTGTCCCGCACCAACCGCAACCCGGAGGTCGAAGAGGTCTTCGGCGCGCTTTCGCTGCTGCTCAACGGCGGCGGTATCGGGCAGCTGCAGACGATCAACCGCGAGCTCGGCAAGGTGATGACCGGCAACGAGACGCAGATCCGCTCGTTCCTGTCCGGGGTGCGGACGCTGGCCACCGACCTCGACACCCACCGCCAGGACATCGTCACGGCCCTCGACGGGGTCAACCGGCTGGCGACCACGCTCGCCGACCGCGACAAGCAGGTGTCCGGGGCGCTCACCGACCTGACGCCGGGCCTGCGCACGCTGACCGACCAGCGCACCCAGCTCGTCACGATGCTCCAGTCGCTCGACGACCTCTCCGGCGTCGCCACCGACGTCATCCGGAAGAGCAAGGACGACCTGGTCGCCGACCTGCGAGCGCTCGCGCCGATCCTGCAGCGGCTGGCCGACGCCGGGGCGTCGCTGCCGAAGGCGCTGGAAATCCTGCCCTCGTTCCCGTACACCGACGCGGTGCTCCCGGCGATCAAGGGCGACTACCTCAACGTCTACCTGTCGGTCATCCCCGCGCCGGACGTGCAGCTGCCGAACTACGGCGAAGGCATCCCGCCCGTCTGCGAGCCGGGCGCCAAGGGCAACAACCCGCCCTGCCTGCCGACGCTGCCGCCGCTTCCGCTCCCGGCCGCCGGCCAGGTCACGACGCCGGGAGGGCGCTGATGCTGACCACCAGGATCCGGGTCCAGGTCATCGCGTTCGTCGTGATCTCGCTGGTCACCGTCGCGTTCGTCGGCGCCAGCTACGCGGGGATCGGCCGGCTCTTCGGCGACGGCGGGTACACCGTGAAGCTGGAACTGGCCGAGGGCGGCGGCATCTTCACCAACGGCGAGGTCACCTACCGCGGGGTCGCCGTCGGGCGGATCGGGCAGCTGCGGCTGACGCCGTCCGGGATGGAAGCGGACCTGGTCATCGACCGCTCGGCCCCGCCCATCCCGGCGAACGCGCAGGCCGTGGTGGCCAACCGGTCCGCGGTCGGCGAGCAGTACGTCGACCTCCAGCCCCGCACGTCGGACGGCCCGTTCCTGGCCGGCGGCTCGGTCATCCCGCGGGAGAAGACGACGCTGCCGATGCCGGTGCAGCACCTGCTCGGCGACCTCGACGCGCTGACCGCGTCCGTGCCCACCGGCGACCTGCGCACCGTCGTCGACGAGCTCGACGACGCCCTGCGCGGCACCGGGCCGGACCTGCAGGTGCTGCTGGACACCGCGACTTCGTTCACGAAGGACGCGTCGGCCAACCTGCCGCAGACGGCGAAGCTGATCGACGACGGCTCGACCGTGCTGCGCACCCAGCTCGACTCCTCCGCCGAGTGGCGCTCGTTCGCCGGCAACGCCAAGCTGTTCGCCGCGCAGCTGTCCGACGCGGACGGTGACCTGCGGCGGCTGATCGCCACCGCGCCGCCGGCCGCGAGCGAGCTGGGCACCCTGCTGCGGGAGACCGACCCGGGGCTGCCGATCCTGCTGGCCAACCTGCTCACCACGGCGCAGGTGGTCCAGGCCCGCACCGGCGACCTGGAGCAGCTGCTGGTGGCGACGCCGAAGATGGTCGCGGCGACGTCGACGGCCTTCGCCGGCGGCGACGGCAACCTCGCCATGGCGCTGACGTTCTACGACCCCGTCCCCTGCCGCGCCGGGTACGAGAGCACGCAGTACCGGCCCAGCACGGACACCTCGCCGCTGCCGTTCAACACCAGCGCGTCGTGCACGCTCGAAAAGGGCGACTCGACGTCGGTGCGGGGCTCGCAGAACGCGCCGCACCGGCCGGTGCCGCCGGCCGCGGTGCCGGGCTCCGGAGCCCCGCTCGCGGCGTCGCCCGGCCTGGCGGTGTCCCCGACCATCGAGGAGATGCTGTGGCTGGGAAAGTGAAGTGGCCGCTGCGGGTCGCCGTGTTCGCGGTGGTCGTCACCGCCGCCTTCGCGGGCTGGTCGGGGTTCTCCTGGTACCGGACCGCGCACAGCGAAGAGCTGACCTACGGCACCGCGCGCGACGAGGCGCTGGCCGGCGGCCGGGAGCTGGTCGCGCGGCTGTGCACCCTGGACTACCACCGGCTGGACCAGGGGCTCGCGCAGTGGCTCGACGCGTCGACCGGCCCGCTGCACGACCGGCTGGCCCGCACCGACGACGCCACGAAGAAGACCCTCGTCCAGGACGCGACGGTGTCCACCGGCAGGGTGCTGGACGCGGCACTGAGCGAGCTCGACGAGCACGCCGGCACCGCGAAGCTGCTGGCCTCGGTGGAGATCACGGCCCAGAAGGACGGCGTCGCCCCGGCGACCAAGCGCAACCGGTTCGCGGCGGGCCTGGTGCGGACCGGCGGCGGCTGGAAGCTCAGCGCGCTCGACGAGCTCCCGGTGGGGGCGCGATGAGCACCGCCGACGCACCGGCCGCCACCGAAGAAGAGCCCGAAGTGACCGTCCCCGCTGCCGATCCCGGCGAGACCACCGGTACCGGGACCACTCCAGAGTCTTCGGAGACTTCGGAGACTTCGGAGGACGACGCGCCGTCGCGACGCCGCCCGGTGCTGCTGCCGCTGCTGATCGCGGTGTCGGTGCTGCTGGCCGCGGCGGGCGTGGTGTTCACCATCGCGGCACGGTCGGCGGCCGACGACCCGGCCACCGCCAACCGCGCCCTCACCGACGTCGGGGCCACCGCCGACGTCACCTCGGCGGTGACGCTGGCCCTGAACCGGATCTTCTCCTACTCCTACGACAAGACCGACGTCACCGGGCAGGCCGCGCGGGACGTGCTGCGCGGTGACGCCCGCGCCACCTACGACCGGCTCTTCGCCCAGGTGAAGGAGAAGGCACCGGCCCAGAAACTGGTGCTGACGACGCGGGTGACGTCTTCCGCGGTTCAGGAAATCCGCGACGGCCACGCCAGGCTGCTCGTGTTCCTCGATCAGTTCGCCACCCGTGCCGACAACAATTCGAGCAGTTCCGCGGCCGCCCAGCTTTCGGTGACGGCGGAACGCAAGGGCAATACCTGGAAGATTACCGGCCTCACCCCCCGCTGACCCAGTTTTTCCACCGCTGCACAATTCGAAGGAGAGTTGGCATGCCCACTTTGTTGCGCACTCGGAAGAACGGCCGGAAATGGGCGCGCGCGGCCGCGGTCGTGGCGACCGCGGGCATCGCGCTGAGCGTCGCCGCCGTACCCGCGTCGGCCGACGTGGTCGAAATCCCGGTCGGCTACACCGTCACCGGCAGCACCGTGGTCAAGAAGACCGGCAGTGCGATGACCCTCGGCCCGGGCAACCTCGACGGCGCACTGGTCATCGACGACCAGACCGGCTCGGTGGGCCTGCGGGCGAACCTGTCGCTGCCGCCGTCGCAGGCGAACATCTCGCTGGTGTCGGGCCTGTTCAAGATCAAGGCGAAGGTCAAGATCACCCCGACCGGCCCGGCCACCGGCACCCTCGCCGACGGCACGCTGACCACGCACGCCCAGGCCAACATGGAGATCTACGACATCTGGGCCGGCCTGCTGGTCCCGGTGATCCCGCTGCCGACGGTGCCGGGCAGCTGCAAGGCGAGCAAGCCGCTCGACCTGGACCTGAGCGCGAAGGACGTCGACATCTTCGGCCCGAAGATCACGGTGACCGGCACCTACACCATCCCGGAGTTCAAGAACTGCTTCATCGCCGACCTGGCGCTGGGTGCCCTGGTCTCCGGGCCGGGCAACACGATCTCGCTGGACCTGGCGGCCAAGACCGAAGGCTGATCCGCCGGGCGGAAAGAGGGGCTTCCCGGCCGGGAAGCCCCTCTTTCCGTGTTCCGGTCAGCAGGGCGCGGACGGATCCGCCTTCAGCACGACGCTGAACCGGTCGCCGGCCGAGGCGGCCAGCAGCGGGCCGCAGATGCCGTTGCTCAGCGGGTCGCTCTCCAGCTGGTCGTTGGATCCCCAGCCGACGACGTCGCCGTTGCTCTTGAGCGCGAGGTTGAACGTCCAGCCCGCGTCGATCGCGACGACGTCGGACTGGGCCGCCTCCGGGACCTCGGCCTGGTGGTTGTCGTTGCGGCCCCAGGCGATCACCCGGCCGTCCTTGAGCGCGAGGCTGTGCTGGTGACCGGCGGAAACGGCGGTGACGCCCGATCGCGCGTCGGCCGGGACGTCCGACTGGCCGAAGTTGTCGCTGCCCCACGCGATGACCCCGCCGTTCTTCAGGGCGAGACTGTGGTCGCCCCCGGCGGAGACGGCGGTGACGCCGGAGGTCGCCTCGGCCGGGACGTCCGACCGCAGGCCCCAGCCGACGACGCGGCCGCCCGCCTTGAGCGCGAGGCTGTGCATGGCGCTGGTGGAGATGGCGACGACGTCCGACTGCGCCTCGGCGGGCACGTCCGTCTGGCCGTACCAGTCGTTTCCCCAGGCCAGCACGCCGCCGTTCTTGAGCGCGAGTTCGTGGGCCCAGCCGGCGGCGATCGCGCTGACACCGGACGCCGCCGCCGCCGGCACCTCCGTCTGGCCGAAGTTGTTGTCGCCCCACACCAGGACCTGGCCGTCCTTGAGCGCCATCGCGTCCATGCTGCCCATGGACACCGAGGTCACGCCCTCGAGCGCGTCCGGCGACGGCCCCGAGATGTAGTTCGAGTAGCCCCACTCCAGGACGCCGCCGGTGTCCTCGGCCGCGGCGGACGCGGACGACACGAACGGGACGGCGACCAGTGCCGCGGCCGCCAGCACGGCGGACCGCCGGGAAGCGTTCCGGAAACGGTAGACTTCGGCCACGGGTATCTTCTTTCGCTGAATCGATTCGCGCGGTTACGGTGCACGCGCGCACCCAGATACTAACCCGGACAATCGCCCGACGACACCCGTCGAGTTCTTTGTCAAGCGCCAACCAAGAGTCCGCTGCGCATACTCCGCTGTTGACAAAAATCGTGGCCGTGAGGACCACCGCCGGTTCCGGTCCGGCACATGCTTGTTGCGCAACCGACTGGCGAGTAACCTTATTTCTCACAGCCACCTCGCGAGGGTCAGGGCTGAGCCAGGGAAATCCCCGGGGGAATTCGCGGTACCGATCGGTCCGCGGGGCGCGTGGGCAGCGCCGGACAAGACGTCAACTGGATGATCAAAGGAGATTGACAGTCATGACCCGACTCAAGAACTTGTCCCTCAAGGCCGTCACCACCGCGGCCGTCGTCAGCACGCTCGGCATGCTGACCGCCGGCGTCGCGGCGGCCGACACGACCTACAACGCCGCGGCCATCCACCGCTGCACGTTCCCCGGCATCCCGCAGCAGGACGTGGCGATCACGGCGTTCCTGACCGGGCCGGACTCGATCCCGGTCAACGGCACCGCCGTGCCGACCAACGTCGGCGGCACCGCGACGATCTCCGCCGCGGTCCACTCGCTGCTGACCGCCGTCGGCTACGACGGCATCCGCGGCAAGGCGACCGTCCCGGTCACCGCGGCTCGCGGCTCCGTGTCCGGCCCGGCGACCAACCTGGACATCCCGGAGACGATCTACCCCGCCGGCGGGCCGATCACGGTGAACATCAACCAGGACGCGAGCTCGACGGTGCCGACCTACACCGCTCCGGCGACCGCCGGCACGGACACCCTCTCGCTCGGCTCACCGATCACCGCCGCGCTGCAGTTCCACAAGGCGTCCAACAACACCTGGGCGAACTGGAACATGAGCTGCACCCTGAAGACCACCAGCCCGGCGCAGAACAAGGCGTTCTCGCCCGACTTCGTCATCACCCCCTGATCACCGGGTGAAGCACTACCGTAGGGATGGCCGGGGCCCCGGCCATCCCTACGGTTCGTTCCCCAGCAGCACGGACAGGAGCACGGCATGGCCCCACGGCTGACCCGGCGGACGGCGACCCGCGGCGCGATCGCGCTGGCGTGCGCGGTGTCGGTCACCACCGGCGCGTTCACCGGCACCGGTTCGGCCGCGCCGGGCGAGCCGGACGGCGAAGCGGCGTCCGGACGGCACGAGCTGACCAAGACGCTGGCCACGACGTGCCCGTTCGCCGATCCGGTCGGGCCGCTCGCGCTCGCCGTGAAGACGGCCGCGTCGCTGCCCGCCTCGATGACCGTCGGGCAGCCCGTGACCATCGACGGCCTGGCCGTGTCGTTCTCCCTCCCGCGCGCCGCCGCCCAGCAGCTGCTCGGCACCGGCAGCACCCTCGAAGGCGGGCTGACCTTCCAGCTGCAGCTGGAGCAGGGGAAGGTCAAGGACACCCTCACCGTCCCGATGACCATCGCGGCCACCGGGTTGCCCGCCGAAGGCGATCTCCCGCTGGTGGCCACCGGAAAGCTCCCGGCGTTCTCCCCGTCCACCGCCGGCGTGCTGCGGATCCGGGTGACGGCACCGAAACTCGCGCTCGGCCGCACCGGCGCGCCCCCGGACCAGCCCGCCGAGCAGGTGGCCTGCACCGCCGACGGCGGCCAGGACCCCTCGTTCGGCTCGGTGGCGGTGCTGGCGGCCACCCCGCCCGCGGCGGGCAAGCCGGCACCGGAGAAGAAGGCCGCCCCCGGTCCGCGGCCGGCCGGCCCGCGGAAGCACTCCCTGCTCGACGAAGAACCGCCGCCGGACGACACCACCACGATGGTGCTGCCGCTGCAGCCGAACCAGGTCGACAACACGAGCACGATCGCCAGGACCGGCGCCACGATCCGCAGCAAGCCGGCCGCGCTGGCGAACGGCGTCTGGCTGAACATCACGGACGCGCAGGGCTTCCCCGTCCGGAGCGAGGTCACCGGCGAGCTGGCGTTCGCCCCGGTGACGGTGTCCTACCTGGGCTACGGCTTCCTGCCGATCAGCGCGACCGTCGAATTCCTGCCGGTGGACCACCAGCGCAGCACGATGATCCACTCCTTCGGCACCCTGCTGGACGGGTTGCTGCGCAACCACCTCGAAGTGGTCTCGCGGCTCAGCGACGTCAAGGTGAACGGCGTCCCGCTGGACGCCGGCCCGGACTGCGTGTCGGAGACGCCGATGCCGATCGACATGATGGGCGAGTACGACCCGTTCGGCGGCGGCTTCATCCGCACCGATCCGGACAACCCCGACCCGAAGTACCGGGGCTTCACCCTGCCGGCGTTCAAGAACTGCGGGGCGGCCGAGCGGCTGAGCTCGTTGTTCACCGGTCAGAACTCGGGCCCCGGCAACCAGGCCTCGGCGCGGCTCACGATCATCCCGCTGTGCGCGGAGGCGGACCACCGCAACTGCCCGCCGGTCACGCCGATCCCGCCGGAGACCTTCCGCCGGAGCCGCTGAGTCCCCGGCGGCTCGCGATCCGGTCGGCTCGCCGGATCAGTCCGAAAAGGACCGCGTCGAGCCCCGGGGTGGCCGGGGATCCGTCCGGGCCCCGGTTACCGCGGCGTCCATTGTGGATGACTGCCGCCGGACCGCGGTGACGGCAGCAGGTCGGTCACCGGGTACCGCAGGGGCAACGGCGCCGCACCCGCGCGCAGGGCCAGCTCCATTTCGAAGCGGGCCGCCGGGTCGCGCAGGCTGTCGCCGAACGTCGCCTGCAGCTGGCGCATGCGGTAGCGGACCGTCTGCGGGTGGACGCCGAGGCGCTCGGCGATCTCCACCACGTTGCCCTGGCTGTCCAGCCACGCCCGCAGCGTCTCCAGGAGCCGCTCCTGCTGCTTGCCCGTCATGTCCGCCAGCGGGGCGAACAGGCGGTGCCGCAGCGTGCCGACCAGGCCGGTGTCGGAGTTGACCAGCAGCGTCGCCAAGTGCTCTTCGGCGCGCAGCACCGGGCGCGGCGCCAGCACGCCCCGCTCGGCCAGCTGGAGCGCATTGCGGGCCCAGCGCAGGGAATCGGCCACCGACGCCAGCGGGACGCACGGGCCGATCGACAGGCGGCAGTCGGGCAGCGCCACCTGCAGGGCCGCCAGCCGGGGGCCGCTCAGCTCGCCCGGGACGACCAGTTTCGGGTCGGCGGTGTCCAGCTCGGCGAGGACGTCCGCGTCGAGCCCGGCGGGCCGGCGGGCCGGGGCGACGCCGCTCGCCGGGCAGATCGCCACCGGCGTCGCGTCGGACGGCACCGGCCAGCCGATCAGCTGGGCCAGCTCGGCAATCGCCTTGGGGGACGCGGGCGGCGTCTCGAGGATCAGGTGGAGGAGCTTGCGGCGCCAGGAGTCCAGCGCTCCCGCCGTGCGCGCCTTCGCCTCCAGGTAGCCGTCGAGCGCCACCGACGCGAGTTCGTCCATGAACGCCAGCATCGCGTCGGCCAGCTGCGACATCACCGCCGAGGACAGGCCGCTGCGCCGCCCGACGCGCATGATCCGCCGCCACGACACCCGCGCGCCGACGCGGTAGGCCGACTGCAGCGTGTCGAGGCTGCGGCCTTCGCGCATTTCGTTCTGCCCCAGCCGGTGGTGCACCTCGTGGGACTGTTCCTTCGACACCGTGGGGTCGGCGATCTGCGCGACGAACAGCGTGATCGCGTATTCGACACCGGCGCGGATCGACTTGCCGTAGGGGCCGTCGAGCGGGCGCGCGTAGGCCGGGATGGTCGCCCGGATTTCTTCGACGATTTCCGCGGCGAGGCTGGCCAGTTCGGGTCGCAGGATGTCGGCCAGCTTGCGCGGTAGCGTGGCGGGAGGAGGCGGCGCAGCGTGATCGAATCCGCGCTCCACCGACATCGCAGCTCCTTTGCTCCGCCCCGGGTTCCCGGTCGCGGGCGCCCCGCGGCCGGGCACCCCGCACCTGTCGCGGGGTGACAACGGGCACATCGAAAAACTAACGCCAAACGTGTCACTCCCGTGAAGGAAAACCGGGATATTGTCAACTCGGTGACAATTTTTCGCAGCCCGGCTGCGATCGGCTGACAAGTGTCCCGCCGACTGCACGGTCACGTGCGTACGAACGGGCGAACTCCCAACGACCGGCCCGCGCTGCGGTTACGCTGGAGTCTTGTATCGTGTGGTTGATACAAGACGAGGAGGGTCCGCATGCCGTGGGACAACGTGCTCTGGGTCGCCGTGCTCATGGGGCTGGTCGGCCTGGCCATCCTGATCGTGCTCTGGCCGGGGAAGAAGCACGGTAAGCGCTTGCTGGAACGGTGGGGGGTGGCCGAGCCCGAGCCGGCGGAGGTCGAACTGGCCGTCCGCTACCTCAAGCGGCGCCGGCTCTGGTACCCGTGGCTGTTCCTCGCGATTCCCCCGCTGCTCGACGACACGACGACGGGCTCGATCCTGGCCACGCTGCTGCTCGGCGGCCTGATCGCCGAACTGCTGGCCCAGCGCCCGTCCCGCGGCCCGCGCCGGGAGGCCGAGCTGGCGCCGCGGGCGCTGCTCGGGATCGTCCCGGCCTGGATCCTGGTGCTGGGCGGGCTGGCGGCCGCGGGCGCGCTGGCGCACCTGGCGCTGACGGCGCAGTGGAAGCTGCTGGCGGTGGCGGTGGGCACGGCGCTGATCAGCGCGGCCATCACGCTGCTGGCCGTGCGCCGGCCGGCGGTCGGTGCGGCCCGGGCCGACCTGGCGCTGCGCTGCCGCAGCGCGCGGGTGGCGGTCGGCCTGGGCATCGGCGCCTGCACGGCGATCGGCTGGCCGGCGGGCGACTTCGTGTCCTTCCTGGCCGTGGTGGCCGGCCTGGCGGCGTTCCTGGCGGTGACGGCCCCGGCGAAACCCCGGCCGGCGGCGGCGTGAAGATCGTCGTCGACACCGACAACGGCGTGCCGCCCTGGCGGCAGGTGCACGACCAGGTGGTCCGCGCGGTGACGGCGGGGGCGCTGCCGGAAGGGGCCAGGCTGCCGCCGATCCGCCAGCTGGCACGGGATCTGGGCCTGGCGTCGGGAACGGTGGCCCGGGCGTACCGCGAGCTGGAGGCGGCGGGCTGGGTGACGACGGCCCGCGCCCGCGGCACGGTGGTGACCGTGCCCGCGGACAGCCCGGACCGCGAGACCCTGCTGGCCACCGCGGCGGCGGAGTTCGCGGCGCACGCCCGTGATCTCGGCGCGGACCTCGACACGACCTTGGAGGCGGTCCGCGCGGCCTACGGGTCGTGAGTGGTAAGGCGGGTGAGAAACCTATGTTGAGTCTCAGGACTTCGCCGACAGTTGATGTCTCAGGACCTCACGGACACTGACCGGCCTGTCAGGATGGTGGCCAGGGCTTTTGTGGTGATCATGCGTCGATGGGCAGAGCAGGGTTTTCGATGGATCCTGAGTTCGTCGCCGCGGTCGCCCGGGTCGCTCACGGCGAGAAGATCAACGTGGCGCGGTTCTGCCACGAGCACGGCCTGTCCCGGGACACCTTCTACAAGTACCTGGCCCGGTTCCGCGCCGAGGGAGCGGACGGGTTCACCCGCCGCAGCACCGCCCCGCACCACCACCCGACCGCGGTCGGGGCATCGGTGGCGGAGGCGGTGCTGCGAGCCCGCAAAGAACTCGCCGAGGCGGGCCTGGACAACGGCCCGATCTCGATCCGCTGGCGACTACAGGACACCGGAACCAGGCCGGTGCCCTCGCGTGCCTCGATCCACCGGATCCTGCGCACCCACGGCCAGATCGTCCCGCAACCTCGCAAACGACCGAAAACGCGGCGCCGGTTCACCTACGCCGACCCCAACGGCTGCTGGCAGATCGACGGCATGGAGCACTACCTGGCCGACGGCACCAAGGTCTGCATCATCCAGATCCTCGACGACCACTCCCGCCTCGACGTCGGCACCCACGCCGCGACCGGTGAGACCACCGCCGACACCTGGGCCGCGCTGCAACAAGCCTTCGCCGGCTACGGCCTGCCCGTCAAAATCCTGTCCGACAACGGGCTGGCCTTCACCGGCAAACACCGCGGCCGGATGGTCGAACTCGAACGCCACCTCGCCGGACTCGGGATCACCAGCATCGCCGCCACCCCGCATCACCCGCAGACCTGCGGCAAGAACGAACGCGGCCACCAGACTCTGCAGAAATGGCTCGCCGCCCGGCCACCCGCCGACACCCTCACCGACCTGCAGGAACTGCTCGAGCAATACCGGCAAATCTACAACAACCGCCGCCATCAAAGCCTCGGCGGAGACACGCCCCAGCAGCGTTACGACACCCGGGCGAAGGCCGCCCCCGCCACCGGACCACGACGACTCAGCGGCATGAGCACCCGGCCCGTCTCGGCCACCGGCGTGATTGCCTTCTCCGGCTGCTCCATCGTCCTCGGCCGCGGCTGGGCCAGGCGCACCGCCACCGTTTACTGGCAAGGCGACCGCGTCACCGTCATGATCGACGACACGGTCGCCCGCCAGCTCACGCTAGACAGATCGGTACGCTACCAACGCCTCACCAACCAGAAACTGTCCGAGAAGTCCTGAGACAAATCTGTCTGTGAGGTCCTGAGACAGCACAGCGGGTGAGAAACCTACTCTCCACTCACGAGGAGCCGGCCCACCGCGGCCAGCACCGGCTCCAGCACCTCGACCTCGCGCGGCGTGCCCACGCACTCGGTGATCCCCGCGCCCACGACCTCGAACCGGGCCAGTGCGTCCAGCTCCGCCACCAGCCGCGCGATGGTCCAGCCGTCCGGCTCCGGGTGGTTCTGCCCCGCGAACTCGGCCGGGTCCAGCACGTCCAGGTCCACGTGCACGTACAGCCGCTCCACGCCCGCCAAGGCGTCCGGGGAAGTCACCGCCAGGCCCCGCGCGATCGCCGCCTGTTCCTCCGGGTCGAACGCGCGCGTTCCGGCGAGCAGCACGTTCCCGGGGGTCAACGCCGGGTCCGCCGCGAACTCCGGGTCGCCCTCGCCGAACAGCGACCGCAGCACCATCCCGTGGAACGCCCCCGACGGCGACGTCTCGGCCGTGTTCAGGTCCGGGTGGGCGTCGAACCACGCGACGCCCAGGCCCGGCCCGTACCGGTACCGCGCGACCCCGATCGGGACCAGCTCGACACCGCAGTCGCCGCCGATCGTCAGGACCGGGCCGCCCGGGGCCTCCAGAGCCGCCAGCTGGGCCGCCCGGTTCGCGCCGGTCAGCACCGCGCGGGACGCGATCCCACGGTCCACTTCGGACACCGTCCGGGCCTGCCGGACGTGGTGGACGGGCCGGCCGAGCACGTGCCCGGCCAGCTCGGACAGGGCCACACAGCCGTCCGGCAGTTCCGCCGCGCGCGGCCCGGCCGCGCCCTGCCGTTGCGGCACCGCGTTGATCAGCATCCGCCGAGCGTAGCGCGGGTCGTGAGGGGTGAGGCGGGTTCCAACCCGCCTTACCCCCTCACGACGGGGTTACTCGAGGACCAGCAGGAGGTCGCCGCCCTCGACCTGCTGGACCGAGGTGATCGCCAGCCTGGCCACCTTGCCGCCGGTCGACGCCGTGATCGAGGCCTCCATCTTCATCGCCTCGATCGTCGCGACCGTCGCCCCGGCTTCGACCGTGGCGCCCTCGGCGACCTGCAGCGTCACCACGCCCGCGAACGGCGCCGCGACCTGCTTCGGGTTGCCCTTGTCCGCCTTCTCGGTCGCCGGGATGTCCGAGGCGATCGAGCGGTCGCGGATCTGGATCGGCCGCAGCTGGCCGTTCAGCGTCGACATCACTGTGCGCACGCCGCGCTCGTCGGCCTCGCCGATCGCCTCCAGCTCGATGAGCAGCCGCACACCCGGCTCCAGGTCGACCGGGTACTCCTCGCCCGGCCGCAGCCCGTAGAAGAAGTCCTTGCTGGGCAGCACCGACGTGTCGCCGTAGGCCTCGCGGTGCGCCTCGAACTCCCGCGTCGGCCCGGGGAACAGCAGCCGGTTGAGCGTCCGGCGCGGTTCCGCCGCCAGCGCGGCACGGTCCTCTTCGGACAGCTCGACGACGGGCTTCGCGGCGGCCCGGCCTTCGAGGGCCTTGGTGCGGAACGGCTCCGGCCAGCCGCCCGGCGGGTCGCCGAGCTCGCCGCGCAGGAAGCCGATCACCGAGTCGGGGATGTCGAACTTGTTCGGCTCCGCCTCGAAGTCGGCCGGCGAGACGCCCGCGCCGACCAGGTGCAGCGCGAGGTCGCCGACGACCTTGGACGACGGCGTCACCTTCACCAGGTGGCCGAGGATCTTGTCCGCGGCGGCGTACATGGCCTCGATGTCCTCGAACCGGTCGCCCAGGCCCAGCGCGATGGCCTGCGTGCGCAGGTTGGACAGCTGGCCGCCGGGGATCTCGTGGTCGTAGACGCGCCCGGTGGGCGACGCGAGCCCGGCCTCGAACGGCGCGTAAATCTTGCGCACGCTCTCCCAGTACGGCTCCAGGTCGCCGATCGCCCGCAGGTCCAGCCCGGTGGTGCGGGCCGAGTGGTCGGTGGCCGCCACGATCGAGGACAGCGACGGCTGCGACGTCGTGCCCGCCATCGACGACACCGCGCCGTCGACCGCGTCCGCGCCCGCGTTGATCGCCGCGAGGTAGGTGGCCAGCTGGCCGCCCGCGGTGTCGTGGGTGTGGATGTGCACCGGCAGGTCGAACTCCTTGCGCAGCGCGGTGACCAGCTTGGTCGCCGCGGGCGCGCGCAGCAGCCCGGCCATGTCCTTGATCGCCAGGACGTGCGCCCCGGCGCCGACGATCTGCTCGGCCAGCTTGAGGTAGTAGTCGAGCGTGTAGAGCTTCTCGCCCGGGTCCGAGAGGTCCGAGGTGTAGCAGAGCGCCACCTCGGCGACCGCGGTCCCGGTCTCGCGCACGGCCTCGATGGCCGGGCGCATCTGCTCGACGTCGTTGAGCGCGTCGAAGATCCGGAAGATGTCGATGCCGGTCTTGGTCGCCTCTTCGACGAAGGCGCTGGTCACCTCGGTCGGGTACGGCGTGTACCCGACGGTGTTGCGCCCGCGCAGCAGCATCTGCAGGCAGATGTTCGGCACGGCTTCGCGCAGCGCGGCGAGCCGCTCCCACGGGTCCTCGGCGAGGAACCGCAGCGCGACGTCGTAGGTCGCGCCGCCCCAGCACTCCAGCGACAGCAGTTCGGGGAGCGTGTTCGCGACGACCGGCGCCACCGCGAGGAGGTCCTTGGTGCGGACGCGGGTGGCGAGCAGCGACTGGTGCGCGTCGCGGAAGGTCGTGTCGGTGACGCCGATGTGCGGCGACTTGCGCAGCCACTCGGCGAACCCGGCCGGGCCGAGCTCGACGAGCTTCTGCTTCGAGCCCGGCGCCGGCTGGGCGTCCTTCGGCAGCTTCGGCAGCTTGAGCGTGGCGTCCGGGGTCTTCGGGCGCTCGCCGTGCGGCTTGTTGACCGTCTGGTCGGCGAGGTAGGTCAGCAGCTTGGTGCCGCGGTCGGCCGAGGTCCGCGCGGTGAGCAGGTGCGGACGCTCTTCGATGAACGACGTCGTGACGCGCCCGGCGCGGAAGTCCGGGTCGTCGAGGACGGCCTGCAGGAACGGGATGTTCGTGGCGACGCCGCGGATCCGGAACTCGGCGACGGCACGGCGGGCGCGCCCGACCGCGGTCTTGAAGTCGCGGCCGCGGCAGGTGAGCTTGACCAGCAGCGAGTCGAAGTGGGCGCTGATCTCCGTGCCGGAGAAGGCGGTGCCGCCGTCGAGCCGGATGCCGGAGCCGCCCGGCGAGCGGTAGGCGGAGATCATGCCGGTGTCCGGGCGGAAGCCGTTGGCCGGGTCTTCGGTGGTGATGCGGCACTGCAGCGCGGCGCCGCGCAGGTAGATCTTGTCCTGGGACAGCCCGAGGTCGGCGAGGGTTTCGCCGGCGGCGATCCGCAGCTGCGACTGCACGAGGTCGACGTCGGTGACCTCTTCGGTGACCGTGTGTTCGACCTGGATGCGCGGGTTCATCTCGATGAAGACGTGCTTGCCCTGCTTGTCGAGCAGGAACTCGACGGTGCCGGCGTTGCGATAGCCGATCTGGCGGGCGAACTTGACCGCGTCCGCGCAGATGCGGTCGCGCAGCTCGGGGTCGAGGTTGGGCGCCGGGGCGAGCTCGATCACCTTCTGGTGGCGCCGCTGCACCGAGCAGTCGCGCTCGTAGAGGTGGATGACGTTGCCTTCGCCGTCGGCGAGGATCTGCACCTCGATGTGCCGCGGCTCGACGACGGCCTTCTCGAGGAAGACGGTCGGATCGCCGAAGGCGGACTCGGCCTCCCGCGCGGCGGCCTCGATGGACTCGCGCAGCAGGGCGGGGTCCTCGACCCGGCGCATGCCGCGCCCGCCACCACCGGCGACGGCCTTGACGAAGACGGGGAAGCCGAGGTCGCCGGCCGCCGCCACCAGCGCGTCGACGTCGCTGGACGGTTCGGACGAGCCGAGCACGGGCACGCCGGCCTCGCGCGCGGCCTTGACCGCGCGCGCCTTGTTGCCGGTGAGTTCGAGGATCTCGGCGCTCGGCCCGACGAAGGTGATGCCCGCTTCTTCGCAGGCGCGCGCGAGATCGGGGTTCTCCGAGAGGAAGCCGTAGCCGGGGTAGACGGCGTCGGCCTTGGCCTTCTTCGCGGCGGCGACGATCTCGTCGACCGAGAGGTAGGCGCGCACGGGGTGACCGGGTTCGCCGATCTCGTACGCCTCGTCGGCCTTCAGCCGGTGCAGCGAGTTGCGGTCTTCGTGCGGAAACACGGCAACCGTGCCGGCACCGAGTTCGTAGCCGGCGCGGAACGCCCGGATCGCGATCTCCCCGCGGTTGGCCACCAGAACCTTGCGGAACATGCCCGGTCCTTCCCTCTTGGATCGGTAAGTCAACGCACGTTACCCGGTTTTTCCCGCTCTGCGGGAGTTGAGTCCCGGGTGATGGACGTCATGCGGACCAGGAGGTTCGGTGGTCACCCCTGGTGGCAGTCCTCGACGACACCTCGGCGCGCGGCGAGCCTGATCCGGTCCGGCCGCCACTCCAGGGTGACCGCCGGGTGCCGGTCGAGGTCGACGACCTGCACGTGGAAGCCGTCGCGCTCGCAGCGCTCCCGGGCGTCCCCGATCTTCCGGCCCACCAGCTCGGCCAGGTCGAACGAAGGCTGCCGCCGCTCGAACCCTGGCATGGCGCACCTCCTCCGGCTCCAGCTTTCCGGACTCCGGCATCGACCGCCAGAGGGCGCGGAGAGCAACCGGTGGGCCTGCCTCTCCGGCAGTCGAGCTTCGCGGGTGTTTTGCATTCAGGACCTCGGACGTCCTGGACGAGTCAGCCAAGACGTTCGAGTCCGCTGCCGCACCCCGGCCGGCACCCGGCAGCACAGCCGCCCGGAGGACTTCGCCGGAACCCTCCGGCCGCGGGGGCGCCCCCCGGGTCCAGTCTATCGGGCCACACCGACGCCCAGGCCGGGAAAACCGCAGGTCGGGCCCGGTTGTCCACACCCCGGCTGCCTTGTGGACAACGCGCGTCAGCCCCCCGGCGCCGCGTAGAGCAGCCGGTTGGCCGTGCCGTCCGGCACCTCCTTCAGCACGTCCGGCGTGGCCGCGCGGACCAGGGCGTCGGCCACCTGGGCCGGGGTGTCGCCGGGGTGCTGTGCCCGGTACAGCGCCGCCACGCCGGCCGCGAACGCCGCCGCCATCGAGGTGCCCGATTCCGGGCCCGCCGTCGTGCCGCCCGCGATCGGGGCCGGGATGTCGGCGCCCGGGGCGTACAGGTCGACGTCCTGGCCGGAGTTCGACGTCTTGTCCGGACGGTCCTGGGGGTCGGAGGCCGCGACCGTCAGCGCCTCGGGCACCCGGCCCGGCGAGTAGCCGCCCGCGTCGGCTGTCCCGCCGCCGGCCGGCACGGCGATCGGTACCACCCTCGCCAGGCGCTTCACCGCCGCGTCGAGCTGGTCGTTCGGGGCCCCGCCGATGCCGAGGACCGCCACCGCCGGCTGCTGGGCGTTCTGCGCGACCCAGTCGATCCCGGCGATGATCTGGTCGATGTCGCCCCCGCCGTCCTTGTCGAGCACCCGCACCGGCACGATCTGCGCGCCCTTCGCGACGCCGTAGTCCTTGCCCGCGGCGATGCCGGCGAGCCGGGTGCCGTGGCCGTTGGTGTCCGAGGTGTCGGCGCCGCCGTCGAGGAAGTCCCGCCCCGGCGCGACGCGGCCCTGGAAGTCGGGGTGCTTCGCGTCGACGCCGCTGTCGATCACGTAGATCGTGACGGCCGATGCGTCGCCGGCGTAGTGGTAGGCGTGGTCGAGGCCGGTCCGCTGGTCGATCCGGTCGAGCCCCCAGCTGGGTGGATCGGGCTGCACCCCGCCGCTCGTGACCTGCCCGGCGAGCACGGCCACGGCCGCGAGAAGCATCCTCATGATCGTCGTGGTACCCCGGCGGTGCCCGGGTGACAACTCAGGGCTGTCGCCCGTTCGGCTGATTCCGGGCGAGGACCGCGGCGTCGATCGCCAGCAGAATGAGGGCCGACACGGCGATCGCCTGCCCCACGTAGGTCAGGGACGAATAGTCCGCCAGTACGGCGAACGTCGGACCCAGGACCCCGGCCAGGCCGGCGATGCCCGCCGCCAGCACCGCGCTGCCGACCGGACGCGGGCTCAGCACCACGGCGACAACGGGAACGAGGACGGCGAGCAGGGCGCCGAGGACGAAGTAGGCGGCGTTGCGGCCGGCGCTGTCGGAGTCGTAGGCGGACAGCTCCCCGAGCTGGACGAGCCACCCGGCGCCGAGCAGCACGCCCAGCCCGATCGCCACCCAGGCCGCCCACCCGCGCACCGGCCCGGCCCGCAGGGCGACGGCGGGGTTCCGGCGCAACGCCACCAGCGCGCACGCACCGGCGAGCACCCACGCGAGGTGCGCGAGGAGCGCGAAGGTGAAGCCGGCGTTCAGCCCGGTCCCCGACTCGGAAGCCGCCTCGCCGACGTAGCCCACCAAGGTGACACCGGTGGCCGAGCCGGCGGCCGAAGCCGTGGACAGGGTGATGCTCTCGCCGACGAACCGGGCGAGCCCGAACAAGGCGGCCAGCCCCACACCGGCGAGCAGCGCGGGCCCGATCCACGCGCGCGTCCGGGGCGCGAGGGCCAGCACCCCGGCGAGCAGCGCACCGGCGGCCACGAGTGCGACGTAGTACTCCATGCCGGGGCGGTATTCGGCGAGGGTGTAGCTGTCCCAGCGGTATTTGAGCGGAAGTCCCACCACGGCGAACACGGAGCCGGCGATCGCGACCACCCCGGCGAACCCCCCGACGGGATCAACGGCACCCGGCGGCGAGTTCCGGCCGGCGGTCACGGTGGTGGCGGGCGGTTCGGAGCCTTGCGGGGGCTCAGTCTTCCCGGCGGCTGCAGGGCGCGCCTCCGCCACGGCTGCATCCCCGACAGGCGATCCCGAAGCTCGCGAAGGATCGGCCTTCCCGCCCACAGGTGCAGGCGCGACCGCAGGGTGCGCCTCCGCCACGGCCGCCTCCCCGGCAGACGAACCGGAAGCCTGCGGCGGATCGGCCTTCCCGCCCACAGGTGCAGGCGCGGCCGCAGGGTGCGCCTCCGCGGCGGCAGCCTCCCCGGATACTTGCGCGGACTCCGCCTTCCCAACCACCACGGGCGCGGCCAGTTCGGCCTCCGGGGCCGCGATACTCCCCGCCCCCGGCTGTGGCCGCTCCGGCGTGGGCGTGACCACCGCCTCGACCTCCACGCCCACCACGACATCCCCGGTCGGCCCGCTCACCACGACCTTCCCGCGCCGCACCCCCGTGTCCCCCGCCGTGACCGAAAGCTCTGCTCCGCCGGGCACCTCCGTCACCGCGATCCACGGGTGCGACGCCTCGAACCGCACCTCGCGCGCCACCGGCGGGCCCAGCACCCGCAGCGAAGCCACCGCGGACGACCGCGCCGCCGCCGACAGCCGCAGCGATGGCACGTCGACCCGGACCACCGCGGACGCCAGTGCGTCCGAGGCCGCCGCGGCCACGTGCTCGATGTCCGTCGACGCCATCGTCTTCAGCGCCTCGAACGCCCCCATCGCCACCGGCAGGTTCGCGCTCGGCAACCGGCGCCGCAGCTCGGCCACCGCGCCCAGCCTGGTGAACGGGTTCTCCGCCGTGATCGCCGCCGCCAGGTCCGCCGGGACCGGGGATGGCTTGATGCGGCGCCTCCTGCTCTTGGCCAGGTACAGCTCGCCCTGCATCTCGATGTCGCGGCTCGGGGTCTGCTTCGGGTTCCGCTCGCGGACCCGGTCGAACAGGTACTCGTACAGCTCCCCCAGCGCGATCCAGCCGTCTTCGTCGCGGTCCGCCTCGCCCGTGCGAAGGCCCTCCACCAGCGCCGAAGTGAACACCGACGGCTGGGCCGGCTGGTCCGAGGCCAGGGTGGCGCCCTCGAACGCGTACTCGATCGAGTTCGACGCCGTGATGACCGCCCTTCCGCGGCCGCCGCGGAAGCTGTCGAGGACGTTCGCGTCGCCCGAGGCGCGGACCGCCACGCCCTGGCCGAACGCCCCGCCGTAGCAGCAGTCCAGCAGCAGGACGATGCTGCGCGAGCGGCTCTGCCGGATGCACTGCTGCACGAACTGCGCGGACACCGCCGTCGAGCGCAGGCGGTCGGGCCGGGTGTTGCGGGCGGCGAAGTACAGGCCGCCCGAGTCGTCCTTCAGGCCGTGGCACGAGAAGTGCATCAGGAGGACGTCGTCCGGCTTGCCCTCGAGGCAGAGGTCCTCGATCTCCGCCTGGACGACGTGCGCGGTTTCGTTGCGCACGACCTGCACGTCGAAGTCGCTGATCGCGCGGTCGGCGAGCACCCCGGCCAGGGCGTCGGCGTCCGCCGCGGGCGAGCCCAGCCGCTGCAGCCCCGCGTTGTCGTACTCGCCGTTGGCGACGATCAGCGCCCGCCTCCGCCCGGCCATACCGGTAGGGAACGCCCATCAGGCCATTGCGGCAAGCAGCCGAACGGGCACACCTATTCAGCGGCGGACCGGAAAATCGTTTCCTGCTTCTCCAGGCAGACGACGGCGTCCCACGCGGCCGCGACGTCGACCGGCGGTGTCATGTGCGCGTGCCGGACGGCCGAGGCCGCGGGGTGCGCGACCACGCACGGCGCCCGATCCGTGAGCACCGCCTCGACGCTGCCTTCCGCCGGTTCGTCCAGGGCCTGCTCGAACATCCGGAACCCCAGCGGGTACGCCGGATCGGGCGCCAGGCCGGTCGTCGTCCCCGAGACGGCGGTGAGCGCGAGCGCGAAGTACCTGTCCCCCAGCTCCGCGGCCAGGTGCGTCCCCGCCGACGGCGCCGTCATGCCCGGCATCGGCGAGAACGGGACGCGCTGCAGGTGTCCGTTGTGGATCATCAGCACGATCTTCTCGCCGGGGAACCGCCGCCGCAGCAACCGCACGGTGGCCGCCATGTACGTGTCCCGCGACGAACTCTGCGGCTCGGGCGCCCGGCCCGCCATCAGCGCGTCGAGCTCCCGCAGGTACAGGTCGACGCGCAGCGCGCCCTCCGCGTGGTGCGCGGCGACGTCGCCGTGACCGAGGGACTCGACGTGTCCTTTGAGGACGGCCAACGCCGTCGTCGCGGCATCCCGGGCTTCGGGGCTCATCGCCGCGTAGCGCCCGGGCGCGACCGCGCTGCTCACCGACGCATACGGCTCACACGCCGCCAACGCATTGTCCACAAGAGACACATTGGCCGGGTCGGCGCGCAGGATCTCCGCACGCAGCGCCCGCAGCGACGGCACCGGCGAGCCCGCCGAGCCCGGCACGTCGAGCCCGGAGAACCGGACACCGCGGCCGCGCAGCCAGGTCAGCATTTCGTGCACCTCGGCCGAGTTGCCGAGGCCGAACGTGAAGCCGTCGCGGGCGATGTCGGCGACCTCACCCGGACCGCCCCGCAGCCACGCGTCGACCAGGTGCCCCTCCGCGAAGCCGCTCTCGAACCCGAGCACGGTGAAGCCGCACTCGGTGACCAGGTGGCGCAAGAGGCGGTCGCGCAGCGCGCCGAACTCGCGGATGTGATGGTTGTTCTCGCCGATGGCGACGACCTCGGCGTCGCCGATCAACTCGGCGATTTCGGCCACGTCGACGGTTCCTGTCATACTGGGCACACTAACGCAACAGGAGTAGCAGTTGGCAACCGAGATTTCCGGGACGAAGCGTCCGGGCGGCCGCACCGAGCGGACCCGCCTCGCCGCGCTCAACGCCACGCTGGAGCTGCTCGGCGAACGCGGGTACGCCGAGCTGACCGTCGAGGCGGTCGCCGAACGCTCCGGCGTGCACAAGACGACGTTGTACCGCCGCTGGGAGTCCGCCGAAGGCCTGGTCGCGGCGGCCTTGCTGCTGGGCGCCGAGCAGGAGTGGGCGGTGCCGGACACCGGTTCCCTCGAAGGCGACCTGCGCGCGATCACCCTGGAGCTCGTGCGCTACTTCACCACCCCGGGCGAGCGCGAGCTGCCCACGGCGTCGATCTCGGCGGCGTTCCTCTCCCCGCGCGCGGCCGACGCCCTGCGCGAGTTCTACGTCGACCGCCACGCCCGTTCGGCGGCCGCCGTGGCCCGGGCGATCGAGCGCGGCGAAGTCCCGCCCGGCACCGATCCCGTGGAGCCGGTGCGCGTGGCCTGCGGCCCGGTGTTCTACCGCCTGTTCGTGTCCCGGGAAGGCGTGACGCCGCAGGACGCGGGAGTCGCGGCGGCGGCGGCCGCCGCCGCGGCGAAAGCCGGCGTGTTCACGGCAACGGACGGCGGAACCGCACCACTTCCAGGGTGACGTCGCCGAGCGTCTCGGTTCCGGTGCCGCCGTCGTCCACCCAGCCCTGCCGGACGTAGAACGCCTTCGCCCGCTCGTTGGTCGCGAGCACCCAGAGAACGGCGCTGTCGCCGGACATCGCCGCGACGACCCGGTCGTGCAGCGCCCGGCCAAGGCCGCGGCCCCAGCACTCCGGCAGCAGGTACAGCGCATACAGCTGCGAAGGCCCGAAGGCCACGAAGCCGACCACGACGTCGTCCTCCGAGACGACCAGCACCTGCCCGGCGCCTTCGCGGAGGCGTCGCTCCCAGGAAGCCGCCCGCTCTTCGGCCGAGAGACGCGCGAGGAAGTCCTCCGGCAGCAGGCCCGCGTACGCCGCCCGCCACGAGGCCACGTGAACCTGCCCGATCGCCGGGGCGTCGGCGACCGTGGCCGCGCGGATCAGCTCTTCTCCAGGTACTCCGCGCGCTCGACGTCGACGACGTCGGCGACCATCTGCGCCAGGCCGCGGTACTTCGTCAGGTCCGGGTCCTGCGTGACGAGCTCCTGCGCCAGCGCCCGGGACGCGGCGATCACGTCTTCGTCCCGCAGCAGCGACAGCAGCTTGAGCGTGGACCGCTTCCCGGACTGCGCGGCGCCGAGGATGTCGCCTTCGCGGCGCAGTTCGAGGTCCAGGCGCGACAGCTCGAAACCGTCCGTGGTGGACTCGACCGCCGCCAGCCGCTCGCGGGTCGCCGTGCCGTCGAGGGCCTCGGTGACCAGCAGGCACAGCCCGGGCACGCTGCCCCGGCCGACGCGGCCGCGCAGCTGGTGCAGCTGGCTGACGCCGAACCGGTCGGCGTCCATGATCACCATCGCGGTCGCGTTCGGCACGTTCACGCCGACCTCGATCACCGTGGTGGCCACGAGGACGTCCAGGTTGCCCGCGGAGAAGGCCCGCATCACGGCGTCCTTGTCGTCGGGCGGCATCCGGCCGTGCAGCACGCCGATCTTCAGGCCCCGCAACGGGCCGTTCTCCAGCTCGGGGGCGACATCGAGGACGGCGAGCGGCGGCCGCTTGTCGCTCTTGTCCGACGGCGGCTCGTCGCCGATCCGCGGGCAGACGACGTACGCCTGGTGGCCCTTGCCGACCTCTTCGCGGACGCGCTGCCAGATCCGGTCGAACCAGGCGGGCTTCTCGGCCACCGGCACGACCGTGGTCGAGATCGGCGACCGCCCGACCGGCATCTCGCGCAGCGCGGAGACCTCCAGGTCGCCGTACACGGTCATCGCGACCGTGCGCGGGATCGGCGTGGCGGTCATGACGAGCACGTGCGGGCTGGTGTCGCCGGAGCCGCGGGTGCGCAGCGCGTCCCGCTGCTCGACGCCGAAGCGGTGCTGCTCGTCGACGACGGCCAGGCCCAGGTCGGCGAACTCGACGTGGTCCTGGATCAGCGCGTGCGTGCCGACGACGATGCCCGCCTCTCCGCTGACGATCTCCAGCAGCGACTTCTTGCGTTCCTTCGCCCCCATCGACCCGGTCAGCAGGGTCACGCGGGTGGCGTTCTCCGCCGCGCCCAGCTCGCCCGCCTGGCCGAGGTCGCCGAGCATCTCGCGCAGCGACCGCGCGTGCTGCGCGGCGAGGACCTCGGTCGGGGCCAGCATCGCGGCCTGCCGCCCGTTGTCGACCACCTGCAGCATCGCCCGCAGCGCGACGACCGTCTTGCCCGAGCCGACTTCGCCCTGCAGCAGCCGGTTCATCGGGTGCTCGGAGGCGAGGTCCGCGGCGATCTCGTCGCCGATTCCCCGCTGGCCGGCGGTGAGGTCGAAGGGCAGCCGCTTGTCGAAGGCGTCCAGCAGGCCACCGCCGACGTGCGGGTTGGCCTTCGCCGGCCGCGAGATGGCCGAGTGGCGCCGCTGCGCGAAGATCAGCTGGACGGCCATGGCCTCGTCCCACTTCAGCCGCTTCTTCGACGCCTCCAGGTGCGCCCAGTTCTCCGGGCGGTGGATGCCGCGCAGCGCGTTGTCGAGGTCCGACAACCGGTGCAGCCGCCGCAGCTCGGCGGGCATCGGGTCGTCGTCGACCTCGAGGACGTCGAGGACCTGGCGCACGCACTTGGCGATCGACCAGGTCGGCATGCCCTGCGCCGCCGGGTAGACCGGGATGATCGCGGCGAGGAAGTCGTCCATCGCCTCTTCGGCGCGGTCGGCCTCGAACAGCTCGTACTCGGGGTTGGTCAGCTGCAGGGTGTCGCGGAAGGCGGACACCTTGCCGGCGAACAGGCCGGTCTTGCCGGGGACGAGGTCCTTCTCGCGCCAGGCCTGGTTGAAGAACGCGCAGGTGAGGCGGCGTTTCCCGTCGGTGATGACCATGTCGAGGATGGTCCCGTTGCGGGCCTTCATCCGCCGCTTGCTCACCTTCTCGATGCGCGCCAGCACGGTGGCGTGCTCGCCCAGCTCGAGGCCGTGGATGTCGGTGAGCTCGCCGCGCTCGGCGTAGCGGCGCGGGTAGTGGCGCAGCAGGTCGCTGACCGTCTCGATGTTCAGCGACGTGGCGAGCGCCTTCGCCGTCTTGGCGCCCAGCAGCAACGGCAGCTTGTCGCGCAGTCCGGCCATCCGCTATTCGACTCCCATCAGCAGCACGGCGTCCGCCTGGCCGCTGGCGTAGCTGGTCAGCTCCACCTCCGGGTGCTCCACCCGCAGCTGCTCCGCGAGCTCCTCGGCGACCCCCGGCGGGGCCGCCGCCCCGCTGAGCACCGTCACCAGTTCCCCGCCGAGCGCCAGCATCCGGTTCAGCACCTTCATCGCGGCCGCGACCAGGTTCGTCTCGGACGCGGGCGCGGGCTCGATCAGCACCACCTCGTCGTCGACCAGGCCGACCACGTCACCGGACTGGGCCCGGCCCACCCAGGTTAGCGACTCCTCCTGCGCGATCCGCAGTTCGCCACGCCTGGTCGCGGCGGCCGCTTCGGCCATCGCGACGACGTCGTCGTTGGTGCGGCGCCCGGCGTCGTGCACGGCGAGGGCGGCGAGCACCTGCACCGGTGACGCGCACGGGATGACCACGACGTCCCGGTCGGCGGCCATGGCGTGCCCGGCCGCGGTGTCGGCGGCGGCGGTGAGCGCGACGCTGCCCGGCAGCACGGTCACCTGCTGCCCGGCGGCCTCGTTGAGCAGGCCGATCATGTCCTCGACGCTCGGCGTCCCGCCTTCGGGCACGGCCAGCACCGGGATGCTTTCGGCCCGCAGCAGCTCGGCCAGCGCCCCGCCGTGGACGACGGCGACGACCGTGCGGTCGATCCCGCCGCCGGGCTCGATCGGCGTCGGCGTGAGCAGTGGTTCGACGCGGATCTTGCGCGGCCGGCCGAGCGCGAGCCCGGCCTCGATGGCGGCGCCGATGTCGGCGCAGTGGACGTGCACGGCGTGGCTGCCCGAGCCGTCGCCGGCCACGGTGACGCTGTCGCCGAGGCCGCTGAGCTCCTTGCGCAGGGTCGGCAGGTTCGCCTCGTCGACACCGTCCAGGAGGTACATGACCTCCCAGGCGTAGGCCTCGTCGTGCGCGGGGGCCTCGAGGGCGTGGTCCTGTTCGACGGGGGCCCCGGTGAGCACCCCGACCAGCGCGTCGAGCACGGCGACCAGGCCGCGCGCCCCGGCGTCGACGACCCCGGCCCTGGCCAGCGCGGGCAGCTGCTCGGGCGTCTTCTCGAGGGCGTGCGCGGCCTCCTGCGCAGCCTTCTTCGCGACTTCGCCGAGCGGGCTCGTCTCACCGCGAACGGCGAGGGCGACGGCGTGCAGGACGGTCAGGATGGTCCCGGCGACCGGGCGGCTGACGGCGCCGGTGGCGACTTCGTCGGCGTGGCCGAGGGCCTCGGCCAGCCACGGGCCGTCCAGGTCGCCTTCGGCGCGGTCGGCGAGCCCGCGCACGACCTGGGAGAGGATCACCCCGGAGTTGCCCTTCGCGGAGGCGACCGCGCCCCGCGCCAGGATCTTCAGCGCTTCGGCGGCGTCACCCGGGGTCGCTTCGGAGAGTTCGCGGGCCGCGCCGGTCATCGTGAAGAGCATGTTGGAGCCGGTGTCGGAATCGGCGACGGGGTAGACGTTGATCTCGTCGATGGCCGGCCGCAGGCTCGCCAGGCTGCGCACACAACCCGCAGCCCAGGCCGACACCGCCGCCGTGTCCAGCACCCGCACCCCGCAACCTCCTGACCGGTCCGAGGCAGCGTATCGACCCGGTGCGGGGCCTCGCGAAGCCAGTAGTTACTATGGTCGAGTTGCCCAGTGCATCTGGGCTCATTTCTATGACCCAGATCCAAAGGAGTTCGACGTGGCTGCCGTGTGCGACGTCTGTGGCAAGGGACCCGGCTTCGGCAAGTCGGTCTCGCACTCCCACCGCCGTACCAACCGCCGGTGGAACCCGAACATCCAGACCGTCCACGCCAAGGTGGGTGTGTCCCAGCGCAAGCGCCTGAACGTGTGCACCTCGTGCATCAAGGCGGGCAAGGTCGTTCGCGGCTGAGGCGAGAAGTTTGGGGTGGCGGGTGCTCGCGAGAGCACCCGCCATTTTCATGCCCGCTTCAGGAAATCCGTCAGCGGGTCCTTGAGGGTTTCCGGGAACTGCAGCACCCCGTGGTCCTGGCCGGCCAGCGTCTCGTGACGGGCGCCCGGTACCGCCGCGGCCGCCGCGCGGGCGCCTGACCGGAGAGCCTCGTCACTCGCGCCGCCGCCGATCACCAAGGCCGGGATCGAGATGCGGGCCAGCGAGGCCCGCGGGCGAGCATCCGGGCCGACGATCGTCAGGTCGTACGGCAGCGTGTGCGCCAGCGCCGTGAACCAGCCCCACACCGGCGCGGACTTCATCCCCTCGATCATCTCCGCCGGGGTGCCCGCGACCTGCAGGAACGTCGCCACCGCGCCATTCCGGTCGCCCACCGCCAGCTGCGCCCGCACCTCGTCGACGACGTCGGCCCGTGGGTGCTCGTCGGTCGCGTACGGCGGCTCGTACGCCACCACGCGGTCGATGCCGATGCCCGCCGCGGCCGCCTCCAGGGCCAGGACCGCGCCCGACGAGTGGCCGAACACCGACGCGGTCCCGCCCACGTGGGCGATCAGCGCCGCGAGGTCCTCGATCTCCCGCTCCATCGCGTACTCGGCCGAGTCGCCGGAGTCCCCGCGCCCGCGGCGGTCGTAGGCGATCGTCGTGAAGTCGCCGGCCAGGACCTCCGCCAGGCCCGCCACGGTCGTCCGGTCGTTGAACGCGCCGCCGACCAGGATCACCGGCGCGCCCGAACCGCGCTGCTCGAAGTGGATGGCCGTGCCGTCGGCCGAAGTGACGTTCATGCTTCCTCCAAAGGGTTCACCCCTGGTCGGAGCCGTCACACCGATCCGGACACCGGTCAGGGGAGTTTCCAGTCGACCGGCGCCGCGCCTTGGGACTCCAGCAACTGGTTGGCCCGGCTGAACGGCCGCGACCCGAAGAAGCCGTTGTGCGCCGAAAGCGGGCTCGGGTGCGCGGACTCGATGCACGGGACCTCGCCCAGCATCGGCCGCAGGTTGCGGGCGTTGCGGCCCCACAGGATCGCCACCATCGGCTCCGGCCGGGCCGCGAGGGCCTTGATCGCCTGCTCGGTGACCTCTTCCCAGCCCTTGCCCTGGTGCGAGTTCGACTTCCCGGGCTGCACGGTCAGCGCCCTGTTGAGCAGCAGCACGCCCTGGTCGGCCCACGGCGTCAGGTCGCCGTTGGACGGCAGCGGGTGGCCGAGGTCGTCGCAGTACTCCTTGTAGATGTTGACCAGGCTCTTCGGGATCGGCCGGACGTCCGGCGCCACCGAAAAGCTCAAGCCCACCGCGTGCCCGGGCGTCGGGTACGGGTCCTGCCCGACGATCAGCACGCGGACGTCGTGGAACGGCTGCTGGAACGCCCGCAGCACGTGTTCACCCGCCGGCAGGTAGGTCCGGCCCGCGGCGATCTCCGCGCGGAGGAACTCCCCCATCGCGGCGACCTGCGGCGCCACCGGTTCGAGGGCTTTCGCCCAGCCTGCCTCGACGATGTCCTGCAGCGGTCGTGCGGTCACGGCCCGCGAGCTTACCGGGCGTGGCCGAGGTCACCCGAGCGGGTCGAGCCGTCGCAGTTCGGTCCGGAACCGCTGGGCCCGCCGGACGTACGAATCGACGACGAGAGCGATGTTCTCCGCGCTGAACGACTTGTTCTCCCGCACCTTCCCCGGCACGCCCAGCGCGATCTCGCCGGTTTTGACGTGAGCACCGTACGAGAGCACCGCGCCCGCGCCGACCATGCCGCCGTCCTCGATCACCGAGCCGTTCAGCACCACCGAGCCGGACGCGATCAGGCAGCCCGTGCCGATCGTCGCGCCCTCGACGTGCACCGCGTGCCCGATGGCCGACGACGGCCCGAGGATCGTCGGGTGCCGTTCGGTGCAGTGCAGGACGCAGCCGTCCTGGACGTTCGAGCGCTCGCCGATCTCGATGTACCCGTGGTCGCCGCGCAGGACCGTCTGCGGCCACACCGACGCGTGCGCGCCGATCCGGACGTCGCCGATCACCGTCGCGTCCGGGTGGACGTAGGCGTCGGGGTGGATCGTCGGCTCGAGATCACCGAGTGCGTAGATGGCCATGCCGCCTCCGGGTGACTGCGGTTTCACTTCCCGTGCGATTGGATCACGCCATCGCCGCGAACCGGAACGCCAGTACTCCGAGCACGGGCCTCGTGCTCCTCCTCGGCGCGCTGACCTGGTTGCTCAGCCTGCCGGTGGCCTCGCCCGCCCTGGCGAACGGCCTGGCCGGGACGCCGCCGATGGGCTGGAACAGCTGGAACCAGGTCCGCTGCTACGACCTCACCGAGGACGTCGTGCGCGAAGCGGCCGACGCGCTCGCCGCCACCGGTCTGCGTGACGCGGGTTACCAGTACGTCGTCGTCGACGACTGCTGGCAGGCACCCACCCGGGCCGCCGACGGCTCGCTGCGGGCAGACCCGAAGCGGTTCCCGCACGGCATCGCCGACCTCGCCGACTACGTCCACTCCCGCGGCCTGCTGTTCGGCATCTACGCCGTGCCCGGCAGCCGCACCTGCGCGATGGCCAACGACGCCTACCCCGCCTCCGGCATCGGCTCGCTCGGCCACGAACGCCAGGACGCCGAGACGTTCGGCCGCTGGGGCGTCGACTACCTCAAGTACGACTGGTGCAACGCCGGCACCGTCGACGGCCTCGACCGGAAGGCCGCGTTCGAGAAGATGCGCGACGAACTGGCCGCGCTGCCCCGCCCGGTCGTCTACGCGATCTCCGAGTACGGCGTCTCCAGCCCGTGGACATGGGCGCGGCCGGTGGCGAACCTCTGGCGCACCACGGACGATCTGGTCGCGACCTGGGATTCGGTGCTGGCGACGATCGACCGGCAGGCCGGGGTCGCCGTCCACAGCGGCTCCCCCGGCGGCTGGAACGACCCGGACATGCTCCAGGTCGGCAACGGCACGCTCACCGCCGACGAGGCACGCGCGCACTTCAGCGTCTGGGCCGTGCTGAACGCGCCGCTGTTCGCCGGCACCGACCCGGCGAGGCTGAGCGGCACCGACCTCGCGACGCTGGGCAACGCCGAGGCGATCGCCGTCGACCAGGACTTCGCGGGCAGCCAGGGGCGGCGGCTCGACGCGGGTCCCGGCTACCAGGTGTGGGGAAAACCGTTGAGCGGCGGCGGTTTCGCGGTGGTGCTGCTCAACACCGGCAGCACCACCGCGACCGTCTCCGCGTCGATCCCCGGGTCGTGGGCCGTGCGCGACCTCTGGGCCCACCGGGACGTCGGAACCGATGTCTCGGCGACCCTGCGGCCCCACGCGGCGGCCCTGCTGAAGCTCACACCGAGGTGAGGTCCTTGCCGAAGCAGCGGCTTTCCGGCTCGTTCTTGTAGATGCCGAAGTGCGGGATCTCCGTGTAGCCCGACGAGGTGTAGAGCGCGATCGCTTCCGGCTGCTTCGTGCCGGTCTCCAGGACCGCGCGCTTGCGGCCGGACAGCGCCGCCGTGCGTTCCAGCTCGAACAGGATCATCCGCGCGAACCCGCGTCCGCGCGCCGCGTCGGAGACGTACATCCGCTTGAACTCGGCGTCGCCGGGCCGGAAGTCGGGCTCGGGGCCGTCGTGGGCGCGCCACGCCCCGCAGGCGACCGCCTCCTCGCCCTGGTAGCCGACGAGGAACAGGCCCTGCGGCGGGTCGAAGTCCGCGGGGCTCATCGGGGTGGCGTCCTCGCTGCCGTAGCGCTCGACGTACACCTGCTGCACCGCGGCCATCAGCTTGGCCGCGTCGGGGTGGTCGTAGGGGACTGGAACGATTCTCACGCTTCCGGAGCCTAGATCAGCGCCAGTGCGTCCATCCGCCCTCTCGCGAAAACGGTTTCCCGTCGACGGTGATCCCGGAGCCGGCCATGGTGACGACGCCGATGGTGCGCCAGCCCTCCGGCAGCTCGGTGAACGGCGGGAACGTGGCCGCCAGCGCGTGGTCCTCGCCGCCGGTGAGCACCCAGTCCAGCGGGTCCGCGCCGAGGGCGGCGCCGACCTCGGTGAGCCGGGCGGGGATGTCGAGGTCGGCGGTGCGGACGTCGATGCCGACGTCGGAGGCCTCGCCGAGGTGGCCCAGGTCGGCGAGCAGGCCGTCGGAGACGTCGATCATCGCGGTGGCCCCGGCGAGGGCGGCACGCGGGCCGGCCTCGTAGGGCGGCTCCGGGCAGCGCTGGGCGTTGACGACGCCGACCGGCGACCGGAAGCCGCGGCCGAGCACGGCCAGGCCGGCCGCGGCCCAGCCGAGCCGCCCGTTGACGGCGACGACGTCCCCGGGGCGGGCGCCCGAGCGCGTCACCGGTTCGCGGTCGCCGAGGTCGCCGAGGGCCGTGACGCTGATCACGAGCTGGTCGGCGCGGACCATGTCGCCGCCGGAGACGCCGACGCCGGCGCGTTCGGCCTCGGCCCACATGCCGTCGGCCAGCCCGGTGACGACCTCGCGCGGGGTGTCGGGCGGGCAGGCGAGCCCGACCAGGACGGTGGTCGGGGTGGCGCCCATGGCGGCGATGTCGGCCAGGTTGACCGCGACGGCCTTGCGCCCGACGTGCTCGGGCGAGGACCAGTCGAGCCGGAAGTGGACACCCTGAACGAGGACGTCGGTGCTCGCGACCACCCGGCCGTCCGGGGCCGCGACGACGGCGGCGTCGTCGCCCGGGCCGAGCAGCGTGCCCGGGGGCTGGCGCCGTCCTTCGGTGACGGCTCGGATGAGCGCGAACTCGCCGGTCTCGGCGACCGTTCCGTCGTTCGGTGACACCGGTCACCTCTGCTTTCTCTACCGGGACAAAGATCGATCACCGATAGTCGGATGCCCTATGTTTTTCCCTGAGCTGGCGATACGTTGCTGATGACGTTCCTACCTTGAGAGACAAGATCCCGACGAAAGGGCGCGCCGTGGTCCACGCATACATCCTCATCCAGACCGAGGTCGGCAAGGCGGCCGCGGTGGCTGCCGAGATCTCCAGCATCCCGGGTGTGACCAGCTCGGAGGATGTCACCGGACCGTACGACGTCATCGTCCGCGCGACCGCCGACAACGTCGACCAGCTGGGCCAGCTCGTGGTCGCGAAGGTGCAGAACGTGGCGGGCATCACGAGGACGCTGACCTGCCCGGTCGTCCACCTCTGACCCCGCGGTCCGGGGGTCGTCCCCCGTGCCAGGTCACTGTGGTGTAGTGGCCGGGTGCCTGAATCCGACACCGGAGCGCCCCCCAAGGTGGTGCTCGTCACCGCGGCCGCGCTCGCCGTGGCGCTGGCGGTCGCCGTCGCCGTGTTCGCCCTGACCCGGCCTTCCCTTCCGGACTCCGCCGGGCCGCTGCCGCTGGTCCCCGTGCCGGCGCCCGCCGCGGGGTCGCCGGGCTGCACGACGCTGCTGGGCGCGGTCCCGACCGAGCTGACGTCCAACGGGACCTCTCTGAAGGTGCGCGCCTTGGCGGCCCCGGCGCCGCCCGCGACGGTCGCCTGGGGCGACGCCGATCCGGTGGTCCTGCGGTGCGGCCTGGACCGTCCCCCGGAGCTGACGCCGACGGCGCAGCTGCGGCTGGTGAACAAGGTCCAGTGGCTGCAGGTGCCGGGCGAGGACGCGTCGACGTGGTACGTGGTGGACCGGGAGGTCTACGCGGCGCTGACGGTGCCGGACAGCGCCGGAACCGGGCCGTTGCAGGCCGTTTCGGACACCGTGGCCGCGAAGCTGGCTCCGCGGCCGCTGCGGTTCGGTTAGCGGAGGCCGGTTCCGCGGGCGATCGCCGTCTCGACGAGGGTGGTCAGCAGGGTCGGGTAGTCCATGCCGGTGACCTCCCACATCTTCGGGTAGGCGGACTTCGTCGTGAAGCCCGGCATGGTGTTGACCTCGTTGATGATCAGCTCGTGGTCTTCGGTGACGAAGAAGTCGACGCGGGCCAGCCCCTGGCAGTCCAGCGCCCGGAAGGCGTCGACGGCCATCGCGCGGAGCTTCTCGGTGAGGGCGTCGTCCAGCTTGGCCGGGATGTCGAGCTCGGCGTCGTCGCCGAGGTACTTGGTTTCGAAGTCGTACCAGGCGTTTTCGTCCTCGGACAGCACCCGGATCTCGGCGGGCAGCGACGCCTCGACGTGGCCGTCGGGGAATTCCAGGACCCCGCACTCGACCTCCCGCCCGATGACGGCGGCCTCGACGAGCACCTTGGGGTCGGTGGCCCGGGCGAGCTCGATGGCGGCGTCCAGCTCGGCCCAGCCGGTGACGCGCGAGATGCCGACGGAGCTGCCGGCCCGGGAGGGCTTGACGAACACGGGCAGGCCGAGCCGGTCCCGGCCGGCCTGTTCCAAAGTGGACTGCTCCCGCTTGAGCGCGGCGTACTCGCCGACCGGAAGCCCTTCGGCGGCAAGGAGTTTCTTGGCCGTTTCCTTGTCCATGGCGGCGGCGCTGGCGAGCACCCCGGGCCCGACGTAGGGGATGCCGGCGAGTTCCAGGAGGCCCTGGATGGTGCCGTCTTCGCCGAAGGCGCCGTGCAGGACGGGGAAGACGACGTCGACGCGGGACAGCATTTCGGCCTCCCGCCCGGGTTCGACGGCGATGAGCCCCTGGCTGGAGGGATCCCCGGCGAGGACGAGCCCCTTGCCGTCGTCGACGGACGGCAGTTCGCGGCCGCGGATGGCGAGCTGGGCGGAGTCGCCGGTGCCGAGCACCCAGCGGCCCTCGCGCGTGATCCCCACCGGCACGGCCTCGAACCGCTCGGGGTCGAGGTGCCCGAGGACACTGCCGGCGGAAAGGCACGAGACGGTGTGCTCGCTGCTGCGCCCACCGAACACGACGGCCACCCGGATCTTCTCGCTCATGGTGAGCCACCGTACCCGGTGACCTCGGCCAACAGCCGAGCCCGGTGCGCCGGGTGGGCGGTACCGGACGACGAACGCAACCGGTGACGGACCTGGCACGTCCAGTGTGTCGAGGGCACGAGTGGGGCCTCAGCGCAGCAACGCCACCAACGCCGGCAAGGCCGCCACCAACGCCTCCCGCGAACACCCGGCGTACCCGATCGCCACCCCGTGCGCCGACGGCTCGCCGGCGAAGTGCCGCGCCAGCCCGTCCAGCCGGATCCCCCGCCGCTCGGCCGAAGCGATCACCGCGGCCTCGACCGAAGCCGACGAGAACGGCACCACCAGGTGCGCCCCGGCGTCATCGCCGCGCACCGGAATGCCCGCCGACGACAGCGCCCCCGCCAGCAACGTCCGCCGCTCCGCCATCTCCCGGCGCAGTTTTCGCAGGTGACGCCCCAGATCCCCGTTCCGCGCGAACTCGTACAGCACCCGCTGCCCCGCCGGTGACGGCCGCGTCCCCGTCGAATCCCGGTAGGCCAGCACCGCCGAGGTGATCGCCTCCGGCGCCACCATCCACCCCGCCCCGAGCGTCGGCGTCAGGATCTTCGACGTCGTCCCCAGGTGCACCACGACGTCCGGGGCCAGCGAAGCCAGCATCGGCAGCGGCGCCACGTCGAACCGCAGCTCGCCGTCGTAGTCGTCCTCGATGACCAGCATCGACGACGCCCGCGCCCGCTCCACCAGCGACACCCGCCGTGCCGCGCTCAGCCTGCTGCCCATCGGGTACTGGTGGGCCGGCGAGCAGTACACCGCCCGCGCGCCCGGGGGGATCTCCTCCGGGCACAGCCCCTCCTCGTCCACCGGCACGCCCACGACCCGCATGCCCGCCCGGCGGAACGCCTGCACCGCCCGCTGGTAACCGGGTTCCTCGACCGCGACGACGTCCCCGCGCTCCAGCACCGCCGCGGCCAGCTCGACGACCGCCGCCGTCGTGCCGCCGGTCGCCAGAACCGAGCCCGCCGCCAGGCCCCGGTGGCGCAGCAGGTGCTCCGACACCGTCGCGCGGTACTCCGGCAGCCCCGCCCGGTGGGCGCGGACCAGCGGCTCCGGGTCCGCCGCGGCCCGCCAGGCGCGGCGCCAGGCCGCCCGGTCCAGCCCCGCCGCCCACGGTGTGCCCGGGCCGAGGTCCAGCAGCGGCGGCGTGGCGGCCTCGGGAGCGGGAACCGCGGGCGCCGGGACTTCGGCGGCGGAGGAAGAAGGCGGCGTCGTCACGTACGTGCCGGAGCCGTGCCGTCCGGCGATCCAGCCCTCGGCGTGCAGCTGCTCGTAGGCCGCCGACGTCACCGTGCGGCTGACGCCGAGCCGGCCGGCCAACGCGCGGGTCGAGGGCAGCCGGTCGCCGCCGCGCAGGTGGCCGCTCGCCGCGGCTTCGCGCAGCGCGTCGGCCAGCTGGACCGCCAGCGGCGTCACCGCCGAGCGGTCGAGGCTGACCGGGAGCGCGGTGTCGGCGTGGGACACGGGACCTCCTCCGAGTGGACTTCCCAAGTGTACGAGAAGTGGCCGTTTCGCGAGGCCACTGTGCCGGGAGACGCTGGTCGCATGTTGTCGACCACGCCCCGCACCACGCTCGGCCGCAAGAAGCACCGCGCCGTCACCGACCGCTCCGCGCTGCACGCCGTCCTGGACGAAGGCCTGATCTGCCACCTCGGGGTCGTCCGCGACGGCGTGCCGCTGGTCCTGCCCACCGGCTACGGCCGCGACGGCGACACGCTCTACCTGCACGGCTCGACCGGCGCGGCCAGCCTCCGCACCGCGGCGCACGGCCTCGACGTCTGCGTGACGGTGACGCTGCTGGACGGCATCGTCTACGCGCGTTCGGTGAACAACCACTCGATGAACTACCGCAGCGCCGTCATCCTCGGCCAGGCGAAGCCGGTCCTCGACGCCGAAGCGAAGACGCACGGGCTCAAGGTGCTCACCGACCACCTCGCGCCGGGCTCGTGGGAGCACGCGCGCGAGGTCAACGCCAAGGAGTTCGCCGCGGTGTCCGTGCTCGCGCTCGACCTCGCCGAGGCGTCGGTCAAGATGCGCGCCGAGGGCCCGGACGACGAGCCCGAAGACGTCGCCGCGGACACCGCCTGGGCCGGCGTGCTGCCGGTGCGGACGGTCTACGGCACGCCCGAGCCGTCCGCCGACCTCTCCCCCGCCTGGACCACGCCGGAGCACGTCACCGCGCGAGCGGCAACCGGACGGTGAACACCGTGCGGCCCGGCTCCGAGCTCACCGAGACCGTGCCGCCGTGCGCGGCGACCAGGGACTGGACCACCGACAGCCCGAGCCCGGTCCCGCCGTTGCCGCGGGTGCGGGAATCGTCGACGCGGAAGAACCGGTCGAAGATCCGCTCCTGATCCGCCGGAGCGATCCCGGGCCCGGTGTCGATCACCCGCACCTCGGCGAAACCACCCGAAACCGTCACCGCGACGTGCACCGACGTCCCGGGCGGGGTGTGCACGGCCGCGTTGGCCAGCAGGTTGTCCAGCACCTGCCGCAGCCGCACCGGGTCGGCGTCCACGAAGGCCGTCGAAAGCGCCGTGGTCAGCGGGTGGTCCGGCCGGCCGGCGGCGAACGCGTCCGCCGCGTCCCCGGCCGGCTCGGCCAGATCGATGCGCTCGGGCCGCAACGGCGTCTCGGCGGCGCGGGCGTCCAGCCGGGCCAGCAGCAGGAGGTCGTCGACGAGCACGGTCATCCGGGCGGTCTCCTCGCGGATCTTCGCCAGGTGCGCTTCGCGTTCGGCCGGCTCGTTCGCCGCGGCGTAGCGGAAGAGGTCGGCGTACCCGCGGATCGACGTCAACGGCGTCCGCAGCTCGTGCGACGCGTCGGCGACGAACCGGCGCAGCCGTTCGTTGGCCTCGGTCTTCGCGGCCAGTGACGTGTCGATGTGGGCCAGCATCACGTTGAACGCCGTCCGCAGCTCCTCGACTTCGGCGCCGCCGCCGGTGCCCGAAGCGCGCACCGGCAGGTCCGGGTTCGCCGTCAGGTCGTGGGAGGCGATGTCGTGCGCGGTACCCGCCATGTCGGCCAGCGGACGCAGGCCGCGGCGCAGCACCAGCCGTCCCACGACCACCAGCACGGCCAAGGCGAGGGCGAACGCGCCGACCTCGACCCAGACCAGCTGCCGGACCGTGCCGTCGAGGTCCTTCTGCGGCGCGGCCGACAGCAGCACCGAATCGGTGTCGACCGGGCACGCCCGCACCCGGTACGGACCGTCGTCGCGCAGGTGGATGGTCCGGGTGACGTCGCCGTTCACCGCCTCGGCCGCGATCTTCGCCAGCTGCCCGGCGTCTCCCGGCAGCTTGCCGCCGGACTCGGGGACGGCGACCCCGCCGTGGATCTTGTACAGCGCCGAGTACCACGAGTACACCGACTGCGGCGAACCGTGCGTCTCGCGCAGCAGCGGCAGCTGGGTGTTCTGGCTCTTGGACAGCTGCTCGTCGAGCCGCCGGTCGAGGTAGCCGTGCATGATCCCGACCGTCGTGACGCCGACGGCCGCGAACACCACCAGCGCGAGGGCGCCGAGGCCGAGGGTGATCCGGGTGCCCAGCCGGGTGCGCCGCCAGGCCCCGTACCACCGGCGGAGGGCGCCCGTCACCGGTGGGCCTGCCGCACGACGTACCCGACGCCGCGGACGGTGTGGATCAGCGGTTCGCCGCCGCCCGCGTCGACCTTGCGCCGCAGGTGCGAAATGACCAGTTCGACCACATTGGACCGGCCGCCGAAGTCGTACTCCCAGACGTGGTCGAGGATCTGCGCCTTGGTCAGCACCGCGGGCGAGCGCCGCATCAGGTAGCGCAGCAGCTCGTACTCGGTCGGCGTCAGCTCGGCCAGGCGCTCGCCGCGGCGGACCTCGCGGGTGTCCTCGTCCAGGGTCAGGTCGCCGACCCGCAGCACGGCTCCGCGCGCCTCGGGCTGGTGCGCGAGGCCGGCGCTGCGCCGCAGCACCGCCCGCAGCCGCGCCATCAGCTCCTCGACCGAGAACGGCTTCACGAGGTAGTCGTCACCCCCGCGGGTGAGCCCGGCGATCCGGTCGGCCGTCGCGTCCTTGGCCGTGAGGAAGACCACGGGCACCGCGTTGCCGCCCTCGCGCAGGCGGTCGAGCACGGTGAAGCCGTCGAGGTCGGGCAGCATCAGGTCGAGCACGACGATGTCCGGCCCGAACTCCGCGGCCCGGCTCAGCGCGGCCTGGCCGGTGCCGGCCGTGACCGCCTGCCAGCCCTCGTACCGGGCGACGGTGGCGACGAGGTCGGCGATGTGCGGCTCGTCGTCGACGACGAGCAGGCGCACGGGGTCGGGAGTCTGCACCCCCGCATCTTCTCCCGCCGCGCGCGGCCCGGGCGAGCGGAGACGGCGGCCGACAGGATTCCGACAGCCGGCACCCAGCCTCGCCACAGGACGGGTGGCGAGGCTGGCCTTCGTGAACCGAACCGAAGGGGGATCCGTGTGACCACCATGACGCAGACCGCCGAGGCCGCGCGCCCGGCGATCCGCCCCCGGATCGCCGCGAAATCCGGCCTCTTCCTCTTCCTCGGCGCCAACGTGGCCGCCGTCACCGTCCTGTTCGTCCAGGCCGGGGTTTCGCAGAACGTGCTGATCACGATCGGCAGGCTCGCCGGGATGTACGGCGCGCTGGCGATGGCGTTCCAGCTGCTGCTGGTGGCCCGGCTGCCCTGGCTGGACCGGCGGCTCGGGATGGACCGGCTGACCACCTGGCACCGCTGGACCGGCTTCACGATCCTCTGGACCCTGCTGGCGCACCTGGTGTTCATCACCATGGGCTACGCGGAGGTCACGGACAAGGGCGTCGTCGACGAGCTGGTCGAGATGGCCAGCACCCTCGAAGGGATCCTGCGGGCGCTGGTCGCCTTCGCCGTGATCCTCATCGTCGGTGCGGCCTCGGCGAAGTTCGCGCGCAAGCGGCTCGCCTACGAGACGTGGCACTTCATCCACCTCTACACCTACGCCGCGGTGCTGCTGGCCTTCACGCACCAGATCGCGCTGGGTCAGTCGTTCGCCGGTTCGGAGACGGCGAAGGCGTACTGGTGGACGCTCTGGCTCGGGGCCGGCGCGGCCGTGCTCGCCGGGCGCGTCGTGCTGCCGCTGTGGCGGAACCTGCGCCACCAGCTGCGCGTCACGGCGGTGGTGTCCGAGTCCCCGGACGTCGTCTCGGTCTACATGTCCGGCAAGCACCTGGACAAGATGCCGGCCAAGGCGGGGCAGTTCTTCCTGTGGCGGTTCCTGACCAAGGACCGTTGGTGGCAGGCCAATCCCTTCTCGTTGTCGGCCGCGCCCGACGGCCGTTCCCTGCGGCTGACCGCGAAGGCGCTCGGCGATTCCAGCGCCGGGCTGCGCAACCTGCGCGTCGGCACGCGGGTGTTCGCCGAAGGTCCGTACGGCGCCTTCACGACGATCCACCAGCGGCGGCCCAACGCGCTGCTCGTGGCGGGCGGTGTCGGGATCACGCCGATCCGCGCCCTGCTGGAGGACATCGACGGACACGTCGTCGTGCTGTACCGGGTGCGGTCCCAGGCCGACGCGGTGCTGCTGCCGGAGCTGAACGAGCTGGCCAAGGCGCGCGGCGCCAGCGTCAGTGTCCTCACCGGACCGGACCAGGCGGTCGGGCCGCGCGGGGTGATGCTCGGGCCGGCGAACCTGCACATGATGGTGCCGGACGTGCACGAGCGGGACGTGTTCGTCTGCGGCCCGCCGGGGATGACTTCCGCGGTGCTGCGCAGCCTGCGCGAGCTGCGCGTGCCGAACGCCCAGGTCCACGCCGAACGTTTCAGCCTCGCGGCCTAGGGGGAAGCTGCTGTGAAGAAGACCATCTTCGTCGTCGCGCTGTCGATAGCCGGGTTCATCTCGGTCTGGCGGTTCGAGCCGGGGCCGGTGCACAACACCGCCGCCGTCGCGCAGGCGCCGCCGCCGCCGAGCACCACCGCACCGTCCACATCGGCCGCTCCGGCGACCACCGTTCCGGAGGCGCCGGCCACGTCGTCCGAGTCGCCCACGCCGTCCACTTCGGACTCGCCGGCCACGAGGAACACCCCGGCCGAGACGGTGACCACCCAGGGCAGCGCCGAGTCGAGCCGGTACGGCACCGTGCAGGTGCAGGTGACCTTCACCGGCTCCCGGCTCACCGCCATCACCCTGCTGCAGGCCCCGGACAGCGGCCGGTCGCTCACCGCCCTGCCGAAGCTGCAGGAAGAAGCGATCAAGGCGCAGAGCGCCGACATCGACACGGTGACCGGCGCCACCGAGACGAGCGAGTCCTACAAGACGTCGCTGCGGGCCGCGATCGACGCGAGGGGAAACCGATGACCACCCGCGTCGAACAGGTGATGGGCCTGCCGATCTCCCTCGACCTGCGTGACGAAGGCGACTTCGCCGAGGTCGTCGACGAAGTCTTCGCGTGGTTCTCCGACGTCGACGCCCGGTTCAGCCCGTTCAAGGAGGACAGCGAGGTCAGCCGGTACGACCGCGGCGAGCTGACGGCCGCCGAGCTGAGCGACGACCTCCTCGAGGTGCTGGAGCTCTGCGCGTACTACGAGCAGCTCTCCGGCGGCGCGTTCCGCGCGCGGCTGCCCGGCCGCGGCCTCGACCCGTGTGCGGTCGTCAAGGGCTGGGCGGTGCAGCGCGCGGCCGACATGCTGAAGGCCGAGGGCGCGACGACGTTCTGCCTCAACGCCGGCGGCGACGTCGTCACCGCGGGCGAGCCGGAGCGGGGCCGCCCGTGGCGGGTCGGGGTGCGCCACCCCGAGCAGCCACTGGCGGTGTGCGCGGTGCTGGAGTCGCGCAACGGCGCGATCGCGACGTCGGCGGCTTACGAGCGCGGCTCCCACATCCTCGACGGCCGGTCCGGCGCCCCGGCGACCGGCCTGATGAGCGTCACGGTGGTGGCCGGCGACCTCGTCACGGCGGACGCGCTGGCCACGGCGGCGTTCGCGATGGGCGAGGAAGGCATCACCTGGGCGGCGGACCGGCCGGACTGCGAGATCCTCATCGTCGACGACAGCCGCCGCGTGCACCGGACGGCGGGGCTGGCACTGGCGTCGTAAAACGGTTCGCCCTCCTCGGGCGGCTGGGCCAGACTCGGCGGCACCCGACTTCGAGGAGTGCCATGCCGTCGTCCGTGCTGAACGTGTCCGTCGACTGCGCCGATCCGTACGCGCTCTGCCGGTTCTGGAGCCAGGTGACCGGAAAGCCGATGCCCGAAACCGATCAGCCCGGGGACGACGAGGTCGGCTTCGAGCTGAACGACGGGACGAACCTGCTGTTCCTCCGCGTGCCGGAGCCGAAGACGGTGAAGAACCGCCTCCACCTGTGCCTGCAGCCGGACATCCCGCGCGATGAGGAGGTCGAACGGCTCCTCGGCCTTGGCGCGACGCTGTACGACGACCTCCGCAACCCGGACGGCACGGGCTGGGCGGTGCTCGCCGATCCGGAGGGCAACGAGTTCTGCGTGCTGCGGAGCGCGGCCGAGCGCGCGGCGACGTCCTGACGGACTCGTTCGCGGTCGAGACCGGCTGAATAGGGTGGCGGCATGGCCCGTCCCCTGATCGCCGTCGCCACGCTGGGCGGCACCATCTCGATGGCCCCGGTCGACGGCGACGGCGGCGCCGTTCCGCGGTTCGGCGCGGCCGAGCTGCTCGGCGGGCTCGGCGATCTGCCGATGGACGTGCTGGCGGAAACCCTGGCCGGGATCGGCAGCGCGTCGCTGGACTTCGCGACGCTGCTGCGGTGCCGCGACTGGGGCCTGCGCCAGGACGCCGACGGGTTCGTCGTCGTCCAGGGCACCGACACGCTCGAGGAAACGGCGTACTTCCTGGACCTGCACTGGCCGTCGGAGATCCCGGTGGTTATCACCGGGGCGATGCGCAACGCCGGCCTGTTCAGCCCGGACGGCCCGGCGAACCTGCGCAACGCGCTCACGGTGGCGGCCGATCCGCGCAGCCGCGGCCGGGGCGCGCTGGTCACGCTCAACGACGACGTCCACGCCGCGCGCTGGGTGCGGAAGGCGCATTCGAGCCACCTGGACAGTTTCTCGTCGGCGCCGGCGGGGCCGCTGGGCATGGTCGTCGAGCACGCGGTGCACTGGTTCCACCCGGCACCGCCGCGGCTGCCGTCCCTCGACGGCGACGACTTCGGCGGCCTGGTCCCGGTGGTCGAAGCGGGCTTGGACGACTCGGGCGCGGTGCTCGCGTCGGTGGCCGCGCAGCCGGAGGTCCGCGGGGTCGTGGTCGCCGCGACGGGCGTGGGACACGTTTCGGCCGCCACGGCCGACGTGATCGCCCGGTTGGTGACCTCGATGCCGGTGGTCGTCGCCTCGCGGACCGGCGCGGGCCCCACGCTGCGGTCGACGTACGGCTTCCACGGTTCGGAGTCGAGCCTGATCGCGATGGGCGCGACGATGGCGGGCTGGCTGGACGCGCGGAAGTCGCGGATCCTGCTGCACGCCCTGCTGGCGTCCGGCGCGGACCGGGACCGGATCGAGCGGGAGTTCCGGGCTCGCGGCGACCTGGACTGAAGCGGTCAGTCCCGGATCGGCCCGGCCACCGGGTCGAGGTGGTACGGGCGCATCGCGCGGCCCGCGTCGCGGTAGACGTGGAGCGAGATCGCCGGGTCCGGGCCGTCGTTGCGGACCTCGTGCACGTACCCCGGCCCGAACACCCGCGACTGCCCCGCCGAAAGCGCGTGCAGCTCGGTGACCGCGCGGCCGTCCGGGGCGCGGCGCGCCACGGCCTCGGTCAGGTGGCCGGCGACCACGGTGAAGGCGCCGCTGGCGAACGCGTGGTCGTGCAGGTCGGTGCGCTGGCCGGGCAGCCAGCTCATCAGCCACACCTCCTGCTGCTCGTCCTCCGAAACCAGCGCCGCGAACCGCTCGTCGGGGTCGTAGCGCAGGAGGTGCTTCCAGCGGTCGCGGTCGGCGGCGACCTCGAGGGCGACGCGCACCGGGTGGCGCAGCGCGGGGTTTTCGGGACGCAGCAGGGTGTTGTCCGGAACGGCGAACATGAGGGTCCTCACGCAGAAGATAAGGGTGTCGAGCTGGGCCGGGGCTGGGTTCACCGACAACAGCGACACGCGCGCACGCTCGCGCGGAGGCCCATGCGGCCCCGCGGCTGAGTCATGGCGTGCGCGAACATGCGACCAGAGTCCCAGCCGCGTTCCGCCCGGTCAAGACGTCTCACCTGACGGGAGAACGCCGGGCGATCAGGACCACTCGTGCTTCTGCGACCGTCCCAGCAGCTCGGCGCCGGCCTGGCGCGGGTCGACGCCCTCGTGGCAGACGCGGTGCATGGCGTCGGTGATCGGCATGTCGACCCCGAGGCTCTGCGCCAGCGCGCGGATCGACGAGCACGACATGACACCCTCGGCGACCTGCCCACCGGCCGCGGCCTGCGCCTGTTCGAGCGTCTCGCCGCGGCCGAGGCGTTCGCCGAAGGTGCGGTTGCGCGAAAGCGGCGACGAGCAGGTCGCGACCAGGTCGCCGACGCCGGCGAGCCCGGCGAAGGTGAGCGGGTCGGCGCCCAGCTTCGCGCCGAGCCGGGCCATCTCGGCCAGGCCGCGGGTGATGAGCGTCGCCATCGTGTTGGTGCCGAGGCCGAGGCCGGCGGCCATCCCGGTGCTGAGCGCGATGACGTTCTTGCAGGCCCCGCCGAGCTCGCAGCCGACGACGTCGGTGTTGGTGTAGGGGCGGAAGTAGGAGTTGGCGCAGGCGCGCTGGACCGCGACGGCGCGTTCGTGGTCGGCGCAGGCCAGCACGGACGCGGACGGCTGCCCGGCGGCGATCTCCTTGGCCAGGTTCGGCCCGGTGACGACGACGACCTCGCCGGGGTCGATCCCGACGATCTCGCCGATCACCTCGCTCATCCGCTTGAGCGTGCCGAGCTCGACGCCCTTGGCCAGGCTGACGAGGATCGCGCCGGGCGGCAGCAGCTCGCGCCACGCCGTCAGGTTCGCCCGCAGGCTCTGGCTGGGCACGGCCAGGACGACGGCCTCGGCGTCGTGCAGTGCCTTCGCGGGGTCGCTGGTGGCGGTGACGTTCTCCGGCAGGGACACGCCGGGCAGGTAGGCGCCGTTGGTGTGCCGCTCCCGGATGTCCTCGGCGACCTGTTCGCGGCGCGCCCACACGGTGACGTCCCGCCCGGCGTCGCCGAGCACCTTGGCGAAGGCGGTGCCCCACGAGCCGGCCCCGAGCACGGTGACCCGCTGCACGTCGGCGCGCATCAGGCGGGATCCCCCGGCTTCGCGGCGGGCGGTTCCTCGTGCCGGATTTCGGCGAGGAGCCGGGTCACCTCGTCCATCATGACCTGGGTGACCTCGCGCAGTTTCGTGGCGCTGCGGGTGTTGCCGCCGCGGTAGGCGGACAGGTCGAGCGGGTCGCCGACGAGGTGGGTGATCGTCTTGCGCGGGAACGGCGTGAACTTCTTCGTGTAGCCGTTGAAGATCTGGCTGGTGCCCCACCGGGCGACGGGGATGATGGGGACGTCGTTCTGCAGCGCGAGCCGCGCGGCGCCGGTGAAGGACTCCTTCGGCCAGCCGTCCGGGTCCTTGGTGATGGTGCCCTCGGGGTAGATGACGACGATCTTGCCCTGTTCGAGCGCATCGTGAGCGGCCTTGAGGCTGTCCCCGGCGGCGGCCGACCCCCGCGAGACGGGAATCTGCCCGGACCCGGAGACGATCGGGCCGAGGATCGGCGCCCGCGTCAGGCTCTCCTTGAAGAGGAACCGCGGAACCCGCTTCTGCCGGTGCACGAAGACGGCGTCGACGGCGGGATCGAGGTGCGAGATGTGGTTCATGACGAGAAGAGCGGGCCCCTGCCGCGGGATCTTCTCGGCCCCGACGTAGACCCGCCGCGCGATGCCGGTCAGCGGGTAGAACAGTACGGCGGCGAGCCCCACCCAGAAGCCGCCCTTTTCACGCCGGGCCACGATCTCCTCCTCCACGCGTCACGTCGGGCCCTGATCCTGCCGCGCCGGGCTCGGAGCAGTCCAGGGAGGGTCGGTTGAAGGGGGGTGCGGGGGTTCTGACCTGGTCGGGGGTGGGTGCGGCAGTGAACTCGGACACCCACGCCCGGAGGCCGTCCACAACCCGCGTCGCCTGTGGACAACCCGCCCCGCCCCCGACGACCACCCCGGCTTTCGGGTAAAGATGGACACGTGGACGTGGACCTGGTCGTGCCGATGAAACACCCCCGCGACGGCAAGTCGCGGCTGCGCGGCGCCGTCGACCCCGCCCGGCACCCCGGGCTGGTCCTGGCGCTCGCCGCCGACACGCTCGCCGCCGTGGTGGCGAGTGCGCAGGTCAGGCGCGTCCTGCTCGTCGCCGCCGATCCCGCTGCCGTCGCCGAGCTGGGCGAGCTCGGGGTCGAGATCGTCGCCGAACCCGCCGAAAAGACCCTCAACGCCGCCTTCCGCCACGGTGCGGCCCTGCTCAAGGCCGACGATCCGGGCGCCGTCGTCGGTGCGCTGCAGGCCGATCTCCCCGCCCTGCGCGCCGTCGATCTCACCGCGGCGCTCGCCGAGGCCGCCGGGCGCCGGGCCTTCGTCGCCGATCGGCAGGGCACCGGCACCACCCTGCTGCTGGCCGCCGCCGGCGGGGCGCTCGATCCGCGGTTCGGGCCCGGGTCGGCGCGGCTGCACGCCGCGTCCGGGGCCGTCCCCCTGTCGCGGCCGCTGCCGACCCTGCGCGGTGACGTCGACACCCCGGATGATCTCGCCCACGTCCGCGCCCTCGGTGTCGGGAAACACACCGCCGCCCACCTCGGCGAACCGGCCGCCATCCCGCGCTGAGCTGTTCATCTGACCTTCACCACGGTCCGCGCAATTCCGCGTCACGTAGTGAAGAATGGGGGCCGTGAGCACAGAAGACGGCGGCACGCCCGCACCGCGGAGGCGACGGAACCCGGCCAACGGATCTTCGGAGGCGGCGGCGAAGAAGACGACGACCGCCAAGAAGGTTCCGTCGAAGTCGACCGCGCGCGACACCGCCGCCCGTGCCACCGCCGGCAAGGCCAGGGCGAGCAAGACCACGGCCGCCGCGGCCACGCCGCGGCGGCGCAGCGCCACGCACGGCAACGCGCGGGCGGCCGAGGAGTTCCGGGCCGTCCCGTCGGCGCCGCCCGCCGTCACCGCCGCGCCGACCGCCGTCGAGACGCTGCCCGACGACCGGTACTTCAACCGCGAGCTGTCGTGGCAGGACTTCAACGCCCGCGTGCTCGCGCTGGCCGAGGACGAGTCGCAGCCGCTGCTGGAGCGGGCGAAGTTCCTCGCGATCTTCGCGTCCAATCTGGACGAGTTCTACATGGTCCGCGTCGCCGGCCTGAAGCGCCGCGACGAGACCGGCCTGCTGGTGCGCAGCGCGGACGGGCTCACCCCGCGCGAGCAGCTCGGCTACATCGCCAAGCGCAACCAGGACCTGGTCGAGCGGCAGACCGGTGCGTTCGAGAAGCACCTGCGCCCGCAGCTGGCCGAGCAGGACATCCACATCGTCGGCTGGGCCGACCTGGCCGGCGCGGACCAGCTGCGGCTGTCGAGTTACTTCTCCGAGCAGATCTTCCCGGTCCTGACGCCCCTGGCCGTCGACCCGGCGCACCCGTTCCCCTACATCTCGGGCCTCTCGCTCAACCTCGCGGTGACGGTCCGCGACCCCGAAGGCGGCACCGAGCGCTTCGCCCGGGTGAAGGTGCCGAGCAACGTGCCGCGCCTGATGCGCGTCGAGACCGAGCGCACCAGCCGGACGGCGACGTTCCTGCCCCTCGAAGAGCTCATCGCCGCCCACCTGGGTGAGCTGTTCACCGGCATGGACGTCACCGAGCACCACGTCTTCCGCGTCACCCGCAACGCCGACTTCGAGGTGGACGAGGACCGCGACGAGGACCTCCTGCAGGCCCTCGAGCGCGAACTGGCGCAGCGCCGCTTCGGCCCGCCGGTGCGCCTCGAGGTCGCGCAGGACATGAGCGAGCACATGCTCGAGCTGCTGCTGCGCGAGCTGGACGTCGACCCGGCGGACGTCGTCGAGGTGCCCGGCCTGCTCGACCTGACCTGCCTGCACCAGCTGTCCGCTGTGGACCGCAAGGAGCTGAAGGACCGGCCGTTCGTGCCGGCGACCCACCCGGCGTTCGGCGAGCGCGAGACGCCGAAGAGCGTCTTCGCGACGCTGCGCGAGGGCGACGTGCTGGTGCACCACCCGTACGACTCGTTCTCGACCAGCGTGCAGCGGTTCATCGAGCAGGCGGCGGCCGACTCGAAGGTCCTGGCGATCAAGCAGACGCTGTACCGGACTTCCGGTGACTCCCCGATCGTCGACGCGCTGATCGACGCCGCCGAGGCGGGCAAGCAGGTCGTCGCGCTGGTCGAGATCAAGGCGCGCTTCGACGAGCAGGCGAACATCACGTGGGCGCGGACGCTGGAGCGCGCGGGCGTGCACGTGGTGTACGGCCTGGTCGGGCTGAAGACGCACTGCAAGGTGTCGATGATCGTGCGCCAGGAGGGCTCGACGATCCGGCGCTACTGCCACATCGGCACCGGCAACTACAACCCGAAGACCGCGCGGCTCTACGAGGACATCGGCCTGTTCACCGCCGACCCGAGCATCGGCGCGGACGTCACCGACCTGTTCAACGTGCTGACCGGCTACTCGCGGCAGGACACCTACCGGACGATCCTGACCTCGCCGCACGGGATCCGCCGCGGCATCGTGCGCGCGATCGGCGAGGAGATCGAGCTCGCGCGGGCCGGGCAGCAGGCCGGGATCCGGATCAAGTGCAACTCGCTGGTCGACGAGCAGGTCATCGACGCGCTCTACCACGCGTCACAAGCCGGGGTCCCGGTCGAGATCGTGGTGCGGGGCATCTGCACGCTCAAGCCCGGCGTCGAAGGGCTGTCGGAGAACATCCACGTCCGGTCGATCCTCGGCCGGTTCCTGGAGCACTCGCGGATCTTCAACTTCCGCGCGGGCGGGACGCACTGGATCGGCAGCGCGGACATGATGCACCGCAACCTGGACCGGCGGATCGAGGCGCTGGTGCGCGTCAAGGACCCGAAGCTCATCGCGCAGCTCGACAACATCTTCGATTCGGCGCTGGACCCGGCGACGCGCTGCTGGGTGCTGACCGCCAGCGGCGAGTGGTCGCCGTTCCCGGCGGACGGCTCGCGCGTGCGTGACCACCAGCTGGAGCTGGCGAAGCTGCACGGGGCCGCCGGATGACCCAGGAGGTACGGGCGGCCGGCGCGGTGCTGTGGCGCGTCGCCGGGGGCGCGACGGAGGTCGCGCTGGTCCATCGCCCGCGGTACGACGACTGGTCGTTCCCGAAGGGGAAACTCGACCCGGGCGAGACGATCGCCGAGGCCGCGGTCCGGGAAATCCGGGAGGAGACCGGTTTCACGGCGGTACTGGGCCGCTACCTGGCCCGGACGGCGTACCCGGTGCCGTCGCGCGACGGCACCGGGACGGTGCCGAAGACGGTCGACTACTTCGCCGCGGAAGCGGTGTCCGGCGGGTTCTCGCCGAACGACGAAGTCGACGAGCTGCGCTGGCTGGAGCCGACGGTCGCGGAGAAGCTGCTGACGCGCCCGGAGGACGTCCGGGTGCTGCGGACGTTCTGCGCGCTGCCGGTGGGGTCGACGACGCTGCTGCTGGTGCGCCACGCGAAGGCGGGCAAGCGCGACGGGTGGTCCGGCGACGACGACCTGCGGCCGCTGTCCGAGGCGGGCCTCCGGCAGGCGGCGGCGCTGCGCCGGGTGCTGGCGCTGTTCGGTCCGGACCGGGTGCTGTCGGCCCCGAGGCTGCGGTGCGTGCAGACGGTCCACGGGGTGGCCGAGGACGTCGCGGCGGAAGTCCGCCACGAGCCGTTGTTCTCGGAAGAGGGCTACTGGCCGGACCCGGTCCTGGGCGTCGCGCGGCTGCTGGCGGTGGCCGGGGACGGCGGAACACCGGTGGTGTGCAGCCAGGGCGGCGTGATCCCGGACCTGGTGAGCGCGTTGGCGGATCGCGACGGCGTGGAGCTTTCGGCCGCGCGCGGCGGCGTGGTGCCGAGCAAGAAGGGCTCGTTCTGGGTCTTGTCGTTCCGCCCGCCCACGGCCTCGGAAGGCCCGGTGCTGCTGGCGGCGGACTACCACCCGAGCGCGCTCCCGGCGCCCTCCCCCAGCCGCTCCTGAGCTCCGGCCCTCGCCGCGGGGACGGCGCTGTCACGACGAGACAGCGCCGTGACAGTCGATCTTGGTGTACTTACCCCGGGTCCCGCTGGGCTGCGCCGGGCTAGGGGTACGGCGCATCCCCGGGCGAGGGGGTTTCTGCCGGCACCGTGGCCAGCAGGGCCTGCACCTCCGCGGCGCGGGGGTCGCCGAGGCGCTGGCTGACGGTCAGCGCCTCGGCCCAATGGCCGCCCGCCTCCCGCTCGCGGCCCGTGCGGCGCTTCAAGCGGCCCAGGGTGATCTGAACGTCGATCGTGCCGTAGTCGGCGTTCAATTCTTTCAGTTCCGCGAGCGCGTCGAGGCCGGCTTGCTCCGCTTCGGCGTGCCTGCCCGCTCCTTCGAGGGCCTCGGCGACGTTCCCGAGCGCGAGCGCCGCGTGGTAGCGGTCGCCGAGTTCGGCGAAGGCTTCGTGGGCCGCCTGGGCCGCTTCGGCGGCGTGGTCGTAGTCACGCAGGCCGATGCGGCTGGCGCTGACGTTGAGGAGCGCGTGCGGCACGAAGGTGCGCTGGCCGTGGTCGCGCGCGAGGTGGACGGCTTGCAGCGCGTGCCGTTCGGCTTCGGCGTACTCGGCGCGGACGTAGTAGGCGCCGGCGAGGTTGGACAGGATCGCCACCGTCAGCGCGGTGCCGTCGCCGCCCTCGGACGCGGCGCGCGCTTCCTCCAGCGCCTCGAGCGCCTTGTCCGGCTGGAGGGTGCGCAGGTAGGCGGAGCCGAGGTTGTTGGCGCTGTACTGGAGACCGGTGCTGTCGCCGGCGTCGCGGGTGGCGGCGACGGCCGTGCGCGCGGTCGTGATCCAGTCGTCGCGGTCGTGGCGCTCGGCGAAGAAACCGCGCAGGAGCCACGCCAGTTTCCAGGCGTGCGCGGTCCAGCCGCGGGCGGCGGCGATGCCGACGAGCGCGGTGAGGGCCTGGCGTTCGGTGGTGTACCAGGCGATCGTCTGCTCGTGCTGTGCGAAGCGGACGGCGGGCAGCGGCGCCGGGTCGAGCGTGATGTCCTCGGTGAGCAGGTCGGGGCGGACCAGTTTGTTCGCTTCGGCGACGCTGACCAGGTACCAGTCGACGAGCCGGCGCAGCGCCGCCGCGCGCTCGGCCTCCGTCGATTCGGTTTCGACGAGTTCGCCCGCGTAGACGCGCAGCAGGTCGTGGAACTGGTAGCGGTCGGTGCCGGGCTGGTTCAGCAGGTGGGCGGCGGCGAGCTGGTCGGCGAGCTCACGGGCTTCGCGCAGGCCGGCGCCGGCGAGCGCGGCGGCCGAGGTCAGGCTGAAACCGTGCCCGGGGTGCAGGCCGAGCAGCCGGAAGAAGCGCGCCGCGGCCGGGCGCAGCGCCTTGTACGACCAGGAGAACGCGGCGCGGAGGTCGGTGCCGGCGTCCTGCGGGTCGCGCAGGGTGTCGAGCCGCAGGCGCTGGTCGCGCAGTTCCTCGACGATCCCGGCGAGCGAGACGCCGGAGAACCGGGAAGCGCGTTCCCCGGCCAGCGCCAGTGCCAGCGGCAGGCGGCCGCAGAGCTGGACGAGTTCGGCGACGGCGTCCGGTTCGGCGGCGACGCGCTGCGAGCCGACGCTGCCGGCGAGCAGCGCGGTGGCGTCGCGGTCGTCGAACGAGCGCAGGGCGATGCGGCGAGCGCCGTCGCGGGCGACGAGGCCGCGCAGCTGGTTGCGGCTGGTCACCACGACGAGGTTGCCGGGCCCGGGCAGCAGCGGCCGGACCTGGTCGGCGTCGCGGGCGTTGTCGAGCAGCATGAGGGTGCGGCTGCCGGCCAGCCTGCTGCGCAGCAGCGCCGAGCGTTCCTCCACAGTGGAGGGCAGCGTCTCGGCCGGGACGCCGAGGGCGCGCAGGAAGCCGGCCAGCGCGGCGCCGGGCGTAACCGGGGTGTCGGCGGAGTGGCCGCGCAGGTCGAGGAACAGCTGGCCGCCGGGGAAGCGCTCGCGGACGCGGTGGGACCAGTGCACGGCCAGCGACGTCTTCCCGACACCCGCGGTGCCTTCGATGACGACGATCCCGGACGCGCCGCCGGGCGGCAGCCGGTCGAGCTCGGCGAGTTCGGGGCCACGGCCGGTGAAGCCGGCGACGTCGAAGGGCAGCTGCCGCGGAACGGTGTGGACGGCCGGATCGGTGTCGGCGGCCAGCAGTTCGGCGTGCAGCCGCCGGAGGTCTTCGCCCGGCTCGACGCCCAGTTCGTCGGCCAGCAACGCCCGCAGCCCGGCGTACCGGGCCAGCGCCTCGGCGCGGCGCCCGGACCGGGCGAGGGTGCGCACCAGCCGTTCCCACAACGACTCCCGCAGCGGGTGCTGGGCGACGAGGTCGGTGAGTTCGGCGACGAGCCGGGCATCGGGGACGAGCCCGGTGTCGAGGTCGATGCGCTGCTCGACGGCGAAGAGGTACCGCTCGGTCAGCAGCGGCCCCCATTCGGCGGCGAGGGCGGGCGACCCGACACCTTCGAGCGGAGCCCCACCCCAGCCGTCGAGCGCGGCGGTGAGCAGTTCCCGGCGCCGAGCGGGTTCGGTCGCGGCGGCGGCCCGGTCGAGGGTCTGCAGGAAGCGCAGGGCGTCCACCCGGGACGGGTCGACGACGAGCCGGTAACCGTCCGGTTCGGTGACGACGGTGTCTTCGCCGCAGAGCCGGCGCAGGCGCATGACGTAGGTTTGCAGGCTGCCGCGGATGTGCGCGGGCGGAGTCTCCCCCCACACCCCCCGCGCGAGAGCATCGATCGAAACCAGCCGCCCGGCGGCGAGCGCGAGCGTGGCGAGCAGCGCGCGCTGCCGCGAACTGGTCAGCACGACCGGCGAACCGTCGACGAGCACCTGGAACGGGCCGAGCAGCCGGATGTCGATGGTGGTCGCCCCCAGGTTCGCCTCGCCCACGACCGGCCCCGCCGGACGCGGGCCCGAGGAACGCAGCGTGGCATCACTCGGCCGGGCGCTCAAGCAACTTCGCGAAATTGGGCGGTACCGGTCCCGGGCCGGGCGTTGGGCCGGCCGGGTGACCCACCGTCCCGTCCCGGCCGGCCTGGGGTAACTCTCCGCCGTACACAGGTCGGGCAGCGGGGAAGTCGGTTGGCGCGCATGGACGGTCGGCCCACGTATGCCGGCGGTCGGCCTGCGTACCCGGAGGATCGGGTGCCTTGCCGGGCGTTCTTTCGCGAACTCCCCGGCTCGGATCACTCGCCTCAGCAGTCGGTTCGCCCATGCTCTGCCTCGATCCGCGCCCCGACCGACCTTTGCGGTACACGAGCCGACCGTCCAGGTACACGCGCCGCCCTCGCGATACGCCAACCGTCCGTCCAGGCACGCGGGTCGGCGTTTCCGGTCCATGAGCCGACCGGCTGGGTAAGCGGCTTGCCCCTTCGGGCGGGTCGAGGCACTTCTGCCGCAGGGCCCGGACATGCGCCAGGGCCCCGCGCACGTCGCGCGGGGCCCTGGCGAAAAGCTGCTCGTCTAGCAGGGGGTCGCCCCCTGGGGGTCCCCCGGATTTCACGTTACCGGAGGGGTACGACAGTTTTGGGCGGGTCAGTCCTTCTTCGCCGCGGTCGAGGTTCGCCTCGCCGGGGTCTTGGCCGCGGTGGTCTTGGCCGCGGTGGTCTTCGCCGCCGTCGTCTTGGCCGCGCTGGTCCGGCCCGCCGGGGCCTTGCGGGCCGTGGTCGTCTTCGCGGCGGTGGTGGTCTTCGCGGCGGCGGTCTTCGTCCCGGTCGCCTTCGCAGCGGTGGTCTTCGCAGCGGTGGTCTTCGCGGCGGTCGTCTTCGCAGCCGGAGCCTTCGCCGCCGTGGCCGACTTCGCCGCCGTGGCCGACTTCGCCGCCGTGGCCGGCTTCGCCGTGGTCGACCTCGTCCGCGTGGTCGCCGGCTTGGCCGCCGTCGTCTTCGGAGCAGCGGTCGCCGGCTTGGCCGCCGCCGTGCGGGTGCGCGTCGTCGCCGCCTTCGGGGCCGCCGCCGCCGTCCGGGACGTTGTTGTCGTGCGCTTGGCCGGGGTCGCCTTCGGCAGCTTCTTCGCTCCGGAAACGACGTCCTTGAACGTGGTTCCGGCGCGGAACGCGGGCACGTTCGTCTTCTTGACCTTCACGGCCTCACCGGTGCGCGGGTTGCGGGCCGTCCGGGCGGCGCGGGCGCGCTTCTCGAACACGCCGAAGCCGGTGATGTTGACCTTCTCGCCCTTGTTCACCGTCCGGATGATGATGTCGACCAGACCGTCGACCGCCTCGGAAGCGGCCTTCTTGTCGCCCAGGCGCTCGGTCAGCGCCTCGATCAGCTGGGCCTTGTTGGCCATGTCCAGTCCTCCAGGAAGGCTCCACGGCCGCGTCGGCCGACTAGCGACACGGTATTACCAACGCAGCACAAATTCCAAACGGCACGCGGAACTTTCCCTTGTCCCGGGACGGGTTCCGCCTCGCGTGCCGCCCGGTAAAAGGGGCTCGCGGAGGGCCGTTCGGCAGCGGAAGAAGCAACCTGGAAAAGGGGCGGGATCCCCTGTCACACAACGGATCCCGCCCCTTTCGAACACTCAGCCGGCGGTCACCGGCGTCGTCGTCGGCTTCCACGACGGGCGGCTCGCCTCGAAGGTGTCGATCTCACCGGCATGGCGCAACGTGAGAGCAATGTCGTCGAGGCCTTCCAGCAGCCGCCAGCGGACGTAGTCGTCGATCTGGAAGGGCGCGGTGAAGTCCTTGGCCCGCACGGTCTTGGCCTGCAGGTCGACCGTGACCTCGGTGCCGGGCTCGTTCTCCAGCAGCTTCCAGAGCAGCTCGACGTCGTGCTGCTCGCACTGGGCGGCCACCAGGCCGCCCTTGCCGGAATTGCCGCGGAAGATGTCGGCGAACCGGGCGGAGATGACGACCTTGAAGCCGTAGTCCATCAGCGCCCAGACGGCGTGCTCGCGGGAGGAACCGGTTCCGAAGTCCGGCCCCGCGACCAGCACGCTTCCGTTCCGGAACGGCTCCTGGTTGAGGATGAAGTCCTCGTCACCGCGCCAGGCGGCGAACAGGCCGTCTTCGAAGCCCGTCCGGGTCACCCGCTTGAGGTAGACCGCCGGGATGATCTGGTCGGTGTCCACGTTGGACCGGCGCAGCGGGACGCCGACGCCGGTGTGCTGGGTGAACGGTTCCATGGCTGTAGCTCCTCGGGTGGGTCAGCGGGCGGCGGTCAGCAGGTCTTCCGGCGACGACAGCGTGCCCCGGACGGCCGTGGCGGCGGCCACCAGCGGCGAGACCAGGTGCGTCCGGCCGCCCTTGCCCTGCCGGCCCTCGAAGTTGCGGTTCGACGTCGACGCGCTGCGCTCGCCCGGCTTCAGCTGGTCCGGGTTCATGCCGAGGCACATCGAGCAGCCGGCCTGGCGCCACTCCGCACCCGCCTCGGTGAAGACCTGGTCGAGCCCCTCGGCCTCGGCGGCCTTGCGGACGCGCATCGAGCCGGGAACCACCAGCATCCGGACCGAGTCCGCCACTTTCCGACCGCGCAGCACCTCGGCCGCGGCCCGCAGGTCCTCGATCCGGCCGTTGGTGCAGGAGCCGAGGAAGACCGTGTCGACGGCGATCTCGCGCAGCGGCGTGCCGGGCTTCAAGTCCATGTAGGACAGGGCCTTTTCAGCGGCGATGCGGTCGTTCTCGTCCGGGATCGTCTCCGGGTCGGGCACCTCGGCGCCCAGCGGGAGGCCCTGGCCGGGGTTGGTGCCCCAGGTGACGAACGGCGTCAGCTCGCTCGCGTTCAGGTGCACCTCGGCGTCGAACTCGGCGCCGTCGTCGGTGCGCAGCTGCCGCCAGTTCTCCACCGCCGCGTCCCAGTCGGCGCCCCGCGGCGCGTGCGGGCGGCCCTTGAGGTACTCGAACGTCGTCTCGTCCGGGGCGATCAACCCGGCGCGGGCGCCGGCCTCGATCGACATGTTGCAGACGGTCATCCGGGCCTCCATCGAGAGCGCCTCGATGGCCTTGCCGCGGTACTCCAGGACGTAACCCTGCCCGCCGCCGGTGCCGATCTTCGCGATCACCGCGAGGATGATGTCCTTCGCCGTGACGCCGGGGCGCAGCTCGCCGTCGACGGTGATGGCCATCGTCTTGAAGGGACGCAGCGGCAGCGTCTGGGTGGCCAGCACGTGCTCGACCTCGGACGTGCCGATGCCGAAGGCGATGGCGCCGAACGCGCCGTGCGTCGAGGTGTGGCTGTCGCCGCAGACCACGGTCATGCCGGGCTGGGTCAGGCCGAGCTGGGGGCCGATGACGTGCACGATGCCCTGCTCGGCGTCACCCATCGGGTGCAGCCGGACCCCGAACTCCTTGCAGTTGCGGCGAAGGGTGTCGACCTGGGTGCGCGAGACCGGATCGGCGATGGGGAGCTCGATGTCGACGGTCGGGACGTTGTGGTCCTCGGTCGCGATGGTCAGGTCGGGGCGGCGCACCGGCCGCCCGGCCAGGCGGAGGCCGTCGAAGGCCTGCGGGCTGGTGACTTCGTGCAGCAGGTGGAGGTCGATGTAGAGCAGATCCGGTTCGGCGCCTTCGCCTCGGCGCACGAGGTGGCTTTCCCACACCTTCTCCGCCAGCGTGCGGGCCTTGCCGGTCGGGCTGGTCATCTCCGGCTCCTTCCACGGTTCGTCGTCGAACTCGGGCGCGCACCTGCGAGATCGGGGTGCGAGCCGCGAAGGAGGGCGCAGCTCGAGTTCAGGGTTTCCCAGATGCTGGACTTCCCAAAGTGCGGGACGCTAGTATCGGGTCGTGGGACAGCATAGCGGTATCGGAGTACTCGACAAAGCAGTGGCCGTCCTGCAGGCGGTCGCGGACGACCCCTGCGGCCTCGCGGAACTGTGCACGCGGACGGGTCTGCCCCGGGCCACCGCGCACCGGCTCGCGGTCGGCTTGGAGGTGCACCGGCTGCTGCGCCGCGGCCCGGACGGGCGCTGGCGCCCCGGTACCGCGCTGGCCGAGCTGGCGGGCGGTTCGACGGACCCGTTGCTCGACGCGGCGGGTGTGGTGCTGCCGAAGCTGCGCGACGTCACGGGCGAGAGCGTCCAGCTGTACCGGCGCGACGGCGTCCAGCGCGTGTGCGTCTCGACGGCGGAGCCGCCGAGCGGCCTGCGCGACACGGTGCCGGTGGGGTCCCGCCTGCCGATGACGGCGGGCTCGGGCGCGAAGGTACTGGCGGCCTGGGCGGACCCGCACACGCAGCGCACGATCCTGGCGGACGCGGTCTTCGGCGAGCGGACGCTGCTGGAGGTCCGGCGGCGGGGCTGGGCGCAGAGCGTGGCGGAGCGGGAGCCGGGCGTGGCGAGCATTTCGGCGCCGGTGCGCGATTCGGCGGGCACGGTGGTGGCGGCGGTCTCGGTGTCGGGGCCGATCGAGCGGATCGGCCGGAAGCCGGGCGCCCGGTGGGCGGCGGACCTGCTCGCCGCGGCGGACGCGTTGCAGGAACGGCTCTGAGGTCGCCGGCCCGGCTCCATTGCGCCGGGCAGCCGCACCTGACACGGTGACCCGATGCTGAATCAGGTGGCCGACGGCGTGTGGGTGCGGCAGAGCGACTGGGTCTGGAGCAACACCACCGTCGTGCGCACGGACGACGGGCTGGTCCTCGTCGACCCAGGGATCCACGGTTTCGAGCTCGAGCAGCTCGCCGACGACCTCGACCGCCTCGGGATGCCCGTCGTCGCCGGGTTCTCGACCCACCCCCACTGGGACCACCTGCTCTGGCACCCCCGCTTCGGCGACGTCCCCCGGTACGCCACCGCCGCCAACGCCCGCACGGCCGGGGAAGCCCGCGAACGGGCCCAGGCCATGGCGAAGGAAACCGCGCCGGACATTCCCCTTGAACCGATCGCGCTGCTCACTCCGCTCCCCGCGGACGAGAACCCGCTCCCCGGCGAGATCATCGAGCACGACGCCCACGCCGTCGGGCACGCCGCCCTCCTGCTCGCCGATCGGGGTGTCCTCGTCGCCGGCGACCTGCTCTCCGACGTCCTGATCCCGCTTCCCGACCCGCGTCGCCCCGGTCAGGACCAGGCCTACCCGGCCGCGCTGGATCGGCTGGAAGAAGCCGCCCGGCGGGTCGATGTCCTCATTCCCGGCCACGGCGCCGTCGCGCGGCACGACGAGATCGCGGCCCGCTTCGCCGTCGACCGGGCCTACCTCGAGGCCGTCGCGCGCGGCGAAGAACCGGACGACCAGCGCTGGGGCAAGCGCACCTGAGCCGTTCGGGTGACCCTGCCGGAAGTCGCGTATTCGGTGACGGCGGCCACGTCTCCTCATAGTCGGCACACTCGAGGGGGATGACCACCATGAACACCGAACTGAATCGCCGGGCGATGGCGATGCTGCGGGCCGTCGGGGCCGGGCGGGCCGAACTCACCTGCAGCTGTGAACCCGACCTGCGGGTCGACGGCCTGCCCTGCTGCGACCAGGCCACCGCGCACCAGCTGGCGCGGGCCGGGCTGATCCGGCCGGCCCGGGTCGTCGCCGTCGGGCAGTGGACGCGGGCCGAGCTCACCGCCGCCGGCCTCCGGGCGCTCGGCGGCGGTCTCGCCGCCGCCTGACGCAACCTTCCGGCCGTCTCGCGCGTTTACCGGCAAAACGCGAGGGGGAACCACCATGAAGATCGCCGCCGCTCTGCTCGGCGCCTGCCTGCTGCTGACCGCGTGCAACAGCCGCACGGGGTCGCCGCCGCCCGCCCAGAACCCGAACCCGATCACGGTCCAGACCACCATCCCGGTGTCGCCGGTCGCCGATCCGGCCGCCGTGCGCTGGATGGACGGCTTCTGCTCGGCCATCCACGGCTACCGGGAGCGCACCAACCGGGAAGCCGAGCCCAACCAGCCGACACCCAACTCGATCGCCGAGTCGCAGAAGCAGCTCAGCGCGACGCTGGGCGGCATCGCGGCCCGCACGGGCGAGGTGGTCGAGAAGCTCACCGCGTTGCCGCCCGCGCCGGTGCCGCTCGGCGAGACCGTGCGGCAGGGCTTCCTCGCGAAGTTCACCAAGGCCCGTGACCGCGCCACCGAGGCGAAGGCCAAGCTCGACCGCGCGAAGCGGGGCAACGAAGCGTCCCAGAACCCGGCCGCCGCGGCCGTCGAGCAGGCGCAGGCGGACGTCGACGGCACGTACGACCCGGTCGGCGCCGTGACGGCGTCGCCCGAACTGATGGTCGCGTCCGCGAACGCGCCCGGCTGCAAGGCCTGACGCACGAGCCGGGCACCGGCTGCCGGCTTCGTCATGCGTCGGGTCCGCTCGGCGCATGACGAAGCCCGCTCGGAGTTTCCTCGCCGCTGGCGATTGGCCTCAACCATTTCCCCGGCTCAGGCGTGGAAGGAGCACCAACGAGAGGGGACGAGCCATGCTGAAGAAAACCCTGATCGGCCTGATGGCCGCGAGCGCGGTGACGCTCACGCTGTCGGCCCCGGCGAGTGCGGCCGACGAGGTCTGGTGGAGCCTGACCCCGAAGGTCGAACCGGGCGGCCGGATCACCGCGGACGTGTACGCGGGGCTGGGCCACGGGTGCACGCCGTCCGCGCCGGTCAAGTCGGCGGGCTTCACCGCTCCGATCAAGATGGGCGGTGTGGGCAACTGGGGCCACATGAGCGGCAGCACGACGGCGATCAAGCGGCCCGGCAAGTACACGGCCTCCTTCCCGTGCTCGGACGGCCGGAAGGCGGTCGGCTCCTTCACGATCACGGGCACACCGCCGCCCACCTCGCCGAAGCCGCCCACGACGAAGCCGAAGCCGAAGCCGGCCAAGCCCGCCAAGCCCACGAAACCGCAGGTCGCGGTCAAGCCGGCCGGCGCACCGCAGACCGGGGACGGCTCGCTGGGCTGACCCTCCACACAGGACACCCCGGGGCGGCGCGTTCCCCAGCCGCCGCCCCGGGGCCCGGCGCGCGCCTGCCGCCGCCCCAGGCCCAGCGCCTGCTCCTGCCGCCGCCCCGGGTCCGGCGCATTTTCCTGAGCCTGCCGCCGCACCGCGCCCAGGCGCCTGCCCCTGGCCGCCACCCCGGACCCAGCACCTGCTCCTGCCGCCACCCCGGGCCCGGCGCGCGCTCCTGCCGCCGCTGTCGTGGCAGAGCCGGCGGAGGCGGGTCAGCGGGCCGCGGCCAGCCGTAGCGCCCGGTAGACGAACTGCTGGTCGCCGAGCCGGTGCCGCAGGTCGCGCTCGAGTCCAGCGATCGGGTAGAGGTTCTGCGGTGCCCGGGAGTCCTTGTAGGCGACCGACGCGAACCGCCCCAGCACCGACTGGGTGACGTTCGCCAGCTCGGCGACCTGCTCGCGGCCGAGGTGCGGCGCCGCCTCCACCCGCACCACCCCCGACCACGGCGGGCCGCCCACCGACGGCAGCCGCAGGTACCACGAGTGCCGGACCCACGTCGTGCCCATCAGGAACACCGGCGTGCGCTGGTGCGCACCGAGCCGGCCGACCATCGCGTTGAGCTCGCCGGGCAGGTACGTCGTCTGGTGGCTCTTGATGAACCCGACCGCCCGGTCCAGGTGCGCGCGGCCGCGCAGCGGGCCGTCCACCACGAGCAGGTCGTCGCGCACGTGGCCGTCGATGGCCGTGCGCGCCCGGATCGCCGTCTCCAGCTCCGTTTCGGCCAGCTGCTCCTGCAACGCCGAGGACAGCACCACCGGCAGCGGCTTGTCCTCCTTGGCCGCCGCCCGGTGGGCCGTGTAGATCCCGGCCGGGGTGGCGATGTCGTCGGCCTGCGGGGCGACGGTGAACAGTCCCCGCCGGACGTCGGTGCCGACGACGTGCGCCTGTCCCTCGCAGCAGCACACGACCCCCGCCGCGTAGGACGCGCAGATGCCGATGGACGCCGAGTTCGTGCCGGCCGGGTCGTCGATCCAGACGCGCGCGTCGATCCGCCGGACGCCGTCGACGAACAGCACGGCTTGCGGCGGTGTCACCGGCGACGGGTCGATCGGCGCCCATTCGGCTTCGGGGACCTCGACGTCGAGTTCGACCTCGGCCTGGGAGCGGCCGAGCTCCTCGGCCTCCATCGAGCTGCCGTAGCCCGGGTCCCAGGCGTCGATGCTGAAGTGCATCCCGGCGACCGCGGTCATGCGCCCTCCCTGGCGATGTGCGAGCCGGTGCCGTCCCGGGTGACCAGGAACCGCACCGGGACGCGCTCGGCGAGCGCCGGCACGTGCGTGATCACCCCGACCATCCGGGAGCCGGACGCGGCGAGGTTTTCCAAAGTGGACGCCACGACGTCGAGGGTGGCCTCGTCCAGCGTCCCGAAGCCCTCGTCGAGGAAGATCGACTCCAGCTTGGTCGCCCCCTCCGCCGCCATGGCCCCCAGCTGCGAAGACAGCGCGAGGGCCAGGGCGAGCGACGCCTGGAACGTCTCGCCGCCGGACAGCGTCTTCACCGGGCGCCGGGCGTCGGCCTCGTTGTGGTCCACCACCAGGAAGTCACCCTTGTCGTGGGTCAGCTCGAACTGCCCGCCGGACAGCTCCAGCAGCGACGCCGACGCCTCGGCGACCAGCGTGTCGAGCGCCCCGGCGATCAGCCAGCGCGGGAACTTGTCCGAGCGCAGCAGGTCCGCGAGCAGCCGCGCGACCTGGGCGTCGGACTCCGCGGCCGCGATGTCCTCGTGCAACCCCGCGACCCGCCCCACGCGCCGCTGCATGTCGGCGTGGTCGGCTTCGGCGCGCGCCCGTGCGGCCGCGACGGCGACCGGGACGCGGTCGCGCACCGGCCCCTCCGGCAGGACGATCCCGAGCGCGGTGACGTCGGCGGCGACCGCGCGTTCGGCCGCCTGCAACGCTTCGACGGCTTCGCGCTCGGCGGTCGTCGCGACGGCCAGGCGTTCGCGGTGGTCTTTCGCCTGGCCGGCGGCCCAATCCGTGAGCGCGGTCCAGGCGTCGAGGAGGCTCTCCCCGTCTGTGGCAACCGGGGCTTCGCCCCGGGCCGGGGGTTCCGCCACCCGGACCCCCGAAAACCCGTCGATCGGCGGGGCGCCGAGCCCCACCAGCGGGTCGCGCGCCCGGAACAGTTTCTGCCGCTCCGCCTCGACCTCCTTCGCGATCTTCGCCTGGTTGTCGGCGGCTTGTTTCGCGGTCGCGCGGGCCGTCCTCAGCCCGGCGTCGGCCGTCTTCGCGGCCTGCTCGAGTTCCGCGACGCGGGCGAGCCGCTCGGCGACCACGCCCGCGGACGGCGCGCCGTCGAGGGCCGCGGTCAGTTCCGCCTGCCGGCGCCGGGCGGTCGCCAGTTCGGTGTTCGCCGACTGCTCGGCCAGCCCCGTGTCGACCGCGCGGGTGCGCCGCTGCTCGGCGTCCCGCTCGGCGGTCCGGAAGTCTTCCGCCGCGACGACGGCTTCCTTGCCCGCGGCTTCCGCGGCCGCTTCGAGCGCGGCCACCGCGGTGCGCCGCTCTTCCAGCGCGGCGGCCGCCCAGGTGGTGAGGCGCTGCCAGCCCGCCGGGACGTCGTCGCCGTCGAGGGCGGGCGCACCCAGCTCCACCAGGGGATCGCGCGCGGCCCGCAACGCCTCCCGTGCCGCCGTGAACGACTTCGCCACGACATCGGCGGCTTGCTGCGCCGCCGCGCGTTCGGCACGGGCCGCGGCCAGTTCCGCGTCGGCGGCCCGCGCGGCTTCGGCGACGCGGGCGCGGCCGTCGATCGTCGCGGAGAGCCACTCGCCGCGTTCGCGCACGGCGGTGACCAGAGCCGCGTAGTCCTGCTCGGAGAAAGCGGCCTCGACCGGCCGCCGCAGCACGGCCGACTCCGGGGGGCCGGCGACCGCGGCGAGCACCGCGCGCAGTTCTTCCGCCTGCGCGGCCGCCGACGCGGCCGAGTCGGCGTCGCGGTCCACGGCCCGTTCCAGCTTGCGCACGCCCGATTCGGCCGCCGTGCGGCCGCGTTCGGCGTGCTCGGCGCGTTCGCGGGCCTCGGCGAGGTGGGCGTGCCCGACGGCGTCCGGCAGCGAGGCGACCTCCTGCTCGCACACCGGGCACGGGTGCCCGACGGCGAGCCCGGCCCGCAGCACCAGCGCCTGCCCGGTCCGCTCGGCCTCGGCCAGCGCGCTCTTCGCCGCGGCGAGTTCGGCGTCGGCGGCGGCGAGGGCCGCGCGCGCGGTTTCGAGCTCGGCCCGGCGAGCGGCCTGCTCCGGCGCGGCTTTGCGCTGCGCGTCGCAGATCGTGTACAGCGTGCGGGCGTCGGAGCGGGCGGCCGCGAGCGGAGCGACGTCGGGCTGCGCTTCCAGGGCCTGGCGTGCTTCGGCGTCGGCGGCCTCGGCCGCCCGCAGGCGCGCGTCGGCGGCCGCCGTGCGCTTCGCCACCCGCGCCGATTCCGCCGACAGGTCCCCGAGATCCGCCGGCGGCCGCAGGTCGGCGAGCCGGTCGCGGTCCTGCCGGGCGCGGGCGGCTTCGGCGGCGGCGTCCTCCGCCGCCCTGGCTGTCTTGTCCCGGTTCTCGCGGGCCGCGTCGAGAACCGACACCGCTTCGCTCGCTGCCGTGGCGGCAGCCTTCTTGGCCTGCTTCGCCGCTTTCGCCGCTTCGCCGAGACGCGGGAGGGCCTTCTCGGTGTCGGCGAGTTCGGTGCGAGCCGCCCGGACGCGTTCCAGCTCACCCCGGTCGGGTGCCGCCGCCAGCGCGGCGCGGGCGGCTTCGTCCGCCGTTTCCGCCGTCTCCAGCGCGGACCGGGCGGCCGTCGCCGTGTCCGCCGCGGCACGACGCCGGGTTTCGAGGTCTTCGACACCGTCCGGGCGTTCTACGGCGTCGAGGACTTCCAGCTCCGCCGTGAGCGTGGCGACGCGCCGGCGGGCTTCGTCGTGCGCGCGGGTGGCGTCGTTCAACCCCGGCAGGGCCGCGTTCACCCGCGCGTCCAGTTCTGCCAGGGCCGTCATGCGGGCGGCCAGCCCGGCGACGGCTTCCTCGGTGGCGTCGGCGTAGCTGCCGAGCTGTTCGGCGAGGACGGCGGCGCGCTGCTTCTGCTGCTCCGCCGTCACGCCGGCCCGGCGGCCGATCCGCTCGTAGACCTCCAGGCCCAGCAGCTTGATGAGGATCTTCTGCCGGTCGGCGGCCTTGGCGTGCAGGAACTCCGCGAAGTCGCCCTGCGGCAGCGCCACGCAGGTGCAGAAGTGCTTGAACGTCAACCCGAGCAGGCGTTCGACCGCCGGGGTGACCTCGGAGTCCGCGGCGACGGCTTCGGCGTCGTCCTCGGGGCCGCCGAGCGCGGCCGGGTCGATGAGCCGTTCCAGGCGGACGTTCTTGACGCTGACCGTGGGTTTCTTGCCGCCGCTGCGCCGGACTTCGCGCACCACGTGGTAGCGCGCGCCGCCGGCGTCGAAGACCAGCCGCACGGTCGCGCGGTTCACCGTCGGCGCCAGCGCGGGCGCGACGAGGCCTTCGTGGTCCCAGCGGGCGACCGAGCCGTACAACGCGAAGGTGAGCGCGTCGATGACCGTGCTCTTGCCCGCGCCGGTCGGCCCGACGAGCGCGAAGTAATCGGTGTCTTCGAAGCTGACTTCGGTCTTCTCGCGGAAGGAGGCGAAGCCGGTCATCTCCAGCAGCACTGGCCGCATGTCACACCCCGCTCGTCTCTTCGTCGTGCAGCCGCGCGAAGAGCGCCTGCACGCGCTTGTCCTCGACCGTGCGTTCCGCGCAGTAGGCCGCGAACAGCTCCCCCGGCGAACGGTCCGCGACCGCGCGGTCGCCGCCCGAGGTCGTCACCGGCGCGGCGAACTCCGGGTCGATGCGGATCTCCAGGGCGTTCGGCAGCGCTTCCTGGATCTCCTCGCGCAGCCCCGCCCTGGTCGCTTCGCGGATGTACACGCGGAGGTAGTCGTCGCCGAACTCTTCGGCGCGGCCGGTCAGCTCCGCCACTGTGCCGTGGACCGTCCGCAGCTTCCGCCCCGCCGTCAACGGGATGTCGGTGATCTTCGCCGGCGTGGTGGGACTCACCTCCACCGACAGCACCACGCTGGTGTTGTCCTGCTCGCCGAAGTCGACGGCGAACGGCGAACCGCTGTAGTGCACCGGGCACGCGGCGGGCAGCGACTGGCGCCGGTGCAGGTGGCCCAGCGCCACGTAGTGCGGGTCGGCGCCGAACGCCGTGGCGGGCACGTGGTACTCGAAGATGGACTGCGCCGCGCGTTCCCCGCCGCCCATCGTCCCGCCGGTCACCGTCAGGTGCGCCATGACGAGGTTGACCGCGCCGGGGGTGAACCCCGTCTTGAGGTGCTCCAGGATGTCGCGCACGCGCTGGTCGTACTGGCCGACGTTGTCCGCCGGGGTGCCGGCGAGCAGCTCCGCGGCGCGGACCGCGTAGCGCTGGGAAAGGAAGGGCAGCACGGCGACGTTGACGCGTTCGCCCGTCGAACGCGCGTCGAACGAGACGACGCCGCCGTCGTGGACCGGGCGGGGATCGCCGGTGAGCTGGATGCCCGCGGCCCGCAGCAGCGGCCGGTACGCCTCGAACGTCGCGGCGTGGTCGTGGTTCCCGGCGATGGCGATCACCTCGGCACCGGTTTCGCGCAGCGCCATCAGCGCCCGCACCACGAGTTCCTGCGCGGCCGCCGACGGCGCCGACGTCTCGTAGAGGTCACCCGCGACGAGGATCGCGTCGAACCGCTCGTCCCGCGCGATCCGGACGATCTCGCCGAGCACGGCCCGCTGCTCGTCGAGGCGGTTGCGCCCCTTGAGCGTCTTGCCGACGTGCCAGTCGGAGGTGTGCAGGAACTTCACACTTCGTCCTTCCGTTCGGGTGGTGGGCGGTGGGCTCAGAACGGCGGCGGGTCGTCGCCGAAGGGGTCACTGCCGCGCGAAGGGAGGCCGGCGAAGGGATCGCTCTTCTTCGACGTGGCTGTCGTCGTCGGGATCGTCCCGGCCTCGGAAAGCCGCGTGGCCCAGGCGGGGAACGGGAAGCCGACGGCGATCGGCACCGGGATCTCCGGCTGGCTCACGAACATCGTGCCCGGCGTGGCCAGGGTCGCGCGGACCCGCTGGCTGGCCGGGAGGAAGCCGTACTCGGGCCGCGATGCCTCGGCGGCGTCGAGGCGCCCGACGATGCGGACCGAGCTGTTGCTGACGATCCGGCGCTCGACCTCGCTCGCCGTCTGCTGCGCGCCGATCAGGATGACGCCGAGGGAGCGGCCGCGTTCGGCGATGTCCAGCAGCACCTCCTTGATCGGGCTGCTGCCTTCCCGCGGCGCGTACTTGTTGAGCTCGTCCAGCATGGTGAACAACAGCCCGCCGGGGCCGGCCGCCTCCTTGCGCGCGGTCTCCGCGGCGAGCGTCACGCCGACGACGAACCGCTGCGCGCGCTCGACGAGGTTGTGGATGTCCACGACGGTCACCTGCTGGTTCTCCGTGGACAACTGGCGGGCCGGGTGGTCGGCGAGGTCGCCGCGGATCAGGCCGGAGAGGGCGCGCTGGCTCGAGCGTAGGCGGCGGATGAAGGCGTTGACCGTGCCCGCGCCGGTGACCGCACCCGCCCAGCTCGCGCGGGTTTCCTCGTCGGTGACGCGCTCGCAGATGACGTCGATGAGCTCGGCGTAGGTGCGGCACAGGACGCCGTCGACGTTCGCGGCGCCGTCCTTGCCCGCCGGGGTGCTGTCGAGGCGCAGGCGGTTCGCGACCTGGTGGATGACCATCGTGTACTGGTTGCGCTCGTCCTCGGCGTCGGCGAAGACGTAGGGCAGCAGGTCCTTGGCGCAGAACTCCGCGATGGTCCACCAGAACGCGCCGACGCCCGAGGTCCGCCCGGTCACGTAAGGCTTCCCCGTGGTGTCCGACGGCGTGGGCGGCGCGTAGAAGCCGACGGACGCGAAGGGCTCGGCGGGCAGGCCCAGCCGGGCGTACTCGGCCTTGAGCTTTTCGTCGAGGTGGACGTTCGGGGTGTCGAGGAACAGCAGGTCCTCGCCCTTGACGGAGAAGACGAGGGCCTTGGCGTTGTGGGCGTTGGGCAGGGCGCCGCCGCGGAAGATCGAGTGCAGCAGGAACAACGCGAACGACGTCTTGGTGGCCACGCCGGAGACACCGCTGATGCTGACGTGCGCGCCGCGGGTGCCGTCGAGGAAGTCCATGTTGAGGTAGACGGGTTCGCCGTCCCGCCCCAGGCCGACCGCCACCTGGCGGGTCATGTTGTCGAAGTACAGCGCCTGCGCGCGATCCTCTCCCACGGCCCGCTCGACCCGGCTGCCCGGCCTCGGCGGCACGTAGCACTCGGGCTCGACGCGGGTGGTGGCGATCTCGGCGATCTCCTGCACCTGGGCGGGCAGGACCCCGTCGGAGATCAGGAAGACGTCGCTGCCGAAGCTGGCGCCCTCGTGCCGCGCGGTCACCTGCGTGACGACGCCGTAGGAGGTGACTTCGCCGAGCCCGGGCAGTTCCCGGCGCGTGACGACGACGTCGTCGAGCTGCAGGTAGGCGCCGGGATCGATGGCCACGCAGAACTGCAGCGGCGTCGAGTCCTCGGTGCCGGCCACCCGGCCGACCACGGTGGTGAGCGTCTCCTGGTCCACGGTTCTCCCTGTCCGCCCGGGGCTTCCTCCCGCGGCAGACTAGCCCGCCGGTACGACAGTCCCGCGCCCAACACGGCGTTGCCGCCGACGGCGTCGCCGCAGGCCACGACTGCGCCGAACGAGTGAGCTCACCCTTCGGGGAGGACCTTTCGCGCCCGCCGCGGACGTTCCGCTTGCGCCGCAACACCGTGCCGGTGGGGTCGCGCCGGGCGGGCGCGGCGTTACGGGCTCCGCTTCCGCCTGCCGCCACGGCGAAGCGGTGCCGGGAGGGGCCCGCGATCCCCCGCCGCTGCGCGGGATCGGGCCGGGGTGGGCTCGGACACACGCCGCGACACCCCGCTCCGGCGTGTCGCGGGAAAAGTTCTCCGGAAGGGCCTCGGGTCCTTTATGGACGACCACTGTGGACGGCGTCGGTACCGCATTTTGCCTGTTCAGAGGCGTGACGGGGGTCCGGCCCGCGCGCCGGGCGGCGTCCGGCGGTGGGCCGCCGGGGGCCGGAACCCGCCCCGGCACAAGGAAATATTTCGACCCCCGGTTGGATTTTGTGCGGTATTGGTAATACCGTGTGCAGTGTCGGCCGAGATGGGCCGTGACTAGTAGTTCCACTATGGAGGACTGGAATGACGAACAAGGCCCAGCTGATCGAGGCGCTGTCGGAGCGTCTGGGCGACAAGAAGGTGGCTTCGCAGGCCGTTGACGGTCTGGTGGACATCATCATCCGGACGGTCAACAAGGGCGAAAAGGTCAACATCACCGGCTTCGGGGTGTTCGAGAAGCGCGCCCGCGCCGCTCGCACCGCCCGCAACCCGCGCACCGGTGAGGCCGTGAAGGTCAAGAAGACCAACGTGCCCGCCTTCCGCGCCGGCACCACGTTCAAGGACGTCATCTCCGGCACCAAGAAGCTGCCCAAGGCGACCCCGGTCAAGCGTGCCTCCGCGGCCACCACCAGCACGCGGGCGACCGCCACCAAGACCGCCGCGGCCGCCGCGCCGGCCAAGGCGACGACGACCCGCACCACCCGCGCCGCGGCGGCCAAGCCGGCCACCACGCGCTCGACGACCACGCGGACCCGCGCCACCGCGGCGAAGCCGGCCACCAAGGCCACCACCGCCACCAAGGCGGCCCCGAAGACCACCGCGTCGAAGACGACGGCGGCCAAGGCCACCACGGCGAAGGCGACCACCACGCGCGCCAAGACCGCCGCCGCCAAGCCGGCTGCCGCGACGAAGACCGCCGCGGCCAAGAAGCCGGCCGCCGCCAAGGCCCCGGCCAAGCGCACCTCGGCCGCCAAGAAGAAGTAACACCGGCGACCCTCGGAAGGGCCCCGCACCTGCCTGGTGCGGGGCCCTTCCGGCGTTTGGGGGGCAGGTAGGTCGTGGCCGGCCAGGCGGGGATCGGGCCGGTGGAGTCGGCGGTGAGCTTCAGGCGGCCTCGAGCGGGCCACGGCGGTTCCGGCGGCCAGGGCGGGGGAACTCATCCGCCTGGCTCGCGGGTTTCGGCAGCCGGGCCGGGAAGACCCCACCGGACACCTGACATCCCGGCCACCGGGCCAGGGAAGCCCCTCCCAGCACCCGCAGTCCGGCAGCCGGGCGAGGAGGACCCCGCCGCACTCGCAGACCTGCAGCCAGGCCAGAGAAGCCCTCCCCGCACTCGCAGACCGGCAACCAGGCCAGAGAAGCCCCTCCCGGCACCCGCAGACCGGCACAACCAGGCCAGAGAAGCCCTCCCCGCACCGCAGTCCGGCAGCCGGGCGAGGAAGACCCCGCCGCACTCCCACGTTCCGAGGGCCGGCCACGGAACCCATCCCCGGGCCGCCGCCAAGCCGACAGCGCCCCCACCCGCCTGAGAGCCCGCTCCCGGGCTCGCCACGCGCATTCCGCCTCGCCGGACCAACGACCGGCCCCGAGCCCCCTCCGGCGACTTGAACGCCGCCCACGCCGATTCCGCCGCGGATTCCCGGAACCGGTCCCGGTCACCGGCTCACCCGATCCTCCCCCGGCCCCCGAAGAATTCACCGGCGCCACACGTTGGGGTGAACGCCCTTCACCCCTTTTCCCGCCGCGGGCCGCCGACGGTTGCCGTCGGGGCTGCGCGGGTAGCCACGGGGTGAACTCAATCCGACCCAAGGAGTCGCGATGACGGCGAACGAAAACCGGCCCGAAGCGGACCTCGCCCACAGCCGGCAGCTCATCAAAGAGGCCAAAGAAGCCGCCCAGGAGGCGCACCTGGCCGATCCCGCCGAAGGGGCCGCCGACGAGGCGCTCGCCACCGATCCGCCCTACCACCACGGCGAGCAGGGCACCACGCCGTCCGGAAACTAGATTCCCGGCCGCATTCCGCCGGTATTGCCGCTCCTCGCCGCCGCCGGGCGAAAGCCGCGAACGGCGGCGGCCCGGTCCTATCCGGACCGGCACGGGCCGCCGCCGTTCCGGCTAAGACGAGGAAATTGCCGTACGTCTCCCCGGGTGGATACACTCCACCGAAGAACGCCGACCATTGTGTAACTTGTCACACGTCGCGCGTTCCCCGCACGCACATCCAGCTGAGGAGCATTCACGTGGCCCAGAAAGTCCTCGTCGAGATCCTGGACGACATCGACGGCACCACCGCCGCCCAGACCGTTCAGTTCGGCCTCGACGGCGTCACCTACGAAATCGACCTTTCGGACCAGAACGCCGGCGCCCTGCGCGACGAACTGGCCCGCTACATCGCGGCCGGACGGCGCATCGGCGGCCGCAAGGTCCGCGTCGCCACCGGGCAGTCGACCACGACCAGCACCACCGACCGCGAGCGCAACCAGCAGATCCGCGCCTGGGCCAACGCGAACGGCTACGAGGTCTCCGAGCGGGGCCGGCTGTCCTCCGAGGTGATCGCCGCCTACGAGCAGGCCCAGGTCGACGAGACCGAGACGCCCGCCGCGCCGGCGCGCAAGCGGGCGCCGCGCAAGAAGGTCGCCGCCGCCAAGAAGTAACGCGGGTGGCCGGGAGATCACTGGGGAGAGATCACGGCACGGTCGGCGGCGAGGGCTGAACCCTCGCCGCCGGCATTCCGCGCCGGACGTGGGTGGCGTCACACCCCGCGTTGTCAGGAATTGTCAGTGCGTTTTCACGCCGCGTTTCGCGGAAAGCCTCACCCGCGCAGCGCCGGTCCGATCCAGCGGCGGACCAGAGCGCGCAGCTCGTCGTCGGTGAGCGGCGGGGTCGACGGGTACTGCAGGAACGACAGGAACAGCCGCATCAGCACCTCGGCGAGGCCTTGCAGCTCCTCGTCGGTGGCGATCCCGGCGCCCGCCCAGTCGACCGGCAGGTTGCGCAGGATCCGCGCGCCGAAGGAGAACGCCAGCGGCGAAACGACGCCGTCGGTGAAGAAGTCCGCTTCACCCGCCTGCAGGAGCAGCCCCATGCGGGGTTCCCCGGGCAGCGTGCGGACGGCGAAGACCACGGACTCCACCGCGGCTTCGGCGGCCGTGCCGAACGTGGCCAGGTGCCGCTCCATCCGCCCGGCGAACTCTTCGACGCCGGCCAGCGCGACGGCGCGCAGGATGTCCTTCAGGCCCGGGAAGTAGCGGTAAACGGTCTGCCGGGTGACACCCGCCTCGGCGGCGACGTCGGAGAGGCTCGTCTTGGCCAGGCCGGCGCGATCGAGGCACGCCGTCGCCGCTTCGACGATCCGGCGGCGTGCCGCGTCTTCGGTGCCGGGCGGGTTGCCCTGCCATCCGTGGTGCCCCATGCCACCCATCTTCCCCGAGGTGGGCACTCAGCCCGGGACAGGGGCGCGGTCCTTCCGGTACAGCGCGACCAGCAGCAGGCCGGCCCCGGCGAAGCAGGCGAGCGCGTACAGGCCGCTGCCGATCGGAGCGCCGTCCGCGGTGACGCCGTCCTTCGCGGCCAGGTACGCCGGGAGTGCCCCGAGCCAGAAGACCGCCATCCCACCCAGGTAGGCCGCGGGGTAGAACCGCGTGAAAGCCGGCAAGGGCTCGCGCGGCTCCCCGGATCGCAGGTGCGCCACGACGATCCGGACGCCGGCCAGCCACAGCAGGCCCAGTTCGACGCCGAGGACCCAGGCCCGGGCGGGGGTGTTCTCGCCGGCGAAACCCGCCGGGATCCCGGCGATCGCCATGGCCGGCGGGGTGAGGACGCCGGCCAGCAGGACGCGCGGCGTCAGCCGGCGTGGCGGAGGACCACCCGTCAGGCGGACGACGAGGTAGGTCAGCGCGGCCATCGAGACGGAAGCGAACAGCAGCATGCTGTTCAGCGGCACCGACGCCAGCGCCGGGTGGTTGACGATCGCGTTGCCGGGGTTCCAGGCCCACCACTTCAGCTGCGGGCCGAGGTGGTCGAAGACTTCGTAGAACACCTGGCAGACGAAGGCGACGGCCGCCGAACCCCGCAGCGCCCCGCGCCGGAAGAGCCCGAGCGACCGCACGACCTCGTAGGCGAGCTGGCTGATCACCGGGTAGAACGCCACGATGTAGAGCGGCAACCGGTCCGCCATGAACTGCACGGTGAACCGGTTGTGGGCGAAGATGAAGCCGTACAGCCGGTCGAGGCCGAACCACTCCGGGAAGTACAGCGGCGGCTCGGTGACGAAGAGGTAGACCAGCGAGGCCCACCACAGCGCCAGGTTCACCGGATCGCCCGCGCGGTGGCGGCGGAGTGCGTGCGCCAGAGCGAACACCGCGCCGCCGACGATCAGCACCTCCAGCAGCGGCATCGTCCAGTGGGCGAGCGCCCACGGCGGCCGGACCGACATCACCGGCGAGACGTCGTGGCAGTCGAAACCGAGGTCGCGCGTGACGGCTTCGGCGTCCGGCCCGCACGCCGTGCTCATCGCGCGGCCGCCGTGGCCGTCGAATAGTCCGTGGCCGGCGGCTCGGCCTGGGGGTCGAAGCCGGACGGGACCCGGTGCCGGCCCAGCGCCGCGCGGACGCGGTAGCGCACCAGGCCCGCGAGCACCCGCGGGTTGCGCAGCATCCGCCCCAGCGATTCGTCCAGGTTGAACACCTTGGCGAAGTGTTCGTCGACCACCTCGTCCTCCCGGGCGGCGCCGACGACGAGGCTGAACGCCGGGGCCGACACCGCCGCGACGAGACGCCGCCGCCACTCGGGCAGCTGCTCGGTGCCCACCGCGCACGCGTAACCCTGGTCCCGCGCCATCGCCAGGCGCCACGGCACGCGAAGCAACCCACGTTGCGCGGCGAAGAAGCGCGAGGAGAACTTCGCGTCGAGCCGCTCGGCGCGGGAAAGGTGCTCGCGCAGCAGCAGGGCCGAAGCCGACGCGGAACTGATTCCCTGGGCGTAGAAGGGGTTGAACGCGCAGATCGAGTCGCCGACGAAGACCAGCCGCCGCGCCCGCGTGCGCAAGCGGTCGTAGCGCCGCCACTTGTTGCCGGTCGAGCGGGTGAGGTGGACCGGCGAGACGGGCTCGCAGCGGTCCATGGCATCGGCGAACAACGGCGTCCGCACCCGGCGCGCGGTTTCCGCGAACGCGTCGGTGGTGCTGGGCATCTCCAGTCCCCACGACCCCATGCAGGCGATGACGCGGTTGCCCTCGATCGGGAAGAAGTTGACCAGGAACTCGTGCTCGGCGGGGTGTTCGCCCTTGTCCGGCGTCGGCATGATCACCAGGTGCCGCCACCACCAGGACGCGGGACGTTCGGCGGGCAGGTCGTACCAGCGCGAGATGTAGGTGACCTTGGCGTCGAGCGTCCGCACCGGCGGCTCGGGCCAGCCGGCCGCCGCGAGCCAGCCGGAGACCGGGGAACCGCGGCCCATGGCGTCCACCACGAAGTCGGCGTCGACGTGCTCGTCGCCGTCGGCGGTGAAGCGGACGCCGGTGACCTCGCCGTCGGCGGTGGTCAGGCCGCGCACCGCGACCCCCTCGCGGACGACGACGTTCGCCAGCTCGCGCACCTTGTCCCGCAGCACGCGCTCGATGAGGATCCGCGAGCCGTAGATCATCGTCATGGCACTGCGTTTGCGGGCCGACCAGCCCGCCCCGTCGAGGTAGGCGGCGTCCATGGACGGCATCAGCAGCAGCCCGCCGGCCGCGATGAGGTCGTCCTCGAACCCGGGGAACAGCGCGCCGATCGCGCGCCGCCCCGAGTTCAGCAGGAAGTGCGGGTGCTTGCTCTGCGGCACGCCGCGGCGGTGTTCGGCGCCGTCGGGCAGTTCGTCGCGTTCCAGCACCAGCACGCGACCGAAGTACGGGGCGAGCGCTCCGGCCGCGCACAGGCCGGCGGCACTGCCTCCGAGGACGACGGCGGTCTTGCCGAGCCGCATGCGGATCAACTCCCGTCATTCATACAAACACACATCGAATGTATGAATGACCACCGACGGGTGTCAAGCCCCGCCGGCGTCCACAGTGGACATGTTCGTCCGGTTCGCCGGAGATTTCCGGATGCGGCGCGGAATGCCGATCGGGAATTCGACGACGTCGGTTGCCAACCGCGGAACTCAGCGTCTAAGCTCATTCCAGCATCAATGTTAGCGTTAACACTCTGCAGTGCCGCAGGGAGGTTTTCATGCTGCTCATCGTCGCCGGTTCACCCTGAGCGTTCGCTCCGCTCCTGATCACGGGCCCGGCCCCCCGGCCCTCACCCCGCGTTCCGGCGGCCCGGTCCATTTTTCTCACCGGTATCCGGAATCGCTCCGCCCTGCGCTTTTCCCGGTCCCCACCTCGAAACGGAGAGCTTTTCATGTTCGGCGCAGCACCACCCGCGCGCTGTACGCGTCCTACAACGGTCTGCTGTACCAGCTGAAGCGGGCATCCGACGGCGCCGTCGCCAACGTCGGGCTGCTGGCCGCCGGCGGGTACGCCAACGCGGCCACGCAGGACACCTTCTGCGCCGGCAGCACCTGCGTCATCAACGTCATCTACGACCAGTCACCGCGCCACAACGACCTCTTCGTCGAACCCGCGGGCACGGCGGGACCGGCGAACTCCGGCGTGCCCGCGGACGCCCTGCCCGTGACGGCGGGCGGCCACGCGGTGTACGGCGCCTCCTTCTCCGGCCGCATGGGCTACCGGCACACCTCGGCCTCGGGAGTCGCCGTGAACGGCCAGGCCGAAGGCATGTACATGGTGACGTCCGGGACGCACGTCAACGACCGGTGCTGCTTCGACTACGGCAACGCCGAGGTGACCATCGCCGACACCGGCAACGGCCACATGGACGCGATCAACTTCGGCACCGAGTGCTGGTTCTCGCCGTGCTTCGGCCAGGGCCCGTGGGTGCAGGCCGACCTGGAGAACGGGCTGTTCCAGTCCGATGCCGGACCGAGCGGGAACAGCGGCTACACCGGCAACACCGCGCCGTTCGTGACCGCGTTGCTGAAGAACAACGGGCAGAACTTTTTCGCCACGAAGGACGGCAACGCCCAGTCCGGCGGCCTCGCCACCCGGTACTCGGGACCGGAGCCGAGCCGGCCGGGGTACTCGCCGATGCACCAGGAGGGTTCGATCGTCCTCGGCACCGGCGGCGACAACAGCAACGGCTCGATCGGGTCGTTCTTCGAAGGCGTGATGACCAGCGGTCTGCCGACCGACGCGGCCGACAACGCCGTGCAGGCCAACGTCGTTTCGGTCGGCTACGGCGGGCCGAGCCCGGTGGCCGGCGGCACGCTGAACCCCGGCTCGACGATCTCCCTGCGCGCCACGACGGCGTGCTGCACCACGCGGTACATCCGGCACCAGTTCGACGACGCCGTCACGTCGGTGGTGAGCTCCGCCAGCTCGGCCCTGGACAAGAGCGACGCTTCCTGGATCGTGCGCCGCGGCCTGGCGAACCCGTCGTGCGTGTCGTTCGAGTCGCGCAACTACCCGGGTGACTTCCTGCGCCACTACAACTACCAGCTGCTGCGTCAGCCGATGGACGGCAGCGCGACCTTCCGCGCCGACGCGACGTTCTGTCCGCAGGCGGGGAAGAACGGCCAGGGCACGTCGTTCGCTTCGTACAACTACCCCGACCGCTTCATCCGCCACTACGACAACACGGTGTACATCGCCGGCAACGGCGGGCCCAACACGTTCGACGCCCCGGCTTCCTGGGCCGACGACGTGAGCTGGGCCGTCAACGCTCCCTGGACGCCGTAACCCGGCCGGGCGGCCCGCGGAACCGTTCCCCCGTGCGGTTCCGCGGGTTTCCCGCCCCACGCGCCCGGGTAGTCACCGGCTGCGAGGAGGAGGGCGGGCCATGACCGACGACGAACCGTCCACGGCCGCGCGGATGCGTGCGGTGGCCGCGGAACTGGGGCTGCAGCCGGAGGACACGCGCTCCCACACCGGCGACTTCGCGGGCGGGCAGATCCGCTTCGCGGGCTTGGCCGGCGAGCGCGAACCGAGCGACTACCTGCTGCGCTGGACGCCCGGCGAAGGCTGGGAGCTCACCGAGGAGGACGGCTCGTCCGGGTCGATGCGGGCCGTCGCCGCTCTGCCGGGTACGCGGCCGTCCGAGGCGGTCGCCGACTTCGTCCTCACCGCCCTGTCCGGCCGCGGGGAACGCCCGGTGCGCCGCTCGGACGAGCCGGGCGTCACCGGCCTCCGGCTCAGCGACCCCGGTAGCCGCGGGAGCGCATGATGAGCCCGTCCCGGACAGTCGTCGCGTAGACCTCGCCGAACCCGAAGGTGCGGCCGGACCCCCGTCTGTTGTGGACGAAGCGCCCCGGCGGACATCCACCCAGACCGCGACCGGCCGTCCGCTGACACACCGTGACGCCTGACCGCCTCGGCCACCCCGTCGGACGCAGTGCGGGTCCGCGCGGACCGGCGATACTCGACGTGGGCGGGAGGGGATGGGCGTGGACGAAAAAGGGACGTTCGGCGGCGAACTGCGACGGCTGCGGCAGGCCGCCGGCCTCTCCTTGGCCGGTCTCGCGGCCCGCGTCCACTACAGCAAGAGCTACCTCAGCAAGATCGAGAACCAGCTGATGCCGCCGAACGCGGCGCTCGCGGAAGTGTGCGAGACCGAACTGGACGCACCCGGTGTCCTGACCGCGCTGCTGCCCGCCGAGCCGTCCCCGCGGCGGCGCCGGACGGCCCTCGATGTCACCCCCTCGGGGCTGCCTCCGGCGACCACTCTGTTCACGGGCCGGGCCGCGGAGCTGCGCGCCATCCGGGAAGCGCTCCGCGGCGAAGCCGAAATCTGCGTCGTCTCCGGGCTCGGCGGTGTCGGCAAGACGGCCCTCGCCGTCCGGTGTGCCCACCGGCTCGAAGGGGAGTTCGCCGACGGGTGCCTGTTCGTCGACCTGCGCGGGCTCGGCGAGCCCGCCGTCTCGCCGTCGGCGGTGCACGACCGGGTGCTGCGGCGCCTCGGCGTCCCGGCGGAGAGCATCCCGGCCGATCCGGAGGACCGCGCCACCGCGTACCGCGCGCACCTGCGTGAGCGCAGCATCCTGCTGGTGCTCGACAACGCCGGCAGCGCGGCCCAGGTCCGGTCGCTCCTGCCCGGCGGGCCGGGCTGCCGGGTCCTGGTCACCAGCCGCTCACGGCTGACCGCGCTCGACGAGGCCACGCACGTCCCGGTCGACGTGCTGCCGCTGCCGGCCGCCGTCGAACTGTTCGCCGTCCTGATCGGTGCGGATACGGCCGGGGAGGACGGCGTCCGGGTCGTGGAGCGGTGCGGCCGGATCCCGCTGGCCATCCGGATCGCGGCCGCGAGGCTGCGCGCCCACCCCGCGTGGGACATCGGTGAGCTCGACCGCCGGCTCGCCGACGAATCCGCCCTGCTCGGCGAACTGGACGACGGTGAACGCAGCCTCGCGGCCACGTTCCGGCTGTCCGTACGGGATCTCGAGCCCGCCGAAGCGCGGCTGTTCGGCCTGCTCGCCCTGCACCCCGGCGCGGGCTTCGACGTCGCGGCGGCGAGTGCGCTCGGCGGGCTGGCGGCCCGGGACGCCGACCGGCTCCTCGAACGGCTCTACAACGCCCACCTCCTCGTCCAGCCGGCCGCGGACCGCTACGGCTTCCACGACCTGGTGCGGGCCTTCGCCGGCACGCTGCCGGAAGCGCGTGCGGACGGCCGCGAAGCACTGCGCAGGCTGTTCGACCACTACCTGTCGACCGCCTCGGCGGCGGACCGGCTGATCACGCCCGGGCGGTTCCAGGTGGCCGGCGGGTCGACGGGCCCAAGCCTCGACGACGCTTCCTCGGCCACGCGGTGGATGCGCGCGGAGCTGCCCGCTCTCGTCGCCCTCACCCAGGTGGACGACCCCGCGCTGGACGTCCACCGCTGGCAACTCGCGTTCACCCTGCGCGGGTACTTCTACCTGGCGAAGGAACTCGACGCGTGGCTCGAGACGCACACGGCCGCCCTGGCGGCCTGCCTGCGGCTGGGCGACCGCCGGGCCGAGGCGCTCACCCGCAACAACCTGGGCATGGGCCTGACCGGAGCCCGGCGGCTGACCGAGGCCGCGGAACAGCACCAAGCGGCCCGCGCGCTGTTCGACGCCTTGGGCGACCGGCACGGCGTCAGCGACTGCCTGGCCAACCTCGCGGCGGTGTTTTCGAGACAGGGCCGGTTCGCGGAGGCGCTCGCGCACCAGCGGCAGGCACTGGAGTACTACTCGGCCGCCGGCCTCACCCGCAACAGCGGCATCACCCTGCGGAGCATGGCCACCGCCCACCTGGCCCTCGGCGAGGTGGGCGAAGCCGTCCGGTGCGCCGAAGAAGCGCTGGATCTCGCCCTCGAACGCGGGCACGACCTGGACATCGCCCAGGCCGCCAACGCACTGGGCGCCGCACGGGAGCGGGCGCAGGACCACGCGAACGCCGAGCCGGCCTGGCGCCGCGCCCTGGCGCACGGCGAGCGGTGCGGCAGCGTGCACGAGCAGGCCACCGCCCAGTGGGGCCTGGGCCGGATGGCGCTGGCAGCCGGCCGGACGACCGAAGCCGGAACGTTGCTGCGCACCGCCCGGGAGCTTTTCGAACTGGTGAAATCCCCCCACGCGGACGCGGTGGCGGAATCGCTCGCCGCACTGCGCCGTTCGTGATGACCGCATCCCCGCCGGTATCATCTCGGTGACCCGGTCACGGCGAAGATCGAAGCGGAGTTGCGCGGCAGGCACCAGCTCTTCCTGCCGGACGACGAGAGCGACGCGGTCCGCCTCGACGGCCAAGGGAAGCGCGCGAACCGGACCCGGCCCACCGGTCAGCGTTCCCATGAGCCCGGCAAGCTGGCAGTCGAGCCAAGACATCGCAGGTCTACCGCACGCTCCTGGCATAGCCACCTGCACTCACGCCGAACTCCCGCCGGAAGTGCCGGTTGAGCTGGCTCTGGTCACAGTAACCAAGCTCGGCGGCGGTCTCTGCCACGGATCGTCCCGCTGCCAGCATGGATTTGGCGCGCGCCAGGCGCAACAGGGTCCGGTAGTGGTGTGGTGGAACCCCGTAAGCCTGCCGGAAGCTCCTGATCAAGTGGCGTTTGCTGCAACCGGCGACTGCCGCGAGGTCGTCGAGCTTGATGTTGGAGTTCAGTTGACTGTGGAGCATCTCCCGTACTTGGCGAAGCGATCGAGGACGAAGTGTCGGACTCGCTGCGCCAAGAGCATCCGCATGCCGGGTGAGCAGGACGTCCAGCAGGCGGATCAGCGACGACTCGAGATCCAGCTCGTCCTCGCCGTGCGCCAAATCCCTGTGCAGCGCCGCGATGCCGTCGAAGAGGCCGCGGTCCGAATAGGTCACCCCGTGAAAGCGCGGCCGGCCTGTGCCGACCGGCATGAGGTCGGCGTCGAGGAACATCAGCTGCACGATGGCCTGGTCGTCAGCGGCGGCTTTGTCCTGTTCGAGGCAGCTCACGACCTCATGGGGCTCGATCACCGTCACCGCGCCGGGGACAGGGGGGCTCTGGGTTCGCCCGAGGTACTGAAAGGGGGGTGCGGAGCCGCCGTGCGTGATCTTGACGGTGTACCCGCCGTTCACAGCGGTCGGGAAGTCACCATCGGCAGCGCGCACAACCAGGCTCTCGACTCCGAACCGTGCTCTTCTGCGACGCCCCTCGGTTGCGGACTCAGCCATGTCACTTTCGCCCTAGTTCGGCTTGTTCGAGGGATCCTACAGTTCCGGGTAGACGCGGGACGAATACCTGACGAGATCTGTGCACCGCCGCGGAGATCGCCGTCCACACCGACCCAGGTGCCGGGCGGCCGTCCCTGTCCCATCAGGCTCGCGGCCACGACCGCCGATTCCATGCCTACCGCCAGTTACGACTGGCGCTGTATCGACACCGATCTCGAAAGGGCTCCGATGAGCAAGCCGTACAGCGACGCCGCCGACATCCCGGTCAACGCGTCGCAACCCGTCCTCGCCTACCACCCGGTCACCCTCGACGTTCCCGGACGGCCCGTGCCGCTGGCGGTCAAGGTGTCGATCCCCGCGACCGGCACCGACCTGCCGCTCATCCTCCTGTCCCACGGGCACGGGCCGGCGAACTTCCTGTCCTCCTACAACGGGTACGGGCCGCTGGCGAACTTCTTCGCCGCCCACGGGTTCGCGGTCATCCAGCCGACCCACCTGGACTCGACGGCCCTCGGTCTGCGCGACACCGACCTCAAGGACGCGCCCCTGTTCTGGCGTGACCGCGCCACCGACATGCACCACATCCTCGACCGCCTCGACGACATCGAGGCCGCCGTACCCGGTCTTGCCGAACGGCGGATCGACCGGGACCGTGTCGGTGCCGTAGGGCACTCCATGGGCGGCAACACCGTCTCCCTCCTCCTCGGAGCCCGGATGCTGGACCCGGAGGACGACCGGCCGAAGGACCTCTCCGACTCTCGTGTCAAGGCGGGAGTGCTCATCGGAGCTCCGGGCATCGGCAACGACGAGCACTTCGCCGAGTGGGCCAAGACGAACTACCCGGTGCTGTATTACACCGACTTCGAGCAGATGACAGGCACCGGCCTGATCATCGTGGGCGATCAGGACCTCAACCCCCACTTCTCCAACCGGCTCAGCTACCGTGCCGACGCCTACTCGGCCAGCCCCGGCGGCAACAAAACCATGGTGACCATGTACGGCGCTGGTCACATCTTCGGTGGCATATCCGGATATGACGCGGCAGAGACGGACGACGAGAACCCCGAGCGCGTGGCGACTCTGCGGGCGCTCGTGTGGGCCTACTTGCGCAGCCAGCTCTACTCGGGCGACCCGTCCTGGAAGGACGCGGTGAATGCTCTGGAGAACGGTGAAGACCCGATGGCCATGGTCGAAACGAGGTAGTTCCGCGAGGTGGGCGGCGGTGCGACGGCCGCCGCCCACCGCACTTCATCGCACCGGGACCTTCCACCCAGCACGGATCGCACAGGAGCAACCGCCATGTGGACCACGTTCGCCGCGACCGTCGGCGGAAGCGCAGCCGGCCTCACCGGCCTCACCTTCATCGTTGTCGCCTTCCGCTTCGACGTCGTCGCCACCTCCCGGGAATACCGCAACCGCGCCGCGCAAACCGTCTCCCTGTTCCTGACCACCACAGTCACCGCGTCGCTGGTCACCCTGCCGCAGCCGACCTGGGCCCTCGGGGTCGAGCTGCTGGTCGCCGCGGCGGCAAGCGCAAGTCTGCTCTCGGTGCTCGACTACGCAGCCCGCCGTGGCACGTCCCGGCATGCGCGGCCCGTCCTCGTCGTCGCGCTCGTCGCGTTCACGGCAGGTATCGCCGCCGCCGGACTGTTCGCCACCCTCGGCTCCACCAACGGAATGGGCTTCTACGCCGCGAGTTCGCTGCTCGGCCTCATGTGGGGCGTCTACGGGACGTGGGTCTTCCTCACGCAGGCGGGCACAGATCGGAGCAACGCGGTAGCCAACGTGCATGACCAGCCCGGCACCGTGCCGGCCGCTTGACCGGCCCCACACAGTGAGGCGGTGCGGGACGGCTGCTGCTACCAAACCAAAAAGCTCGGCTGACCTGGGTCAGCCGAGCTTTGGTGGTCACTGCTGGTACCCCCGATGGGATTCGAACCCACGCTACCGGCGTGAGAGGCCGGCGTCCTAGGCCGCTAGACGACGGGGGCTTAGGATCTTCCCTGGTTTCCCAGGGGCTTTTCGGTTTTTCTTGCTGGAGAGAACCTACCAGAAGCGATTTCCCGCTTCGCAGGGGGGTCACTCTCCGCAGCTGGGGTACCAGGACTCGAACCTAGACTAACTGGACCAGAACCAGTCGTGCTGCCAATTACACCATACCCCAGTGAGGTACCGCTCCGGCTGGCCGGTTCAGCACCGCACGAGGAGAAATACTAGAGCACGCCGTTCCGGACCGTGAACGCGGGGGTGCCACTGCGGCGCTGGGCCGGGACGCCGATCGTCGCGTACTCCGAAACCAGCAGCTCAGGCAGCTCCGCGAGGCCGGTCACCGTGTGGACGCCCTCGGGGGCGCGCTCGCCGATGCGGTCACGGTCGAGCCAGACCGCGCCCAGGCCCGCGTCGCGGGCGCCGATCGCGTCGGTGTCCAGTTTGTCGCCCACGTGGACCGCCTGGGCCGGCGCGCAGCCCAGACCCAGGCACACCGTGTGGAACATCACCGGGTCGGGCTTGGCCACCCCGAGCTCGCCGGCGATGGCGACGTGGTCGAAGAACGGCGCCAGGCCGAGGTCGGCGATCTTCTTCCGCTGGTGACCACCCGAGGCGTTCGTCACCGCGGCCAGCATCAGCCCGGCGGCGCGCAGCCACTCCAGGCAGTCCAGGACGTCGTCGAACAGCTGCCACGAGTGGTCGAGCAGCTCTCTGCGGCGCCGCTCGAACGAGCTCACCTGCTCGGCGTCGGCGAGGATGCCGATCTCGGCGAGGAAGCAGTCGGTGCGCCGCTGGTGCATCGTCGCGTAGTCCAGTTCGCCCGCGACGACGAGGGCGACGTGCTCTTCGGTGATGAGGTCCCACAGCGGCCACAGGTCACCCCGGCCGGTGAGGATGTGGAGGCTCCGGCGGATCGCGGCGGTGCAGTCGATGAGCGTGTCGTCGATGTCCAGGCACACCAGCCGGAGCTCGGGCGGCGCCCAGGGCTCGGACGCCGCCGCGGCGGGCGAAGCGGTTCGCGAAGGGGTCCGGGGTGCCAGGGCGAAATCCACCCAGTGAGGCTAGGGCAACCGCCGCGTTCGCGACGCTGCCAAAGAGGTGATTGCCGCTCCTCTGTTCCGGCGCACCGGCTCTACTCCCAGTTGGCGAACCGTCCCCGATCGGTTATCCGGCCGCACGGGCCGCCGACGCCGGCTCCACCGCCGAGGAAATCGATTCCTCGGCGAAACCCCTTGTCCCGCTTGGAAATCCGCTCCGTCCACACGGGCACCTCCCCATACCGCCGCCGGAGCCACGCGAAGCCGGAACACCTTCGACCGACTGTCGCGTTTGGACGGTACTCGGCAACCGGCTCGCGGCGACGTGACCGTCGCCCGATCAGCGTATCTCCGGTCGCACCCCTTGACGCGGATGCCGGACGGGTGCATCCTCAGGTTATTCAACACGCGATGAATAAGGGAGATGGTCGAGATGACCGAGCGCACGACCTGCGTCGTCATCGGTGGCGGGCCGGCCGGGATGGTCACGGGGCTGCTGCTGGCCCGGGCCGGCGTCGAGGTGACGGTGCTGGAGAAGCACGCCGATTTCCTGCGGGACTTCCGCGGGGACACGGTCCACCCGTCGACGCTGACGCTGCTCGACGAGCTGGGCCTCGGCGAGAAGTTCCACGCGCTGCCGCACAGCGAGCTGCACTCGGCCGGGTTCCCGCAGGAAAACGGCGAGATGATGAAGCTGGCCGACTTCACCCGGCTGAAGGTGGCGCACCCGTACATCGCGATGGTGCCGCAGTGGGACTTCCTCGACCTGCTCGCCGAAAGCGCCCGCAAGGAGCCGACGTTCGTCCAGCGGATGGAGACCGAGTGCACCGGCCTGGTCCGCGAGCACGGCCGGGTCGCGGGCATCACCTACCGCACGAGCGCGGGCGAGACCGGCGAAATCCGCGCCGACCTGGTGATCGCCGCCGACGGCCGGTGGTCGCTGGCCCGCCGGGAGGCCGGCCTGGTGCCGCGGGAGTACGACTGCCCGTTCGACGTCTGGTGGTTCCGGCTCTCGCGCCGCGAGAGCGAGGAGGGCGCCATGCTGCTGCCGAAGATGCGGGACCGCCGGTTCGCCGTGCCGCTCCCCCGCCCCGGCTTCTTCCAGATCGCCTACCTCAGCCCGAAGGGTGCCGACCTGGGCGCGAAGGGCATCGAGGACTTCCGCCACAACGTCACGCAGATCCTGCCCGAGTTCGCCGACCGCGTGCACGAGCTCGAGTCGATGGACGACGTCAAGATGCTCGACGTGCGGCTCAACCTGCTGCGCAAGTGGCACGTCGACGGCCTGCTCTGCATCGGCGACGCGGCGCACGCGATGTCGCCGATCGGCGGGGTCGGGATCAACCTGGCGGTGCAGGACGCGGTCGCGGCGGCGACGCTGCTGGCCGAGCCGCTGCTGCGGGGCCGCCCGTCGGAGGCGGACCTGGCGAAGGTGCGTGCGCGCCGGCTGGCGCCGACGATGCTGGTGCAGGGCCTGCAGCGACTGCTGCACCGGACCGTGATGCGCGCGGTGATGGCGGGCAGGCGCAACGGCCCGCCGGCGCCGATGATCAAGCTGTTCGCGCGGTTCCCGCGGCTGTCGTACTTCCCGGCCCGGCTCCTCGGCCTGGGGCTGCGGCCGGAGCACGCTCCGGCGTTCGCCCGGCGGCCGATGGAGCCGGCGGCGCGGGGTTAGACGTCTTCGACCGGGTTGGTCAGGGTGCCGATGCCCTCGATGGTGATCGAGACGCTCTGGCCGCCCTCGATCGGGCCGACCCCTTCGGGGGTGCCGGTGAGGATGATGTCGCCGGGCAGGAGCGTCATGACGCCGGAGACGAACTCGACCAGCTCGGGGATCTTGTGGACGAGGTCGGACGTGCGGCCGTCCTGCTTGAGCTCGCCGTCGACCTCGGCCCGGAGCGACAGGTCGGACGCGTCGACCGACGTCTCGATCCACGGGCCGATCGGGCAGAAGGTGTCGAAGCCCTTGGCGCGGCCCCACTGGCCGTCGGACTTCTGCAGGTCACGGGCGCTGACGTCGTTGGCGATCGTGTAGCCGAGGACGACGCTCGCGGCGCGGGCGGCGGGCACGTTCTTCACCGGCTGCCCGATGACGATCGCCAGCTCGCCTTCGAAGTCGACGCGGCCGATGCCGGACGGCCGCCGGATGGCCGCGTTCGGCCCGATGACCGTCGTCGACGGCTTGATGAACAGCATCGGCTCGCTGGGCACGTCGTTGCCGAACTCGGCCGCGTGCTTGGCGTAGTTGCGGCCGACGGCGATCACCTTGGACGGCAGGATCGGCGCGAGCAGCCGGACGTCGGCCAGCGGCCACCGCTTTCCGGTGAAGTTCGGCTGGCCGAAGGGGTGTTCGGCGATTTCGAGGACCTGGGCGTCGTCACCGTCGCCTTCGATCGAGGCGAACGCGACACCACCGGGATGAGCAATTCGGGCTAGGCGCACGTAGCCAGTCTACGTGCGCCCCTCCCGTGCTCTAGGCCACGGTGGTGCTCTTGTGCACGAGCGCGTCGCACAGGGCCAGCCAGCTGGCCTCGACGATGTTGCCGTGCACGCCGACCGTGGTCCACTCGCGTTCCCCGTCGGTGCTCTCGACCAGCACGCGCGTCACCGCGTCGGTGCCGGGGTTGCCCTGGAGGATGCGCACCTTGTAGTCGGCCAGCTCCACACTGTCCAACCAGGACAGGTGCGGCGACAGTGCCTCCCGCAGGGCGGCGTCGAGGGCGTGCACCGGCCCGATGCCCTCGGCGGTGGCGATGACGCGCCGGCCGCCGACGTGCACCTTGACCGTCGCCTCGGCCATGACCTCCCCGTCCGGGCGGTGGTCGAGCACCACCCGGTAGGACTCGAGCGCGAACGGCGCCTCCGCCGGGTCGTCGGCCTCCTGGCGCAGCAGGAGCTCCAGGGAGGCGTCGGCGGCCTCGAAGGACCAGCCTTCGGCTTCGAGCCGCTTGACCTTGGTGATGGCGCTCGTCAGCGCTTCGGGCCGGCCGGCAAGGTCGACCCCGAGCTCACGTCCCTTGAGCTCGAGGCTGGCCCTGCCGGCCATCTCGGTGACCAGTACCCGCATGTCATTGCCGACGGAAGACGGATCGATGTGGTTGTACAGCAACGGATCCACCTTGATCGCGCTCGCGTGCAGTCCTGCCTTGTGGGCAAAAGCCGACGCCCCTACGTAGGCCTGGTGGGTGTAGGGGGCGAGGTTCGCGATTTCGGCAAGGGCATGGGAGACCCGGGTGAGCTCGGCGGCGCCTCCGGTCGGGAGGACGTCGAGGCCGAGCTTGGTCACCAGGTTTCCCGTCACGGCGAAGAGGTCGGCGTTGCCGGCCCGCTCCCCGTAACCGTTGGCGGTGCACTGGACGTGCGTCACGCCGGCCTGCACCGCGGCGACGGAGTTCGCCACGGCGCAGGAAGTGTCGTCCTGACAGTGGATCCCGAGCCGGAACCCGGTCTTTTCCTTGACGCTCCGGACGGTCTCGGCCAGCCCGAGCGGCAGCTGGCCGCCGTTGGTGTCACAGAGCACGAGGACATCGGCACCCGCGTGGGCGGCGGCGTCGAGGACCCGGAGCGAAGTTTCGGGGGAATACGCGTAACCGTCGAAGAAGTGCTCGGCGTCGAGGAAAACGCGCCGGCCCTCCTTGGTCAGGAATTCGACGGTGTCTTTCACCATCGCACAGGCTTCGTCGACATCGACGCGCAGAGCGCGTTCGATGTGCCGCAGATCGGATTTCGCGACGAGGGTGATGACGGGTGCTTCGCTGTCGAGCAGGGCCCGGACCTGCGGATCGGCGTCGGCGGTGGCGCCGGCCTTGCGGGTGGCCCCGAAAGCGACGAGCGCCGCGTGTTTCAGCTTGAGCTCGCCTTTCGCGGCGCGGGCGAAGAATTCGGTGTCCTTGGGGAGCGCCCCGGGCCAGCCCCCTTCGATGAACCCGACCCCCAGCTCGTCCAGCAGCCGCGCGACGGCGAGCTTGTCCTGGACGGAGTAGGAGATGCCCTCCCGCTGCGCACCGTCGCGGAGGGTGGTGTCGTAGAGGTGGAAGGCGTCGCCGAGCGGGGTATCGGCGGGCTCCTTGCGGGTCACGGTCTTCTCCTAGCGTTTCCGAGGCAACAAAAAAACCTCCCGCATGGGTGCGAGAGGTTGCGCGCCGGGGGCTCTTGTGGAGCTATCGTCCGGCGCGCTCGTCGATAATGATGGCGAAGTTGGTCACGGTCGCATCATGCCACAGGCGTTCTGGGGAAGTCCACAAACTGGGTCAAGCTCCCACCATCCGGGAATCGGTCGTGGCCTTTCCGGTGATTCCTGATCAAGGATCTGCATCCGGCGCCCCCACCAGACATGCCCCACCGCACCCTGGGGGCTGACCCCGGTCCAGTCTATCGGCGACCACCGACGAAACCGGCCGCAAAGCCGTCCGGCGGCCGGCTTGCCCACAGCACGGTCATCTTGTGGACAAGTGGGCCGCACGGCCGACGGCACTGCCGTGAACGACCCATCCAGGGCGCCAGAGGCCCTGAACGACTCATTCAGGACACCGAAGGTACGAGTCATTCACGAGCCCCGCCCGGCGACAAAGCAACACGGCGCGAAAAAGCCCCGCACCCCCAAGGAGGGCGCGGGGCTTTCCCGAAGAATCAAGCAGTACGCACGTTCGACGAAACCAGCGCCGCCAGCCGGTCACCGATGGCCTGGGTGGCGCCCGGCGAAGCCTGGTCCCGCGTCGCCAGGTCGAACGCCACGGACGCCTCGATCCGCCGGGCCGCTTCCTTCTGGCCCAGGTGGTCCAGCAGCAGCGCCACCGACAGCACCGCGGCCGTCGGGTCCGCCAGCCCCTGGCCCGCGATGTCCGGCGCCGAACCGTGCACCGGCTCGAACATGCTCGGGTTGCGGCGGGTCATGTCCAGGTTGCCGCTCGCCGCCAGGCCGATGCCGCCCGTCACCGCGGCCGCGAGGTCGGTGATGATGTCGCCGAACAGGTTGTCCGTCACGATCACGTCGAACCGGGACGGGTCCGTCACCAGGTGGATGGTCGCCGCGTCCACGTGGGAGTACGCGACCGTCACGTCCGGGTGCTCGAGCGAGACCTCTTCGACGATCCGCGACCACAGCGACCCGGCGAACGAAAGCACGTTCGTCTTGTGCACCAGCGTCAGGTGCTTGCGCGGCCGGGCCTCGGCGCGGTTGAACGCGTCCGCGACCACGCGCCGGACGCCGAACGCCGTGTTGACGCTGACCTCTGTCGCGATCTCGTGTTCGGTGTCTTTGCGGATCAGGCCGCCGGTGCCCGCGTACGGGCCTTCGGTGCCTTCGCGCACGACGACCATGTCGACGTCGCCCGCGTCGGCCAGCGGTCCCCGGACGCCCGGGTACAGCCGCGCCGGGCGCAGGTTGACGTGGTGGTCCATCTCGAACCGCAGGCGCAGCAGCAGGCCGCGCTCGAGGATGCCGCTCGGCACCGTCGGGTCGCCGACCGCGCCCAGCAGGATCGCGTCGTGCTGGCGGAGCTCGCCGAGGACCGACTCGGGGAGCAGCTCGCCGGTCGAGTGCCACCGAGCCGCGCCGAGGTCGTAGTTCGTGATCTCCGCCGTCGGTGCTACTTCGCCGAGCACCTTCAACGCCTCGGAGACCACCTCGGGCCCGATCCCGTCTCCTGGGATCACCGCGAGCCGCATCCACACACCTCCGTCGACCGGACCACCGGCCGCACCGATGGCCCACCGCAACAAAACGCCAGCAGCCGGAAGGTTACCGGCCGTAGACAATCCGCCGTAGCCGCACCACCCTTATGCCGCATCCTCCCACGGGGTGAGACACCCAATCGGGTGAACGTGAGCGGGGCGCCCCCGGCGGAAATCCGCCGGAGACGCCCCTGGTCCTGCAGAAATCGATCTTGCGCCCGCCTAGCGGCGACCAGCCCCGATCGGCTGACGCTCGTTCCCCGGCCGGGCGCCCTGCGCGGTGTCCACCTTCACCACGTTCGCCCGGTTGCCCGCCGCGTTGTGGTGTTCGATGGCCAGCAGCCCGAGGGCGTTGTCGGCCGCGGCCGAAGCCGCGTTCCGCGTCACGACCAGCGCCGTACCCGGCTTGGCGACATAGCCCAGCGCGGCGTCGCCGCCGCCCTGCACCGCGTAGCCCGGCGCGAGCGCGTCGAACGAAAGCGGCGTGCCGACGTAGTCGATCAGGCCGTTGGTCGTGCCCGGCGCGACGTAGAAGCCGCTGACCCCCACCGTGTAGGAGATGCGGTGGCTGTCGGCGCTCGCGTCGATGCCCAGCGCGGCCAGCGAAACCGGCAGCGTGAGCACGTTCGTGTCGAACACGTTGGTGTCCACGTCGCCGAGCTGGCCGTTGACCGCCTGGACGTCGACGGTCGGGAAGCCCGGGGTCAGCGCGACCGTGTTGGCCAGGAGCACGTCGGTCGACGTCGCCTTGGTCACGTAGGTCTCGAAGTCCGGCTGCCCGTCCCCGGTCGTGTCGATGTCGACGAACGGCGAGGTGTTGCTGCCGATGTTCGCCCAGTCGCCCCAGGTGGACAGGCCGAACGCGAGGATCGCGTTCTCCGGCTCGCCCTGGGCCTTCGCCAGCGGAGCGGTCGAAGCCGCGCCGATGTAGCGGAGGTCGCCGCCCTTGGCCGTCTTGTTCAGCGTGCAGTCGGTGACCACGTCCGCGTCGCACTCGGGCAGCTGCGGGGACTCCGCCTGCAGCTCGAGCACGCTGATCAGCGAGCGGTAGCGCTGCGCGCCGGTCCCCTGGTCGACGCCCTTGCCGGTCAGGTTCAGCACGGCCTGGGTGGCGTCCGGGGCGAACTTCACCGACGGCGGCGTCGAAATCGTCGACACCGGCTTCGGCGCGGAGTAGACCGACACCCGCAGCGGCACCTTGGCCCCGCTGACCGGCGTGAAGGCGACGCGCCCGGAGGCGTCCGCGACGAACTGCCGGGCCAGGCCGGCCTGGGTGGCCTGCATGGTCGGGTCCATGACCTTGCGCAGCGCCTTCGGGTCGGTGATCTTCAGCGTCACCTTGACCTTGGCGGTGCCGCGCGGGGTCAGCTTGACCGCCGGCTTGTCCACTGTGTACTCGACGCCCGGCAGCGCGGTGACCGCCTGGTAGGCGACGGAGTACTCGGCGGGCGTGACGCCCTTGTTGACGAGCTTGATCGTCTTCGACAGCGTCACCGGACCGGCCGCCTCGACCGTGCCGAAGCTGACGCTCACCGCGCCCGGGTCGTCGACGACGTAGGCGAGCACCTGGTTGTCCAGCGCCGCCTTCGCGTCGATCCGGCCGCTGCCGACGCGCTGCGGCGCGTAGGTGTGGCCCGCGCCGTCGGAGAGGTCGTGGCCGGCGGTGTCGATGACCGACGCCTTGACCTCCTCGACCGACCAGTCGGGGTGCGACTGGCGGATCAGCGCGGTGATGCCCGCGGTGTGCGGGGCGGCCATCGACGTGCCCGAGAGCACGGTCCGGCCGTTGCCGCTGCCGCGGAACGCCGAGGTGATCGTGTCACCGGGGGCGGCGACGTCCGGCTTGACGGCCGGACCGCGGGTGCCGCGCGAGGTGAACGAGCTCGGGGTGTCCACGATCGTCTTGTCGTAGGTCTGGATCGAGGCGCGGCCGGCGCCGTAGAGCCGGACCTGCAGCGTGCCCGCGGTCAGCGCCGCGCGCAGCGTCTTCGTCGCGGACCCGGTGAACTGGAACATCGGGATCGCCGCGTTGCCCGCGATACCCGCGCTGAAGTGCTCCAAAGTGGACGAGAGCAGCGCGCCCTTGGCCCCGGCGGCCTGCGCGTTGTTGGCACGGGCGGCCGAACCGCAGGCGCGGGTCGAGTCGTTGTCGTCCCACTCCAGGAACACGAACTTGCCGGCGGCCTTCGCCTTGTCCTCGGCCGAGTACGGCGCGCAGCCCGCGGCGTTCGCCGCCGAGAGGGCCACGACCGGCACGGTCAGGTTCAGGGTGTCGTAGCCGGTGTAGTTCTGGCTGTACTGGCCGGTCTTCTGGCCCGCGGCGGTCGAGGGGGCCTTGACCTCGGCGGCGTCGCGGAGGATGCCCGCGTCACGCGTGCTGGCGACGGTGAGCGCCTCCGGGGTGTTCCCCGGGGAGCCGGCGACGTCGTTGATGTCGCCGCCGTTGCCCGCGGAAATGACCGGCAGCACGTTGTTCGCGGCGAGCTTGCGCACGAACAGCGAGTCCGGGTCGTCGGGGGCGCCGAAGTCGGAGCCGAGCGAGAGGTTGACGACGTCGAGGTGGTCGGTGAAGTCGCCGTCGCCGTCCGGGTCGAGCGCCCAGTCCAGTGCCTGCGAGGTGACGTTCGTCGAGCCGGCGCAGCCGAACACCTTGATCGCGTAGAGCAGCGACTTCGGCGCCGTGCCCGGCCCGATCCGCATCGCGTCGACCTTCTTGGCGTCCAGCTTCTTGTAGTCGCCCTTGAAGGTCTTGCCGTCCGCGGTGACGCCGAAGCCGCCGATGGTGCCGGCGACGTGCGTGCCGTGCTCGCCGCAGGCCAGCGGGTTCGGGTCCGGCTTCGGGGTGGTCTTGCCCGCCGTGGCGGCGTCGTAGTCGTCGCCGACCAGGTCGGTGCCGCCGACGACCTTGGCGCTCGGGAAGAGCGGGGTCGGCTGAGTGCTGTCGATGCTCTTGTAGGCGGCCTGCGTGCCGGGGCCGCCGAAGTCGGCGTGGGTGTAGTCGATGCCGTCGTCGATGACGCCGACGCGGACGCCGTCGCCGAACTTGCCGGTCTGCTGCCACGCGGTGAGCGTGTTGGTCAGCTGCGCGGCGCTGGCGTTGGTGCGGGTCTTCGGCACAACCGTGCGCACCGCGATGACGTCCGCCCGCTTCGCGACCTCGCGCAGCTTCGCGGCGTCGGCGGTGACGACCACGCCGGGAACGGCGTTGGCGGTCTGGGTGACGACCTGCGGTTTGGCGTCGGCCGCCCGCAGCTGCCCGAGGACGGAGTCCACGGCGGCGGCGGTGTCGGCCTTGGCGGCGCGGGCGGCCCGCTTCGCCTGCTCCTTGCCCTGCGGCTGCGTGGCGGTGAACGCGTCGACGGCCGGCTTCTTGGCCAGTTCGACGAACGCGGTGACCCGGCCCTGCGCGGCCCCCAGGCGCGGCGACAGCTTCCCCTGCAGCTTCGCGTCGTCGATCTTGGCGGGTGCGACGCCGTCCGCGAGCTGGGCGCCCTGTGTCTGATCAGGACTTGCGCTCGCGACCGGCGCCCCGAGCGCGGCCGCCAGAACGACGGCGAAGGCCGCCGTCGTGGCGCGCGCGGGGAGGCGGGATCTGCTCATGAGTCGGCCCCTTACCCGAGGTCTGGACCCGAACCTGCCTGCCGCTCCTGACACCCCCGACGGTGAAGCGCGGCACAGCGTCGTGCCCTCGACGACGCGTGGTTCAACCTCGCGCAGAGAACCTAATCCCCCAAAACACCTACTTACGTAGGCAAAGGACTCCGTTATGTAGTTGTGATTGCGCACGAGGGCCCCCTGCCGGGTGACAGGGGGCCCTCGAAAGAGTTACGTCAGTTGAAGTCGACCGCGCGGATCGTGTGCGCCCCGACCGAGGCGCCGATCGGCTCCAGCAAGTGCGCGTCGATGTGGCGGTCGACGCGCAGCAGCATCACCGCGTCGGAACCGTCCGTCGTCTGGCTGATCTGGGCGGCCTCGATGTTGATGCCCGCCTCGCCGAGCAGCGTGCCGACCCGGCCCATCACGCCCGGGCGGTCCGGGTACTCGACCAGCAGCACCGTTCCCTCGGCCCGCAGGTCGAAGCCGCGGCCGTTGACCTCGACCAGCTTCTCCACCTCGTCCAGGCCGGTCACCGAACCCGACACGGTCAGCGCCGAGCCGTCGGAGTGGACCGCGCGCACGGTGACCAGGCTGCGGAACTTCGGGCTTTCCGGCTCGGTCTCCAGCTCGACCTGCACGCCCAGCTTCTCCGCCAGCTGCGGCGCGTTGACGAAGGTGACCTGGTCCTCGACCACGCCGGTGAACACCCCGCGCAGCGCCGCCAGCTGCAGCACGCCGGTGTCCTCGTTGGAGATCTCGCCCTTGACCTGCACGGTCACCGACGTCGGCGACGTCGGGTTGAGCGCCGTCAGCAGCTGGCCCAGCTTCTGGACCAGGGACAGGTACGGGCGGACGTGCTCGCCGACCGCGCCGCCGCCGGAGACGTTCACCGCGTCCGGCACGAAGTCGCCGCGCAGGGCCAGCAGGACCGACTTCGCGACGTCGGTGCCCGCGCGGTCCTGGGCCTCGGCCGTCGAAGCGCCCAGGTGCGGCGTCACGACGACGTTCTCCAGCTCGAACAGCGGGCTCGACGTGGTCGGCTCGGTGACGAAGACGTCGACGCCCGCGCCGCCGACGTGGCCCGAGCGCAGCGCCTCGGCCAGGTCTTCCTCGACGATGAGGCCGCCGCGGGCGGCGTTGACGATGATGACGCCCGGCTTGGTCTTCTTCAGCGCCTCGGCGTCGATGAGGCCCTTGGTCTCCGGGGTCTTCGGCAGGTGGATGGAGATCGCGTCGGCGCGGGTCAGCAGCTCGTCGAGGGTGACGAGCTCGATGCCCAGCTGCGCGGCGCGGGCGGCCGAGACGTAGGGGTCGTAGGCGATGAGCTTCGTGTCGAAGGCGGCGAGGCGCTGCGCGAACAGCTGGCCGATCTTGCCGAGCCCGACCACGCCGATCGTCTTGCCCTGCAGCTCGACGCCGGAGAACGAGCTGCGCTTCCACTCGCCGCCGCGGAGGCTCTGGTCGGCGGCCGGGACGCGGCGCGCGACCGCCAGCAGCAGGGCGACGGCGTGCTCGGCGGCGGAGACGATGTTCGACGTCGGCGCGTTGACGACCAGGACACCGCGCTCGGTCGCGGCGGGCACCTCGACGTTGTCGAGGCCGACGCCGGCGCGGGCGACGACCTTGAGCTGCGTGGTGGCCGCGAAGACCTCGGCGTTCACCTGGGTGGCGGAGCGGACCAGGAGCGCGTCGGCGCTCTTCACCGCCTCGAGCAGCGCGGACCGGTCCGTGCCGTCGACGTGCCGGACCTCCACCTCGTCACCGAAGACACTCAGCACGGAGGGGGCGAGCTTCTCCGCGATGAGGACGACGGGTTTGCTGGGCTTGCTCACGATGCGGCTCCCACTATCTGGTCACATTCCAGGACGCTCTGTGTCGACAAACGGTCAAAGCACGTCGTTGTGCCCCGGGTCGAGCGGAGTTTAACGCGCTGGCGGGGCCTGTGGCTTCTCCCGGTGTTAACTCGCCCGCAATCCCTCGAAAACAAGCGCCAGCAGCCGCTGCTGCCTCCTTCGCCGGGCAGGTACCCGCCCGCCCAGGATGTCGCGTGCAGCAACAGAAGCAGTTCGTCCGCCGTGACGTCCCCGCGGAGCTCGCCCGCCCGCTTCGCGCGTTCCACCAGCTGGGAACCCGCCTCGCGCATCGTGTGGCACGACTCGTACAACCGGGACGATTCGTCGTTGAGGGCGTCGGCGGTGAGCTCGACCAGGCCGCGGAACGTGCCCGTGGCGTCCCCGAGCCCCGCCAGCCAGGTCTGCAGGGCCTGCAGCGGCTCCGGGTGGTTCAGCAGCTCCCGGGCCCGCTCGGCCTGAGCGTCGAACCGGGCCCGCAGGAGCGTCTCGAGCAGCGCGTCCCGGGTCGGGAAGTGCCGGTACAGCGTGCCGATTCCGACACCGGCCCGACGCGCGACCTCCTCGAGGGACGCCTCGACGCCGTGCTCGGCGAAGGCGCGTTGGGCCTCTTCGAGGAGGCGCTCGTAGTTGCGGCGGGCGTCCGCGCGCATGGGTTTGACGTCGGTCATCGCCCTTTCGACTTTACCCGGTAGCCAATCGGAGGCTGCCTCCGTATATTACCGGAGGCAGCCTCAACTTACTGGGAGGAACCGAGGATGACCCTGGTCGAAGACACGCGGGCCCGGCTCGGCGCCGTCGGCGCCTGGTTGCCGAGCGCGCCCCTGCAGCCACCTCCGGCCGCCGAGCGGGCAGCCACCCGCCGGCTCGCCGACGCCGGGTACCGCTCGACCTGGAGCGGCGAAGGCCCCGGCACGCGGGAGGTGTTCGCCCATTTCGGCGATCTGCTCGCTTCGGTGCCGGATATCGTGCTCGGCGCCGGCATCGCCAACCTGTGGTTCCGGCGCGGCGCGACCGCTCAGAAGGGCGGCACCACCCTCGCCCACGCCCATCCGGACCGGTTCGTGCTCGGCGTCGGCGTCGGGCCGGCCTTCCAGGCGGCGAAGCTCGGCGAGGCGTACCACCCGATCGACCGGATGCGAAGCTATCTGTCCGAAATGGACACCGAAGCGACGGAAAATCCGCCCCCGGTGGCGTTTCCGCGCGTGCTGGCCGCGGTCGGGCCGCGGATGCCGGCCCGCTGCTCGGCAGCCGCGAGGACGCCCGGGAGAGCATCCGGCGGCGGGTGGCGCTGTTTCGCGAGCACCAGGTGACGGCCTACCTCGCCGGGTGGAAGCGGCTCGGCTACACCGATTCCGACATCACCGGCCCCAGCGACCGGCTCGTCGACGACCTCGTCCTCTGGGGCGACGCCGCCACCATCGCCCGGCGCCTCGCGGAGGTCCTCGACGCGGGCGCGGACCAGGTCCTGCTCACCCCGTCGGCGCCGACGTTCGATTCCGTGGTGGACGTGCTGGTCGAGCTGGCCCCGGCGGTGCGGCGATGAGCGTCGGGATCTGGCGGTTCTTCGACGGCGCCCCGATCGGCGTCGTGCGCGAAACGGCCGAGGAATCGGAGGAGCTCGGCTTCGACGCGCTGTGGTTCGGCGAGTACGCCGGCCGGGACGCGTTCACGCAGGCGGCGCTGATCCTGGCGGCGACGTCCCGGCTGACCGTGGCCACCGGGATCGCGCGGTTCGACCGCCGCGCGCCGATCACGGCGGAGGCGGCGACCCGGGCGCTCGGCGAGGCCTACCCGGGCCGGTTCGTCGCCGGCTTCGGCGGCCACCTGCCCGGCGCGCGGCCGGTTCCGGCCATCCGCGCCTACCTCGACGGGATGGACGAGGCCGCGCTGCCCGCCCTGCCGCCGCCGTCGCCCCGGCCCCGGCGGCTGATCGCCGCGCTCGGTCCGCGAGTGCTCGACCTGGCGGCCGAACGCACCGACGGCGCCCACCCGTACTTCGTCCCGACGGAGCACACGGCGATGGCCCGCGAACGACTCGGCCCGGGCAAGTACCTCGCCGTCGAACAGGCGGTGATCCTGGACGCCTCGCCGGAGGCAGCGCGCGAAGCGGCCCGCGAGCACGTGGGCCTGTACGTCCGGCAGGCACCGCACCACCAGGCGAACCTGCGTCGCCTCGGCTTCACCGACGCCGACCTCGCCGACGGCGGCAGCGACCGCCTGGTCGACGCCATCGTCGCCACCGGCGAGCAGGCGGCGGCCGATCGGATCCGAGCCCACCTCGACGCGGGTGCCGACCACGTCTGCGTCCAGGTCCTGGCCCGCACCCCCCAGTCCTACCGCCGCCTGGCCGACCTCCGCCCCTGACGAAACGGACGACACGCGTGCCTACGCGGACGACACGCGCACCTGAATGGACGACACGAAGCCAGAAGCCCGCGCACCGTGTCGTCCAGCCAGGTACGCGTGTCGTCCGGCCAGGTACGCGTGTCGTCCGGCGCGGTACGGTGGGGACCATGGGCACGCAGCCCGCGAAACCCAGCCTGGACCAGCTGCGCAAGCGCGCGAAGGATCTCGCGCGCGCCGAAGACGTCGAGCTCGCCGAAGCGCAGTTCCGGATCGCCCGGGACCACGGCTTCCCGAGCTGGCCGAGGCTGCAGGCGTACGTCAAGCGCGTCACCGAGCACGGCGAAACCCTGCAGCACCCGTACCACCAGGACGTCGGGTACTACGCCGAGCGCGCGCTCGGGCTGCTCGCCTCGGCCGAGGACGGCACCCCCGGCTCGCGAGAACCGTTCGACCGGTGGGACCAGCCACGCACCCGCGACGGCGCCCGCGCGGTCGTCGCCCGGGAGCACGGTTTCGTTTCGTGGAAAGCACTCCGCGACCACGTCAACTCTCTTGTGGACAGTGGTGAACCGTTCGCCCGCGCGTACCGGGCGATCGAGGCCCGGGATCCGGAGCAGCTCGAAACGCTCCTGGGCGCGTTCCCCGAACTCGTCGACGCCCGCGGCACCAACGGCAACGACCTGCTCGGCATGGCCGGCGCCACGCACGACGAGCGGCTCAGCCGGATCCTCCTCGACCACGGCGCCGACCCGGGCCGCGGCAACGTCCACGGCTGGACGCCGCTGCACCAAGCCGCGTACAGCAACCTGCCGCGGCTGCTCGACCTGCTCCTGGCGCACGACGCCCCCGTCGACGTCCCGGCCCGTGGCGACGGCGGCACTCCCCTGATCGTCGCCCTGTTCTGGGGTCACCGCGAAGCCGCCGAACGGCTCGCGGAACACAGCCGCGCGCCGGGCAACCTGCGGGTGGCAGCCGGGCTCGGCGACGTCGGCCTGCTCGACGAGCTCCTGGCCACGGGCCGCGGCGGCGTCCACCGCGGTTTCTACCGTCCCCACAGCGGTTTCCCGCGCTGGCGGCCGACGGACGACCCCGCCGAAGTCACGAACGAAGCCCTCGCCTGGGCGGCCCGCAACGACCGCACCGAAGCCCTGCGCGCCCTGGTCGCCCGCGGCGCCGACGTGAACGCCGACGTCTACCGCGGCACCGCGCTGGCGTGGGCGGCGGCGCAGGGCAGGCTCGACGCCGTCCGCGTACTCCTGGACCTCGGCGCCGACGTGAACCTCCGCGGCACGTTCGGCGGCCCGCACCACGGCGAGGGCGTCACGGCCCTGCACCTGGCCGCGCAGTCCGGGCACCTGGACGTCATCCGGACGCTCGTCGAGAACGGCGCCGACCGGGATGCGCGGGACGCGATTTTCGGCAGCACTCCGGAGAAGTGGGCGGAGGTGTGCGGGCAGCCGGCCGCGCGCGACCTGCTCCGGTAGACAACCGGAGTGAGTAGTCCGTATCGTTCCAGGCGGACTACCGACTCCGGTTGCCCTCTGGGAGGACTTCATGACCACACCCCGCGACGTCTTCGCCGCGCTGTCCGACGGAATCAGCGAAGGAAGATGGGACGAGCTTTCCGCGCTCTACGCCGAAGACGCCGTCGTCGAACACCCGCAGGCCGTGCCGCGGCCGACGCGCATCACCGGCCGCGCGACCGTCCACGAGCGGTTCACCGGCGCGCTCGCCGGCACCCTGCGGCTCAAGCGCAAGAACGTCGTCATCCACGAGACGACGGATCCCGAGGTGATCGTCGCCGAGTACGACTACGACGCCGAATCGGTGACGACCGGGCGGACCATCCCGACAGCCAACATCCAGGTGCTGCGGGTCTCGGGCGGCCTGATCGTCCACTCCCGCGACTACCACGACTACCTGGGCTCGCCGTCATCCGCGACGGCGTCGACCAGCTGGTCAAGGCCTACGAGCAGGCGCCGCCGCGCGAGCTGTCCCCGGCCACGCCGGAGAGCGCGGGCACGGTGTTCGAGCGGCTCGTGCACGGCGTCGCCGGCGGGCGCTGGGACGAGCTGCCGGAGCTGTACGCCGAGGAAACGCACGTCACACACCCGTTCCTGCCGGGCTCGGGGGTGCTGCGCACCCGCGACGAGCTGCGGGCGCACTTCGCGGCGGGCAAGGCGATGAACCCGGGGTTCACCGTCGCGGACCTGGTCACCTACCAGGGCACCGATCCGGAGGTGCTGATCGGCGAATTTGCCTACCAGGGCACCTACGGCGGGAGGCCGGTCCGGATCGCGAACATCTTCGCCATGCGGATCTCGGGCGGCCTGATCGTCGAATCCCGCGACTACGGCGACCACCTCGGCATCGCCGGCGACTCCGGCCGGATCCCGGAACTGGCGGCGAAGCTCTAAGCCTCGGCGAGGTCCTCGGGCAGGTCGAACTCGCCGTCGCGGACGCCCTTGACGAACGCGTCCCACTCCCCCGGCGTGAAGACGAGGATCACGCCGTCCGGCTTCGCCGACTGCCGCATCGCCGTGTAGGTGACGCCGTCGGTGTGCTCGATGAAGGCGTACTCGACGCAGTCGTCGAGCGTGACGCCTTCGGGCTCGGCCCGGATCCACTCGGCCTTCGTGAAGTCGAGGTGGTGCCGGATGTGCGCCTTGTCGTCGACCGGCTGATCACTCATGTCACCAGCGTAGCGACCCGGGCACCGAACGCACTGAAGGGGACGCCCGCGACGGGCGTCCCCTTCAGCGTCCTGCCGGAAAAGCTCAGGCGGTTTCGGTGATCGGCCGGTCCACCCACGACATCAGGTCGCGCAGCTTCTTGCCGGTCGCCTCGATCGGGTGCTGGTTGCCCTGCTCCTCGAGCTTGGTGAAGTTCGGCCGGCCGGCCTCGTCCTCGGCGACCCATTCGCGGGCGAAGGTGCCGTCCTGGATCTCGCCGAGGATCTTCTTCATCTCTTCCTTGACCGCCGGCGAGATGACGCGCGGGCCGCGGGTCAGGTCGCCGTACTCGGCGGTGTCGGAGATCGAGTAGCGCTGGCGCGCGATGCCGCCCTCGTACATGAGGTCGACGATCAGCTTCAGCTCGTGCAGCACCTCGAAGTAGGCGATCTCCGGGGCGTAGCCGGCCTCGGTGAGCACCTCGAACCCGGTCTGCACCAGCGCGGACGCGCCACCGCAGAGCACGGCCTGCTCGCCGAAGAGGTCGGTCTCGGTCTCTTCCTTGAACGTCGTCTTGATGACGCCGGCGCGCGCGCCACCGATGGCGGCCGCGTAGGAGAGGGCGAGCGCCTGGGCGTTGCCGGACGCGTCCTGCTCCACGGCGATGAGCGCCGGGACGCCCTTGCCGTCGACGAACTGGCGGCGGACCAGGTGGCCCGGGCCCTTCGGGGCGACCATGGCGACGTCGACGTTGGCCGGCGGCTTGATCAGGTCGTAGCGGATGTTGAAGCCGTGCCCGAAGAAGATCGCGTCGCCGTCCTTGAGGTTCGGCGCGATGTCCTGCTCGTAGATGAAGCGCTGCTTGGTGTCCGGCGCCAGGATCATGATCAGGTCGGCCTCGGCCGACGCCTCGGCCGGGGTGAGCACGCGCAGGCCCTGCTCCTCGGCCTTCGCCCGCGACTTGGACCCCTCGGGCAGGCCGATGCGGACGTCGACGCCGGAGTCGCGCAGGCTCAGCGAGTGGGCGTGGCCCTGGCTGCCGTAGCCGATGACAGCGACCTTGCGCCCCTGGATGATCGAGAGGTCGGCGTCGTCGTCGTAGAAGATTTCCACTGCCATGGGGGTTACTGCTTCCTTTCCTGACTTACAAAGTTTTCAGCGAGGCGAAGTTGCGGTGATCGAGCGGGCGCCGCGACCCACCGCGACCATGCCGGACTGGACCAGCTCGCGGATGCCATAGGGCTCCAGCATCCGCAGCAGCGCGCCGATCTTGTCCGACGTCCCGGTCGCCTCGACGGTGAGCGCCTCCGGGGACACGTCCACCACCTTCGCACGGAAGAGCTGGACGGTCTCGAGGACCTGGCTGCGCACGGTGTTGTCGGCGCGCACCTTCACCAGCAGCAGTTCGCGCTGCACGGCGGTCGACTGCTCCAGCTCGACGATCTTTATCACGTTGACCAGCTTGTTGAGCTGCTTCGTCACCTGTTCGAGCGGTAGCTCTTCCACGGCGACCACGATCGTCATGCGGGACACCTCGGGGTTTTCCGTGGGCCCGACGGCGAGGGACTCGATGTTGAACCCGCGGCGGGAGAACAGGCCCGAGACGCGCGCGAGCACACCGGGCTTGTTCTCGACCAGGACACTCAGCGTGTGGACGCTCATCTCAGCGCTCACCTTCTCCAGCGGCTTCCGCGGCGGCCTCGGTCGTCTCGACCGAAACCTCGTCGTCGTCGAACAGCGGCCGGATGCCCCGGACCGCCATGATCTCGTCGTTGCCGGTGCCCGCGGCGACCATCGGCCACACCTGGGCATCCTTCCCCACGACGAAGTCGATCACGACGGGGCGGTCGTTGATTTCCATCGCGCGGCGGATGGTCGCGTCGACGTCTTCCTTCGTCTCGCACCGCAGGCCGGCGCACCCCAGCGCCTCGGCCAGCAGGACGAAGTCCGGGATGCGGTGCTTGTGCGTGCCGAGGTCGGTGTTGGAGTACCGCTCCGAGTAGAAGAGGTTCTGCCACTGCCGGACCATGCCGAGGTTGCCGTTGTTGATGACGGCGACCTTGATCGGCGCGCCCTCGATGGCGCAGGTGGCCAGCTCCTGATTGGTCATCTGGAAGCAGCCGTCGCCGTCGATCGCCCAGACCTGCTTGTCCGGGACGCCGAACTGCGCGCCCATCGCGGCGGGCACCGCGTAGCCCATGGTGCCGAGGCCGCCGGAGTTGATCCAGGTGCGCGGGTTCTCGTACTTGACGAACTGCGCGGCCCACATCTGGTGCTGGCCGACACCCGCGGCGTAGACGGCGTCCGGGCCGACGAGCTCGCCGATCCGCTCGATGACGTACTGCGGCGACAGCGACCCGTCGTCGGGCCACTCGTAGCCGGCCGGGTAGTTCTTGCGCCAGTCGTCGGCCTGGGTCCACCAGTCGGCCAGGTCGGGCCGGCCGCTGTGGTCGAACTCGGCCTTCACGGCGGTGATCAGCTCGCCGATGATCTCCTTGCAGTCGCCCACGATCGGGACGTCGGCCTTGCGGTTCTTGGAGATCTCGGCCGGGTCGATGTCGGCGTGCACGATCGCGGCGTCCGGCGCGAAGGAGGACAGCTGCCCGGTGACCCGGTCGTCGAACCGGGCGCCGAGCGCGATCAGCAGGTCGGCGCGCTGCATGGCGGCGACGGCGGCGACCGTGCCGTGCATACCGGGCATGCCGAGGTGCTGCGGGTGCGAGTCGGGGAACGCGCCGCGCGCCATCAGCGTGGTGACGACGGGGATGTTCGTCAGCTCGGCGAGCTGCTTCAGCTGCTCGTGCGCCTCCGCCTTGATGACACCACCACCGACGTAGAGCACCGGGCGCCGCGACTTCGCGATCAGCTTCGCGGCTTCGCGGACCTGCTTGCCGTGCGGGCGCAGCGTCGGGCGGTAGCCCGGCAGCCGCAGCTCCGTCGGCCAGGAGAACGAGGTCATCTCCTGCAGCACGTCCTTGGGGATGTCCACCAGGACCGGGCCGGGCCGGCCGGTGCTCGCCAGGTGGAACGCCTCGGCGATCGTCCGCGGGATGTCGATCGGGTCGGTGACGAGGAAGTTGTGCTTGGTGATCGGCATGGTGATGCCGCAGATGTCGGCTTCCTGGAACGCGTCGGTGCCGATCAGCGCGCGGGACTGCTGGCCGGTGATGGCCACGACCGGGACCGAGTCCATGTTCGCGTCGGCGAGCGGGGTGACCAGGTTGGTCGCGCCCGGGCCCGAAGTGGCCATGCAGACGCCGACCTTGCCGGTGGCCTGCGCGTAGCCGGTGGCGGCGTGGCCGGCGCCCTGCTCGTGGCGGACCAGGACGTGCCGGACCTTCGTCGAGTCCAGCAGCGGGTCGTAGGCGGGCAGGATGGTGCCGCCCGGGATCCCGAAGACCACCTCGGCGCCGACGGCCTCGAGCGAGCGCACGAGGGACTGGGCGCCGGTGACGCGCACCGGCGTTCCCGCCGGTGGGGCCGGCTTCGGACGTGCTCCGGGCGTTCCGGGCGTCGGCCCGGGCTTCGCGTCGCTGCGCGACGTCGCACTGGTCATCGGATCTGCCTCGTGGGTCTCGGTGTCACTCGTTCGGGTCGGTTTTGTGCGGTGGGGCGGGGAATTGCTTCCCTAGGGCAACAAAAAACCCTCGCCGACCGTAAGGTCGCACGAGGGTTCGCGCGTCGACGCAGCGGAAAGTCTTCCCTAAGCGTCGACGCGCTTGGGAAGTACGAGGCCGGTCAGCGGTGTCACGGCGATGACGCTAGACCGAACGCCATGCGAGTGTCAACTCTGCGGGATGGTGTGTCCGGATGGTGGACACGGGCGCGGCGCACGTCACGTCGTCGCGACCCGGGTCCGGGCCGGCCGGGCGCGCGGTGCACCATTTCCGGGTGGCCGAAAAACAGCAGGACGAGGGCCGGAAGGCCGTCTTCCGCGTTCCCCGCACGTCCTTCATGGCGATCGCTCTCCTGACGGTCTGCGTGACGCCGATCGCGCTCGGGGAAATCCCGTACCTGCAGTGGCTCTACCTCTTCCCGATCGCGCTGGCGGTGTTCGTGATCCGCCACCGCACGGTCGCCACGCGCTCGGGGCTGGCCGTCCGCACGATGTTCGGCCACCGTGACATCCCGTGGTCGGCGTTGAAGGGACTCGCGATCACGAAGAAGGCGCGGGTGCGGGCGGTGCTGAAGGACGACACGAAGGTGCCGTTGCCGACCGTGCGGACCCGGCACCTGCCGGTGCTGTCCCTGGTGAGCGAAGGGCTGGTCGCGGACCCGAGCGGGGTGCTCGAGACCGAGGACATCAAGCCCGGGACGTCGGAGAACTCGGCCGGTGAGTAACCCGGTCCCCGCCCCGCCGCCACCCTCAACGGACGGGCTTCGCCCGACTGCGTAAATTGGTCCTACCAGTTTCGCCGGCCATCCCCTGGGAGTTCCCGTGCCGCCTCTCCGTTCCCGGACCACCACCCACGGCCGCAACGCGGCGGGCGCGCGCTCGCTCTGGCGCGCCACGGGCATGACCGACAGCGACTTCGGCAAGCCGATCGTCGCGATCGCCAACTCCTACACGCAGTTCGTGCCGGGTCACGTGCACCTGAAGGACCTCGGCGAGATCGTCGCCGGCGCGGTCAAGGAAGCCGGCGGCGTCGCGCGCGAATTCCACACGATCGCCGTCGACGACGGCATCGCCATGGGCCACTCCGGGATGCTCTACTCGCTGCCCTCGCGCGAGATCATCGCCGACTCGGTGGAGTACATGGTCAACGCGCACCAGGCCGACGCGCTGGTGTGCATCTCCAACTGCGACAAGATCACCCCGGGCATGCTGAACGCCGCGATGCGCCTGAACATCCCGGTCGTGTTCGTCTCGGGCGGCCCGATGGAGGCCGGCAAGGCGGTCGTCGTGGGCGGCGTCGCGCAGGCCCCGACCGACCTGATCACCGCGATCGCGGCGTCGGCGAGCAGCGAGGTCGACGAGGACGGGCTCGCGATCGTCGAGCGTTCGGCCTGCCCGACCTGCGGTTCGTGCTCCGGCATGTTCACCGCGAACTCGATGAACTGCCTGACCGAAGCCCTCGGTTTGTCACTTCCCGGCAACGGCTCGACGCTGGCGACGCACGCCGCGCGCCGCGCGCTGTTCGAGGAGGCCGGCCGCACGGTCGTCGAGCTGTGCCGCCGCTGGTACGAGGAGGACGACGCCTCGGTCCTGCCCCGCTCGATCGCGTCGAAGGCGGCGTTCGAGAACGCGATGGCCCTCGACATGGCCATGGGCGGCTCGACGAACACGGTGCTGCACGTCCTCGCGGCCGCCCAGGAGGGCGAGGTCGACTTCACGATCGCCGACATCGACGCGATCGGCCGCCGCGTGCCGTGCCTGTCGAAGGTGGCGCCGAACTCGGACTACCACATGGAGGACGTCCACCGCGCGGGCGGAATCCCGGCGATCCTCGGCGAGCTCTACCGCGGCGGGCTCCTCAACACCGACGTGTGGTCGGTGCACTCGCGTGACTTGGACTCCTGGCTTTCGGCCTGGGACATCCGGGCTTCTTCTCCTTCCGAGACCGCCTTGGAACTCTTCCACGCGGCGCCGGGCGGAGTCCGCACGACGGAGGCGTTCTCGACGTCGAACCGCTGGTCGTCCCTGGACACGGACGCGGCGGAGGGCTGCATCCGCGACGTCGAGCACGCGTACACGAAGGACGGCGGCCTGGCGATCCTGCGCGGGAACCTCGCGGAGAACGGCGCGGTGATCAAGGCCGCGGGCATCGACGAGGACCTGTGGCACTTCGAGGGCCCGGCCCGGGTCCTGGAGAGCCAGGAGGAAGCGGTGTCGGCGATCCTGAAGAAGGAGATCCAGCCGGGCGAGGTCCTGGTGATCCGCTACGAGGGTCCGGCGGGCGGCCCGGGCATGCAGGAGATGCTGCACCCGACGGCGTTCCTGAAGGGCTCGGGCCTCGGCAAGAAGTGCGCCCTGATCACGGACGGCCGGTTTTCGGGTGGATCATCGGGCATTTCGGTGGGCCACATCTCCCCCGAGGCGGCGGCGGGCGGCCTGATCGGCCTGGTGGAGAACGGCGACCGCATCCTGCTGGACATCCACGAGCGCCGGCTGGAGCTGCTGGTCTCCCCGGACGTCCTGGCCGAGCGCCGCGCGAAGATGGAGGCGTCGGAGCGGCCGTGGCAGCCGAAGGACCGCCAGCGCCCGGTGACGGCGGCTTTGCGCGCGTACGCCCGGATGGCGACGTCGGCGGACACGGGTGCGGTTCGCGACGTGAACAAGTAGGTCCTGGCTGAGTCGAGAAGGCCGTCCCGGTGTCCGCCGGGGCGGCCTTTCGGTGCCCATCTCCGCCGCCCGGCTGCCACCGCTGATCCGGGGCGGCCACGCGGCCGGTGCGCAGCCACTCCCCGAACACCGCCCACCCCTTGGGGGACCCCCGGTTTCAACGTTACTCGCGCCCACCGACGATTCCGGCCCCGCGAACCGCAGTTGTCCACAGGCCCGCTCCGAATCCCGGAGTTGTCCCCAGGCCCCTACCGTGTCAAAACAATGACCACCACGGCGGCCGCCGCGGCGAGCAGCAGCGAAACCAGCCCCAACGGCAACGGCCGCTTCCGCCAAGGCGTGTTCCGCTCCAGCGAAATCGGCCCGGCCCCGGTGAACAGCAGGCTCAGCGCGACCGCCGCCAGCAGCAGCTCGAACTCGAACCCCTGGCCGGTCCCCTCGAAAAACCCTCCGTGGAACTTCGCGTACACGGCGTTGGCCGCCACCCCGAGCAGCCCGGCCGCGGCCAGCGGCGTGAACAGCCCGACGATCAGCAGCACCCCGCCACCGACCTCGGTGACGCCCGTGATCCACGAAAGCAGCGTCGTCTGCTTGTGGTAGCCGTACGTCTCCAGCACCCGCGCGAACCCGCCGATGCCCGGCCCGCCGAACAGGCCGAACAGGTGCTGCAGCCCGTGCGCGCCCATCGTCACGCCGAGCGCCAGCCGCAGGATCAGCAGCCCGAGCCCGAGCCCGCCCTGGCGCGGCGTGTCGTCCGACCGATCGTCCTCGACGCCCGACAGGAGGCTGGTGGGCTGCTGCGAAACGTCGTCTCCACTGCTCACCCGCGCAGGTTAGGGGATCGCCGGGGGCCTGGCGAGCGCAATGAGGCCGGAACGACCCTCAGTACTCGCCGTGCACGAGGTTGTCCGGCAGCTCGCCGCCGGCGTACCGGGCGATCTCGGCCGCGGCCACGGCGTACGACCGACCACGGACCCCGCGCACGGCCCCGCCGACGTGCGGGGTCAGCAGCAGCCCCGGCGCCGTCCACAGCGGGTGCCCGGGCGGCGGCGGCTCGGGATCGGTGACGTCGAGGGCGGCCCGCAGCCGGCCCGTGGTCAGTTCGGCGACCAGGGCGCCGGTGTCCACGACGGCGCCGCGCGAGACGTTGACCAGCACCGCGCCGTCGCGCATCCGGGCCAGGAACTCCGCGTCGGCCATCCCCCGCGTCCGGGAGGTCAGCGGCACCATCAGCACCACGACGTCGTGCAGCTCGAGCAGCCCGGGCAGGTCCCGCACGCCGTGCACGCCCTCCCGCGCGGTCATCCCGACCATGGTGCAGCGCGCGTCGAACGGCTCGAGCCGCCGCCGCAGGTGCCGTCCGAGGTCGCCGGCGCCGACGATGAGCACGCGCTTGCCCTGCAGCGTCTCCGCCGTCTGCCGTTCCCACCGGCCTTCGCGCTGCGCCGCGGCGAAGACGTCCAGCTTCCGGTAGATCGACAGCAGCGCGGCGACGACCCATTCGGCCGTGCTCCCGCCGTGCGCGCCGCGGCAGGTGGAGAGCAGGACGCCGTCGGGCACCTTGCCGACCCAGTCCTCGGCGCCGGCGGACAGCAGCTGGATCAGTTTCAGGTTCGGCAGCGTGCGCCACAGCTGCTCCCCCGGCGGGTGCTTGCCGGGGATGAGCACCTCGGCCTTCGAGGCCTCGGGCGGCACCGGCTCCCCCCACTGGTAGCGCACGGGCAGGACCCGCGGAACCTCGGCGAGCACGGTCATGCCCTCGTCGTCGGGCACCAGCACGGTCAGCGTCATGATCCCCAACGTAATCGAGGAGTACTCACCCATGGTTCACGCACCGGCCCCTAGGCTGGGGGATCATGCGTACCCGCTACCGCTCGGCCCTGCTGGCGATCTTGGCCTGCGGCGTCCTGCTGCCCGCCGGGTGCGCGCGGTTCGACGACACCGCGGCGGGCCAGACGTTCACCCCCGCGCCCGTCGCCAGCCCCGAGTCGCCGCCCGAGGTCCAGGGCCCCGGCGCGGAGTCCGGCGGCGACGGCAAGCAGGCGCGGCCCGGCTCGCCGACCACCCCCGTGCCGCCGCCGCAGGGCTGCAAGGACTTCGACCCTTCGGTCATCACGACCTGCCTGGACACCGTCGCCGCGGTGGCCGGCCTGCCGGGCGACGGCTCCGCGCCGAGCGCGCTGGCCGGCGAGCGCAAGAGCGGCCGGGTCATGCTGGCGACCGGCGGCAAGGACGCCACGGACTTCGCGAAGCTCGACGTCCAAGCGGCCGGGGACGGTGGCCTGACCGGCCTCGCGGTGTCCCCGTCGTACGTCGAGGACCAGCTGGTCTTCGCCTACATCACGACCCCGGCCGACAACCGGGTCGTGCGGTTCGCCAAGGGCCAGTCGCCGAAGCCGGTGATCACCGGGATCCCGAAGGGCGCGTCCGGCAACCGCGGCACGATCAGCGCGGACAACCGGGGCGCGCTGCTCGTCGCGACCGGCGACGCCGGCAACCCGACCGCCGCGGCCGACCCCAGCTCGCTCGCCGGGAAGCTGCTGCGGATCGACACCTCCGGCAAGGCCGCGGCCGGCAACCCGGGCGGCTCGCTGGTGGTGGCGGCCGGGCTCCACGCACCGGGCGGGGTGTGCGCGTCGGCCGACGGCGGCCGCGTCTGGGTCACCGACCGGCTCGCCGACAAGGACGTCCTCTACCGCGTGCAGGCCGGGCAGCCGCTGACGACGCCCGCGTGGACGTGGCAGGACAGGCCCGGCGTCGCGGGCTGCGCGGACTTCGCCGACGCGAGCGGCTTCATCTCGGTCGCCACCTCAGTGGCCGGCAACCTCCAGGGCGTGCCGGTGTCGAAGGAAGGCGCCGTCACCGGGCAGCCGCAGGTCCGCCTGGACGGGAGGACCGGCACGCCACCGGTGACGTTCGGGCGGCTGGCCGGGATGAGCATGATCAACCCGCAGCTCGCGGTGGTCGGCACGATCAACAAGGACGGCGGCTCGCCGGTGTCGAGCGACGACCGCGTCGTGCTGATCGCGCCGACGACGTCCGGCGGCAGCGACGGCAAGGACTGACGCCCGGCCTGCCGCGCTGCCGGCCGGCCCGGCTCAGGCCAGGGGTTTCAGCTCCACCCGCCGTCCCTCGGCCGACGACGTCAGCCCGGCCTCGGCCACCTGCAGCCCACGGGCGGCCGAGAAGAAGTCGTAGCGGTGTTGCCGTCCGGCGACCACGTCCCGCACGAACTCCTCCCACTGCGCCTTGAAGCCGTTGTCGAACTCGGCGTTGTCCGGCACGTCCTGCCACTGGTCGCGGAACGGCTCGGTCGCGGGCAGGTCGGGGTTCCAGACCGGCTTCGGCGTCGCCGAGCGGTGCTGGACGCGGCAACGCCGCAGCCCGGCGACCGCGCTGCCCTCGGTGCCGTCGACCTGGAACTCGACGAGCTCGTCGCGGAAGACCCGCGTCGACCACGACGAATTGATCTGCGCGATGACCCCCGACTCCAGCTCGAAGATGCCGTACGCGGCGTCGTCGGCCGTCGCGGCGTACGCCTCGCCCTGCTCGTCCCAGCGACGCGGGATGTGCGTCACGGCCTTGGCCGTCACCGCCGAAACGCGGCCGAAGAGGTTCTCGAGCACGTAGTTCCAGTGGCAGAACATGTCGAGGACGATCCCGCCGCCGTCCTCGGCGCGGTAGTTCCAGCTCGGGCGCTGCGCCTCCTGCCAGTCGCCCTCGAAGACCCAGTAGCCGAACTCGCCGCGCACCGACAGGAGCCGCCCGAAGAATCCGCCGTCGATCAGCCGCCGGAGCTTGAGCAGCCCGGGCAGGAACAGCTTGTCGTGCACGACGCCGTGGCAGATGCCGGCGTCCCGCGCAAGCCCGGCCAGCTCCAGCGCCGCCGGCAGCGTTTCGGCCAGGGGCTTCTCCGCGTAGACGTGCTTGCCCGCGGCGATCGCCGCGCGCACCGACGGCTCGCGCGACGACGTCAGTTGCGCGTCGAAGTAGACGTCGACGTCCTGGAGCGCCGAGTCGGCGTCGGTGGTCCACGCGGTCAGGCCGTGCCGGTCGGCGAGGTCCTTGAGCTTCGCGGCGTTGCGCCCGGCGAGGATCGGCTCGAGTTGCACGCGGCTGCCGTCGGGCAGGGCGACACCGCCCTGTTCGCGGATCGCCAGGACCGACCGGAGCAGGTGCTGCCGGTAGCCCATCCGGCCCGTCACGCCGTTGAGCAGCACTCCGATGCTGGACTGGTTCATCTCTGCAAGCCTTCCTGGTCGAGCGGGATGTCGTATTCGGTGCGGCGGCCACACATGCCGTAGCCGTCCGCGTTCGACGGCGTCGCGACCCGCAGGCCGGACTCCTCGAGGTGGCTCCCGTCGCCGTCGGCGAGTGCCTTGAGGTGCGCACCGGTCAGTTCGGCGGCCCGCAGTGCCCCGGCCCGCCAGCGCGGTACCCACTCTGCGACCTTCGGCGCGACGAGCGCGACGGCCGCGCGGTGGAACGCCCGCAACGGCTCCGGATCGCCGTCCTCCAGGGCCTCGCGCAGCGGCAGGAACCCGCGAATCGCCAGATCACGACGTTGCCGCGCGGCATCGTCGGTTTTCGGCAACGCCGCCGCCCCGGCGTAGGCGGCCGCGTCGGCGAGCACGTCGGGCGGGAACGTGAAGACGGCGTCCCCGACCTCCGGCAGCCCGCTGTTCTGCATGAGGACCGTGACGCGCAGACCGTCCTCCTGCACCATCCGGTGCACGGTGCCGGGCGCGAACCACGCGATCACCCCGGCTTCCAGCGGCGTCTCGGCGTAGCCGTCGACGCTCAGCGTCTGGACGGCGCCCCGGCCCCCGGTGACGACGTAGGCCTCGGTGCAGGCGAGGTGGACGTGCGGGCTGCCGCCGCAGACGCCGTCCTCGGCCGCCCAGTCGTAGGCGCGCAGGTGCGAGACGCCGATGCCACCGGGGAGTGGAAAAGCGGTCATGACCAGCCATGCCCTTCGAGGTAGCGGGTCACCCGGTCGCGGTCCCAGGCCCCGTCGGCGACGACGATCCGGTAGCGGTAGGCGAAGCTCTCGCCCGGCGGCAGCTCGAACTCGTCGAAAAACGCCCACGAGAAGGCGACCATGGGTGTCTCCCGCGAGCGGACGAACCAGTGCGACTCGTGGATCGCCTTGTCGTTCTCGGGCGCGTGCGCGAAGACGAGCGTCGAATGCGCGTCGACGCCGTCGTGCTCACCGACGAACGCCAGCCACGGCGCCTGCGCGCCCATCATCGCTTCGCCCTCGAGCTCGCCGGGCCCGAACACCTGGCCCCCGCCGAAGTCACGGGGACCTCGCCAGTGCAGGCCGGTGTAGCCGGCCCGCTCGCGGCCGGCGGTGGTCGGGCTGCCGAACACGAGCGGGACCTCGCGGAGGTTGGCCAGCTCGATCGCCCAGTCGAGCGCCCAGGAGCCCTCGTCCGGCTCGACCGAGTGGACGACGATGTCACGCCGCTCCCGCGCCCATTCATCACCGCCGTTGGCGACCCAGGTGAGGTCTTCGGCGAAGCCGAGCCGATCGCGCTCGACGGTGAATTCGGCGAACCCGTCGTGCCGCATGGAGCCGACGCGGTCGGGCAGCTCCTGGTACCAGTCGCCGGGGACGTAGGTGTGGCCGCCCCAGAAGTTCTGCCCGGACAGGTGGCTCGCCGTCATCTGCAGGCCCTTGTGCCACCGGTGGTCGGCGGGCCGGTACCCGCTGACCGGCCGGCCGCCAAGGGTCCGCAGCGGGTGGGCGTAGGGCTTGCGAGCCTCGTAGGCCGCCGGGTCGGGCTTGTACACATAGGACATCAGCTGGACACCGCCCGCCTCGACGGCCACGTGCTCGCCGTGCCGGTGGGTGACCGTGATCGTCGCGCTCATCCCCGTGCTCCTGTCCGGGGCCGGCTGCCGGCCATGGACCGGTAGAAGGCGTCACCCGGCCCGATCTCGCCCCGGCGCACGCCGAGCCCGGTGGAAGCGGACTTGTACAGCGCGGCGACGAACTCCAGCACCCGCCGCCCGTCATCCCCGCTGCACGGCGGCCGCCGCCCGGCCCGGTAGGCGGCGAGCACCGGCGCGAACGCGGCGGCGTGCGAGCTGCCGACGTCGGCGGCCGGGGTGTGCCACCGTTCGACGGCCTCTTCGGCGACGTGCGGGGCGGCCGTGTAGCGCCAGTCCTTGACGCCGTACCCGTAGAGGTGGGTGAGCTCCGCGGTGGCCAGCTCGCAGTCGATCCGGATCCGGCTGACCTCGTCCGGCGAGAGGACGCTGTTGACGACGGTCGCGAGCGCCCCCGACTCGAACCGCACCAGTGCGGTGGAGACGTCTTCGGTCTCGACGTCGTGCACCAGCCGGGCGGTCATCGCGCGCACCTCGGCCCAGTCGCCGAGCAGGTGGAGCAGCAGATCCATCTGGTGGATGCCGTGCCCCATGGCCGGCCCGCCGCCCTCGGTCTCCCAGCGCCCGCGCCACGGCACCGCGTAGTAGGCGGCATCGCGGTACCAGGTGGTCTGGCAGTGCGCGACGAGCGGGCGCCCCAGCTCCCCGTCGGCGAGCAGCTCCCGGAAGTGCGCGGCGGCCGAGCCGGACCGCTGCTGGTAGACGAAGGCGGCGTACGGCCCACCATCCCGCTCGGCGGCGGTCATGTCGTCATACTCGGCGAGCGACCGGCACGGCGGCTTCTCGCACCAGACCCACGCCCCGCTCCCGAGCGCCTGCGTGGTCTGCTCGACGTGCAGGCTCGGCGGCGTGCAGATCGAGACGAGATCCGGCTCCTGCTCGGCGAGCAGGGCGCCCAGGTCGTGGTAGGGCTGGGCATGGACGGTCCCGGCGCAGAACGCGGCCACCCGCGCCTCGTTGACGTCGGCGGCCGCCACGATGTCGACGTCTTCGTGGTGGGCCTCGAAGGCGGTCCGGTGGCTTTCGGCGATGGCCCCGGTCCCGACGACGGCCACCCGTAAGCGCTTTCCCTGAGCCAACCCGGGTCTCCCTCCACGGCTCCGGCGCCCCAGCAGCACCGATCCGCGCGGCCCGCCCACCGACGCCGGCGGCGGGATCCGCTTCTCCGACCGTTCCAGAAAGCGCTTTCTGCTGCAACGGCCAGCCCCGATGTCAACGTTGTCAGCGAACGCGATCCACCGGTCGGACGACTCACGCACCCGGTCGAAAATTCTCCAGCGGCAGAGCTCTCACCGAAGCGGCCTGCCCGCGAACGTCAGCCCGTCTTGTCGCGGATCTTCCGCGGCTGCCGGGTCTCGGCCCGCATCGCCCGCATGTCCAGGAAAGCGGCAACACCGGACACCAGCGCCGCGAACAACCCGAGGAACCGGCCCAGGCCGGGTCCGATGGCGACCCCGGCGGCCTCGAAGATGCCGCGCTGGTCGGCGTCGAACTCCCAGTCCAGGGTGAACCAGCCCAGCACCATCAGCAGCAGCGACGCCGCGGCGACCACCAGCCACAGCTGCGGCAGGCCGCTGACGCGCAGGGTCCGGATTCGCCCGAAACCGACCACGGCCAGCCCGGCCAGCAGCAACGGCAGCGGCGGACACCAGGCGAAGAAGCTCGAGTGCCACGCGTCACGGACGACGTCACCGCGGGGCAGCTGCGCGAGGACGTCTTCGATGTCCGGCTTCGTGGCGGTGAGCGTGGTCCACGGCAGGAACGTCGAACCCAGCGCGAGCAGCCCGGCCGCCAGGCCGAGCCACTCGCGCCAGGTGACGCTTTTGACGAAACCCGACTTTGTCATGAAAACGGTCAGGAACCGACGCGCTCGATGATCAGCTCACGGACTCGCTTGGCGTCCGCCTGCCCCTTGGTCGCCTTCATGACCGCGCCGACGATGGCACCCGCCGCGGCGACCTTCCCGCCGCGGATCTTGTCCGCGACGTCCGGCTGCGCCGCCAGGGCCTCGTCGATCGCCGCGAGCAGCGCCGAGTCGTCCGAGACGACCTTCAGCCCCCGCTTCTCGACGACCTCCCGCGGCTCGCCCTCGCCGGCGAGCACGCCCTGGACGACTTCCTTCGCCAGTTTGTTCGTCAGTTCGCCGGACGTGACGAGCCCGATCACCTCGGCCACCTGCGCCGGGGTGATCGCCAGCTCGGCCAGCTCGACCTCGCGGGCGTTGGCCTCCTGGGCGAGGGTGTTGACCCACCAGCCGCGGGCGTCGTCCGGCGACGCACCGGCCTCGACGGTCGCCGCGACGAGGTCGACGGCACCGACGTTCAGCAGGTCACGCAGGGCTTCGTCGGAAAGCGACCATTCCCGCTGGATCCGCTTCCGCCGCTCCGAAGGCATCTCCGGCAGCGTCCCGCGCAGCTCCTCGACCCATTCACGCGACGGCGCGATCGGGACCAGGTCGGGCTCCGGGAAGTACCGGTAGTCCTCGGCGGTCTCCTTCGTCCGGCCCGGCGACGTCGTGCCGTCGGCCTCCTGGAAGTGCCGCGTCTCCTGCTTGATCGAACCGCCCTCGGCGAGGATCGCCGCCTGCCGCGTCATCTCGTAGCGGACGGCACGCTCGACGCTGCGCAGCGAGTTGACGTTCTTCGTCTCGGTCCGGGTACCGAACTCGGTCGCGTCCTTCGCCATCAGCGAAACGTTCGCGTCGCACCGCAGCGAGCCCTGGTCCATCCGGACGTCGGACACGTCGAGCGCCCGAAGCAGGTCGCGGAGCGCGCTCACGTAGGCCCGCGCGACCTCGGGCGCCCGCTCACCGGTGCCTTCGATCGGCTTCGTCACGATTTCGATCAATGGCACGCCGGCCCGGTTGTAGTCGAGCAGCGAGTGCTCGGCACCGTGGATCCGCCCGGTGGCGCCGCCGACGTGCAGCGACTTGCCGGTGTCCTCCTCCATGTGCGCGCGCTCGATCTCCACGCGCACGACCTCGCCGTCGTCGAGCGTGACGTCGAGGTAGCCGTTGAAGGCGATCGGCTCGTCGTACTGCGAGGTCTGGAAGTTCTTCGGCATGTCCGGGTAGAAGTAGTTCTTCCGCGCGAACCGGCACCACTCGGCGATCTCGCAGTTCAGCGCGAGCCCGATCCGGATGGCCCCCTCGACGGCCTTGCCGTTGACGGCCGGCAGCGCCCCGGGCAGGCCGAGACAGGTCGGGCAGACCTTCGTGTTCGGCTCGCCGCCGAACTCGTTCGGGCAGCCGCAGAACATCTTCGTGTTCGTGTTGAGCTCGACGTGCACCTCGAGCCCGAGCACGGGGTCGAACCGCTCGACGACGTCGGCGTAGTCCATCAACTCGGCCACGGCAGTCACTTCGTTCCTCCCAGCTCCGGGACCTTGTGGATGAGCGCTCCGCCGGCAGCGGCGTCACGGGCGGCCTCGTAGGCGGCGCCGACCCGGTAGAGCCGGTCGTCCGCGAGCGCCGGGGCCATGATCTGCAGCCCGACGGGCAGCCCGTCCTCGTCGGACAGCCCGCTCGGCACGCTCATCGCGGCGTTGCCGGCGAGGTTCGACGGGATCGTGCACAGGTCGGCGAGGTACATCGCCATCGGGTCGTCCACGCGCTCGCCGATCTTGAACGCCGTGGTCGGCGTCGTGGGCGAAACGAGGACATCGACCTGCTCGAAGGCGGCCTCGAAGTCACGCGTGATGAGCGTGCGCACCTTCTGCGCCGAGCCGTAGTAGGCGTCGTAGTAGCCGGACGACAACGCGTAGGTGCCAAGCATGATCCGCCGCTTGACCTCGGGGCCGAAGCCCTTCTCCCGCGTCAGCGACATGACCTCTTCGGCGCTGTGCGAGCCGTCGTCGGCGACGCGCAGGCCGTAGCGCATAGCGTCGAACCGCGCGAGGTTCGACGAGCACTCGCTGGGCGCGATCAGGTAGTACGCGGGCAGCGCGTAGACGAAATTCGGACAAGACACTTCGACGACGTCGGCGCCGAGCGCCCGCAGCTGCTCGACCGCGGCCTGGAACGATCGCAGCACGCCCGGCTGGTAGCCGTCGCCGCCGAACTCCTTCACCACGCCGACCTTGACGCCCTTCAGGTCACCGTTCGCGCCCTGGCGCGCAGCGGCGACGACGGGCGGCACCGGCGCGTCGATGGACGTCGAGTCCCGCGGGTCGTACCCGGCGATGACCTCGTGCAGCAGGGCGGCATCGAGCACCGTCCGCGCGCAGGGCCCGGCCTGGTCGAGCGAGGACGAAAAAGCGACAAGGCCGTAGCGGGACACCCCGCCGTAGGTCGGCTTGACCCCGACGGTCCCGGTGACGGATCCGGGCTGCCGGATCGACCCACCGGTGTCGGTGCCGATGGCGATGGCGGCCTCGAACGCCGCGATCGACGCCGACGAGCCACCGCCCGACCCGCCCGGGATGCGGGCGTGGTCCCACGGGTTGTGCGTCGGGCCGTACGCCGAGTTCTCGGTCGACGACCCCATGGCGAACTCGTCCATGTTCGTCTTGCCGAGGATGACGACACCGGCCTCGCGCAGCTTGCGCGTCACGGTCGCGTCGTACGGCGGCAGCCAGCCTTCGAGCGTTTTCGAACCACAGGTCGTCGGCACGCCCTCGGTGGTCAGGACGTCCTTGAGCGCGAGCGGCACGCCGGCCAGCGGCGACGCGGGCGCCTTGCCGTCGGCGAGCCCTTCGTCGACGGCCTTGGCCGCGGCCAGCGCGCCCTCGGTGTCGACGTGCAGGAACGCGTGGATGTGGTCGTCGACCTCGGCGATCCGGTCCAGGTGGGCCTGCGTGACCTCGACCGCGGACACCTCGCGCGAGTGGATCTTCTCCGCCAGCTCCGCGGCGGTCAGCTTGATGAGCTCGGTCACTGCTCTTCCCCCAGAATCCGCGGCACCCGGAATCGGCCCTCTTCGGCGGCCGGCGCACCGGCCAGCGCCTGCTGCTGCGTGAGCCCGGGGACGACGACGTCCTGTCGGAAGACATTCGTCAGCGGCACGGCGTGCGACGTGGGCGGCACGTCGGCGGCGGCGACCTCGCTCACCTTGGCCACCGAGTCCAGGATCTGGTCGAGCTGGCCGGCGAAGACGTCGATCTCGTCGTCGGTCACGGCCAGCCTGGCCAGCTTCGCGAGGTGCGCGACCTCGTCTCGGGAAATGTTGGGCACGCGGGTGACTCCCGGGTTGTGCTGTGCGGGTTGTCTCGGAAGCTGCAAGTCTATGGTGGCGGCGTGGGCGGACTCGACTGGGTTACGCCCGGCGCAGGCCGGCTGCCGTCCGGCGACGCTCACCTCCCGCCCGGCGGACAGCAGGTCCCACGAGCCGGGCGGGTCTGTCACAATCGGCGACCGGCATCGAGCGTCCCACGGCAAGGCTGGGACGCCAGAGGTGAGAGGGGCGCGTGGTGTCGTTCCTGATCCGGGTCCTCCTTCCGGACAGCCCGGGGACCCTCGGCGCGGTCGCCACGGCGCTCGGCACGGTAGGCGCCGACATCCTCAGCGTGGACGTCGTCGAGCGCGGCAGCGGAGTCGCCGTCGACGACCTGGTGGTCGAGCTCCCGTCGGGCCGCCTGCCCGACGCGCTGATCACGGCGGCGGAGAGCGTCGAAGGCGTCGAGGTGGACGCGGTCCGGCCCTACGCGGGCGTCCTGGACACCCACCGTGAGCTCGAGCTCGTCGAGGAGATCGCCGCACAGCCGAAGTCCGGCCTCGACATCCTCGCCGAGGGCGTACCCCGCATCGTGCGCGCGGGCTGGGCGATGATCGTCGAGCATTCGGAGACCGGCGCGGTCCGGCTGGCCTCGTCGAGCGCGGCCCCGGAGACCCCCATCACGGACCTGCCCTGGCTGCCGCTCGAACGCGCGACGGTCCTCGACAGCGAGGAAGCCTGGATCCCGGAGACGTGGAAGGAGCTCGGCACCGAGCTCGCCGCGACCCCGCTCGGCAAGCCGGGCAAGGCGCTGCTGGTCGCCCGTCCGGGCGGCCCGAACTTCCGCGCCGCCGAGGTCGCCCGGCTCGCCCACCTCGCCGGCATCGTCGCGGTCGTCCTCGACGGCTAGCGTCCAGTCACCTCACGTCGTCGAAAGGGACGAGCCCACCGGGTTCGTCCCTTTCGCGACAAGGCCCAGGTCAGACGTCGATCTGGTAGGCGACGAGCGTGATGTGCGGAAACGGCCGCCAATCGCGCTCGGCCAGGCGCGTGAACCCGAGGCGCTCGTAGAGCCGATGCGCGCTGTGCATCCGGTCGAGGCTGCTCAGGACCACCTTCCGAAGCCCCAACGCGCGAGCCCGGTCGAACACCGCCTTGATCAGGGCTTCGCCGATACCGCGACCACGCGCCGACGGCGCCACCGCCAGCATCCGGAACTCCAGCTCGCCCGGACGCGAAATCTCGGCGTACTCGGACCCGGGGTGCACGATGGTCACGGTGCCGACCACCTCCCCCGCCCCATCCACGGCCACGAGGACCTCCGCCTCCTCGACCCGCCGCGCGACGTCCCGCAACTTGGCGTCGTAACCGACATCGTCGGCCAAGTGGCCGTCGGCCTCATAAGCCAGCACCGTGACTTCGCCCGCGGCGGCGTACTCCTCGACCCGCGGCGGCCGGATCTCGACATCACCCATCCGTTCCCCCAGTCTCGTCTTCGGCGGTTTCCTCGCCGACCGGCAGCGCCACCTCCCGCGCCGCGTCGGGGCCCTGCTCCAGCAGGACGCGGAAGCCGGCTTCGTCGAGCACCGGCACCTTGAGCTGAACCGCCTTGTCGTATTTCGAACCAGGCGAATCCCCGACGACGACGAACGCGGTCTTCTTCGAGACCGACCCGGCGGCCTTGCCGCCGCGCGCCATGACGACTTCCTTGGCCTCGTCGCGCGAGAAGCCGTCGAGCGAGCCCGTCACCACGATCGAGAGACCCTCGAGGTGGCGCGGGATCGACTCGTCGCGCTCCTCTTCCATCCGCACGCCGGCGCGTCGCCACTTTTCGACGATCTCGCGATGCCAAGCCACCTCGAACCACTCCTGCGTCGCGTGGGCTATGGTCGGGCCGACGCCATCGACCGCCGAAAGCTCCTCTTCGGTGGCCTGCTCGATCCGCTCGATCGAGCCGAACTCCCGGGCCAGCGCCTGCGCCGCGGTCGGCCCGACGTGCCGGATCGACAGGGCGACCAGCACCTTCCACAGCGGCCGGTCCTTCGCCGCGTCGAGGTTGGCAAGCAGCTTCCGCGCGTTCGCCGACAACTCGCCCGCCTTGGTGCGGAACAGTTCGACCTCGGCGAGGCTGTCCTCGTTCAGGTCGAAGATGTCGCCCTCGTCGGCGACGACCCGTGCGTCGAGCAGCGCGTTCGCCGCCTCGTACCCCAGGACCTCGATGTCGAACGCGCCGCGCCCGGCCAAGCTGAAGAGGCGCTCCCGCAGCTGGGCGGGACAGAAGCGGCTGTTCGGGCAGCGAATGTCCTTGTCGCCTTCCTTCTGGTAGGCGAGTTCTGTGCCGCAGGCGGGGCAGTGCGTGGGCATGACGAATTCGCGTTCATCGCCGGTGCGCGCGTCCACCACCGGCCCGAGGACCTCGGGGATGACGTCGCCGGCCTTTCGGATGACGATCCGATCGCCGATCTTCACACCCTTGCGCTTGACCTCCTCCTGATTGTGGAGAGTCGCCCGCGCGACGGTGGACCCCGCGACCTTGACCGGCTCGGTGACCGCGAACGGGGTCACCCGCCCGGTGCGGCCGACGTTGACCTGGATGTCCAGCAGGGTGGTGATCGCCTCTTCCGGCGGGTACTTGTAGGCGATTGCCCACCGCGGCGCGCGCGACGTCGTGCCCAGCCGTCGCTGCAGCGCCACCCGGTCGACCTTGATGACCACGCCGTCGATTTCGTGCTCGGCGTCGTGCCGGTGTTCACCCCAGTAGGCGATGTGCCCGGTGAGCTCTTCGGCCGACGTCAGGACCTTACTGTGCGGCGACACCGGGAGCCCCCAAGCGGTCAGCGCGTCGTACGCCTCCGACTGGCGCTGGGGCTCGAAACCTTCGCGCTTGCCGAGCCCGTGGCAGATGAGCCGCAGCCGGCGCTCACGAGTGATCTTGGGATCCTTCTGCCGCAGCGAGCCGGCCGCGGTGTTGCGCGGGTTCGCGTACGGCGGCTTGCCCGCCTCGACCATCTTCGCGTTCAGCTCGAGGAAGTCCTCCACGCGGAAGAAGACCTCGCCACGCACCTCGACCAGAGCGGGCACGGGGAACTGGTCCGTGCCGGTCAGCGTCTCCGGCACCTGATCGAGCGTGCGGACGTTCAGCGTGACGTCTTCGCCGGTCCGGCCGTCACCCCGGGTCAGCGCCCGGGTCAGGTGGCCGTTTTCGTACAGGAGGTTGATCGCCAGGCCGTCGATCTTCAGCTCGGCGAGAAATTCCGTCTGCCCGACTTCCTTCTCGACGCGCTCCACCCAGGCGAGGAACTCGTCCCGGTCGAAGACGTTGTCCAGGCTGAGCATGCGTTCGAGGTGATCGTGCGCGGTGAACTCGGTCGAGAACGTGCCGCCGACCCGCTGGGACGGCGAATCAGGCGTGACCAGTCCGGGGTACTCGTCCTCGAGCCCCTGCAGCTCGCCCAGTAACTCGTCGAACTGCCCGTCGGAGATGATCGGCGAGTCCAGGACGTAGTAGCGGAACTGGTGGTTCCGCAGTTCCTCGGCGAGGGCGCCGTGGCGCTCGCGCACGTCCGCTGGGACGTCGGTGACGTCCTCGGCGTCCACCACCTCAACCTGGTCCTGGGGAAGTTCGGTGCTGCTCACGGGTGGTAACCCTAGCCGGAGGTACCGACATTTTCGTCCGGTCCGCCGCCCAGCCCACGGACCAGTTCACGGAACTCCAGAAGAGTGATGGCACCCGCCGGTTCGGCCTCCGCGGTCTCGACGCGCCGTAACCGTTCAGCGGCGAGCCGTTCACCCAATGTCGCGTCGAGTGGCAGGAAGGTCATGGTCCGCCGGGTCGCGTCGTCTAGGTAGCCGAAGCGCGGGTGGAAGACGGCGACGTCGACCACGTGCTCGTCGTCGTCCACCTGCGCGACGACCCGGACATCGGCCAGCGCGATCCGGTGCTCGCCGAGGTTCACGGTGACCTCGGTCGGATCGGGCACCGGCGGGACCGAGTCGTGGTACTCCCAGATCGCGTCGTCCGGCGGCGCGGCTGCGCGCCACGCGTCGGTGAACGGCCGCACTTCGGGATCTTCCTGACCGGTCACGACCAGGGCGTAGATCGCCTGGCGGCCACGCTCGAGCGAGAAGTGCAGTCGCGGGTGCAGTGACTCCACCAGCTGGCACAGCTCGTGCTCGACGCGGTGTGGTTCGCCCTCGCCCAGTGCCGCGCTGACCATCGGGAGCAGCTCGAACCAGCCGTGCCAGAACGCCTCCGCGGCAGCCGCCGGATCGTCCGGCACAGGCTGCTCGGGCCACGCGGTGCGCGGGTCGGGCGGATCGGCGGCGGCGCTCTTGCGGCGGAACAGACGCATGGTTTCGGGTGGTCCTCGTTCGGTCGGCTACCTCGACAACGCTACTTGCCGGCCGCGGCGGACGTCGGCGAGTTGCCGGATTCCGTCACCAGCCCTCCGGCGGTTCGACGAAGGCTTTGCCGAGGTCACGAGTGAGCGAGAGGGCCCGGCGCATCCATTCCGGCGTCGCGCCGGCCAAACCGCAGGCGGGGGTCGGAACCGCCCGTTCGGCGAGGACGCTGCGGTTGAAGCCGAGCCGGTCGGCCAGCCGGAACGCCGGCTCACCGACGTCCTTCAGACTCGGCGAGGCCCCCGAGACCGTTGCCGGCACCGCGCCCAGGAAGAGCGTGGCCCCGCCGTCCCACACCTCGCCGATCTCGTCGAGGAACTCGGCAGAGGCGCCGTCGAGCGCGGCCAGGTCGAAGGCCAAGGCGTCCGCACCCGCCTCGCGCAGCAGCGCCAAGGGCGGTTTCCCGGCGCAGCAGTGCAGGATGACCGGGCGGTCGGTGATCCGTCGAGCGCCCTCGATCACGGTGTTCAGCAGCTGCCGGGCCTCGGGCTCCGGCACCGCCGGGACGCTCCCGTAACCGGACGGCGTCGACAGCCCGCCTGCCAGCACCGCGGGCAGCGACGGTTCGTCGAACTGGACCACCACCGGCGCGCCGGTCCTGGCCCGCACTTCCGCGACATGTTCGGCCAGGCCGTCCAACAGGGACGACGTGAAATCCCGCAAGGCCCCGCGATCGGTGAGCACCCGATGGCCCCGGGGCAGTTCGATCCCCGCGCCGAGCGTCCACGGCCCGGCCAGCTGGACCTTGAAGACCGGCGGAACCACGCCGGCCTTTTCACGCGCCTCCTGCACGGCGTCGAGATCCCAACGAAGCAGATCGACGGCCCGGCGATGCTCGTGCCCGGGCCGGGACGCCACGCGATAGCCACTCGGCACGACGTCGACAGCCAAGTCGACGAGCAGCGCGGCGGTCCGGCCGAGCATGTCCGCGCCGACGCCACGGTCCGGCAGCTCGGGCAGATGCGGGAAGTCGGGCAGCTCACCGAACACGACCGCGGCCGCTTCGGCGGGATCATTGCCCGGCATCGAGCCGATCGCCGTCGCGGCTCCACTGGGCCAGATTCGCTCACTCACGACCACCCATTCTGGTCGACCCTCGCGCGCCGGCACCGGGCGGGGCGCCCGGATGCGGACATTCACCGCATATCCCTTGACTGGCACCATGAGCGCGTTCACGGCGATAGGCTGACCGGCCATGACGAGTTCGCCACCGCAGCCGGGCTGGTACCCGGACGCGCGGGATCCCCGTCTGCACCGATGGTGGGACGGCCAGGCCTGGACAGCCGACACCCGGCCGGCTTTCCCCTCCCCGCCACCGAGTGATTCCGCGCCGATCGAGCTGGACATCGAACGCGGCCACGACCCGGCCCGGATCCAGAACCAGGTCAATCGCGCGACACGCGGCCGAGGTGGCACGCACGCCGGGGGCGGCACCCTGTTCACCGAGCCGGTCCTCGTGGTCAACCAGCGCGCCAAGCTGATCGAGATGGCCAACGAGTTCGGCGTCTTCGACCAGCACGGCAACCAGCTCGGCGGGGTCGTCGAGGTGGGCCAGAGCACGCTGAAGAAGGCGATCCGGCTCCTCACCAAATACGACCAGTTCCTGACCCACAAGTTCGAGGTTCGCGACACCAACCACAGCACTGTGCTCAAGGTGACCCGGCCGGCGAAGGTGTTCAAGTCCCGGTTCCTCGTCACCAGGGCCGACGAGACGCCGATCGGCGAGATCGTCCAGGAGAACGTCTTCGGCAAGATCCGGTTCGGCTTCATCGCCGACGGCCGCTCGGTCGGCGGGATCTTCGCCGAGAACTGGCGCGCCTGGAACTTTTCGATCCGCGACCACGCCGGCACCGAGGTCGCCCGGGTGACCAAGACCTGGGGCGGTTTCCTCAAAGCCGCATTCACCACGGCCGACAACTACGTCGTGGAAATCCCCCATCCGCTGCCGGATCCGCTCGCCAGCATGGTGGTCGCCGCGGCCTTGACGATCGACACGGCCCTGAAGCAGGACACCGACTGACCGAGTGACCGGAGTCTCATCTCCTCCCGGTGGACAGCGGGCCCGGCACGGCTCAGCCTGAAGAAAGGCCGGGACGCCGCAGTCTCGCCCGGGACGGAGGTCACCGTGGAACCGTTGCCGGAAAGCAGCGACAGGAACTGGACCGAACCCGGAATCTACGAGGTCTCGTCCGGCGTCTACCGGATCCCGTTGCCGCTGCCCAACGATGCTCTGCGCGCGGTCAACGTCTACGCGGTCACCGACGGCCGGAAGCTGGTTCTCGTCGATTCCGGGTGGGCGCTGACCGTGGCCCGCCAACAGCTCGCCGAGGCCCTCAGCGGGATCGGCGCGCAACTCGCCGACGTCAGCGAGTTCCTCGTCACCCACGTGCATCGGGACCACTACTCGCAGGCGGTGGTCCTCCGACGTGACTTCGGTTCGAAAATCGCGCTCGGCCAGGACGAAGAGCCATCACTGAAGGCATCGGGCAATCCTGATCGCCTGCCCATGGAAGCCCAGGTCGACCTCTTGTTCCAGGCGGGAGCCGGCGAAGTCGTGGAAGCGCTGGCCCGGCAGTTCGGCACCAGCCGCCGGCACACCGAAGCCGACCTCTGGGAAGCACCCGACGAATGGCTGACACCAGGTCCGCGGCCGATCCTGCCCGGGCGCGAATTCGAAGTCGTCGCCACTCCGGGCCACACGTCCGGGCACGTCGTCTTCGTCGACGACACGGCCAACCTGTTGTTCTCCGGCGACCACGTCTTGCCGCACATCACGCCCTCCATCGGATTCCAGCCGGTGCCGGCCGAGCTGCCGCTCAACGACTTCATCGAATCCCTTCGCCTGGTGCGCGGCATGCCGGACCGCCGCATGCTGCCCGCCCACGGCCCGGTGTCCGAAAGCGTGCACACTCGCGTCGACGAACTGCTGGACCACCATCGTCTGCGGCTCGAGACGACGGCCGCGCAAATCGCCGCCGGGGCGACCTGTGCGTACGAGGCCGCACACCGGATCGGCTGGACCCGCCGCAACCGCAAGCTGTCCGAAATGGACTCCTTCAATCAGATGCTCGCGGTCCTCGAAACCGCCGCACACCTGGACCTCCTGGTGTCGCAAGGGAAACTGAGCTCCCAAGCTGTCGACGGAGTTCGTCGTTACGCGCTGACCTGAGGCGTACGCGACCGACACCGCCAGTAGCCACCTCATCGCAGTTAGGTCCACCGTCCGGCCTCCTGCATACTGGGTGAAATGGAGGTCATCAGACGTGCCCGGGCAACGGACATCGAGGCGCTCGTGCGCTTGTTCGACGCACCGGGCGAGCCGTTGGCTGCCGCACTCCGGGACCTCATGACCACCCGCACGTCACTCTGGTGGTGGCCGAGGACGACGACGGTGTCGCCGGCACCGCACAGCTGACCGTGCTTCGCGGTCTCGCCTGGGACGGCGCACCTCGCGGCCTGCTCGAGGGCATCCGCGCGGTGCGGCGCGGAGTGACCAGCGCACTCCTGACCTGGGGCATCGACGAAGCCCGCCGGCGCGGCTGCAAGCGCATCCACCTCGATTCGGGACTCAACCGCGGCGACCTACGAGACTTCTACGCACGCCTCGGTTTCGAGTACGGCTACCAAGGATTCACCCGCGTCCTGTGATACTGACGCCGTGGCCGACTACACCATCCGCAGGGCACGGCGAGAAGACATCGATGCGATCGTGCGCATGCTGGCGGACGACCAGCTCGGCGCCACCCGGGACGATGCCGGCGACCTCGAGCCGTACTTGCGCGCCTTCGACGAGATCGACACGGACCCCAACCAGGTTCTGGTGGTCGTCGCGATCGACGACAAGCCTGTCGGCACCTTGCAGCTGACGATCATTCCTGGTCTCGCCAGGCGCGGCGCGACTCGCGGTCAGATCGAGGCAGTGCGGATCCACGCCGACCATCGAGGCACCGGCCTGGGAGCCGACCTCGTTCGCTGGGCGATCGACGAATCACGGCGGCGCGGGTGCGCCCTCGTGCAGCTGACGTCGGACACCTCCAGGACGGACGCGCATCGGTTCTACGGGCGCCTCGGCTTCATACCCAGCCACACGGGGTTCAAGCTCAAACTCTGACCATCGGCGGCCGCTACCCGCACCGAGATACCAATTGTCCACTTCGGACATAGAACCTCCCAGCTCGGACATCCACACACGCGAACGATCCACAAACAATGGGGGTTCGTCAAGCGAACGGTACGAACGGTCCGTTCGTGCGCTTTTGATGACTTTCCTCGTGAACCGTCGTACCGTCGGATTCATGACACCTTCACAACCAGTCCGCAAGCTCGTCCCGTCATCTGTCCAGAGCGCCGACGGTGAACTCCCGTTCGTGCTCCGATCGGTCCGCGCCGACCCGAACACGTTGCAGCGCATGAAAGACGACCAAGTCGTCGGTCTGATCCGCGATACCGACGCGGAGATCTCGAAGCTGCAAGCCTTGCAGCTGAGAGCGATCGCGGATCTGAGCGTGCGCCGGAGACGGGCGCCCAGCGCGTCGTCGGAAGTCGCACTGGCCTTGTCCATAACGGAACACCGCGCCAGTGCGATCGTTTCTGCGGCCAACGCCCTAATAGCCCGTCTCCCCCGCATGCTGAACCTGATGGACGACGGCCGGCTCGACCTCTATCGCGTCATGAAGGTCACCGACGCGACGGCATGGCTTTCGGGGGAACACGCTCGCGTCGTCGACGCGACGCTCGAGGACCGGGTTCCGGGCCGGAACGCGACCCAAGTTCGCCGAGCCGCGACTTACGCGGCCGCACAGGTCGATCCTGAGGGTGCTGCGCTTCGCACGGAGCGAAAGCTCGTCGAGCGGCGCGTCACCGTGCACCACCAGGACAGCGGAGTGAGCCATCTGTCGGTCAACAGCGCGCCGACCGAGAAGGCCACCGCCGCCTATGCCCGCGTCGACCAGGCCGCCCGGGCGTTGAAGACGCCGGACGAACCCCGAACGCTGGATCAGCTCCGGGCGGACGTGGCCATTGATCTGCTGCTCAGCGGCACCGGTGGCCCGAGCGAACGCACCGAGGTCTTCCTGCACATCGACCTGGCCACCTACCTTGGCCTCAACCAGACCCCCGCCGCGCTGGCGGGTCGCGGACCCATCGCGGCTGCCCTCGCTCGCCACATCATCGGCGGGCCTGACACGACGCTGCGCCGGGTTCTCACCGACCCGCGGACCGGTCATGCGGTCGAGCTGTCTCCGACGCGTTACTCGGTCGAGACGAACGAGTTCATCCGGGTTCGGGACCAGGAGTGCCGACAGCCCGGATGCAGCCGCCCCGCACAGAGATGCGGGATCGAAGCGACTCGCATGAAGGGCGCGGCGGACCAGGCCGTCACGTTCTGCTCGCGGCACAGCAAGCTGCGAGGACAGCCTGGGTGGGACTACGAAGTCACCTCGGACGGCACCCTCAACGTCGCGACGCCGTCAGGACAGGTGCTTTCGACAACACCACCGTCGATGCACCCCGTCCGCCGACGGGCGAACCGGCTGTGGAAGAAGCCACGGAAGTGACCGATGATCAGCGGGTGCCCGAGATCTTCGCGCTGCCGAGAACGACGTCCCCGCCCTCGGAATCGGGGCGGTAGAGAACGACGACCTGACCAGGAGCGACTCCGCGCAGCGGCTCACGCAAGTGCACCGTCATGGTGTCGTCGTCCACCTCGGCGACCGCGTCCACGATGCCCCCGTGGGCCCTGACCTGGACCACGCATTCGGTGGGTTCGGTCAACGGCCGGCCACTGGGCCAGATCGCCCGGTCGGCCTCGATCACCTTGACGCCGAGCCCGGCCACGGAGCCGACCTTGACGGAGCCCGACACCGGTTCGAGCGACAGGACGTACCGAGGACGGCCATCCGGTGCCGGGGCGTCGATGCCGAGGCCCTTGCGCTGGCCGACCGTGAACCCGTGAACCCCGGTGTGCCGGCCGAGGACCGCGCCCGTTTCCGCGTCGACGAGTTCGCCGGGACGCTGCCCCAGCCGGTTCTCCAGGAACTTCTTGGTGTCGCCGTCCGGGATGAAGCAGATGTCGTGACTGTCCGGCTTGTTGGCAACGGACAGGCCTCGTCGCTCCGCCTCGGCACGCACCTGGGTCTTCCAGGAGCCGCCCAGGGGGAACATGGCGTGGCTGAGCTGCTCCGGAGTCAGCGAGGCGAGGACGTACGACTGGTCCTTGCCGCTGTCCGCGCTACGACGCAACTCAGGCACACCGTCCACCACGGAGAGGCGCGCGTAGTGGCCTGTCGCGACCGCGTCGAATCCGAGCGCCATCGCCTTCTCGAGCAGCGCCTCGAACTTGATCTTCTCGTTGCAGGTGACACACGGATTCGGGGTGCGTCCGGCAGCGTATTCGCCGACGAAGGTTTCGACGACCTCTTCAGTGAATCGCTCGGCGAAGTCCCAGATGTAGAAGGGGATTCCGAGGATGTCAGCGGCCCGCCGGGCGTCGTGCGAGTCTTCGATCGTGCAACACCCGCGCGAGCCGGTCCGCAAGGTCCCCGGCTTGGCCGACAGGGCCAGGTGCACACCGACGACGTCGTGCCCGGCGTCCACCGCGCGCGCCGCGGCGACCGCCGAGTCCACTCCTCCGCTCATCGCGGCCAAAACCCGCATTGCCTTACACCTCTTGCTTCTGGGTCTGCTTGCGCATTCCGGCGAGGCCGGCCTGCCGGGCGCGCATGACGACGCCACCGATCTCCGCAGCCACGGCCTCGACGTCCGCTGCAGTGGATGTGTGGCCGAGGGAGAAACGAAGGGAACCGCGAGCCGCCGCCGGATCGGCCCCCATGGCGAGCAAAACGTGGCTCGGCTGAGCAACGCCTGCAGTGCACGCAGATCCCGTCGAGCATTCGATGCCCTTGGCGTCGAGCAGCATCAACAGGCTGTCGCCGGCACATCCGGGGAAGGTGAAGTGGGCATGGCTCGGCAGTCGCTGGCCCTCTCCACCGTTGAGCACGGCGTCGGGTACCTCGCGTCGGACGGCCTCGACGAGGCCGTCTCGGAGTTCCTCGACGCGCTTCGCGTATTCGGCTCGGCCCCCGACGCTGATTCGCACCGCAGCCGCGAAGCCCACGATCGCCGGGACGTCCAGCGTGCCGGAGCGGACATTGCGCTCCTGACCTCCACCGTGCAGCAGGGGTGCGCAAGGTACGTCGCGGCCGAGCAGAAGCGCGCCCACGCCGAATGGACCACCGAGTTTGTGCCCGGTCAAGGTGAGCGCAGCGACGCCGCTGGCGGCGAAGTCGACCGGAGCAGCGCCGACAGCCTGCACCGCGTCGGTGTGGAACGGGATATCGAACTCGGCGCAGACGGCCGCCAGCTCGGCGATCGGGTTGATCGTGCCGACCTCGTTGTTCGCCCACATCACGGTGGCCAACGCCACGGTCTCGGGGGCCTCGGCGATGGCGGCCCGGAGTACATCAGGTTGCACTCGCCCCTGGCTGTCCACGTCGAGCAGAGTGACCTCGGCGTCGCTGTGAGCCTCGAGCCATTCGACGGTGTCGAGCACGGCGTGGTGCTCCGCGGCGCCGCACAGGATGCGGCGGCGCTGCTCCTGCTCGCCGCGGCGAGCCCAGTAGATGCCCTTGATCGCGAGATTGTCGCTCTCGGTTCCCCCACCGGTGAAGATCACCTCGGAGGGCCGGGCGCCCAGTGCCTCGGCGATGGTTTCGCGGGCTTCCTCGACCATCCGGCGAGCCCGGCGGCCCGAAGAGTGCAGCGCCGAGGCGTTGCCCACGGTGGACAGCGCCTCGGTCATCGCCGCTATGGCTTCGGGCAACATCGGAGTGGTCGCCGCGTGGTCGAGATAGGTCATCGCTGTTCCAGGGTAGTCCGCTCCAGCGCGTGACGAAGCCCACCCTGGTCGTCGAAGTGGGCTGTCACACCTTTGACGGCCACCGCCCGGTCAGCCGGACACCCGTCATCGCCAGCGCCACCGAGGCCACGGTGAGCAGGGCCATCGCCGGCGACGGGTCGAGAACCGAGCCGACCACACCGAGCAGGACGCCGCCCAGGCCGATGAGCAGGGCGCAGCCGACCCAGTCGGCGAGCTGAACCGCCGAGGTGTTGAATCCGCGCTCGCCTTCGGGCGAGTAGCGGAGCAGGAGGACGGAAATCGCGGGCATGGCGATCCCCATGCCCGCGCCGCCGACCGCGCATGCCACAAACGCGACCCATCCGGGGAACCAGGGCTGCGAGACCAGACCGAAGCCGACCAGGCCCGTCGCGACCAGCCAGAACCCGGTGCGCAGCGATGCCTCCCGCGACCACTCGAGGTATCGGCCTTGCACGGCCGACGCCGCGGACCAGCCCAATGCCGTGATCGTCAGTGGCAGGCCGGCAAGGGCGGGGCTGTAGCCGTGGACCGCGCTCATCGTCAGCGGGAGGTACGCCTCCATCCCCGCGTAGGCACCGGCGATCAGGGCACGGGACGCAACGACCGTCGGCAGGCCCGGACGAGAGGTCAACGTCCCGGCCGGCAGCAGCGTCCTCAGTGCGTAGACCAAAGCGACCAGCCCGACAGTGCCGTAGCCGAGCGCGACGAGCGACTGGTGCTGGGCTGCCCACGTCAACGCCGCGACGCCGAGCGCCGCGATGATCGCCTGAGGCACGCTTGCCCGCCGGCCGCCTGTGGCGGGTTCGTGCGCGGGCAAGCGCCGGACGACCACGACCAGCATGAGCACGCCGACAGCCAGGAACGGGACCAAACCGAGGAAGACCCAGCGCCAGCCGACGCTGACCGTCACGATCCCGGCCACCGAAGGCCCGATGACTGCCGGCAGGACCCAGGCGGCAGCGTTCGCGGCGTAGATGACCGGACGTTCGTGGTCGGTGAAGGTCAGCGCGATCAGGAGCGAGACCGACACGAGGAGCAGTCCCGAGCCGAAGCCCTGCAGCGCGCGGCCCAGCAGGAGCATTGGCATTCCGCTCGCCGTCCCCGCGACCACGAGGCCGGCCGCGAACAGCGCGGGCCCGGCGAGCAGCGCCGGTGCCGGGCCGCGGCGGTCGCCGATCCGGCCCGAAAGCACCGTCGCGACCACGCTCGAGATCAGGAAAAACGTGAAAGGCCACGAGTAGAGCGACTGCCCGTGGAGGTCGGCGACGAGGGTGGGCATCGCCGTCGCCACGCCCATGCTCTCGAACGCGACCAACGTGACCACGAGCAGCAGCGCGATCGTGGTCAGCCGGTGGTCCGCACTCCAAAGCACACTTCGGCGAGGGGGTGCGGAGTCGATCGTCGAGGCCATGATCACCAGCGTGCAACCTCCACCCCGCTGGAAGTCAAGGTCATTCAAGCGGAGCGGTGCGCCACCGGTTCGAGCGGCAGGTCGCGGGCCAGCGCCGCCGCCTCGCCGCGGGAACTCACGTCCAGCTTGTCGAGGATGTTGCGGACATGGAACTTCACCGTGTGCTCGCTGAGCTGCAGTTGTTCGGCGATCTGCCGATTGCGCAGGCCCTGGGAGATGCCCGTCAGGACCTCCAGTTCGCGCGGGTTGAGCCGGTCGATCGGACGTAGCTCCGGCGGCTCGGCCACGCCGAGCGGGAGGACCGCGGTGACCGTCGTGCCCCAGCCCGGCACGGCGTCGACCTCCCAGTGGCCGCCCGGGGCCGTGAGCCGCTCGGTCAGGCCTCGGGGCGGGATCGCGTCGGCGACTTCGGGGCAGTCGTCGCGGACGGTGATCCGCAGCACCGATCCGTCCGTGCGCCACGACGCCCTCAAGCGCGTGGTCGTGGGACGGTCCAAGGCGGCGAGCACCAGGCCGCGGGTCAGCGTCCGTGCCGTGTGGGCGATGTCCTGCGGGAGGGCCGCGTCGCCGACCGGGTCAGCGAGGTCGATGTCGACCTCGGTGTGCCGGACCAGGTCGGCCAGCTGGGTCCTGAGGGCGGCGAATGCCGCGTCCGCCTGCTCCGCCGAGAGGGCTTGGTCGCGGTCGACGACGCCTTTGAGCTCCAGGAGCGCGTCGGCGGCGAGGTCGACCGCGGTGCGGCGGGCGACGGCGTCGGAGAGCCGGCCGGAGCGAAGAACCGACAGGAGCGTGACCAGGGTCGCCGCGTGCGTCTGGCCGAGGTCGGTGATCGCCTGGGCGCGTGCGGAGGCCGCGGCGAGGCTGCCGGCCAGGACGTCCGGGCCCGGGTCCGTCGCCCGCTGGCCCGCGTCGGTGCTGACGATGTGCCACAGCCGGGCCGCCAGTTCCAGCTCGGCGGACGGCGGCTCCGCGGCCTCAGGCACCACCGCGATCACCGCGCCCCGGCCGACGGCCGGCGTCGAAGCGAGCAGCACCAGCCGGCGCTCGACGCCACCGAGCACGCCGTCGGTCACCAGGGCCTTGCCCGGCTCGCTGCGGTCGACCAGGCGCTGCATCTCGACGCTCGTCACGGCCTGCGCGATGCCCTCGTCGCCGATGGCCTTGAGCGGGCTGCGGGGACAGTCGCCCGTCTGCATCGCCGCCGCGCGGTGCGGGATCAGTCTGCCCAGCTCGGCGGTGAACCGGCTGAGCAGCTGGGGCCGCGGGGCCGACAAGAGCCGTTCGACGACGTCCAGCACGTGTCGCGGATCCGACCAGGAAGCGTCCATGGCCACCAAGGTAGGCGCGACCGGACTCCGGCGACCTGCTCATCCGGCTAGTGAACACTGCTCGTCCGGGCGGTTCGGCGCCGCCGCCGGGCGAGTTGACTTCCGGGGGAGGACATTCGAACCGAAGGTCACGAACCAAGGAGCGAGAAACCACCATGCGAGCGATCACCTTCTCCGCATACGGCGGGCCGGAAGTTCTGCAGCTGTCCGACGTCCCGGCGCCCGAGCCGGGCCCGGGGCAGGTGCGGCTGGCCGTCCGGGCCGCCGGGGTCAACCCGATCGACTGGAAGATCCGCAACGGCGCCATGCAGCAGAACTTTCAGGTCCCGCTCCCGCACATCCCCGGCCTCGAGGTCGCCGGCGTCGTCGACGCTGTCGGGGAGGGCGTGGACTTCGCCGTCGGCGACGAGGTGTTCGGCTGGTCGGAGACCGGTGCGTACGCCGAGTACGCGCTCGCGAAGACGATCGCGCCGAAGCCCGCGAGCCTTTCCTGGGCGGACGCCGCCGCGTTGCCGGTCGCCGGCGAGACCGCTCTTCGCGTCCTCGGGCTGCTCGGAGTCCGCGAGGGCGAGACGCTGCTGCTCCACGGCGCCAGCGGCACGGTCGGGCGCTTCGCCGCCCAGGTCGCCGTCGCGCAGGGGGTGACCGTCATCGGGACCGGGGGAAGCCGGAGCCTCGACGACCTCAAGTCGCTGGGCGTCGTGCCCGTCCTCTACGGCGACGGCTGGGTGGAGCGGGTTCGCGAGGTGACGTCCGGGCCGGTGGACGCCGTGTTCGACGCCGCCGGGCACGGGGTGCTGCCGGGGTCCGTCGAACTGCGGGGCACCAAGGACCGGATCGTCACCATCGCCGATGCGGCCGCGTTCGAGCTGGGGATCCCGTTCTCCAGCGGGGGCGAGCAGACCCGTGAGGTCCTCACCGGGATCGCCGGCTGGGTGACCGACCGCGGGGTCGGCATCGCGCAGGGCAGGAGCTATCCGCTGGCCGAGGCGGCCGCGGCGCAGGTCGAGAGCGAGGGCGGGCACCCTGGCGGAAAACTGACCATCGCCGTCAGCTGACCATCGGGGACCCGGCCACCGCGGCATGTCCCAATCCGGGCCTGTCGCCGGATCGCGGCGACAGGGCCCGGATCACTTCGCGGGAGGCGAAGCCAGTGGGGCCGTCTGGCGGCGCGGCGTCCGGCGGCGCCGCTGCGCCGGGATCTGCACCGTGCCCAGCGCGGAATGGACCGCCGACTCGGCGAGGGCGGCCAGTTCACGGCGGGTTTCCGCACGGCCAGGGGCGATTTCCGGGCAGATGTGGATTTCGAGCACCAGGCCGCGCAGAGCCGCGACCCGGCGCAGGGACGCGATCAGCGACTCCGGCCCGATGAACGCCGGGCGGCTGGTCTCGCGGCCGTCGGCGAGGCGGTACCGCAACGCGATCGGGCGCACCGGGACGCCGCCGTCGATGGCCGCCTGGAACGTCGCCGTCGTGAAGCGGCCCGAAGCCAGGCCGCACCACGTCGTGCCCTCCGGCGTCACGCTGACCAGCGAGCCCGTCCGGAGTGCGTCGGCCAGCGACGCCATCGTGGCGGGCAACGTCGTGAGCCGCTCGCGGTCGAGGAAGATGCTGCCGCCGCGGCGGACCAGGCCGCCGAGCACCGGCCAGCCCGCGATCTCCTTCTTGGCCAGCGCGCGCATCGGCCGCATGGCGTTGATCGCGACGATGTCCAGCCAGGAGATGTGGTTGTTGACCACCAGCGCGCCACGGCCGGCGGGCGCGGTCAGGAAGTCGCCGCCGCCCCGGATGTCCAGCCGGACGCCGAACGCTCGCAGCATGCCGCGGAAGATCAGCTGGAGCAGGCGCTCCCGGCCCGGCGCGACCAGCAGCAAGGGCGCCGACGCCAGCGCCGCGAGGACGACCGAGATCGCCGCCGCGAAGCGCAGGACCCGGCGGGGGAAACCGACCACCGGGTCGTCGGAGGTGAGGCAGCCGTCGCCGCACGGCGACGCCGGCATCCAGGCGTGGCTCATCCCTGGGCCCCGAGGAAGAACTTGAGGTACCGCTCGTCGACGTTCTGCAGGTCCAGCAGGACGAAGAAGTCCGCGACGCCGAAGTCGACGTCCAGCGCGGGCGGCCCGCACACCTTGGCGCCGAGCCGGACGTACCCCTTGATCAACGGCGGCAGCGCGGAACGCGCCGGGCGCTCGATGCCCGAGGCGTCCCACGGGATCAGCGGCGCGACGCGCGTGGCCTCGTCGGAGTAGTGCTTGGCGCGCAGGATGTCCCACACGCCGGCGGCGAAGGAGCCGTCGTCCACCAGCGGGACGGACGCGCAGCCGGCGAGGTAGCGGTGGCCGGAGAGCAGCATGTAGCGGGCGATGCCGGCCCAGACCAGGCTCACGACGGCGCCGCTGCGGTGGTCCGGGTGCACGCACGACCGGCCGGTTTCGACCAGCGACGGTCGCAGGCCTTCGATTGCCTTCAGGTCGAACTCGCTGTCGGCGTAGAGCTTCCCGGCTTGGACGGCGCGTTCCGGCGGCAGCATGCGGTAGCAGCCGACGATGTCGCCCGTGTTGTCGTCGCGGACCACCAGGTGGTCGCAGAACTCGTCGAACTCGTCGACGTCGAGACCGGGCCGCGGGGAGTGGAGGCGCGCACCCATTTCCTCGGCGAAAACCCGGTGACGCAGTTTCTGCGCCGCGACCACTTCGTCGTTCGCGTGCGCGACGAGAAGCGAGTACCGGGGAGCGTCGGCGGGGAGCTTCGCACCCGCCTGATCAGTGCTGACGAGGAGCTGTGACGTCGTCATGGTCAAGGTGTACCTGCGCGGAGGGAGCCGCGGAGAGTGCCATCCGATGACTGGTTAGTGCATGTTCGGTGAATGGCGGGTTCTCAGGCTCTTCTCAGGTCCCGAAACACGCAAAGGGCCTCCCGGGGTCGACCCGGGAGGCCCTTCGACGAGGCTGGGATCAGCCCTTGCGCTTCTCGACCGCCTCGGTCAGCTGCGGCGCGACGTTGAACAGGTCGCCGACGATGCCGAAGTCGGCGATCTCGAAGATCGGCGCCTCCGGGTCCTTGTTGACGGCGATGATCGTCTTCGACGTCTGCATACCGGCGCGGTGCTGGATCGCGCCGGAGATGCCGAGGGCGATGTACAGCTGCGGCGAGACCGTCTTGCCGGTCTGGCCGACCTGGAACTGCGCCGGGTAGTAGCCCGAGTCGACAGCCGCACGCGAGGCGCCGACAGCCGCGCCGAGCGAGTCGGCCAGCTTCTCGACGACGTCGAACTTCTCCGCCGAGCCGACACCGCGGCCACCGGAGACCACGATGGACGCCTCGGTCAGCTCCGGCCGGTCGCCGCCGGTCACCGGCTCCACGCCGGTGATCTTGGTGGCCTTGGCCGCGTCGACGGCGGGGAGCTCGACGGTCTCCTCGGCCGCCGCGCCCTCGGCGGGCTCGGCCTCGACCGCGCCCGGGCGGATCGAGACGACCGGCGCGCCCTTGGCGGACTTGGACTTGACCGAGAACGCGCCACCGAAGATGGACTGGTCGATGACGCCGTCGCCGTTGACGCCCACGGCGTCGTAGATCAGGCCGGAGCCCAGTCGCACGGCCAGGCGGGCGGCGACCTCCTTGCCCTCACCGCTGGCGGTGACGAGCACGGCCGCCGGGGACGCCTGCTGCGCGAGCGCGGCGAGCACGTCCACCTTGGGCGTGACCAGGTAGTTCGCGGCGTCGTCGCCCTCGGCGACATACACCTTGGCGGCGCCGTGCGACGCCAGTGCCTGCTTCGCCTTGGCGGCGGTCCCGGTCGGGCCGACGACGACGGCCGACGGCTCACCGAGCGCGCGGGCGGCGGTCAGCAGCTCGAGCGTGACCTTCTTGACCTCACCGTCGACGTGGTCGACGAGGACGAGTACTTCAGCCATGGTTCTACTTCCTCCTCGAAGAGCCGTTGTCAGATGAGCTTCTGGCCGACCAGGTACTCGGCGACCTTGGTGCCGCCGTCGCCCTCGTCCTCGACCTTCTCGCCGGCGGTGCGCGGCGGCTTCGGCGAGGCTTCGGTCACGGTGGACCACGCGTTGCCGAGGCCGACCTCGCCCGCGTCGATGCCCAGGTCGGCGATGGTGAACGTCTCGACCGGCTTCTTCTTCGCGGCCATGATGCCCTTGAAGGACGGGTAGCGCGGCTCGTTGATCTTCTCGCCGACGCTCACGATCGCGGGCAGGCTCGCCTCGAGGTGGGTCAGGCCGTCCTCGGTCTCGCGGGTGGCCTTGATCGTCGAGCCGTCGACGGTCAGCTCACGCACGTAGGTGACCTGCGGCAGGCCCAGCAGCTCGGCGAGGATCGCCGGGATGGCGCCGCCGCGGCCGTCGGACGACTCGTTGCCGGCGATGACCAGGTCGAAGCCCTCGACCTTGCCGATCGCGGCGGCGAGCACCTTGGCGGTGGCGATCGCGTCCGAGCCGTGCAGCGCCTCGTCGGAGACGTGGATGGCCTTGTCGGCGCCCATGGACAGCGCCTTGCGGATGGCGTCGGTCGCGCGGTCCGGGCCCACCGAGATCACGGTGACCTCGCCCTCGCCGGCTTCCTTGATCTTCAGCGCTTCTTCGACGGCCTTCTCGTTGATCTCGTCGAGCACGGCGTCGGCGGATTCGCGGTCAAGGGTGTGGTCGGACCCGTTGAGCTTCCGCTCCGAGTAGGTGTCCGGTACCTGCTTGACCAGGACGACGATGTTGGTCATGGGTCTGCTTCGACCTCCCGGTTCGTGGCCCGCGGACGACCACGGGACAGTGCTCTACTGGCCGGTAGATTAGGGCCAATCGGCGCGCAGGACCCGTCGAGGTGACGCCATTCACCTGGATGCGCAATTTAATGGGACTATCGTCCCGGTAGTTGACCGGTCACCCCATCCGAACCACCGTTCGTCCGATCGGCCCAACCACGGCCTACTCGCAGTGGATGTCAGGCATTAATCTCCCCGACCATGCCCGCGCGCATCGCCGTCGTCACCGACTCGAGCTCCTGCTTGCCCGACCTCGTCGCCTCCCGGTGGGCGATCGGGGTCGTCCAGATCCAGCTGAACCTGAGTGGTCAGTTCGACGACGAGAACCGCTTCGACCGCCGCGAGGTGATCGACGCCATGAGAGCCGGGCAGTCGATCGTCACCGCGCCCCCGGATCCGGGGGCGTTCTTCTGGACCTACCAGGAAGCGGCCGCCGCCGGCGCGACCGCCATCGTCAGCATCCACCTCTCCGGCCGCATGTCCGACACCGTCCGCGCGGCCCGGGAGGCCGCCCAGCAGGTCCGCATCCCGGTGCACGTCCTGGACAGCCGGACCACCGGCATGAGCCTCGGCTTCGCCGCCGTGTCCGCCGCCCGCGCCGCGGCGGCCGGCGCGGACGCCGGCCGGGTCATCGAAGCCGCCGAACGCCGGTGCAGCACGAGCACCGAGTTCATCTACGTCGACACCCTCGAGTACCTCCGCCGCGGCGGCCGCATCGGCGCCGCGCAGGCCATGCTCGGCAACGCCTTCTCGATCAAACCGCTGCTCACCGTGAAGAACGGCGAGGTCGCACCGCTCGCCCGCGTCGCCGGCACGCGGCGCGCGCTGGCCAAGATGGTCGACCTCGCGGTGAAGAAGTCCGGCGGCTTCCGCGCCGACATCGCCGTCACCCGGTTCGGCGCCAGCGACCACGAACTGGAGATCGGCAGGCAGATCGAGCGCCGGGTGCCCGCGATGGTCGAGAGCATGGTCGTCGAAGCGAGCACGGTCATCGGCGCGCACCTCGGCCCCGGCGCGCTCGGCATCACGGTGTCACCGGTGGGCTGACGCGCCGCGCCGGGAGCAGCAGGACCACCAGCGGCAGCAGTACGCCGAGGCCGGTCGTCCCGATGACGAGCACCTGGTCGATCCGCTCGAAATGCGCGACGTGGCCGAGGTGGTAGAGGAAGTGCGGGACGCCGAACAGCAGTGCGGAGACGGCGGCGAGCCGCGCCACCGCTGTGGTGCCGATCACGGCGGCCCCGAGCAGCAGGGCCGCGAGGCCCAGGTTGAGGCCGCCGAAGTCGCGCAGGAGGTGCTCGTTGAACGGCCCGTCCATCGCCACCCAGCCGGTGCGAAAGGCGGGAAAGTCCTGGTAGAAGCCGGTCGGCGAGACCAGTGGCCAGATTCCGACCACGGCCTCGGCCAAGCCGAAGACGACGAGCAGGACGCGGGTGATGGTTCGTTGCATGACGACGGAACGAGACGGCGGCGCCGGACGTGACACCCGCTAGGGTCGCGGAGGTGACCACCCCAGCCACCCGGGCCGAGGCGCTGCACCTGACCGGCGAGCGGACCGTCCCCGGCCTCGCCGAGGAGAACTACTGGTTCAGGCGCCACGAAGCCGCGTACCTCGCCCTGCTCCCCCACTGCGCGGACGCGACGGTGCTCGAAGCCGGCTGCGGCGAGGGCTACGGCGCCGGCCTCCTCGCGACCACGGCCCGCCGGGTGCTCGCGCTGGACTACGACGTCCCGACCACCGAGCACGTCGCGCGCCGCTACCCCGAGGTCGCCGTCGCGCGGGCGAACCTGGCCTTCCTCCCGCTCGGCGACGGCGCGGTCGACGTCGTGGCCAACTTCCAGGTCATCGAGCACCTGTGGGACCAGGCCGGGTTCCTCGCCGAGTGCCGGCGGGTGTTGTCGCCGAACGGCAAACTGCTGGTCACGACGCCGAACCGGCTGACGTTCACCCCGGACAGCGACACGCCGCTGAACCCCTTCCACACCCGCGAACTGGCGCCGTCCGAGCTGGCCGGGCTGCTCACCGACGCCGGCTTCGACGTCGAATCACTGCATGGCCTCCACCACGGCGAGGCCGTGCGCGCGCTCGACGAGCGGTACGGCGGTTCGATCATCGACGCCCAGCTCGACGTGGTCATGGGCAAGCTCCCGGGCCAGGCCGAGTGGCCGGACGCCCTGCTCGCCGACGTCGCCGCGATCGAGGCCACCGGCTTCGACATCCACGGCGACGACCTCGACGCGAGCCTCGATCTGATCGCCGTGGCGGTGCGCCGATGAGCGAGGGCACCTTCTGCCTCGTCCTGCACAGTCACCTGCCGTGGCTGCCGCACCACGGGAGCTGGCCGGTCGGCGAGGAGTGGCTCTACCAGGCGTGGGCGCACTCCTACCTGCCGATGGTCGAGCTCCTGGAGCGCTTCGCCGACGAGGGCCGCCACGACGTGCTCACGCTGGGCGTGACGCCGGTGCTCGCCGCGCAGCTCGACGACCCGTACAGCATCCGCGCGTTCCACGACTGGCTCGGCCACTGGCAGCTGCGCGCCCAGCACGCGGCAACGTTGTGGCGCGGCGACCCGCTGCTGCGCGAGCTCGCCGCGGCCGAACACCGGACCGCCGTCCGCGCGGCCGACGAGTTCGGCACGCGCTGGCGGCACGGCTTCTCCCCGATCCTGCGGTCCCTGGTCGACAATTCGACCATCGAGCTGCTCGGCGGCCCGCTGGCCCACCCGTTCCAGCCGCTCCTGGACCCGCGGGTGCGCGAGTTCGCGCTGACCGCCGGTCTCGCCGACACGGCCCTGCGGCTCGGGACGCGGCCCGAGGGAATCTGGGCACCGGAGTGCGGCTACGCGCCTGGTCTGGAAAACGACTACGCGGCCGCGGGCGTGCAGCGGTTCCTGGTCGATGGCCCGTCGCTGCGCGGCGAGACCTGGGCCGCGCGACCGGTCGGCGGCACCGACGTCCTCGCGTTCGGCCGGGACCTCGAGGTCACCTACCGCGTCTGGTCACCGAAGGCCGGCTACCCCGGCCACGCCGCCTACCGCGACTTCCACACCTGGCAGCACGAGGTCGGCCTCAAGGCGGCGCGGGTCACCGGCAAGACGGTCGAGCCGCAGGACAAGGCGCCGTACGACCCGGCGCTCGCCGCCGATGTGCTGGGGACACACGTCAAGGACTTCGTCGAGACAGTCGTGACGCGGCTGCGGTCGCTGAAGCGGCAACACGGGCGGGAGGCGCTCGTGGTCGCCGCGTACGACACGGAGCTGTTCGGCCACTGGTGGCACGAAGGTCCGGCCTGGCTGGAGGGCGTGCTGCGCGCACTTCCCGAGGCCGGCGTGCGGGTGACGACGCTGAAGGGTGCGATGGAAGCCGGCCACGTCGGTGCGCCGATCGACCTGCCCGCGTCGTCGTGGGGGTCGGGCAAGGACTGGCGGGTCTGGGACGGCGAGCAGGTCAAGGACATGGTCGCCGCCAACAGCGCGTTGCAGGACCGGCTGCTCGGCCTGGTGCGGGGACTGGACCGGACGGCACGGGACGTCGTCGCCGACCAGGCCGTCGCCGAGGCGATGCTGGCCCTGGAAAGCGACTGGGCGTTCATGGTCACCAAGGACTCGGCCGCGGACTACGCGCGTCGTCGCGCCGCGGTCCACACCGAGCGCTTCGACACGCTGGCCGGGCTGCTGCGCCGCGGCGATCGCGCGCGGGCCGCGGAGCTCGCCGCGGCCTACCGCGCCGACGACGGACCGTTCGGGCACCTCGACACCCGGGCGCTGAAGCACGACTGAAAGGGACCCGCCGGATGGGAATCCACGAAATTCCGCTCAAGACCCTCGACGGGCGGGACAGCTCGCTGGGCGAGTTCGCGGGCAAGGCGCTGCTCGTGGTCAACGTCGCGTCGAAGTGCGGCCTGACCCCGCAGTACTCCGGTCTCGAGCGGCTGCAGGAACGCTTCGGCGAGCAGGGCTTCTCCGTCGTCGGGTTCCCGTGCAACCAGTTCGCCGGTCAGGAGCCGGGCAGCGCGGACGAAATCCAGACGTTCTGCTCGACGACCTACGGCGTCACGTTCCCGCTGTTCGAGAAGATCGACGTCAACGGCGAAAACCGGCACCCGCTCTACGCCGAGCTGACCGAGACCGCGGACGCCGAGGGCGCGGCGGGCGACGTCCAGTGGAACTTCGAGAAGTTCCTGGTCGGCGCCGACGGCGAGGTCCTGGCGCGGTTCCGGCCCCGCACCGAGCCGGAGGACGAGACGGTCGTCAAGGCCATCGAGGCGGCGCTGCCGGCTTGATTTCACGGCAGGATCCACCTCCTGGGCCGCTGGCTGCGTTGGTGGATCCCGCCGGTGCCGGGGCGCCGGCCGGTTTCGCGACGGGCCGTGGTCGAAATCAGGACGAGCCCGCGTCGATCACCGCTCGCGCGCACTTCGCCACCACGGCCGGGTCCACCTTGACCAGGCGACGGTCGTAGGTCAGCAGCCCGTTGACCTCGTTTTCGACGTCCGTCGTCTGGGTGTAGACGGCGCCGGACAAGCCGCGCTCCGCCACCACGCGCTCGAGGGCGGCACTCACCTCGGCGTAGCGCTCGGTGAGCCGCTCCGGCGTCGGCGTCATCTCGTACGCGTTCGGCGGACCAGGCCAGCGGTGGTCGTCCAGGACGAGACCGAGGCCGCCGTACTCGCCGTCGACGATAGCGCGGCCGTCGGTCACCGACGGCGTCCCCGGGCCCACGTACGTGTGGTCGTCGTAGACGTCGCCCGCGCCGCTGTCCGGTCGCGAGAAACAGCAGTTGACCCCGCTGTTCGCGATGACCAACCGCGTCGGGTCGAGGGCTTTGACCGATTCCGCGACACGGGCGGTGTCGAACTCGCCCCAGCCCTCGTTGAACGGAACCCAGCCGACGATCGAGGGAACCGCTTGCAGCTGCGTCACCATTTCGGCCAGCTCCGCTTCGAAGCGTTCGCGTGCCCGCGGGACCGGGTCCGGCGCGATTCCGGGTGGTCCGTCGAACGACACCGTCAGCGACGGCATGTCCTGCCAGACGACCAACCCCAGCGTGTCGGCCCAGAAGTACCAGCGGGCCGGCTCGACCTTGACGTGCTTGCGGACGAAGTTGAAGCCCAGCTCCTTCGTCTTCTCGAGGTCGAAGCGCAGGGCATCGTCGGTGGGCGCGGTCGAGATGCCGTCCGGCCAGTAGCCCTGGTCGAGCGGTCCGTGCAGAAAAGTGACACGGCCGTTGAGCGCGATCCGCGGGCGCCCTTGCCCGTCCGGGACCAGGCCGATCGTCCGCAGGCCGGCGTAGCTGCCGACCTCGTCCGAAATCGCACCACGCTCGTCGAGCAGCTGGACACGCAGCGCGTAGAGGTGCGGGTCGTCGGGCGTCCAGAGGCGCGGTGAAGGGACGTCGACGCGCACCGCGGCCCCGGCCGGGCCCGATGCCCGAGCCACCTCGACGTCGTTCGCCGAAATGACGACAACGACCTGAGCACCGCCGGTGACCTGCGGGAACACCGTCACACCGGTCAGGTCCGGAGTGAGGTCCACGCGCTCGACCCGAGTCTCCGGGACCGGCTCGAGCCAGACCGTTTGCCAGATTCCGGACGACGGCGTGTAGCAGATCCCACCGGGCGCGTTGCGCTGCTTCCCGACCGGGAAGGGCTCTACGTCGGTGCGGTCCTCGGCGCGGACGGTCAGCTCCTGCGGTCCCGCGGCACGCAGGACGTCGGTGATGTCCGCGCTGAACGCCGTGTAGCCGCCTTCGTGCGTCGCGACGAGCTGGTTGTTGACCCAGACCTTCGCCGTCTGGTCGACCGCGCCGAAGTGCAGGAGGACCCGCGAGCCGCGCCAGTCGGCGGGGACCTCGAAAAGACGCCGGTACCAGAGGACTTCGTCGCGTCGCCGAATTCCGGACAACGCCGATTCCGGCGGGAACGGGACCAGGATGCGCTCGGCGTAGCCGGACGGCCGTGGCTCATCCGGCGACGACGGCCAGCCCGCGTACTCCCAGACGCCGTTGAGACTGAGCCAGCGAAGTCGCGTGAGCTGGGGTCGCGGGTACTCGGGCAGCGCGTTGTCCGGAGCGACGTCGCCGCTCCACGGCGTCGGCAGGGGCGGGTCGAGCCGGCGCCAGCCGCGGTCCTCGGGAGAAGTCATCCCGGTCGATGCTGGCAGAGATCGCGACCTCTGCCAGTGATCGAGATCACATGTGAACACTTCGCGAGCACGGGCGCGTCGAGGCCTTCTGACTCGCGAGTAACCTCTGCCCATGCGAGTGCTGATGCTGTCCTGGGAGTACCCGCCCGTGGCCATCGGGGGCCTGGCCCGGCACGTCCACGCGCTCGCCACCCACCTCGCCCGCCAGGGCCACGACGTCGTCGTCCTCTGCCGGCACGCTGCGGGCACCGACGCCGGGACGCACCCCCGCACCGATCGGGTCGTCGAAGGCGTGCGGGTCATCCGGGTGGCCGAGGACCCGATGCACGTGACCTTCGAACGGGACCTCGTCGCTTGGACGCTGGCCATGGGGCACGCCATGATCCGCGCCGCGCAGGACCTGCTGCGCACCTGGCAGCCCGACGTCGTCCACGCGCACGACTGGCTGGTCGCCCACCCGGCCATCGCGATCGCCGAGGCCGCGCGGGTGCCGCTGGTCGGCACGATCCACGCGACCGAAGCCGGACGGCATTCCGGCTGGCTGTCGCACCCGCTGAACCAGCAGGTCCACTCGGTCGAGTGGTGGCTGGCCAACCGCGCCGACGCGCTGATCACCTGCTCCCAGGCCATGCGCCGCGAGGTCGCGCACCTCTTCGAGGTCGAAGCGGCCGACGTCACGGTGATCCACAACGGCATCGAGGAGCGCGGCTGGCAGGTGCCCGCGGACGAGATCGCGCACGCCCGCGAGGTCTACAGCCCGGCCGGTGCGCCGTTGTTGCTCTATTTCGGACGACTCGAGTGGGAGAAGGGCGTGCAGGACCTGCTGGCCGCACTCCCCCGCATCCGGCGCCGCCACCCGGGCACCCGCGTGGTCGTTGCCGGAAAAGGACGACACTTCGACGAGCTGGTCGAACAGTCGCGGAAGCTGCGGGTGCGGCGCGCGGTCGACTTCGTCGGGCACCTGTCCGACCGCGACCTCCGGGCGGCGCTGGCCGCGGCCGACGCCGTTGTCCTGCCGAGCCGGTACGAGCCGTTCGGCATCGTCGCGCTGGAGGCCGCGGCCGCGAAGGCGCCGCTGGTCGCCTCGACGGCCGGCGGGCTCGGCGAGGTCGTGGTCCACGGCGAGACCGGGCTGGCGTTCAGCCCCGGCGATGTCGCGGAATTGGCCAACGCGGTGACGACGGTGCTCTCCGACGCCGAGGCTGCGGCCGAGCGCGCGCGGGCCGCGCAGTCCCGGCTGGCCGCGGACTTCGACTGGGGCCGGATCGCCGAAGCGACCGCCGAGGTCTACCGGCGGGCGAAGCCGGGCGAACCGGTCGAGCTGCCCCGGCCGAAGATCGCCACCGGGAACGCGTTCGAACCGGTCCCGGCCGAGATCCCGGAAATCTAGGCAGCCGCCGCTCAGAACCGGCAGGGCCGGAAGCAGTCCGGACCGGACGGGACGGCCGTGGCCGAAAATCCGTCCACGGCGACCGCGAGCGAAAAGACGACGATGAGGGCGGCGATGACAGCTCTCAACCTGCTAATCATGGGAACTCCTCGGGGAACGGCGGCGCGATCGGCGCCTCGCAGCGAGCATCCGCGCCGCCTCCCGGGGAAACAATAAGCGGAACAGCACGGACCGGTACGTATTCGCCTTCCGTGATCGGTTCGTCCGGTTCACCGGGTTCCGGTCAGCAACCGGACCCGGACGCGTTCCCGCAGCGGGCCGTGCGGGGTGACCGCCGCCCGGATGCGCTCGATGAACGCCGGCCTCGCGTCCGGGCCGGGCAGCTGCTCCGGGCTCATGGCCGAAAAAAGACCACCGGCGATTTCCTCGACGCTCAGCGGCGCGGAGTACTCGACGACCGTCGAGTCCACGGCGTACCCGGCGGCCGCGAGGGCCTTCGCGTACCGCTCCTGGCTCGCGTCGTCCGTGCCGCAGGTCCGGTGCAGCGGAGTGCCCAGGTAAGCGGAGGCGACCTCGCGCAGCGCGGTCGACCACGCCGTGTCCTGCAGCCACAGCGGTTCGCCGTTGGTCACCACCGCGACACCGCCGCCGGGACGCAGCAGCGGCCGGACCGCCGCGAACAGCCGCTCGTGGTCCATCCAGTGCAACGCCTGCGCCACCGTCACCGCGGCCAGGCGGCCCGGCCCGAGCGCCGCCGTCAGCGCGCCGACGTCGGAATCCGCGCCGAGCAGCCAGCCGACATTCGGCTCCGCCGTCGCCTGGCGGGCTTGGGCCAGCATCGCCGGTTCCGGGTCCATGCCCAGGACCGCTCCGACGCGAGGCGCCAGGGCCCGGGTGAGCTGGCCGGTGCCGCAGCCGAGGTCGAAGACGACGTCGTCGCGGGTCAGCGTGAACGTCCTGGTCAGCTCGTCCGCCACCTCGGGCGGGTAGCCGCGGCGGAACCGCTGGTAGTACTCGCTCACTTCGCCGCCGAACGCCGATGTCGTCATGGCCCAAGCATGCCCGGGGCCCAACCCCGCCGGACGTCGTTCCGCCGAGAGCGGACTCAGAAGATCGGCAACAGCAGGCCGTGCTCGGACTCCGGCCGCGGGCCGAAGATGCGGCGGTCGGCTTCGGTGATCGGGACGTCGTTGATGCTCGCTTCGCGGCGTCGCATCAGGCCTTCGTCGCTGAACTCCCACAGCTCGTTGCCGTAGCTGCGAAACCACTGACCTTCGGCGGTCCGGGACTCGTACTGGAACCGGACGCCGATGCGGTTGCCGCGAAAACCCCACAGTTCCTTGCGCAGCGCGTAGTCCAGCTCGCGCGCCCACTTTCCAGTCAGGAATTCGACGATCTGCGCGCGCCCGACGACGTGCCGGTCGCGATTGCGCCAGACCGAATCCTCCGTGTACGCCAGCGAGACGCGCTCCGGGTCGCGGGTGTTCCACGCGTCTTCGGCGGCCTGGACCTTCTGGCGGGCGGCGTCCTCGTCGAACGGCGGGAACGGCGGGCGCGGGGTCATGACAGCTCCTTCCGACCGTGGAGAACGTGCGTTCTCCACGGCTCCCGCTAGACTAGAGAACGATCATTCTCAGCGCCAGGGGCAGGTGACATGGATTCCACGGAGGCGACCGACCGGCTGCTGGAGGCCGCTGAGGACCTCTTCTACGCCCACGGCGTGCAGGCGGTCGGAATGGACGCCGTCCGGGAACGCTCCGGCGTCTCGCTCAAGCGGCTCTACCAGACGTTCCCGGCAAAGAACGACCTGGTCGAGGCGTACCTGCTTCGCCGCGACGAGCGCTGGCGGGGGTCGTTGCGCGATTTCGTCCACGTCCGCGGCGACGATCCGCTGGCCGTGTTCGCGTGGCTGAAGAACTGGTTCGCCGAGCCCGGCTTCCGCGGCTGCGCGTTCGTCAACTCCTTCGGCGAGTTCGGCGAACCCGCTCCGGGCATCGCCGCCGCGATCCGCAAGCACAAGGACGAGGTGCGGGCGTACCTGCGTGGTCTCGTTCCCGACCAGAACCTCGCCGACCAGCTGTTCTCGCTCATGGAAGGCGCGACCGTGCTCGCCGCGATCACCGGGGACCCCCGCGAGGCGGACACGGCCGGGGAAGCCGCGAAAGTCCTGCTGAAAGCACTCGTGTGAGTGACAACTCTGCGTAACGAGCTGCCGTCGGCGGCCGACTACCTACCACTCCGTACACGGCTGAGGAATGGAGTCGGCGCATGGAAACCTTCGTCTTGGCGGCCGACGCGCAGGTGGTACCCGACTGGCGCGTGCTCGGCTGGGGCCTGGTCGCGGGCGCGGGCGCGACCCTGGTGATGGGCTGTGTGCTCGGCCGGCTCGCCAGGCGGGCCCCCGGTGCCGAGCTTCCCGGCGGCGCCCAGTGGAAGTTCACGGACAGCTGGGCCAGCAATCTCACGGCGCTGACCGCCGCGTTCGCCACTTTGCTCGCCGCGTTCTCCGGGAAGCTGGACGCGGCGATCTCGGCCGGGGCTTCGACGGCTTTCGCCGTGGCGTCTGCGTTCTACGTCGCTGTCGCCGCTTGTGCGCCGATCGCTTATACCGTGGGACAGAAGGAGAAGACGGCACGCAAGGCGCCGACGGACCCGATGGACCATCTCGTCGGCAGTCCGCGCGGTCTCGTCGCCGGCGCGTGCCTGACGCTGTTGTCGGTCTTCTCGTCGCTGGCTTCGGTCATCTTCGTGCTGGTGTTCGGGGCGAAGGGTGCCCTCTACGACCTCAGCTGGATTGCGGTGGTCATCCTGCTGGCGATGGCGACTCTGGTCGCCATCTACGCCTTCCGGACGGTCCGGTGGTTGCTCACGCCACGCGGGCGAGGCGCCACGCTGCCGGGCATCACCGGTTTCACCTGCTGCGAACCGCCCGAGGCCGTGACGCGACGGGTTTTCCTGCTGTGAAAGACATGAACCGGTCCGGTGACGGGGAGCCGCCGTCACCGGACCGGTCCGGACCCACACCATCCCAACAGTGTGGAATCCGGCCTCCCCTCGTCAGGTAGGGGAGGCCGGGGCCCTGCTACCGGGCGTCCGTGAGGTACCGCGCGTAGGCACCCGTGGTGAGGAAGCTCGGCAGCTTCTCGCCCAGCGCGGTTTCGGTGAAGATCTCGTACGCGTCGTCGAGGCGGTTGCCGTCGCCGAGGTCGGCGCGCACCGAGGCGAGCTCGTCGTCCAGGAATTCGACCGCCAGCTCGCGGGTCAGCGCCGTGCCGTCCTCGAGCTTCGTGCCGTTGCGGATCCACTGCCAAACCTGGCACCGCGCGATCTCCGCGGTGGCCGCATCCTCCATCAGGTTGTGGATCGCCGCCGCGCCGGTGCCGCGCAGCCACGCGTCGACGTAGCGGAGCGCGACGTTGATGTTCGCGCGCACGCCCGCCTCGGTGACCTCGCCGCCGGCGCTGGCCACGTCGAGCAGGTCCTCGGCGGTGACGTGGACGTCTTCGCGCAGCTTGCCGAGCTGGTTGGGCCAGCCGCCGAGCACGCTGTCGAAGACCTCGCGGCAGACCGGGACCAGGCCCGGGTGCGCGACCCATGAGCCGTCGAAACCGTCGCCGGCCTCGCGTTCCTTGTCGGCGCGGACCTTCTCGAGCGCGGTCGCGTTGATCTCCGGGTCCTTGCTCGGGATGAACGCGGCCATGCCGCCGATGGCGTGCGCGCCGCGCTTGTGGCAGGTCTGCACCAGCAGCTCGGTGTAGGCCCGCATGAACGGCACGGTCATGGTGACCTGCGCGCGGTCCGGCAGGACGAAGTCGGCGCCGTGCGCGGCGAAGTTCTTGATGAGGCTGAAGATGTAGTCCCAGCGGCCCGCGTTCAGGCCCGCGGCGTGCTCACGCAGCTCGTAGAGGATTTCGTCCATCTCGAACGCGGCGGTGATCGTCTCGATCAGCACGGTGGCGCGGATGGTGCCGCGCGGGATGCCCAGCTCGCGCTGCGCCAGCAGGAAAACGTCGTTCCAGAGACGCGCTTCGAGGTGGTTCTCCAGCTTCGGCAGGTAGAAGTACGGGCCGGCGCCGCGGGCGATCAGCTGGCGCGCGTTGTGGAAGATGTACAGGCCGAAGTCGACCAGGCTCGCCGACACCGGGCGGCCGTCGATGCGGATGTGCTTCTCGACCAGGTGCCAGCCGCGGGGCCGGGCGACGATCGTCGCCGGGTCGTCGCCGATGGTGTAGCGCTTGCCCGCCTCAGTGGTGAAGTCGATGTTGCGGCGGATGGCGTCGTAGAGGTTGAGCTGGCCGTCGATGACGTTGTGCCACGTCGGCGACGTCGCGTCCTCGAAGTCCGCCAGCCAGACCTTGGCGCCGGAGTTCAGCGCGTTGACCGTCATCTTGCGGTCGGTCGGGCCGGTGATCTCGACGCGGCGGTCCTCCAGGCCCGGCGCGGTCGGGGCGACGTGCCACGACTCGTCGTCGCGGATCCGGCGGGTTTCGGGCAGGAAGCCGAGCGGCTTCTCGCCCGACTGCAGTTCCTCACGCCGCGTGCGGCGGGCGTCGAGCAGCTCGCGCCGGCGTCCGGCGAACGTGTTGTCCAGCTTGGCCAGGAAGTCGAGTGCCGCCGGGGTCAGGATCTCCGCGAACCGGCCCTCGACCGGGCCGGTGACCTCGATGCGGTAGTTCAGCCGATCAACCATGGGGTGCCTCCGCGAGCTGTGGGCGGGGAAGAACAAAAGGGGAGGGTCGCGGCCTGACGACGGTGGGGGGTGCCGCCGTCAGGCCGCGGCCGGGGATCAGTGGAACTGGGCCTCTTCGGTGGAGCCCTTGAGCGCCGTGGTCGAGCTCTCCGGGTTCAGCGCCGTCGCGACGTTGTCGAAGTAGCCGGTGCCGACCTCGCGCTGGTGCTTGGTCGCCGTGTAGCCGCGGCTCTCCGAAGCGAACTCGCGCTCCTGCAGGTCGACGTAGGCGGTCATGCCTTCCCGGGCGTAGCCGTGCGCCAGGTCGAACATCGAGTAGTTCAGCGCGTGGAAGCCGGCCAGCGTGATGAACTGGAACTTGTAGCCCATGTGGCCGAGCTCGCGCTGGAACTTCGCGATCGTGGCGTCGTCCAGGTGCTTCTTCCAGTTGAACGACGGCGAGCAGTTGTAGGCCAGCATCTGGTCCGGGAACTTCGCCTTGATCGCCTCGGCGTACTTGCGCGCCACCTCGAGGTCCGGCTCGGAGGTCTCCATCCAGAGCAGGTCGGCGTACTGGGCGTAGGCCAGGCCGCGCTCGATGCAGGGCTCGATGCCGTTGCGGACCTCGTAGAAGCCTTCGGCGGTGCGGCCCCCGGTGAGGAACTGCTGGTCGCGCTCGTCGACGTCGCTGGTCAGCAGCGTCGCGGCCTGCGCGTCGGTGCGGGCGACGATCAGGGACGGCACGTTCAGCACGTCCGCGGCGAGGCGGGCGGCGTTCAGCGTGCGCTCGTGCTGCTTGGTCGGGATCAGCACCTTGCCGCCGAGGTGACCACACTTCTTCTCGGACGCGAGCTGGTCTTCCCAGTGCACGCCCGCGGCGCCGGCCGCGATCATGCCCTTCATCAGCTCGAACGCGTTGAGCGGGCCACCGAAGCCGGCCTCGGCGTCGGCGACGATCGGGGCGTACCAGTCGATGTCGGTGTTGCCCTCGGCCCAGCTGATCTGGTCGGCGCGGCCCAGCGCGTTGTTGATGCGGCGGACCACGGCCGGCACGGAGTTGGCCGGGTACAGGCTCTGGTCGGGGTAGGTCTGGCCGGCCAGGTTGGCGTCGGCCGCGACCTGCCAGCCGGACAGGTAGATCGCCTGCAGGCCCGCGCGGACCTGCTGGACGGCCTGGTTACCGGTCAGGGCGCCGAGCGCGTGGATGTAGTCCTCGGTGTGCAGCAGGTCCCAGAGCTTCTCCGCGCCGCGGCGGGCCAGGGTGTGCTCCTCGACGACGCTGCCGCGCAGCTTGATCACGTCTTCGGCCGAGTAGGAGCGCTGCACGCCCGCCCAGCGGGGGTCGCTCGCCCACTGCGCGGCCAGCTCCGCGGCCGCCTGCTTGGCCTGTTCCGTCATCGGATCTCCCGGTGTTGCGAAGTTTGCGATTGCTCGCCTTGCTTGGTCTGACCCTGACATGCCAGCGAAAACAAGGTCCAGTCGTCCAAGTTGCCAATTTGTGCGAAGGGTCCGTACGCTCTTTGCAAAGGTTGCGAATCAGCTGGTTCGCAGGTGATCGAAAATCCGCGTTCTTGACCGTTCACGTAACCGTTCAGGACCGGAAACCTTCCGGAAAGGGAGGCACGAATGGAGAAGACTTTCGCCGGCGCGCGGTTGCGGCACCTTCGCGAAAGCCGCTCGATGAGCCAGGCGGACCTCGCTCGTGTGCTGGAGATCTCACCCAGTTACCTCAACCAGATCGAGCACAACGCGCGCCCGCTGACCGTGCCGGTGCTGCTGCGGATCACGCAGGCGTTCGGCGTCGACACCGAGTTCTTCGCCAACAACGACACCTCACGCCTGGTCGCCGACGTCAAGGAAGCCCTGCTCGACGAGGTCCTCGGCGTCGACGTCACGACCAGTGAGCTCAACGAGCTCGCCACGAACCTCCCGGCGATCGCGCAGGCGCTGGTCAAACTGCACCGCAGCTACCGCAGCGCCGTCGAGAGCACCGCCGCCCTGACCACGGAAAACGGCCTGGGCCTGCACGGCAGCGCCGCCGCGCCGCTGCCGCACGAGGAGGTCCGCGACTTCTTCTATGAGCGCGAGAACTACGTCGCCGAACTCGACGAACGCGCCGAGAAGATGGCCGCGGACATCCCGCTGCAGCGCGGGCAGGTGCTGGGCGCGCTGAAGGAACGGCTTTCGCAGCGCTACGGCGTCGAGGTGACCAGCGAGGGCATCGACGAGGCCGCCGGCCAGCAGCACCGCTACGAGCCGATGACGCGGGTGCTGCGGCTGGCGCCGAGCCTGCGGGTCGGGCAGCAGGCGTTCCGGATGGCGTCGCAGATCGCGCTGCTCGAGTACGACGACTTGATCACCGAACTGGCCGATTCGTGGGCGTTCTCCGGCCCGGCCGCCCGGTCTCTCGCCCGTGTCGGCCTGGCGAACTACTTCGCCGGGGCGCTGATCCTCCCCTACGGGCCGTTCCTGGCCGCGGCCGAACGGTTCCGCTACGACATCGAGCGGCTTTGCGACCACTACGGCGTCGGCTTCGAGACGGTCTGCCACCGGCTGTCCACGCTGCAGCGGCCCAAGCAGCGCGGGGTGCCGTTCTCGTTCGTGCGCGTGGACCGGGCCGGGAACATGTCGAAGCGGCAGTCGGCGGCGGGGTTCCACTTCTCCCGCGTCGGCGGGGCCTGTCCGCTGTGGAACATCTACGAGGCGTTCACCCAGCCGGGCAAGATCCTCACCCAGATCGCGACCCTGCCCGACGGCAAGAGCTACTTCTGGGTCGCGCGGACGGTGTCGCGCAACATCGGCGGCTACGGCAGTCCCGGCAAGACGTTCACCGTCGGCTTGGGCTGCGAACTCCGCCACGCCGGACGGCTCGTCTATTCGACGGGCCTCGACCTGGACGAGCCGGCCGCCGCGACACCCATCGGGATGGGCTGCAAGGTCTGCGAACGGCCGGCCTGCTCCCAACGCGCGTTCCCCACGATCGGCAAGCAGCTCACCGTGGACGAGAACACCAGCACCTTCGTCCCCTACCCGGCGGTGCCGAAAGGCTGATCAGCCGAAGACGTGCGCGGTCCACTCGGTCTCGTCCCGGCCGAGCGAGGTGATCCTGCTCAGCAGTTCCTTCGCGGTGATGCCCATGGCCTTCGGCTGGTCGAACGCGACGCAGACCTTCAGGGCGTTCTTCGTCTCGCACTTCTGTTCGCCGACGCCTTCCAGGGGGCCGCCCGGGGGTAGGACGTTGATCGTCGCCAGCCCGCCGTTCACCGAGTACTGCAGCACCAGCCGCCAGGGCACGCCGTCCCGGTCGGGGCGGCGCGAGAGGTAGCCGTCGGTGAGGTGGAACGTGTCCGGCAGGCTCGTGATGCGCAGCGGCAGCGGCACCGCCCGGTTCGCGAACGTCACGCCGGCGGCCACCCGGGTCAGCACCTCCTGCAGGTCCGGGACGGCGAGGTAGTACGCGTGCAGCCGGGCCCACCGGCCGTCCGGGGTCCGCCAGTTCAGGTAGCTCTCGCCGTGGTTCAGCGGGTCGTTCGGGTCGGTCGTGAGCCAGTGGCCGTCGCGGCCGCCGATCCGCACGGGGATCCGTGTCGCCTGTCTGCCCAGGCCAGGCGGGTTGTTCGGCTCCTGGTCGTAAACCGACAACCAGATCATCGGCGCCAGCTCGCCGCGGCCGATGGCCAGCGCGGTGTCGCCGTGCGCGCCGACGGCGTACTCGATGCCCTTGATCTGCTCCGGGAGCCAGCCGAAGCTCGCCTTCGCCACGATCGGGTTGTCGGTGGGTGCCGGCGCGACGGACGCGGGCGTGGACGATGCGACCACCGGCGCCGTCGCTACTGGCGGGGCCGGCCGCAGCACCGACACCGCCGTCACACCGCCGGCCGTCACGACCGCGGCACAACCGAGGACCAGCGCCGTGGTCCGCACGCGACGACGGCGCCGCCCCATCCGGCGGGCGCGGTCGATATCGAGCCGGGGCGGCGGGGCGGGCGTCTCGGCCAGTTCCTTCAGCTTGGTGGCCAGCTCGTGGTCGGTCATGCTCGTCCCTCCCGGATGGGTTCGCGCAGCAGCTCGCGAAGCGCGTCCACGGCCTTCGCGGTCTGGCTCTTGACGGTGCCTTCGGAACAGCCCAGTGCCCGCGAGGTCTCCGCGACCGGGAGATCGCAGAAGTAGCGCAGAACGACGGTCGCGCGCTGCCGGGCGGGCAGCCGTTCCAGCGCCGCCCGCAGGTCCAGGGCCGATTCGACGTCCGCGCCGGGTCCGGGCGAGTCGTGGTCGTTTTCACGCAAATCCACCCGCCGCCACCACGACGTCCGCTGTTCGGCCAGGAAGGTGTTGACCAGCGTGCGGCGCGCGTAGCCGTCCACGTTGTCGGCGCGGGAGGCCCGCGGCCAGTTCGCGTAGAGCCGGGTGACCGCCGACTGGACCAGGTCGTCGGCCCGGTGCCAGTCGCCGCAGAGCAAGTACGCGACCTTGCGCAGCCACGCGGCCCGCGCGGTCACGTACTCGGTGAATCCCGCGTCCATCGGCGCCCCCATCTCGTTCGACACCCCTTTGATGCGCCCGGAGGCCCGGACGGTTGCCCGGGAGGCGCGAGTCGTAGATTCACCGGGGTGCACGACATCGACACGGTGACCGCGGCGACGATCGAAAAGGCCGCCGAGCGGCTGGCCGGGGTGGTGACCCGGACGCCGCTGGAGCCGAGTGCCCGGCTGTCGTCCCGGGTGGACGCGCAGGTCTGGGTGAAGCGTGAGGACCTGCAGACGGTTCGGTCGTACAAGATTCGCGGCGCCTACAACTTCATCGTCCAGCTCGACGAGGACGTCCGCGCGCGAGGCGTCGTCTGCGCCAGCGCCGGCAACCACGCCCAGGGCGTTGCGTACGCGTGCCGGCGGCTCGGGGCCAACGGCCGCGTCTACGTTCCCGGCACCACGCCGCGGCAGAAGCGGGAACGCATCGCGACGCTCGGTGGCGCGCACATCGAGGTCGTCGTTGTCGGCGAAACGTACGAAGACGCCTTCGCCGCGGCCAACGAGGATGCCCAGCGCAGCGGCGCGACCCTGGTGCCCGCGTTCGACGACGTCCGCACCGTCGCCGGCCAGGGCACGGTCGCCCTCGAGGTGGTCGAGCAGCTGAGCTTCGTCCCCGACGTCGTGGTCGTGCCCGTCGGCGGCGGCGGGCTGCTCGCCGGGGTCGGCAGCTGGCTGCGGGAGCGGCACCCGGAGGTCCGGATCATCGGTGTCGAACCCGCGGGCGCGGCCTGCATGGCCGCGGCCCTCGAGTCCGGGCACCCGGTGCGGCTGCCCGCGCTCGACTCGTTCGTCGACGGCGCCGCCGTGCGCGAAGCCGGCTCGGTCACCTATCCCCTCGTCCGCGAGAGCGGCGCCGAGCTGACCGCGGTCGCCGAGGGCGCGGTGTGCACCGAGATGCTCGCGATGTACCAGTCCGACGGGATCATCGCCGAACCCGCGGGCGCGCTCGCCTCGGCGTCGCTGGGCACGGTCGTCGACGTGGAGCCCGGTCAGACCGTCGTCTGCCTGGTCTCCGGCGGCAACAACGACGTCAGCCGTTACAGCGAGATCCTCGAACGCTCGCTGATGCACGAAGGGCTGAAGCACTACTTCCTCGTCAGCTTCCCTCAGGAGCCCGGCGCGCTGCGGCGGTTCCTCGAGCAGGTCCTCGGGCCCGAAGACGACATCACGCGCTTCGAGTACGTCAAGCGCACCAACCGCGAGAGGGGCCCGGCGCTGGTCGGCATCGAGATCGCGCGGCCGGCCGACCTGCCCGGGCTGCTGGCGCGGATGGACGCGAGCCCGCTGCAGGTGGAGCGGATCGAGCCGGGCAGCCCCCTGTTCCACTTCCTGCTCTGAGCGCGTGGTCCACTAGGTGGATGGTGAAGGTCGACGGAGTCCGCAGTGTCGAGGCGTTGCGCGAAAAGGTCCACGAGGGTGCGGAGCCCGAATACCTGCTGTTCTACGGGCACACGCCCTCGAAGTCGGGGCGGGTGACGGCGAGCTGCCTGAGCCAGTGGTGGGCCGACCCGTTCGAGGCCGACGGCGTCGTCTACCCGACCGCCGAGCACTACATGATGGCCGGCAAGGCCGAGCTGTTCGGCGACCACGAGAAGGCCGAGCTGATCCGGGCCACGCCCGACCCGAAGACGGCGAAGGTGCTCGGCCGCGAGGTCGCCGGGTTCGACGCCGCCACCTGGGAGCGGCACCGGTTCGACATCGCCGTCGACGGCAACCTGGCCAAGTTCCGCGCCCACCGCGACCTGCGCCGGTTCCTGCTGGGGACCGGAGACGCGGTGCTCGTCGAGGCGTCCAAGAAGGACCTCGTCTGGGGCAGCGGGCTCGCGCGCGAGGAGAAGAACGCGACCAAGCCGGACTACTGGCGCGGCCTGAACCTGCTCGGCTTCGCGCTGATGGAGGTCCGCGACCAGCTGCGGGCCCGCATCTGACTCAGGGCGCCGGAACCGGCGCTCCCGCGCACGACGCCGAGGTCGTCCGGCTGGTGTCGAAGAAAGTGACCACGGCGTCGGCGCAGGGCAGCGACGAGAGCGAGCCGTGGACGTCGTCCTCGATGGTCATCAGCGCGCCGCCGATCCGCTGCCGCATCGCGAGCGCCCAGCCGATCGGGGTGACGGGCTCGTAGAGGTGACCGGCCAGCTGCAGCGGGCTTGTCCCGTTTTCGAACGACCACGGCCGGGCGGCCAGCGGCCAGCCGACGCACAGTTGTTCGTAGAAGCCGTAGCCGCCCGCGACCGGGAGGCGCTTCATCCGGTCGAGGCGGTGCTGCCAGACGGTCTCGAAGTCGCGTGGGCTCGGCGACTCGTTGCAGAGCAGCGCCGTCTGCTGGAAGTGGTTGAACGCGTACGGCTCGCCGTCCCAGCCCAGTCCGGCCCTGGTCGGTTTTCCGACGACGGGCGTTCCGCCGTCGCGGATGGCGGCGAGCTGCTTCGCCAGGCCGGCCCACTCGCGGCGCGGGTTGGCGAGCATGTCGTTGACCGTCGCGCCGTGCTCGTCCCGCAGTCCGAGCAGGGCCTTCGCGACCGCGGGCTCCGTGGTCCCGAATCGGTAAACGGCGTCGTACCTGGCGATCCACGCCGCGAAGTCGTGGAAGGTGTTCTCGCCCGCCGTCGCCTGGCCGTCGTCCATCGCAGTGACGTTCAGGTCCGGCGGCATGACGGAGTCGAGCAGCATCTCGCCGACGTGGTCGTCGAAGAGCGACCGGTACTGCGCGCCGAGCGCCGTCCCCCACGAGACGCCGTAGTAGCCGATCTTGTCCTCGCCGAGCGCGACGCGGATGCGGTCCAGGTCGCGGGCGATCGTCGGCGTGGTCAGATTCCGGACGAAGGCCGGGTGGGCCTCGACGCACTCGCGGTTGGCCGCGGCGGCGCGTTCGGCGGCTTCGCGGGCCTTCTCCTTGTCGGTGATACCTGGCTCGGGGAACTCGGTGGGGCACGGCAGGTCGGCGCTGTAGCCGACGCCGCGCGGGTCGAACCCGACGAGGTCGTGGTGGACGCCGAGGCCGCCGGCGTGGCTGCCGGCGATGCTGCCGGGCATGGTGAGGCCGGACTGGCCGGGCCCGCCCGGGTTCATCAGGATCGCGCCGGTCCGGGGGCCGGTCGCCCGGATCCGGCTGACGGCGATGTCGATTTTCGGACCACCGGGGTCGGCGTAGTCGAGCGGGACCGGGACGAGCGCGCACTCGGTGCGGTGGTCGCCGGGGTCCCAGCCCTTCGCGACGGTGGCGCAGAGCTGCCAGGAGAGCCCGTCAGCGGCGGCGACCGCGGGGACGGCGGGCAGCAGCGCCGCGGCGGTGAGCAGCGGGACGGCGAACCGGGTGATCGACATGGGCTCAGGCTGCCGAGACCGGACGCGGCGGAGATCGGCCGATCAGCCGATGATCACCGCCGAACGGCCGGGAACGAACGTGACCGCTTTTCGACCACACGGAAATCGCAGGTCAGAGCATCAACCGCCGGGACACTCGCCGCCAGGAGGAGCAGGGTGGGCAAGGCGGCTTCGCGGAATTCCCCCATGCCACCATGTCGCGAAAAGCGACCACGCGGCCCGAGTGGTCCTACTGCTCGCCGAGGGTCTTCTGCAGGGCCTTGTTCGCCTTGCGGGCCATGTCCGCGATGGCCTCCCGACGCGCGGCGTCGGCCGCGTAGTCGTCTTCGCGGTTGCGGACCACTCGGGCCGGCGCGCCGACCGCGATCGAGTAGTCCGGAATGTCACCACGGACGACCGCGTGCGCGCCCAGGACGCTGCCGCGGCCGATGCGGGTGCCCTTCAGCACGCTGACCTTGGTGCCGAGCCACGTGTCCGGGCCGATCCGGACCGGGGACTTCACGATGCCCTGGTCCTTGATCGGCACGTGGATGTCCGAAATGACGTGATCGAAGTCACAGATGTACACCCAGTCGGCCACCAGCGTGGCCGCGCCGAGCTCGATGTCGAGGTAGCAGTTGATCACGTTCTGACGGCCGAACACGGACTTGTCGCCGATCCGCAGCGAGCCCTCGTGGCAGCGGATGGCATTGCCGTCGCCGATGTGGACCCAGCGGCCGATCTCCAGCCGCCCGTAGCCGGGGCGGCAGTGGATCTCGACGTTCTTCCCGAGGAAGAGCATCCCCCGCAGGATGATGTGCGGGTTGGCGAGCCGGAACTTGAGCAGCCGGTAGTACCGGACCAGGTACCAGGGCGTGTACGCGCGGTTGCGCAGCACCCAGCGCAGCGAGTCGGCGGTCAGGAACTTCGCCTGACGCGGGTCGCGGCGGGCGCGGCGCCAGGCCCGCACCCGCGACAGCGCGGGCGCACCCCACATCGACGTCATGCCCGTGACCGTAACCTGTGTACGGGACGGGTTCGCAGGCAAGGGGAGCTGGATGGGCACGAAGCTGATCATCGACACCGACCCGGGCGTGGACGACGCGCTGGCGATCGCGCTGGCCGCGCTGTCCCCGGACGTCGAACTGCTGGGTGTGACGTCGGTTTTCGGCAACGTTCCCCTCGACCGCACGACGTCGAACGCGCGCCGGCTGCTGGAGCTCTTCGGCCGCGCCGACGTGCCCGTGGCCGCCGGGGCGGCGCGGCCGCTCATCTACTCCAAGCCGCGTGACGCGAAAGAGGTCCACGGCGGCGACGGCCTGTCGGGCCATTCCTACACGCTGCCCGAGGCGAGCCGTCCGCTGGAGGAGCGGGACGCCGTCCGGCTGATGCTCGACCTGCTCGAAACCGCGGACGAACCGGTGACCATCGCCCCGATCGGGCCGCTGACGAACATCGCCGCGCTGCTCGCGGCCCACCCGGGCGCGGCGGCGAAGATCGCGCGGCTGGTGATCATGGGCGGTGGCGTGACGTTCGGCAACAGCACGACCGCCGCCGAGTTCAACATCTGGAGCGACCCCGAGGCGGCCCGGCGGGTGCTGGTCGAGGAGGACGTCCCGGTCGTGCTGGTGCCGCTGGACCTGACCCACCGCTGCGCCGTCGACGCCGAATGGCTGGCGAAGCTCGCGTCGTCGGGGCCGATCGGCGCCACCCTCGAAGGACTGACCTCGACCTACCGGCAGCACTACACGCGCGTCTTCGGCGAGGACCGGATGGTCATGCACGACGCCGTCGCGGTCGCCGAGGCGATTTCGCCCGGCATCCTGCACACCGAGACCTACCGGGTCGACGTCGACTGCGGCCTCGGCCCGGCGCGCGGCCAGACGCTGGTCGACCGGCGGCGGCTCGGCGAGGACGATCCGCAGTTCTCCCCCGGCCGGCCGATCGAGGTCGCCATGGACACCGACCTCGACGGCCTGCGCGGCTTCGTCCTCGACCGGCTCACCGGAGCGGCCCGGTGAGCGAGGAGCCCCAGGTCGCCCCGGCCGAAACGCCCGAAGTGCCCGAGGCCGCCCCGGCCGAAACCCCCGCTCCGCCCGCGCCCCGCCGCCGGAAGCCCGTGGTCGTGATCGCGGCCGCGGTCGTCGTCGCGGGGGCCCTGGTGGCCGGCATCCTGCTCGCGCCGAAGCAGCAGGAGACCACGAACGCCGCCGCGATGGTGCCACCGGCGTCGACGACGTCGCCGAGGCCGTCCCCGCCGCCGTCGACCACGCCGACGGCGATCTCGACGCCGCCGAAGGTGCCCGAAGCGAGCGAGTTCGACGCCTGGGCGTCCAAGACCAGCCAGTGGCTCGACATCCCGTTGCGCGCGATGGTCGGCTACGCGAAGGCGACGACGAAACTGAGTAAGGACGTCCCCGGGTGCCACCTGTCCTGGGTCACGCTGGCCGCGGTCGGAAAAGTGACCACGGACCACGGCCGGGCGCGGGGCGGGCAGCTCGGCACCACCGGCGTCCTGGACAAGCCGCTCGGCACGATCGAGGTGCGCGACTTCTACGACAAGGTCGTCTCGACGGCGAACGCCGCCGGGCCGATGCAGCTGTCGCCGGCGATCTGGGGCAAGTACCAGGCGAGCGCGTCCGGCGGGAAACCCGATGTCCAGAACATCGACGACGCCGCGCTGACCACGGGGCGCGCGCTGTGCGCCGACGGCCACGACCTGTCCCAGGGCCAGGTGTGGTGGGACTCGGTCGGCACGCTGCAGCCGGCGCCGCTGTTCCTGCACCGGACGCTGGCGACGGTCAACGTCTACGGCACGGTCGGCCAGGGCTCGGCGCCGCCGAACCCGGCGGTGCTGAGCGCGGTGAACTTCGCGATCGACAAGATCGGCCTCCCCTACATCTGGGGCGGCAACGGCACCGGCGGCAACGACCCGGGCTTCGACTGCTCGGGCCTGACGACGGCGGCGTACGGCAGCGCGGGGATCAAGCTGATGCGCACCGCCGACACGCAGTTCCGCAGCGTGCCGCACGTGACCGACCCGCAGCTGGGCGACCTGATCTTCTACGGCGAGCCGGCGACGAAGATCCACCACGTCGGTCTCTACATCGGCAACCAGCAGATGATCGACGCGCCCCAGACCGGCCAGGCGGTCCAGGTCCACACCTACCGGCGGCCGGGCGACGACTACGCGGGAGCGGGCCGCCCGACGGCCTGAGCCGTGGTCGCGCGGACGACGAAAAGGATTGGACGCCGTCACGGCCGGGCCGGTACCTTGCCCGAGACCGTGACACCGCCCGAGGAGGTGAGACCCATGAACGCTGGATCGATGTGGGTGCTCCCCCGCCAGTCACGGCCGGGCGATTGACGTAGGTGTCGCCGGGAGCGCCTCGAACTCAAGGCACTCCCGAAAGGCACCACCCATGGATTCTTCGCCGATTCCCACCGAGCCGTCGCCGGACGTGATCATCGCCGGCTGCGGGCCGACCGGCGCGGTACTGGCCGCCGAGCTTCGGCTGCACGGCGTGCGGGTGCTCGTCCTCGAGCAGGAAACCGAGCCCGCGTCGTTCGTCCGCATCGTCGGGCTGCACATCCGCAGCCTCGAGCTGATGGCCATGCGCGGGCTGCTGGATCGCCTCCTCGCCCACGGACGGCAGCGTCCGGCGGGCGGCTTCTTCGCCGCGATCCCCGCACCACCGCCCCGTGACCTCGATTCCGCGCACGCCTACCTGCTCGGCATCCCGCAGCCGGTGATCGTCAGGCTCCTCGAAGAACACGCGGCCGGCCTCGGCGCCGAGGTCCGGCACGGCCGCGCCGTCGCCGGTTTCGAGCAGGACGACGAGGGCGTGACCGTCGAGCTGGCCGACGGCGAACGGCTGCAGGCGCGCTACCTCGTCGGCTGCGACGGCGCGCGCAGCACCGTGCGCAAGCTGAGCGGCATCGGCTTCCCCGGCGAGCCCTCGCGGACCGAGACGCTGATGGGCGAAATGGCGGTGGCGGCGCCGCCGGCGGAGATCGCCGCCAAGGTGACCGAACTCGGCGAGAGGCACCGGCCGTTCTGGCTCAGGCCGGTCGGCGAAGGCGTCCACAGCGTGGTCGTCCCCGCCGCGGGGGTCGCCGATCGCGCGGAGCCGCCCACCCTCGACGATTTCCGGCAACAGCTGCGAGCCGTCGCCGGAACCGACTTCGGCGTGCACTCGCCCCGCTGGTTGTCGCGATTCGGCGACGCCACCCGGCTCGCCGAGCGGTACCGGACCGGACGGGTGCTGCTGGCCGGCGACGCGGCGCACATCCACCCGCCCACGGGCGGGCAGGGTCTCAACCTGGGCATCCAGGACGCCTTCAACCTCGGCTGGAAACTGGCCGCGCGCATCCGCGGCTGGGCCCCGGAACCGCTGCTGGACACCTACCAGGCCGAACGCCGTCCGGTCGCCGAGGAAGTGCTGGACAACACCCGGGCCCAGATGGCGCTGTCGTCGCCCGAGCCGGGCTCGCGGGCCGTGCGCCGGCTGCTCACCGAGCTGATGGGCTTCGACGAGGTGAACCGCCACCTGATCGGGAAGATCACCGCGATCGACCTTCGTTACGATTTCGGCGACGGCCCTGACCTGCAGGGCCGTCGCCTGCGCGACATCGACGTGAAGCAGGGGCGCCTCTACGACCGGCTGCACCACGGCCGTGGTCTCCTGCTGGACCGCACGGAACGCCTGACCGCCGGCGGCTGGTCGGACCGGGTCGACCACCTCGCGGACCCCACCGCGGCCCTGGACGTTCCGGCCCTCCTCCTGCGCCCCGACGGCCACGTCGCCTGGGTCGGCGACGACCAGCGGGACCTCGACGACCACCTCGCCCGCTGGTTCGGCGAGCCCGCCGCCTCACCTCTCCGGTGACGCGGCGGGCAGGGTGTGGAGGCGGGCAGGCACCTCCGGCGTGAGCCGGCGGCGACGTTGTCCTCCGAATGACCAGAGGTGCGATGACCAGCACCTGTGGTCCCCACGCGAGCCGCACCCGCACCGGCCCGGTCCGCCCGGGCGGCGGCGAGCACCTTCGCGTGCTCGTCGCCGCCCGCTCCCGCCTCGGGTTCGCGTGGTGGCCGCACACGGACCACATCAGGTCCGGCTCGCCGCTGTTTCCCGCACCCGCAGCGACGGCGCCAGGAAGACGATGCCGAAGGTGACCACGACCGCCGACGACAGAGCCCAGTGCAGGCCGACGCGGGTCGCGAGCGCGCCGACCAGTACCGGCTCCAGCAGGAAGCCCAGGTAGCCGCAGGCCGCGACGGCGGCGACCGCCCGGCCCGGCGCGTCCGCCTGCTTGCGGCTCGCCACACTCCACGCGATCGGCACGATCCCGGCCACGCCGAGCCCGACGACCGCGAAGCCGAACACCGCCGCGACCGGCCACGGTGCCGCGAGGACCACGGCGAAGCCCAGCACCGCGACCGTGGCCGCCACGCGGACGAACCGGACCGCGCCCGTCCGCGCCACGACGCGGTCGGCGACCAGGCGGACCGCGATCATCGTCCCGGAAAAGGCGAAGTAGCCGAGTGAGGCGAGTGCGGGCGTCGCGCCGGTGACGTCGGCGAGGTAGACCGCGCTCCAGCTGTTGACCGCGCCTTCGGCGACGAATCCGCAGAAAGCGACCACGCCCAGCGGCACCAGCGCCCGGCTCGGCCACGCGAACGCCGCGCCGCCCTGGCCGGGGTCGGCGCCGCCGAGGAACCGGGTGCGGGCCGCCCACAGCGCGAGCGCGAGCAGCGCCGCGCCGGCGATCGGGAAATGGACGGTCACCGGGACGTGGGTGGCTTCCATCAGCGCGTCGACGCCCGAGCCGGCGAGGCCGCCGATGTTCCAGAAGGCGTGGAAGCCGGCGAAGATCGGGCGCCCGTAGCCGTCCTCGACACGGGCGGCGTGGGCGTTCATCGCGACGTCGAGCAGGCTGTTGCCCACGCCGAGCACGACCAGCGCGGCGAAGAACACCGGCGCCGACCACGCGAGCGCGACCAGCGGCAGCCCCGCGCACAGCACGACGGCGCCGAGCACGACGGCCGCCCGGCTGCCGATCCGGGTCAGCAGCGCGCCCGCGCCCAGGAGCGCGAGCACCGATCCGGCGGCGAGGCCGAACAGCCCGGTCGCCAGCTCGGCGGTGCTCAGCCCGAGCCGCTCCTGCACCGCGGGCACCCGGGCCAGCCACGTCGCGAACGCGGCGCCGCACACCGCGAACACGACGGAAACCCCCAGCCGAGCGCGCTTCAGCTCCCCAGTCACCCCGCCACTCTACGGATCTTGGGCCGCGGCGACCCGCCTGTCCAGGTCCCCGGGGGCCGGCTTCGGGGCAGCCCATCATGACCCCACGGCCGCCGTCACCCGGCCTACGGTGGCGGGGTGAAGTCTTTGAGCCACGACCGGCTGGCCGGCGCCCTCGTCGCCGAAGCGGACCGGTTCGGGACGACGATCGCGGGCGCCGCCCCGGACGTGCGCGTCCCCACGTGTCCAGAGTGGACACTGCGGGACCTGACCTGCCACGTCGGAACCGCCTACCACAAGTCCGCCGCGATCATCGCGAGCCGGCCCACGGGTTACGTGCCGTTCGAAGCCGTCACGATCGACGAGCCGCCCGCGTTCGACGCCCTCGGCGGCTGGCTGCGCGACGGCGCGGAGCGGCTCGTCGCCGCGGTGGCCGAGGTCGGCCCCGAGACCCCGACGTCGACGTGGACACCCGACCGGCGCGCCGGGTTCTGGACGCGCCGGCTGACCCACGAAACGGTCGTCCACCGCGCGGACGCGGCTTTCGCGACGGGCACGCCGTACGACGTCGACGCCGACCTCGCCGCGGACGGGATTTCCGAGGGCCTGGATCTGGTGGCGATCTTCTCGCGCCGCCCGAACCCGGCACTGGATCGAACGTCGCTGCACGGCACGGGCGAGACGCTGCTGTTCCGCGCCACCGAACTCTCGGTCGGCTGGCTCGTCCGGCGGACGCCGTCGGGGGTCGACGTGAGCAAGGAAGCCGCCGAGGCCGACGTCGTCGTCGAGGGCCGCGCCGCTGATCTGATGCTCGCCCTGACGGGGCGCATCGCCGCGGACGACCCGCAGCTCTCCGTGTCCGGCGACGCGGCCCTGTTCACGCACTGGCGGGAGAACACGCGCTTCTAGCCACGGTGGCCGGGGCACCGCGAGGCTTGACGGCCGTCGTATAGTCGATTCCGACTAATAGGGAGCGACTAGTGCCACCACGCAAGGTCCGGAACACCCTCGCGCTGGCCCTGCTGGGCCTGCTGCTGGAACGCCCGATGCACCCGTACGAAATGGCGTCCACGCTGCGCGAGCGACACAAGGGCTCGACGTTCAAGATCAACCCGGGTTCGCTCTACGACACCGTGGAGTCCCTGGCGAAGCACCGCTGGATCGAGCCCGTCGAGACGGTCCGGGAGGGCAACCGGCCGGAGCGGACCGTCTACGCGCACACCGAACTCGGGCGCCAGGAGTTCGTCGCCTGGCTCGACGAGCTCGTCCGAGAACCGGTCGCCGAGTACCCGAAGTTCGTCGCGGCGGTGAGCTACCTCGGCGCGCTCGGCCCGGAGCGCGCCGCCGACGCGCTGGAGGAACGCGCCCGCCACCTCACCGAACGCATCGACGGCGCCGAAACGGCGCTGGCGGAAACCGTCGGCAAGGGCGCGCCACGGCTGTTCATGATCGAGGTCGAGTTCGTCCGGCACGCCTGGCGCGCGGAGCTCGACTGGGCGCGCCGGACGGCCGCCGAAATCCGGTCCGGCGCCCTGCCGTGGCCCGAAAACTTCTGAGGGGAAAACCATGCCCGATCCCGACGTCCTCGTCGCCGGCGCCGGCCCGGCCGGCCTGCTGCTCGCCGCGGAGCTCGCGCTGGCCGGCGTCCGCACCACGATCGTCGAACGGCAGCCGGAGCGGCCGCCGTACTGCCGCGGCTTCAACCTGAACGCGCGGGCACTGGACCTGCTGGCCCGCCGCGGCCTGGCCGAAGGGCTGGTGGCCGAGGGACATCGCGTGCCGCACGCACCGGTCACCGGCCTGCCCGGCCCGCTCCTGCTCGACGGTGCGGCGACCGACCACCCGTTTTCGCTGGGCATTCCGCAGACCCGCGTCGAAGAGGTCCTGGAGGCCCGTGCGCTCGACCTGGGCGTCGAAATCCTGCGCGGCCACGACCTGCGCTCGTTCACGCAGGCCGCGGACAGCGTCAGCACGGTCGTCCACAACGGACGCTTCGGCCGGACGATCCGGTCGCGGTACCTGGTGGGCTGCGACGGAAGCCGCAGCACGGTGCGCAAGCAGGCCGGGATCGGTTTTCCCGGGACCGACGCGCGCTGGTACGCCCTGCTCGGCGACGTCGAATGCGAGCTGCCCTACGGGCCTTCAGCGGGCCCCGACGGGCGAAGCGTATTCGTCATCCCGCGGCCGGGGTACGTCCGGATCGTGGTCCGGGAAGACGACCCGCCGTCGGACAAGGACACGCCGGTCACGCTGGAGAGGCTGCGGGCCCAGGTGGACGCGGTCCTCGGCCGCCACGTCGAGCTGCGCGCACCCCGCTGGCTGAGCCGCTTCGGCGACGCGGCGCGCTTGGCTTCCCGGTATCGCGAAGGCCGGGTGCTCTTGGCGGGCGACGCGGCCCACATCCACCCGCCGGCGGGAGCGATCGGCGTGAACGTGGCCCTCGACGACGCGTTCAACCTGGGCTGGAAACTGGCGGCGACGGTGCGGGGGACGGCACCGGAGGGCCTGCTGGACACCTACCACGACGAGCGGCACGCGGCGGGCACGCGGATCCTGGCGAACACGCGGGCCCAGGTGGCGCTGGAGGAAGCGGGCGACGAACCATGGGCGGACCTGATGCGGCGCGTGGCGGCACACCCGGCGGGGAACCGCGCGCTGGCGGAGATCATCACGGGACTGGACGCGTGCTACGAGCCGGGCGGGCACCCATGGCTGGGCCGGCTGGCTCCGGACGTGCCGCTGCGGGTTTCGGGGACGGAGACGCACTTGGCGGCCCTGCTGCACACCGGGCGGCCGGTGTTGCTGGACCTGACGGCTTCGGGTTCGTTCGGGGTGTGGTCGGCCGGAGTGGAGGTGGTCGCCGCTTCGAGTCCGTCCACTTCGGACATCGACGCGGTGCTGCTGCGGCCGGATGGGCATGTCGCGTGGGTGGGTGCGCCGGGCTCGGGTGAGGCCGGGCTGGCGGCGGCCTTGCGCCGGTGGGTGGGGGATGTTCCGGTGCCGGCATCCGCCTGACCGCGGGGGCCGGGGGGTTCGGGGAAGTCATGGTTCTGCGCCGGTGGCCATGGCAGCTGGTCCGGCGTCGGCGGACAAGCTGGTGACGCCGAACCCGATGTGGCGGCATTCGCCTGCCCCTGGAGGGCGGGGCCGCACACTCCCCCGCCCCTCGGCGGTTTCTAGGGGTGGTTGCAACACCTGAGTGTTCAGGGAGTTGCAGACGTCCAGACGAGATCGGGACCGGGCCCCGCTGGGCATGGTTTGGGGTTCAGGTCGGCGTGGCCGGCCGTTGATCGGGGAGCGGGTCGCCTCCTTTGCGCTAGTGAATGCAGGTGTAGGCGCCAGGGAAGCGGCTCGGCGGGTCGGGATCAACTATCGGACGCGGCTCCAACGAGAACACCAACGGGCTCTGCGGCAGCACTTCCCCAACAGCACCGACCCCAGCGTCCACACCGCCGAGCACCTCGACGCGGTCGCGGTCGAGCTCAACGACCGGCTCCGGATGACCCTCGACTGGGACAGCCCACCGAACACACGACACAGCCACTCAACACCACCCACCCACAGCAGTGTTGCAACGACCGCTAGAAACCGCCCTTCCCTAGGAGCGTCCCCAATTCCAGTCTATCGGCGGCCTCCGACAAAACCCGGAAAACGACCCCCGCACACCCCGGCGATCCACAACCCGGCCGCGTTGTGGACAACGGTCAGCGCGGGCGCTCCAAGACCGCCCGCTGCTCCACCCGCCCGTCCAGGACGAACTTGCTGTGCAACGAAAACCCCAGCTTCTCGACCACCCGGGCCGACGGCTTGTTCGCCGGCTCGTACACCGCCAGCAGGCGGTCCGCCCAGCCCGACTGGAAAGCCTTGTCACGCACCGCCGTTGTTGCTTCCGTGGCGTACCCGCGGCCCCAGCCCGAGGGGGCTATCCACCAGCCCATCTCCACCGCCGGTGCTCCCAGGCCCGACTCCGCCGCGTCCCGCCGGACCAGCGACACCACTCCGTCGAACGAGCCCGGTGCCGCCGAGACCGCGAACCAGCCGAAGCCGTGCGAAGCCCAGTGCGCGAGCGTTGCTCGGTGCTTGACCAGCGTGTGCTCGTGGCTCCACGGCTCGCCCGTCCCCACGTAGCGGACCGTCTCGGGCAGCTGGGCCAGTGCGTACAAGTCGTCGAAGCGGTCTTCGGTCCACGCGTGCAGCGTGAGCCTCTCCGTGGTGATCAGCACCGCCGTCAGTCTAGTGTCCGGCCAGCAGTGCGGCGATCCCGTCGAGCTGGCGGTGCAGCCCGAACTCGAACACCTCGTCGAGGTCGACGTCCTCGACGCCGGTCATCACCTCGGTCAGCGTCGGGAACCGGCCCGACTCGAGGAAACCGTGCAGCAGCGCCATGTCCGCCGCCAGGCGCTGGTCGCCCGTGATGCCCGTGTCCTGCTCGGCCTGGACCTCGAACGCGTTGCTCGCCGCCAGGCCGCCCACCCAGCCGTTCAACGTCATGATCACCTGCAGCTTCACACGTCGCTTCAAGCCGGTTCCGGCCAGCGCTCGCAGGGACCAGTCGACCAGCCGCAAGCCCGCCGCCAGCACCGGCGGGCGGACCAGGGAATTCAGCAGGATCGGCGCCAGCCACGGGTGACGGCGGTACGCCAGCCACTGCGCGCGGGCGGCCAGCTCGAGGCGCGGACGCCACTGCGCCGGGCCCGGCTCCGGCAGCTCCGCCTCCCCGAGCGCGACGTCGGCCATCAACCGGAGCAGCTCGTCCTTGTCCGGCACGTGCCGGTACAACGCCATCGGCCCGACGCCCAGCTCGGCCGCCAGCCGCCGCATCGACAGCGCCGCGAGGCCTTCGGCGTCGGCCAGCGCCATCGCCGCCCGCACCAGCGCGTCGCGGCCCAGCGGTGGCTTGACCGGCGTCCGGTCGGCCACCACCGTGCCGCTGCCCGGCACCGCTCGCACCCAGCCCTGCTCGCCCAACGCGGCCAGGGCCTTCGCCGCGGTCGCCATCGCGACGCCCCACTCGCGGACCAGCGCGCGGGTCGACGGGACGCGGTCGCCCGGCCGCAGCTCGCCCGCGGTGATCCGGCGGCGCAGGTCCGCCGCGATCCGCAGGTAGGGCGCCTCGGCCACGCACCCTCCGTACTAGAACACTTGCCCACCGAACCTAGAACGGTTTCAGGGTACTCCCCCAATATCTGCGGCGAAGATTGTCGGCTGCGAACCCCGCGAAATACGGTGCCGATACACCGTACGAAACAGGGGGACGCATGACGACGACCGAACTCCGCCGCCCGAAGCCGTGGGTCCTCCCGCTGGGGCTGCTCGTCACGGCCTTCCTGGCCTTCTCGCTGCCGCCCTACCTCGGGCTCGACTCCGCCCGGTCGCGGATTCCGGCCCCGACCGGCTGGTACTACCCGGTGCTGGTGACGCACATCGGCTTCGCGACCATCGCCATGGTGACCTGCGCGCTGCAGATCTGGCCGTGGCTGCGGCGCGAACACCCGGCCGTGCACCGCCGCACCGGGCGCGTGTACGTCTTCGCCGGCGCGATCCCGGCGTCGATCGCCGGTTTCGTGATCGCGCTCGCGGCGCCGTTCGGGCCGGTCGGGGCCGTGTCGAACGTCCTGCTCGCGACGCTGTGGTTCGGCTGCACCGTGCAGGGCTACCGGCTGGCGCGGGCACGCCGGTTCGGCGAGCACCGCCGCTGGATGGCCCGCAGCTTCGCGCTGTGCATGTCGATCATCAGCAACCGGATCTGGGGCGTGCTCTGGGCGGCCGTGCTGACACCGCAGCTGGACACGACCTTCGGCGGCAGCGAACTGGCGCTGGGCCAGGCGATCGCGGGGATCACCACGTGGACCGGCTGGGTGCTGCCGCTGCTGGCCGCCGAGTGGTGGCTCGGCCGGGGACGCCGGCGCGCGGTCGCGTGAGCCACGACGCACCGCCGGCCGGACGCGCGTCCGGCCGGCGGGGTGCTCAGTCTTCGACCAGCTCGATCGAGTCCACGACGTTCGGGTAGAACGCGACGTGGTCCTTGATCGGCGCGACCGCGTCGTACGGCTTCTCGTACGTCCAGACCGCGTTCTCGCCCTTCACGTCGCCCGCGCTGAGGCTGTAGTAGCTCGCCTCGCCCTTGTACGGGCAGTACGTCCCGTGGTCGGTGCGCTCCAGCACGCCCGCGTCGACGTCGGCCAGCGGGATGTACTGGACCGCCGGGTACGTGGATTCCTGCAGGGTGAGCGCGTTGCGGCTGTCCGCGATCACCCGCCCGCCCGCCTTGACCACCACGCGGGCCTTCGTCGGCTCGACGGTGATCGGGTGGTCCGGGCCCGGCTGCAGAACCTGCTTCGCCATGTCAGCTCCCTGAGAGTTCCGTGTCCCAGGAGCAGCGCGCCGGGCCCGGCCGATATTCCGGGATCAGGGCAGGTAGTACATCGGGTTCGGCAGCTTGACCGGACGCAGCGCGTAGCCGCCTTCGAGGTCGCTGAACTGGTCACCGAGGTTGAGCACGATCTTCGCGCCGGTCGCCTCGATGTGCGCCCGCGTGCCCGACTTGTACTGGACCGTGGTGCAGGTCAGCCCGCACGGCAGGTAGTCCGGCGCGGTCGTCTTCGGCTTGAAGAACGCCCCCGCCGGGGCCGGGTAGCCCTCGTTGGCCAGGTTCTTCAGCGACCGCGGCCCCTGGAACTCGTTGCGTCCGGTCAGGAAGTAGACCTTGACGCCGCGCTGCGCCGCCCAGTTGGCCAGCTCCAGCACCGGCTTGTTCGCGACGAACGTGCCGTTGTCGATCGCCTGCTGCTGCTTCACCGGGTCGAAGCCGAAGTCGTTGTCGGCCTCCCAGCCGTAGGTGACCTCGGACGTGTCGTCGACGTCGAGCACGACCGCCGGGTTCTTCACCCGGCCCAGCTGCTGCTGCAGGAAACGCTTCGCGTCCGAGACGATCCGGTTCGTGTCCTTCACGAACCGGCTCGTGTCCGAATAGTGGTGTTTCCCCGCGGCGTCGAGGTAGTCGCCGTAGTACGCCTTGACGTCCAGCTTCACCTGGCCGATGTTGGCCGGCTCCTTCGACCGCGCGGCGGTCGATTCGTCCGATCCGGCCAGCGCGGTGGCCCCCGAGGCGACGGTGGCGCCGATGGCCGCGGCGGCGGCGAGCTTGACGAGACCTGACCATTTTCCGGACACGGCGAACCCTCCAGTGGAACTTGACGACCCGGGGAACCTACGTCAGGTTCACGTGGAGTTCCACCCCTCGAAAGTTTCCGTTCACGTGATTCTTTCGGCACGGCACAGGAACGCCACCGGTGACCGCCCGATCCGCGTCAGCACCACCGACGCTTCCGCGGCACCGCGCGGCTTCAGGCGTCTCCGCAGCGCGTCCGGGTCGACGTCCAAGCCCCGCACCAGGATTTCCAGCCGCCCGACGTCGTGGCGCTTGAGCACGCCCTTCAGCGCCTTTTCGGTGTACGGCCCGTGTTCCAGGACGCGGAAGGCCCGCACTCCCGGTGGCGGGGTGTCGCCGGTCAGGTACGCGATGCGTTCGTCCAGCTGCCACAACCCGTGCCGGGCCGCGTAGTGGCGCACCAGGCCGGCCCGGACGACGGCGCCGTCGGGGTCGACGATCCACTCCCCCGGCTCCCGGGCGGGCAGCTCGTCCGGCTCGGCGTCGGTGACCGTCCACTGTGTCCCGTCCGAGCGCAGCACGGTCGCCCTGCGGGTGACGCCGGTGCCCAGGCCCCGCCACAGGCAGGATTCCCGCACCTGGCCGTCCAGGGACACGAGTTCGACCTCCTCCGCCCACGGCGTGAGCGCGAAGTCGAGACCGGGCGCGCACTTCACGGACAAGGCCCGCCCCGGGTAGGCCTCGACCAGCCCGTCCAGCGGCGGGGCGAAGTCGGCGGGCTTCCACGCCCGGCGTCCGGCGGCGTCGCGGCGGGCCGGGTCCGCGACGACGACCCCGGACCGGCTGACCGGCCGCAGGGCGTCGGCCCGCGCGAGCCCGAACACCACGCCCGCCGCGGTCCCGTTGTACCGCGCCATTTCCAGCCGCACCGGGTCCACATCGGACCCGAGCGCGCGCCGCGCCACCCGCGCGATCTCGACGAGGTCGGCGCCCACCGAGCACGTGACGTCGTGGACGTCGAGCCCGGCGAGACGGGCGGCCCGGTGGCGCGCGACCACCGACGCGCTCGCCTGCTGGAGCGCGTCGGAAGTGAACAGCCAGTCCACACCGGACAGCTTGCCGACGGCTTTCCGCCGCAGCAGCGCGGTTTCCAGGACGGCGGCCGCGTGCGACTCGCCCACAAGACGCCGGACGGCCGCGACGGACGTGATCGGGTCGGTCAGCGGCAGTGCCGAGACCTCGGCGAGCGCCGCCGCACCCGCGCCGGAACGCAGGTAGGCGACGTCGCCGAGGCTGAACGAATAACCCAACTCAGGACGGCCGCTTGGTCCCGGTGATCATGACGTTGTAGAACAGCTCCCGCGGCAGGATCTTCGCCAGCACCTTCTTGTCCACGGCGGACAGCCGCAGCCACAGGTGGTAGGCGAACATCCGCCAGCGCACGGTCAGCTTCTCCGGCGGCACCGCGGCCTCGAACGTCCGGATCGGCCAGCCGGCCAGCGCGGCGGCGAACTCCTCGGTGACCGCGCGGACGTCCTGGGCGCCTGCCCCGCGGGCCCACGACTCCAGCTCCGACGGGTCGAAGGTGTGGATGTCGACCACGGCCTCCAACGCGGCGGCGCGCGAGGACTCGTCGAGTTCGGACTGCGGACGCCGCCAGCCGCGCAGCGCGGGCAGCTTCGTCACGCGGGTCGTCAGGAACCAGGTGAACTGGCCGAGCTTGCGGGCGTAGAAGTCGCCGACCTTGGTCGGCTCGCCGGCGAAGACGAACCGGCCGCCCGGCTTGAGCACGCGCAGCACCTCGCGGAACGCCGCCTGGACGTCCGGGATGTGGTGCAGCACCGCGTGCCCGACCACCAGGTCGAACGTGTTGTCGTCGTACGGGATGCGCTCGGCGTCGGCGACCCGGCCGTCGACGTCGAGGCCGAGCTTCTCGGCGTTGCGCAGCGCGACCTGGACCATGCCGGGCGAGAGGTCGGTGACCGACCCCTTCTTGGCGACACCGCCCTGCATGAGGTTCAGCAGGAAGAAGCCGGTGCCGCTGCCCAGCTCCATCGCGTGCTGGTAGGGCTGGCCGTCCTCGCCCGCGACGGCGTTGAACACGTCGGTGGCGTAGGAGATGCAGCGCTCGTCGTACGAGATCGACCACTTCTCGTCGTAGGTGCCGGCTTCCCAGTCGTGGTACAGCACGTTCGCCAGCTTGGGGTCGGCGTAGGCGGCCTGGACCTCTTCGGCGGTGGCGTGCGGGTTCGGCGCCGGGTCGTTCACGTCGGTCAAGGCGTCATTTCCCTTCGAAAGAGGCCTTGCCGGGCCCGTTTTCGATGAACGACTTCATGCCGTTCTGCTGGTCTTGGGTCGCCCAGAGGGCGGCGAACAGGTGCGATTCGAGCTTGAGCGCGTTCGGAAGGTCCATGTCGAGACCGCCGTCGATGGCCGCCTTCGCCGCGCGCAGCGCCACGGCCGGACCGTTCGCGAACTGCGCGGCCCACTTGTGCGCCGCCGCGTAGACGTCGTCCGGGGCGACGACCTGGTCGACGATCCCCAGCGCCAGTGCCTCTTCGGCCTTCACGAACCGTCCGGTGTAGACGATGTCCTTGGTCTTGCTCGGGCCGATCAGCCGGGCCAGGCGCTGGGTGCCGCCCGCGCCGGGGATGACGCCGAGCTGGATCTCGGGCTGGCCGACCTTGACGTTGTCGCCGGCGACCCGCCAGTCGGCGGTCAGGGCGAGTTCGAGGCCGCCGCCGAGGGCGTAGCCGGTGATGGCCGCGACGACCGGCTTCGGGATGTTCGCGACGGCGGCGAGGGTGCCGGTCAGGGTGGCGCCGAACTTGGCGATCTCCGGGTACGTGCGGGTGGCCATCTCCTTGATGTCCGCGCCGCCGGCGAAGGTCTTCTCACCGCCGTAGAGGATCACCGCGCGGACGTCGTCGCGCTCGGCCGCCTCCTTGGCCAGCTCGGCGAGCTCGGCGGTGACCTGGGCGTTCAGGGCGTTGACCGGCGGCCGGTCGAGCCGGATCGTGCCGACCCCGTCCTTGACCTCCAGGGTTACGAACTCTCCCACGCCCATCCTCCTCGTTGACGATCTGCCAGCACGCTACCGGTCGGTAGGGACAGCCTAGCGACGGCGAGCGAAGAAGCGATCCCCGGAACGCTCCAGTACGAGGTCCTGGTCGAACGTCTTCGACAGGTTTTCGCTGGTGATGACGTCGTCGACCAGGCCGGACACCACCGCGTGGCCGTCGCGCAGCAGCAGCGCGTGGGTGAACCCGGGCGGGATCTCCTCGACGTGGTGGGTGACCAGGACCAGGGCCGGCGCGTCGGGGTCCATCGCCAGCCCGGACAGCCGGGCCACCAGGTCTTCGCGGCCGCCCAGGTCGAGCCCCGCGGCCGGCTCGTCGAGCAGCAGCAGCTCCGGGTCGGTCATCAGCGACCGGGCGATCAGCGCGCGCTTGCGCTCGCCCTCGGACAGCGTGCCGAAGGTGCGCTCGGCCAGGTGCCCGATCCCCATCGCTTCGAGCAGCTCGGTCGCACGCGCGGTGTCGAGGGTGTCGTAGGCCTCACGCCACCGGCCGAGCACCGCGTAGCCGGCGCTGACGACGACGTCCTTGACCAGCTCGTCGCCCGGCACGCGCTGGGCGATGGCGGCCGAGGTGAAGCCGATGCGGGGGCGCAGGTCGAAGATGTTGACCCGGCCGATGCGCTCGCCGAGCAGGTCGACCTCGCCGGTGGTCGGGTGCAGCTCGGCCGCGGCGAGGCGCAGCAGGGTGGTCTTGCCCGCGCCGTTCGGGCCGAGCACCACCCAGCGCTCGTCCAGTTCCACGGTCCAGTCGAGGCCGGCGAGGAGGTCGTTGGTCCCCCGGCGGACGCCGACACCGGCCATCCGGACCACGAGGTCGTCAAGTTCGCTGGGCTGGATCGGGTCGCTCACGAGGCCCATTCTGTCTGCCGTCGCGCGCGCGTGCGCACCCGCCCGGGTGAGATGGTGAACACGCAGGTCGGCGTGTGTTCCACGACATGGAACGCCGCGACCCGGGAGCCCGCGGTGTGGCACCATCCGAGCATGTCCGCCGACGCGCCCGTGATCCCGGTGACCCGGGGCTCGTTCTGGCGCCGTCGCACCATCGACCTGCTCCTCGTCGCTTCGGCCGGGTGTACCCGGGCGCGGCTCCGCTGATCCCTCGCGTCCTCGGCGACGCGTGCGGTGCCGCGCTGCCCCCGCGTCCCGATCACTTCGCGTCCGAGGAGCACCCGCGTTGACCACGTCCCTGGTTCGTCCGCCCGTCGAAATCCACCCGCAGCTGACCGACCCGCTGCTGCCCGGGCTGCTGCACCCGTCGCGGCTGCTCTGGACGCCGCGCGAGCTCGCCGGCCTGACCGCCACCGTCACCACCGAACTGGCCGCGGGCCTGCGCGGCATCCTGCGGTTCGACGAAGACCGCCGCTGGTGGGCGCGGCTGGCGCTGACCGACGGCGTCGAGCTGTGGCTGCTGTCGTGGCTGCCCGGCCAGCACACGAAGCCGCACGACCACGGCGGTGCGTCCGGGTCGTTCACCGTCCTGCAGGGCGAGCTGGGCGAGGAGTACCGCTACCCCGGCGGCCCGATCCGGCGCCGGACGCACGTCGCCGGCCAGGGCCTCGGCTTCGGCGCCGGCCGCGCCCACCAGGTGACCGGCCTCGGTGACCAGCCCGCGGCGAGCGTCCACGCGTATTCGCCGCCGCTGGTGGCGACGCGGGAGTACGCCTCGCTCGCGGACGTCCCGGCGGAAATCCCGCCGCTGCCCGCTATCGTCCGATCATGAGCGCTGTCGATTCACTGCTGGCCTCCGCCCGGTCGGGCCTGGACCGGGTGACGCCGGTCCGGGCCCGCGAACTGCAGGAGGCGGGGGCGCTGCTGGTCGACATCCGGCCGCTGGCGAACCGCGCCGCCGAAGGCGAGATCCCGGGTGCGGTGGTCGTCGAGCGGATCCACCTGGAGTGGCGGCTGGCGCCGGACAGCGACTGGCGGCTGCCTTCGGTGACGCCCGAGACGACGGTGATCGTGGTGTGCAACGAGGGCTACTCGTCGAGCCTGGCCGCGGCCGACCTGCAGCGGCTGGGCCTGCCCGGCGCGACCGACCTCGAAGGCGGGTTCCGCGCGTGGGCTGCCGCCGGCCTGCCCGTGCAGGCCGGCGGCAGCCCCGCGGTGCCTTAGCAGCCCCCGTTTTCCACGCTACCGGAGGGGACCGACAGTTCTAGCCGGCCAGCGCCGGGGCGATCCGCTCGGTGAACAAGTCGATGCCCGAACGGTCGTAGGCGGCTTCCGGGAAGTTGAGGATCGCGTACGCCATGCCGCGCTTGCCCAGCGCGGCCAGGTGCTCGGCGACCTGCTCCGGCGTGCCGACCGTCGGGCCGCTCGCGAAGGTGGCGACCGCCCGCTCGGCGTCCTGCGCCGGGACGTACTTCTCGTAGTGCGCCTTCAGCCAAGCCACCTTCTCCTGGACGTCGCTCTCGGTTTCGCCGAGGACGACGCTCAGGTTGCCCGAGCGCACGATCGCGTCGAAGTCCGTGCCGACGTCCTTGCAGTGCGCCGCGAGGATCTCCGACTTCCGGGTGAACGTCTCCGGCTCCGGGTAGAAGTTCGTGTACCGCGCGTACTTCGCGGCGATCCGGAGCGTCTTCTTCTCGCCGCCGCCGGCGATCCACAGCGGGATGCCGCCCTCCTGCGGCGGCAGCGGCCGGAGGATCGCCCCGTCCGTCCGGTAGTGCTTGCCATCCAATGTGGACGTCCCGGTCGTCCAGAGGTCACGCATGATTTGGACACCTTCGTCGAGCTGGCCGAGCCGCTCGCCGGCGGACGGGAAGCCGTAGCCGTAGGCCCGCCACTCGTGCTCGTACCAGCCGGCGCCGATCCCCATCTCGACCCGGCCGCCGGAGATGAGGTCGGCGGTCGCGGCGACCTTCGCCAGGTAGGCGGGGTTGCGGTAGCCCATGCAGGTGCACATCTGCCCGAGCCGGACGGTCTCCGTCGCGGCGGCGAACGCCGAGATCAGCGACCACGCCTCGTGCGTGGCCTCCTCGGTCGGGACCGGCACGGTGTGGAAGTGGTCGTAGACCCAGATCGATTCGAAGGGGCCCGCCTCCGCGTGTTTCGCGAGGCCGAGCATGGTCTTCCAGTGGTCCGCGGGGTCGATACCGGCCAGGTCCAGCCGCCAGCCCTGCGGGACGAACATTCCGAAGCGCATGCCTACAACTTAGCTTCGCTCAGCGTTGGGCGCGGCGTGATTTCCCGGCTGGAGCAGCTCCAGGTCAGGCCAGGACGACCCGCGCCAGCTCCGCCGGGGTCGCCAGCAGGCCGTGCTTCGGCAGCACCCGGACCGTGTACCCGATCGACCCCGGCCGCGGCAGCTTCACGCGGGCGGCGAACGCCCCGATGCCGTCGGCGGTCATCGGGACCGTCACCGGATCGCGGAGCTCGTCGTCGTCGGCCACGTGGCCGACCACCGCCTGGATGTCCACTTCGGACGGGTCGAGGCCGGCCAGGTCGATGCGGGCCCGGATGGTCACCTCGGTGCCCACCACCAGCGGCTCGGTCGCCTCCACCAGCAGCTCCGAGTCGAAGATCCGCAGCCGCGGCCAGGACACCTCGAGCTTCGTGCGGTAGTCCGCCAGCGACAGGGCGCCGCGGTAGCCGTCGCCCGTCGCGGCCGCCACCGTGCGGGCCGCCGGCAGGTAGCCGTTGTCGACGTACTCGCGGACCATCCGGGACGCCTGGACCCGCGGGCCGAGCGTCTCCAGCGTGTGCCACACCATCGACAGCCAGCCGGTGGGCACGCCGTCGTCCGAGCGGTCGTAGAACAGCGGCGCGATCTGCTGGCCGAGCAGCTCGTACAGCGCCGCCGCCTCGAGGTCGTCGCGGCGCAGGGGATCCGCGACGCCGTCCGCGGTCGGGATCGCCCAGCCGTTGCTGCCGTCGTAGCACTCGTCCCACCAGCCGTCGCGGATCGACAGGTTGAGCCCGCCGTTCAGCGCCGACTTCATCCCCGACGTCCCGCACGCCTCCAGGGGCCGCACCGGGTTGTTCAGCCAGACGTCGCAGCCGCGGTACAGGTACCGGGCCATCGACATGCCGTAGTCGGGCAGGAAGACGATCCGGTGCCGGACGTCCGCGCCGTCGACGAACCGGACGATCTGCTGGATCAGCTGCTTGCCGTTCTCGTCGGCCGGGTGCGACTTGCCGGCCACGACGACCTGGATCGGCCGCTCCTCGTGCAGCAGCAGCGCGCGCAGCCGCTCGGGGTCGCGCAGCATCAGCGTCAGCCGCTTGTACGTCGGGACGCGGCGGGCGAACCCGACCGTGAGCACGTCGGGGTCGAACACCGAGTCCACCCAGCCCAGCTCCAGCGGCGACGCGCCCCGCTGCAGCCACGCGGCCCGCACCCGGCGCCGCACCTCGTGCACCAGCTTCTCGCGCAGGTCACGACGCAGGCCCCACAGCTGGGCGTCGGAAACGCCGTCGCGCAGCGGCCCCTCGCCGACGTCGAGCCCCCACTCCCGGCCGAGCAGCGTGCTCAGCTCGCGCGCCACCCACGTCGGGCCGTGGACGCCGTTGGTCACCGACGAGATCGGCACCTCGTCGTGGTCGAACCCGGGCCACAGCCGGGAGAACATCTTGCGCGTGACCCGCCCGTGCAGCTGCGAGACACCGTTCGCGCGCTGCGCCAGCCGCAGGCCCATGTGCGCCATGTTGAACAGGCCGGGGTTGTCCTCGGCGCCGAGCGCGAGCACGCGGCGCGGGTCGATGTCGGGCACCAGCCGTCCGTCGGCGAAGTAGCGCTGCACCAGGTCGACCGGGAACCGGTCGATGCCCGCGCTGACCGGGGTGTGCGTGGTGAACAGCGTCCCGGCGCGGACCGCCGGCAGGGCCTCGTCGAAGGAGAGGCCGTCGGCCTGGACGATCTCGCGGGCGCGCTCCAGCCCCAGGAATCCCGCGTGTCCCTCGTTCGTGTGGAACACCATCGGCTGCGGGTGCCCCGTCAGCTCGCAGTACTTCCGCACCGCGCGGAACCCGCCGATGCCGGCCAGGATCTCCTGCCGCAGCCGGTGGTCGGCGTCGCCGCCGTAGAGCCGGTCGGTGACGCCGCGCAGGTCCTCGTCGTTCGCCTCGGTGTCGGTGTCGAGCAGCAGCAGCGGCACGCGGCCGACGCGCGCCTGCCAGATCTGCGCGCACAGCTCGCGCCCGCCCGGCATGGCGACGCCGATCAGCACCGGCCGCCCGCCCGCGGTCAGCAGCTCCAGCGGGAACGCGTTCGGGTCGATCACCGGGTAGTGCTCGACCTGCCAGCCGTCGAGCGACAGCGACTGCCGGAAGTAGCCGTTGCGGTAGAGCAGCCCGACGCCGACCATCGGCACGCCCAGGTCGGACGCGGCCTTGAGGTGGTCGCCGGCCAGCACGCCGAGGCCGCCGGAGTAGTTCGGCAGCGCTTCGGTGACGCCGAACTCCATCGAGAAGTAGGCGACCGCGGACGGCAGGTCCTCGTCTTCGCGGCGCTGGTACCAGCGCGGCTCCGACAGGTACTGCTCCAGGTCTTCGGCCGCGGCCCGGGCGCGCGCGAGGAAGTCGTCGTCGACGGCGAGCTCGTCGAGCCGGGCCGGCGGCAGCGCGGTGAGCATCCGCAGCGGGTCGCGCACGGCGTTGAAGAGCTCGGCGTCCATCGACGCGAACAGGTCGCGGGTCGGCGGGTGCCAGGTCCAGCGCAGGTTGGTGGCCAGCGCGCCGAGGCCCGACAGTGAATCCGGGAGGCTGGCGCGGACGGTGAACCGGCGGACTGCACGCATGGGAAGCGACGATATCGGGCCGTGGGCCGCGCTGCGCAGGGAGGAGTTCGGGGATTACGTGCACGCTCCGCGTATGCCCTGGGTATGGTCCTGCCCGTCGGGTACCGGGGCACGAGAGCGAGTGGAACAGAGATGATCCCAGGGGGAGGACGGCGGGCGCTGGTCGCGCTGCTGGCCGTCGCGGCGGTCGCCGTGAGCGGGTGCGACAGCAAGGGCGGCGGCACGGGCGGCGGGCCGGTCCAGGACAACGGCGCCGGATCCGTGTCGGGGCTGCCGGTGACGCACTTCGAGAGCGGCCTCAAGCCGGACGCGCCGAAGCCGAAGCTGAACGTCCGCAACGCCGACGGCGGCGAGGACGACAAGCTCGCCACCGCCGCGATCGACGACGTCCAGACGTACTGGGGCGAGATGCTGCCGGCCAACTTCGGCGAGCAGTTCGAACCGGTCAAGTCCCTGCTGTCCTACGACGCGCAGAGCGACACCGAGGAAACCGGCTGCGGCAGCGTGAAGAAGCTCGTGAACGCGTTCTACTGCCCGGTCGACGACTCGGTGGCGTGGGACCGCGGCGTGTTGCTGCCGATGCTGCGCCAGCGGTTCGGCCCGATGTCGGTGGTCGTGGTGCTCGCGCACGAGTTCGGCCACGCCGTCCAGTACCGGCTCGGCGACAAGGCGGGGATCGCGAAGAACACCCCGACCGTGGTCAAGGAGCAGCAGGCCGACTGCTTCGCCGGCGGCTACTTCCGCTGGGTCGCCGAGGACAAGAGCAAGTTCTACCGGGTGTCGACGTCCGAAGGCCTGAACCAGGTGATGGCGTCGATGTTCCTGATCCGCGACCAGGCCGGCACCAGCGCCGCCGACAAGGGCGCGCACGGCACGGCGTTCGACCGCACCTACGCGTTCCAGGCCGGGTTCGAGAAGGGCCCGAAGGAGTGCGCGGGGATGAACACCGAGAACGTCAAGGCCCGGCTCACCGAGCGCCCGTTCGACAAGGGTGACAAGGGCAAGGGCGACGCGAAGTTCAACGCCCAGACCGTCGCGCTGCTGAAGAAGAGCCTCGACGAGGCGTTCAAGGGCGCCGGGGTCGCCGCGCCGGAGATCACCGACGGCGGCAGCTGCCAGACCACGCCGCCGGCGTCGTACTGCCCGGACGACAACACCGTCAGCATCGACATGGCCAAGCTGGCCCAGCTCGCCCAGCCGATCGACCGCCAGGCCGAGATGCAGGGCGAGGACCCGGGCGGCATGGGTGACTTCGCGGCGTTCTCGGAGGTCGCGGCGCGGTACGCGCTCGGCATCCAGAAGGGCGTCGGCGCGTCGATCGACAACGCGAACGCGGGCCTGCGCACGGCGTGCCTGGTGGGGGCGTGGGCGGCGTTCACCAACCGCCCGGGTGACCTGCGGCTGTCGGCGGGCGACCTCGACGAGGCCATCGCGGACCTGCTGCAGCCGGAGAGCCTGGTCTCGGCGGACGTCAAGGGCAAGCGCCCGGACAGCGGTTTCGACCGGGTCGAGGCGCTGCGCAAGGGCTACCTCGAGGGCTCGTCGGTCTGCTCGAAGTCGTACGCCTGAGCACGGCACGCGAAAGGGGCCCCCACCGCGGTGGGGGCCCCTTTTCCGTGGGCTCAGAAGAGGGCGCTCGCCAGGTCGCGGCGGGCCTTCATGACGCGGTCGTCGGCCGGGTCGAACAGGTCGAACAGGGCCACCAGGTGCTCGCGGACCCGGTTGCGATCCTCGCCCGCCGTGCGGCGGACGGTGTCGACCAGGCGCTTGAAGCCCGCCTCGACCTCGTTCGCCGCGATCTCGAGGTCGGCCGCGTCGAGCTGGGCCGCCAGGTCCGACGGGTCCGCGTCCGCCTTGGCGCGGGCCTCCGGGTCGGCGTTCTCGGCGCGGGCGGTGAACTTGACCTGGGCCAGGGCGTTCTTCGCCAGTTCGTTCGCCGGTTCGACGTCGAGGATGCGCTCGTAGGCGGCCTGCGCGGCGGCGAAGTCGCCCCGCTCGAAGGCCTCTTCCGCCTCGGTGAAGCGCGGGTCCTCCGGCTCCTCGACCGGGCCGCCTGCCGCCTCGGCGTCGCGGATGCCCGGCAGCTTGTCGCGCAGGGCGTCCAGGAGCGCGTTGATCCACTTGCGGATCTCGGGCTCGGGCAGCGCGCCCGAGAACGCGTCGACCGGCTGGCCGCCGGCGATGGCGACGATCGTCGGGATGGACTGCGCGCCGAACAGCTGCGCGATCCGCGGGTTGGCGTCGACGTCGACCTTCGCCACGACCCACGCGCCGCCGGACTCGGCGGCCATCCGCTCCAGGACTGGCGACAGCTGCTTGCACGGGCCGCACCACTCGGCCCACAGGTCGACGACCACGAGCTGGCGCAGGGACCGCTCCACGACCTCGGCCTGGAAGGTGGCCTCGGTGACATCGATCACGGCGCCGCCCGACGCGGGCCGCGGCGGGCCGTCGCCGCCACCGGACGGGCCGGCGGGCGGGGCCGGTTGCCGTTGCGCCGCTTCGGCACGGGCCTTGAGCGCGGACAAGTCGACCGCGCCGGACAGGGCGGCGGACAGGGCCGCTGACTTCGCTGCAGATCCGCGTGGTTGTGTCACGCTTCCATCCTGGCACGCGCACCGGAGGAGTTTCACCGGTGCCCGGCCCGTCCGCTTGGCAGGACGGCACCGCTGGGGCAGGCTCGGCCGGTGCACATCCGGCGTGACGTGAAGGTGGGCTTGTCGGTGGCGGCCGCCGTCGTCTGGATCGGCGCGGTGACGCTGCTCATCGTGCGCGAACCGGACCCGGGCGCGGCCTCGCCCGCCGAACTGCGCGACCGGCTCACCGCCGCCCTCGCCGGGCACGACGCCGACGCCTTCGCCGGCCTCCTCGACTACCCCGGCTCGGGCGGCGACGACTTCGCCAAGGACTACGTGTCGGTGCTCGCCGGCCGCGGGGTGCACGACGTGCGCGTCGAGCTGGGGCCGGACGCCGGCGCCCCGACGAGGGCGACGGTCTCGGGCGCGCTCGGCGACGGGAAGCCGTTCAGCTACCCGCTGACGGTGACGAGCGAAGACGGCCGGTGGACGGTCGCCTTCACCCCGCCCCTCCCCTGACCGCGGTCGTGAGTGGCGGGCGCCAACCCGCCTTGCCATTCACGAGCCGTCGCGGAGGTGCGCCTCGACGCGGTCCACCTTGGCTTCGAGCTGGCCGGAGAAGCCCGGCCGGATGTCCGCCTTCAGGACCAGGCCGACGCGGGCCGAGCCTTCGCCCGCGGCCTCGACCGCGCGCTTCACGACGGCCATGACCTCGTCCCACTCGCCTTCGATGTTCGTGAACATCGCGTTGGTCGAGTTGGGCAGGCCGGACTCGCGGACCACCTTCACCGCGCGGGCCACGGCTTCGCTCACCCCGCCGTCGGGGTCCCCGCCGGACGGGCTGACGCTGAACGCGACGATCATGCTCGGAAGTCCCTTCTTCGGTGGTCATTTCCGCCAGTCGTGCGACACCCGCCGGTACCCGCTGGTAACTTCGCGTGTCATGAACCGTCCGCTGCCGTTCGACCCGATCGCCCGCGCGGCCCGGATCTGGGAGGACCGCATCGGGCCCTCCGGGACCATGGCCGCGGTGACCGGGGTGATGCGGGTCCAGCAGATCATCCAGTCCGCGGTGGACGGCGCGCTCAAGCCGCACGGCTTGACCTTCGCCCGGTACGAAGCACTGGTGCTGCTCACCTTCGCCCGCAGCGCCAGCCTGCCGATGCGGGTGATGGGCGAGCGGCTCCAGCTGCACCCCACCAGTGTCACCAACATAGTGGACCGGCTGGAGCGCGACGGGCTCGTGAAGCGGGTCCCGCACCCGACCGACCGCCGCACGACGCTGGTGGAGATCACCGCCGAGGGCCGGGCACGCCGCGAGGCCGCGACCGAAGCCGTCACCGCCATCGACTTCGGGCTGAACGGGCTGACCGAGCGGCAGACCGAGCAGCTGACGGACCTGCTGACCAAGGTGCGCCGCGCCGCGGGGGACTTCAGCGAGTAGCGGAAAGGGCCCGCACCGGTGGGTGCGGGCCCTTTCTCACGTGCCGGGATCAGGCGGCGACGGTTTCCTTCGCCTGGAACAGGGCGACACCGCCGTGGGACAGCCGCTGCGGGCCGTCGAGCTTGCCGTTGCGCAGCGCCCACTTCTCGAACAGCCAGGTGAACAGCGGCGGGATGCTGGCCAGCAGGGCGAGGACCAGGGTCTTCGGGCGCCAGCCGAGCGGCTTCGCCACGGACAGGGAGATCACCACGTAGAGGACGAAGACCACGCCGTGCACCATGCCGAGGACGGGCACGCCGCCCTCGCCGGAGGAGTGGACGACGTACTTGAGGAACATCCCGACCAGCAGCCCGGCCCAGGAGAGGGCTTCGGCTACCGCGGCCACGCGGAACGTATAAGCGGCCTTGCTGGACACTTCTTCCTCCTGTGGGGTCTCACCACGTTGGTACTGGCACACGCTGTGCTGGCACAAAAGAACGCCCGGCACACCGTCCAAGGCGGACTTGCCTTGTACGTCAACGGCGATGTCGGACGTGGTGATACCCAGTGTGAGGCGTGACGGCCCTCACGGGAACACCGGGGGCCGTGACGGTGCTCACGGCCGTGGTCCACTGTGGTCTGAACCACGGCCGTGAGCGGGCGGGGCCTGCTCCCCGCGGCTACTCCCCGCAGGGCGAAGCCGGGGCGGACGCGGGTGACGTCCCCCACTTCGCCGCCGCGTCGGCGGTGAGCCCGAAGTCCAGCGTCGCACCGCGTTTCAGCTGGTCCACGCCGACGTAGACGCGGTCACTGGGCTTCGCGTCCACCCGGAGGGACGACACGTACTGCAGCTTCGAGCCGTCCGCGCCCGGTGCCTGGATCGTGACGGCGCGCCCGTTCTCGAGGTGCAGGACCGATTTCGCGAAGCGCGGGGCGTTGAGCACGAAGTTCCCAGTCCCTGGGACAGCGGGGTACAGGCCGAGCGCGCTGAAGACGTACCACGCCGACATGGTGCCCAGGTCGTCGTTCCCGGTGACGCCGTTGGGCGCGCCGGTGAACAGCGTGTGCGCCGCCCGCACGACCGTGGACGTCTTCGCCGGCTGCCCGGTGAGCGCGTACATCCACGGTGAGTGCAGGTCCGGCTCGTTGTTCGGGTTGTAGCGGAACTGGTCGTAGTAGTCGTACGGGCCGACGACCCAGTTCTCGCGCACCGCCGTCGCCGGGTTCTTGACGAGTTCGTCGTAGGCGAAGAAGTCGTCGAGGCGCTTGCCGGTGGCCGCCGGGCCGCCCATCCGCCGCACGAGGCCGGGCACGTCCTGCTGTACGAGCCACTGGTACTGCCAGGCCGTGCCCTCGTGGAAGCCGTCCTGGCTCTGCGGGCTGTACGGCTTGTCCGCGGGCGAGAACCACGCGCCGCCGAGCACCTTCGGCCGGAAGAAGCCGGTGAAGCCCCGGTCGGTCAGCGATTCGTCCCACAACGTCCGGTAGGTCCGGCCCTTCGCCGCCAGCGCCGCGGCGTCCTCCTTCTTGCCGAGCGCGGCCGCCATGAGCGACAGCGAACAGTCACCGAGCGCGTACTCCAGGGTGGCCGAAGCGCCGTGGTTCGGGTCGGTGTCCTGGCCCTTCTTCGGGAAGTCCGGGTCGTACTGGACGAACCCGTCCTTCTGGTAGCTCGCGTTGCCCGAGCGGCCCTGGAACGGCGACGACGCGGGCGGGATCTCGCGCGAGTTCTGCAGGAGAGCCTGGTAGGCGTGCATCTCTTCGCCCGACAGCGCGCCGAAACGCCAGAGGTCGACCAGGAACGGCGTGACCGGGTCACCGGTCATCGTGTTGGTCTCCTGGCTCGCGTACGCCCACCGCGGCAGCCAGCCGCCCTGGTCGTGGATGGCCAGGATGCTCTTCGCGATGTCCCGCGCCCGGCCCGGCCGCAGCAGCGCCAGGAGCTGGTTCTGCGTGCGGTAGGTGTCCCACAGGGAGAAGAAGTCGTAGTACGTCCAGCCGGCCGCGCGGTGGATCTTCTTGTCGAAGCCGTAGTAGCGGCCGTCGGCGTCGTTCGCCGTCAGCGGCTGCAGCAGCGCGTGGTAGAGCGAGGTGTAGAACACCGTGCGGTCGTCCGGACTGCCGCCCTTGATGTCCACAGAGGACAGCTCACGCCGCCACGTGCGCTGGACGGCGTCCTTCGCCGCGTCGAACGACCGGATGCGCTCGGACGCCAGGTTCACCCGGGCCCCGGCCGCGTCGACCTGCGAAATCGCGGTGGTCGCCGTGACCTGGCCGCTGCCGGGGAAGGTCAGCCACGCGCCGCGCAGGCCCGCGCCGCCTTCGGACGCGCGGGAGCCGGGCGTGCCGCCGGTGGGCGACCAGGTGCCGAACGCCTTGAACGGCTTGTCGAACTTCGTCGTGAAGTACGTCGTGTAGGCCTTGCCGCCGCAGAACGCCTGCGACTCGACGGTGCCCTCGACCGTCCGGTCGTCGACGACGCGGACGCTGCTGCCGGTCACCGGTTCCTTGTCGTTGGCCTGCCCGACGTTGACGAAGACGTTGGCGTCACCCGGCTTCGCGAACGTGTAGCGCTCGACACCCGCCCGCGTCGCCGCCGTGGTCTCGACGTCGACGCCGCCGTAGCCGGTCAGGCGCACCTTGTAGTAGCCGGGCCGGCCGACCTCGCCGTCGTGGGTGAACGGCGCGGCGTACCGCTTCTGGTCGAACGTGTCCGGGCGAGTGGTGTCGAACGCCTTGCCGGGCCCCACCTCCCCGGTCGTCGGCAGGGTCGAGACCAGGCCGCCCTGCTCCCAGCAGCCCGCGCCGGACAGGAAGAAGTGCCCGAAGCCGCGGATCGCGGTATCGGTGTAGCGGTAGCCGGCGTAGTGCGAGGTGATCGGGCTGACCTGCGTCATCCCGAACGGCGCCGAGGCGCCCGGGAAGGTGTTGCCCTCGTCCTGCGTGCCGATGAACGTGTTGACGGCGTCGAGGGCATCCCCGCCGGCCGCCTGGGCCACGACGGGACTCACCCCCGTCGCCACCACGGCGAGCGCGAGGGCGCCCGCCAGGACCTTGCTTTTCACCAGAACTTCCCTCCGGAGAACAGGAAAGGCCGCCCGCGCGGAACGCGGGCGGCCTTTCAGGAACGGATGATCACGCGCCGACGGCGATCGCGAACACGTGCAGGGCGCCGCCGCTGACGTTGGACGGCAGCGTCACGCTCGCCACGGTCTTGCCCGCGGCGAGGGTGACCGGGTTGGTGGCGAACACCATCGTGCGGATCTGCTGCGGGTCGCCGCCCGAGGCGTTGCGGTACGGCGTCGACAGCACGATCCGGTTGCCGAACGCCGGCTGCGCGCCGCCGCCGCCGAGGGTCCAGTCGGAGAACCCGACGGTGGCGGTGGACGTGCTGCCGTCGGTGTAGGTGACGGTCAGCGTGCCCGAAGCGTTGCCGTTGGACGCCGAGCCGAGCAGCGCGAGCCGTCCGGACCCGGTGACGTTCACGGTCTGGCCGCCGGCGATCACGTTGTCCGGGTCCCCGGCCGGGAACGACGGCCAGGTGAACTTCAGCCCGTCACTGGTGACCGTCCCGCCCGGGGCGGCCCCGGCCGCGGCCAGTGCGTCGGCCGAGTAGCTCCAGCCGCCGCCGTCGAAGTTCGCCGCCTCGGGCTTCGCGTCCGGCGAGATGCCGGCGTTGTTCACCGTGGCCAGCCAGCTGTTCGGCTGCGCCACGAGCACCGTCAGCACGGCCTGCGAAGAGGCCACGCCGGGCGCGGAGAACGTCACCGGGATGCGCCGGGCCCCGTCGGCGAGCCCCGCCGGGACGCTCACCGTGAGCTCGGCCTGGGCCTTGCCCCCGGCCGGCACCGCGATGCTGCCGGTCGCCGGGGCCAGCGTGATCCCGTCGACGCTGCCCGCCGAGTACGTCCAGCTCCGGGCGGTGCCGGAGAGGTCCTGGACGCCCACCGAGACCTTCGACGTCGACCCCGCCGGGGTCACCGCCCGCGCCGGGTTCACGAACGACAGGCTCGGCTTCTCCTGGTCCCGGAAGGACGGCGGGGCGTCCGCCGGTGCGCTGCCCCACGCGGTCGGGGTCGCCGACAGCGCGAAGTCGAGGTTGGCGCCGGTGGACACGAGCGCCTCGGGCAGCCACGCCTTGGCCGCGTCCCCGCCGTTCACCTTCAGGCCCGCCACGTAGTCACCGGTGCCCGACGTGGAGACGGTGATCTTCTTGCCCGCGCCGGTGGTCAGCACGGCCTTGCCGAACAGCGGCGTGTTGAGGACGAACTCGGCGCGGCCCGGGATCTCCGGGTAGATACCGAGCGCGGCCCAGACGTACCAGGACGACATCTGGCCGAGGTCGTCGTTGCCGATCAGGCCCTCCGGACGCGGGTTGTAGAGCTCGTTCATCGACCGCCGGACGATCGACTGCGTCTTGGCCGGCGCGCCCGCGTAGGAGTACACCCACGGGGCGTTCGAGTTCGGCTCGTTGCCCATGAACGCGTACGGCTCCTGCGTGCCCGCGTTGAGCTTTGTGAAGAAGGTGTCCAAGCGGGACTGGACCGCGGTGTTGCCGCCGAACGCGGTGACCAGGCCACCGAGGTCGTAGGGCACCATCCAGTCGTACTGGGCGCCGTTGCCCTCGACCCAGCCCTGCGAGCTCGCCGGGTCGTAGGTGCCGGCGAAGGAGCCGTCGGCGTTGCGCGGCTGCAGGTGGCCGGTGCCCGGGTTGTAGAGGTTCTGCCAGTTCTGGGCGCGCTTCATGAACGTCGTGTACGTCGCGCTGTCGCCGAGCCTCTTCGCGAACTGGGCGATGGCGAAGTCCGCGCTGGTGTACTCGAGCGTGTCGGCACCGGCACCCGGGACGTACCCGAGGTTCTGGTAGTCCTCGAGCCCCGGCCGCTCGGTGTAACCCTGGGTCGGCTGGGTGGCGCCCTTGATCATGAGCAGCAACGCCTTCTGGGCGTCGAAGTCCCGCGCGCCGAACGCGTACGCGCTCGAGACGATGATGTGGTACGGGTCGCCGTTCATGACGCCGGTGTAGTCGTTGGCGACCGTCCAGCGGTCCCAGGAGCCGCCCTGCTCGGCGTAGGCCATCATCGACCGGACGATGTCCGAGGTCTCCTTCGGCGCGATCGTCGCCAGCAGCGGGATCTCCGAGCGGTAGATGTCCCAGCCGGAGAAGTTGGTGTACATCGCGTGGCCCTTGTCGGCCGTGTGGATCCGGCCGTCGAAGCCGATGTACTGCCCGTTGACGTCGGAGAACACGTTCGGCTGGATCAGCGAGTGGTAGAGCGAGGTGTAGAACGTCGTCCGGTCGGCGTCCGCGCCGCCGGTGACGGCGATCTTGCCGAGCTGGGTGTTCCACGCCTTGCGCGCGTCCGCCGCCACCGTGTCGAACGACTTGCCGGTGTTCTCGGCCTTGAGGTTGGCCTTCGCGCCGTCGACGGACACAAAGGACAGTCCGACCTGGACGTTCACCTGGGCGCCGTTGAGGTTGGCGAAGGTGACGTACCCGCCGCTGCCCGGGCCGCTGACCGTGGTGTTCTGCGGCGCGGCCTTCGCCGGGCGCGCGATCGAGGCGTCGACGCCGTTGGGCTGCGCGACCTTCGCCTTGGCCCCGCCGGTCTCGGCGGCCTTGTTCGGCGTCACGGCGCCGTTCTTCCAGGTGCCGATCGACGCGAACGGCGTGTCGAACTTGGCCGAGAAGTAGACCCGGTAGCTGTTGCGCGCCCCGCAGAAGCGGCCGCTCGTGGCCCAGCCGCTGATGGTGTCCTTGCCGATGGTGATCGACGCGTCGTCGGTGCCGTTGACCGAGCCGGAGGTGTTGACCAGCAGCGTCGAGGACGCGCCGGCCGGGTAGGTCAGCCGCGCCGAGCCGGTGCGCTGGGTCGCGCTGAGCTCGACCTTCGCGCCGCTGTCGAGGGTGACGTCGTAGGCGCCGGCGGTCGCGTGTTCGTTGGCGTGCGAGAACTTCGACGTGTAGTGGGCCGGGTCGGTCGCCGGGGAAGTCGTCACTTCACCGACATAGGGGATGAACGGGATGTCCTGGTAGGTCGAACAGCCCGCGCCGGAAAGGTGCGTCAGGCTGAAGCCGGTCAGGGCGTTGTCGTCGTAGAAGTAGCCGCCCGGCTGGGACTTCACCGTGTCCGGACTCCACTGCACCATGCCGAACGGCGCGACCGCGCCCGGGAACGTGTTGCCCGCCCCGCCCCCGGTGCCGTGGTCGGCCCCGCCGGGCCGGGTGCCCACGAAGGGGTTGACCCACTTCGCGAAATCCGTCGTCGTAGCCGCCGCGGCGGGCACAGCGGGAGCCACCGCTGCGGTCACCGCCAATGTCAGGAAGGTCAAACCGGCTCTGAAGCGCAATCGCGCCATGGCCATCGCCTCTCACCTCGTCAGCGCGACCGTGTCATGACAACCTTGTCGCGCAGTCGGTCGAACCCGGCCACCTTGGGCAGCGGCTAACCAGACAGTCAAGAGAGCCGTCAAGACCTGTCCGCTTCCGGACAGCGGCATCAACCGTCTGTCCTACGCCATCGGTAGCCGAATCGGCACAATCCCCGCGTCAGGCGTTGACAAGCCCCGGCGCCGTGGCGTTCAATCCCCGTCACTATGACAACGTTGTCTCCTCTGGGCCGGGACCGGGACGGCAGCACGCGCACCGCGAGCAGGCGGGCCACGATGAGCGACGTGGCCCGGCTCGCGGGCGTGAGCATCAAGACCGTCTCGCGCGTGGTCAACGACGAACCGGCGGTGCACCCCGACACCGCCGAGCGGGTCATGGCGGCCATCGAGCAGCTGGGGTTCCGGCGCAACCTGGGCGCGCGGAACCTGCGCCGCGGGTCGACGACCGGCACGATCGGGCTGATCGTCGAGGACGTCGGCAACCCCTTCTACTCCGAGCTGAACCGCGCGGTCGAGCGCATCGCGACGTCGTTCGGGCGCCAGGTGCTCACCGGCTCGTCCGAGGAGAACTCCGACCGCGAGCGCGAGCTGGTCCTGGAGTTCTGCGCGCGGCGGGTGGACGGCATCCTCGTCGTCCCCGCCGGTCTGCAGCACGGCTACCTGGTGCCGGAGATGCGCGCGGGTACCCCGGTGGTGTTCATTGACCGGCCGGCCGGCGACATCGTGGCCGACACCGTGCTGGTGGACAACCTCGGCGGCACCATCGAGGCCGTCACGCACCTGGCGCGGCACGGGCACCGGCGGATCGCGTTCCTGGGCGACAGCCCGGACATCTTCACCGCGGCCGAGCGTCTGCGCGGGTTCCGCGAGGGCTGCGTGCGCAACGGCATCACCTACGACGAGGCGCTGGTCTCGATGGGGACGCCGACGCCGGACGCGATCGGCAACGCGGTCAAGCGGCTGCTCGACGGCCCGGACGCGGCCACCGCGGTGATCGCCGGCAACAACCGGGTCGCCGTGCACCTCCTGCGCGCCCTCGCGCACGCCGAGCGACGGCCGGCGATGGTCGGGTTCGACGACTTCGAGCTGGCGGACCTGCTGAACCCGCCGGTCACCGTGGTCGCGCACGACGTCAGCGCCCTGGGCCACGCCGCGGCCGAGCTGCTCTTCGCCCGCGTCCAAGGAGACCAGTCCCCGCCCAGAAAGGTAGTCCTGCCCGTGCATCTCGTCGCCCGTGGTTCCGGTGAGGTCGCCCCGTGACCCTCGAACCGATCCGGCTCCCCGCCAACCAGCCGCCGCAGTTCTACCGCGGCGGCGACGCCATCGCGGCGCTGCGCGGCGCGTCTTCGGACAAGAAGTTCGGCCCGGAGGACTGGGTCGCCTCGGCGACCACGATGTTCGGCCAGGAGACCAACGGCCTCACCCGCCTGCCCGACGGCGCCTGGCTGCGCGACGCCGTCGAGGCGAACCCGAACGGCTGGCTCGGCGCGAAGCACGTCGAGGCGCTCGGGACGTCGACCGGACTGCTGGTGAAGCTCCTCGACGCGGGCCAGCGGCTGCCGGTGCACTTCCACCCGGACGACACCTTCGCCAAGCGGCACTTCGACTCGCACTTCGGCAAGACCGAGGCGTGGATCGTCGTGGGCACCTACGGCGACGACCCGCGCGTCTACCCCGGCTTCAAGGAGACGCTGTCGAAGGCGACCGTGTCCGAGTGGACGCGCGAGCAGGACGTGCCGTCGATGCTGGGCGCGCTGAACAGCGTCCCGGTGACCGCCGGCGACACCGTCTACATCCCGGCCGGGCTGCCGCACGCGATCGGCGAGGGCGTGTTCGTGGTCGAACTGCAGCAGCCGACGGACTTCTCGCTCACCATCGAGTGGCGCGACTTCCTCGCGTCGCCGGAGAAGGGCCACCTCGGCCTCGGCTTCGACACCGCCATCGAGGCGCTCGACACCTCGGGCTGGGACGCCGAACGACTCGAGAGCATCATCAAGCGCACGGCGGCCGACTCCGCGTCCACTGTGGACCTGCTGGCCGGCGGGTCGGAGCGGTTCTTCCGAGCCGAACAACTGCGGACCGACAACTTGACAACGTTGTCACTCGATCCGTCCTTCGCGGTCCTGGTCGTCCTCGACGGCGAAGGCACCCTGCGGACCGAGCACGGCGGCGAGCACGCGCTGGCGAAGGGCGACACCTACGTCGTCCCGTTCGACGCCGGCCAGACCGAGCTGTCCGGCACGGCGACGGTGATCCGCTGCCGGCCGCCGGCGCCGGAAGAGAGGCACGGATGAGCGAAATCCTCCTGGACGCGGTCGACCTCACGAAGCGCTACGGATCCGTCGAAGCCCTGCGCGGCGCGTCGTTCCAGGCGCGCGCGGGCGAGGTGACGGCGCTGATCGGCGACAACGGCGCCGGCAAGTCCACGCTGGTCAAGTGCCTCTCCGGCGCGGAACAGCCGACGTCCGGGAGGATCCTGCTCGACGGGGCCGAAGTGCGCTTCGACTCCCCCACCACGGCCCGGCGGCTGGGCATCGAAACCGTGTACCAGGACCTCGCCGTCGCCCCGGAGCTCGACCCGGCGGCCAACCTGTTCCTCGGCCGCGAAATCCACCGCAAGGGCATCCTCGGCAAGCTCGGGATGCTCGACAAGGCCGAGATGCGGCGCCGGGCGGTCGAGGAGTTCCAGCGCCTCGGCGTGACGCTGCAGAGCACCGACGTCCCGATCGGGTCGCTCTCCGGCGGCCAGCGGCAGAGCGTCGCCGTGGCCCGCTCGGTCGTGTGGGCGTCGAAGGTCGTGTTCATGGACGAGCCGACGGCGGCGCTGGGTGTCGTGCAGCGGGAACGCGTGCTCGACGTCATCAAGAAGGTGCGCGACAAGGGCATCGCCGTCGTGCTGATCAGCCACAACATGCCCGAGGTGCTGTCGGTCGCCGACCGCGTCGAGGTGCTGCGGCTCGGCAAGCGCGTCGCCCGGTTCACCGGCGCGGACACGAAGCTCGAAGACCTCGTCGCCGCGATGACCGGCGCACTCGTGCAGGAGGAGGCGGCGTGAGCGTGTCCAGTCCCCCGAAGGACATCCAGGAAGCCCCCGACGCGGGCTTCGGCAAGCGGCCGCTGGGCAAACGCCTGGCCGGCGCCAACACGTTCTGGATCGCGCTGGTCCTGGTCGCGCTGATCATCGTGTTCAGCGCGATCGCCCCCGGCGAGTTCCCGACGCTGTTCACCTTCCAGACGCTGCTCATCGAGACGTCGGTGCTGCTGGTGCTGTCGGTCGGGATGACGTTCGTGATCATCACCTCCGGCATCGACCTGTCCGTCGGCTCGGTGCTGATCTTCGCCGGCATGGTCGCCGGCAAGGTCATGGAGGCGATGTCCGGCGGCAACGCCTCGGGCGCGGGCTGGGGCGTCATCACCGCCGGCCTGGTCGCCGCGGTCGTCGCCGGGACGGTCTGGGGCCTGGTCAACGGCTTCCTCATCGCCGTGGCGGGGATCCCGCCGCTGATCGTCACCCTCGGCACCATGGGCGCCGCCCTCGGCGCGGCCTACCTGCTCAACAACGGGTCCGACGTGCGCAGCGTGCCGGTGGTGCTCAACCAGACCCTCGGCTACGGCACGTCGTTCGGCGTCGTGCCGAACCTGGTCATCGTCGCCGTGGTGATCACGCTGATCGGCGCGTGGCTGCTGCACACCACGAAGTTCGGCCGGTACACCTTCGCGGTCGGTTCCAACGCCGAGGGCGCGCGGCGCGCGGGCATCGGCGTCACCCGGCACCTGCTCAAGGTGTACACGCTGACGGGTTTCCTGGCCGGGATCGCCGGGTTCCTCTCGCTGGCGTACTACGCGTCGACCACCATCTCGGCGCACACCACCGACAACCTCAACGCCATCGCCGCGGTCGTGATGGGCGGGACGAGCCTCTTCGGCGGCGTCGGCTCGGTGCTGGGCACGGTGATCGGCGTGTTCATCCCGGCCGTGCTCAAGAAGGGCTTCAACATCACCCACGTCCAGGACTTCTGGCAGATGATCGCCGTCGGGGCCGTGCTCATCGCCGCCGTCTGGTTCGACCAGCGGCGCCGTCGCCGTCGCAACTCCCGCTGAGTTTCCCGAGTACAAAGAGGTGCTTATGAAGCTGACCAAGACTCTCACCGCCATGGGTGCCGTGGTCTCCGCGGCGGCGCTGCTGACCGCCTGCGGGTCCGGCACGGTCGGGCAGACCGGGTCGAGCGACTCCGCCAAGCCGTCGGGCAGCAAGAAGCTCGCGCTCATCCCTGGCGTGCAGGCCGAGCCGTTCTACATCTCCCTGCAGTGCGGCGCGGAAGCCGAAGCGAAGAAGCTCGGCTACGAGCTGACCACCCAGGCGCCGCAGAAGTTCGAGGCGGCGATGCAGACCCAGCTCGTCAACGCGCTCGGCTCGAACCCGCCGGCCGCGCTGCTGATCGCCCCGACCGACGACACGGCGATGCTCGCGCCGATCCAGCAGGTCAAGAACCGCGGCGCGAAGATCGTCGAGGTCGACACCTCGCTGAAGGACACCGGCGTGGCCGTGTCGTCGGTGTCCTCCGACAACGCCGCGGGCGGGAAGCTCGCCGCGCAGACGATGGCGAAGCTCGCGGCCGGCAAGAGCGGCTCGGTGCTGGTGCTCGACACGATCGCCGGCACCTCCACGACGGCAGCCCGCGCGAAGGGCTTCGAGGACGAGCTGAAGAACACCCCGAACCTCAAGTCGATCGGCGTCCAGTTCACCCAGAACGAGCCCGACCAGGCCGCGTCCAAGGTGACGGCGGCGCTGTCGTCGACGCCGGACCTGATCGGCATCTTCGCCACCAACCTCAACACGGGAGAAGGCGCGGCCACCGGCCTGCGCAACGCGGGCAAGGTGGGCGCGGTCAACCTGATCGGCTTCGACGCGAGCCCGTCCGAGGTCGAAGGCCTCAAGAACGGCCAGTACCAGGCCCTGATCGCCCAGGACCCGGCCGCGATCGGCACCCAGGGCGTCCAGCAGGCGGTGGCGGCCATCGAGGGCAAGCCGGTGACGCGGAACCTCACCGCGGAGCTGCACTCGATCACCAAGGCCGACATGGACGCCAACTCGCAGTACTTCTACAAGCAGAGCTGCTGATCGCCGTCCGTCAGGGTCCTGTGCGCGGCACGCCCGCGTTCACAGGGCCCTGACCAGCGTTTTCACCGCCGGTGAACCCGGCCTGCCGGTCACCGCGGTGGGAGAACCGCTCACCGCACCGCCCGGTTGCCCGGACCGGTGTCCCGCGTCACACTCATCTGCACATGCATCTGCACCGACGGATGCATGTTCGCAGGGAGGGTGCGATGTTGTACGAGCGGCCGGCTTTGCACCGGACGATCTTCGCCGTGGACGTCGAGGGCTACGGTGACCAGCGCAGGACCACACCACACCGGCTGGCGTTGCGCCAAGGGCTGTACCGCGCGCTCTGCCGGGCGTTCGACGACGCCGGCGTCCCGTGGTCGGCCTGCCGGCGCGAGGACTGCGGCGACGGCGTCTTCGTCCTCGTCCCGCCGGATATCCCGAAGGGGCTCTTCGTCGAGTTCCTGCCCCCGGCGCTCGCCGTCGCGCTGCACCGGCACAACCGCACGCACGACCCCGGGGCCCGGATCCGGCTCCGGATGGCGCTGCACGCGGGCGAGGTCGCCTACGACGACCACGGCGTCACCGCGCCGGCCATCAACCAGACGTTCCGGCTGCTGGAGGCGAAGCCGCTGAAGGAGGCGCTCAAGGCGTCGCGCGGCGTGCTGGCGCTGATCACGTCGGCGTGGTTCTTCGACGAGGTCGTCCGGCACAGCGACGGCCTCGACCCGACGACGTTCCGGCCGGTGCCGGTGGCGGTCAAGGAAACCCGCACGACCGGCTGGATCTCGCTGCCGGACCGGCCGTACCCGGCGAACTCGAGCCTGCTGGGCAACGTGACGGCGATCGACCACTACCGCACCTGGCGCCGCTTCCGCCGCCACGCCCAGGTGCTGGCCGACCGCGGCGGCCTCGGGTAGCCGTAGGATCAACTGCCCTGGACACCGCCCGCCGAGGGGAGGCCCGACCGTGCACCTGCGCCCGGCGTCCCGCGCCGACCCGCTGCCGGTGCTCGCCGCCGCCCGCCGCATCACCGACGACCTGCGCGACGGCCTGTCCGGCATGCCCGCGCGCCGCGCCGCGCACCGCCTGCGCCGGCTCTTCGGCTTCCCGGGGCTCGGCCTCACCGACCTGTCCGGTGCCCTGCTGTGGTCGGGGCGGCCCGGGCCGGACGCGGTCGTCGCGACGGTGCTCGAGAGCGTGCTCCACAGCGAAGAACCCGGCTCGGCGCCGGACGTCCTGGTGCTGCCGCTGCACGTCCGCGACGAGCTGGCCGGCGCGCTGCTGGTCGTCGGGGACGTCCGGGACGCGGTCGCGGCCCAGGCCGCCGACCTCGTCGTGCAGGCGCTGGAGCGGGGACGGCTCGAGGCGTCGGCGGAACAGGCTGCCCAGGCCGAACTGCGGGCGCTGCGCGCGGAGATGTCGCCGCACTTCGTCTACAACGCCCTGACGGTGATCGCGTCGCTGGTGCGGTCGGATCCCGACCGGGCCCGCGACCTCATGCTCGACTTCGCCGACTACACCCGCTACAGCCTGGCTCGCCACGGCGAGTACACCGTCGTCGCCGAGGAGTTCCGCGCGATCGAGACGTACCTGGCGCTGCAGAAGGCGGTGCTCGGCGAACGGCTGCGCGTCCAGGTGCGCGTCGCGCCGGAGATCCTCGCCGTCGCGGTGCCGTACCTGGTACTGGAGCCGCTGGTGGAGAACGCGATCCGGCACGGCATCGAGCCGCGGTCGGGCACCGGGCAGGTCCAGGTGCACGGCCAGGCGGAAGGGAACGACTGCGTGATCTTCGTCGAGGACGACGGGGTCGGCATGGATCCGAAGCGGGCCGCGGACATCCTGGCCGGGCGCACCGGCGAGGACGACGCCGCCGGCCTCGGATTGGCCAATGTGGACAGACGGCTGCGGGACGTCTACGGCGCCTGGTACGGCCTCACCGTGGAAACCGAGGTCGGCGCGGGCACCCGGGTGATCGTGCGGGTGCCGCGGTTCCAGCCGGGGGTGCTGCCGTGACGGGGCTCCGGGTGCTCGCGGTCGACGACCTGCCGCCCGCGCTGGACGAACTTTGCCGCATGCTGCGCGAAGCGCCCGAAGTCGGCGAAGTCGTCGGGGCCGGTGATGCGCTGAAGGCGTTGAAGCTGCTTCAGGCCGATCGCTTCGACGCGGTGTTCCTCGACATCTCGATGCCGGGCCTCGACGGGCTCGAACTGGCGTCGCTGCTGGCGAAGCTGAGCGAGCCGCCGGTGATCGTGTTCGTCACCGCGCACGACGGCCACGCGGTGACCGCGTACGGCATCGGCGCCGTCGACTACCTGCTCAAGCCGGTCCGCACCGAACGGCTGGCCGCGGCCTTGGCGAAGGTCGTGCGGATGGCGGCCCCGGCGTCCCGGCCGATCCCGGACGCGATGGCGGCGCTGCCGGTCGAATCGGGCGGCCGGACGCGGTACGTCCGCCGCGACGACGTCCTGTTCGTCGAGGCCCACGGCGACTACGTCCGCCTGCACACGCGGGGCGGGGTCCACCTGGTGCGGATGCCGATCTCGCGGCTCGAGGAGTACTGGGAGGGCACGGGGTTCAGCCGGGTCCACCGCGGTTTCCTGCTGGCCGTGGGGGCGGTGCTGGAGCTGCGCAGCGACACGGCGGGCGGGCTGCTGGCCCACACGGAGGCCGGCGACGTCCCGGTCAGCCGCCGGCACGCGCGGGACCTGCGCGACCGGCTGCTGGAGGCGGCGCAGCGCGGCCAGCTCGGATCGGACGCGCGATGAGGGCCCACCTGCGGACCGACGCGCCCGCACGCTCGCCCCGACGGCCCGCGATCGGCCGCAACCGGCAACCCCGCGCCGCCGCGGCCCGGCCGGGCCCGCGATGAGCAGGATCCGCCGGGTCGCCGTCACCAGCCCGCAGACCCGCCTCGCCCACGCCCGGCGCCGCTCGCGCGGCCGCTGGCGCCAGCCCCGGCTCCCGGCGGCCGACACCCAGCGCGCCACCGCGCTCTACACCGCCCAGCGCCGTCGCGGCATCCCCGCGCTGGCCCTCATGTTCGCGCTGCTGCTCGGCCTCCCCGGCGTCTTCGCGGCCTTCCCGGCCCTGGACTCCGTGCGGCTGCTGGGCATTCCGCTGTCCTGGCTGATGCTCGCGGTCCTCCCCTATCCCGCGATGGCCCTGCTGGCCCGCTGGCAGCTGCGCCGCGCCGAGCGCGTCGAGGACGAGTAGTGGGCGTCGCGCTCGCCGTCGCGCCGGTCGTGCTCGTGACGCTGCTGATCGGCGTCCGCGGGGTCGCCGCCATGCGCACGACGTCGGACTTCCTGGTCGCGTCCCGCCGCATCTCGCCGCTGGTGAACTCGGCCGCCGTCTCCGGCGAGTACCTGTCGGCGGCCTCCTTCCTGGGCGTCGCGGGGCTCGTCGTCAAGGACGGCATCGGGGCGCTGTGGTACCCGGTCGGCTTCACCGCCGGCTACATCGCGATGCTCGTGCTCGTCGCCGCGCCGATGCGGCGGTCGGGCGCGCTGACCGTCCCCGACTTCGCCGAAGCCCGGCTCAACTCGCCCGCGCTGCGCCGCCTGGCCGCGGTGGTCATCCTGGTGATCGGCACCATCTACGTCGTCCCGCAGTTCCGCACCGCCGGCCTGGTGCTCGCCGCGGTCGGCGGCACCCCGTACTGGGTCGGCGTGGTGCTGGCCGGCGCGGCGGTCAGCGTCACCCTGGCGCTGGGCGGCATGCGCGCGGCGACGTACGTGCAGGCCTTCCAGTTCGTCCTGAAGCTGCTGCTGTTCCTCATCCCGGCGATCTGGCTGGTGCTGCAGGCCGGCGCGGTCAACCGCACCGACGCGCTCAACCCCGTCGAGTTCACCCACTTCGCCCGCGAGACGCCGGTGCGGTTCGAAGTCGACGTCACCATGGAGATCCGCGAACCGACGCCGGTGCGCCGCAACGGCGTCGTCGAAATCCTGCCGCCGGGCGAGTTCACCGCGCACAGCCAGGACGAGGTCGTGTTCGGCACGGGCGCGGCCGTCCCCGCGGTCCGCGGCGGCGCCGCACTCGGCGGCCCCGACTGGCAGCGGCCGCTGCTCGACCTCGGCGACCAGGGCTACCCGCTGCTCGGCACCTGGGCCGTGCTCGTCGCGACCATGCTCGGCACGATGGGCCTGCCGCACGTGCTGATGCGCTTCCACACCAGCCCGGACGGCCGCGCCGCGCGCCGCACCGCCGCGATCACCGTCGCCCTGCTCGGCGTCTTCTACCTCTTCCCCGGCGTCTACGGCGTGCTCGGCCGGGTCCTCGTCCCCGGGCTGTACCTCTCGGGCGCGACCGACACCGTGGTCGTCGCCCTGCCGGCCCAGGTGGACAGCGGCTGGGCGGGCGGGCTGTTCACGGCGCTGCTGACCGCGGGCGCGTTCGCCGCGTTCCTGGCGACGTCGCTCGGCCTGCTGCTGGTGATGTCCGGCGCGCTGGCCCACGACCTCGTCCCCGGCGGGCTGCGGCGGCTGCGGATCGCGGTGTTCGGCGTCGCCGGGGCGATGGTGCTGCTGGCGCTGCGCTCGGCCGAGCTCGACGCCGGCGTCCTGGTCACCTGGGGCTTCACCGTGGCCGCGTCGACGTTCTGCCCGCTGCTGGTGCTCGGCATCTGGTGGCCGCGGCTGACCGCGACCGGCGGGATCGCCGGCGTGCTGACCGGGCTGGTGGCCTCGTCCGGCTCGATCCTGTTCGCCCTCGCCGGGCCGCCGCTGCGCGGCTGGGTGGCGATCCTGGTCCAGCAACCGGCACCCTGGTCGGTACCGTTGGCGTTCGGCGTAATGGCACTGGTCTCGCTGCGGGGCAGACCCCCCGGCTGGTCGACGGCGGCGATGCTGCGCCTGCACCTCGACGAACCCCGTTCGACCGGGCCGCGCGACCGTTCGTCAACCGTTCGTCGTCTGGCGAGGCTGTTGAACCGCTGAATCTTCACGTGCGCCTCACCCGTCCCTACGGTGTCGCACGTCACTTTCCGCAGCGTCGCAGGGAGCAGCGATGAGCACGACGGACACCGGCGGGCCCCCGGAGACCTCAGAGACGATCTGGGAACGCGCCCACGAAAGCACCGAGTTCCGGGAACTGCGCAGCCGCCTGCGCCGGTTCGTCTTCCCGATGACGGCGGTGTTCCTCCTCTGGTACCTGCTGTACGTGCTCCTCGCGGACTACGCGCACGGCTTCATGAGCACCAAGGTGCTCGGCAACATCAACGTCGGCCTGATCTTCGGCCTGCTGCAGTTCGTCTCGACGTTCGTGATCACCGGCCTCTACGTCCGGTACGCGAACCGGAAGCTCGACCCGGTCGCCGAGAAGATCCGTGAGGACATCGAAAAGGGCGCTGTGAAGGAGCACGAATGAGCATGACCCTCGCCGCGAGCGTTGAGGGCAGCAACTCGCTCCTCAACATCGGCATCTTCGCCCTCTTCGTCATCATCACCCTGGTGATCGTGTTCCGGGCCAGCCGCAACACGAAGACGGCTTCGGACTACTACGCCGCCGGCCGCGCCTTCACCGGCCCGCAGAACGGCATCGCGATCTCGGGTGACTACCTGTCGGCGGCTTCGTTCCTCGGCATCGCCGGCGCGATCGCGATCAACGGCTACGACGGGTTCCTCTACTCCATCGGCTTCCTGGTGGCGTGGCTCGTCGCGCTGCTGCTGGTCGCGGAACTGCTGCGCAACACCGGCAAGTTCACGATGGGCGACGTCCTGGCGTTCCGGATGAAGCAGCGCCCGGTGCGGGCCGCGGCCGCGACGTCGACGCTGATCGTGTCCTTCTTCTACCTGCTGGCGCAGATGGCCGGCGCCGGCGGTCTCGTCGCGCTGCTGCTCGGCGTCGAAGGCACCGGCGCGCAGGCGCTGGTGATCGCCGTGGTCGGCGTCATCATGATCGCCTACGTCCTGATCGGCGGCATGAAGGGCACCACCTGGGTGCAGATCATCAAGGCCGCGCTGCTCATCGTCGGCGCGCTCGTGATCACCCTGTGGGTGCTCGGCAAGTACGGCTTCAACTTCTCCCAGCTGCTGCAGGCCGCCGTCGACAAGGCGGGCAAGGCCGGGCAGACGCTGCTCGGCCCGGGCAAGCAGTACGGCGCCACCGGAACGTCGAAGCTGGACTTCCTCTCCCTCGGCATCGCGCTGGTGCTGGGCACCGCGGGCCTGCCGCACGTCCTGATGCGCTTCTACACGGTGCCGACGGCCCGCGACGCGCGGCGCTCGGTGGTCTGGGCGATCGTCCTGATCGGCGTGTTCTACCTGTTCACGCTGGTGCTCGGCTACGGCGCCGGTGCGCTGGTCGGGCCGGACACGATCAAGAAGGCCCCGGGCGGGGTCAACTCCGCGGCGCCGCTGCTCGCGCTCGAGCTGGGCGGGCCGGTGCTGCTGGGCCTGATCTCCGCGATCGCCTTCGCGACGATCCTCGCGGTGGTGGCCGGCCTGACGATCACGGCGTCGGCGTCCTTCGCCCACGACGTCTACGCGAACGTCGTCAAGCGGGGCAAGACGTCGCCGGACTCGGAGGTGAAGGTTGCCCGGATCACCGCGGTGGTGATCGGCATCCTCGCCATCGGCGGCGGCATCCTGGCCAACGGGCAGAACGTGGCGTTCCTGGTCGCACTGGCCTTCGCGGTCGCGGCGTCGGCGAACCTGCCGACGATCCTCTACTCGCTGTTCTGGAAGCGGTTCAACACCCAGGGCGCGCTGTGGTCGATCTACGGCGGCCTGGCCATCACGATCGTGCTGATCGTCTTCTCGCCGGCGGTGTCCGGCAAGAGCACGTCGATGTTCAAGAACGCGGACTTCGCCTGGTTCCCGCTGAGCAACCCGGGCATCGTCTCGATCCCGGCGGCGTTCGTCCTGGGCTGGCTGGGCACGGTCCTGTCCAAGGAGCACAACGAGAAGAAGTACGCCGAGATGGAGGTCCGCTCCCTCACCGGTGCGGGCGCCGAAAAGGCGGTCGTCCACTAACCGCCACCGACCCCGAAGGCCGTCGCGAGGGTGTTCCCGATCCCCTCGCGGCGGCCTTCGGCCATCAGTACGGCAGCTTGCCCTCCGCGACGCCCGCGAGAGTGGCTTCCAGCTGCTTCCGGAGGTAGTGCCAGAGCCCGCCGCCCAGCGAAATCCTCGCCACCCCCAGCTCGGCGAGGCTTTTCAGGCCGGGGCTGCCCGGCCACGCGGTCACGTTGACCGCACCCCCGGTGCCCCGCACGAACTCCGCGATCAGCTCCGGCGTCCGCAGGTGGATCGGGTAGACGCAGTCGGCGCCCGCTTCGAGGTAGGCCTTCGCCCTGGCGACGCCCGCGTCGAGCGCTTCCTCCGGGTCCACGCCGCGGAAGGAGTCGACCCGGGCGTTGATCACCAGGCCGTCACCCGCCGCCTCGCGCAGGGCGGCGATCCGCTCCGCCTGCTCGCCGACCGGCCGGACGTCGCCGGTGGCGTGGTCGGTGTCCTCGAAGTTGCAGCCGACAGCGCCGGCGTCCAGCAGCCGGGCCGCCAGCTCGGCGCCCGGGAGGCCGTAGCCCGACTCGGCGTCGACGGTGACCGGGACGCCGACCGCCTTCGCAATCCGCGCGGCGGCGGCGAACATCTCGTCCGCGGGCGCCTGCTCGCCGTCAGCGAACCCGAGCGCGGCCGCCACGGCGACCGAGCTGGTCGCGACGGCGGGGAACCCGGCTGCCTCGACGAGCTTCGCGGTGTCGGCGTCCCAGGCGTTCGGCAGGACCAGCGGCTTGCCGGGGACGTGCAGCGCCTTCAGCGCGGCTGCGCTCACGCGTCCCGCTCCGGCAGCGGCGTGTGGCTGGTGATGGTCATCCGGTTCCAGCTGTTGATCGCGATGATCTCCCAGGCGACGGCCTGGTACTGCTCCTCGGTGAACACCTTCACCGCCTGCTCGTAGACGTCGTCGGGCACGGTCTGCGTCGCGGACAGCTTGGTCATCGCCTCGGTGAGGGCGAGGGCGGCCTGCTCCTGCTCGGTGAACAGGTCGGTCTCGCGCCAGCCGTCGAGCACGAACAGCCGCCGCGGCGACTCGCCCAGCCCGAGCGCGGCGCGGGTGTGCATGTCGAGGCAGTACGCGCAGCCGTTGATCTGCGACGCGCGGGTCTTCACCAGTTCCAGCAGTTTGGGGTCGAGCCCCGCGTTGGCGCCGGCCTTGTTCACCTCGGCCTGCAGGTTCGCCATCGCCTGGTAGAGCTCGGGGGCGCCCCCGAGCGCGATTCGCTTGCTCATGGCGTCCACGCTAGTGCGAACTGGTCCACGGGTATGGTCCAGTCACATGACGGATTCGTGGTCCAGTTCGGGGCTCGACGTCCACCTCGGCTGGCAGCCCGCTTCCGGCCGGGCCGGGCTCGCGGCGGCGATCCGCGCGGCCATCCGGGACGGCCGGTGGCAGGCGGGCGCGGCGGTGCCCTCGACCCGCGCGCTCGCCCACGACCTCGGCGTCGCCCGCGGCACGGTCACGCGCGTGTACGCCGACCTCGCCGCCGAGGGCTACCTGCGCACGGCCCAGGGCGCGCCGACCCGGGTGGCGACGGCGGGATCGCTGCCCCAGTCCGCGCCGCGTCCGGTCCCGCGCGACCCGGCCCCGCGCTGGGACCTGCGGCCGGGCCGCCCGGACCTGACGGCGTTCCCGCGGCAGGCGTGGCTCACCGCGACCCGCCGGGCCCTGCTGCGGACCCCGGCGTCGGCCTTCGGCTACGAGGCGGAGCTGGGCGCGCCGGAGCTGCGGGACACCCTCGCCGGCTACCTGGCGCGGGCGCGCGGAGTGGTCGCCGACCCGGCGCGGATCGTGGTGTGCCACGGGTATTCGCACGCGATCGCGGTGGTCTCCCGCGCACTGTCCGGTCTGGGCGTCGGGGAAATGGCGTTCGAGAACCCTTCGCTGGCGATGTACCGCTCGATCGCGGCGGCGCAGGGCCCGCGGATCGTCGGCGTGGACGTCGACGGCCACGGCCTCGACGTGTCCGCGGTGGACAGTCCGGCGGTGGTCGTCACCCCGGCGCACCAGTACCCCACCGGCGTCACCCTGGCCCCGCCGCGCCGCGCGGCACTGGCCCGCTGGGCGAGCGATGCGGGGGCGTTCGTACTGGAGGACGACTACGACGGCGAGTTCCGCTTCGACCGCCAGCAGGTCGGGGCGTTGCAGGCACTGGCGCCGGAGCGGGTGGTGTACGCGGGCACGGCCAGCAAGACGCTCGCCCCGGCGCTGCGGCTCGCGTGGCTGGTGCTGCCGCGCTCACTGGTGGAGCCGGTCCGCGCGGCGATGGCCGACAGCGGTTCGCGCCCGGCGATGCTGAACCAGCTGGCCCTGGCCGAGCTGATCGACTCGGGGGCTTACGACCGGCACGTCCGCCGCAGCCGCGCGGAGTACCGCACCCGCCGCACCCGCCTCCTGGCCGCCCTGCCGGATTCGGTGCGCCCCCACGGCATCGCGGCGGGCCTGCACCTGCTGCTGATGCTCCCCCCGGACGGCCCCTCGGAGGCCACGGCCCTGGCCGCCTGCCGCCGCCGCTCGATCGGCCTGGAAGGCCTCTCCGGCCACTGGATGACCCCCAACCGCCCGGGCGGCCTCATCGTCGGCTACGCGGCAACCCCGGCCCACGCCTTCACAGGCGCAACCCAAAACCTGGTAGAAGCCCTAGCCGAAGTAACCCCCTAACCCCACCCGCCCCACTGCATCCCACCCA
>NZ_JMQI01000029.1 GCF_000695625.1 Amycolatopsis rifamycinica
GAGGGTGTCAGATGGTTTGTGTGTGAGGGATTCCCCTCACACCAAGGAGATGAACCAGAATGACTACCGTGGCACGACGAAACCCAGAGGACTCCGCAAAGATCAAAGCGATCGAGGAAAAGCTGCTGGCCAATCCTGAGATGGCGAAACTGATCGACGAGCTCGGCACCTCCACAACGGATGCCAACGATCTCGTCCGGGGCCTGCTCCAGGCCTCGATCAACCGCGGCCTCAACGCCGAGATGGATGCCCACCTCGGCTACCAGCACGGCGACCGGGACAGCAAGGAAGCCGCTGGTCAGAACAATTCCCGTAACGGTTCCTACCCCAAGCGGGTCGATTCGAACTACGGACCGGTCGATGTCGCTGTTCCCCGGGACCGTGACGGATCCTTCCTGCCGACAATGGTGCCCAAAGGATCCCGCCGGCTGACCGACGTCGACGACATGATCATCAGTCTTTATGCCGGTGGCATGACCGTCCGAGACATCCAGCACCACATGGCCACCGCCATGGGCGTGGACATCTCCCATGAAACAATCTCCGCGATCACCGATGCGGTCCTCGAGGAGGTCATGATCTGGCAGAACCGCCAACTCGAGGAGTTCTACCCCGTGATCTTCCTCGATGCGTTACGCATCAAAGTCCGTGACGGGGGCCGGGTGGTCAACAAATCCGCGT